>CAVRFN010000047.1:0-733774 GCA_963720345.1 uncultured Actinomycetota bacterium
GGCTCAACCGGCCATGGTCGAATTCGTGTGCGTGCCAGTCGGTCGAGACGAAGCGATGACGGATCAGCCACTGGTCGCCGACCGGCACGAAGAGGTCGCGGTAGCGGCCGTAGTGGTCGAGTCCGATCTCGGTGAACACGGTGAAGTAGCAGGAGACCCGCGCCTGGTGCGGCGTCATCTCGGTGAACCGGATGTTCGTCACGTTGTGGCGAACGATGCGCCGCACGCCCGATTCCTGGGCCGCCGCATTCGGTGATGCGACTGCGCCGCCGAGGAACTCGACGATGGCCTCGCGGCCCCGAACCGGCACGCCGCCGCGAAGCTCGAGCTCGCCGTCTTCGCAGAAGGATTCGGCGAGCTCGGTCAGTCGCATCGCGTCGCCGGACCAGTTGTAACGAGCCATGCTGTCGCGGATGCGCTCGCGCGCCGAAAGCTCCCAAAGTTCCATGTGGTCAACCGTATCGGGCTAGGGTCACGCCATGGCTACCAGCGATTCCCGCGAAGTCGTGATCGAGGCAAGTCCCGAGGAGATCCTCGACGTCATCGCCGACGTCGAGTCGACGCCCGAGTGGTCGTCGCAGTAACAGAGCGTCGAGATCCTGGAGGGCGGCGACGACGGCAGGCCGCGGCGGGTCAAGATGAAGGTGAAGTCGGCGGGCATCTCCGACGAGCAGGTCGTCGAATACACCTGGACCGGCGACGGCGTCAGCTGGACCTTGGTCAGTGCGGGTCAATTGAAGGCTCCAGGACGCCAAATACACGCTGACACCTGACGGCGACAAGACGAAGGTCAAGTTCGAGCATGACCATCGACCTGCTCGGTGCCGCTGCCCGGATTCATGCTCAAGCGCGCGATCAAAGGCGCGATGGAAACCGCAACCGACGGACTACGCAAGCAGGTGCTCAAGGTGAAGAAGGGCCGCTGAGTTACGTTCTCGGGGTGACGAACACGGGGCCCCTGGCCGGGGTGAAGGTCATCGAACTCGGCGGCATCGGGCCGGGACCGCACGCCGGGATGGTGCTCGCCGATCTGGGCGCCGACGTCGTTCGGGTGCGCCGGCCCGGCGGGCTGCAGATGCCTCCCGAGAACCGGGACCTGATGCACCGCGGAAAGCGAACGGTAGACCTCGACGTCAAGAAAGATCCACAGGCGCTGCTCGATCTCGCTGCCAAGGCCGACGTGCTGCTCGACTGCTTCCGCCCCGGCACCTGTGAGCGCCTCGGCATCGGGCCGGAGGACTGTGCTGCGGTCAATCCGCGACTGATCTTCGCGCGGATCACCGGCTGGGGACAGGACGGCCCATTGGCGATGACGGCGGGCCACGACATCAACTACCTGTCGCAAACCGGAGCGCTTAGCGCCATCGGGTTCCGTGACCGGCCGCCGGTCGCACCCTTGAATCTGGTGGCCGACTTCGGGGGTGGGTCGATGCTCGTCCTGCTGGGCATCGTGACCGCACTCTACGAGCGCGAGCGATCAGGCAAGGGCCAGGTCATCGATGCCGCGATGGTCGACGGCGTCAGCATCCTCGCGCAGATGATGTGGACGATAAAGGCCGGGGGCACACTGAAAGACGAGCGCGAATCGTTCATGCTCGACGGCGGCGCACCGTTTTACCGAACCTACGAAACCGCCGACGGCGGCTACATGGCCGTCGGCTCGATCGAGCCGCAGTTCTTCGCGCAACTGCTCGAAGGCCTCGGGTTGTCGCCCGAGGAGGTGCCGAACCAGTTCGATACGGCGGCCTACCCCGAGATGCGCAGGATCTTCACCGACCGGTTCGCGAGCAAGAACCGCGACGAGTGGACCGCCGTCTTCGCGGGCACCGACGCATGCGTCACACCCGTGCTCACCTGGACAGAAGCCGCCCAGAACGAGCATCTGCTGGCGCGCTCGACGGTGATGACGGCCCACGGTGTCGAGCAGGCGGCTCCGGCACCGCGATTTTCCCGCACCCCGGCAGACCCCGTCGGAATGCCGCCGCAGGCCGCCACGCCCCTCGATGAGATCGGCTGGTAGGCAAATTTGCTGCGAAATCTATTACATGAGGCACACAAGGTAGGTATTATTTGCCACTATGGCTGTTCGCGCGTCCAGAGAGGTGGTATTCGAGGCCCCGCGCGACGCGATCATGGAGGCGCTGGCCGACGTCGAAGACGTGCCGTCGTGGTCGCCGGTGCACAAACACACCGAAGTCCTGGACCGCTACCCGGACGGCAGACCTCACCACGTCAAGGCGACGTTTCGGATCATGGGCATCACCGAGAAGGAACTCCTCGAGTACCACTGGGGTGACGACTGGATGGTCTGGGACGCGTCCGAAACCGTGCAGCAGCGGGGCCAGCACGTCGAGTACAACCTCACTCCGGTGGGCGAGGACAGGACGCGGGTGCGGTTCGACATCATCCTCGATCTTGCGGCGCCGGTTCCCGCTTTCCTCATCCGTCGGGCGAAGAAGATGGTGCTCGACGTCGCGACCGAATGTCTGCGCAAGCGTGTGATGGCAGGCGGCGCGGCCTAGCGCTGCCGCAGCACACCGAGACGGCGGATCGCCTCATCGAGAGTGTCGTCACGCTTGCAGAACGCGAAGCGCACCAAGTGGTTCCACGCGTCGGCATGTGCGGCACCGGGGTCGCAGAACGCTGACATCGGGATCGCCGCCACCCCCGCCTTCTCGGGAAGCTGCGCGCAGAACGCCGTGCTGTCGTCGAACCCCAGTGGACGAGGGTCGGCGCACAGGAAGTAGGTGCCGAAACTGTCGTGTACCTCGAAGCCCAACTCGGCCAGTGCAGAACCCAGTTTGTCGCGCTTGGCCTGCAACGAGTCTCGCAGCGCGGCCACCCACGCATCTTCGGTGTTGAGTGCGTGGGCCACCGCGGGCTGAAACGGTGCACCGCCGACGTACGTCAGGTACTGCTTGGCGGCGCGGACACCCGCGATGAGTTCGGCTGGGCCGCATGCCCATCCGATCTTCCAGCCGGTGACGTTGAACATCTTGGCCGCGCTCGAAATGGTGATCGTGCGCTCGGCCATGCCGGGGTAGTTGGCCAGTGGAAGATGCTGGTGGCCAGGAAAATCGGAGTACACCAGGTGCTCGTAGACCTCGTCGGTGATGACCAGAAGGTCCTTGTCGACAGCGAGGCGTGCCAGCGCCCGTAGCTCGGCATCCGAGGCGACCATGCCCGTCGGATTGTGCGGCGAGTTGACGATCAGCGCCTTGGTCTTCGGCGTCACCGCGCGCCGCAGACCGTCGACGTCGATTGCGAAGCCGCGGCCGTCCTGAATCATCGGCACCGCCCGCCGCTCGCAACCTGCCATCGCGAGCACGGGGGAGTACGAGTCGTAGAACGGCTCGATCAACAACACCTCCGAGCCGGGTTCCACGAGACCCATGACCGCGGCGGCGATGGCTTCGGTGGCCCCGACGGTCACCAGCACCTCGGTGGCGGGGTCGTACTCGGTGCCGAAGTTCCGCTTGCGCTGCGCGGCGATCGCCTCGCGCAGCGGCGCGATGCCCAGCCCCGGTGGGTACTGGTTGACGCCCTCTGCGATCGCGTTCTCGGCGATCTTGAGCATCGAGGGTGGACCGTCCTCGTCGGGGAAGCCCTGGCCGAGGTTGACGGCGCCGATGCGCGCGGCCAGTGCCGACATCTCGGCGAAGATCGTGACCGCATAGGGCTGCAGACGGCGGACTGTCACGGGGTCGAGCTTATCGGGCGCGCTCAGTGGCTAGTCGTCCGACGGAATTTCGCGGGTTGCGTGCGACGAGTGGCCGCTCGCGGCGCTACTTAGACCGACCAACCAACAGGTTGGCCGAGGCTGTTAGGCTGCGAGTAGAGGACTACCGCCCATGTGGGCCGGCTCCCAACAAAACCCATCTGAACAGGAAATATCTTCATGTCTGAAGAAGCCTTCATCTACGAGGCCATTCGCACGCCTCGCGGCAAGAACAAGAACGGCGCCCTCAACGAGGTCAAGCCCGTCAACCTGGTCGTCGGCCTCATCGACGAGCTGCGCACCCGCTTTCCCGACCTGGACGAGAACCTGATCAGCGACGTCATCCTCGGCGTCGTGTCGCCCGTCGGCGACCAGGGCGGCGATATCGCCCGCACGGCGGCGCTGGTGGCCAAGCTGCCCGAGACCACCGGCGGATTCCAGCTCAACCGCTTCTGCGCGTCGGGGCTGGAGGCCGTGAACACCGCAGCGCAGAAAGTGCGCTCCGGCTGGGACGACCTGGTGCTCGCCGGCGGCGTCGAATCGATGAGCCGCGTTCCGATGGGCTCCGACGGCGGTGCCTGGGCCACCGACCCCGAGACCAACTACCGCATCGGCTTCGTCCCGCAGGGCATCGGCGCCGACCTGATCGCGACCATCGAGGGCTTCTCCCGCGAGGACGTCGACCGATACGCACTGCGCAGCCAGGAGAAGGCGGCAGCAGCATGGTCCGGCGGTTACTTCGCCAAGTCCGTCGTCCCGGTCAGGGATCAGAACGGTCTGGTCATCCTCGACCACGACGAGCACATGCGGGCCGACACCACGCTCGAGGGTCTGGGCAAGCTGAAGACCGCGTTCGATGGTGTCGGCGCGATGGGCGGCTTCGACGACGTGGCACTGCAGAAGTACCACAACGTCGAGCGGATCAACCACGTCCACACCGGCGGCAACAGCTCCGGCATCGTCGACGGCGCCGCGCTGGTGCTCGTCGGTAGTGAGAGTGCCGGTAAGTCGCAGGGTCTGACTCCGAGGGCGCGCATCGTGGCCACCGCCACCAGTGGTGCAGATCCCGTCATCATGCTGACCGGTCCGACGCCGGCCACCAAGAAGGTGCTGGACCGCGCCGGGCTGACGGTCGACGACATCGACCTGTTCGAGCTGAATGAGGCGTTCGCCTCGGTGGTGTTGAAGTTCCAGAAGGACCTGAACATCCCCGACGAGAAGCTCAACGTCAACGGTGGCGCCATCGCGATGGGCCACCCGCTGGGCGCCACCGGCGCCATGATCACCGGAACCATGGTCGACGAGCTCGAGCGCCGCAACGCGCGCCGCGCTCTCGTCACGCTGTGCATCGGCGGCGGCATGGGTGTCGCGACAATCATCGAGAGGGTTTAAGGCCACTTAAAATGAGCACTGAGAACACGATCAAGTGGGACAAGGATGCCGACGGCATCGTCACCCTGACGCTGGACGACCCGACGGGTTCGGCCAACGTGATGAACGAGCACTACCAGGAGTCCATGCACAACGCCGTGGAACGGCTTGTCGCGGAGAAGGATTCGATCACCGGCGTCGTCATTGCCAGCGCGAAGAAGACCTTCTTCGCGGGCGGTGATCTCAAGGGCATGATCAAGCTTGGACCGGAGAACGCAGGTGAGGCCTTCAGCACCGTCGAGGGTGTCAAGGCCGACCTGCGCAAGCTCGAGACGCTCGGCAAGCCCGTCGTGGCCGCCATCAACGGTGCTGCGCTCGGCGGTGGCCTCGAGATCGCGCTCGCATGCCACCACCGGATCATCGCTGACGTTCCGGGCGCGGTCGTCGGCTTCCCCGAAGTCACGCTGGGCCTGCTGCCCGGCGGCGGCGGTGTCGCCCGCTCGGTGCGGATGTTCGGTATCCAGCAGGCGTTCATGGAGGTGCTGAGCCAGGGCACGCGCTTCAAGCCCGGCAAGGCGAAGGACATCGGTCTGGTCAACGAAGTGCTGCCGACCGTTGACGAGTTGGTGCCCGCCGCCAAGGCGTGGATCAAGGCCAACCCCGATGCACACACCCAGCCGTGGGATGCCAAGGGCTACAAGATGCCCGGCGGCACCCCGAGCAGCCCCGGCCTGGCGGGCATCCTCCCGTCGTTCCCGGCGCTGCTGCGCAAGCAGCTCAAGGGTGCGCCGATGCCTGCACCGCGCGCCATCCTGGATGCGGCCGTCGAGGGCGCGCAGGTGGACTTCGACACGGCCAGCCGTATCGAAAGCCGCTACTTCACGTCGCTGGTCACCGGGCAGACCGCCAAGAACATGATCCAGGCGTTCTTCCTTGACCTGCAACACATCAACGGTGGCGGCTCGCGGCCCGACGGCATCGCCAAGCAGGAGATCAAGAAGATCGGCGTGCTCGGCGCGGGCATGATGGGCGCAGGCATCGCCTACGTCTCGGCCAAGGCCGGTTTCGACGTCGTCCTCAAGGACGTCTCGCAGGAAGCGGCCGACAAGGGCAAGGGCTACTCCGAGAAGCTGGAAGCCAAGGCGCTCGAGCGGGGCAAGACCACGCAGGAACGCTCCGACGCATTGCTGGCCCGCATCACGCCGACCGCCGACGCCGCCGACCTCAAGGGCGTCGACTTCGTCATCGAGGCCGTGTTCGAGTCGGTCGAGCTGAAGCACAAGGTCTTTCAGGAGATCGAGGACATCGTCGAGCCGAACGCGCTGCTCGGCTCGAACACCTCCACGCTGCCGATCACCGGTCTGGCGACCGGCGTGAAGCGCCAGGAGGACTTCATCGGCATCCACTTCTTCTCACCCGTAGACAAGATGCCGCTGGTCGAGATCATCAAGGGCGAGAAGACCTCTGACGAGGCGCTGGCCCGCGTGTTCGACTACACGCTGGCCATCGGCAAGACGCCGATCGTGGTCAACGACAGCCGCGGCTTCTTCACCAGCCGCGTCATCGGCACATTCGTCAACGAGGCGCTGGCCATGCTCGGCGAGGGTGTCGCGCCGGCCAGCATCGAGCAGGCAGGCAGCCAGGCCGGGTACCCCGCGCCGCCGCTGCAGCTGTCCGACGAGCTCAACCTCGAGCTCATGCACAAGATCGCCGTCGCCTCCCGCAAGGGTGTCGAGGACGAGGGTGGCACCTACACGCCGCACCCGGCCGAGGCCGTCGTCGAGAAGATGATCGAACTCGATCGGCCGTCGCGGCTCAAAGGTGCTGGCTTCTATGAGTACGCCGACGGTAAGCGCACCGGTCTGTGGCCGGGGCTGACCGAGACCTTCAACTCGGGCAGTACCGATATCCCGTTCCAGGACATGATCGACCGCATGCTGTTCGCCGAGGCGCTGGAGACCCAGAAGTGTCTCGACGAGGGCGTGCTCACGTCGACCGCGGACGCCAACATCGGTTCGATCATGGGCATCGGGTTCCCGCCGTACACCGGTGGGTCGGCGCAGTTCATTGTCGGCTACGAGGGGGCAGGCGGTGTCGGCAAGGAAGCCTTCGTTGCCCGCGCCAAGGAACTGGCCGCCAAGTACGGCGACCGGTTCAACCCGCCGAAGTCGCTGCTCTAACCATGCGCGCAAAGGCCCCCGGGACAACGGCGTCCCGGGGGCCTTTTGCATGACTCGCTAGATTGACGGGGTGCCTGAGAGCTTCACCGAATCGTTCGCCGCAGGTTTGGCGAGCTACGGCGACCGCCAGTGCATCGAGTTCGACGGTCGGTGGTATTCGGGCGACGAGGTCGCCGCGTACGGTGTTGCGATCGCCGACCTGCTGCGCCGCGGTGGAGTCGCCGATGGTGCGCCCGTCGGCCTCGTGGTCCGCAACCGTCTGCAGCATGCCGCCGCGATCATCGGCTTCCTCGCCGCAGGCCGTCCGGTGTCGATGATCTACTCCTTCCAGTCGCCCGAGTCGATCGGCCGCGACCTCGAGAAGCTGGAATTGTCGGCGGTCGTGGCCGATCGCGAGGACTGGACGGACGAAGTCATTGCCGCGTGCAGGCGGATCGGCTGCGCGGGCGTGGCCATTTCGCTGACCGACCCGGCCGTGGTGCCGGTCGACGGGCTCGAGCGGCGCGATCAGTCCCGTAGTCACGCCGAAGTCGAACCCGGTGTGGCACTGCAGATTTTGACCAGCGGCACGACTGGTCCACCCAAGCGTCAGGCGATCATGACGCCGGTGCTGGAGCGGACGGTGTTCAGCGTGACCAGCGGGGAGTCCGCGCCATCGGACGCGCCGCCGGAACTGGCCTACTGGCAGTTCGGTGGTATCGGTGTCTGCCAGCTGGTTGCCGGTGTGTACAACGCCAGGCGGATGGTGATGCTCGAGCGATTCTCCGTCGATGGGTTCGTGCGTGTGGTCAAGGCGCACGGCATCACCCGTTCCGGCGTGCAACCCGCAGTCGTCCGTATGCTCCTCGACGCCGGCGTGGCCAAAGAGGATCTGGCATCGCTGGAATTCCTGATCAGCGCATCGGGTCCGCTCGACCCCGAGACCCGCGACGAATTCGAGAAGCACTTCGGCGTCCCGATCCGGTTGGCCTATGGCGCAACGGAGTTCGCGGGCTCGCTATGCGCATGGACGCCGGATGTCATTGAGGAGTTCGGCGAATCGAAACGCCACAGTGTCGGCAGGCCGCTGCCCGATACCCAGGTGCGCATCGTAGACGCTGACACCGGAACGGAATTGGCCGCCGGCGAGCAGGGTCTGCTCGAAGCGAAGGTGGCGCCGATAAGTCCCGACTGGATACGTACCACGGACATCGCCTCCGTCGATGCCGACGGCTTCGTCTATCTGCATGGTAGGGCCGACGGCGCGATCAACCGCGGCGGGTTCAAGATCATGCCCGAAACTGTTCGGCGCGTGTTGATTTCACACCCCGCCGTGCGTGACGCCTGTGTCGTCGGCGTGCCCGATACCCGACTCGGGGAGGTGCCGTTCGCGGCCATCGAGCTGACACCAGGAACGCGGACGCCATCCGACGACGAACTCGTCGAACTCGTCCGCAGGGAGTTGCCGGTCTACAACGTGCCGGTGGCCTTCACCGTCGTCGACGATCTCCCGCGCAACCCCGCGCTGAAGGTCAGCCTGCCCGCGGTGGCCGCGCTTTACCCGCCGCGCTAAACCGATCCGAGGTCGGCCGACAGCCAATGCTGCGGCTTCATATAGATGACCACGCCCTCACCGTGCTCGCGCCGCGCGAACTCGAGATAGCCGTCGACCTTCTCGGGCGGCAGGTAGCGCTTGACCATCTCGACGAGTTGTTCGTCGGTGGCCGGTTCGATGCGGCTGACGGGCCCGTCGACCGCGACGTAGCGCACCGTCGGCTCGAGGCGCTGGGACATCAGGGTGAATTCTCCCTGCGACTCGATCAGGCGATGCTTGCGCGAGCCGGCGCCCGTGTGCACCCACGGCTCACCGCCGGGACTGTACTGATACCAGATCGGCACGGTGAGCGGTCCGCGCTTGTCGCCGGCGCTCACCGAGAGCGCCCCAATGTGCGGCTCGGCCAGAAATTGCTCGCGTTCTTCCTTGGAGAGGGCCATGCCGCCAGGCTAGCCCCGATCCCCGTCAAGCCGGTCTGACGAGCGTCAGCACCCGATCCGGGAGAAGAACGCCACGGCGACGAGGCCGATGACGAAAGCCACCTGCGGCTGTCCCATCGCCATCGTGCTGACTATGCCCGCGATCGCGGCAATCGCGATGACGACGAGCAGCAGAACATAGAACCAGCGAACGTGGTGTTCGGCGCCGGTACGAACCGGGTGCGATTCCAACCCCGTCCTCGGGTCACGGACCACAACCGCCTCCTTTGTGGCTTACGTCACATGGGTCGATTGCTATGTGAGCCACACCATATAACACCGACGTGGGTTCGGCGATAGCGATCAGAAGATGTCGCCGTTGCAGCCTGATAACGGCCCCGACCACCACGTTTCTGGTGGACACTGCGACTTGAACTTGCGTCGGAATACCGAGACGAGCGAGCATGACCGATCTCTGTCAGCTGCCGGCCCACCAGCTGGTGGCGCTGATGACAGGCGGGACGGTCTCCTGCCGGGAGGTCGTCGAGGCACACCTCGCGCGCATCGACGCAGTCAATCCCGCGCTGAACGCGCTCGTGCAGGCCGCCGATCCACAGCAGTGCCTGACCGCCGCAGACGAAGCCGACGCCCGTGTCGCCCGCGGTGCTCCGGTTGGCCGGGCGCATGGGCTGCCGGTGGTGGTCAAGGACGTCATGCACGTCGCCGGACTCGAATGCTCCGGTGGCAGTCCGGTGCTGCGCGCCACCGCCGAAGGTGACGCGACCGCAGTGTCGAGACTGCGCGCCGAAGGTGCCATCGTGCTCGGTCTCACGAACGTTCCCGAGATGGGCCGCGGCGGCGAATCGAACAACAACCTCTACGGCCGCACCAACAATCCGTTCGATCTGTCGCGCACACCGGGCGGCAGCAGCGGCGGCTCCGCGGCCCTGGTGTCCGCGGGCGGCGCCGCACTCGAGCGTTGGGTCGGACGGCGGGGGCAGCATCAGGCAGCCGTCCCACAACACCGGAATCGCGGGGCTCAAGCCCACTCACGGCCGAATTCCGCGGACCGGCAGTGTCTTCGGTGATGCGCTTGGCATCTTCGGCCCGTTCAATTGCTACGGCCCGCTCGCCCGGTCGGTACCGGATCTGTTTCTCGGCCTGTCGATCATGAACGGCCCAGATCTGCGCGATCCCTACGCGGTGCCCGCGCCGCTCGGCCACCCGGCCGACGTCGACCTGGCCGGGCTGCGGGTCGCCACATATCTCGACGACGGCATCTCGCCGCCGGACGACGACATCGCCGCCGTCGTCGGCGACGCCGTTCGGGCGCTGACGGGCGTCGTCGGCGTCGTCGAGCACAACGCGCCGCTCTGCCTCGGACGCACGATCGACTTGTTGTGGGAGTCCGTGTTCCTCGGCGGCGACCGGGGCCGAGGGTTCGAAGCGGACCTGGCGGCGATCGGTGCGACCGATCCGTCCGAGGAACTCGCCGAGTTCCTCAAGCAAGCGCGACTGGTCGATTTCTCGCTGACCGATGCGCGCGCCAGGCTGACCGACATCGACAACTACCGCCTCGAAATGCTCGAATTCATGGCCGATTACAACGTGATCATCGGCCCCGCGATGCCGACCGCTGCCAAGCCCCATCACCACGGACTGGTGGAGATCCGGGACTTCTCCCATCTGATGGCGCACAACCTGACCGGCTGGCCGGCGGTCGTCGTCCGCTGTGGCACCTCGAAGGAGGGGTTGCCCGTCGGCGTGCAGGTCGTGGCAAGACCGTTGGAGGACGCGACCGCGCTTGCGGTGGCCGGCCACCTCGAAGCGGCTCTTGGAGGATGGCGTCCGCCACCGTTGGTTGCATAGAGTTGCAAGCCATGCGCTTTGGACTGTTCATCCCGCAGGGCTGGCGACTCGATCTCGTTGACATACCTCCAGATCAGCAGTGGCCGGTCATGCGCGAACTGGCCGCGTACGCCGACGGCGGCGCGTGGGATTCGCTGTGGGTGTACGACCACTTCCACACGGTGCCGGTGCCGACGGACGAGGCAACGCACGAGGCGTGGTCGCTGATGTCGGCCTACGCCGCAAGCACATCGCGGATCAAGCTCGGCCAGATGTGTACGGCGATGGGCTACCGCAACCCCGTCTATCTGGCCAAGGTGGCCGCGACTGCGGACATCATCTCGGGTGGCCGGGTGCAGATGGGTATCGGCGGCGGTTGGTACGAGCACGAATGGAAGGCATACGGCTACGGGTTTCCGTCAGCCGGCGTCCGGCTGGGCATGCTCGACGAGGGCGTCCGGATCATGCGCGACGCCTGGCGCGACGGACGCGTCAGCCTCGAAGGCAAGCACTATCAGGTCAACGGCGCCATCGTCGCGCCGAAGCCGTTGCAGGACGGCGGGCCTCCGATGTGGATCGCAGGCGGCGGTGAGAAGGTGACGCTGCGCATCGCCGCCAAGTACGCGCAGTACACCAACTTCACGTCCGAGCCCGACGGTTTCGCTCACAAGTCGCAGATCCTGGCCGACCACTGCCGGTCCGTCGGCACCGACTACGACTCGATCGTCCGGTCGGCCAACTTCAACGCCGTGATCGGCACATCGGAGATCGACGTCAAAGAGCGCGTCGCGCGGCTGCGCGCCCAGCAGGTCGCCAAGGCGGATGAATCCGCCGTCGACGCCATGTTGAGCACCATCAGCGCACCTGAAGCCGCAAGTGGCACAACGGAACAGGTCATCGAAAAACTAAGGCGCATGCGCGAACTCGGCTGCGAGTACGCGATCCTCTATTTTCCTGAGGCCGCGTATGACCGTACCGGCGTCGAGCTGTTCGAGCGCGAGGTCATCCCCGCGCTGGCGTAGTACGCGTCAGGGCCTCGGTGCAATGGGCCCGGCCGGCGGGCAGCGCATTCGGGTCGAGCGGGCTGCCGCACATTCGGGTCGGGCGGCGGAGCGAAGTATCCGGGCGGCGGTGGCCCGGTGAGCGGGTAGTAACCCTCCGGCAGGGGCGGCCCGCCCTCGTAGGAGGTCCTCGCTGGGGCGGGACCGCTGGACGCCGGGTCGGTCAGCGACTGGTATCCGGGTGGAAGCTGCGGCGCCGGACCGGCCCCCGGTGGGGGCACGGCCCCTGCGGGGATGTCGCCGGGCTGCATGGTGCCGCGTGTAGTCGTACGGATTCTGGGCCATGTTCCAGGCATCCCGTAGGAAGCCCAGCGGCCCCGGCCTGCTGCCCTGCCCGTACTGCTGGTTGGCGATCTCCGGCACGGGCGGCGCCCCGATCGGCGGCGGCGCGGGCGCAGCGACCGGCTGCGCGCCGGGGTCTACCATCACGGGCTGGCCCGGGGGGGCGCTTCGCCCGGCGCCGGCGGCGGCAGCGGCTGCGCTGGCTGTGCGTTTGCCTGGGTCGCAGTGGCCAGCGCGCCCAAGCCGATCACGACGCCGGCAAGCGCGATCTTTGCGACCTGCCGAAGTGAGGAGATGTGTCCGCTCATATGTGGCGTGTGTGCTTCCTGCTAGAGCCCGCGAGGGCTGCTGCCGACTCGTGACGAGGCTAACGCGTTTGCGCGGCCCCCGCGTAGTTAGGGCGATGTCCTTGAAGTCGCTCGGCGCGCATTACACCTGGAAACGGTCTGCAATGGGCTTTCCGGTCTTGCCGGTGCTGCCGATGACGAGAATGGTGTTGGTTGCATTGATCATGTCTCGAGTTCAACAGCCCGAAACGAGACGATTTATGCGCTAAACGGCCCAGTACATGTCCGATCGTCTGAAAGGTGTCGTGACGATGGAGAAGATTTCACTCACCGCTCTCGCGCGTGAGCATCTGGAAACCGCCCGGACGGCCACCAGTGGTCGCAGCGCGCACACGGTTTACGGCGGCCACGAGCACTCGTTGCGCCAGACCCTGATGGCATTGAAGGCGGGCAGCAAGCTGGACGATCACGAGAGCCCCGGCGAGGCCACGCTCCAGGTACTGCACGGCAGGGTGCGGGTGACCAACTCATCGACGGGATGGGACGGTTCGCCCGGTGATCACATCATCCTGCCCCGGGAACGACACGGGCTGAACGCGATCGAAGATTCGGTCGTCCTACTCACCGTCTCGAAACCCATTGGGCCGCATACCTAAATCGCCGGGCCCAGCAGATCGTCGGCGTCCTTGATGATGTAGCCGTAGCCCTGCTCGGCGAGGAAGCGCTGACGGTGCGCGGCGTACTCGGCGTCGAGGCTGTCACGCGAGACCACCGAATAGAAGATCGCGCCGCCGCCGTCGGCCTTGGGCCGCAGCAGGCGGCCCAGCCGCTGCGCCTCTTCCTGTCGCGACCCGAAGGTGCCCGAAACCTGAACGGCCACGTTGGCTTCCGGCAGGTCGATGGAGAAATTGGCGACCTTGGACACCACCAGCGTCGGGATCTCGCCCCGACGGAACTCGTCGAACAGCGCCTCGCGCTCTGCGGTCTTGGTCGACCCCTGGATCACCGGGGCGTTCAGCTCCTGCCCGAGCTCGTCGAGCTGGTCGAGGTACGCGCCGATCACCAGGGTCTGGTCGCCTTTGTGCCTCTCCAGAATCGACTTCACCACCGCGATCTTGGAGTGCACCGTCGAGCACAGCTTGTACCGCTCGTCGGGTTCGGCGACGGCGTAGAGCATCCGCTCGTTGTCGGTCATCGTCACCCGCACCTCGATGCATTCGGCCGGCGCGATCCAGCCCTGCGCCTCGATGTCCTTCCACGGCGCGTCGTACCGCTTCGGTCCGATCAGCGAGAACACGTCGCCCTCGCGCCCGTCCTCCCGGATCAGGGTCGCGGTCAGGCCCAGCCGCCGCCGCGACTGCAGGTCAGCGGTCATCCGGAACACGGGGGCGGGCAGCAGGTGCACCTCGTCGTAGATGATCAGCCCCCAGTCGCGGCTGTCGAACAGTTCGAGGTGCCGGTATTCGCCCTTGGTGCGGCGGGTGATCACCTGGTAGGTGGCGATGGTGACCGGGCGGATCTCCTTCTTCTCGCCCGAGTACTCGCCGATCTCGTCCTCGGTCAACGACGTTCGGTTGATCAGCTCGCGTTTCCACTGCCTGCCCGCCACCGTATTGGTGACCAGGATCAGCGTCGTCGCGGATGCCTTGGCCATCGCCGCCGCGCCGACGAGGGTCTTGCCCGCGCCGCACGGCAGCACCACGACACCGGATCCGCCCTCCCAGAACGAGTCGGTGGCCATCTCCTGGTAATCACGCAGGTGCCAGCCGTCCTGCGCGAGGCTGATCGGATGCTTCTCACCGTCCACATACCCGGCGAGATCCTCTGCGGGCCAACCGATCTTGAGCAGCATTTGCTTGACGCGGCCGCGCTCACTGTTGTGCACCTGGACGGTGTCGTCGTCGATGCGCGTACCGAGCATCGGTGCGATCTTCTTGTTTCGCAGCACTTCCTCGAGCACTGCGCGGTCCAGGCTCACGAGCGTCAGGCCGTGCACCGGAGACTTGACCAGCTGCAGACGCCCGTAGCGCGCCATGGTGTCGACGATGTCGACGAGCAGCGGCTGCGGCACCGCGTAGCGCGAGAACGACACCAGCGCGTCGACGACTTGCTCTGCGTCGTGACCGGCGGCGCGGGCGTTCCACAGCGCCAGCGGAGTGATGCGGTAGGTGTGGATGTGTTCGGGCGCACGTTCGAGTTCGGCGAACGGGGCGATCGCGGCTCTCGCCGCGCCGGCCTGCTCATGGTCGACTTCGAGCAGCACGGTCTTATCGGACTGCACGATCAGGGGTCCGTCGGTCACTTTGTCCATTATCCAGAGTCGGCGGACACCACCGACGTGACGCGGTGGATCGCGAACTCGCGAACCCTGCCGGACGCCGGATCGTAGGCGGTCAGCTGGCCACCGCGGACGTTGATGGGTGCCACGACCCGCTGGGTGGCCACGCCCGCCGGGTCGACGTAGCCGATCACCACGGATGCCTGAAGGTGGGCGGCCTCCTGGAGTTGCGTGATCGCGACGGTCGGGTCGAGTCGCATGCCACTGGACGGCGCGGCCGCCACCTTTCGAAGTACCGCGACGATCGCGCCCAGTGTCTGGCTCGTCGGGCTCGCCGGTCGGTGCGGGGCGCGGCGGCGCGGTGGAGCAGGCACCCTGGCGCCCCGGGCCCGGATGTCGACGATGGTGCCGGTCGAGTCCTCGGCCGCGGGCGCGAAGCCGGCCTCCCGTAGGCCGGTGAGCACCTCGGAGATCGGCGCCTGCGAGACCGCAACGGTCGGTGCGAGCAGCCTCATCTCCAATTGTTCGGCCGCGGGTGCGGTGATCGCCTGTGCCAACAGTGCCGCGTCCTCGCAGCGCACAAATGAGGCGGCAATGCCGACCCGCAGCTGCCCGTGCCGCCGGGCCACATCGTCGATCAGGTAGGTGAGTCCTTGTGGCACAGGTGTTTTGGAGTGTCGCGAGAAGAAGGAGTGCAGCTCCACCGCGGTCCGGCCGGTGTCGAGGGCCCGCCGGATGGACGCTTCGCTGATGCGGTACACCATGGCCGCGCCCGCCGACTCGACCCTCGCCACGGCTCCCAACTGCTCGGCCAGGTCGCGTTCCAGCGGTCCCGGCACCACGACCGTCAAGTCGGCCTGCAGCAGGAAATGGTCGATCGGCCGCGGCAACACCTTGTCCATCGCCTTGACGACATCCTCGGGTGCGGCGCCTGCCAGCAGCGTGCGGATCGGAGTGGTGATCGCACCGCGGCCCGCGACGCCGACCATGTGCGCCTCCGACAACAGTGCGCCTATCGGGTCCGGTTGCAGCCGGGCCGCCCAGCGGGGCCGTCGCCAGATCATCGCCCGCGACGCCGCGGTCGCATCGACGCCTGCGCCCGGCGCAAGGCCGGCGAGGGTGTCGAGAAGCAGCCGCCGGTCCAGCGGCGCGGCGGTGGAGTACAGCGAATCCGATAGCGCCGCATAGGGTTTACCGTCGGGACCCCGACTCCCGACCAGGCTTGGCCTGCCCGGCAGCTCCAACCACGTCGACGCCAGCAGATGCCACTTCTGCGCCGCAGGGGATTCGAGGTATCGGTCGGTGGCCACCGTCGGCGCCCAGTACGGACCCGTGCCGTCCTGTGGCTCCGGTTCCGGCATGCCCGTCGCGATCAGTCCGGCCGCCGCGGTCACCTCGAGGATCAGCCCGAGCCGACTGTCTTCTATGCCGGTGACCTTTGTCAGCCGTTTGACGTCGCGCACCCCGAGGCCGCCGCTGCGGAGCTCGGGAACAGGCGCAGCACTTAGGGTTTCGAGAACGACCTCGACCTCACGCAGCAGGTCGATCGCTGCGCCTGCAGCCACCGCATCGACATCGGAGGTGGTCGTGGTCGACACCACAGGGTTGGGTGCAATCAGCCCGACCGGTCCGGGTAGTTCCCCGCGCAACGCTTGGCCGACCAGTCTCGGCAGGATCACCGTATCGGCGTCCACCTGTCGTAGCAGCCCGGCTGCCAGCAGCCGCTGCACCGGGCGATCCGGCGGGGTGCCCGCAGCGGCATCGCGGGTGCGTCCTACCGGCGAGCCCTCCAACAACTTCTGCAGCAAGTCGGACTGCGCCTCGTCGAGTCCGGCAAGGCGCTCTGCGAGGTCTTTCGGCTCGGTGTCCTCGACCGTGACCTGGCCCGGATACCACGGCAGTCCGGTCGCTGCCTCGGTCGTCACCCGCACCGCCGTGTCGCCCCACACCAGCGCGCGCTCACGAAGGTCGTCGACGGCCGCCGTCACCGCGGCTTCGGCGCCTGCGTCGCCGACCAGCTCCAGCAGCTTGGACAGCGGCACCGCGGTCGTGTCCGCATGCAGGACCAGAAGCGCGTCGATCACCGCGAGATGGAGAAAGTCCAGGTCATCGGTGGCAGCTTTGACCGATTGCCGTGCCTGAGCCCGCGCCGCAAGCGCCGCGATGGTGCCCGGCGGGGGTTGTGTCAGGTCGGGCCGCAACTCCAGCAGCCGGATCAGCCGCTCATCGTCGAGTTCGGCCAGCCAGGCGCCCAGAGGGATGCCCGGCGCGTTTTCGGTCATTGCTGACCAGCGTAAAGCAGGCCGTCGGTGTCGCCACCGCTCGCGTTGCCTGCCACAATGTCAGGCGTGGCTGACAACAAACGGCAGAAGAAGCAGTATGTCGACCCGGGCTGGCCCGCAACCGACGGCGACGACGACCATGCAGTAAGCGAGCTGGCTACCGATCGCACCGGAGCGCTGTCGCCGTTCGGAGACCTGACGTTCCCGCTGCCGACCGACGACGTCCCGTACCTGCACCCGGTCACGGTCGTCAACAAGTAGTGACTGAACCGGCTGGGGCCGCATCGCGCTCCGCCCGGCCCGCGCTTTCGCACATCGACGAAACAGGCGCGGCGCACATGGTCGACGTGACCGCCAAGGACGCCACCAGGCGGACCGCCGTCGCGGCGGGCACCCTGCACACCACTACCGACGTCGTCGCGATGATCGCATCAGGCGGACTGCCAAAGGGCGACGCGTTGGCCACCGCACGGGTGGCAGGGATCCTCGCCGCCAAGCGCACCAGCGATCTGATTCCGCTCTGCCACCAGCTGGCCCTGACGGGTGTCGATGTCGACTTCGAAATCGGCGAAGCCGAGGTGGCCATCACCGCCACAGTGCGCAGCACCGACCGCACGGGCGTAGAGATGGAAGCGTTGACGGCGGTGAGCGTCGCCGCGTTGACGCTCTACGACATGCTCAAGGCGGTGGACCCCGCCGCACGTATAGACGACATCCGGGTGCTGCGCAAGGAAGGCGGCAAGACCGGGACGTGGGATCGCGACTGACGCGGATCGGGCCGGGTCGTCATCGCCTCCACGCGCGCCGCGGCGGGCGTGTACGAGGACCGCTGCGGGCCGATCATCGTCGACTGGCTCAATCAACGAGGTGTCGGCACGCCCGCGCCCGTCGGTCGTCGCCGACGGCATCGGGGTCAACCGGGCGCTGTTCGCCGCGGTCGGGGAAAAGGTCGACGTCGTCATCACTTCTGGAGGAACCGGGATATCGCCGACCGACGGCACCGCGGAGGCGACCGCGAACATCGTCGACTACCAGATTCCAGGCCTGGCCGACGCCATCCGTCGAGCAGGCGAAGACAAGGTGCCGACCTCGGTGCTCTCCCGCGGTGTCTGCGGCGTCCGAGGCCGAACCTTGATCGTGAACCTGCCCGGGTCGCCCGGCGGCGTCAAAGACGGCTTAGGGGTGCTGGACAAGGTGCTCGAGCACGCGCTGGATCAGCTTGCGGGAGGGGATCATCCGCGATGACCGTCGTCCTGCGCGCTGAACTCACCGATCACCCGATCGAGCTTGCCTCACACGAAGCGCTCGTCGACATGTGTCCGCGGGAGCGGTGGTGGGTTTCGCCGGCGTCGTCCGTGACCACGACGGCGGTCGCACCGTGACGAGGCTCGAGTATTCGGCACACCCCACGGCGCAGCAGACGCTGGCCGATGTGGCCGCCGAGATCGCCGCAGACAGTCAGGGAGTGCGGGCCATCGCCGTCAGCCACCGCATCGGTGCACTGAACATCGGCGACGCCGCACTTGTTGCAGCGGTGGCCGCAGACCACCGTGGTGCGGCGTTCGATACCTGTCAACGCTTGGTCGACACCGTGAAAGCCCGGTTACCCGTGTGGAAGCACCAGTTCTTTTCAGACGGCTCCGAGGAATGGGTCGGATCCGCCTGAGCGGCTGATCGGGCTCAGGCCGGCGGCGGCAGGCCGGGGCGCGGGGAACGCCGGGAGCCGGAGGTGCCGGCAGGCGCGGGCAGTCCGGGTGCCGGAGCCGGAGGTGGCGGAGGTGCCAACGCCGGATCAGGTGGAGCTGGCCCGGCAGAGTCGGCGCCTGGCCGGTGGCGCGGTCCGGTGTCGTCAGCGGACGCTGAGTCAGCGCCAGCAGCGCATCCTTGCCGGTGACGTCCTGGGTCTGGATCGCGTGCCAGATCTCCTTGAGGTACGAGACGTTCGGGCTGGAGTCCGTGACGGCAGCACGGTCGGTCGTCGTTCCCGGATTCAGATTGTCCGGGCTCGACAGGTGCGGAACCTCGGCAGGCACGGGAAGCTCACCGGACACGGCCTGGTTGGCCGCGTCGACTGCCGACTGCGGGACGTCGACCGCGTTGATCGGGGCCAGCGGGTCGGGCGCGGGCGCCGCAACGGCTGCGGGTGCGGCGGGGAGCCGGGGGAACCGGGGGAAGCGCCGGGGCCGGCTGAAGCGGCGCATCCGTATGCAATGCCCACACCTGTGGCTGCTCGCCGGGCGCCGGGCCCTCTGCGACATCCCAGTTCGCCACGGGCTGCACGACATCGGCAGGCGGGGCCGGTGCGGCCGCGGTGATCGCCGCTGCGGCCATTGCCTGGAAGGGCGGAGCCGGGGGCGGTGCCATGGGGTCGACCGCGGGGCGGCGGCGGAACCGGGGCGGCCAGCGCATCGAACGGCGCCGGTGCCGGCGGGGGCCGCGGGTCGACGGGGGCGGCGGGCACGGGTGCGGCCAGCGCGTCGACCGGTGCCGGGGGCGGCGGCGGTGCCATCGGGTCGACGGCGGCGGCGGTGGCGGAGCGGGAGCGGGTGCGGCCATCGCCTGGACCGGTGCCGGGGGTGGCGGCGGTGCCATCGGGTCGACGGGCGGCGGTGGCGGAGGAACGGGTGCGGCCATCGCCTCGACCGGTGCCGGGGGTGGCGGCGGTGCCATCGGGTCGACCGGCGGAGGTGGCGGAGGAACGGGTGCGGCCATCGCATCGAACGGCGCGGGCGGGGGAGGTGGCGGCGGAGCGAAGGGGTTGGGCGGCGGAGGCGGCAGCAGGTTGTTCAGGTTGGCGATCGCATCGTCGACGACGTTGCGGGGGGTGGGCCCGGAGAGCGGACCGCCGCATGACGGCCAGGCGCCCTTGCCCTGACCGGCGAGCACGCGCTCGGCGACAGCGATCTGTTCTTCCTTGGAGGCCAGGAATGCCGACGGCGCAA
This sequence comes from uncultured Actinomycetota bacterium, assembly GCA_963720345.1. Lineage (GTDB taxonomy): Bacteria > Actinomycetota > Actinomycetes > Mycobacteriales > Mycobacteriaceae > Mycobacterium. The sequence continues at coordinate 20,203 of CAVRFN010000047.1, forward strand.
ACTCGCCGCCGCCGTTGCCGCTCCAGGTGCTCGGCGAGAACTGAAGTCCGCCGTGATATCCGTTGCCGGTGTTGATGGCCCAGTTGCCGCCGGATTCGCACTTGGCGACCTGATCCCATTCGCCGTCGGTGGCCGCGTTGGCCTGCCCGGCGAGGGCGAGGCCTCCAGTGCCGATGACGGCACCTGTGAAGGCGATCTTCGCGACGCTTACGGCCGATGCAGTGGGCTTGCGATGCCGTCCACTCATAGGTGCGTTTGTTTCCTCTCTTCGGCGCCCGCGAGGTCAGCTGTCGGGTTCGGGCTGGAGAGGTTGCCCGGCCGGCGACGTCGAAACGACGCCGGCTTCACCCCAAGGAGCCGAAATCGGCTCCAGGTCCTTCTAATTCGGTGGACCGGTGGGTCCCCCGCCTCCGTCCAAAGTTGTTCGTTGTTGACTGGGTCCCGACTGGACGGAGCTCGGCGCGATCGGGGCACAGCGGGTCACCCGATTGAGGTCGAGGGACTTGGGAGTTGACCGTAATGGCTATGCCTAGCGAGCGTCATCTTTTGCTGATAACGGCGTTTTCGCTAGCGGCAAATCCTAATAGAGCTCTAAACCCGCAGGAGATCGGAACGTTCTCGCAGGTGTTTGCGGCGCGCCACCACCCCGTAGCCAGTTTGTGACCATTTCGTTATGTGACGGAAATCACCATCACCCGCCGGCGAAGGGCGGAAGAACATCTACGGTCTGCGCGTTGATGAGCGCCATCTTCCGCGTCGCGGACCGCCACGCCGTCGCACAGAAACGAGCAGCGCTTCAATACTTTCGCGAGATTCTCGTCTCGATTGCTGAGGTGCTCGACCAGGCCAGCGAGCGTCGTGCCCGGCCGAATCCGGATCGTCTCCACTTCGTTACCCGCGGCGGCCCTCGCCGCAGCGAAAAACCGAACGGTCACCTCAATATTGGTGGGCGTGGTGGTCTGGGAGGAAGAGGTCATGCGCTACCCGCCGATTGCGCTCATCGGGCGGTCCGGCTGGACGAAGTCGGGGTCGTTGATGCCGTGCCCGGCGGCCTTGGCCCACATCGCGGCGCGCCACGCCGCTTCGAGGCCGTCGTCGTCGGTACCGGTGCGCATCAGGTGGCGCAGGTCGGTCTCCTGCCGCGCGAACAGGCAGTTGCGTACCTGGCCGTCCGCGGTGAGGCGGGTGCGGTCGCACGCCGCGCAGAACGCGTGCGAGACCGAGGCGATGATGCCGACTGTTCCCGAGAGGCCTGGACCGCCGTCGACCCGCCACAGTTCCGCGGGCGCCGAGCCCCGCGGCTTCGAGTCCGGTGTGAGATCGAAATGCCGGCGCAGCACGGCGAGGACATCGTCGGCGCCGATGGCCTTACCGCGCTCCCACTGGTGGCCCGCGTCAAGCGGCATCTGCTCGATGATGCGCAGCTGGTAGCCGTGGTCGACGCAGAACCGCAGCAGTTCGACGGCATCGTCAAGACCCGTGACCGGATCGAGCACCGCATTCACCTTGACCGGATTCAACCCGGCGGCCTTGGCGGCCTCGAGGCCGGCGAGCACATCGCCAAGCCGGTCGCGGCGGGTGATATGGGTGAACCGCGCAGCGTCGACCGTGTCCAGCGACACGTTGATCCGGTTCAGCCCAGCTTGCTTCAACTTCGCTGCGCGCTTGGCCAGGCCAATTCCGTTGGTGGTCAGGGTTATTTCGGGCCGCGGTCGCAGGGAAGCGGTGGCCGCAACGATGTCGTCCAGGTTCTTCGAGACCAGCGGCTCGCCGCCGGTGAAGCGCACGCTGGTGATTCCGAGCCTCGTCACGGCGATGCGCAGCAGCCGGATCAGTTCAGCCGGTGCCAGCAGTTCCTCGCCCGGGAGCCAGTCCAGTCCTTCGGCTGGCATGCAGTAGGTGCAGCGCAGGTTGCACCGGTCGGTCAGCGACACCCGCAGGTCGGTGGCGATACGGCCGAAGGTGTCGACCAGTGGGCCGTCGGCGGGCGCCGCGGTCGGCCGGGCCCAAGTGACGGCACGCCGAGGTCGATGACCGTCATGCCGCGGCACCGATAGGCCGGGTGCCTTGGCCGTTGATGCTGTCCACCGGAACTATCTCCTTGCCCAAGGGCAGTAGCGAGATCGGGATCATCTTGAGGTTGGCCAGTGCCAGCGGAATGCCGATGATCGTGACTGCCATCGCGACCGCAGTGACCACGTGGCCGATGGCCAGCCAGATGCCGAACAGGATGACCCAGATGACGTTTCCGATCAGCGCACCGGGACGCGTCCCCGGCATGTCGACAATCGTGCGGCCGAATGGCCACAACGCATAGGACGCAATGCGCAGCGCCGCGAATCCGAACGGAATCGTGATGATCAGGATGAAGCAGATCAGCGCCGCAAGCAGATAGCCCAACGCCAGCCAGAGGCCACCGAAGATCAACCATATGACGTTCAGGATCAGGCGCATCTCACCTCCAGCGGTCGTCCCAGCCTACCGAGTAAAGGGGGTGAGGGCGGTTCGAGGTCCGAGTAGGATCACCAGACGCGTCCCTGCGCACGGGACGCTTTCCTTTTGTTCAGCGCTTTAGAAGACAAGCAGGTGAGGACCAGTGCCGACCGGCCGGGTTAAGTGGTACGACGCCGAAAAGGGTTTCGGCTTTCTGTCGCAGGAGGAGGGCGAGGACGTCTATGTCCGCTCGTCCGCGCTGCCGTCCGGTGTCGAGGGACTCAAGGCGGGACAGAAGGTCGAGTTCGGCATGGCCGCCGGCCGTCGTGGCCCGCAGGCGTTGAGCGTGAAGATCATCGACGCGCCGCCGAGTCTGACGCGCACCCGGCGTGAGGCCGCCGCCGCGGAGCACAAGCACACGCCCGATGAACTGCACGGCATGGTCGAGGACATGATCACGCTGCTGGAAGGCGCTGTTCAGCCCGAACTGCGCAAGGGCCGCTACCCCGACCGCAAGGTGGCGCGCCGGGTGTCCGAAGTGGTCCGCGCCGTCGCAAGCGAGCTCGACGCCTGACGTTGGCTTGGCGCCGAAACTGAACTTCTGCACGAAGATTCGCCGTTTTCGCCTGCACAACTTCAGTTTCGGCCGGCGGCGTGTAGAGCTTCGCGTGTCCGCTCAACAATCGTCCATGGCCTATACCTCAACATTTCGGCGCTGACGCGCACGATGCGCCAACCCAGGGCTTCGAGATCGGCCTGCCGGTCGGTACTTTCTACTGCATATGTTCAGATTCGGCGGATCGGGCATGCTGGAGCCATGAGCTATGTCTCCAGCGGTGGCGATTTCAACCGCGACACGAACTACATCACGACGCGTATCACCGCCGACGGTCGCGACGGATATCCCGTCGAGGCCGGCCGGTACCGGCTGGTCGTTGCGCGGGCCTGCCCGTGGGCCAACCGCACGATCATCGTTCGTCGGCTGCTGGGGCTGGAAGACAGTATCTCCATTGGTTTTTGCGGTCCCACCCATGACCAGGACAGCTGGACATTCGACCTCGACCCCGACGGCGTCGACCCGGTTCTGAAGATTCCGCGGCTCAAGGACGCCTTCCTCAAGCGCTTCCCCGACTACGAGAAGGGCATCACGGTGCCTTCGATCGTCGACGTGCCTACGGGGGAGGTGGTCACCAACGACTTCGCTCAGATGACGCTGGACTTCTCCACCGAGTGGACGAAGTTCCACCGCGAAGGCGCGCCACAGCTGTATCCCGAAGAACTGCGCGACGAGATCGACGAGGTCGCCCAGCGCATCTACACCGAGGTCAACAACGGCGTGTATCGGTGCGGTTTCGCCGGTTCCCAGGACGCCTACGAGAAGGCCTACGACCGGTTGTTCACCGCGCTGGACTGGCTGTCCGAACGGCTCGAGAATCAGCGATATCTGGTGGGCGACACCATCACCGAGGCCGATGTGCGGTTGTTCACGACGCTGGCCCGATTCGACCCCGTCTACCACGGCCACTTCAAGTGCAACCGGAACAAGCTGTCGGAGTCGCCGGTGTTATGGGCCTATGCCCGTGACCTGTTCCAGACTCCGGGCTTCGGCGACACCACCGATTTCGTGCAGATCAAGCAGCACTACTACATCGTGCACTCCGACATCAACCCGACACAGATCGTGCCGAAGGGGCCGGATCTGTCGAATTGGCTCACTCCGCACGGCCGGGAGGCTTTGGGCGGCAAGCCGTTTGGCGAAGGCACCCCGCCGGGTCCGACGCCGGACGGCGAACGCGTGCCCACCGGTCACGCAGCGGGCTGAGGCCAGACGGTTCGTACCGACCACTCCGCATGCCACGACGGAAATTCATTGCCGTCCTGGTCGACGACGAGGGTGGGCAGCTGGACGACGAAGCCGGTCAGCTTGCCGCGGTGCGGGTCGACGGTGGGAATGGTGACCGCCAGCGTGCTGTCAGGCCGGAACTCCTCGAGCACGTCAGAACCCTCGTACTTGCGACCGAGCAGCCACGGCGCGCTGGCGATCGCGGGCGGCACGGACAACTGCACCGGATGGCGCCCGTCGACCGCGAGTTCGCCTACTGTGTGCGGGTTTTCGCAGTCGTTGAGGTTCACAGGGTCGCAGTAGCTGTACGGTCCGATCCGAACCAATTGGCCGTCCGCATACGCGCTGATCTCCGGATGCGTTGGCGGTGGATGCTGGGAAAGTCGCCAGATCAGCGCACCGGTCGCGGCGGACGCGACGACCACCACGACCGCCAGAACGGCGAGGACGCGTTTCACTCCGGCGCCACCGCCGCGTTGTCCGAGCGGCGCCCGCCCTCCTGCTCGGCCAGCACCGGACGGTTACCGCCGAGGCCGGGTATCAGTGAGTCACCGCGATAGCTCACCACCGTCTGGGCCAGGCCGAGGATCAAGACCGCGCTGACAGCCGTGAACCCGACCCACAATTGGGTGTAGATCAACACGCCGATCGCCCCGCCCGCGACCCACGCCAGCTGCAGCAACGACTCCGAACGTCCGAATGCTGATGCACGTGATCGTTCGGGAGGTCATCCTGCAACGACGCGTCGAGTGACGCCTTGGCGATCGCGCTCGCACCGGAGGTGATCAGCGTGCCGATCGCGGCCATCAGCAGATTGCCTGTGACGGCGGTGGCCAGCGCGCTTGCGGTGACCGCGATGGTGCAGCGCACGACCATCTGCGCAGGGTGGCCGAGCTGCATGCGCGCGCTGGCGAAGTTGCCGGCGAAGTTGCCGATCGCGGCCGCTGCGCCGATCAGTCCGAGTATGCGCAGCTGCTCCCAGCCGCTGGCATCGTGCGACTTGGCATAGAAGGCCGGGTAGAGGAACAGGAAGCCCACCATCACCTTGATGGTGCAGTTGCCCCACAGTGCGGTGATGATGTTGCGGCCCAACGGTTGTCGTGCCGGCGACGAAATCTTGCGCGGCTCGGGCTCGCGACGGAGTTCATCGGTGCGGCCGTGGTAGCTCAGCGTCGCGGGCACCTCGCCTGCGGTGACCTCGACCCACTTGGGGATCCGCATCGCCAGCACCGCGCCGACAACCGAGACGGCGACGACCACGTACAGCGCGCCCGGCAGTTCGAATACCCGGAACGAGTATTGGGCGGCCGCAGCGATAGCGCCACCGACCATGGTTCCGCCGAGCAGGCCGAAAGTCGTCAGTCGCGAGTTCACCCGGACCAGGTCGATCGACGGCGGCAGCACACGCGGCGTCACCGCGCTGCGCAACACGCTGAATGACTTGGACAGCACCATCATTCCCAAGGCGCACGGGTAGAGCACCCACGACGGGAAGCCGCCTGTGGCGCCGTCGAAGTTGGCGATCAACACCACCACCAACGCGGTGCGCAACATGAACGACGTGGCAAGTGCGATCCGGCGACCATGCTGCAGCCGGTCGAGCGCGGGGCCGATCAGGGGAGCGATGACGGCGAACGGTGCGATGGTGATCAGCAGGTACAGCGCGACCTTGCCCTTGCTTTCGCCCGAAGCAGCCGCGAAGAACAGCGTGTCGGCCAGCGCGACGGCCATCGCGGCGTCGACTGCGAAGTTCGCGACCACCGGCCACGTCAGCGCAGTCAGTCCGGACTTGTCGGCGCCGTCGGCCGTGGCGGCGCGATGCACCAGGCCGTACATCTTCGAGCCCATTTCACGACTGCGTTGCGCGGCCGCCCTCGTCACCGTGACTCGTTCGCCCGCCCCGGCGCCGACGGAGTGCGACGAAGGCCCGGATGCGCGCGACCGGGCCGACTCGTCGAGCGGTGGCAGCCACCGATTGGCGCTCGGCATGGGATTCGACCGCGGCCGGCGGAAGCCACCATCGCCGGGGTCGCTGGGGTAGTTGGCCATCCCCGGGTGTTCGCTCGCCGGCGTCGGCGGGTGGGCGAGGCGGGTAGTAGCGACCCTCACGCCGACCCGCCGAATCCCTGTCGTCACGACGCGGTCCGGTCACACAAAAGATTCTCCCCCATCGAGGGCGACAGCGGACGTGCAGCCGACCGGTGTGGCTACTTGCTCATCACTACGGCAAAATCAATAGCGATGGACAGCATGACGGAATCCGCCGAGCCCGGCCTGGCGTCCCCGACCGGGGATCCCGCGGCCCGGCCCGACCTGGAAACGGTGCTCTTGGGCTCCGTCGATGACGCGCGCGCGGCGATCGTCGAGTTCAGCGGTGAAGGCACCGTCGGGGAGTACCTCGGTGCCGGCTTCGACGATCCGACCGCGGCCACCCACCGGTTCCTCGCCGACATGCCCGGCTATCGCGGCTGGCAGTGGGCCGTCGTCGTGGCTGCGTGTCCTGGCGCGGATCACGCCACCATCAGTGAAGTCGTGCTGGTGCCCGGTCCAACGGCATTGCTCGCACCGAAATGGGTGCCATGGAATGAGCGGGTCAAGCCCGGCGACCTGAGCCCCGGCGATCTGCTCGCTCCGCCCGCCGATGACCCCCGGCTCGTACCCGGCTTCATGTCCAGCGGGGACCCTGAGGTCGACGAGGTCGCCGCAGAGGTGGGCTTCGGCCGCAAGCAGGTGCTCGGCCCGTGGGGCCGCGCCGACGCCGCACAGCGCTGGCATGACGGTGAGCACGGTCCCGGTTCGGCGATGGCGCGGTCCACGCGCCGCGTCTGCCGTGACTGCGGGTTCTATCTCCCGGTTTCAGGGTCGCTGGGATTGATGTTCGGCGTGTGCGCCAACGAGATGTCCGCCGACGGCCAGGTGGTCGACGCCGAGTACGGCTGCGGCGCACATTCGGATACGCCGCAACCGGCCGGCACCGGTTCTCCGCTCTTCGATCCCTACGACGACGGCGTGCTAGACCTCACCGAGCCGGCTGACTAGCTTTCGGCCGCGGCCTTGATCCGCGACAGCGACTCGTTCATTCCCGTCGACGAGTTCGCGCTCGAAACTGGGCACGCCACCCATCAACGCGTTCACCGACATGTTGGAGAAGGCCGAGACACCGTTCTCCGCGTGCCGGGTCTCGGTCAACCGGGTACCGGTCGCGGTCGGTTCGAGCTCGTAGCTCCAGACGGTCCCGTTCTCGTTGACCCGGAAGGCCAGCTTCGTATCCGGGATGAACTCAGTGATGCGGCTGGTTGTCGGCCACATCAGGTACTTGCGCCGGTTGAGGTTTATCGTTCGGCTGCCTTGACGCAGCGGACCGCCGAGTGTCTTCATCAACCGGCACTGCGGGCTCCACTGCGGCATCCGGCTCAGGTCGGAGACCAAAGACCAGACTTTCGTAACTGGCGCTTCGATCTCGATTTGTGCTTGCAACAGAGGCTCTGCCATCGCTACCTCCCTGGCATGTCGGCGAATTCAGTCAAGTCCGCTCTGCGCGCCGCGCGATCCGCGCCGCACTGCCGAACGCTGCCACAGAAAGATCGATGTGCCAAGCACTCCAACGCCGAGCCCGGCCACCGCGAACGGGCGGCATTCATGCAGTCCGGGCACCGTGAACGCCAACACCGTGGCGACCAGCCAGGCGGCAGTGATGACGGCGATCACCGGCCACGGCTTGAGCAGGCCGGGCGGAAGGGCCGGGGGTTGCGGCGTCATCGTTGAAAACCTAACCCATAAGTCTCCTTTTCTTCAGTCCTGCTATGTACTCTTTGCCTCGTGAAAGACCCCGACGGTCGGCTGGCGAGCGATCTTTCCCTCGCGGTTATCCGGCTGGCACGCCAATTACGCTTCCGACGTCCGGATTCTCACGTTTCGCTTTCGCAGCTGTCGGCGCTGTCCACCCTCGCCAAGGAGGGTGCGATGACGCCCGGCGCGTTAGCCGAGCGCGAACGGGTCCGTCCGCCGTCGATGACGCGGGTGATCGCCTCGCTTTGTGAGCTGGGTCTTGTTGTGCGCACGGCACACCCGGTCGATCGTCGCCAGGTCCTGGTGTCGGTTTCACCGGCGGGCATCGAGCTGATCGACGCCGAGCGTCGCGCGAGCCAGGAGTGGCTGACTCAACGGCTGGACAAACTTGACGACGAGCAACGTGAAGCGCTCCTGACGGCCGCTGACCTGATGTCGGCGATAGTCGACGAAAGCGCGTGAGCGGCATCCGGCGGGCACGAGCGTAGCGAGCGGGATTGTCAGAAGTAATCGACGTCACCGATCCTGCAGATCCGCGGCTGGACGACTTCCGGGATCTCAACAGCATCGACCGCAGACCTGACCTGCCCACTGGCAAGGGCTTGGTGATCGCCGAGGGCGTGCTGGTGGTGCAGCGAATGCTGGTGTCGCGGTTCACCCCGCGGGCGCTGCTGGGCACCGACCGGCGCCTGACCGAGCTCGGGTGCCGACCTGGACGGCGTTGCGGCACCGTACTATCGCGTCGGCTGCCGATGTGATGGCCGACGTCGTGGGGTTTCACCTCAACCGCGGCGTGCTCGCGTCGGCGTCGCGCCCACCCGAACTCTCCGTACCGCAGGTGCTCGAGGCTGCCAAAACCATTGCGGTCCTCGAGGGAGTCAACGATCACGAGAACCTCGGCTCGATCTTCCGCAACGCCGCCGGCCTCGACGTCGACGCGATCGTATTCGGCGGCGGATGTGCCGACCCGCTGTACCGACGCGCCGTCCGAGTGTCGATGGGCCACGCGTTGTTGGTGCCGTATGCGTGGGCTGCGTGGCCCGACGACCTGGAGATGTTGCGGAACAACGAGTTTCGTCTCCTTGCTATGACGCCCGATCCGGCGGCAGGCACCCTGGCCGATGCGATGACGGATGTCGCCGATCAGCGGTTGGCGGTGCTCGTCGGCGCCGAAGGACCCGGGCTGTCCGAACGTGCGATGCGCGCCAGTGACATGCGGGTGCGCATCCCGATGTCGCGGGGTACCGACTCGCTCAACGTCGCCACCGCCGCGGCGCTGGCCTTCTACGAACGGGCTAGATTAAAGCGGTGACCGACGACTCGACCCCGTGGGCGATGGGGCTGACGGTTGCCGCCTTCGTCGCCGCGGTCACCGCGGCCGCGATCGTCGTGCTGAGCGTGGGACTGATGAAGGTGCATCCGCTGCTGGCCGTCGGACTCAATCTGGTGGCCGTCGGTGGCCTGACTCCGACCGTGTGGGAATGGCGTAAGCGACTGGTCTGGCGCTGGTTTGTGCTGGGCGCGGCGGTCGGCGTGGCCTGCGCATGGGTCGCCGCTCTCGCCATCGCGCTTGGGGGATAACAGGATTCGACATCCGATTGCCGGTTCAGCCGGAGTGAAATCAGCGCCTCGGCGAGTCGGGTGCGCCATGCCGCCAGATCCTCGACGCCGAGGATGCGCAGGACGACCTGATCGGCACCCTCCCTTCGATACTCGGCGACGCGCGCCGCGATCGATTCGATGTCGCCCCACGCTGAGATACCGTCCAGCAGCCGATCGCTCACATCGTCGATGTCGGTCTTGCTGAAGCCCAGCCGCAGCAGATTCCGCCGATAGCCGCCGACCTTGGTCAGGAAGCCCAGCGGTTCGGCGGCCGCCTGTCGCGCCTGTTCCCGGTCGGTGACCGGGATGACCATCAACAGCACAGCCAGTTGCCGGTCGCGACCGAGCATCTGGCGTGCGGCGGCGGCATATGACGGCGTCACCAGGTACGGGTAGGCGCCGTCGGCGCGATCACGGGCCAACGCAAGCATTCGGGGTCCCAGCGCGGCGAGGATCCGTGAGCCGGCGGGTATTCCCGCGGTGTCCAACTCGTCAAGGTAGGCGTTCATGGTCGCCAGTGGACGCGCGTCGCGGGCGCCGCCGAGCCCGATGATGAAGCGGTCCGGTTGAACGCGCTGCAGCGTGGTGTAGGTAGTGATGACGTCGGTCGCCGTCACCGCACTGACGGGGATGATGCCGGTTGCCACACCAATGGCGTCGGTTGCACGTACCGCGGCGTCGACCATCGGCAGATTGCCGGACCGCCAGAGCGTGGAGAAACCTAGTTGTTCTGCATGCCGGGCCTCGTCGACCACCACAGCCGCGTCATCCGTGTAGGGAAACGCACTGGCGAGGCCGATGGGTCCGAGCGTGGTCATACACGCACGCTAGGACCTCAACAGAAGTTCAGGTCAAGACTCAACGCTGGCCGCTGGACCGCACGCCCAGCAGCACGTCCTCCCACGCGGGCACGGGTGGCTTGCCGTTGCGTGCGCGCGGCTTCGGCGCGGCGGGCGGTGCCGGTTCGGGTGCGACCTCGGGCTCGGGGAGCAGCTCCGGATCCGGCTCGTCTTCCAGCTCGAAATGCGGGACCGGGGCAACCGGCCGCAGCGGCCGCGCGAAGTTCGGGTCGATGAGTTCGGACGCTGCATCGTCGAGTGCTGTCACGGTGCCGCCATGAGCGCCGGGTGTGAAGCGGAAGTGCGCGACGTTATCGGACAGGCCTGCCTTCCACGCCATCTGCACGGTCCAGCGTCCGTCTTCGTTGCGCCAGGCATCCCAGTTGGTGTCCTCGGCGCCCAGGCCGCGGGCGATCAGCGACGTCGTCACCGTCTCCAGGAGCGTCAGAATCGAGGGGCCATCGGTAAGTATGGGATGCGCGGCGGTTGCCAGCTCGGCCGCCCTCGAGCGTTCCAGCAGGACCGGATGAGCAAATCTCTCGACCCGTGCCAAGTCGACTCCCGCGGCCGCCGCGACCTGCTCGACGGATGCGCCCGCGCGGATTTTGGCCTGAATCTCTTTGGGACGCAGCACGTTTGGAACCTCGTCGTCGGTATGAGATGCATGTTGCGAGGAAGTAGAACCGGTCTTGTCGCCACGCACGGCGGCCCGCAACCGGTCATCGGGAAACAAGATGAACTTCTCGCCGGAGCCGTCGGCCTCGCAGATGATTCGTTTGCCATCGATGTCCAGTCCGACGACTCTGAGTTCCCGCATCACGACCTCCTCCGGGCTGACACCAGGCCCGATTAGAGGGACCCTACTGTGTTATCTGCCCGTTACCGGGTAGACACGCCACAGGTCAGAGGCGTTCTACGACCCAATCGATGCAGGCGGTCAGAGCGCTCACGTCGTCAGGATCGACAGCGGGGAACATGCCCACCCGCAACTGGTTGCGGCCGAGTTTGCGGTAGGGCTCGGTGTCGACGATTCCGTTGGCTCGAAGTGCCTTGGCGATCGCCGCGGCATCTATCGCATCTGCGAAGTCGACGGTGCCGACCACCTGCGACCGCAGCTCGGAGTCGGCGACGAACGGCGTGGCGACCTCTGACGCCTCGGCCCAGCTGTACAGCCGCTGCGACGAGTCCGCGGTGCGCTTGACCGCCCAGTCCAGGCCGCCGTTGCCCAGCATCCATTCGAGTTGGTCGGCAAACATGATCAGCGTGCCGATCGCCGGGGTGTTGTACGTCTGGTTCTTGAGGCTGTTCTCGATCGCGATCGGCAGCGACAGGAACTCGGGCACCCAGCGACCCGACGCCGCGATGGCCTCGACCCGGGCGAGCGCGGCAGGGGACAGGATGGCGACCCAGAGACCGCCGTCGCTGGCGAAGTTCTTCTGCGGCGCGAAGTAGTAGGCGTCGGCGTCGGTGATGTCGACGGGCAGGCCGCCGGCAGCGGAGGTGGCGTCGATGGCGATCAACGCGCCCTCGGAGCCTTCGGGTCGCTGCACGGGAACCGCGACGCCCGTGGAGGTTTCGTTGTGCGCCCATCCGATGAGGTCGACGGACGGGTCCGATTGAGGTGTGGGGGCGCTGCCCGGATCGGCCTTGACGACAATCGGGTCGCCGACGAACGGGTTCTTGGCCACCGCCGAGGCGAACTTGCTGCTGAACTCGCCGTACGTCAGGTGCAGCGAGCGCTTGTCGATCAACCCGAACGCGGCCGCGTCCCAGAACGCGGTGGTGCCGCCGTTGCCGAGAATCACCTCGTAGCCGTCGGGAAGTGAGAAAAGCTGGCTCAAGCCCGTCACGGACCCGGCCCACGAGGTTCTTGACCGGTGCTTGCCGATGCGAGGTCCCGAATACGTCGCCTGCTGCGGCCAGCGCCGCCAGCTGCTCCGGACGCACCTTGGACGGTCCGCAGCCGAAACGGCCATCGCGGGGCTTGAGGTCGGCGGGGATCGTGAGGTCGGCCATGCGGTCAAGAGTAGTGACCGCTCTTGTCCGGTTTCAGCGGGGAGGGGATGCAGAAAATGTGGAAAAAGTGGGTAAAGAACACACGATGGAACCATTTTGTATCCATAATGTGATCTGTCGGGGACTGAGCCCATTGGGGGGCACATGATCAGTCATGGGAAAGTTTCGGCGCTCATCCCGGTGTGTGCAGCGGCGATGATGGCTTTCGGTTCGATGGTCGCCGCGGTGCCGGCGCAAGCCTCTGGTGACGAGGGCGGCGCGGTGCTGGACCAGATCAACGCCATGCGCGCGGCCAACGGTTGTGGTCCTGTCGCAGCCAACCCGCAGCTGACGGCGTCCGCGGCGCGGCACGCCAACGACATGCTCAGGACCGGAGTGCAGGCCCACACCGGTTCAGACGGCTCCTCAGTTGCCCAGCGAGTCACGGAAGCCGGGTACACGTCGTACAGCGATCTCGGCGAGATCGTCTTTTGGGCCAACGGCCCCGGCGGTAGCCCTGCTGCTGCAGTGAACTGGTGGATGAACAGTCCGGGTCACCGCGCAGTCATCACCGACTGTGCGCTGACCGAGGCGGGGTTCTCGGCGGTGCGAAGTGGCAGCATGCTGACCGTGGCGGGGGATTTCGGGACGAAGTAGGGCCGCGAGCCGGCTCGTCGTCAGTTGTTAAGGATGCGAGCACGTAGTCGTTCGGGATGGCGTGTGCCACGGCGTCGTTGACGCACAGCACGCCGGAAACGGGGTCGGCGCCCAGCGGGGCTTAGTTCAGAAATGGCGCGGATGCGCCGTGGCGCGCCAATACCTCCGCCGCGACCCGGTCTAGATCGACAGTGGTCATGCCCGGTTTCGCGCTCTCAACGACCGCGCGAAGCGCCTCGGCGCCGACAGCGCCCGCATCCGCCATCGAGTCGATCTCGGCTCGCGGTCTCAGCTCAACCATGTGTGGTCCCCGTCACAGTTGTCCGTTCGGGCCTGGTGTGACACTTGCCGGGAAAGGGGTATTCCCGGTATGCGATACCTGCGGTACCGTGTTCCCCAACCAAGGCTCGTAAACCTCACTTAGGAGGCTTCGGATGGCAGTCAAAGAAGCCAAGACACGCATGGTCAGGCGCTGGCGCCGCAATATGGAAATAGGCGACGGCCCGGAAGACAAGGCGTACGTCGACATGCTCACCACATTGTCCGAGGGGTCGGTGCGACGCAACTTCAATCCGTACACCGACATCGATTGGGATTCCCCGGAGTTCGCGGTGATCGAGGACGACGAGCGCTGGATCCTGCCCGCGACTGACCCGATCGGCCAGCACGCCTGGTACCAGTCCCAGTCGACGGAGCGGCAGATCGAGATCGGCATGTGGCGCCAGGCCAACGTCGCCAAGGTGGGCCTGCACTTCGAGTCGATCCTGATCCGCGGACTCATGGAATACGCCTTCTGGACGCCCAATGGCTCACCGGAGTACCGGTACTGCCTGCACGAGGCGGTCGAGGAGTGCAACCACACCATGATGTTCCAAGAGATGGTGAACCGCATCGGTGCCGACGTGCCCGGTATGCCGCGGATGCTGAAGTGGATCCAGCCGGCCATCCCGCTGGTTGCAGGGCCGCTACCGATCCCGTTCTGGTTCGGCATTCTGGCCGGCGAGGAGCCCATCGATCACACCCAGAAAAACGTGCTGCGCGAGGGCAAGACGCTGCATCCGATCATGGACCGAGTGATGGCCATCCACGTGGCGGAGGAGGCGCGACACATCTCGTTCGCGCACGAGTACCTGCGCAAGCGGCTGCCTAGCCTGCCGCGGCGTAAGCGGTTCTGGTTGTCGCTCTACGTTCCGGTCGTGATGCGAGTGCTGTGCTCGGCAATCATCGTTCCGCCGCGGGCGTTCTGGAAGGAATTCGATATCCCGCGGTCGGTCCGCAAGGAGATCTTCTTCAAATCGCCCGAGTCGCGGCAGATGCTGCGCGACATGTTCGGAGACGTCCGGATGCTCGCCCACGACACCGGGCTGATGAACCCGATTTCGAAACTGATCTGGCGGATCTGCCGGATCAGTGGTCGGCCCAGCCGGTACCGCAGCGAGCCGGCCCGCCAGCACTTGGTGACGGCCGCGTAGGAATATTTGAGGCCTCACGACCTATGCCCCATGTGATTACCCAGTCGTGTTGCAGCGACGGGTCCTGCGTCTACGCCTGTCCGGTGAACTGCATCCACCCATCACCGGACGAGCCGGGCTTCGCCACCGCGGAGATGCTCTACATCGACCCGGTCGCGTGCGTCGACTGCGGCGCGTGCGTGTCGGCGTGCCCCGTCGGCGCCATCGCACCCGACACACGGCTGGAACCCGAGCAGCTGCCGTTCATCGAGTTGAACGCCTCCTTCTATCCCAAGCCCGACGGGAAGCTGCCGCCGACGTCCAAGCTGGCTCCGGTCATAGACGCACCTCTGGTTCGGCCGCGATCCGGCGGGCCGTTGACGGTGGCCATCGTCGGGTCGGGTCCCGCGGCGATGTACGCCGCCGACGAACTGCTGACCCAGCGTGGCGTGCGGGTCAACGTCTTCGAGCGGCTGCCAACTCCGTACGGTCTGGTGCGCGCCGGGGTCGCTCCCGATCACCAGAGCACCAAACGGGTGACGAGGCTGTTCGACAAGGTGACTCGGCTCCCTGGTTTCACCTTCTACCTCAACGTCGACGTGGGAGCGGACCTGACGCACGCCGATCTGCTGGCGCACCATCACGCGGTGCTCTACGCCGTCGGTGCGCCCAACGATCGCCGTCTCGACATCGACGGCATGGCCCTGCCCGGCACGGGCACCGCCACCGAAATGGTGGCGTGGATCAACGGACATCCCGAATTCACTGATCTGCCAGTCGATTTGAGCCATGAGCGGGTCGTGATTGTCGGCAACGGCAATGTGGCGCTCGATGTGGCGCGCATTCTCACCAGCGAGCCCGACGCCCTGGCGCGCACCGACATCTCCGACCACGCACTCGCGGCGCTGCGCAGTTCGAAGGTGGCCGAGGTCGTCATCGCCGCCCGACGCGGCCCGGCGTATTCGGCCTTCACGCTGCCGGAACTGATCGGGTTGACGTCGACGTGCGATGTCGTGCTGGACGAAGCCGACCATGAGCTGGTGGTCCGCGATCTCTCCGAACTCTCTGCCATCACCGATCCGTTGACGCGCAACAAGCTGGAGATCCTGTCCAAGCTCGGAACCGCATCTGCACCGGCAACGCGACCGCGGATCCGACTGGCATATCAGTTGACGCCGGCACGCGTGGTCGGCGATCAACGCGTGGACGGTGTGGAGTTCAGCGTGACTGACACCGAGGAGGTTCGGCATATCGATGCCGGGCTGGTGCTGACCTCGATCGGTTACCGCGGCAAGGCGATTCGCGATCTTCCCTTTGACGATGCCGCTGCGGTCGTGCCCAACGACGGCGGCCGGGTCATCGATCCCTCGTCGGGTGACGCCGTACGCGGCAGTTACGTCGCGGGTTGGATCAAGCGGGGCCCCACCGGCTTCATCGGCACCAACAAGTCGTGTGCCGGGGAGACGGTGCACAACCTGGTGGCCGACTACAACGCCGGGGTGCTCGCCGATCCGGTGAGCAGGCCGGCCGCGCTGGACAAGCTCGTGCGAAGCCGGCGGCCCGACATGGTCGACGCCGCAGGGTGGTCGGCCATCGACGACGCGGAGATCGCGCGCGGCGGCGAGCAGCGGCCCCGCGGCAAGTTCACGACGGTCGCCGACATGCTCGCCGCGGCGGCTGCCGTACCCGCGCCGTCGATGCGCGATCGCGTGCTCGCCGGCCTGCGCCGGTAGCCGTTACTGGCTCTGCTTCATCGCCTCTTCGATCTCCTCCATGCTGACCTCGCGCATCGGCTGGCCCATGGACCAGAGGTGGCCGAACGGATCGCGCACGACGCCGTACCGGTCGCCCCAGAACGCGTCCTCCAGCGGGTGAACCACCGTTGCGCCGGCATCGACAGCCTTGGCGAACTTGGTGTCGACATCGGTGACCGTCAGGTGGATGGTCACCGGGCTGCCGCCGAGCGCCTTGGGGGTAGTCGACTTGCCCTCGGTCATCTCAGGGAAGTCGTCGTTGAGCATCACCATGAAGCCGTTGATGTTCAATGCGGCGTGGACGAGCTTGCCGTCGGGGCCCGGAACCCGGCCGTACTCCTGGGCGCCAAAGGCCTTGACGTAGAAGTCGATGGCCGCCGCGGCATCGTCGACGACGAGGTGGGGGGATACGGCGGGCTGAACGTCGATTGCCATGAGCAGTCTCCTAGCGAGTTGGGTTTTCCCTTGTGGGCAACAAGTACGACCCGCCCGGCGAGCCAAACTCATCGCACCGGGTTCTATGCAAGCACCGGGCACCGACAAGCAGAAGATCCGCGCGCGCCCGGGACGGCATCCGCCCTGCGTCTGGCAACATAGCGGCGTGTTTGGGCAGGGAGTCCTGACGAGACCGAGGGCGGCCGTGCTCGACCCCGTCATCGTGGGAGTTCTCGCCGCCGCACTCAGCCTGGTGGGCGCTGGCCGCCCGTCGTTCTGGTACGACGAGGCCGCGACGATCTCGGCGTCCTACAGCCGCTCCCTGGGGCAACTGTGGCAGATGATGGGCAACGTCGATGCCGTCCACGGCCTGTACTACGTGCTCATGCACGGCTGGTTCACGATCTTCGAACCCACAGAATTCTGGTCGCGCGTGCCAAGCGGTCTGGCAGTCGGAGGTGCGGCGGCCGGTGTGGTGGTGCTGGGCAAGCAGTTCTCGTCCCGCACCGTCGCGCTGAGCGCCGGGGTCATCTGCGCGATCCTGCCCCGCGCGACATGGGCGGGCATCGAAGCCCGTCCGTATGCACTGACGATGATGGTCGCCGCGTGGTCGACCGTACTGCTGGTTCACGCCGCACGCCGCAACAACGATTGGATATGGCTCTGTTATGCAGTGGCGATGGCGGCGGCGATTCTGCTCGACGTGTATCTCGCACTGATGTTCTTGGCGCACACCGTATTCCTGTGTTTCTACCGGCCGGGCCGGGCCGTTGCCGTGCGGTTCGGCATCACCATGGTCTGCACGTGCCTTGCCGTGGCGCCGTTCGTACGGATGGCCGTCGGTCAGGCGCATCAGATCATCTGGATCTCACCGGTCGGCCGCCGGACGATCGAAGACGTCGCCGTTCAGCAGTATTTCGAAAGAAGCCCGCTGTTCTCTGATCGTGTCAGCCTGCGTCATGGTGACGGCTGTCATCCTGTGGCGCTTCACTTCTGTGCGACTGGCCGAGCCGGACCGCCAGCTTCTCGCCTTGGCGATCGCCTGGTTGGTGATTCCCACCGCGTTGATCCTCGGCTGGTCGGCGCTGGTGCATCCGATATATACGCCTCGCTACCTGTGCTTCACCGCCCCGGCGATGGCACTCGTGCTGGGCGTATGCGTCGGCGCGTTGGCGGTGCGGCCCTGGATGGCCGCAGCTGTGGTCGTCGTCTTCACACTTGCCGCAGCGCCGAATTTCTTTCTGGTACAACGCAGTCCGTATGCGAAGTACGGGATGGACTACAGCCAGGTCGCCGACCTGATCGCCGCAAAGGCAAAGGGCGAGCCGGGTGAGTGCCTGATGGTCAACGACACAGTGACCTTCATGCCTGCCCCCATGCGCCCGCTGCTGGCGGCGCGCCCCGACGCTTATCAGAACGTCGTCGATATCAGCCTGTGGCAGAAGGCGACCGATCGCCGCGACGTCTTCGACACCAACCTCATACCGGAGGCATCGGCAGGGCCGCTGAGCGTCTGCCGCGTCGTATGGATCATCACCCAGGCCGACCCGGCAAGGCCTGCCCACGAACAGAATCCGGTGATGGAGCCAGGTCCGCTATTCGGCGGCACCCCTGCGTTCGCGGTTACCCGTGAGCACGGCTACCGGCTGCTGGAGCGCTGGCAGTTCAACCTGGTTCAGGTCATCAAAGCGACGCGATGAGCGCCTACCAGACACGGATGTAGTCGACGAGCATCGCCGCCGGGAACTGACCCAAGGCTGGGATCGCCGCCGCCGGGCCCGCCGACCGCGAGGGTGAACATGGGCTGCATCCAGTAGCCGGGATTGTTGAACGGCCAACGCCAGTCGTCGGGCCTGCCCGACACCTGAATCGGGTTGGGCGGCACATGGAAGTACGGTTCGGCACCGTCGACGTAGTCCCGCCAGAATGTGAAACCGTCCTCGCCCCAATGCATCCGCCAGGTGTGCCAGCCACCGTCGACCAGACCGGGGATCGACTTGCCCTCCCAGGTCTTGCCGTTGGACGCCGCGTGCACCGTGGTCCCCGGCGCCCACTGCGTCGTTGCCGTACCACTCGAAGACGTCGACCTCGCCGTCGGGCAGCGGGTCCTCGTTCACCGCCCAGAACGCCGGCCAGGCCCCGGGGGTCAGGCAGTCGAGTTTGATTCGCGCTTCCCACGTCTGGTTGATCATGCCCCGCCAGATGCCGCGCAGCTTGCCGCCGTAATACTGCCCATGTCGTGGGTGGCCAGCAGCACGAGGTTGGAGTTGCCGTCGAGGAACACGTTTCGGCGATCGTCGCGGTATATGCCCTGGACCGGCGGCCAGACATCGTCCTGCCAGGTCTGCACGATCCACTTGGCCGGATCGGGCTTCGACCCGGCAGGACCGTCGAACTCGTCCTGGAAGATGTATCCGCCGCCCGGGTCGCCACTCGGCGGCTGCGCCGGTAATGGCGTGCGATTTGCCGGGCTTGCCTGGGCTTGGGCGGCGGGAATCGTGGCGGCCAAAAAGCCAAGACCCGCCATCATCATCATGTTGCGGCGATCCATCTGGGGCACCCGCCCACCTTAAAAGGCGGACTCCCCATTTAGGTTCATTTCGGGTGGTCGCACGTGTTGTATCTAACTTTGCGGAGTTCACACCACGGAGAACGACGGCGGCAACGCGGACCGCCCCGTCAGCGCCAGAAGCACCGCTTCCCCTTGTCCGGTCGCGATGGCCGTTCGCGTGGCGACGTCCAGCGCCTCGGCGAGCACCGCCTCGGGCAGGGGAAACGGCATATCGAGCGCGCTAGCAATGTCCATTCCGTGCACGGCCAGCTCGAATATCCGGGTCGGCAAATAGGTGTGCAGCCGGATGCCCAGTCCGCCGATCACCTCGATCAACGGATTGTCGACGGACGCGAGATCGCTCGTCACCCCCGACACCAACTCCTCGACCGCGGCGGCCGGATCATCGCCGAGATCCCTGCCGGCCTGCCTGCCGCGCTCCGCGACATCCGCGGGATCGATTCCCAGCGCCGACGGCGTCACCCGCACGTAGTACTCCTGCGGCGTCGCGATGTCTTCTCGATCGGCGGTGGTCTGCAGGTAGCTGCGCACAGTGGTCAGCGATCGCGACGTGTGTCCGACCAGTGCGCGGACGTCCCACTCGCCGAGGCCGGGTTCGCCCCAGGCGCCGGCAGGAATCTCGTGCACCAGTGCGGCGAAACTCCTCGCCGCCGAGGTGAACGTCGCCGTCGTCACGACCGGACGACTTTGTCCCAACCCTCGACGGACTCAGGGCTGCGGGGGTCGGGACCGACGTAGATGGCGGCCGGGCGGACCAGCTTGCCGAGTCGCTTCTGCTCGAGAATGTGCGCGCACCAGCCCGCGGTACGGCCGCACGTGAACATCGCGGGCATCATCTGGGTCGGCACCTGCGCGAAATCCAGGATCACCGCCGCCCAGAACTCGACATTGGTCTCGATCGCGCGGTCGGGACGGCGTTCCCGCAACTCGGCCAGCGCGGCCTGCTCCAAGGCGACGGCCACCTCGTAGCGGGGCGCCTCCAACCGCTTGGCGGTGGCGCGCAGCACTCTCGCGCGCGGATCCTCGGCGCGGTAGACGCGGTGCCCGAACCCCATCAGCTTTTCCTTGCGGTCCAGGATGCCCTTGACGACGGCGCGCGCGTCACCGGTCTTCTCGACTTCTTCGATCATCGGGAGCACCCGCGCCGGCGCACCGCCGTGCAGCGGGCCGCTCATCGCGCCGATGGCGCCCGACAGCGCCGCCGCGACGTCGGCGCCGGTCGACGCGATCACCCGGGCGGTGAACGTCGAGGCGTTCATGCCGTGCTCGGCCGCAGATACCCAGTAGGCGTCGATCGCCTCGACGTGCTTGGGGTCGGGCTCACCCTGCCAACGGGTCATGAAACGTGCTGTCACGGTCGAACATTCGTCGACGATCCGTTGGGGGACCGCGGGCTGGTAGATGCCGCGCGCGGACTGTGCGACGTAGGAAAGCGCCATCACCGACGCTCGGGCAAGTTGGTCGCGCGCGGTTTGGTCCTCGATGTCCAGCAGGGGTGCGTAGCCCCAGATCGGGGCCAGCATGGCCAGACCGGCCTGGACGTCGACGCGGACGTCGCCGCTGTGGATCGGCAGCGGGAACGGCTCGGCCGGCGGCAGGCCGTGGCCGAACTTGCCGTCGACCAGCAGCGCCCAGACGTCGCCGAACGTGACGTGCTGGGAGACCAGATCCTCGATGTCCACGCCGCGGTATCGCAGCGCGCCGCCATCCTTGTCGGGTTCGGCGATCTCGGTGGTGAAGGCGACGACGCCTTCGAGTCCGGGGACGAAATCCTCAGGAACCGCTGACGTCGTAGTCATGGGGCAGATTCTCGCACCCGGCCCCGCGTCCTTTACTACCGGTCGGTAACAGGTCGGCGAACAGCCGAGGCGTAGCGTGATCGCGTGGCAACTCGCGACGACGAACATCTGGCGAGAATGCGGGTCGAGTACGGCTCGGTGGAGAAGGACGGCAGCGGCGACCTCGATGCCGACTGGCTCGCCGACGGTTGGGTTGCGCTGCTGCGCAAGTGGTTAGCCGACGCCGAGCGCGCCGGGGTGGCCGAACCCAACGCGATGGTGGTGGGCACCGTCGACGCACGCGGACGCCCGTCGACCCGCTCGGTGCTGTGCAAGAGCGTGGACGCCGACGGCATCACCTTCTACACCAACTACGACTCCGCCAAGGGTGCAGGACCTCGCCGCGATGCCGTACGCGTCGGCGACGTTCCCCTGGTTCCTGCTCGGCCGCCAGGTCCACGTCCGGGGCCCGGTCACCAAGGTGTCTGCCGAGCAGACCGCCGACTACTGGTCCAAGCGGCCGCGTGGTTCGCAGCTGGGGGCGTGGGCGTCGCACCAGTCCGAACCGATTGCCTCGCGCGCTGCGCTGCTCGAGCAGTTGGCCGACGTGACAGAGCGATTCGCCGAACTCGACGAAGTCCCGGTGCCGCCGAACTGGGGTGGGTATCTGATCGCGCCCGAGGTCGTCGAATTCTGGCAGGGCCGGGAGAACCGGGTGCACAACAGGATTCGTGTCGTCACCGATCCGGAGCTGCCGGTGACGATGCATAACTGCCGCATCGAGCGGCTGCAGCCCTAGGTGCGGCGATTCTTCGCCGACACCACACCGCTTCGCGCTCCGGACTTCCGGCGGCTGTGGCTGGCGGGCATCGTCACCGTCATCGGCGCCAACCTGACGATCTTCGCGGTGCCGGTGCAGCTGTACGCGCTCACCCAGAGCTCGGCGTACGTCGGACTGTCCGGCCTGTTCGCGCTCGTGCCGCTGATCGTGTTCGGCCTGTGGGGCGGCGCGTGGGCCGACGCGATGGACCGCCGGCTGCTGCTGATCATCGCGTCCGTGCGGGCTGGCCTTGGCGTCGGTGCTGCTGTGGCTGCAGGCCGCGCTGGCGCTCAACAACGTCTGGGTGGTGCTGTGCCTGCTGTCGGTGCAGCAGGCGTTCTACGCGATCAACTCAGCCGACCCGGGCGGCGGCGATCCCGCGGATGCTGCCCGGCGACCAGCTGCCGGCGGCCAACTCGCTGAACATGACGGTCATGCAGTTCGGCGCCATCGTCGGCCCACTGCTGGCCGGGGTGATGCTGCACTGGGTCGACCTGTCCACGCTCTACCTGATCGACGCGATCACCTGCATCGCCCCGATCTGGGCGACGTTCCGGCTCGCGCCGATGCCGCCGCCTCCGGTGGGCAAAGGCGGCGCTCGGTGGGGTTCGCGCGCGGTGCTCGACGGCTTCCGCTACCTGGCGGGCAACCAGGTGGTGCTGATGTCGTTCGTCGTCGACCTGATCGCGATGATCTTCGGCATGCCGCGGGCGCTGTTCCCGCAAATGGCGCACGAAAGCTTCGGCGGTCCGGTCGAGGGCGGCACCACGATGGCGCTGCTGGCCGCGGCGATGTCGGTGGGCGCCGTCGCGGGCGGGGTGTTCTCCGGCTGGCTGCCGACGGATCCGGCGCCAGGGCTGGCGGTGGTCGGTCGCGATCGTGGTGTGGGGCGTCGCGATGGTCGGCTTCGGCCTGGCGGGCGGATTCGCGCACGGCAGACGCGGGCGACGCTTGCTGTGGGTTGCATTGGGCTTCTTGGCGATCGGCGGTGCGGCGGACATGGTGTCGGCGGCGTTCCGGTCGACGATCCTGCAGCAGGCGGCATCCGACGACCTGCGCGGCCGGCTGCAGGGCGTGTTCACGGTGGTGGTTGCGGGCGGACCGCGGCTGGCCGATGCCGTGCACGGCGCAGCCGCCGCTGCGGTCGGCACCACGGTGGCCGCGGCCGGCGGCGGAGCACTGGTGGTGGTCGGCGTGGTGGTCGCGGCGGTGTTGGTGCCCGCCTTCGTCCGTTACCGCGTAGGCGGCGACGCCGAGACGACAAAGTGTGACGTAGGGGGCCAAGTGTCGGTGGGTGCCATTTTCTCAGCGGCCTCTTACCTTGCCTGGCTAGCATCCGATCGTGGCTGAAGTCAACGGGGAGGCAACCCTCGGTCTGCGCGAACGCAAGAAGCAACGCACTCGCGCCACGCTGATCGACGCCGCCGTCGAGCTGTGCGAGCGGCAGGGCTTCGACCGCACCACCGTCGACCAGATCGCTGCCATCGCCGACGTGTCGCCCCGCACGTTCAGCCGCTACTTCGCCACCAAGGACGCCATCGCACTGGCCCTCGATCGACGAGGTGCTGGACAGAACGGCGCGTCGAACTGGCCCGTCAACCGCGCGAGCTCAACCACTTCGAAGCGCTGCTGAGGGCTTATCTCGCCGATGGCCAATGCGGCCAAGGTCGCCCCGGCCGGAGAATTGTCGGCCGAACGGGTCATGTGCATCGTGCGGATCATCCTGTCGTCGCCCGCATTGCGGCAGGCGGCACTGGAATTCCGAGCCAACGCCGTGGATGTCGAGCTCGCCAAGCGGATGGGTGCGAGCGTGCGACGATCGCGGCCCGAAGCTGGTGTCTGCGGTTGGGGGTTCGGTGATCATGACGGCGCTCGACCGACCTGGCGCGCCGAGACCCGGGACTGGTCGCAGCTGAGCATCGACGACGTCGCCGAGCGCCTGGAACGCACATTCGCCGAGTTCAGCGGCCTCACCGCAGGTAATCGACAGTCGGTCGTGACCATCTGGCAACCCCCCCGCGGGCGGCAGTGCTGGAATGGGACTACCTTTTGAAGGGCAGACTCCGCATTCCTTGCAACGTAGAAGGGATCCCCGTGGCCGAAAATCCAGACGAGCACGCCACCCTCAACTACCCCGGTGGCGAGCTCGAACTGGACGTCGTCCACGCCACCGAAGGTTCCGACGGCATCGCGCTGGGTTCGCTGCTGGCCAAGACCGGCTACACCACCTACGACGACGGCTTCGTCAACACCGCCTCGACCAAGAGCGCCATCACCTACATCGACGGCGACGCCGGGATCCTGCGCTACCGCGGCTATCCGATCGAGCAGCTGGCCGAGAAGTCGACCTTCATCGAGGTCAGCTACCTGCTGATCTACGGCGAGCTGCCGACCGCCGATCAGCTCGAGACGTTCACCACCCAGATCCAGCGGCACACCCTGCTGCACGAGGACCTCAAGCGGTTCTTCGACGGCTTCCCGCGCAACGCGCACCCGATGCCGGTGCTCTCCAGCGCGGTCGAACGCGCTGAGCGCCTACTACCAGGACTCGCTGGACCCGTTCGACGACGAGCAGGTCGAACTGTCGACGATCCGGCTGCTGGCCAAGCTGCCGACCATCGCGGCCTACGCGTACAAGAAGTCGGTCGGCCAGCCGTTCCTCTACCCGGACAACTCGCTGACCCTGGTCGAGAACTTCCTGCGGATGACGTTCGGCTTCCCGGCCGAGCCCTACGAGGTCGACCCGGAGATCGTCCGCGCGCTGGACATGCTGCTCATCCTGCACGCCGACCACGAGCAGAACTGCTCGACGTCGACGGTGCGGCTGGTCGGCTCGTCGCAGGCCAACCTGTTCACCTCGATCTCCGGCGGCATCAACGCGCTGTGGGGCCCGCTGCACGGCGGCGCCAACCAGGCGGTGCTGGAGATGCTCGAGAAGATCCGCACCGAGGACGAGCGACGTGCAGACCTTCGTCAAGAAGGTCAAGAACCGCGAAGACGGCGTCAAGCTGATGGGCTTCGGCCACCGCGTCTACAAGAACTACGACCCGCGGGCGCGCATCGTCAAGGAGCAGGCCGACAAGATCCTCGGCAAGCTCGGCGGCGACGACGAACTGCTCGACATCGCCAAGGCGCTCGAAGAGGTCGCGCTCACCGACGACTTCTTCATCGAGCGCAAGCTCTACCCGAACGTCGACTTCTACACCGGCGTGATCTACCGGGCGATGGGCTTCCCGACCCGGATGTTCACCGTGCTGTTCGCGCTGGGCCGGCTGCCCGGGCTGGATCGCGCACTGGCGTGAGATGCACGACGAGGGCGGCGGCAAGATCGGCCGTCCGCGCCAGATCTACACCGGCTACACCGAGCGCGACTACGTCGACACCGGCAAGCGGTAGACTCGCTCAGCTGCGAGCCGATCTCACGTCGCGGTCAGTGGCTTGCAATCTGGACAGTTGTAGTTTCACAATAGTTGTGTGAATGAAACTGTCGTCCGGTCAATGAGCCGCACGGCGCAAGGCCATCATCCTGGTGTCCTGCTGCCTGAGCCTGCTGATCGTGTCGATGGACGCGACGATCGTCAACGTCGCCATCCCCAGCATCCGCGCCGACCTCGGCGCGTCGGCGTCGCAGCTGCAGTGGGTCATCGACATCTACACGCTGGTGCTGGCGTCGCTGCTGCTGCTCGTCGGGCGCGGCGGCCGACCGGTTCGGCCGCAGGCGCACGTTCCAGATCGGGCTGACGGTCTTCGCGCTCGGCTCGCTGCTGTGCAGCCTGGCGCCGAACATCGAGACGCTGATCGCCGCGCGCTTCCTGCAGGCCATCGGCGGTTCGATGATGAATCCGGTGGCGATGTCGATCATCACGCAGGTGTTCACCGGCCGGGTGGAACGTGCCCGCGCGATCGGCGTCTGGGGCGGCGGTCGTCGGCATCTCGATGGCGCTCGGCCCGATCGTCGGCGGGGCGCTGATCGAGTTCGTCGGCTGGCGCGTCGGTGTTCTGGATCAACCTGCCGATCTGCGCGCTGGCGATCATGCTGACCGCGATCTTCGTGCCCGAGTCCAAGTCGGCGACGATGCGCGACGTCGACCCGATCGGCCAGGGCCTCGGGATGGCGTTCCTGTTCGGCATCGTCTTACGTGCTCATCGAAGGTCCCGGTCCTCGGCTGGGGCGACGTCCGCACCATCGCGGTCGGCCGTCGTCGCGGTGCTCGCCTTCGTCGGCTTCCTGCGCTACGAGTCGCGACGCCATGACCCGTTCATCGATCTCCGGTTCTTCCGCAGCATCCCGTTCGCGTCCGCGACCGTGATCGCGGTGTGCGCGTTCGCCGCGTGGGGCGCTTTCCTGTTCATGATGTCGCTGTACCTGCAGGACGAGCGCGGCTTCTCGGCGATGCACACCGGACTGATCTATCTGCCGGTAGCCATTGGCGCGCTGGTGTTCTCGCCGCTGTCCGGCCGGATGGTCGGACGGTGGGGCAGCAGGCCGTCGCTGCTGATCGCCGGAAGCCTGATCACCGCGGCGACACTGCATGCTCAGCCAGCTGACGGCGACGACGCCGGTGTGGCAGCTGCTGGTGATCTTCGCGGTGTTCGGCATCGGCTTCTCGATGGTCAACGCGCCGATCACCAACGCGGCGGTGAGCGGTATGCCGACTGATCGGGCCGGGGCCGCGTCGGCGGTCGCCATCGACCAGCCGGCAGGTCGGCGTGAGTCTCGGTGTGGCGCTGTGCGGTTCGGTCGCCGGGTCGGCGCTCGCGACGATGGGTGCGGACTTCGCCGCGGCGGCGCGCCCGCTGTGGTTCGATCTGCGCGGCGCTCGGGGTGATGATCACTCGCGCTCGGCGTTCTACTCGACGTCGCCGCGCGCGCTGCGCTCGGCCGAGCGCCTCGCACCGTTGATCGCCGGACCGGCAGCGCAGAAGGAGATCGTCGATGTCAAATAACCCGCTGGCCGACGAAGTCTGGCGCACGATGGCCGCGGTGGTGATCGACAACCGCGACAGCTGGAAGCGGGCCGTGGTCGAACGATCGGGCTTGCCGTTCAGCAGGATTCGCATCCTCAAGCGGCTGAGCCGACACTCGATGACGGTCAAGGAGTTGGCGCGTGCGGCGACCATCGACGCGCCTGCGGCGACGGTGGCGGTCAACGATCTCGAAGAGCGCGGACTGGTGGTGCGCGAGATCGATCCGACGAATCGACGGTGCAAGATCGTGTCGCTGACCGAAGCCGGCCGGGCCATGGTGCACGAGATCGACGCGGTCACCGACCCGGCGCCCGATGCTCTGGCGGCGCTCGACGACTCCGAACTCAAGTCGCTGAGGGCGATCCTCGACAAGCTCGCCGCCGGCTAGCTCTCCAGCACCGCCATCGCGGCATTGTGGCCGCCGATGCCCGACACCGCGCCACCTCGGCGTGATCCTGAGCCGCACAACAGAATCCGGTCATGGGCGGTATCCACGCCCCAGCGTCGCGCGGGGGTGTCCAGCGGCTCGTCATCCTCGGCGAACGGCCACGACAGCGCGCCGTGGAAGATGTTGCCCGCCGTCATGCCCAGCGAGTGCTCCAGATCGGCTGTCGTCTTCGCCTCGATGCACAGCCTCCCGGCCGAATCCTGCATCAGCACATCCTGAATAGGTTCGGCCAGAACGGAGTTCAGTGAGTTGAGCACCGCCGAGGTCAACGTATCTCGCATCCGGTCGGGGTCGCGGCCGGCGATCAAGCGAATGCGGTGTGTGCAGGCCGAACACCGTCAGCGTCTGCGCACCGGAGGCGCGCAAGTCGTCGGACAGGATCGTCGGATCGGTCAGCGAGTGGCAATAGATCTCGCACGGCAGCGGGTCGGGCACCACGCCGTGGTCAGCGCGGGTGTACGCGGTGTCGAGTTGGCGGTAGGTCTCGTTGATGTGAAACGTTCCGCCGAATGCCTGCTCCGGTGCGACGGACTGGTCATGCAGACGCGGAAGCCTGCGCAGCATCAGGTTCACCTTCACCTGCGCGCCGGGCGCCTGGGCGGGCGTCGGTTCGCCGAGCAGTGCGGCCAGTACGGTCGGAGTCACGTTCGCCAGTACGTGCCCGGCGGGTACGCGGTGGTCCTTCCCGTCGCGGCGGTAGCGCACCTCCCCGTCGGGATCGATAGCATAAACCTCTGCACCGCAGACGATTTCGGCGCCATAGCCGGTGGCGGCGGCGGCCAGCGCGCCACTGACCGCACCCATGCCGCCGATCGGGACGTCCCAGTCGCCGGTGCCACCGCCGAGCAGGTGGTACAGAAAGCAGATGTTCTGCGTCAGCGAGGGATCGTCGACGCGCGCGAACGTGCCTATCAACGCGTCGGTGGCCATCACGCCGCGCACGAGGTCGTTCGACACGGCGTCGGTGATGGCGTGCCCGATCGGCTCATCGACCATCAAGTGCCATGCGGCGTCGTCGCCCACGTGCTTGCGCGCGTCGTCGCGGGTGCACAGCGGCCGCAGCAGCGTCGGCCACATCCGCGACGTCAGCACGCGAGCGCGCCGGTAGAACTCGTCGAACCCCGCCTCGTCGGCACCCGCGCCGATCGCGCCGAACGTCGACGACGGTCCGATCAGGAGCCCGGTTCGGCCACCCGTCGCCGGGGTCGGGGGTGTACGACGAGTGGCGCCGGCGCACCAGCCGCACCCGGGCGCCCAGGTCCTCGACGATGTGCCTGGGCAGCAGGCTCACCAGATACGAGTAGCGGGACAACCGCGCGTCGACGCCGTCGAATGCGTGGGCGGACACCGCCGCGCCACCGACGTGGTCGAGCCGCTCCAGCACCTGCACGCGCCGGCCC
Organism: uncultured Actinomycetota bacterium; assembly: GCA_963720345.1. Taxonomy (GTDB): domain Bacteria; phylum Actinomycetota; class Actinomycetes; order Mycobacteriales; family Mycobacteriaceae; genus Mycobacterium. The sequence goes on from CAVRFN010000047.1 coordinate 48,987, forward strand.
GCACGGGCCAGGTATGCGGCGGCCACCAGCCCGTTGTGTCCGCCGCCGACGATGACGACGTCGTATGTCGCTGACCGGGCGGCTCCGGTGTCGGGACCGCTCAGTTGAGGTAGCCCTCGACCTCGTCGGGCGGACGCACGCTTGCCGCCCCTGGATCGCCGCCGGTCTCACGAAGCGCCCGGCGCTGACGCAGCAGATCCCAGCACTGGTCCAACTGGACTTCGAGCGCACGGAGGCGCTGATGCTCCTCGGACTCGTCGATCTCACGGTGCTGCAGCCGGGCCCGCAGCTCCTTCTCCTCGGCAACCAGCTGGTTCACGTGATCGAGAATGTCTTGGTCCTTCGCCATGGTTTCAGTGTGCCCGACTACGGTGGATACGGTGACTTCCACTTCAGGACAGAAGCCCGAGATCGAGTTTCCCGACGGCCCCCCGCCGACCGAACTGGTCATCAAGGACCTGGTGGTCGGCGAGGGTGCAGAGGCGGTGCCCGGCGGCACCGTCGAGGTGCACTACGTCGGCGTCGAGTTCGACACCGGCGAGGAGTTCGACAGTTCGTGGGCGCGCAACGAGTCGATCGAGTTCCCGCTGCGCGGTCTGATCCAGGGTTGGCAGGACGGCATCCCCGGCATGAAGGTCGGCGGCAGGCGCCAGCTGGTCATCCCGCCTGCGCAGGCATACGGGCCCGCGGGCGGCGGGCACCGGCTGTCCGGCAAAACGCTGATCTTCGTGATCGACCTGCTGGGCACTCGGTAGCGCGAGCCGCCGAAACTGAGCTTATGCGCGAAGTTTCGGCGAAAAGTCGAGCGCAAGCTCAGTTTCGCGCGGGAACCGCAGCGCGATCCACGCCGTCGAATCGATGTGGATCCGTTCATTGGCAGTGAGGCTCTGGCGGCCGGTCTCGTCAACCGATACCAGCTCGCCACTCGGTATGACGCTGTCTACCGCAACGTCTACGTGCCGCGCGGCCAAGACCTGACGCCGAAGCAGAAGGCTAAGGCAGCGTGGCTATGGTCCGGGCGGCGTGCGACCGTTGCCGGCATCTCGGCCGCGGCGTTGCACGGATCTCTTTGGATCGATTCGCGATTGCCTGCTGAACTCAACCAGCGCAGCCAGCACAGGACCAACGGCATTGTGCTCACCAACGACGCACTGGCACCCGATGAGGTGCAGTCAATCGGCAGCATCCCAATGACCACTGCGGCTAGGACGGCCTTCGACATCGGACGCCGGTACGGTCGCACACTCGCAGTCATACGCATCGACGCCTTGATGCAGGCCACCCATCTGAAGCCAATCGACATCACTGTCTTGATCGACCGCCATCGCGGAGCTCGCGGCATCGTTCAGGCGCGCGAAGCGGTCGAGCTGTCCGATGGCGGCGCAGAGTCGCCGCAGGAATCACGCACTCGCCTGGTGCTCACCGACGCCGGCTTGCGACCGCGACAAACGCAGATCGATGTGTTCAATCGATACGCCGAGCATGTCGGCCGCATCGATATGGGTTGGGACAACTGGAAGGTCGGAGTCGAGTACGACGGCAGGCAACACTGGACCGATCCGGCTATCAGGGATCGTGACGTGGATCGACAGGCCGAACTCGAAGCGCTCGGCTGGCGGATTGTGCGCGTCAGCGCTGGCATGTTGCGCTATCGGCCAGTCACCATCGTCGCGCGCACGCGCGCCGCATTGCGTGCCGCCGGCGCGCATGCATAGCCGCCGAAACTGAGCTTATGTGCGAAGTTTCGGAGAAAAGTCGAGCACAAGCTCAGTTTCGGCGCGAAACCCGCTAGCTGGGACCGGGCAGCCTCAGCAACAATCGGGCGCCGCCGAGCGGACTCTCCTCCAGAGCGGCTGTGCCGCCGTGCAATTCGGCCTGCTGGGCCACCAGCGCGAGCCCGAGCCCGGAGCCCGAGCGCGACGCGGTCGAGCCGCGGGTGAATCGTTCGAACACGACCGTGCGTTCCTTCTCGGGAACGCCGCCGCCGTCGTCGTCGATCGCGATCTCCACACCGGCGCGCGAACTGACCGCCGAGAGCTGTACGCGGGTTGCGCCGCCGTGCTTGACGGCGTTGGCGATCGCGTTGTCCACCGCCAACCGCAGACCGGCGGGCAGTCCGACGATGATCACCGTCGGCGCGGGCACCAACGACACGTCCAGCTCCGGGTACACGCGCATCGCATCGTGTGCGGCACGGTCGAGCAGCTCGGTGATGTCGACGGGCACATGGTCGTCCGCCGTCGACAGCTCACCCTGCGCTAGCCGCTCCAGCGCCCCGAGGGTGGCCTCGATGCGCGACTGCGTGCGGATGACGTCGTTGACGACCTCCTTGCGCTGGTCCTCGGGCAGATCCAGGGTGGCCAGCACCTCGAGGTTGGTCCGCATCGCGGTCAGCGGAGTTCGTAGTTCGTGCGCCGACACCGATGCGAAGTCGCGGGCGGACGTCAGCGCGGCCTTGGTCTTGTCCTGCTCGTTCCAGACCCGTTCGACGAGACCCTGCACCGCCTCGGCGATCTCGACGGCTTCGGTGGCGCCGGCGACGTCGATGTCGGGATCCTCGTCGCCCGCGTCGATCTGACGGGTCTGTTGGGCAAGGCGTTTGAAGGGGCGCACGGCGAATGCGGCCAGCACCCACCCGCCGACCGTCGCGGCGCCGATCGCCAGGGTGCAGATGATGATCACCCTGCGATGCAGGTTGTTGATGTCGGCGATGGTCCCTTCGTATGTCGCGCCGACGGCCACCGACATCGGCTCGGGCAGCCGGATGTCCACCGTGCGGACCCGGTAGCGCACACCGTCGACGTAGGTGTCGGCGTAGCCCGGCTCGAGCTGCGGCAGCACGACGTCCGAGTTCGACGTCACCTGTCCGCCCTTGCGCACGGTGATGATCGCGTCCTGGTCGTTGGGCGATTTCGGGATCTCGTCGAGCCCGCGCGGCAGGAACGGAATCGCAAATCCCGCCGCCTCGTCGAGCCTGCGGTCCAGCCGCTCGTTCCACGCGTCGGTGATGCCGAACCAGACCACGGTGCCCGCGATGACGACGACGATCGCCCCGGCGATAGCACTGGTGAACGCCACTCGCTGCCGAAGGGAGGGGGTGCGGCGGAAGATCCGTGTCAGCATGCTCATCGGACTACTGCGTGCGCAGGACGAATCCCACTCCGCGCACCGTGTGCAGAAGCCGGGGTGCGCCGCCGGCCTCTAGCTTGCGGCGTAGGTAGCCGATGAATACGTCGACGACGTTGGTGTCGGCGGCGAAGTCGTATCCCCACACCAGCTCGAGCAGCTGAGCTCGCGAAAGCACCGCGGTCTTGTGCTCGGCCAGCACCGCGAGCAGGTCGAACTCGCGCTTGGTGAGGTCGACGTCGACGCCGTTGACGCGGGCGCGGCGGCCGGGGATGTCGACCTCCAACGGACCTACCTGGATGGTCTCCGAGGAGAACGTCGCCGTCGAACCGCGCCGGCGAAGCAGGGCCTTGACCCGTGCCACCAGCTCCTGCAGCACGAACGGCTTGACCAGGTAATCGTCCGCCCCGGCCTCGAGTCCGGCGACACGGTCGTCGACCGAACTGCGGGCCGACAGCACGCAGACGGGGACGTCGTTGTCCATGGCGCGCAGTGCGGTCACCACGCTGACGCCGTCGAGCACCGGCATGTTGATGTCGAGCACGATCGCGTCGGGGCGGGTCTCCGTCGCGCTGCGCAGCGCCTCGGCGCCGTCGATCGCGGTGGACACGTCGAAACCGGACAGCCGCAGTCCGCGCTCGAGTGAGGCGAGCACATCGGGGTCGTCATCGACCACGAGCACACGGGGTGAAGCTGCGCCACTGTCCATGGCCCCAATCTTGCCTGATGGCGTCCCCAACCATGTGTCAGGCGCGTAAGTACGACGGTCTCGCGGTAGCGACGGTCTTGTCACCGCCGTGTCACGGCCCGCGAAACGATCGAGTGATAGCAAAGCGGGCAAATTCGCGCGCTGCTAGCATCCGAAACTTGTGCCAGCTCCTTCACCCCCGGTTGATCGTCGAGCCCGATGACGGTGTGGAACCGGTCCGCGAATTGATCTCCTCGGCACAGAATTCGCTGCTGATCAAGCAGTTCACCTTTACCGAAGAGATCTTGATCCAGGCGGTGATCGAACGGCGCAAACGCGGGTGTCGACGTGCGTGTCATGCTCAACCCCGCGCGCTCGGGAGGCGACCGGGCCAACGACGAGACGTTCGAGCGATTCGTCCAGGCCGGTATAACCGTCCGGTGGTCCAACCCCAAGTTCTATGTCACGCACGAGAAATCGATCGTGGCGGGCCTGCGTGCTGACAGCGGTCTGCACAGCGATCTTCGTTTTCACCAAGACCAATCCCTTGCTTGTGGTGGTGGCCGCCGGTGTGATCGGCTATTTCGGGATTGTTTGACGCAGTAGATAAAAAAGAGTGCGGTTCGTCTGGCAAACACACGTCCGGGCTGCTATCTACATAGGGTGACGCTCACATCTCCCGACGCTGTCGGGGCTCCACCGCCTGAACGGGTGCCCGAACCGCAGCCGGGGCCGCGTTCGATCCCGGATCGGTGCCGAGCGCTGATCAACAACCGCAACTTCGAACTCTTCATCGTCGGCGTGATCGTCATCAACGCGATCGTGCTGGGTATTGGGACCTATCCCTCCGTCGCAGGCCCCCGCGAACCCCTCTTGGCCACGATCTACGACGTCATCCTCGGCATATATGTCGTCGAGCTGCTCATCCGGCTGACTGCGTGCCGATGGAACCCGCGTGAGTTCGTCAAGGACGGCTGGAACGTCTTCGACTTCATCGTCGTCGTTGCAGCGTTCGTGCCTGGGCTGCGGGCGAACGCCATGCTGCTGCGGATGGTGCGGCTGCTGCGCATCGTGCGCCTCGTGCGGTTCCTGCCCGACCTTCGCATACTGGTCTCCGCGGCGGGCAGGAGCGTGCCGGGCATCGCGTCGCTGGCCGGCGCGACGTTCGTACTGATCTTCATCTACGGGATGCTCGGCTGGGTGCTGTTCGGCTCCCATGATCCGGACAACTACGGCAACGTCGGCCTGGCGATGCTGACGATGTTCGTCATGCTCACGCTGGAGAACTTTCCCGACAACGTCGCGATGGGCCAAGCGGTTTCGCAGTGGACCATCGTGTACTTCATCAGCTATGTGCTGCTGGCCAGCTTCCTGATCTTCAACCTGTTCATCGGCATCGTGCTGAACGCAATGGAGGAGGCCAGGGGTGCCGACCGCAAGGAGCACGAGACCGACGACCTGCTCACCCGGTTGCGCGCGGCGCGAGAGGCCCTGGAACAGGCCGAAGAGGAACTTCAGAAGACCCATCGCGACGACCGCTGAGTCGCGCGCAGCCGTCTGAATTCACGCCCCGACACCCGGGGAAGGCTTTGACCTCATCCATTGTTGAGGTTTTACGGTGAATTCATGAGTTTGGAAACGGTTGCCAGGCAATCGCTCTATCGGCAGACGCACGCACGCGGCGGCGATCTGCACTCGTTGGCGGACCGTCGGTTGCTCGGCCGGATCTGGCGGTTCGCCGGACGGCATCACCGCAGACTCGCGGTTTTCCTGGCGGTGAGCGTGGGCGCCGCGGGACTGACCGTGGCGACCCCTCTGCTGGCGGGTCGGGTGGTCGACGAGATCACCGGTGCGGGCAACTCGGCGATGGTAATGACGCTCGCCGCCGTCATCGCCGCGGTCGCGGTCGCGGAAGCGGTCGTGTCACTGGTGACGCGATGGTTGTCGTCGGTGATCGGTGAAGGGCTGATCCTGGACCTGCGGACCGCGGTGTTCAACCATGTGCAGCGGATGCCGGTGGCATTCTTCACCCGCACCAGAACGGGTGCACTCGTCAGCCGGCTGGGCAACGACGTGATGGGTGCGCAGCGGGCCTTCTCCGACACGCTGTCGGGCGTGGTGACGAACATCGTCACGTTGACGATCACGCTCGCGGTGATGCTGCGGATCTCGTGGCAGATCACGTTGCTGTCGTTGGTCTTGATGCCGCTGTTCGTGATTCCGGCCCGCCGGATCGGCAGCGCAATGGCCCGGCTGTCGCGCGAGTCGGCCGCTCACAACGCGACGATGAACACCCAGATGACCGAGCGGTTCTCGGCGCCGGGCGCGACGCTGGTCAAACTGTTCGGCGACAGCGCCGCCGAGTCCCGCGAGTTCGGCGTGCGCGCCGGGCGAGTGCGCGACATCGGGGTGCGCACCGCGATGCTGCAGTCGACGTTCATGAACTCGCTGACGCTGATGTCGGCCCTGGCCCTGGCGTTGGTGTACGGGCTGGGCGGGACGTTGGCGATCGGTGGGCATCTGCAGGCCGGCGCGATCGTGTCGCTGGCCCTGTTGCTGACCCGGCTGTATGCGCCGCTGACCGCGCTGGCCAATGCACGAGTTGAGATCGCCACTGCGCTGGTCAGTTTCGAGCGGGTTTTCGAGGTGCTCGATCTGGTGCCGCTGATCCGCGAGCGCCCGGATGCGAGCACGGTTCCGGACGGCCCGGTCACCGTCGAATTCGACTCGGTCCGGTTCTCCTACCCTGCTGCCGACAAGGTGTCACTGGCCTCGCTCGAAGAGGTCGCCGAGTTGGACGATCGCGGCGGGGACGAGGTGCTGCATGGCATTTCGTTCACCGCGCGACCCGGTCAGATGGTGGCGTTGGTCGGCTCCTCCGGGGCGGGGAAGTCAACGACGGCAGCACTGCTGGCACGCCTGTACGACGTCGACTTCGGCGCGGTCCGCCTCAACGGGGTCGACGTACGCGACCTGACCTTCGCGTCGCTGAAGGAGACAGTCGGCATGGTCACGCAGGATGGGCACTTGTTCCACGAGTCCATTCGGTCGAACCTCAGGTTGGCCGCGCCTGCGGCGACCGACGCCCAGCTGTGGGAGGCGCTCCGGCGCGCGCGGCTGGCCGACGTGGTTGCGGAGATGCCCGATGGGCTGGACACAGTTGTCGGTGAGCGCGGATACCGTCTGTCCGGCGGACAGCGTCAGCGGTTGACGATCGCGCGACTGCTGCTGGGAAGGTCACGGGTGGTTGTGCTGGACGAGGCGACGGCGTCGCTGGACTCGGAGTCCGAGGTCGCTGTGCAGCAGGCCCTTGCCGAAGCGTTCGCAGGCCGGACGTCGATCGTCATCGCCCACCGGCTGTCCACGGTGCGTTCTGCCGACGTCATCCTCGTCGTCGAGGACGGCTCCATTGTGGAGCGCGGAACGCACGACCAACTACTGGCCCGTCACGGGCGCTACGCCGAGCTCTACGAGACGCAGTTCGGCGACGACAAGGTCGCCGCATGACCGCCGTAACTCCATTACGGCGGCGGGGTTATCGATTTGCCCTCAATGGGAAGATGTACTAAATGACCGACTCTTCGAACGCGCTTCGCGCGGCGCCCGCGATTGCGCCGCCGGCCAAGCGCGCGAGGCCGAGCTCGGATCTGTGGCGCATGCTGCCCTATCTCATGCCCTACCGCGTCCGCTGGATCGCGATGGTCTCAACAGCGCTTCTCAGTCTCACTGCCACCGTGGCGATTCCACTGATGACCAAGGCGGTGATCGACGGCCCGGTGCGGCATCAGGACCAGCGTGGCCTGTGGCTGCTTGGCGCCGCGGCGATGGGTGTCGGCATCTCCGAGGCCGTGTTGTGGTTCATCCGGCGGTGGCTGGTCGCACGAGCCACGATGGGTGTGGAAGCCGACATCCGCAAGGACCTCTACGCCCGCCTGCAGATCCTGCCGATGTCGTTCCACGGCCGCTGGCAGTCGGGCCAGCTGCTGTCGCGAATCATGAACGACCTCGGGACGATTCGTCGATTCATGTCGTTCGGCCTGGTCTTCCTCCTGCTGAATGTCATCCAGATCACGGTGGTGACCGCGATCCTGCTGGCGATGTACTGGCCACTCGGTGTGGTGGTGCTGCTGTCGATCGTGCCGATATCGGCGACCGTGCTGCACTTCCAGCAGGAGTACACGCGACTGTCGCGGTTGGCCCAGGATCAGAGCGGCCACGTCGCCACGCACGTCGAGGAATCGGCACTCGGACTGCGGGTGGTGAAGTCATTCGGCCGCGAGGACTACGTCTACGACCGGTTCGACGAACAACTCAATAACCTGTACGAGACTCAGGTCCAAAGGGTGTCGGTGTCCGCGAAGTTCTGGACGCTGCTCGAGATCATTCCGAACCTGACGCTGATCGTGGTGCTCGGATTCGGGGCCTACGCTGCCGGCCACGGTCTGGTCACCATGGGCACGCTCGTCGCGTTCATCACGATGATGCTGTCGCTGGTCTGGCCGATCGCGTCGCTGGGATTTCTGTTGTCGATGACGCAGGAGTCGTTCACTGCTGCGAACCGCATTGCCGAGATCTTCGATTCGCCACTGGAAATCGTCGACGGTCCCGACGCTGTCGCACCGTCGGGCGGACGGTTGGAACTTGTCGACGTGGGGTTTCGCTTCCCCGATGCCGAAGGGGCAAGGCTGGCGCCGTCCGGCGAGCCGGACAAATGGGTTCTGCGTCACGTCACGGCCACCGTGGAGCCGGGGGAGACCTTGGCACTGGTCGGCTCGACCGGCTCGGGCAAGTCCGTCTTGGCCTCGCTGCTGTCGCGGCTCTACGACGTCACGGAGGGCTCGATCCGCATCGACGGCACCGACATCCGTGATCTGTCGCTGCCCGCGCTGCGCGAGACGGTGGCCACCGCGTTCGAGGATCCGACGCTGTTCTCGATGTCCGTCGCCGAAAACCTGAGGCTGGGCGCCCCGGATGCGAGCAACGAGCAGATGGCCCAGGCCATCGAGGTCGCCGCCGCGCAGTTCGTCTACGACCTGCCGTACGGTCTGGACACCCGCATCGGCGAGCAGGGCATGAGCCTGTCCGGCGGTCAGCGGCAACGGCTTTCGCTGGCGCGTGCCATCCTGGCGGCGCCGAGGATCCTGGTGCTCGACGACACGCTGTCGGCGCTGGACGTGCACACCGAGGCCGTCGTCGAAGAGGCATTGCGCCGGGTGCTGCACGAGGTGACCGGCATCGTCGTCGCGCACCGGGCGTCGACCGTTCTGCTCGCCGACAAGGTGGCACTACTGGATGGCGGTGCCATAACCCACATCGGCACGCACGCCGAATTGCTCGCCACCGTCCCGCAATACCGCTACCTGCTGGCCGCTGACAGTGAGTTTGGGGTACTCGACGACGGCTGCGAGCGCGCCTGCGACTGGCAGGAGGACGAGGACCGAAGCCGACTCGAGGTGGCCTACGAAGAGCAGGAAGCGCTGGATCGCGAACGAGCCGAGCGGCGGTTCGTCACCTCGGAAGCCGAGGGCCGATGACCGCAACCGAATGGCGCGGCAAGTTCGACGAGGACCAGACCGAGGACCTGCCGATCGACGAGAGCTTGCCGCGGCGCCGCGAGGCCCGTGCGCTGCTGGGCTCGCTGCTGCGGCCGTACAGCCGCACCGTCGCGTTGCTCGCCCTCGTCGTCGTGGTGGAAAACGCAGCGCGCCTTTCCGTTCCGATTCTGATGCAGCGAGGCATCGACCGCGGCATACCCCCGATCGTCGACGGTGGTTCGGCACACACCCTGATGACGGTCGTGGCCACGCTGGGCGTGGTGGTGCTGGTGCAGGCCGTCAGCCGGATGTTCTTCCTGCGGCGGTCGGGCCGCATCGGGCAGAAGGTCCTGCTCGAGCTGCGGCGCCGGGTGTTCCGGCACTTTCAGCGACTCGACATCAAGTTCCACGACCGCTATACATCGGGTCGGGTGGTGAGCCGGTCCACCAACGACGTCGAGGCCATCCAGGACATGCTGGAGACAGGCTTCGACAGCCTGATCACCGCGGCGCTCACATTGGTCGGTACGTCCATTCTGCTTGTGGCGCTGGATGTTCGGCTCGGCCTGATGTGCCTGGCAGCCTTCCCCATTCTGGTGGCGCTGGTCTGGTGGTTCCGCTCGGAGTCCGCGAAGGTCTACCGCAAGGTACGCGCGAGTGCCGCGCTGGTGATCGTGCAGTTCGTCGAGACGATGACCGGTATCAAGGCGGTGCACGCGTACCGGCGCGAACCCCGCAACCAGGAGATCTTCGAGGACATCGCCGACGACTACCGCGAGATCAACGAGAGGACCTTCCGGTTGCTCGCGATCTTCATGCCGGGCGTGAAACTGGTCGGCAACATCACCACCGGTGTGGTGCTGCTCTACGGCGGCTACCGGGTTCTGCACGGCGAGATGACCATCGGCACACTGGCGGCGTTCCTGCTCTATCTGCGGATGTTTTTCGAGCCGATGCAGGAGATCTCGCAGTTCTTCAATACCTTCCAGTCCGCCTCCTCGGCATTGGAGAACCTGGCGGGCGTGCTTGCCGAGCGGCCGGCCATCAGCGACCCGGAGGAGCCCGTCAAACTCGACACGGTCCGCGGTGACATCGCCTTCCACGATGTGAAGTTCTCGTACGTCGAGGGGCGCCCCGTGCTGCCGGACCTGGACTTCGCGGTGCCTGCGGGTCAGACAGTCGCACTTGTGGGTACCACAGGGGCGGGCAAGACGACGATTGCGAAACTCATTGCGCGCTTCTACGATCCGTCGTCGGGTTCGGTGACGTTGGACGGCGTGGACCTACGCGACCTCGCGCAGACCGAACTGCGCCGTCACGTCGTGATGGTCACGCAGGAGAACTTCATGTTCGACGGCACCGTGGCCGACAACATCCGGTTCGGCAGGCCCGACGCAGGAGACGACGAGGTGGTCGCGGCGGCGAGGGCGGTCGGCGCCGACCGGTTCATCGACGCGCTTCCCGAGGGCTACGACACCGACGTTGCCAAGCGCGGAGGACGTTTGTCGGCCGGTCAACGGCAGTTGGTCGCCTTCGCCAGGGCTTTCCTGGCTGACCCCGCGGTGCTGATCCTCGATGAGGCGACGTCCTCGCTGGACATCCCCAGCGAGCGGATGGTGCAACGCGCACTGGAGACGGTGCTGGCCGAACGGACCGCACTTGTCATCGCGCACCGGCTGTCGACGGTGCAGGTCGCCGACCGCGTGCTGGTGCTCGAGCACGGCCGCATCATCGAGGACGGCGCGCCCGACGACCTGATCGGCCGCACCGACGGCCGCTACGCGGCGCTGCACCGCGCATGGGAAGAGTCGCTGGCCTGACGTTTTCCGTTGACTCTGCGTCCACGCCGCGGCGAGAAATCCGCGATTTCACGGCCTCACCGCAGACTCTTCGATCTCGCCGGGAGGACCGGGCATATGTCGGGGAGGTGCAAGTTGTCGCTCGGCGTCAACTTCGGCTGCAGCTCACCTGCGTCGGGCGGTACCGCTGCGGTGGGGATGGCGTTGTCGATGAGGACGACTGCGATGGCGGCGGCGGTGGCGAAGGTGTCGGAGTTGAGGACTCGGTTGCGGGCCGAGGCGCCATCCAGGAGCAGCGCCAGTTGTTCGCCGAGCTGTTCGGGGTTGGCGGCGCCGGCTTCGCGCGCGGTTTCGGTGAGCCGCGCGGCAAAGGCCGTCTTGTAGTCGCGGGCGTGCACGCGTGCCGGGTGGCCCGGGTCGTGGATTTCGACGGCCGCCGCGATGAACGGGCACAGGGGCGCGTGAATGTCGAAGGCGGCGAGGAGCCGTTCGCGGGGTGTGAGGTCGGTGCGGTCGAACACCTCGGGCAGGACGTCGGGATCGAATCGGCGTAGGTGTTCGGCGATCAGCTCGTCCTTGCTGGTGAAGTGCTGGTAGAACGTGCGCTTGGACACCTGGGCCACCGCGCAGAGCTGGTCCAGGCCGGTGCTGTTGATGCCTTGATCGCGGAACAGTTGTCGTGAAGCGCCGAGGATGCGCTCTCGTGCGCCCCTGCCGCGGCGCAGGCCTCGCGGCCCCTTCTCCAACTCCGTCATGCGCCCAGCGTAGCCCAGTTGGGTACGGATCGGTGTACATAGCTTGCGATCCCAGTCGCCGTCCGATACGTTAAGTACTCAGATCGGTGTACATAACATCGGCACTGTCGAATGAATGGAGTGATCATGGGAAAGCTCGATGGCAAGGTCGCGGTGATCACCGGCGCGACAAGCGGCATGGCGCTGGCCGGTGCCAAGTTGTTCGTTGACGAAGGCGCTCACGTCTTCATCACGGGCCGACGGCAAGGACGCGCTGGACCAGGCCGTCGAACTGATCGGGCGGAATGTGACCGGCGTGCAGGGTGATTCGGCCAACCTCGACGATCTGGACCGCTTGTTCGACACGGTCAAGCAGGAAAAGGGCTCGATCGACGTGTTGTGGGCAAGCGCCGGGACGGGCGAGCAGAGCAGGCTCGGCGAGATCACCGAGGAGGACTTCGATGCCGCCTTCTCGCTGAACGCGCGCGGCACGCTGTTCACGGTCCAGAAGGCGCTGCCGCTGTTCAACGATGGCGGCTCGATCTTCATGACCGGGTCGAACGCATCGCTGCGGGGCTACCCCGATTGGAGTGTGTACGCGGGAAGCAAGGCCGTGCTGCCCGCCTACGCACGGGTGTGGGTGTCCGAGTTGAGGGACAGGAAGATCCGGGTGAACGTGCTGACCCCCGGCCAGGTCGCCACGCCGATGCTGGAAGAGGTGATGGACGAGGAGACGAAGGCGCAGTTCGAGTCCGTGATCCCGCGGCGAGAGATGGGCCGCCCCGAGGAGATCGCGTCGGCCGCGTTGTTCCTCGCCTCCGACGACTCGAGCTATGTCAATGGCCATGGAGCTGGTGGTCGACGGCGGCACCACAGTGATCTGATGAACGACAACACAAACACATAGGAGTAACCATGACCACCTTCGCCCCGCACCGCGACACCGTGGAAGCCTTCGTCGACTCCATGCACGGCGGCGCAGACAAAGACGCTCTTTCCGGCATCCTCGCCGAGGACGTGGTGCTGTACGGCCCGCTCAGCGACGAGCCAGTCACCGGCCGCGACGCAGTCCTGGAAGCCATGCGAGGGGTCGGCGCGGTCGGCCGACCTCACCTACAAGGAAGTCCTTAGCGGCGAGACGCACCACGCCGCGTACTTCCGGCTGCAGATCGAAGACACCGTGGTCGACGGGATGGACTACATCCGGCTCGACGCGGACGGCAAGATCGCCGAGGTGACCATATGGTGGCGCCCGCTGCCGGCCGGCGTCCAGATGCAGGGCCACCTTGCGGATCGCACTCGGCATGCAGCCCTGGGAACTGCGCACGAACGGGGAGTGACGCGAACGCCGTGCCCTCCTCACGCGGACTCAAGGCGGCGGAATCAACCTTCCAATCATCAACGAGGACAGGACATTTCATGAGCACCATCAGCATCATCGGCACCGGGAACATGGCCCGCACCATCGGCACGCTGGCGGTCGCGGGCGGCAACACCGTCGAGATCATCGGCCGCGATCAGTCCAAGGCCGCTGACCTGGCCAAGACTCTTGGCGGCAGCACCACGACGGGAGAGTTCGGCGCCGTCCCGGCCGGGGACATCGTCATCGTGGCCCTGCTGTACGCCAATGTCGTTCCGGTCGTCACCCAGTACGGAAACGCACTGGCGGGCAAGGTCATCGTCGACATCAGCAACCCCTTCAATTCCGCGGCCGACGGGCTGGCCATCCCCGATGACACCTCGATCGCGCAGGAAGTCGCCAAGGCGGCCCCGGCCAGCGCCAGCGTGGTGAAGGCCTTCAACACCATCTTCGGGGTCGTCCTGGCCAAGGGCCGGCCGCTGGACGTCTTCATCGCCGGCGACGACGCAAAGGCCAAGGCGGGCGTGGCGGAGTTCATCGAGAGCCTCGATCTGCGCCCGCTCGACGTCGGCGGGTTGAACATGGCGCACTGGCTGGAAGGAACGGGCTTAGTCGCGATGGGTCTGGCCAGCCACGGAGTGGGGAACTACGACTTCGCCCTCGGCGTCACCGTTCCCGACTGAGCCGCAACGCCGCCGGTCCACGCGCCAGGCGCAGCAGCAGACTGACCTAGTTGTTCCATTGACTCGGCGTCATGAAGATCAGGCTTGCGCCAGCAGCGTTTCCAGCTTGTCGTTGATGACGGGCATATTGGAGTTCAGTACGGAGATGATCTTCTCGCGGGCCCGCTCGCTGACGCCTGCGGAGACATGGTGCAAGACGTTGAGCCGTGACGCGTCAACCCACGCCATCATGTCGGGATCGGTGAACCATTGCAGTTGGTTCTTGTTGAACGCCAGCATCATTCGCAACCAGTCGATCGGGTCTGACGGATAGGGCACGGGATTGCAGTACGCGTTCTTCGTCTCGTCATCGGAGTATGTCGCTTCGACGTGGCCGATGACGGCGGCGCTGAACGCGGGTTGGCAGGTCCGCACCGCCTGCAGCGCGATGCGCTCATCGGTGAACACCGTCGCCGGTTCGATGCGCGCGAAACCGTCTGCGCTGCAGTCGATGTAGAGCGCTGAGCCGTCGATGTCGCGGGTGCCGCCCTCGAGCGTGATCCGGCCCGGCTCGATCGACTGGACATGGCCCATCCGCACGACATCGGAGATTCGTCGCAACTCCTCGAGTTCGGCCTGCGACAGGATCGCGCACCGGTACATCGTCGGATCGATCGATGTGTCGATGCGCATGCAGACAGCCTTTGGCCTCGAGCCGAGCGAACAGGTCCGGCAAACGACTCGGCCTCCAGCACCGCACCGAGCTGGGCGGAGAAGTCGCGCAGCACGCGCTTGGCGAACTGCGTCCGGGCTGAACGGCGGCGCGGTCCAGAATCCATGAGTCGCGGGGCTTGATCCATGTCAGCCGTTCCGGCGAGACGCCGTGGCGCAGCAGCCACAGGCATGCATCCATCGCGGTCTTACCCGCGCCGACGATCACGTATCTGTCGCGGGCGTCGCGGATCCGCGGCAGGTCGTTGGGCGGGACGCACTCGACGCCGGGGGCGACGGCATAGGACGGGCCCCGCATCGACGGCACGATGATCTCGACGTGGGTGGTGACGACCCGCCCCGCGTTCACCGCGATGTCGTCGCCGCCGAGCGTGCGCAGCCGCCCGTCGCCGAGGTACTCGCTCATCGGCAGGTACGTCACGCGACCCGTCGGCAGGAGATGCTGGCGCATCACCGCGTCGAAGTACGCGCAGACCTCGGCGCCGCTGGCCAACTCGTAGTAGCCGGCGTTGAGGCCGCCGTGGTCGATGGTGTCGCTGCCCAAACTCCGAGAGTTCACGCCGTAATAGGCCGACGGCTGATGAAGCCGCACGAACGGGTAGGCCGTCGTCCAGTGGCCCCCCGGTTGGTCGTTGCGATCGACCACCACGACCGTGGCGTCCGATTCGGCCACCATCGTGTCGGTGAACGCGAGCCCCATCGCGCCCGCACCGACGACGAGGTAGTCGGCCTCGATCGTTCGCATCGAATCTCCTAGCGCAGGGTGGTGAAGAACTTGTGCACGTCCTCGACGAACAGCTCCGGCTGTTCGAACGCCGCGAAGTGGCCCCCGCGCGGCATGTCCGTCCAGTGGGTGATGTTGTACCCGGCCTCGCACCAATTACGCGGCGCCTTGAGGATCTCCCTGGGGAATGCGGCGATGCCGGTGGGCAGTTCGACGCGGTCGAAGCCGCCGAATGCATTGAAGCTCTCCCAGTACAGCCGGGCCGACGACGCCCCCGAGGCGGTCAGCCAGTACAGCATCACGTTGTCCAGCATCTCGTCGCGGGTCAGCACGTTCTGCGGGTCGCCGTCGCTGTCGGTCCACGACCAGAACTTCTCGACGATCCACGCCAGCTGGCCGACGGGGGAGTCCACCAACCCGTAGCCGACGGTCTGCGGCCGCGTCGACTGCTGTTTGGAGTAGCCCGAATCCCACTTCTGGTAGTACTCGCCCGCGCTCGAGCGCCTGCTTCTCGTCCTCGGTCGGATTGTCGAGTTTGCCTGGCGGGAAGCCGAGCGGCATGTTCAGGTGGATCCCCACGCAGCGGCCGCCGTTGCGCCCGATCTGCGTGGTGACGGCGGCGCCCCAGTCGCCGCCCTGCGCGCCGAAGCGCTCATAGCCGAGCGTGCCCATCAGGGTGTCCCACGCCGTCCGCGATCTTCTCGATGCCCCAGCCCGTGCCGGTGGGCTTGGCGGAGAAGCCGTATCCCGGCAGCGACGGGCACACCACGTCGAACCCGTGCGCGGTGAGCGGCTCGATGACCTTGTGAAACTCGACGATCGATCCGGGCCAGCCGTGGGTGATCAGCAGCGGGAAGGCGTCCTCGGCCCCCGATCGCTGATGGATGAAATGGATGTCGAGACCGTCGATTTCGGTGGTGTAGTGGTCGAAGCGGTTCAGCGCTTCTTCGCGTGCGCGCCAGTCGTAGTCGTCGGCCCAGTAGTCGGCCAGTTCGCGGGTGTAGGCCAGTGGGATGCCCTGGGTCCAGTCGTCGACGCATTCGGCGTCGGGCCAGCGGGTGCGGGCCAGCCTGGCCCGCAGGTCGTCGAGATCGGCGTCGGGTACTGCGATGCGAAACGGAGTGATCTGGCCCATGGCCCCATCCTTAACCCCAGTCGCGCCGAGACGGCGGCCAGGTCGCGAATTTCTGCCGATTCGCGATCTGTGCGCAGTTTCGACGCGACGATGAGGCGATGAAGTCGCAAGACGCGGGTCCGACCGACATCCCGATTCTCGAGGAGACCATCGGCGAGAACTTCGAACGGACCGTCGCAGCCAATCCCGACGGGGACGCGCTGGTTGACATGGCAAGCGGCCGGCGATGGACCTACGCCCAACTCAACGATGAGGTCGACGTGGTCGCGCGGGGTCTCATGGCGCTGGGCATCGATCGCGGTGAGCGCGTCGGCATCTGGGCGCCGAACTGTCCCGAGTGGACGATGGTGCAGTACGCGACCGCAAAGATCGGCGCGATCCTGGTCAACATCAATCCGGCCTATCGCACACACGAACTCGCGTACGTGCTGAAGCAGTCGGGCATCCGCACATTGGTCTCCGCCACGTCGTTCAAGACGTCGGACTACGTCGAGCATGGTCGACGAGGTGCGGGCCGAGACACCGCGAACTGCAGGAGGTGATCTTCCTCGGCACCGACGACTGGCGCGATCTGGTCGAGCAAAGCAGACGCCGTGCGCCGTCGACGAGCTGCGGGCGAGGCTGGCCTCGCTGGACAACAACCAGCCGATCAACATCCAATACACCTCGGGCACAACGGGTTTCCCGAAGGGGGCCACGCTGTCGCATCGCAACATCCTCAACAACGGGTATTTCACCACCGAACTCATCAACTTCGGGCCCGACGACCGGCTGTGCATCCCGGTGCCGTTCTACCACTGCTTCGGCATGGTGATGGGCAATCTCGGCTGCACCAGCCACGGCGCCACCATGGTGATCCCGGCGCCGGCGTTCGATCCGGCGCTGACCCTGGATGCCATCGAAAAAGAAAGGTGTACAGGCGTTTACGGCGTGCCGACGATGTTCATCGCGATGCTCGGCCAGCCCGACCTCGCGCAGCGCGACCTGTCGTCGCTGCGAACGGGCATCATGGCCGGGTCGGTCTGTCCCGTCGAGGTGATGAAGCGCTGCGTCAACGACATGAACATGGCCGAGCTCGCCATCGCGTACGGGATGACCGAGACGTCGCCGGTGTCGTGTCAGACGCGCATCGACGACGACCTCGAGCGGCGTACCGAGTTCGATCGGCCGGGCCCACCCGCACGTCGAGATCAAGATCGTCGACCCCGACACCGGTGAGGTCATCGAGCGCGGGCAGCCCGGCGAATTCTGCACCCGCGGTTACTCGGTGATGCTCGGCTACTGGGAGGACGAGGCCAAGACGGCCGAGGCGATCGACGCTGACGGCTGGATGCACACCGGCGATCTCGCCGTCATGCGCGACGACGGCTACTGCAACATCGTCGGGCCGCATCAAGGACATGGTGATCCGCGGCGGCGAGAACATCTATCCGCGCGAGATCGAGGAGTTCCTCTACACCCATCCCGATGTCGACGACGCCCAGGTCATCGGGGTCCCCGACGAGAAGTACGGCGAAGAGATCTGTGCCTGGATCCGGATGAAGCCGGGCCGAAGCGCGCGCTCGACGCGCAGGCCCTGCGCGAGTTCGCCACCGGCAAGCTGGCCCACTACAAGATCCCGCGCTACGTCCACGTCGTCGACGAGTTCCCGATGACCATCACCGGCAAGGTTCGCAAGGTCGAGATGCGTGAGGAAACCGTCAAACTTCTCGGACTCGACCGACAGCGACGGATGAATTCTGGCGTTGGCCGAGTACTCTATCTACATGACATCTGACATCGACGGTGGCACGGCGGGCGTGCGCCGTGCTCGCGGTCGGTTCGGCGGGACTGCACGCGGCGATGCTGGGCCATTCGCCCAACGTGATCGCGGCCGGGCTGCTGGCGGTGATGATCGTGGCGTGCCTGTACTGCGCGCGCGAACTGTGGCGTGACGGGACGGCGCGGGCCTGGGTCGTCGTCGCGCTGATGAACATGGCGATGATCGCGCTGCACCTGCCCGCCCCCGCGCATCACCACGGCGCCCCGAACGCAGCGGCGCCGCCAGCCGTCGCGCTGATGGCGGTGGCGACGCTGCTGGCGCTCGTCGAGGTGCTGGCCGCGACCGCCGCGCTGTACGTCCGGCAGCCGCGGCCGCGAATGGTCCGCTCAGCGGTACACCAGACCGCTGAGCTTGCCGGGCCAGCGCCAGCCGAACCGCCGGCACCCGGCCGAGCAGGCTGATCACCGCATTGCGGAGCGGTCGCGCCGCGCGCGGCAGCGTCGCCAGCCGGGTCAGCCGATCCGTCATCGTCACCACCTCTTTGGCGATCGGACGGCGTGCGGCGCTGTAGTCGTCCAGCAGGGTCTCCGGGCCGCCCGCCAGCACGGCGGCCAGCGCATCGGCCAGCGCGACGGCGTCCTGGATGCCGAGGTTCATGCCTTGGCCGCCTGCGGGGCTGTGCACATGGGCCGCGTCACCGGCCAGCAGCAGCCGGCCCGCGCGATAGGTGTCGGCGACGCGGTGGTGAATCCGGAAACGTGAGCCCCAGACAACGTCGGTGACGACCATCCGCCCCGCGCCCACGCGGGTGTCGAGGATCTCCTGGATGAATCGACGTCGACGGTTCCTCGGGCGCGTCGGCGACCGGCGCGACGATTCGGTAGACGCCGTCGGGCAACGGCGCCACCACGGTCAGACCCGCTGTCGCCCAGAACAGGATCGACCTCGTCGTGTGGCGCGTCGCCGGACAGCCGGACGTCGGCCAGCACGAACGACTCCTCGTAGACGCCGCCCTCGAAACCGATGCCGGCCTGCTCGCGCACGATGCTGCGGATACCGTCTGCGCCGACGGCGTATCGGGCGCGGATGACGGCGCCGTCGTCCAGGGTCGCCGTCACACCATCGGCATCCTGGGCGATCGCGGTGACGCGTCCTCGGCCGCAGCACGGACCCGCCGAGTTCTTCCAGCCGCTCGAGCAGCAGTCTGCTCGGTGGTGCGACTGCGGCACCATCAGCGAGTACGGGTATTCCGTCGGCAAGCCCGCTGAAGTCGATCGGGATCAGCGTGCGGCCGCGGTCGCGGATCGTGAACACCGGCGCCTGCACGCCTTCTTTCACCAGCCGCCTCGCCACGTCGAGGTCTTCGAGAACCTCCAGCGTGCGGGCGTTGACCACCGCGGCGCGAGACGTGTTCGCGCCTGCGGCCTGCCGATCGACGACGGTGGTCGCGATCCCCGCGCCACCAGCGATGCGGCCAGCGTCAGCCCGGTCGGACCTGCCCCGATGACCAGGACATCAGTGTCGTAGGTGTCATACATCTTCTTCTCCTCACTCTCCGTGGCTCTATGCCAACGCTTGTTGGCATAACTATGCGCCTGGAGTACCGACAATGTCAACACTTGTTGGCCTACACTTGTTGGCATGCGCAGATCCTCGGAGCAGACCAAGGCGGTGATCCTGGCCGCGGCCAGGGAGCAATTCGCGAAAGCCGGGTTCGAGCGGGCGACCATCCGGGCCATCGCCGCGGACGCGAACATCGACCCGTCGATGGTGATGCGGTACTTCGGCAACAAGGACCAGTTGTTCGCCGCGGCGGCCGACTTCGACCTGCAGATACCGGATCTGTCCGACACCGACCGCGACCAGCTGGGCGCGCGCTGGTCGCCCACTTCATCAACCGCTGGGAACGCGACGAGGCGCTGATCGTGTTGTTGCGGTCGAGCGCCACCAATGCCGAAGCGGCACAACGGATGCAGGTGATCTTCGCAAGCCAACTGCTGCCGGTGATCACGACGATCAACCCCGACGCACCGGAGCGTCGTGCGGGGTTGGTCGCGACGCAGATGCTCGGTCTGGCGCTGTGCCGCTATGTGCTGCAGTTGCCGCCGGTCGTCGCCATGTCGCACGACGAGACGGTGGCCTGGTTGGGGCCGACCGTTCAGCGCTACCTCACCGCACCATAGATAATCGGACGGCGATGTGGACCCCGACGCTCGTCCTGATCGCCGCCGCCACGCTCATGGCCTGCGCCCTGTTCGGAGGCGGCCTCTACGAAACCGTTGTCATCGACCCGGCCTGGCCCAAACGGCCCGGAATCATCCAGCCGCGCAACGGCGGCATTTCCCGGCGCCGGTTCTGGATCCCGGCGCACACCACCTTCGAGGTGCTGCTGATCGTCGCGCTCATCGTGGCGTGGGGTGATGCCGACGCCCGGATCGCGCTGTTGGTCGCGTTGGTCAGCCATGCCGTGATGCGGGTGTGGTCGCTTGTCGATTTCGTGCCCAAGGCGGTGGCGTTCGAGAAGACCGATCCCGCAGACGTCGATGAGGCGGCGGCGGTGGCGTGGACGCGCCGCAGCCTGTTGCGCCTGCCGCTGGATTTCCTCACATGTGCGGCGATGCTCGCCGCGCTGGCGGTCGCCTAGGCCTCGATCTCGCCTGCGACCTTGCGCTCGATGCTGATCCGCGTGACGGCAGGCAGCACGATCAGTCCGTCGAGCTCCTTCTGCGCACGCGTATAGGCGGCCCTGCGCTCGTCGTGCGTTGCGCCGCGGTCCGAGGCCAGCCGCAGCAGGTTCTGTGCACGTTCGATGCGCTCCTGCGCCTCGACCGAAAAGTCGCTGCGCCGCTTGCGAACCGCCTCTGCCTCGGCCACCTCGAACGCGGCGACATAGTCGTGCACCGCGTCGCGGTACTCGAGCTGGGCGTGGCGGTCGTCGAGGATGTCTTCGACGCTGTCCGGTCGCAGCAGGTCCGCGCGGCTTCGAGCCTTGTGGAAGTCGATGGTCAACGGATCGCGCATATCGGTCATCAGCGGAAAGTCCAGCAGCTTGGCGACGTCGACCTCGTAGTCCAGCCATCGGGCGTCGGTGTCGGCGTGGCGCGCGAGCACTTTCGTCATCTCGCGCCGGTTGGCGGCCTCGTTGTTGCGCGCCCGGCCCGATGCCTCCGCGAGCGCGACCTTGGTCTGCTGTTTGATGCGGTAACGCTCGAGCCGGCGCTGCGCCCGGCGTTCATTGGCGGCCGCGACCGCTTTCACCGCGCCACCGATCGACCCATGAACGGAAAGATCAGCCACCAGAAGTTCCCCGCGAAATGAAGCAGAGGTTCCACATTCCCCAGAATGCCACCGGCGATGGTGCTGCAATTGCCAGATGTCGGTGCCGCACGACGAGCAAGCCCCCGGACGCGGAGCCGGCGACACCGGCGGTGAGTGCGCGGGCGAATCCGCATGAAAGGTCCGTGGGGACCGGTCTATGGTCCGATCGATCTGGACATCGACGCGGGTGGCGTGACGGTGTTGAGGTGTCCCGCCGGTTCTGGTCGCACCGCGCTGCTGATGACGCTCTCGGGCCGCATGACGTCCGATGGCAGGGGAACATGACGGTGATGGGCCGGAGCCGCGCGCCAGCGATGTCTTCGCCAACTCCGCGCTGGCGGGCATCGACGAACTGGACACCGTTGCCGAATCAGTCACCGTCCGAGATCTAGATCACCGAGCAGCTGCGCTGGGACGTCGCCTGGCATCGGTTGATCCCGCGCGCCGACGAGGCAAACGACCTGACGAGCGTGTGTGGGCCGGTCTTCGGGACATCTGCCGCTGCCGCCGCTGACGGAATATGTCGAGGAACTCACCGAACTCGACGGTCTGCTGCTGCGGATCGCGCTGGCCAACACCGCCCGCCCCGAAACTGCTCGTGGTCGGCAACCTCGACCAGGTCGACGACGACGCAACCGGGCGATGCTGCTGAGCCGGCTGATCGAACTCGGGCGCGAATCAGACCGTCATCACCGCGTCCGTCAATGCGGTTCCCGATGGCTCTGGGGGTGCGCGCCACACCCGTGCCGACTGATCGGACAACAAAAAGGGGGCGAGTAACCGTGCTTGCCGGAATGTCTTTGGGCACAGACCTGAAGCGCTATTCGCGGGGTCTGCTGCCACGCATCGCCCTGATCACGATCATCCTGATGCCGCTGCTGTACGGCGCCATGTACCTGTGGGCGTTCTGGAATCCGTTCGCGGAAGTGAACAAGGTTCCGGTGGCGCTGGTCAACGAGGATCGCGGCGCGACGGCGCAGGGCCAGCAGGTTCGGGCCGGCGATGAGGTGGCCGCCGCGCTCATCGACTCCGGTCAGCTCAACCTGCTCCGAGGTGTCGGCGCCCAAGCCGCCGAGGGCGTTGGCGAGCGGCAAGTACTACTTCTCGATCACGTTGCCGCAGGACTTCAGCGCCGGTATCGCGCTCGGTGTCGGGGACCGATCCGCAACAGGCCAAGCTTCGTTTCAACATTCAACGACGCCAACAACTACCTCGCGTCGATCATCGGCCAGAACGCGTCGCGCGAGGTCCTCAACCAGGTCAACGAAAAGATCGGCGAACGCACGGTCGGCACCGTGGTGACCGGACTCTCCGATGCGGGCTCAGGGCTCGAGCAGGCCGCTGATGGCGCCCAGCAGCTGTCCACCGGACTAGACCAGGCCAACGACGGCGCGCAGCGGCTGTCCTCAGGGTCCAATGTGCTGGCGTCTGGGCTCGACTCCGCACAGGCAGGTTCAGCTCAGCTTGCGGCGGGCACCCGGCAGCTGTCGACGGCCGTGGAAACGGCGAACGGATCCGCTGATTCACATGCTCGACCGGGTGAGGCGCGCTGGGTCTGGACCCGGCCGAAGTCGGCGCCGCCGCACAGCATTTGAGCGCTGCCGTGCGATCGACCACGCGATCGGATCGCGGCCCTCAATGTCGACCAGGTCCAGGCCGCGGCCATCGTCGACCAGACCGTCGGATTCCTGAAGTCCAATCCCGACCCCGCGGTGCGGCACATGGGTGAAGTTCTGGCCCGGGCCCAGAGGGTTGCTGCGCGCCCAGGGGATCGACCCGACCACCGATTCGGGCCTGATTCGATTGCGGGACAGCGCCGCTGCGTTGGAGACCGAACTCGCCGACCCGAACAGCAAGCTGCGGACCTTCATCACCAGCGCGCTCAACGGCGGGCTGAGAAACGATGTCACCAAACTGCGCGACGGCGTCGAGCAGCTGAACTCCGGAGCCAACCGCCTCGACGCGGGTCTGCGGCAACTGTCCAATGGAGGTCACGAACTCGCCAATGGTGCAGGCCAACTCGCCGATGGAACCGAGAAGCTGCAGGCGGCGGGCAGGAACTGGGCGACGAAGTTAGGGCAGGGCGCCAAGCAGATTCCTTCGTGGACACCGACTCAGCGCACCGAGGTGGCGCGCACACTGTCGGCCCCCGTCGGCCTGCGATATGGTCAACAACAACCCCGCCGCCACCTTCGGCACCGGTTTCGCGCCGTTCTTCATGCCGCTGGCGTTGTTCATCGGCGCACTGATCGTCTGGATGTTGTTGACGCCGTTGCAATCCCGGCCGATCGTCAACGGACTCGGTGCGCTGCGCGTCGTGCTCGCCTCGTACTGGCCGGGATTGCTGATCGTCGTGTGCCAAGTGGTGGTCATGTACCTCGTCGTCCACTTCGGTGTCGGACTGCATGCCAAGTATACCGATCGGCGACGGTCGGCTTCCTGGTCCTTGTCGCGGGCACATTCCTGGCCATGATCCAGGCGTTCAACGCGGTGTTCGGGGTGGCGGTCGGACGCGTCGTCACGCTGGCGTTCCTGATGTTGCAACTGGTGTCCGCAGGCGGCATCTATCCGGTGGAGACCACCGCGAAGCCGTTCCAAGTCATCCATCCGTTCGACCCGATGACATACGCGGTCAACGGTTTACGTCAGCTCACCGTCGGCGGCATCGACTCGCGTCTGTGGATCGCGATAGTGGTCCTGGCCGCGCTTACTGGCCGCCTCGTTGGCCGCCAGTGCCTGGGCGGCCCGAAGAAACCGGCAGTACACGATGGAGCGATTGCACCCGCCCATCGAAGTCTGACCGCGTCTACAGGCCGATTCGGCGATAGCGCGCCAACCTGGCGGCGAGCCGATCGGAGTCGGGCATCGAGCGCAACGAGTGAAGTTCGGTGGCGATGGTGGCCGACAGTCGCTGCGTGAACGCCAGCGGCTCGTCGGCCGCATCGGGCCGTTCGGGCACGATCGCGTCGACGATTCCGCTGCTCAGCAGATCGGCCGACCGAATACCCTGTGCCGCAGCCAGTTCCGGCGCGTGTTCGGTGTCGCGGAACACGATCGCGCTCGCCCCCTCCGGCGGCAGCGGGGCGAGCCAGCCGTGCAGTGCTGCCAGCACCCGGTCGGCGGGCACCATCGCCAGCGCGGGCCCGCCGCTGCCCTGGCCGAGCAGCACCGACACCGTCGGCGTGTCCAGCAGGACGAGATCGGCCAGGCACCTGGCGATTTCACCGGCCAGGCCGTCCTGCTCGGCCTCGACGGTGAGTGCCGGTCCCGCGGTGTCGATCACGAGCACCAGAGGCAATTTGAGCCCCGCGGCCAGCGTCATGCCCCGTCGCGCCTCGCGCAGGGCCGCCGGGCCCGACCAGCCCGCCGAGCACACGCTGCTGGCCGAGCACCACCGCCGGTTGGCCGCCGAATCTGGCCAACGCCAGCAGCGTGGTGGCATCCTCGCCACGGCCGGTACCCGACAGCAGCACCCGCTCGGACGTGCCGTGCCGCAACAGATACCCCACGCCGGGCCGGTCCGGCCGGCGAGACGCCACCACCGACTCCCACGCCGGCACGTCGGGAAGCGGCGCGGCTTCGGGCGGTGGCGGTGGAGGGTCTGGCGGGTCGGCGACGACCTTCAGCGTGCGGTCGAGCGTCGAGCGCACCGCCTCCAGCGGAACCACGCCGTCGATGACACCGTGACGCTCCAGGTTCTCGGCGGTCTGGACGCCCGAGGGGAACGGCTCGCCGTAGAGATGTTCGTACACCCGCGGGCCGAGGAATCCGATCAGCGCGCCCGGTTCGGCGGCGGTGAGATGGCCGAGTGAACCCCACGACGCGAACACCCCGCCGGTCGTCGGATGGCGCAGGTACACCAGGTACGGCAGATGCGCCCGCTTGTGCAGTTCGACCGCCGCGGTGATCTTGACCATCTGCAGGAACGCAACGGTGCCCTCCTGCATGCGGGTGCCGCCCGAACTCGGTGATGCGACCAGAGGCAGCCGCTCGGCCGTCGCCCGGGCCACCGCGGTGGTGATCCGCTCGGCGGCGGCCACCCCGATCGAGCCGGCCAGGAAGTCGAACTCGCAGGCCACCAGGGCCACCCGTCGGCCGAAAACCGTGCCCTCGCCGGTCAGCACCGACTCGTCCAGGCCCGTCTTGGCGGCCGCGGCATCCAGTTCGCGCTGATACGCCTCGCTGCCGTCCGACAACGAGCGGCGTGGTGTCCCAGGTGCGGAACGAACCCGTCATCCAGCACGGCATCGCGCAGCTCAATGGCACCGATACGGCTCACACCCAGAGGTTATATAGGGTGGCGCCATGATTGGTGTGACCCGCGACGGCGATGTGATGACGCTGGAGATGCAGCGCGCCGACCGTCGCAACGCGCTGAACGGCGCGCTCGTCGACGGACTGCGCGAAGCCGTCGAGAAAGCCGCCAGCGAAGACGTCCGGGTCATCGTGCTGACCGGCCAGGGCCACGTGTTCAGCTCCGGCGCCGACCTGACCGACGCCGCGGGGGTTGCCGAGGAGCTGCCCGACAAGGCCAAGGCTCTGAACATCGCGATCGACCAGGCCCCCATCCCGGTCATCGGGGCGATCAACGGCCCCACGATCGGCGCGGGCGTCATTCTCGCGATGATCTGCGATCTGCGGGTCGTCGCGCCCGAGGCGTACTTCCAGTTCCCGGTCGCGAAATACGGTCTGGCGCTGGATAACTGGAGCATCCGGCGGCTTACCTCGCTCGTCGGGGCGGGCCGCGCTAGGGGCATGCTGCTCGGCGCGGAGCCGCTCACCTCCGAGGCCGCACTGCACACCGGCATGGCCAATCGCATCGGCACGCTCGCCGACGCGCAGGCGTGGGCCGCCGAACTCGCCGGCTATGCACCGTTGGCCCTGCAGCATGCGAAGCGGGTGCTCAACGACGACGGCGCGTATGAGGACCCGTGGCCCGAGCACTCGGAGCTGTTCGATCGGGCCTGGGCCAGTCAGGACGTGATCGAGGCGCAGGTGGCGCGCATCGAGAAGCGGCCACCGAGGTTTCAGGGGGCCTGATGATCGGGGCAGCCCTGCGCATCGGCTTCGGAACGGCTTCTCTGCTGGCCGGGGGCTGGGCATTGCGCGCGCTCCAAGGCACCCCGTCGGCTCTCGGCGCCTCGCCGGTCGAGATCGACGGCATCGCCAAGAGCTCCCCGAACTATAAGGACGGCGTGTTCGTCAACCTGGAGTCGGCGAGCCCGGCCAGCCTGACCCGCCAGGAGCAGTTCCTCCTCGTCCGCGAGGTCATTGGCGGCAGCTCGAGCCAGCATCCGTCCGCACCCGTTCCGGTGGTCACGCCCGACCCGAGCCTGGCGGTGGGCGATCTCGCCGTCACCTGGTACGGCCATTCCTCGGCGGTCATCGAGATCGACGGCTACCGCGTGATCGCAGATCCCGTCTGGAGCGACCGCTGCTCGCCGTCGCGTTCGGTCGGCCCGCGCCGGCTGCATCCGGTGCCCGCCCCGCTGGAGGCGCTGCCCGCAATCGACGCGGTCATCATCAGCCACGACCATTACGACCACCTGGACATCGACACCGTCAAACAGCTGGCGCGCACCCAGCGCGCCAAGTTCTTTGTCCCGCTCGGCATCGGTGCTCATCTTCGGGCCTGGCACATCCCCGCTGACCGGATCGTCGAACTCGACTGGAACGAGAGCGCCCGCCTGGGCGACCTGACGCTGGTGTGCACCCCCGCGCGGCATTTCTCGGGACGATTCCTGACCCGGAACACCACCTTGTGGTCCTCGTGGGCGCTGATCGGACCCAGTCACCGCGCGTTCTTCGGCGGGGACACCGGATATTCGAAGAGCTTCGGCGACATCGGCGCAGAGCACGGACCGTTCGACCTCACCCTGATGCCGGTCAGGCGCGTATCACCCGGGCTGGCCCGACATCCATATGAATCCCGAGGACGCGGTCCGCGCGCACCGCGACGTCTCCGATGCCGGCCTGTTGGTGCCGATTCACTGGGCGACCTTCCGCCTCGCTCCGCATCCGTGGTCGGAGCCGGCGGAGCGGCTGGTCACGGCCGCGGAATCCGAGGGCGTCCTGATCGCGGTGCCGAAGCCGGGGCAGCGGGTGCAGCCGGACGAAGCGTTGGCGGCCGACCCGTGGTGGCGGCTGTAAACCATTCGCTGACTGCCCGCTTGTTGACGACGGGTGTACTCGCGATTCGCGTATCACAACCGTGCAGTCGACGGGATACGGTGCACGCATGAACGCACTGGCCAGACTGGCCGTCGTCGGGTTGCTCGTCTTTCTCCCCGGCTGCACGGAGAGGCCTGCCGAACCTGCGCCGCCGTCCACGCCGACCCAGGCGGATGTTCCCCCGCCGCTCGTGCCCGCGATGCCCTTGCCGGAGAACGCCGTCGACAAAGCCGTCGCCAAACTCGACGGCATCGCCGAGGAGCTGATGCGCAAGTCCGGCATCCCGGGCATGGCGGTCGCCGTCGTGCACCAGGGGAAGACCGTCTACGCGAAGGGTTTCGGCGTACGGGATGTCAAGACCGGGGACAAAATCGACGCGGACACGGTCTTCCAGCTGGCATCGCTGTCCAAGCCGCTGTCCTCGACGGTGGTCGCCCACCAGGTCGGTGTTGACGCCATTGGCTGGGATACCCCGATCGTTTCCAAGCTTCCGTGGTTCGCTCTGTCCGATCCGACGGTCACGAAGATGGTCACCGTCGGCGATATGCTCTCGCACCGCTCCGGGACTTCCCGACCATGCGGGCGACATGCTCGAGGACATCGGCCACGACCGCCGCTATGTGATGGAACGGTTGCGTGACTTCCCGCTGGATCCGTTCCGAATCTCCTACGCCTACACCAACTACGGGTTCACCACGGGCGCCGAGGCGGTCGCGGCGAGCGCCGGTAAACCGTGGGACGTGCTCGCCGATGATGTGTTGTTCGACCCACTCGGCATGGCGTCGACGAGTTACCGGTTCGCCGACTACGAGTCCAGGGCCAACCGCGCAATCGGACACATCCACGTCGATGGCAAGTACGAGCCGCTCTACGTCCGCGACGCGGACCCCCAGGCGCCAGCAGGCGGCGTGAGCTCATCGATCAACGACATGACCCGCTGGCTTTCGATGGTGCTGGCGAACGGCAGCCACGACGGCAAGCAGATCGTGGACGCCGACGCGCTGCTGCCCGCGGTCACGCCGCAGATCGTGTCGAGTCCTGCGTCGGAACCCGCGATGCGCTCGGGGTTCTACGGCTTCGGCTTCAACACCGGGACGACGTCGGGTGCGCGCACGGAACTCAGCCACTCCGGGGCCTTCGAACTGGGTGCCGGAACGAATTTCGTAATCCTGCCGTCGGCCGACGTGGCCATCGTCGCACTCACCAACGCCACCCCGTCGGGGGTCCCCGAAACGCTGACCGCCCAGTTCGCAGACCTGGTGCAGTTCGGCGAGGTTCGCGAGGATTGGTACGGCCTCTATAGCGGGGTCTTCGCCGAAATGGAAAAGCCGGTCGGGTCTCTCGTCGGCAAGCAGCCGCCGCCAAGCCCGGCACCCGCCGCGCCGTTACCGACATACGTCGGCACCTACAACAACGACTATTGGGGCCCGGCCAGAGTTACCGAGAAGGACGGCAAGCTGATGCTGGCGCTCGGTTCGAAGCTCAACGTCCCGCTGGAGCACTGGGACGGCAACGTCTTCACGTTCAAGTTCGTCACCGAAAACGCGCCGCCCGGAACGATTTCCAAGGCGACATTCGACGGTGACAAGCTGGTGCTCGAGTACTTCGATGAATCCGGAAAGGGTGCGTTCTTACGATGAGCGCGTGCGCGAAGAGAATTGAGCACGGATGACCACCGTCCCCGGCGTCCAGACTGCCGGTCTCACCGATGCCGAAGTCGCCCAGCGTGTCTCCGAAGGCAAGACAAACGACGTGCCCACTCGTGCGGCGCGCAGCGTCTCCGAGATTGTGCGGGCCAACGTGTTCACCCGCATCAATGCGATTCTGGGTGTGCTGCTGATCATCGTGCTGTCCACCGGTTCGGTGATCAACGGCGCGTTCGGTCTGCTGATCATCGCCAACAGCGCGATCGGTATCATTCAGGAACTGCGGGCCAAGCAGACACTGGACAAGCTGGCGATTGTCGGGCAGGCGAAACCCTTGGTGCGCAGGCAATCCGGCACCAGCGCGGTGCTTCCCGCCGAAGTCGTCCTCGACGACATCATCGAACTCGGACCGGGAGACCAGATCGTCGTCGACGGTCAGATCCTCGAGGAGGCCAACCTCGAGGTCGACGAGTCCCTGCTCACCGGCGAGGCCGACCCGATCGCGAAGGATGCCGGCGACGCCGTGATGTCGGGCAGCTTCGTCGTCGCGGGCAGCGGTGCGTATCGCGCCACCAAGGTCGGCCGGGATGCCTACGCGGCCAAGCTCGCCGATGAGGCCAGCAAGTTCACGCTGGTGAACTCCGAACTGCGCAGCGGAATCAACAAGATTCTGCAATTCATCACCTACCTGTTGATCCCCGCGGGTCTGCTCATCATCTACACACAGTTGTTCACCACCGATTCGGGATGGCGGGAGTCGGTGTTGCGGATGGTCGGCGCGCTCGTGCCGATGGTGCCGGAAGGCCTCGTGCTGATGACGTCGATCGCATTCGCCGTCGGTGTCGTGCGGCTGGGCCGCAGGCAGTGCCTGGTCAACGAACTCCCCGCCATTGAGGGGCTGGCCCGCGTCGACGTCGTATGTGCCGACAAGACCGGCACTCTCACCGAAAACGGTATGCGGCTCTCGGATCTCAAGAAGCTTGACGAAAGTTCCGTTGCCGAGATTCTCGCTCAACTCGCCGCCGACGATGCCCGCCCCAACGCGAGCATGCAAGCCATCGCCGAGGCATACAAGATGCCGCCCGGGTGGCAAGCATCGGCGACCGCACCGTTCAAATCCGCCACCAAGTGGAGTGGTGCGTCCTACGCCGAACACGGTAACTGGGTGATCGGCGCACCCGACGTGCTACTCGAACCGGGCTCTGAAATCGCACAGCAGGCAGAGGAAATCGGCGCCAAGGGTTTGCGGGTGCTACTTCTGGGCTCCTGCGAGATGGCCGTCGATCACGTGGACGCGCCCGGCCGAGTCACGCCGGCGGCGCTCGTGGTCCTCGAACAACGCGTGCGCCCCGATGCCCGCGAGACGCTGGACTACTTTGCGGAGCAGAAGGTTTCGGTCAAGGTGATCTCGGGCGACAACGCGGTGTCGGTCGGCGCGGTGGCCGGCTCACTCGGCCTCGAGGGCGAGACGATGGACGCCCGTCAGCTGCCCGACCAGCCCGACCAGCTGGCCGACACCCTCGAGGAATACACCACGTTCGGCCGGGTGCGGCCCGACCAGAAGCGCGCCATGGTGCATGCCCTGCAGTCTCGCGGACACACGGTGGCGATGACCGGCGACGGCGTCAATGACGTGTTGGCACTCAAAGACGCCGACATCGGCGTGGCGATGGGCTCGGGCAGTTCGGCTTCGCGTGCGGTGGCTCAGATCGTATTGCTGGACAACAAGTTCGCGACGCTGCCGTATGTCGTCGGCGAGGGCCGTCGCGTGATCGGCAACATCGAGCGGGTCTCGAACCTGTTCCTCACCAAGACCGTGTACTCGGTGCTGCTGGCGATTCTCGTCGGCCTTGGCGGGTTGTCGTCAAAGATTTTCGGTACCGATCCGCTGCTTTTCCCGTTCCAGCCCATCCACGTCACGATCGCGGCGTGGTTCACCATCGGTATCCCGGCATTCGTCCTGTCGCTCGCCCCGAACAACGAAAGGGCTCACACCGGATTCGTTCGGCGAGTCATGACGGCGGCACTGCCGTCGGGCATGGTGGTGGGGATCGCGACGTTCACCTCGTATCTGGTGGCGTATCAGGGGCGTGAGGCGACACCGGTCGAGCAGATGCAGGCGTCGACTGCGGCGTTGATCACCCTGCTGGTGTCGGGAGTCTGGGTGCTCGCGGTAGTGGCACGGCCATACCAGTGGTGGCGGGTGGCGCTGGTGGCGGTGTCGGGCCTGGCTTACTTGGTGATCTTCTCGATTCCGCTGGCTCGAAAGGCGTTCATGCTCGACCCGTCGAACATCAAGATCACGTCGATGGCGCTGATCATCGGCCTCATCGGGGCGGCGGCGATCGAGGTCATTTGGTGGGTCCAGGGAGCCATATTGGGGGAACGTCGCAGGTTGTGGCGCTCGGAGTAGGGTTGGCCGCATGGCATTCCTCGACAAGCTGAAGAACGTGCTGGCCAAGAACGCCGACAAGGTGGACACCGCGATCGACAAGGCGGGTGACATCGTCGACAAGAAGACGCAGGGCAAGTACGCCCAGCACGTCGACAAGGTGCAGGGTGCGGCCAGGAAGGCCGTGGACAAGAACACCGCCGACCAGACCGGACAGGTGCCTCCGACCCAGCAGTCGGGCCAGGCTCCGCCATCTGCACCCCCACCAGGGAACCCGCCGCAGCAGCAGCCCCCGACGGCCCCACCCACCCCCTAGTACGTATGGCCAAACTCTCTGTCTCCGTCGACGTCCCGTTACCGCCGGAGAAGGCCTGGGAGGCGGCGTCCGATCTCTCCCGCTACAAGGAGTGGCTCAGCATCCACCGCGTCTGGCGGAGCAAGCTGCCCGGAACCCTGGAGAAGGGCACGGTCATCGAGTCGATCGTGGAAGTCAAGGGCATGCTCAACCGGATCAAGTGGACGATCATCCACTTCAAACCGCCGGAGGCGATGACGCTGAACGGTGAGGGACGTGGCGGCGTCAAGGTCAAGCTCATCGGCAAGGTGAAGCCTTCTCAGACTGACCCGGCGGGGTCGACTGTCACATTCGACGTCCACCTCGGTGGGCCAGCGTTGTTCGGTCCCATCGGCGTGCTCGTCGCCAACTCGCTGAAGGGCGACATCCGAGAGTCGTTGAACCGCTTCAAATCTGTATTCGCGGCAGCCTAACCCATGCAGTTCGAGCGCGCAGTCCCTGTCCTGCGGGTCTTCGACCAGGCGAAGGCCGAGGAGTTCTACCTCGACTACCTGGGCTTCGTCACGGATTGGGAGCACCGGTTCGGTCCGGACTTTCCCCGGTATGCCCAGATCAGCCGGTCCGACCTGATCATCCATCTTTCCGAGCACCACGGTGACGGCACACCGGGCAGCGTCGTTTTCGTGCCGATGCACGGCATCCGAGCGTTCCACGCCGAAATCACTGCTCGCGATTACCGATTCGCGAAGCCCGGGCTTGAGGATGAGCCTTGGGGATTGACTGTCGACGTGACCGATCCGTTCGGCAATCAGCTGCGGTTCTGCGAAAAGGCCGGGGACTGAAGTTGGTGAGTGGTGGTTTTTGTCACGGTTTTCGTCGCGAAGCGTGAGATAACCCAACACTCGAGCCCCGCTCGCTAGCGGCGGAAACGCTTGCCGACCAGCTTGGCGAACTCGACCGTCGAGCGGCGCACCGATTCGAATTCCAGCGACACCAGCAGGGTGTCCACCATCGCGAACGGGAGGGTGGTCGCCACCGCGCCGCGACCGTACTCGATGTGCCATGAACCGGGATGGATCGTCAGACCCCTCGCGTGGCCCTTGTCCAGGCATGTGTGTTCGCCGGGCAGCAGCGTCATGGCGGTGGTGTCGTCGGATTCGATGTCGTACGAGTCGATTTGACCGGCGATCAGGAACTTGTGGATCTGCACGTGCTTGTAACGACCCGAAAAGCCCTGGGTGCCAGTGGGTGAGCCGAAGATGACGATGTACTCACGGGGGCTGAAGTAGAGGAACCGGACCTTGCCGAGGATGCCGCCTGCCTTGCTGCCCACCCAGCGTCCGGGGGTGGGATCGATGAGGTCGGGGTATTCGTCGGCGAGCATCTCGGTAGCCCGAGTGATCAGCTCGCCGCCCTCCAGCGGTGTGCCGACAACCTGCCTGGCCACCTTGAGCAGTACGTCCGGATCGATTTTGTACGCCATCAGCCGAACCTTATGTCAGGGCCTGATGACGCCGCGTAGCGGCATGAGACCGAGTTCGTTGTGACTCATGAACCCCGGCGCCGCGTCGACGACAGCGGGAATCGCGTTCGCGGGGCCCATCGCGGTCCACGTGTAGCCGGGCAGCGCGTAGGCCCCGTTGGGATCCTGTGCACCTTGAAGTATCAGCTCGGTCGATGCGTCGCCCTCGATGACAATGCGGTAGTGATAGTGCTGGGGCCAATCCTCCTGCGGCTCAATGGCATCGAATGTATCCATGGTGTAGATCTCGTGGAAGGTGATGAGGGGTTTGTTCTCCACCCAGGTCGTCCACTTGTGATGCTGGCGGGCGACCGTACCCTTCTTGATCACCCCCTTGAAGCCCGGCATGTCGCTGGTCTCGCCCCCTTCGAAGGAAATGTCACGGGTGGCGACACCGAGCTCGACGTCGGTGGTATATCGCTCGACGGTCTTGCCCATTCCCTCGACGATCATGACCATCGACTGAGCGAACAACGGCCATGCATTTCCGAGGAGGTTGGGACCGTCGTGGAACTCCTCGGGTGTGTTGCCCATGCCCATTTCGAACAGGTACTTCAGTGTGTCCCTGCCGAAGTTGACCACTTCGTAGATGTGGATGGCGTCGATCTGGCTGACAATCCGGGCCAGCGTCAGAACGAGCAGGTCTCCCGCGAAACCGGGATTCACACCGCCCGCGTGGAAGGACGTGCCACCCTCCAAGCACGCTGCGTGGATCTTGTCGATGTCGGCTTGGCTGTGTTCGGTTCGGTACCACCACGCGCCGCCCGACGCTACGACGTTCTTGCCTCCGCGCAATAGCCGGCAGACCTCATCGGGGTCAGACCACAGCGGCGCATAGAACACGCAATCGGCGTCGAGCGCCTCGATGACGGCCTTGTCGTTGGTGGCGAGCACCCCGGTTGGTGCTTTGCCGCAGAGTTCGCCTGCGTCCTTGCCGACCTTCTCCGGACGATTGCACAGCACACCGACCACCTCGTAGGCCGGGTTGTGGACGAAATGGCGCAGCGCCACCGTTCCGACATTGCCGACGCCCCACTGGATGACGCGGTACTTCTTGTCGACGGGCGACTTGACTGTCACATTCTCCGCTTCACTGAGTGTCGTCACTGCATCTCCCTCGCGTGGTTTCGGCGTGCAAGAAACTGATTCTAGTCAGTCAGTTCCGCCGGTGAGGCGAAACCGTCTGCACAGATGTCGGCCACCAAGGCCGTTACGGTACGACCGAATGGCGTTAGCAATGTCTGCTACTCGTGGGTGACGCCCAAGCTGACCGCACGCGGCGTGCGCGGGGCATCTGTCGGTATCTTCGCGAGGTTCGTTGACTTGAGTCATCTGAATCCAGGCGCATCGATCCCGGCTCACACGGCCTCATAAGGCTTCGGAATGATGCCCAACTGCGCGGCCCCACCTGTGCCGGGAGCCGCCTCCCAGAAGTCGGGAATGATGGCCGTTGTGGACTTGTCCACGATGGTCGCAAGGTTGTCTCGCACCGCCTCCGGGGTGAGAGCGACGTCGTGGAAGCCTGCATTCATGCCGAAGACCCGCACGGCGACGTTCCCGGCGCCGACCTCGAGGTACGTCCCGGACACCTCGCACTCACCGTGAGCGAGATACGCCGCCGCAGGCGACACGAGGTCGACCGGAAAGTGTTCCTCCATCATGGTATTGAAGGCACAGGCCTCGTTGAGGTGGTGCATGGCGGTGGTGTTGGCGGCAGGCCCGAGCGCATTGACCTTGATTCCGTGCGCGGCGCCTTCGATGGCAAGACTCCGCGTCAGCCCGAAGATACCGCCCTTGGCGGTGCCGTAAATGGACAGGTTCTCCTGTCCGAACATTCCGCCGGACGTGGTGTTGACGATTCGGCCGTATTCGGCATCCCGCATGACAGACCAAGCCGCACGGCACATCCACACGGTGCCCATCAGATGCACGTCGATCATCTTGCGGATATCGGAGCTGGAGATCTCATCGAAGTGGGCGATGTGCGCGATGCCTGCGTTGTTCACCAGGATGTCCAGGCGGCCCCAGGTGTCGAGCGCGGTCTGAACGATTTCGCGCGCGCCGGCTTCGTCGGCGACGCTGTGCGCATCGGCAACAGCCTCGCCGCCGGCCGCCCGAATCTCGTCGACGACCTGTTCGGCGTTCGACCGGAGGATGCCGCGCCCGTCGGGGCCGACGCCGAGATCGTTGACCACGATCTTGGCGCCGCGGTCGGCGAGCAGGTTGGCGTGCGACCGACCGAGGCTGGGAGGCTGACCGCCCGCACCGGTCACGATGGCGACCTTGCCGTCGAATCTCATCTCGCTCAATGCTTGTCCTCCCGGTCAGCGGGCGGCGCGTGGTCGAACTCGACGATTAACGCGGTTGGTCCGCTCATGCCGAGCATCGGCTTCCACGGCGCCGGCCCGATGAGGCGCGGATTGCGCATTCGACGAGCGAGGACCGTGAGCGCGCCGGCCAGCTCCATCCTGGCCAGGTTGGCGCCCAGGCAGTAGTGGACACCGCCGCCGAAGGTCAGTAGCGGCGGTGGCGCCTCGCGGCTGATGTCGAAAACATCCGGGTCGTCGTACACGTCCGGGTCACGATTGGCCGCAAAAGTATTGAGGATGATGAACGTGCCGGCGGGGAATGTGTAACCGCCGTACGTCACATCCTCCAATACGGTACGAACTGTGCTGCACACCGCGGGTGAATGCCGCATGGTCTCCTCGACCGCGCGCATCGCCAGGCTTGGCTGCTCGGTCAACATCGCCCACTGCTCCGGATGATCGCAGAGGACCTGTACCGACGCGGACAGCTGGTTTCGGGTGGTATCCGTTCCTGCCATCAGCAGGCTGGCCACTGTCATGCGCAGTTCTTCGGCGCTGAGACGGTCGCCGTCGTCCTCGGCACGGATGAGCTCGGAGAGCAGATCGTCGGTCAGACTCTTTCGTCGCTCGTCGATCATGCCGTCGACATAACCGTCGAGTTCGGCCCATGCCCTCATCACGTCGGCTTGCTCTGCCACCAGATCGGTCTCGAAGTTGGCGAGCTTGAAGATGATTTCCGCCCACTCCGCGAAGACCGCCAAGTCCTCCTGGGGCGCCCCGAACAGTGTGCAGATGACCGGGAGCGGGTAGGACCGCGAGATGTCGGCGACGACATCGCACCGGCCGGCGTCGGCCACGCGGTCGAAAAGGTCGTTGATCACCCTGTCGATCGTGGTCTGCAGGCGGGATGTCGCGCGCGGTGTGAATGCCCGTGACACCAGGCTGCGCAACCGATGATGCTCGGCGCCTTCCTTGCACATGATGCTGGAGACGACTTTGTCCCACAACGGACCTGACGTGACGCCCTGTGCGGCGAGATGGATCCCAGGTGGAATCACGAACCTGGTGTCACGCAGGAGACCCCGGGTGAACTCGTAGGAGAGCACTTCGGGGCCCACGGGTCCCATCACGATCGGGGACTTCTGCTGGGCTCCCCGGAGCCGGGCGGATACGTCGAAGGGTGTCTCGGTCATGTCGTATGTCAGCGTCGGCAGGCCCGCGTCGTAGACGCTGGGTGAGGCGGTGTGGACCGTCATAGGAGTTCCCTTCGACCGAGCTCGGTGGTTATTCGATGTCGAATTCGATTGGCAGGCTGGTGGGTCCGC
Source organism: uncultured Actinomycetota bacterium (assembly GCA_963720345.1). GTDB lineage: Bacteria > Actinomycetota > Actinomycetes > Mycobacteriales > Mycobacteriaceae > Mycobacterium. The sequence goes on from CAVRFN010000047.1 coordinate 86,221, forward strand.
TCAGGCCGAGGAGAGGCTTCCAGGGCGCTGGTCCGACCGTGCGTGGGTTTGGGAGGCGTTTCGAGAGGATCTTCAGCGCCTCTGCCAGTTCCAGCCTCGCCAGATTGGCTCCGAGGCAATAGTGCACCCCGCCGCCGAACGTCAGGATCGGTGGCGGTTCGTCGCGGGTGATGTCGAAACGGGTTGGATCGTCGTAGATCGCGCTATCGCGGTTGGCCGCATAGGTATTCACGATGATGAAAGTGTCTGCCGGGAAGGTGTAGTCACCGACCACCACCTCCCCGGACGCGCTGCGTACCGTGCTGCACATCGACGGTGAATGGCGCATTGTCTCTTCGACGGCACGCATCGCCAGGTCGGGCTCTTCTCGCAGCAGCGACCATTGCTCTGGGTGATCGCACAGCACCTGCATGGACGCGGCGAGCTGGCTGCGAGTGGTATCGGTACCGGCGACCAGAATGCTGAATGCCAGCATTCGCAACTCTCCGGCGTCGAGGCGGTCACCCGCATCTTCGATGCGTATGAGTTCGGAGAGCAGATCGTCGGTCAAGCTTTGACGTCTCGCCGCGACCATATCGTCGATGTAGGCGTCGAACTCGCCCCACGCCTTGAGGACGACCGGCTCCTCCTCGGCGAGATTGCAGTCGAAGCTGACGATCTTGAAGATGTCGTCGGCCCACTGTGAGAACTGTCGCCAGTCCTCACGGGGAGCGCCGAGCAGGGCACAGATGACCGGGATCGGGTAGGGACGCGCGATATCCGCGACGAACTCGCAGCCGCCTGTGTCGGCCACCCGATCGATGAGCTCGTTGACCACGGTGTGAATGGTGTCGTGCATCCTCGCTGTCGCCCGCGGTGTGAAGGCGCGCGACACCAGGCTGCGCAGTCTCCGATGCTCGTCGCCCTCCATGTTCAATATGCTGCGAGTCACCCTGTCCCACAGCGGTCCCGACGTGATGCCGTGGGCAGACAGGTGGATGCCCTTGGGTACGACGAACCTCGGATCGCGCAGCACGGTTCGGGCAAGTTCATATGAGAGCACCTCGGGGCCAATGGGTCCCAATGCGATCGGCGCCTGGAGCTGAGCCGCCCGGAACTGCGGATAGATCTGTTGCGGGGTGTCGGTGACGTCGTAGGTCAGCGTCGGCAGCCCGGCTTCGAAGACACTCGGTTTGGCGGCGATGACAGTCATGGCACGTTGGTCGACAGCATCGTCAGGGGAAGGCCGAACACCGACAGGTCGACTTCGTGGAGGTAGGACCCCTCGCCGTCGAAGCTCTGCCGGAAGCGGGTGGTCGACCCGTAGCGCTCGGCGACGGCTTCGGCCGCCGAGGCGTCCGGGACACGGAGCACGACGGTGTACACCCCGTCGCCGTGGCGGTCCAGGAATTCGTTCACCGAGGCCGCCACCGACGCCGTCGAGCCGGGCACCGGGCTGATCAACTCGAGGCCTCGATCCCAGTCCAGTGCCACGGTGACACCTAGTTCGGTCAGTTCGGTGGCGTTGAAACTGAATCCGATTTCGCTGAACATCTGCGCGACCGTCGACTGCCGCTCCGTTGCCACCGCGAACACGACGTGATGCAGCTGCGAGGCGTGGGGCCCGGTCACTTACGCACCAAACCGCGGGGTTTGACGAGGCCGAGGTCGAAATGGTTGACCCAGCCGGACGGGGCGTCGCAGACGTCGGGGATCGCATTGATGGCGCCCATGGCCGTCCAGTCGTAGCCGGGGTGTGTCATTGTCCCATCGGGCTTTTCGACGCCCGCGAGGGTGAGCTCGGTGTCTGGATCGCCTTCGATGACGATGCGGTACTGGGTCCTACCCCAGTCCCATGCCGGGTCGATGGCGTCCGGGCCACACGTCGTGTACTTCGCGTGGAACACGATGAGTGGGCGGCCGTCGACCCAGGCCGTCCACTCGTGGTGCTGCGCGGCGACCGTTCCGCGGGGAATGGATCCGAGTTCGTGCGGGATGTCTTCGGTCGCGACAGCCGCCTTCAGATCTGACGTGACCTCGTCGATCGTGACTCCGAGGCCGTCGGCGATCATGTACATCGACTGCGCGAAGAAGATCTTTCCGAATCCGAGAATGGTTGGCTCAGAGAGGAACTTGTCCTTCTCCTTACCGAAGCCCAGCCAGTCGATGTGATCCAGCGGTGCATCCGTCAGCACGTTGACCACCTCCTCGACCACGACCTTGTCGACTCTGCTGGCCACGCGTGCCAGCGTCAGCGGCAGGATGTCGCCCGCATAGCCCGGGTGGATTCCGCCTGCGTGGAAGGAGGTCCCGCCGTCCTGGCAGGCTGCGCGGATTCGTTCGCCGTCGTCGCGGAAGTCGGGGGAGGGATGGAAGAACCCACTCGTTGTCACGACGTTCTTCCCCGACCGCAGAAGCCGGCACACGGTGTCGACATCCATGATGATCGGCGTGTAGAACACACAATCGGCGTCGGTGGCGATGATCGATTCGACGTCGTCGGTGGCGGTTACCCCAATCGGATCGATGCCGGCGATCTCACCGGCATCCTTGCCGACCTTGTCCTCGCTGTGCACCAGTACCGCGACGAGGTCGAAGACCGGGTTGTCCGCGAAATGCCGTACCCCGACCTGTCCGACATCGCCTGTCATCCATTGAATGACCCGATATGTCTTGTCAGGCATGGAGGACTCCTCGTGGAAGTAACAGAGGCAGATCGTTGTAGGTCGCGATTCCGGGTGGCGCCGCCACGACGGCAGGTATGGCGTTGACGGCGGGGACCGCCGTGATGGTCAGACCGAGCAAGATGTATTCCTCGATCGTCTCGGCGACGAAGTCTGCAGGCGGCTCGAACGCGAGGGTGGTCTTGATCGTCGGCCGCCCCTCGACGGTGATGTTGTACCCGAAGCCCATCTCCCACGTGGGTTCCAGTGCTTGGCCTTTGGTCCACACCGCCCGCACTTCGACGACGTCCCGGCCTCCCGCATAACCCTTCCAACTCACGTCGATACCGGCCACGCAGCCCTTGCCGATGACCCAGTCGCCGGGAAGGTTCACATCCTCGGTGGCCTGTGCGTACCTGGCTTCGCAGCGAATGTCGTCGAGTTCGACGCCCAGGGCGTCGGCGACCAGCATGACGGCTTCGCGGAAAATTCCCGATCCCTCTTCGGTCACCGCGAGCAGATTGGGGTGATCGATCGGGTATCCGAACCCCATGATCTTCTCGGTCTCCGGCGAGTTGTAGATCGTGGTGTCGAAGGACTCCTCGATGTACACCCGATCGATCCGATCCGACAGCCCTGCCGACACAATCGCGAAGAGCTGGATGAAGCCGGGGTTCAGTCCGCTGCCGAAAATCGTCGAGCCACCGAGTTCGCATGCCCTTGGAGACGCGTTCGCGTCCGTCGCCGAGCCGGTGGCCGGTGATGAACTCGGATGTGGTGACGACGTTGATGCCCGCTTCCAGAATGCGAACCAGATGGTCGACGTCGGCGAACATCTGGTTGTAGACCACGCAGTCGGGTTTGAGTCCGATCAGCGCGTCGACGTCGTCGGTCGCAAGCACGCCGAGTGCGTCGATACCGCAGAGTTCGCCCACGTCGCGGCCCACCTTGTCCGGTGACCACGCGTAGCACCCGACCAACTCGAGCAGCGAGTTCTCGACGATCGCGTGCACCGATTTCGTGCCGATGTTGCCGGTCGTCCACTGCACGATTCGGTAGGTCATTCGGCCGACCTCTTTCCCGGCGTGAATGTCACTGGAATCGTGCGGAATCCCCTCGTCAGGGAATTGCCGTGGAACGCCGCTTCGGCACCGGGCGCGAGAACGTAGTCAGGCATTCTCGACAGGGCCTGTTCCAGACCGATGCGGAACTCGACGCGCGCGAGGTTTGAGCCCAGGCAACGATGTACGCCCGCCCCGAAGCCTAGGTGCCGGTTCTCACGGCGATCGAGGACGCAGCGATCGGGATCGGGGAACTCGTTCGGGTCGCGATTGGCCGAGGCGTAATTGACCACCACCGACTCGCCGGGGCAGAACGTGTGCCCGGCGAGTTCGGTTTCCTTCGCCACAGTGCGGGGGATGCCGTGGATCGATCCCGCGAAACGAATGAACTCCTCAACGGCCCTCGGCATGATCTCAGGCTCGCGAATCAGTCGATCACGCTCTGCGGGCTGCGTCGCAAGGAAGTGGAATGCGAACGACATGACGCTGGCCGTGGTCTCGAGACCCGCCTGCACCAACACCATTGCATTGGAGACGATGTCGCCGAATGCAAGCTTCTCACCGTCGATCTTCGCCTTCAGCAACACGTCGATCATGTCGTCTTTCGGGGGCTGCGTGGTGCGGGCGCTCACCACATCGCTGAGGTGCTCATACAGCCCGGCCCAGGCAGCCACACGTGCTTCGTCGGTGTCACCGCTCAGCCACGCGTCGGAGAAGTCCATACACAGTGGCGCATCGTCGATTGGCAGGCCGAGGATGTACTTGAAGAAAACGATGGCGGGTTGTCGCCAGGCGACCTGTGCAAGGTCGCCACTGCCCTCCTCGATGAAAGCATCGATCAGGCGGTCGGTTTCGTCACGGATCTCAGACTGCAGCGCCTTCATACGTGCGGGCGAGAGGTATGGGTTGAGTACCTTGCGTAACTTCTGCTGCCGTGGCGGATCCATGATGACCAACATGTCGCCGCCCAGCTGCTCGGCCGCCTCAGGCGTCGGATTGCTGGAAAAGCGCTCCCAATCTTGGAGAATCCGGTAGCACTCCTCGTATCGGGTGGCCACCCACGCGCCACCGGGGGTGACGCTGAGGAAAGGCGTATCCGTGTATGCGAACGGCGCAGTCTGACGCATGACGGAGTAGACGTCGTAGAGGAAGTCGTTGTCCTTGAAATCCTCGTGGCGAAGATCCCAGTTCTGCGCGTGCTCCTCTAGCGATTTGGTCACGGAGCGGCGGCACCTTGTTCCGCAGCCTGCCTGGCCACCCTCTCGTCGTGTATGCGCACCAGTTCGCGGAACCCGATTCGGTTGTACTTGGGCACAGGCTGGATGCCCCATTCATCCTGGGCGGTGTCCTTGCCTTCAGCTCCTTCGGGCGGCCCCAGCGGCGGGTAGGGAACCTTGCATTCCAACGCGTCGTCGGAATAGCGGACCTTGAGCAGTTCGCTGCAGATCTGGGTGAGGCTCAGTGTCGGGTAGCCGTAGTACACCGCCATGAACGGCAGCGTGAAGGCGCCTTCGATGACAAGGGCGATCAGGCACACGAGCACGGCCCGCTTGATGTACTTGTGCATCCGCGCGTAGTACGGCGTGGTTCCAGCGGGAAGATCCTCGGCCGTTTCCTCTGTGGCCTCAGGTGTGGTGGTCACGGTATTTCTCCTTAAACCTATTCAGTCTGTGAAGATTTCGCGGTTGACCGTGTGCAGATACGGGATCGCGAGGAAGGGGGTGATGTAGAAGATGTCGTAGAGCCACCAGCCGATGACGGGGAACACGACCCCGGCAAAGCGCACGTCGGCGTACATCGTCATGTTGCACACGTAGACGCACCAGATCAGGACGCCCATCCAGCAGGTGATGATCATCCACTGGTGGCCCCAGCGCTTCATCTGCAGGAATCCGATCGCCGCGGCGCACGCGCATCGCGAAGACCGTGAGGATCATCCCGAACACCATGGACTTTCTCACCAGGTCCTGCGGCGCCACCGACCCAGAATTCGTTGTAGTGCCAGAAGTAGCCGGCGTCGAACATGTGCCCCAGCCGACCATCAGCACCCGGTTGATCAGGGTGTGGTTGGCGACCAGGTCCAGGGCCCAGCCGAGGCTGTTGAGCATCCCGTCGATCAGCACCAGGTAGCCGATCAGAGTGACGATCATCGGCCGGACCGACAGCCCGGCACGTAACGCTTGGCGCTGCAGCCAGACGCCGCGCATGAAGATGGGGAATCCGATCAGACCCGGGGCCCACATGCCCATCAGTGCGGCGCCGACGATCATCCACTTGTCGGCCCGGCGCTGGGCAAGCCGCGATTCGTCGTGGTGTTCCTCGAGGCTGACCGTAGCCGTCCGGTGCGGTGGCCGACTTGTTGCCCGAAATGCGGTTCAGCAGTGGCAGGTTCACAACTCCCACCAGCCGCGTGCGAAGGACATGTAGAGCTGGATGCCGAACATCGACAGCCAGATAGCCGTAGATGACGATCTGCAGGACGATGAGCGCCTTCTTGCGCTTGCCTCTCCTTCTGGTCCATGTCGGGTGATCCTTCCTTAGTGTGGCGTGCTCGAGCTGTCGGCGTCGGCCAGGCTGGCCGCCGCGACTTCACGTAATCCGTCGGTGATCGCGCCGTCGGTGGACAAGCGGTGCGAGGATGCAGGCCTCGGCGGCCTCCAGTTCGGTTGCACCGGCTGCGATCAGCTGCGCCGCGGTGACCAGGACCCGGGTGGACGGCGGCTCGAAGTGGAAGGCGTCGTCGGCGGTCCGGATGGCGGTGGCGCATGCGACAAGCCGCTGTGCCGACGCCAACGTCGATGCCGGCCTCGGCGACGATCACCTCGGCCTCGCGATCGGGCGGCAGGTACCTCATCGGCAGCGTGACGAACCGCTGGCGGAAGGACGGTTTGAGCTCCTTGAGCGAACTGCGGTAGGCCGGGTTGTAGGAGCACACGAGCATGAACGTCTCCGGCGCCTGCGACGACCTCGCCCGCGCGGTCCAGGTAGAGGGCGCGGCGATGATCGGTCAGCGAATGCAGGATGGCCAGCGAATCGTGGCGGGCCTCCACGACCTCGTCCAGGTAGCAGATGGCGCCGGCCTTGACGGCCCGGGTGAGCGGGCCGTCGGTCCACACGACGTCGCCGCCGGTCACCATGAACCGGCCGACGAGATCCGAACTGGTCAGATCGTCGTGGCAGCTGATGGTGACCACGGGTCGCCGCAGCAGCACGCCCATGTGCTCGACCAACCGCGTCTTGCCGCATCCCGTCGGGCCGGTGAGCATCACCGGGAGGCGCTGGTGATAGGCCTGCTCGAACAGCTGGACTTCGTTGCCGTTCGAGTAATAGGTGTCGTTGGTCATCGCTTCCTCCAGGTGTCGATTCGGTCATGCGGCGACCAGCTCGCGATGGACGTGGGCCAGCACCCGGGGGAGCTCCTCGACCCGCCGGATGCGTTGGGAGCGGCGGGGTCCGAAGACCTCGGGCAGCGGGTCGACGCGCGTCGGTCCGACACCGACGTAGTAGATGGAGACGCCGGCGTCGTTGGCCTCCTCGACCGCGTGTGCCGCGTCGGCCCAGGCGTAGCGGCCCTCGTAGCCCTCGTCGGAGATCAGCCCGTCGCCGATCACGATGAGCAGCCGACGCTCGGACGGTTGCGCCAGCAGTCGACTGGTCAGGTGGCGCAGCGGCGCACCGAGCCTGGTGTATCCGCCGGTGGCCAGACCGAGCCCGCCCGGCGGCACGAACCGCCGGTCCTCGAAGTCCTTGAGGCAGCTGACCTCGACGCGGTGGCGGGTGTTGCCGGTGAACACGAAGATGCCGTGGCGCTCGCGGGCGAGCGTCATCGCCCGCGACAGCGCGTCGGCACAGGCCAACTCCAGCTTGAAGATCCGGCCGCCGTGCACACCCAGCGACGAACTGCCGTCGAGCAGCAGCGCCGTGGTGACGTCGCGGTTGCTGGGCAGCAGTTCGCGGAAGATGCGCGGCTCGATCGGCCTCGCCGGTCGTCAGGTCGATGTAGTGGCTGACGTACTGGTCGACATCGAGGTCGGAGCCGTCCTCGAGGCGGTTCTGTCATCGCGCGATGGGTGTGCTCGTCGAACCACTTCCGCAGATCGGCGGACGTCGGCACCGGCTGGCGGTGCGGCCGGCATGTGCACGCTCGAGCACGGCGACGTGGTCCGGCATGAAGCTCTTGGTCCACGCGTTCCACTCGGGATACGGGATGCCGGGCCGGTGCTCCGGAGTGATGTCGAGATCGTTGTCCTGCGGCCGGCTCGGCGGCGGCAGGTTGGGGTTGCGCACACCGCCGTCGCCGCCGACCGGGACGGAGTGCGGCCGCGGCAGGCGCTTCTGCGTCGTGGTCCACGGCATCCTGCCGAAGCTGCGGCGCAGCTTGTCGGTCAGACCCTGCGGCGCGTGTAGGCCAGCGGCAAGCTGCCCAGCAGTGGATGACGACGCAGTGGTTGCTGGCGTGCGCGCCAGCGCGACTGCGCGATCGAGCATCTCGTCGGCGTCCATGTCGCGCGGTGCCGCCGGCAGGTCGGGCAGCAGCGCGGCGCAGTTCGGCCAGTAGGCCGGGCCAGTGCGACGCGATCCAGCCCAGGGCGACGCCCGCTTCGACGAGAGTGAGCGCGCGCAGTTCGCGCGCCGACAACTCGTTGAGCCGGTAACTCGACGAGCCGGTCCTTCGACGGCGAACATTGCAGCGCGACACCGCATGTCAGCGTCCGGCGCGTCCAGTCGCGCCGGACGGGCGGGTACGGGACGTGCACGAAGTCGAGCGTCGGGCTCAGGCTGAAGTCGCGATGCTGGCCGGTCACCAGACGCACACCCTCGCGGCGTTGCTCGCTCAGGGCGACGGCGGTCACGGCGCAACTGCGCTCGACCGCCATGCGCGTGCGTATCGGAGAGATCGGACATGTCGATGGCGACCGCTCAGAACGTGCCGATGTTGGAGAACATCCAGTACCAGAACCAGATGATCAGTCCGGTTCCGCCCCATGCTGCGACGTAGCGAAGGATCTCCCAGATCCAGTCCATCGTCAGACCTCCTTGTTGATGGATGTCGTGCGGCGCGGAGTCATCGGATCTCCAGACCGCGGACGGCGGTGTCGACCAACTTGGTCAGCATCGTGTCCCGGTTGTCGGCGTTGTCCGTCGTGGTGAGCACGCCGTAGACGCCGAGCAGGAAGAACGTCGGCGCTGTAGAACGCGTCGACCTCGGGGTGCACCTCGCCGTCGCCGCGTGCCCGCTCGATCTCGCGGACCAGCAGCACGATCACGGGATGATCGGTCCATTCGTCCGATGGCGGCCGTGTCGGCGAGAAGTGCAGCGCGAGCAGCTCTTTGAAGAGCTGCGATCCGAGCCGTTGCTCCAGGCCGGTCGACGAGGCGGACGACCTCGTGTCAGTGCGGCCGCCAGATCGTGCGTGCCGTCGAGGAAGCGGGCGAAGTCGGCCGCCATCCGGGCTTCTTCGCGGCATTCCAGCTCGAGCAGCACGTGTTCCTTGCTCGGGAAGTGGAAGAAGAAGGTTCCGTGCGCGACGCCTGCGGCTGTCGCGATCGCGTTCACGTCGGCGCCGGCCATGCCGGACGAGCTGTGAACTCGGCGATCGCCGCGCCGAGGATGCGTTCCCGCGTCTGCAACCGGCGCACATCGCGCGCCGACTGCTTGACCTGAGGCGTCATGGTCCGCTCTTTGTATCGCAGTTACTGACCAAAGTCAATGAGTTGAGTCATTGAAGTCAGTCGGAGAAGATCTCGCGGTTCACCGAATGCAGGTACGGGATCGCCAGGAACGGGGTGATGTAGAAGATGTCGTAGAGCCACCAGCCGACCACCGGGAAGGACGACACCGGCAAAGCGCACGTCGGCGTACATGGTCATGTTGAAGACGTAGAGGCACCAGATGAGCACGCCCATCCAGCAGGTGATGATCATCCACTGGTGGCCCCAGCGCTTCATCTGCAGGAACCCGATCGCCGCGGCGATCCGCATGGTGAAGACGGTGAGGATCATCCCCACTTCCATGGCCTTCTCGCCCGGGCCCGCCGCACCGCCGAGCCACAGTTCGTTGTAGTGCCAGAAGTAGCCGGCGTCGAACATCGCGCCCCAGCCGTTCAACAGGATTCGGGCGAGAATCGTGTGGTTGGCGACCAGGTCGAGTGCCCACCCGACGGTGTTGATGGCGGCGTCGATGATGACGAGGTAGCCGATCAGTGTCACCAGCATCGGCCGGACCGTCAGGCCGTCGCGCTGGGCCTTGCGCAGCAGCCACACACCGCGAAGGAAAAGCGGAAGGCCGAAGATGCCGAGGGCCGCGGTGCCGATGAGGATACTGCCCGAGATCAGCCACTTGTCTGCCTGGCGCTGCGCCGCCTGCGAGGCCGCCATGTGCTCGTCCAGACCGCTGCCTGACAGGTTCGCCCGCGGCGAGGAGTCGCGATTGCGGCCCAGATTCAGCGTGGGCAGATTCATGGAGACTGACTATAGTCAATCAGTCTAGGTAGTCAATCGGCTACTTCGGGGCGATGCTGCGAAGCGTCCTCGTCACGTAGTCGTCGATCATGGCGGTCTGGCCGGGCCAGTCGTGCGTCGTCGTCAGCAACGCGTACAGGCCGAGCAGGAAGAACACCGCGCTGTTCATCGGCGTCACATCGGGGTCGACGTCGCCACGCTTCTGCGCCCGCTCGATCTCCTGGGCGACCTCCACGATCACCGGGTGCTGATCGACTCTCGTCCGGCGACGGCCGTGTCTGCGAAAAGTGCAGTGCCAGGAAGTCTTTGAACAATACGGCACCGAGTCGGCGTTCGAGTCCCATCACAAGGCGGACGGCCTCGTCGAGCGTGGCGGGGAGGTCGTGCTTGGAGCCCGTGGAGCGCGCCAAGTTGCTTGGCGATCCGCTGCTCTTCGCGCTGCTCCAGTTCGAGCAGTACGTGCTCCTTGGTCGGGAAGTGGAAGAAGAAGGTGCCGTGGGCGACGCCGGCGGCGGCGACGATCGCGCCGACATCGGCGTCGGCCATACCGGCGCGTTTGAACTCGGCGATCGCCGCTCCCATCAGACGTTCACGCGTCTGCAGACGCTTGGTTTCCCGCGCGGACGGCTTGTCTACCACTGTCATACACCGACTCTACCGTCTGGAGCCCGCAGTCTTGCGGATCGCTCTATTGACTTCAGTCAACTGAAGCCGTTAGATGATCAGCACTCGATGGAGAGGACCCGTATGGCACTGGAGCAGTTCAAGCTGGATGGTCAGGTCGCGATCGTCACCGGCGCCGGAAAGGGTGTCGGCCAGGGCATCGCGAGAGTGCTCGCCGAGGCGGGCGCAACCGTCGTCGGCACCGCCCGCACCGAGTCGGACATCGTGGGAACGATCGAGGGTATCGAGAAGGCCGGCGGCAAGGGGCTGGCGATCGTCGCCGACGCCATCAGCCGACCCGACGGCGAACGCGTCGTATCGACCGCCATGGAGCAGTTCGGCCGCATCGACATCCTCATCAACAATGTCGGCGGCTCGACATACGCGCCGCTTCCTCGACATCACCGACGAGGATTTCCGCCACACGTTCGACTGGTGCGTCACGTCGGCATTCATCATGAGCCAGCTCGCCGCGCCCCACATGATCGAAGCCGGCCACGGCAACATCGTCAACATCTCCTCGGGCTCAGCCCGTTTCGGTATCCGCGCGCTGACGGCCTATTGCGTTGCCAAGGGCGGACTCGAGGCGCTCACGCGAGCCATGGCGCAGGAGCTTGCGCCGAAGATCCGCGTCAACGCAATCGCGCTGGGCTCGTTCGCCACCGACGGCCTGCAGGGCAGCCTGGACATGATGCCCGGGTCGCGTGGAGAAGATGAAGGAGACCACACCGCTGCACCGCCTCGGCGACGTCGCGGACCTCGGTCGGCTGTGCGTTTACCTGTCCACGCGTGACTGCTACGCGACGAACGCTATCTTCCATGTGGACGGCGGCATCGACTCCAACAACTCGCCGCTGCCGATTCCCGACTACTGAGCGAGGACCCAGATGCGAAGAGTTGTGCAGTTCTCCACCGGCAACGTCGGCCAGCACTCACTGAAGGCCATCATCGGACGACCTGATCTGGAGCTGGTCGGTCGTGCACGCCGCCAGCCCGAACAAGATCGGGCGGGACGCCGCCGAACTGTGTGGGTTGACCGAGCCGACCGGCATCATCGCGACCGATGACGTCGACGCGCTGATCGCGCTGAAGCCCGATTGCGTCGTCTACACCGCACAGGCCGAGACCCGGCCGATGGAAGCCCTCGAGCAGTTGTCCAAGTTGCTCGCCGCCGGCATCAACGTCGTCGGCTCGTCGATGGTGTGGTTGGTGACGCCTCGCCAGGCCGACGACTGGCTGCTGGGGCCACTGGAGAAGGCCTGCGAAGAGGGCAACTCGTCGTTGTATGTGAACGGCATCGACCCCGGCTACTCGGGCGACACCGAGGTGCACAGCGCGCTGAGCCTGGTCACCCGCGCCGAGTCGATCCTCGTTCAGGAGATCTTCGACTACGCCAACTACGACGACTTCGAGTTCACCGGCAAGTCAATGGGTTTCGGTCTCAAAGCGGATGAAGAGCAGCCGATGCTTCTTCCTGCCGGGCGTGCTGACCACGATGTGGGGCGGCCCGGTCCGCAACCTCGCCGACCAACTGGGCATCGAACTCGACGAGGTGCGGCAGCGGATCGAGCCCTGGTACACCGACAAGACGGATCGAGTGCAAGATGTGCACGGTCGAGCCCGGTGGCATGGCCGCGGTTCGCTTCGCCGTCGAGGGTGTCCGTAACGGCGAACCGGTGATCACGATGGAGCACATCACCCGCCTCACCGAGGCCGCCGCCCCGACTGGGAGTACCCGCCCGACGGCAAGCCCGGCGTTCACCGCGTGGTGGTCGAGGGCGAGCCGCGCGTCGAACTCAACACGCATGTCTCCGATCCGGTGCTCGATGTCACCGAGGCCGGATGCGTCTCCACCGCGGCTCGCGTGGTCAACGTGATCGACTGGGTGTGCGCGGCCCCCGCGGGATTGATCGCGGTCGAGGACATCCCGCAGGCAGAGGTCATCCGCGGTCTGATGTGGTGAGTGCGCCTTCCAGCCGGACGCGCGTCGCCGGCCAAGCGGGTGTTGATCACTGGCGCCGCGCGTGGCCTAGGACTAGTCACGCGGCGAAGCTGGCCTAGGAGGGCGCAGATCTTGTCTGGTCGACTGTGCGGGTCGCCTCGGCGCAATCGAATATCGTCGGCCTCGCCACCGAGGACTTCCCGATCTCGGCCGGAGACAGTGCGGCTGGTTCACTGACCTCGGCCGCCGAAGTTTCACCGCGTCGTCGATGATTCGCGACGAGGACGCGCTGATAATGCGGCGGTCGACGACGGCGTCGCCGAATTGGGTGGCGTTCGGATGCGCATGCGTGTCGCCAATGCCGGTGTGCTGACCGGTCGGCCGATGCGCACGAGACGACAGCTGCGAGCACTGGAGACGCTACGGTCGTACGACGTCAACCTCATCGGGGTGCGGAACACGTGAGCAGCGAGCGATACCGCACCTACTTGGCGCAGGGCGGCGGCAGCTATTGCGTGAACATCAGTATCGGCCGGTGATTCGCGGCGGACCTGGTGACTCCAGGGCCGTGGTCCACCGGGGTGATCGGTACTCGCCGCCGGCAACGAGTGACGCTTGCGCGCACGCAAGCATCACGTGGAGACTGACGCGGTGCCGCTGCCGGCGACACGCACAGTCGGTCATGTTGCCGAATCCGAGTGCTGCTCGGCGGTTGGTCGCCGATTGGTGATCTGCCACTGCGATGCCACGCCATGCGATCGAGTCCGATGATGTCAGAGTCGTGCGGTCAGATGTACATGATATCCGACGAGTCGCGATTCGCGAGCGGACTTGCAGTCCGAGGTCGATGCAGGCGTGACGCATCAACTCAAACGTGCCGTTCGGTGACCGCCTCGATTGATCGGGGTGTCACCGGAGATCACTTCGAACGTCTGACCGGCGGTGCCCGGGGTGTCGAGCACCGCGACCAGTACCGCGGCGACGTCCTCGCGGGGGATGTCACCGCGGCCGGTCTCGTCTGATATCTCCACCCGGCCCGTGCCTGCGTCGTCCGTGAGATGCCCGGGACGCACGACGGTGGCGTCCAGTGCCTTGCGCGCCCGGATCGCATCGTCGGCAGCGCCTTTCGCGCGCAGGTAGGCCACGAAGACCGGATCGCCGATGTCGTCAGGTGCCTCGACATCGGCGCCGATCGCCGAGATCATCACATATCGCCGCACACCCGCGGCCTCGGCCGCGTCGGCGAGCAGAATGGCGGCGTCGCAGTCGACCGTCTGCTTGCGCGCCGCTCCGCTGCCGGGTCCTGCGCCCGCCGCGAACACGACCGCGTCGGCATCCTGCAGGTGTGCCGCGATGTCGGCGGCGGTGGCCGCTTCGAGGTCGACGACCACCGGCTGGGCGCCCGCCGCTTCGAGGTCGGCGGCATGTGCGGGGTTGCTGATCAGCCCGACTGCCGTGTCTCCGCGCTCCGAGAGCAGCCGTTCGAGGATCAGGGCGATTTTGCCGTGTCCACCGGCGATGACGACGCGCATGTCGCCATGCTACGGATGGCCCTAGCCCGTGGTCGCGATGACGCCCGAGCTGTGCGGAGTTCAACGCCGCTGCGGCGTCGTCGCGATATGAAACCGCACACTCGCGGTCGCGCTACGAGCCCAAGCGCTCGCGCAGGTCGCGCTTGAGCACCTTGCCGTAGCTGTTCTTCGGCAGCTCGTCGATGTACTCGTAGCGCTTGGGTCGTTTGAAGCGGGCGATCCGCTCGAGCAGGTGAGCGTCCAGTTCGGCCGGCGATGCCGAGCCGACGATGAACGCGACGACGACCTCGCCCCACTCCTCGTCGGGCGCCCCGACGACTCCTGCTTCCTCGACGCCGGGGTGTTCGAGCAGGATCTCCTCGACCTCGCGGGGATAGATGTTGCTTCCACCGCTGATGACGACATCCTTGGAGCGGTCCCGCAGCGTGAGGAAGCCGCGGTCGTCGAACGACCCCATATCGCCGGTGCGCAACCAGCCGTCCTGAAGCGTCTTCGCCGGTGGCGTCGGGATTGTTCCAGTAGCCGGCCATGACAACGTCTCCGCGACAGACGATCTCGCCGATCTCGCCCGCCGATGCCGGGGTGTCGTCGTCGCGCAGCACCGCGACGTCCACTCCCGAGCGCGCGTAGCCGACCGACCCCAGGATCGCGTCGTCGGCGTCGATATGGTCGGCCCGGCGCAGGCCGGTGATGGTCATCGGCGCCTCGCCCTGGCCGTAGAGCTGGACGAAGATCGGGCCGAACGCCGCCATCGCCTTCTTCAGGCTGTCGACGTACATCGGGCCTCCGCCGTACACGACCGTCCGCAGATTCTGCGGGCATGGACGTCCGAGTCTGGACGAGTCGCTGCACCATCGTGGGCGCGAGGAACGCGCTGCAGCCCGGATGGTGATCGCAGAGGTCGAGGAACTCGTCCGGTTCGAACGCGGCGGACTCGGGAATCACCTGCCGCGCGCCGCGTAACACGTACGGCGGGATGTACAGGCCCGAGCCGTGCGACATCGGCGCCCCGTGGATCAGGCTGCAGTCCTGATCGGGTGCGTCGAAGTCGGCGAGGTGCGACACCGTCATCGCCATGAGATTGCGGTGCGTGAGCATCGCACCTTTCGATCGTCCGGTCGTACCGCTGGTGTAGAACAGCCACGCCAGCGTCGCTGGGTCGGTGGCGCGCGGACGATCTGCAGGGGTGCCGCGTCAAGCGGGCCGAATACGGCTGCGAATCAACGGTTTCGACGGGTACATCGGTGATGGAGGTCAGCTGCGCACCGATCTTCGGTGACGCGAAAACCTGCGCGACGCCGGCGTCGTCGAGGATCTGGACCATCTCGCGCGGATGCAGCTTGAAGTTGATCGGCACGACCACGCATTCGGCCGCCCAGGTCGCGAACATCAATTCGACGATCTCGGGGCGGTTCTCGCTGGCAATCGCGATGCGGGTGCCCGGCGCCCCGAGGGTGGACGCTATCCGCAGCGCGCGATCACGTAGCGCGCCCCACGTATGTAGTTGGCGCTCACCGAGAAACACCGCCCCGCGGTCGCCGAAGCGGTCGGCGGCCTGGTCGAGCAGCCCGAACAGGTTCAACTCTCGACCCATTCCGAGTTCAGCGCGAAGTCCGACAGATACTTGGTCGACGTCCAACCGCCATCGACGACGATCTCCTGACCGTTGATGAAGCTCGCACCGTCCGAGCACAGAAACGCGACAGTGCTCGCGATGTCGTTGACTTCACCCAGCCGCGGGTACGGCGTCATCTCGACGTTGATCTTGCGGAAACGCGGGTCTTCCAGGCGGCTCGCCACCATCGGAGTGAGGGTGACACCGGGGGCGACGGCATTACAGCGAATGCCCTGTGGTCCGTACTGGCAGGCGATGTGCCTGGTCAGTGAGGTCAGCCCGCCCTTGGCCGCCGAATATGCTCCGCCACGTAATCCGCCGACGACGGCGAACGTCGACGTGATGTTGATGATCGCCGAGCCGGGCTGCATGTGCACGACAGCTTCACGGGCCAGTCGGAACGGCGCGCGAAGCATCAAACCCAGGAAATAGTCCAACGATTCGTCGTCGGTCTCGTGCAGCGGCTTGGGTTTGCCCACGCCGGCGTTGTTGATCAGGAAGTCGATGCGACCCCACCGCTGGATGGCGGCGTCGACGATTTGTCGCGGCCCGTCGTCTGTGGTCAGGTCGACGGCGATCGTGGCAATGCGCTCGGGATCGCCGACCGCCTTCTCCAGGTCGCCGAGTCGTTCCGCGTCGCGGCCCGTTCCGAGAACGGCCATCCCCTGCTCGGCGAGCTTTCGTCGCGCAGCCGAACCCGATGCCGCTACTCGCACCTGTCACGATCGCAACCTGCATATCAGTCCACCTTCATAAGTGTCGCCCGGATCTGATGCTTCAAGATCTTGCCCGCGTCGTTCTTCGGCAATGCGTCCCAAATGACGATCTGCTCGGGGATTTTGAACTTGGCCAGCCCCTCGCCGATCAGCAGCGTCCGCAGGTCGTCGAGATCGGGTGCGCGTTGGTCCGCGGTCACGATCACCGCGCATGCCCGTTCGCCCGTGCGGTCGTCGGGCACGCCGACGACCGCGATCTCTGCGATAGCCGGATGCGCGATCAGCAGATCTTCGACCTCCTTGGGCGAAATGTTCTCGCCGTTTCGGATGATGATGTCTTTCGCGCGGCCGGTCACCACCAGGTATCCGCCGTCGACCCAGCGGGCGAGATCGCCGGTGCGGAAGTAGCCCTCGGTGTCGAACGACGTCGTCTCGTCTTCGGTGTGCAGATAGCCGACGAGCATCTGCGGGCCGCACGCACAGATCTCGCCATCGGTGAGTTTGATGTCGGCGATGCCCGCGCGGCCGTCGGTATCGGCCGCATGGTCGACGTCGTCGAAAGAACCCACCGTTGTCACCGGCACTTCGGTCGATCCGTATACCCTGGATACCGCGGCCTTCTCGAAATAGTCGGCTGCCTTCCGGATCAGCGACGGAGGCACCGACGCGCCGCCGCAGATGAACACCTTCAGATCCGGCAGCCGCGTGCCCGCTCCCTCCGCGGCCGCCAGCAGACCGTCGAGAAACGGTGTGGCACCCGCCATGTGAGTGCAGCGTTCCGCCAGCATCAGCGACACCGCGGCATCAGGGTCCCAGCGCTCCATCAGCACCGCGGTGGTGCCAAGGAGCAGCGGGCATTCGAACGCGTAGATCGATCCGCCGATGTGCGCGATCGGCGACGGCACGAGGAACGTGTCGCCATCGGCCACCAGCCAGTGCTCGCCGATCTGGCGGATCAGCGCGTGGATCGAATTATGAGTGTGCAGAACACCCTTGGGCCGTCCGGTCGTTCCGGACGTGTAGAGGATCATGCGCACCGTGTCGGGATTCAGCACGGGTAGCACCGCTGCGGTGTTCGTGGTGAACGAGGCGTAGGGCGTGTGACTGCCCGCATCGCCGCGGACCACCACAACTTCCGGAGGTGACGCCATCGATGCGGTCACCCGCTCCAACATGGCGGCGTAGTCGTGGCTGCCGAATGTCGACGGCACGAATATCGCCCGGCTGTCTGCGTCGGACAGGATGAACGCGAGCTCGCGATCCCGCAGCGAGGGCAGGATCGGGTTCACCACCATGCCTGCCAGGGTCGCGCCAAGGTAAATGACGGCGGCCTCGTGCCAGTTCGGCAACATGAACGACACCACGCTGCCAGCGGGCATCAACTCCATCAGGGTCTGCGCCAGCGCGGTGGCTTTCTCATGTAGCGTCCGGCAGTCGAGCCGAACATCGCCGTCCACCAACACCGTTCGGTCGGGCGTGGCCCGTGCGGCGTCACGCAGCGAGTCGGCGAGCGTCTCGCTCACCCACAGCCCGCGCCGGTAGGCGTCGGCCGCGCGCTGCTCGTCGACCCTCACTGCCCGGCCTGCCCCTTTACCCGTCGCATCGTCATCGAATGCCGGTAGCGCGACGACGGATGCGTGTTGACGGTTACCTGTGCGACTTCACCGTCGGACGTCTTGTACGTGCGCTGCATCTCCAGCGCGGCGGTTCCGATCTCGACCTGCAGAGCGTCCGCCAGCTCGGCGGTGACTGGCACCGCGGAGATCTCTTGACGCACCTCGACGATGCTGACCCCGAACAGGTCCTCGATCAAGGGGAAGATGGGCCCCGAATGCCGTTGCAGCAGACGGCCGACCGCCGCGAATGCCCGGTTGATGTAGTACTCCGTCGCGCATACGGGTGCGGCGGTGCCATCCGCGCGGAAGCCCCTGACGGCCAACCATTCCGTCCCCACACTCAGGCCGGTCCGCTCGGCGAGGCGTTCATCGATCATCACCATCGCATTGGACTCGATGGCCAGCTGCGCGCCCGAGGCGAAGGCGAGCAGATCGTTGATCGACATCACGTCCTGGGCATAGCTGTTCGCCTCCGGACGCGGAACGACGAGCGTCCCGGCGCGTGGGCGGGACGCGACGAGGTTGTCGTCACGCAGCCGTCGCAGTGCCTCGCGCACGGTGTAGCGGCTGACCTCGAAGCGCTCGCACAGTTGCTGCTCGGTCGGCAGCTGAGAACCGACGGGATACACCCCGTCGACGATCTCCTTGCGAAGGGTGCGGGCCACCTGGAGGTACCGGTGGTCGGCCGGCGTGACTGTCATGTGCGTCGCAATGCCAGAACGCTGCCGTCGCCGTCGGCCGACACATACAGACTGCCGTCGGGCCCGGAGGTGATGCCGGCGAACGGTCCCTGAGGGCCGGAGAACGGCGGCATTCCCTTGAGCGGCTTGGGATTCACCCCGGGTGGCGGTCCGACCGGCAGGCCGGAGGCGATGGTGTGCCGTTCACCGCTGGCCAGATCGACCGCGATGACCTCTTTTGCGCCGGCGTCGACGATGTACAGCTGACCATCGCGGACATGGATGCCCTGCGGCCGCTGCAGTCCGTCGACGACGGTCTCGGTCGAACCGGCCAGCCGCACGACGCGGCCCGCGCCCGACTCCGCCACCAGTGGCACCCCGTCGGACCCGAATCGCCACACCGACCGGGTCCTGCAGTCCGGAGGCGAGCAGTTCGACGTTGCCCGACCGCAGCGCGTGCACGCTGCCCGTGCCGAGTTCGGCGAACACGATGCTGTCGCCGGGGCCGATGGCAACGCCGTAGAGCTGGTCGAATCCATCTGCGAGGTAGTCGGTTTCACCATCGCCCGGCCGGTAGCGGGCAATCTGGCCACCCGATGTCGCCACCACGAAGACTCCGGGGCCCGCAGGAGCCAGCCCGCGAAGAAAACCGGGATACCCCGGTGTGAAGAGCATTCCGACGGTTTCCAGCGAGCCGTCGGCGCCGACGGCGTAGAAGTAGGTGCCGTCGGCGACGTACAGCCTGCCGTCGTCTCCGACGACCAGGTCCAGCGGCCAGTTCAATCCGCCCGACAGTGCGGTGCGTGTCTCGCCCCCGGCCAGGATCTCGGTGATCTCGCCGGTGAAGTTGGAGACGAACAGCCGGTCGCCAACGAAGGTCAGGTTGTCCAGCCCGGGGTTGCAGCTGTGCCAGCAGCGTCTTGTCGCCGGTGCGCGGGTCGATACGCAGTACCTGTCCGCTGGCCACCTGCGTGGACACCAGGTAGCCCTGCGAGTCGAACTTGACCGCATCCGGCACGCCCAGATCGCCGGTCACCCGTTGCGGCTCACTGTGCTTGTTGGAATCGGATCTAACCGCCAGATCTCATTGGCCGTCATCAGCGGGTAGTACAGCATTCCGTCCGGCCCGACCTCCATCGCGTTGGGCGATGGCAGATCCTCCAGCAGAATTCGCGATGCGCCGGTAGCCCTGTCGAGTTCCATCAGCCGGCCGCCGTCACGGCACTCGTTGATGAACAGCCGGTCGGAATGCACGGTGATGCCGTTCGCGCACGGAAGGTCGTCGCGCAGCACCCGCGCTGCGCCGCCGGCGTCACGCACGCTCACCCGCCCGTCCATCACCTCGGTCGCGTACAGGTTGCCGCTCGTGTCGAAGGCGACGTCGTCGGGCGCGATGATCTCGCTCCCTTTGGGGCTGATCGCCTCGACCTCGCCGCTCGTCAGATCCACGGCGCTGATCTGGCTGCCGGTCACCTGCGCGACGTAGACGCGCCCGTCGGGACCTGTCCGAAGCCCGTTCGCGCCGAACAACCGGCTCGGCGCCGTGAGCCTCTCGAGCCGCCAACCGTCGGCGACCTTCGGATTGGTCGCGATATACCGGGAGGGCGGGCGTGATGCCGTCGCGGGAACAGTCATGACCCCGGACGCTATCAAGCCCTGCTAGTCCAGACAATAGCCCGAAGCGCCAGCTCGCCCGCCCTTGACGGGGCGATAACCGCTGCGGAATAGTGTTCTGCAATATGCAGAGCACCATATGTTGTCCGGACAAATGACATGGACGACCTTCTGAGGCTGGACGGCCGCATCGTCGTCGTGTCCGGGGCGGGCGGTGGCGGCATCGGCACCACGATCACCCGGATGGCGGCGCAGGCAGGCGCCACCGTGGTCGCGGTGAGCCGATCGAAAGAGAACCTCGACGAACACGTCGCGCCGCTTGCCGAGCAGGGCTTGTCCGTCGTGCCGGTCTCCGCCGACGCGTCCACCGACGACGGCGTCGCCGCCGTGATGGACCAGGTGCGTCGCACCGACGGCGCCCTGTACGGATTGGTGAACATCGCGGGCGGGGCCGCGCCATCCACGTGGATGCCCGCGACGCGGGTGACGCGTGAGGATTGGCGGGCACTGTTCGCCGCCAATCTCGAAACCGCGTTCTTCATGAGCCAGGCGGTGGCCGCCGAGATCCGCGAACACAAGAACGCAGGATCGATCGTCTCGATCTCTTCGATCAGCGGGATGAACACCGCGCCGTTCCACATCGCCTACGGCACCGCCAAAGCTGCGGTCGTGGCGATGACCCGGACGATGGCCGCCGAACTCGCACTGGACAACATTCGCGTCAACGCCGTCGCACCCGGTGTGACGGCGACGGCCGCATCACGTACGTACGTCGACGACGACCCGGACCGCGACCGCACCGCGATCGCGATGGGCCGCCGCGGCACTCCTGAGGAACAGGCGGGCGCGATCCTGTTCCTGCTGTCGGACATGTCGAGCTACATCACCGGTCAGACGCTGCTCGTCGACGGTGGTCTCAACCTCAAATGGACGCATCTGGGTGCCGACAACACCTCGCTCTTTCTCGCCGACGATTCCTTCCGCGCAGCCATTAGGAGGATCTGATGACCCACACCGAATCCGACCTCGACGCCACGATCGAGATCGACGCCGATCCGGACGACTCGACGGGAGAGATCGCCGAAGACCTGTCGTCGCCGATGACCATCGGCGTCGACGCCTACATCTCCCCGGAGTACGCCCGCAACGAGCGGGACCGGTTGTGGCGCAAGGTATGGCAACAGGTCGGCCGGGTCGAGGAGATCCCCGAGGTCGGCAGCTACCTGACCTACGACATCCTCGACGACTCGATCATCATTGTACGAACGGGCGCGCACACCTTTGCCGCACACCACAACGTGTGCATGCACCGCGGCCGAAAACTTGTCGACAATCCCGAGGGCGCCAAGAACGCCGTAGGACGGGCGCGCAAGTCCTTCGTCTGCGGATTCCATGGCTGGACATACGGTCTCGACGGTGCCTGTACCCACATCCGCGAACAGGATGACTGGAAGGGCACGCTGACCCCGGAGAACACCCACCTCGCTCCCGTCCAGGTCGACACCTGGGGTGGCTGGCTGTTCATCAACATGGATCCCGACTGCGAGTCGCTGGCCGATTATCTGATGCCGGCCGCCAAGATCCTCGATCCATTCGGTCTGGAGAACATGCGCTACAAGTGGCGCAAGTGGCTGTACTTCGACTGCAACTGGAAGGTCGCGATGGAGGCCTTCAACGAGACCTACCACGTGTTCACCACGCACCCGGAGTTCAACAGGTTCGGCGAATTCAAGGGCTGGGCCAAAGCGCAGGGCCGGCACAGCAATATCGGCTACGACGCGCCAAAGGGCATGGACGAGACCAAGTCCAAGATCCGCCTCGGCACCGGTGACCCGCGCATCTCGACCGCCGAGATGCAGATCTACACAATGGAAGAGACCAACGCGACCACCACCAACACGCTGGTCGAACGCGGCCAAGCGGCTGGTCGACGAACTGCCAGAGGGCACGCCGGCCGACCAGGTGCTGCAGCACTGGCTGGCGTCGGCGCGCCGCGACGACGAGGAGCGCGGCGTGATCTGGCCGACGATCCCGCCGGACATCCTCGGCCAGAGCGGCACCGCCTGGCAGATCTTCCCGAACTTCCAGGTCGGCCAGGGCCTGACGAGCGCGCTGTGCTACGGCGCCCGGCCCGATCCGAGCTATAACCCCGACAAGTGCATCTTCGAGGTGGCGGTCTTCGAGCTCTACCCCAAAGGTGAAGAGCCGCAGACGGAATGGCAGTACACACCGAAGGACTCGCCGAACTGGCTCTCGGTGCTGCCGCAGGACTTCTCGAATATGGCAGCTGTGCAGCAGGGCATGAAGTCGGCGGGCTTCGGTGGCACCAAGCCCAACCCGTACCGCGAGCGCAGCACCGTGAACCTGCACCATCAGCTGTCCAAGTACATGGGCACCGGCGAACCACAGGAGCTTGATAGAGTGACGATCGTTCGACACATGCGGGCCGACTGAGACACCGACCGACATCGACATCCCCGCAATTCGGGAGAAGTACGCCGCCGAACGCGCCAAGCGTCTGCGGCCCGAAGGCGGGTCGCAGTACCTGGAGCTCGAAGGGGACTTCGCCGACTTCTACGAGGTCGATCCCTACACGACGGTGACCGAGCGCGAGCCGATCGTCGAAGACGCCGACGTCGTCATTCTCGGCGGCGGCTTCGCCGGACTGCTGGCGGGCGCCTATCTCAAGAAGGCCGGCGTCGAAGGTATCCGCGTCATCGAGATGGCCGGCGACTTCGGCGGCGTGTGGTACTGGAATCGATTCCCCGGAATCCAGTGCGACAACGACGCTTACTGCTACATCCCGCTGCTCGAAGAGCTGGACTTCATGCCGTCGAAGAAGTTCGCCGACGGTGCCGAGATCTTCCAGCACTGCCGCAACATCGGCAAGCACTTCGGCCTGTACGACGGCGCGCTGTTCTCCACCCAGGTGCGCGAACTGCATTGGGACGACGCGACGCAGCGCTGGCGGATCAGCACCGACCGCGGCGACGATATCCGTGCCCGGTTCGTCGTCATGGCACAAGGCTCGTACAACCGCCCCAAACTGCCAGGAATCCCCGGTATCAAGGACTTCGCGGGGCACGTGTTCCACTCCGCCCGCTGGGACTACGACTACACCGGCGGTGACGCCGACGGCGGCCTGCACGAAGCTGGCGGACAAGCGCGTCGCACTCGTCGGCACCGGTGCCACCGGGATTCAGTTGGTGCCGCACCTCGGCCGCGATGCCCAGCGACTCTATCGTATTCCAGCGGACGCCGTCGTCGGTGGATGCGCGTACCAACCCGTCCACCGATCCCGACTGGGCCGCCTCGCTGCAGCCGGGTTGGCAGGAGGAGCGCAAGCGCAACTTCCACAACTGGTCGCCGTTCGTCGGCGTGGTGTTCGGCGAGCCGGATCTGGTGTGCGACTTCTGGACTGAGCTCGGCCGCAACCTGACCGCCCGCATTGCGGGCAGCGATGACCCGGCGTCCGTGACCATCGAGCAGATCATGGCCTTCCGGGAAGAGGAAGACTACAAGATCATGGAGCGGCTGCGTCGCCGCGTCGCCGAGATCGTCGACGATCCCGACACCGCCGAGGCGCTCAAGCCGTACTACCGATTCATGTGCAAGCGTCCGACTTCCAGTGAGCAGTACCTGGCCACCTTCAACCGGCCCAACGTCACGCTCGTCGACGTGTCCGCGTCCAAGGGCGTGGAACGGCTGACTGAGAAGGGCATCGTCGCCGACGGCGTCGAATACGAGGTCGATTGCGTCGATCTTCGCCAGTGGCTTCGAGATCTCGACGGAGATCAGCCGCCGGTACGCGATCGACCAGATCGTCGGTCGGGACGGGCTCTCGCTCTTCGACTACTGGCAGGACGACTACAAGACCCTGCACGGGATGACGAGCCGCGGATTCCCGAACCAGTTCTTCATGGGCTTCATCCAGGGTGGAGTGTCGGCGAACACGACGGCGATGTTCGAACAGCAGGCCAAGCACATCGCCTACATCATCGCCGAGGCGCAGAACCGCGGTGCCACGACGGTCGAGCCCAGCCAGGAAGGCCCAGGACGCCTGGGTGCAGACGGTCCGCGAGGTCGCAATCGACAACTCGGCATTCGAACTGTCCTGCACACCAGGCTATTACAACAATGAAGGCCGCGGAGGCGCAGTGGGCAACGGCTCGTTCCTCGGTGACTTCTATTCGCCCGGCTTCTACGCCTTCGACGAGTTGATTGCCGAGTGGCGCGACAAGGGAGACCTCGATGGTCTGGAGTTGAGCACGTGAACCGCCCGCGAATGGATGACCTGAGATTCGACGGCCGGGTGGCCGTCGTCACCGGCGGCGGCAGGGGACTGGGCCGCTCATACGCCCTGCTGCTGGCATCGCAGGGCGCCAAGGTCGTCGTCAACGATCCCGGCGGAGGCCTTCCGGTGGTGGAGTGAAGCCTCCACCCACCCGAGACGCCACGCCCGCCGACGACGTGGTGCGCGAGATCGCCGCTGCGGGTGGGGAAGCGGTGGCCAGCACCGACTCGGTGGCCACCCCGGCCGGCGGCAAGGCGATCATCGAGACGGCTCTGGACCGGTTCGGCCGCATCGACATCCTCATCCACAACGCCGGAAACGTCCGACGCGCCCCGCTGCGAGAGATGACGTACGAGGACTTCGAGGCCGTCCTCGACGTCCACCTGCGCGGAGCGTTTCACGTTGTGCGGCCGGCATTCCCGGTGATGTGCGACGCAGGCTACGGGCGCATCGTGCTGACGTCGTCGATCGGCGGGCTCTACGGCAACCACGGACGTCGCGAACTACGCCGTCGCCAAGGCGGGCGTGATCGGGCTGTCCAACGTCGCGGCGATGGAAGGCGTCGAGCACGGGGTGAAGAGCAACGTGATCGTGCCCGCGGCCGTCACGCGCATGGCCGAAGGCATCGACACGTCGGCGTATCCGCCGATGGGACCCGAACTGGTCGCGCCCGTCGTCGGGTGGCTGGCGCACGAGACATGTTCGATCACAGGGGAGATACTCGTCGCGCTCGCCGGTCGGGTGGCCACGGCCATGGTGGCGGAGACCCCGGGCGTGTACCGCCCGTCGTGGTCGATCGACGACGTCGGTGAGAACATGACGGCGATCCGCGACGACACCCAACCGCTGGTGTTCCCCGTGGTGCCAGACGGTCACGGCGACCACATCCGGTACAGCTTCGGGATGGCGGCGCGAGCCGAGGGGCGAACATGCCTAACGGTCCGCTGGCGGGCGTACGCGTCGTCGACCTCACCGCGATGGTGATGGGGCCGTACTGCACGCAGATCATGGCGGACATGGGCGCCGAGGTCATCAAAGTCGAACCCCCGCAAGGTGATAACACGCGATTCATCTCGGTCGGCCCGGAGTCGGGGATGAGCGGGGTGTTCGTCAACGTGAACCGCGGCAAGCGTAGCGTCGTCCTGGACCTGCAGACCGACGCGGGTAAGGCGGCGCTGCGTGCACTCATCGAACGCGCCGACGTCTTCATCCACTCGATGCGGTCGAAGGCGATCGCCAAGCTGGGGTTCGGCTACGACGAAGTCGCCGCGATCAATCCGGCCATCGTCTACACGAACTGCTACGGATACGGTCACCGCGGCCCCGACCGCGACCGCCCCGCCTACGACGACACCATCCAGGCCGAGTGCGGATGCCCGCGGTGCAGCAGCAGCTGACAGGCCAGGCGGACTACGTCGGCACCATCATCGCCGACAAAGTCGCCGGGCTGACCGCGGTGTACGCGACGACGATGGCGCTGTATCCACCGTGAGCGCACGGGGGAGGGCCAGGAGGTCGAGGTCGCGATGTTCGAGACCATGGCATCCTTCATGCTGGTCGAACATGCCAACGGCGCCATGTTCGACCCCCCGCTGGGACCGGCGGTCTATCCGCGCACCGTGGCGCCCAATCGCAGGCCGTATCGCACCAGCGACGGTTACATCGCGGCGCTGATCTACAACGACAAGCACTGGAACGCCTTCATCAACGCGGTGCAGCCCGCGTGGAACAGCGACAAGTACGCGACCCTCGAGCTGCGCGCCAACGACATCGACGCCGTCTACGGTCTGTTGGCCGAGACATTGAAGGAGCGCACCACCGAGGAGTGGCTCGCGCTGTTCGGCGAGCTCGAGATTCCCGGCCGCTCCGCTCAACACGCCCGATGCGTTGTTCGACAACCCGCACCTCAACGCCGTCGGTCTGTTCGAGACGGTGGAGACCGCAGCACGGTCCGGTGCGGTTTCCCGGTGTGCCGACCTGGTTTTCGCGCACTCCCGGCCGAGTCGCCGGCCCTGCTCCGCTGTTGGGTGAAGACACCGACGACGTACTCGAGCGAGCTCGGGCTCACCGGCGTGGAAGACGGGATCGGGATAGGCCATGGACTTCGAGATGGGGCAGAAGGCCGATGCGCTGCGCTCAGAGCTGCGCGAGTTGGTGAACGGCCATGTGCCCGAACACTTTCTGGGCGCGTTCACCGACAATCCGGCTGACCTGGAGACGGCTCAGGCGTTCTGTCGGCTGCTGGCCGAGCGCAACCTGCTGTGCCTGTCGTGGCCCGAGGAGTTCGGCGGCGGCGCGGCGTCGGTATGGGAGCAGACGGTGGTGCGCGAGGAGATGTGGGCGCATCACGAACCGCGCGGCGCCCAGTACATGGGGGTCAACTGGGTCGGGCCGATCATCATGCGGCACGGCACCGACGAACAGCAGCGCCAGCACCTGCCGCCCATCGCGCGCGGCGAGGTCATCTGGTGCCAGGGGTTCTCCGAACCCGAGGCCGGCTCGGATCTGGCGTCGCTGCGAACCACCGCGCGACGCGACGGCGACGGCTGGCTGGTGAGCGGTCAGAAGATCTGGACCTCCTACGCCACCATGGCCCAATGGTGCTTCCTGCTGGCGCGGACGTCGAAGGGTGAGAAGAAGCAACAGGGCCTGACGATCTTCCTTGTTCCGATGGATGATCCGGCGATCCAGGTCCGACCGATCCGCTGCATGATGGGCCCACACCACCTCAACGAGGTGTTCTTCGACGACCTGCGGGTCACCGAGGCCGACGTGCTGGGCACCGTCGATGCGGGCTGGTCGATCGTGCAGGACGTGATGTCGTTCGAGCGGGTCGGCATCGCCCGGTATGCCCGGTGTGAGCGTCTACTCGCCGCCGCGCCAACGGTTCTCGGCGAGCGCTGGGACGAGCTGCCCGCAGAGCTTGCGCGGCCGGTGGGTCCGCATGCTGACGCACTGCCGCCGGGCCCGTCTGATGGCCTACCGGGTGGTCTCGCTGCAGAGCAGCGGGCGCATCCAGCCGGGCGACGCGGCGGCATACCGGATCGCCGTCACCAAGCTGGACCAGGACAGCGCCGAGGTGCTGATGGACATCGCGGCCGAGGTGTCGCACGACGATCCGCGCGCGGCATGGTTCCTCGGCGAGGTCGAGGACCACTGGAAGTACTCGCAGGCCTCCACCGTGTCCTCCGGCAGCATCGAGATGCAGCGCATCCTGCTGTCCCGCGCCTGCTGGCGGCCGCCAAATGAGCGAGATGGTGCTCGACCTGTCGGAGGACGCCAAAGAGTATGGCCGCCAAGCTCTTCGGGCGTTCGAGTCGGCCGGCGGCGACCAGCTGGTGCAGGACGCCGAGGCCAAACCCGACAGCAGGGAGTCGCTGGCCGGACCCGTCCTCGCCGGGCTCGGCGCATGGGAGCTCGATCCGCGCAATGACACCGACGGCCTCGAGGCCGCCGCGGCGCTGTGCCGCAGCGCCGGTTACTGGGCGGTGCCCTACCCGGTCGCCGAACGGCTGGCGGCCCCCACCGACCTCGACGTCGACGGCCTGATCGTGGTCGCGGGCAATCGTCCGTCCGGCGCGCTCGCAGGTCTCGAATCCCGCTGGGCCGCAGTGACGCTGGACGGAGCCCGGTCGAAGGTGACAGGTCTGGGTGCCGCCGGCCCGGCGTTCGTCACCGAACTCGAGCTGTCCGCGGTCGACGATGCCGGTGCCGCCGATGTGGCGCTGGGTCTCGTGCTGCCGTGCTGGACGCTGCTCGGCATGCTGGACCGCGCCATCGAGCTCACCATCTCGCACATCAGCCTGCGCAAGCAGTTCGGGCAGACGCTGTCGTCATTCCAAGGTGTGCAGTTCCAGCTGACCGACGCCGAGGTCGAGCGCAGCGGGGTGGACATCCTCGCCAAGTACGCGCTGTGGAGCATCGGTTCCGGGCAAGCCGGATGCGCTCAACGATGCCCTGGCACTGAGGATGTCGGCCATCGAGGCGGCGGAGGTCGTCTTCCGGGTCTGCCATCAGCTGCACGGTGCGGTCGGCTTCTGTGACGAGACCACGCTGTCGTGGCTGTCGCGCTACAGCCAGCCGCTGCGCCGCCTGCCGCTGGGCCTGTCGGCCACGCGCGACGAACTGACCCGCCGGGTCGGCGGAACCGGTCTGACGGGACTGTTCGCATGAAGGTAGCGGTCATCGGGACCGGCTTCGGCAAGCATGCCGCCGCCCCGGTCTACGAGAGCCTCGGACTCGATGTCGAGGTGATCAGCCCGCGCGACGACGTCCGCGGTGAAGAGGCCATGGCGTCGGACGTCGACCTGATCTCCGTGCACTCGCCGCCCTTCATGCACGTCGATCATGTCAGCGCCGCGATCGAGCACGGCCACGCGGTGCTGTGCGACAAACCTTTCGGGCGCAACGCGGCGGAAGCCGAGGCGATGCGCGAACGCGCCCGTAACGCCGGGCGTGCTGCACTTCCTGAACTTCGAGTTCCGCTTCAACGAGTCGTGGGCGAAGGTCAAGCAGCTGGCCGACGATGGAACCATCGGCACACCACTCGCATTTGAACTGGACGTTCTACGGCAGCGGACTGCGTGGCCGCAAGTACGGCTGGATCAACGACCGTGAGCTCGGCGGCGGATGGATCGGCGCCTACGGATCGCATCTGATCGACTTCACCCGGTGGCTGTTCGACAGCGAGGTCGCCGAATGCGGCGGCGTCACCCGGATCGACGGGTCGCCGCCCGAGGCGACGGCCGAGGATGCGTACTCGGCATGGTTCGTGATGGCGAACGGCTGCACCGCCGCACACGACACCGGCTTCGCCGCGGCCGTTCCCGCTCGCGCCGCGCGCGACGCTGATCGGTAGCGCCGGCTCGATCGAACTGACGGCAGATACGAACTGGTCGTGCGCCGGCCAGGCGAAGATCCGCAGACGTTCGAATTCCCGCCCGCGCCGCGGCGGTCGCCGCCACCGGCGTTGTCGTCATTCCTGGGCGAGGTCGTCGAGGCGGTGCGGACCGGCACGCAGATCACTCCTTCGTTCGACGACGGTGTCGCGGTAGCCCGTGCCATGGACCGGCTGCGGGCCAAGTCATGAGCGACGAAACTGAAGATATGCCGAGATTTCAGGGGATTCGCGTGCACAAGCTCAGTTTCGGCAGAAGGTGCGCGCGTGGTGCGCCGACCACATCCCGAGCGATTGGCGTCAGACCCAAACCGGCGCAACCGACGAGGAATTCGTCGCGTTCCAGAAGTCGTGGTTCGCCGAGCTGCACAGCGCCGGCTTCGCCGTCCCGCACTGGCCCCGCGAATGGGGCGGCGGGCTGTCGGTCGCCGAGCAGGTGGTGCTGTACCAGGAGCTGGCCGCCCACGATGCGCCGCGGCTGGTGCTCGCGTTCGTCGGAATCCACCACGCCGCGTCCACCCTGCTGGTCGCGGGTACCGAAGAACAGCGCCGCCGCCACCTTCCGGCGATCCTCGACGGGGAGATCTGGGTGCAGGGCTTCTCCGAACCGGAGGCCGGATCCGATCTGGCCAGCCTGCGCACGACCGCGCGGCGTGACGGCGACGCCTTCATCGTCAACGGTCAGAAGTTGTGGGCCAGCGGCGGTATGCACGCCGACTGGTGTCTGCTGTTGGCCCGCACCGATCCCGATGCCCCCAAACGCAAGGGCATTTCGTACTTCCTGCTGGACATGACGACGCCCGGAGTCGAGGTGCGGCCGATCCGCAACGCGATCGGGGATTCGCACTTCTGCGAGGTGTTCCTCAACGACGTGAAGATCCCCGCCGCCAACCTCGTCGGCGCCGAGAACGCACGGATGGCAGGTCGCGCAGGCGACGCTGGGCGCCGAGCGGGGCATGACGATGCTGGAGCTCGCCGAGCGTCTCGGCAATGCGGGCTTCAAGTGGCTGCTGCGAGAGCAGCCCGGTCGATGATCCGATCGTGGCCGACCGCCTGGCGCAGTTCGAGATCGAGATCACCGGACTGCGCGGCATGTGCCGAAAAGTGGTCGAGGAGAACGAGAGCTGGGAGCAGCTGGGCCTGCCGACGCCTCCATCGTCAAGCTGTACTACAGCGAACTGCTGCAGCGGATGACCGATTTCGGCGCGGAGATCGGGGGACTGGCCGCTCACACCGAGTTGGCGAAGCCCATGTCGAGCGGCTGGGAGTCGGGCGCCTGGATGCTGGACTTCATCGGGTCGTGGGAGTGGACGATCCCCGGTGGCGCGAGCGAGATCCAGCGCACCATCATCGGCGAGCGCGGGCTGGGCCTGCCGCGGGAACCGAGCGCCGTCTGATGTCCGACTATTCCGAGTTCCACGACGAGTTGCGCTCGGTCGCAGGCGATCTGCTGGCCAAGGACCGCGCCGTGGACTGGCCGGTGCTCGTCGACGCCGGGTGGGTCGGGCTGGAAGTTCCCGAGCAGTTCGGCGGTGCCGGGCGCGACGTTCGCCGAAACGGCGGTGGTCTGCCAGGAGATGGGCCGAGCGGCGAGCGCCAACAGCTACCTGGGTAGCGCGGTGCTGGCCGTCGGCACATTGAAAGCGCTGCAGCCCAGCGAGACTCGTGACCGACTGCTGACAGATGTGGCATCCGGTGCGGTGCGGCTGGCCGTTGCGATCGAATCGGATTTCGTGCCGGATGCCGAGGGCGCCGACCGGATCCTCGTCCTCACCGACGACGGGGTCGCCGACACCGCGCCGACGGTCACCGCCACGCCCGTGCTCGACGAGACGCGCCGATTGGCCACCGTGGCGACTGACGGCTCGTCCGAGCTGCTGCTGTTCGACGGGGACCCGCGGCCGCGGCGCGCCGACTGCGTGATCGCGCGGCGGTCGCCATCGCCTGCGACAGCCTGGGCGTATCGGAGGCGATGCTGTCCGCAACCGTCGGCTACGCGAAGGTGCGCGAGCAGTTCGGCAGGCCCATCGGCTCGTTTCAGGCCGTCAAGCACGCGTGCGCCGACATGCTCGTCGCCGATCTCCGTGTCTCGCCAACTCGTCGGCGCCGCAGTGCAGGCCATCGCCGAGGATCAACCGGACGCCGATGTCGCCGCGGCGATGGCGAAGTCGCACGCATGCGCATCCGCCGTCGACATCGCGGGTAAGGCCATGCAGCTGCACGGCGGCATCGGCTACACGTGGGAGAGCGGTATCCACGTCTATCTCAAGCGCGCCGCTCTCAATCGTTCGCTGTTCGGCTCGCCCGCAGCGCATCGCAAACACTTAGCTCAACGCTATCTATAAGGGAATCAAGGAGTTTCACATGGGTGTACCCGTTTACAAGCGCATTCTCGACCTGTTCGAGGCCGAGGGCGTCAACACGCTGTTCGGCATCCCGGACCCCAACTTCGTGCACATGTTCTCCGAGGCCGAGGCCCGCGGCTGGTCGGTGGTGGCACCCCACCACGAGCTGAGCGCCGGCTTCATGGCGGAGGCGGCGTCGCGGATGACCGGCAAGCCCGGGCTGTGCATCGGCACCCTCGGCCCGGGTATGGCGAACATCGCCGGTGCAATGCAGTGCGCACTGGTGGAGAACTCACCGGTGATCTTCCTCGGCGGCCAGCGCGCCCGCATCACCGAGCGCCGCGTGCGTCGCGGTCGCATCCAATTCGTCCAGCAGGAACCGCTTTTCGCGGCCATCCGTCAAGTACAGCAGCTCGATCGAGTACGCCGACCAGACCGACGAGATCATCCGCGAGGCGATCCGCCGCTCGATGTCCGGAACCCCGGGACCGTCGTACATCGAGTTCCCGTCGCACGTCATTCTCGAAGAACTCGATGTCGCAGATCCTCTGCCGCCCAACCGGTATCGACTCGTCAACCAGGGGGCGGGTGCGCGTGAGGTCGCCGAGGCGGCGAAGCTGATCCGCGAGGCGAAGAGCCCGATCCTGTTGGTGGGCCACGGCGTGCACACGTCGCGCACCCAGCAGGAGGTCAAAGAGCTGGCCGAGCTGATGGACTGCCCCGTCATCCAGACCTCCGGGGGCACGTCGTACATCCCGGGTCTGCAGGATCGGACGTTCCCTTACCTGTTCTCCCCGGCCGCCAACGAGGCAGTCGAAGAATCCGACCTGTGTGTCGCGCTGGGAACCGAACTCGGTGAGCCCATGCACTACGGCCGAACCCAGCACTGGGCCGGCAACGACGCCAACCGCAAATGGGTTTACGTCGAGCAGGACCCGGCCGCCATCGGCGTCAACCGCCAGTTCGATGTGCCGCTGGTCGGCGATCTGCGCGGTGTCGTGCCGCAGCTCGTCGAGGCGCTCCGGGACACGCCGCGCGCCCCGTCGGCCAACCTCGAGAAGCTCGTCAAGGCCGATGCCGACGAACTCGCGCAACTTGCCGAGAGTGCGCCGTCGGGACGCTCGCCGATTCATCCGGCGCGCTACGTCGTCGAGGCCACCAAGGCCTTCAAGGAACTCGAGCGACGGCATCATGGTGCGCGATGGCGGCGCGACCGTGATCTTCCAGTGGACGTACTCGCAGTCCAAACCGCGCGACGTGATCTGGAACCAGAACTTCGGTCATCTGGGTACCGGGCTGCCTTATGCAGTCGGCGCGTCGGTCGCCGAGGGCGGCAAGCGCCCGGTGATGCTGCTGACAAGCGACTCGGCATTCCTGTTCCACATCGCCGAACTCGAGACCGCGGCCCGGCAGAATCTGCCGCTGGTGTGCGTCGTCGGCGTCGACCACCAGTGGGGACTGGAGGTCGGCGTGTACAAGCGCACGTTCTAGCAGCCGTCCCCGCAGCCCGGCGTGCACTGGAGCAAGGACGTCCGGATGGACAAGATCGCCGAGGGCTTCGGCTGCCACGGCGAATACGTCGAAAAGGAAGACGAAATCGGACCGGCCATCGCCCGCGCCTACGCCAGCGGCAAAGTCGGTGTGGTGCACGTGTGCATCGACCCGAAGGCCAACTCGGAGGAGATGCCCGAAGTACGACAGATTCCGCACCTGGTATGCAGAAGGCACCCAGTAAGCGCCGCATTTAAGGAAGAGTGAAACTCATGCGCGAATATCTGAAGTTCTACATTGATGGCGAGTGGGTCGACCCGATCGAGCCGAAGACCCTGGACGTCGACAACCCGACGACCGAGCAGGTGTCCGGCAAGATCGCGATCGGCTCCGCGGCCGACGTCGACAAGGCAGTCAAGGCAGCCAGGAAGGCCTTCGCCACCTGGTCGGTGAGCACCCGCGAAGAGCGCCTTGATCTTTTGCAGGCGATCCTGTCCGAGTACCAGAAACGATCGGCCGATCTCGGTGAGGCGGTCTCAGAGGAGATGGGAGCGCCGCCGTCGCTCGGCTCGGGAACCCAGGTGTATCTCGGCCTCGGGCATCTCAACGGTGCCATCGACGCGCTCAAGAACTTCGAATTCGAAGTGCCGCGTGGCGCTGCGATGATCTTCAAGGAGCCGATCGGCGTGTGTGGGCTGATCACTCCCGTGGAACTGGCCGATCAACCAGATCGCCTGCAAGGTGTTTCCGGCGCTGGCGACCGGCTGCACGATGGTGCTCAAGCCGTCGGAGGTCGCGCCCTACTCCGGACAGATCTTCACCGAGATCATGGATGCGGCCGGGACGCCAGCGGGTGTCTACAACATGGTCTTCGGTGAAGGAGCCGGCGTCGGCGCCGCGTTGTCCAGCCATCCCGACATCGACATGGTGTCCTTCACCGGTTCGACGCGGGCGGGCATCGACGTCGCTAGGAATGCGGCGGCGACGGTGAAGCGGGTGACGCAGGAACTCGGCGGCAAGAGCCCGAACATCGTGCTCGACGACGACAACTTCGCGCAGAACGTCGCGTCGGCGTGGCGGCGATGATGCCGAACTCGGGTCAGAGCTGTAATGCACCGTCGCGCATGCTGGTGCCGAAGTCTCGCAAGGACGAAGCCATCGCCGCCGCGAAGGCCGCGGCCGAGCAGGTGAAGGTCGGCGACCTCGCGGACAAGACGGCCATCGGTCCGGTGGCGTCGAAGGCACAGTTCGACAAGATCCAGGGCCTGATCCAGAAGGGCATCGAGGAGGGCGCAACGGTCGTGGCGGGCGGTCCCGGCCGACCCGACGGTCTGGACACCGGTTACTACGTCAGGCCGACGGTGTTCGCCGACGTCACCAATGACATGACGATCGCGCGCGAGGAGATCTTCGGGCCGGTGCTGTGCATCCTCGACTACGACGACCTCGACGACGCGATCGAAATTGCCAACGACACCGACTACGGGCTGGCCGGGTACGTCTCTGCGGCCGACATCGAGGCGGCGCGTGGGGTGGCACGCCGGATCCGCGCTGGCCAGGTCGCCATCAACCACGCGTTCGACCTGAACACGCCCTTCGGTGGCTACAAGCGCAGCGGCAACGGCCGCGAATGGAGTGAGTACGGCTTCGACGAATACCTGGAGATCAAGGGCACCCTCGGGTATGCGCCCCAGTAGGGCTCACCAACCTCCGGAAGGATTGTGCAACACGTGTTTTCGGCAATACTGATCGACAAGGGCGACGACGGCCAGACGGTTGGTCTCACCAGCCTGAATGAGGCGCAACTCCCCGACGGCCAAGATGGTTCAGTCAGCATCGACGTGGAGTATTCGACGCTGAACTTCAAGGACGGCCTGGCCATCACGGGCAAATCGCCGGTGGTGCGCAAGTTTCCGATGGTGCCCGGCATCGACCTTGCGGGAGTCGTCACCGAAAGTGCGCACGCGGATTGGCAGAAGGGTGACCGTGTCGTGCTCAACGGTTGGGGAGTGGGTGAAACCCATTGGGGCGGCTTCGCCCAACGCGCCCGCCTCAACGGCGACTGGCTGGTCCCTCTGCCGTCGAGCTTCACCTCCAAGCAGGCGATGTCGATTGGCACCGCGGGCTATACGGCGAGCCTGTGCGTGGATGCCCTGCTCGCCAACGGGGTGCGTCCCGATCAGGGCGAGGTGCTGGTAACCGGTGCGACGGGCGGTGTCGGCAGCGTCGCGATCGCGTTGTTGGCCAAGGCCGGGTTCAAGGTCGCCGCCGTCACCGGGAAGTCGTCGGAGTCCGACTACCTCCAACAACTCGGCGCCGGCACCATCTTGGATCGTGCGGAGTTCGCCGAGAAGGGCAAACCCATGCAGAAGGAACGCTGGGCGGGTGTGGTCGACGCCGTCGGCAGCCATACCCTGGCGAACGCTTGCGCCCAAACCCGTTATCGCGGAGCGGTTGCCGCCTGCGGTCTGGCCCAGGGGATGGATTTTCCGGCCAGCGTCGCCCCGTTCATCCTGCGCGGCGTTTCCCTGCTGGGCATCGACAGCGTGATGGCGCCCAAGCAGCCGCGGATGGCCGCCTGGAAGCGCCTGTCGAGCGACCTGGATCCAGGGGTGCTCGATTCAATCGCCGAAGAGATCGCTCTTGCCGACGCGATCGACGCCGCGGGTCGACTCATGGACGGCAAGGTGCGCGGGCGCATCGTCGTCGACGTCAATCGCTGAACGGGAGCGACATGGTTTCGAAATCCGCGAAACAAACCAGCGTCGCACTGGACCTGAGCGATGTCGACCACCGCGTCGGCAAGCCGATCGGTGGCGGGCAATTGTGGGACCCCTGCAGCTCATCCGACATTCGGCGGTGGGTGATGGCGATGGACTATCCCAACCCGATTCACTGGGACGAGCAGTTCGCGCGCGACTCCAAGTTCGGCGGTCTCATCGCGCCGCAATCCATCGCGGTGGCGCTGGACTACGGGCACGGCGCCGCGCCCGCGTGCGTGGGGCACATTCCGAACAGCCACTTGATCTTCGGCGGTGAGGAATGGTGGTTCTACGGCTGCCCTGTGCGCCCGGGGGACAAATTGTTCCAGGAGCGCCGATTCCACGACTATAAGGTGGTCGAGACGAAGTTCGCCGGCCCGACGATGTTCTCGCGCGGAGACACCATCCACACCAACCAGCACGGCACCCTGGTGGCGCGCGAGCGTTCGACCGCGATTCGCTATCTGTACGACGAAGCAACGAAACGCGGCATGTTCGAGAACCAGCTCGGGGACATCAAACGCTGGACGCAAACCGAGCTGGAGGAGGTCGACAGGCTGCGCCGCGAGTGGCTGGAATCCAATCGAAACGGTGTCTCACCGCGGTTCGATGAAGTGAAGGTCGGAGACACGTTGCCGCGCCGAGTGATCGGCCCGCACACGATCGCTAGCTTCACCACCGAGTACCGGGCGTTCCTCTTCAACATCTGGGGCACGTTTGAGTGGGTGGCTCCGCCGGGGATCAAAGATCCGTGGGTCTACCAGGATCCCGGTTGGGGCAAGGATTTCGCGTTCGACGAAGAGGACGCGAAAATAGATCCCCGCAAGCGCGACGGGCTCTATGTGGGTCCGTCCCGTGGCCACATAGATGCCGACAGGGCAAGTGAAGTCGGCATGGCACGTGCATACGGTTACGGCGCGACGATGGGCGCCTGGTGTACCGACTACCTCGCCTACTGGGCCGGTAATGACGGCATGGTGCGCCATACCAAGGCCGACTTCCGCAATCCCGCCTTCGAGGGCGACGTCACGTACTTCGACGCCGAGATCGTCGACAAGCAAAGTGAGTCGGCCTGGGGTGTACCGCTCGTGCAGGTCAAGCTGCGCCTCGCCAATCAGAACGGCGAGGAGCTGGTGAAGTGCACGGCCGAGGTTGAACTGCCGTTGGTCTAACGATGCTTTCTCTCGTCACGGGCCCACCGCTTTCAGAGGAGCCCGGTCTCGGTGCGCTCACCCTGCCGGGGTTCCTGCGCGAAGTGACGACGATGTACGGCGAGCGTGAGGCGATGGTCTTTCCGGCCGCCGATGGCGTCACGCGCTGGACCTATGCGGAGTTGTGGGATAGAGCGATCGATGTGGCGCGCGCGGTTCGCGCATGCGGCGTTGGCAAGGGTGGCCGGGTCGGCGTGATGATGACGAACCGGCCGGAATGGATCGCGGCAGTGTTCGGCATCTCGATTGCCGGTGGTATCGCCGCCACGATCAGTACGTTTTCGACCGGTCCCGAGCTGGACTATCTCCTGCAGTCCTCGGGCGTATCGGTGCTGTTGTTCGAGCGCGCCGTGTTACACAAGGACTTCGCGGGCATTTTGACAGATCTCGAACCGAAGATCGCCGATTCCAAACCGGGTGCGCTGCAATCGATTAAGTACCCATACCTGCGCCGGCTCGTCTCGGTCGGGGCACCTTCGCCAGGCATCCAGCAGTGGGACGAGTTCCTGACCTGCGGGGCTGGCGAACCCCGCGACCTTGTTGAGGCGACGGGCGCGGCGGTCCACCCCAGCGACGCAGGAGTGCTGTTCTTCTCGTCGGGTTCAACCAGCAAGCCCAAAGGCATCTTGAGCGCGCACCGAGGCGTCAGCATCCAGATGTGGCGGTTCCGGCGTCTGTATCAGTTCGGGCCGGGGGACCAGGTGCGCTGCTGGTCCGCGAACGGCTTCTTCTGGTCCGGCAATTTCGCCATGTCGCTCGGCTCGACGCTCGCTGCGGGCGGCGCACTGGTGCTGCAACGGACCTTCGTCGCCGACGAGGCGCTCGGGCTGATGGAGGCCGAGCGCGTGAACTTCCCGTTCGCCTGGCCACACCAATGGGCGCAGCTCGAGGCCGCACCCAACTGGGGTGACGTGGACTTGAGCAGCATGCGGTTCGTCGACTTCAAGACCCCCGTCGCGCGCCACCCGACGGTGTCGATCAAATGGTTCGAACCCGGCCATGCCTACGGCAACACGGAAACCTTCACGATCACCACGAATTACCCGGCCAACACCCCGCCCGAAGTTCACGCCGAGAGCAGCGGCGTAGCTTTGCCGGGCGTCACCCTCAAGATCGTCGATCCCCTCACCGGAGCCATCGTCGACCGTGGCGAGCGCGGGGAGATCTGCGTAAAGGGCCCGACACTCATGCTCGGCTACGTCGGCACGCCGCTCGACGAGACGCTCGACGCTGAAGGCTTCTTGTGCACAGGTGACAGCGGATACCTCGACGACGAGGGCCGACTGTACTGGGAGGGTAGGCTCACCGACGTCATCAAGACGGGCGGCGCGAACGTCTCACCCCGTGAAATTGACGAGGCACTGATCCAGCTTTCGAGCGTCAAGGTGGCGCAGACCGTCGGTGTGCCGCATGACACTCTGGGTGAAATCGTCGTTT
The DNA here is from genome assembly GCA_963720345.1 of uncultured Actinomycetota bacterium. Taxonomy (GTDB): domain Bacteria; phylum Actinomycetota; class Actinomycetes; order Mycobacteriales; family Mycobacteriaceae; genus Mycobacterium. The sequence continues at coordinate 125,201 of CAVRFN010000047.1, forward strand.
CGTGCGTTGTGCTGCACGATGGTGCAACGCTTGAAGTCGAGGGCATCCGAACGTTCTTGGCGCAGCGTTTGGCGAGTTACAAGGTGCCGCGTCATGTGCTCGTCTTCCGCGACGACGAAATTGCGCTTACCGGTAGCGCGAAGATCAAGTCCAGTGATCTTCGTGAGCTGGCGGCCAAGCGACTACAGTGACTGACTTGTGCCCGGCGAAAAGGATGAAGGAGGCGTCGATTTCGTCCGCGTAGCCGCTACGCGCCGAGCGCTCGATTGTATCGACAAACGTCGAGTAGCGGCGCGAACAACCGTACTTTCGGCGACCAGGTAGCTACAGCTTCAGCAGCGGCCGCAGATCGTCGAGGCGGTCGAAGAGGTGCCAGATGTAGGACGACGACCCGTTCTCCCGGTGTGCATGCAGATCGGCGAGTTCGGGGTCGTTGCAGTAGCTGTCGAACGCTTCGCGTGAGTCCCATTCGACGAGGATCAGCACCTTGCGTGCCGCGATGTCGCCGGTGATCGAGTCGTTGAACTGGCCGAGCGCGACGACGCGGCCGCCGTGCTTGGCCACCTCTTGTGGAGAGCGCTTCGAGTACGCGAGGTATTCGTCGCGGTCGGCGATGTCGAAGAGGTTGAGCGCATAGATCGTCACCTGTGTGACGGTACGATGGTCGAGAAGTACGAGTACGGAATCGATTTCGACCGGGTCGCGGCCATCGATATCCACACGCACGTCGAGGTCGACGGCCACGGCCGCAAGGCGTACGACGACGAACTGGTCGACGCGGTCGGTCAGTACTTCAAACGTGGACCTGGCGCGCTGTCGAGCGTCGACGCGCTGGCCGACGAGTACCGGCGGCACAACACCGCGGCGGTCGTTTTCACCGTCGACGCGCGCACCGGCATGCGTCATGTGCCGAACTCGATCGAAGATCTCATCGCGGGCGCGGTACGCAACAACGACGTGCTGATCCCGTTCGGTAGCGTCGACCCGTGGCATGAGCGCCGTGCGGTGCACCGCGTCCACGAACTCGTCCGCGATTACGGGGTCAAGGGCTTCAAGTTCCATCCGAGCATGCAGGCTTTCGAGCCGAACAATCGCAAGTTCTATCCGATCTATGAGGCGATCGCCGAGGCCGGCGTACCCGCGTTGTTCCACACCGGGCAGACTGGGATGGGTGCGGGGTTGCCTGGTGGGCACCGCATCAAACTGCGCTACTCGGACCCGATGTTGCTCGACGACGTCGCCGCCGATTTTCCGGAATTGACGATTGTGATGGCGCACCCCGCGGTGCCGTGGGTGGACTCGCAGATCGCGATCGCGACACACAAGACCAATGTCTACATCGACCTGTCGGGGTGGTCGCCGAAATACTTTCCGCCGCAACTGGTGCGCGCCGCGAGTCGGCAATTGCGGACCAAGGTGTTGTTCGGAACGGACTACCCCTATATCCAGTTGGACCGCTGGCGCCGCGACTTCGAAGACCTCGACGTCGACCCGGCGGTGATTCCGCTGATCTATAAGGAGAACGCGCTCCGAGTTCTGGGGATCACCTCCTAGCGCGATGAGTTTCTGACGCGGCGGTGGTCTGCATGGTGACCGATCCACCACCTCGAAGGAGACCATCGTGCCCGTCCGCACATCCGCCCCCGTGGGGGCACCGATCTGGATCGACCTGGCCTCGTCTGATGTCGACCGCTCCAAGGAGTTCTACGCCGCGGTGTTCGGCTGGACCCTCGAGGCCGCCGGACCTGAGTACGGCGGTTACATCAACGCGTACTGCGACGGCAAACCCGTTGCGGGCCTGATGTACAACGATCCGCAGTGGAACAGCCCGGACGGTTGGACCACCTATCTACACACCACCGATGCCAAGGCCACGTTGAACAAGGCGATCGCAGCCGGTGCCATCACATGCGTGGGCGGTCCCGCTGAGCCCATGCAGATCGGCGACCGGGGCTGGATGGGCATGCTGAGCGATCCGGCAGGCGCGTTCTTCGGCTTGTGGCAGCCAGCGGGCCACCGAGGCTTCGAAGTCGTCAACGAGAACGGCGCCCCGACGTACTTCCAGCTGACCAGCCGCGAATTCGGCAAGGCGCTCGACTTCTACCATGAGGTCTTCGACTGGCAGATCGACACCGTCTCCGACACCGACGAATTCCGCTACAGCACAGCATCCTTCGACGGTGAGGCGCTGCTCGGCGTAAGCGGGCGGTACCCCCAGCTCGGCGTCATGGCGATGGACGTCGATCCGAGTTGGTTCTTCTTCCTGGGCGCCGACGACGTCGACAAGACCGTGCAGTTGGTACTCGACAACGGCGGCAGTGTTATCCGCGAGGCGGAGGACACACCCTATGGCCGGTTGGCGTCAGTCGCCGATTCCACCGGAGCCGGCTTCAACCTGTCGTCGCTGGACTGAGTCCTAGGCGATCATACAGCGAGTCAGCGCCGCCGACGTACACGATGCCCGACGGGTTCGCGGTGTTGGCGGCGTTGACGATCGCCCCGGCGAATGTCGCGTCGCCCGGATCGCCGGAAACCACAGTGAGATGCACACCGGCGCGGCGGAATTCCGAACGAATCGCGTACAGCGCGGTTTCGCCCGCCCACTTGCTCGCGGCGACGGCCGTCTGCCCCTTCGGCACAGCCCGATGGGGGAAGAAGTGGGCCGCGTGGCTGGTGACGAACACGATGCGTCCGCCGGCGGGCATCAGCGGCACGGCCCGCAGCGCAATGCGTCGCTGGGCATCGCGGTTGAGGCGCTTCGCGTAACCGAGGTCGGCACCCAGTGCGGGGCCGACCGACGCGTTGAGGATCAGCGTGTCCAGACGCCCGAAGCGGGCCGCGATGGTGTCGATCATCGCCGCGGACTGCGGTCTCGTCGGAGATGTCGGCGCGCAACGTCGAGGCGTGCCCACCTGCGCTGCGGATGGCCTGGGCGATGGATTCCGCGCGCTCGGCCCGTTTCGCGGTAGTTCACCACGACATGGGTGTCGGGGCTGGCGAGTTGCTGCGCGACTTCCGCGCCGATGCCCCTCGATCCGCCGGTGACCAGGACGATCCGTGCAGGTTCCTGATGCATGTCGGGTTCCTTCCGTCGCTACATTGCGTGCGCCTGGGGTCCCACCGTACACCAATTATTAAGAAAAATAAGGCATACATAAGGTCACAATAAGGCTGCGGTAGCGGGCCACTTGGCCTCCGACTACCTGGTCCATGATGGAAAGCGTGGAGTCGACCCGCATAGATCGGTGGCTGTGGTCGGTCCGGCTCGTCAAGACCCGGCCCGACGCCGCCGACGCGTGCCGGGGTGGGCACGTGCGGGTGAACGGCCGGCCCGCGAAACCTGCCACCCTGGTGTCGCCGGGCGACGAGGTGCGCGCAATGGTCGGTCAGACCATGCGGGTGGTCGAGGTGGTACGGGTCATTCAGAAGCGGGTGGGTGCGGCCGACGCGGTGGCGTGCTTCCTCGACCGCACACCCAAACCCGAGCCCACTGAAACGATTGCGGTCGCTGCCCGCGACCGGGGTGCGGGGAGGCCGACGAAGCGGGATCGCCGAAGGCTGGACAAGCTGCGGTCCGGCCGGTTCTGACCGGGCAATCGCTCAGTCGGCTGGCGCCCCGAGAGCGAAGTCGGCGAAGTCGAATCCCGGCACCACGACACAGCTGACGAGGCAGGGCTGGTCGTCGCGCGGACTGGCGCGCTGCCAGTGACCCGGTGGAATGACAATTTGGGGGGATTCGCCCGCGAGGATGTCCGCACCGAGCAGATATGTTGTGGCGGTGTTCTGTTCGGGGCCGGCCTCCAGGAGCAGCGGGCCCCCTGAATGGTAGAGCCACACCTCGGCGCTGCGCACGGTGTGCCATGCCGATTGCTGACCCGGCATGAGTAGAAAAAGGATTGCCGTTCCGGCACTGCGCGGGCCGGTGTAATCCAGCGGAAGTGCCGATTGGGGCACCGTCAACTCGCTGCGCCAGGTCTCCTTGTACCAGCCGCCCTCGGGGTGAGGGGCCATGTCGAGTTGGCGCGCCCAGTCGGGTAGTTCGGTCATTGGAATACCGTAGTCTCGATCCATGTCGCGCCTGCGTCCCGGTTGGTTGGTCGCACTGTGCGCGGCCATCCTCGTGGTGAATGCGTGGTTACCCTGGCTGACGGCTGACGGTGCGCGCGCCAGTGCGGTCGGTGGCGTCGTCGGCGATATGGATGAACTGCGGAACCGGCTATCCGGCTTCGGGGTCGGTCAACTCATCGTCCTGTCGGCATCGACGTTGATCGTGGCGGGAGCGATGGCGGCGCGTGGCCTGTCGGCCCGGGTGGCATCGTCAGCAGCGCTGGCCATTTCGGTGCTGCTGGTGGTTCTCACGGTGTTTTACTACCGGCTCTACGTGTATACACCGGTGTCGGCTGGATACGGCCTCTATATCGGCGGTGTCCTGGCGATCGCGGCGGCGGTGCTGTCGGTACTGGCGATGATCGCGGCGTGGTCGGCGGCGACCAGTCGGACGACATGAGCGGGTTCGTCGAACCGGTCACACTGGCCGGGGACCGCTGGGTGACGCTGGAACCGCTTAGCCGAGAACATATTCCGGAGATCAGTGCGGCGGCCGCCGACGGCGAACTGGGTGGCCTCTGGTTCACCGCGGCGCCTGGCCCCGAAGCGGTCGAGCGATGGGTCGACGCGCGGATGGCCGTGCAGGCGCCGGATACCGGATTGACGATGGTGGTGCGCCGGCTGGACGGCACGCTCGTCGGCTCGTCGAGCTTCATGAACGTCGACCCGGCCAATCGACGGCTGGAGATCGGCAACACCTGGTACGTGGAGTCGGCGCGGCGCAGCGGGGTCAACAGCGAGACGAAGCTGCTGATGCTCGGCCACGCCTTCGACGAGCTGGGTTGTGTGGCAGTCGAATTCCGTACGCATTTCTTCAACTTCACCAGCCGCGGGGCGATCGAACGGCTGGGCGCGAAACTCGACGGTGTCCTGCGCAGTCACCAGGTGCTGGCCGACGGGTCACGGCGTGACACCGCGGTCTACTCGATCCTGGACATCGAATGGCCGTCCGTGCGGAACAACCTGCTGTACCGGTTGAACCGTCACGCGTGACGCGCTGCCTCCTGGACGAGCTGGATTCGCGAGCTCAGGTTCAGTTTGGCGTACACGTGCGTGAGGTGGGTCTGCACCGTACGCGGTGAGATGAACAGCCTTTCGGCGATGTCCTTGTTGCCGAGTCCCTCGGCCACAAGCTTGACGACGTGACGCTCGGTCGGGGTGAGTGAATCCCATCCGCTGGTGGGCCGTTTGCGTTCCCCGCGGCCGCGCTGTGCGTACGCGATCGCGTCTTCGATCGACAGTGCCGTTCCTTCGGCGAAGATCGCATCGAAATCGTTGTTTCCCAGCGAATTTCGCGTTTTGGTGACGACGTCGTCGTGCCCGTGCGAAAAGGCCGGGAGGCGGGCAAACCCCATTTTGGCCCGGATCGCAGCCGCTGCGCCGAACAGCCGTGCCGCGTGACAGTGGTTCTCATCGTTGTCCGCCACCCGGGCGAGGATCTCGAGCGCTTCCGGCACGCGCAAATACGCGCCGGTGTCAGCAGCGATTCTCATGGCCTCGTGGCCGTCTCGTTCGGCTTGATCGGGTTCGCTTTGCGCCATAGCCACATACGCGCGCGCAACTAAGACGCTCATGCGGTGGTAGCCCATCACCATCGGTACGGTTTCATCGGCCCACTGTCGGGCCGCAACGAGTTCGCCGACATCCCAGCAGTGCCTCGGTCATCGGGGTCATGCATCGTGCGTAGGCGGCGCGTTGGGGAAGCGGTGTGGCTGAACGCCGATTCGCATGCCTCCTTCGACGCGGCCGCGTCGCCATCGGCCAATGCGGCGCGCGCCCACTGTCGCGTACACCGCGTCCTCGTCAAGCCGCCCATCGCAGCCGAGGTCTGGTGCGCGGCCTCGGCCAAGGTGCGCGCGTTTTCGGCGTTGCCGGTCTGAAGATGACCGATTCTGCCTCGCAAAGTGAGTGCGAACAGCTCGATCATGCGTTCATCGGCTGCTTGCGCCTCGTCGACGACGCTGCGCAATACGGCGTCGGGCGGTCACGGCGTCGCCCCGCATCGCCATCGCCACACCGAGCCAGATCCGGCAATGTCGCGACATGAACCATCGCCGACGGCGTCGGCGACATCGCGGCCCTCCTCGGCGGCAAGCTGAGAAGCGATCGGCAGCCCCGCGACATTGGTCGCGACGGCCAGATAGCTGAGGATGTCGCACAGCTTCGACCGGTTGCCCGACGCCCGCGCGAGATCGATGGCTTCGTCAAGATAGGTGCGCGACACATCGGGGCTGTAGTACTGCCAGCGCGCCGCATGCGGCCAGGCAGGCGCGATCAGTGCCGGATCGCCGAGGTCGCGCGCGGCGTCAAGCGCCTCCTGTGCGCGCTGCCAAACTCGCCGGGGTACCGCGTCCACGCCATGAGGATGCCCATGTCGGCGACGGCGCGGACCCACACCGCGTGCCGCGACGTCGTCGTCCCGATAGCGCTCGTCGTTGAACACGAGATCGAACGCGGCGATGCCTTCCCGCATCCTGGCCGCGCGTCTCCCATAGCCGCTGCAGCGACGACATCAGCCGCAGGGCCGGCTCGAATTCGGCGCCGTCCATGCTCCATGCATGTGCGCCGCGCAGGTTGCCGATCTCGCACGTCGGCCCATTCGACCAGTCGCTCGTCGCCTTCCATAGTCGCCGCGGCAGCCGACGTAGTGGTCGCGGTGGCGGTCGCGCATGGCGTCGGCTTCGCCGACTTCCGCGAGCTTTTCGATCGCGTACTGCCGCACGGTTTCGAGCAGTCGATAACGCATCGTCTCCCGACTCGTCGTCGGCGATGACAAGTGATTTGTCGACCAGCAGGCTGAGCTGGTCGAGGATCTGGAACTGCTCGGCCTCGGTTGTTGTCGCGACCGCCTGTGCAGCTTCGAGATCGAAACTCCCCATGAACACGCCGAGCCTGCCGAAACAGGGTGCGCTCGGGTTCGCGTCAGCAGCGCGTGCGACCAGTCCACGGATGCGCGCAGGGTCTGCTGGCGCCGCAATGCGTTTCTGGCACCGCCCGGTGAGTAGCCGGAACCTGTCGTTGAGGCTGTCAGCGATCTGCCGCAGCGACAGCGCGCGCACCCGCGCCGCCGCCAGTTCGATCGCCAGCGGCATGCCGTCGAGGCGGCAGCAGATATCGGCGACCAGTTCGGCGTCGTCGCCTGCGGGATGGAACGTCGGCCGCGCCCGTTGGGCGCGGTCGATGAACAGCGAGACGGCCTCCTCGTCCACCGACAGCGACGGCACGCGCCAGGTGACCTCGCCGGCGACCGAGATCGGTCTCTCGGCTGGTGGTCAGGATCGTCAGACTGGGGACAGCCGTTGAGCAGCGTCGTGATCATCTCGCCGGAGACGTCTAAGAGGTGCTCGCAGTTGTCAAGCAGCAGAAGGATTTTGCGATCGCCGATGAATCGCAGCACGGTTTCCATCGGCGATCGTCCCGGCTGGTCCGGGAGCCCGAGGGTCCGGGCGATCGTGACCGGCACTACGACGGGGTCGGCGACCGGCGCCAAGTCGATCCACCACACGCCGTCGGCGAATTCGCCGGCGAGCTCTTCTCGCGACCTCGATGGCGAGGCGGGTCTTGCCCGCGCCGCCTGCACCCGTCAGTGTGACGAGCCGGTTGGCACGCAGCAGCGCGCGGACCTCGTCGATCTGAGTGGCACGTCCGACGAAGCTGGTCAGCTGGACCGGGAGGTTATGGGAGCGAGCGGTTTTCGCGGTGCGCAGCGGCGGGAACTCGTTGCGGATATCGGGGTGGCAGAGCTGGACGACGCGTTCGGGCCTGGGGATGTCGCGCACGGCATGTGTGCCGAGTTCGGCCAGCCAGGCGTCGGGCGGCAGCCGGTCAGACACCAAATCGGTCGGAGGTTCCCGACAGCACGGTCTGCCCGCCGTGCGCCAGATCGCGAATGCGCGCCGTGCGGTTGATGGTGGGACCGATGTAGTTGGACTCGTCGCGCAGCTGGACTTCGCCGGTGTGCAAGCCGATGCGCAGCCGGATCGGCGCCAGCGGTGCGCGCTGCAGATCGAGCGCACATGCGATCGCGTCGCTGGCCCGTCCGAAGGCGATGACGAAGCTGTCGCCCTCACCCTGTTCGACGGGCCGCACCCCGCCGTGGGTGCCGACCAGCTCGGCCAGAACGCGGTCGAGGGTCGCGAACGCCGCCGTCATCTCGTCGGGCTGGGTCTCCCACAGCCGAGTCGAGCCTTCGACGTCTGCCAGTAGCAGCGTCACCGTCCCCGTCGGTACCAGCTCACTCACGCCCAGGTCGCTCCAGTTCAGCAGGGCCGCGTCAATTTCGCTCATGCTAGCCAGCTTGCGGCGTTCACGACCGACAAACATCAGCGCCGACGCGTAGATGGCGTCTGCAGGGGGTCGTACTTTCTGGGACGGTGGACGACCGTCCCCGGCTTCGGGTAGTAGCAGATGCGGCGATCGCGATCTGTCTGGGCCCACGCGAAGCCGGGGACAGTCTCGATGCAGTGGCTACTCGGAATCGACGGTGGTTGGCTCGATCGACTGTTGGCGACCGCTGTGAGTGATCTCGATCTTGCGCGGTTTGGCGCGCTCGGCGACCGGGATCGTCACGGTAAGCACGCCGTTCTCGTATGTCGCCGAAATCGCCGTCGCGTCAATGCCTTCCCCGAGGGAAAGCTGTCTGCGGTAGGTACCGAAGAATCGCTCGTTCGCGAGCCACTGGACGGCGTCCTCTGAACGGGCGGTGCGATGCGCGGAGATCGTAAGTGTGCCGCTGTCGACGTCGACATCCACCGATCCCGGGTCGATGCCGGGCAGGTCCGCGGTCAGCACGTAATGGTCGTCGATCTTGCACAGGTCCATCGGCATGAACCGAGGGGTGCGAGTTGATCCGGTCTGGCTGGTCAGCAGTCCCCGGGTCAACGCATCAAGGTCACTGAACGGATCAAAACGAAGCACAGTAATCCACCTCCTTGTTACTCAGAGCCCGCCACCCTGGCGGGCAACCAAATCACTGTGCACCAGCGAGATTAGCACTCTCATGGGGAGAGTGCCAGAAATTTTTCAGCAGATTTTGGCCGGTTTTCGAAACTGAACTTTTGTTCGAGTTTGCGGCGGAAAGTGGAGCGCAAGCTCAGGTTCGGCGCACCGGATGGACGTGCGCGCCCCGTAGCGGCACTGAGCACTGATCGCACGTCAGGACCAGATCGAATCGGCCGCCGCACGCCGTGTGGGTGAGAAGCACCGCCGGCCCCTCGGGTGCCTGATACCACCGCTGCGCCCATTGCAGCGCGGTCACCAATACCGGGAACAGCGCACGGCCCTTCTCGGTCAGGCGGTACCGGTTCTCGGACATCTCGAACACCCCGTTGGCCGTGAAGATCGACAACCTGTCGGCGATCGAACCGGGAGGGGCACCCAGCTGCGTCTGGAAGTCGGTGAACCGGCTCATCCCGACAAACGCCGCGACCAGCAGCGCGAAACCCCAGCGGTTTCCCATGACACTCATCGTCTGCGGGAATAGTCCTGCGGTCTGATCGGCCGCGGAGCGCCGCCGGGTGGCCGCCTCCGGTATCGAACGTTGCCAGGAGCCGCTCGGGCCCCATTGTGCGACAACGTCTTTCTCGCTCGCTACCTCACCGCACGAGCCACAGGTGACAGCGGGCGTGAAGTTGCCACCGCAGGCGGTGTGGCGCATGCCGGGTAGTGGATCGCTGTGGTCGGGCACCCAGTGCCGCTCCCACTCCCAGATCGACACCAGCACCGGCCACAGCGACCGGGAGCGCTCGGTGATGACGTACTCCGAACGTGGCGGATTCGACTGGTAGGACTGACGTTCGAGCAGCGCCTCCTCGGTCAGCGACCGTAGGCGCGCCGTCAGCACGGAATTCGAGATGGGCAGTCGCGACCGGAAGTCGCCGTACCGCGAGGTTCCGAGGAGCGCCTGCTGGACGACGAGCAGCGTCCACTCGTCACCGAGCAGCCCCAGCATGCGCGCGACGGCGTTGGGGCCAGGCTCGGCCACCTACAGGCCGATCGCGCCTGCCGCGGTGTCGGCTGTCCCGCCAGCGTCGCAGCTCCGACCCCGGCGCCCAGGTGGAATGCGTTCCGCTGGAAATCCGTTCCGGTAGAGCAAGTTTGCACACAGGTCCGTCGGTGACTCGCGCGGCGTCGAACACCAGGCAGTACGAGGCGTCGGCGTTCATGTCGGTGGTCAGCGTCACCAGGTAGCCGTCGTCCTCCGCGGCACTCCCGACGCGCGGCGCCATCGCGGTCTCGCTGCCGTAGACCCCGTCGCCGAATGCGAACCGCTCCTCGGTGCCGGTCTCGACGTCGTGCTTGACCAGTCCGTCGAACAGGAACCATCCCGGCTTGCCGGTCGCGGCATAGGTGTAGCGGTACTTGCCACCGGCGTAGCCGCCGTTGATCATGCCGAACTCGGTGGTGGAGTCCGACAGCTGCTCCTCGCGCGTCTCTCCGGTGACGAGGTTGAACCGCCAGCGGTGAAGGTGGGTTTGCAACCCGTCGAGGGCGAGGTACCGAAATGCCTTCTTGTACTTGTCACCCGTAAGCGTGTCGACCGGATTCGGTTCGCCCTCGAAGAACCCGTCGAGCACGATCTCGTCGCCCTCCTCGTAGGCGTTGACCCAATGCAGCACGAACGTCGGGTCGGCATCGAACCACCGGATGTCCTCGGATCCGACCACGGCGCGGGATGACCGCGAACCGTGACGGCATGTCGCGGTGAAATCCGGGCAGGTGCACGCCGGCCTGCAGCAGCTTGGGGTCCCAGAACAGCGGAAAGTCGTTGAGGATGGCGTAATTCTCGGTGAACGCCATGTCGTGGGGGAGTCGCGGACCGGGAAGCGGAATGTCGGTGAGGTGCACCAGATCGTTGGCGTCGTCGACGACGCCATAGCGCATGTACGGCGCTTCCTTGCTGTAGGTGAAGAACAGCAACTCGCCTGTGCGATCGTCGACCTTCGGATGCGCCGAGACTCCCCAGTCAAAGGGGAAGCCGCCGTTGAAGTCCTCTTTACCCAACGTGTCCCCGGTGAAGGGGTCGATGCGGTACATGTCGCCGCATTGGTAGTGGCTCGTCAGCGCCCTGCCGCGGTGAACGATCACGTCGGTGCTCGACGCGTCCTTCATCAACGTCCTTGCGCCCCAGCCGTAGTCACGCTTCGCGAGCTGGATCGGTTCGGCCAGGCCGGGCCACAGCGGGCCGCCTTCGTCGTTCTCCGCGGCGAAGGCGTCGGTCTGTGACGAACCTGTTGCGGTAGAACGCCTTTCCATCGCGGAATCCGACGACGTGCACCATGCCGTCCCCGTCGAACGGGTGGTAGAACTTCAGCGCCGGATGCAGCGGGTTCTCGGTGTTGCGGAGGTACACACCGTCCAGGTCGTCGGGGATCTCACCTTCGACGCCTGTCAGGTCGTCGGCGTCCCACTCGGTGGTCTGGGGACGCCACGGTCCGGTGCGGTATGGGTGGTCGTCGTCCTCGGGCAGCGTCGACAGGTACTTGCCGACGACCTCGACGTTCAATACGTCATCTCATACTCCGCTCACGACAAAACTGACGGTGGTGGCGGTGCTGCCGCCGAAGTTCAACGTGCCGAACGTCTTTGCGCCCTCGACCTGGTAGTCGCCCGCGTCACCGCTCACCTGTTTGGCTGCGTCGAGGAGCATCCGCACGCCGGAGGCGCCGACGGGATGCCCGCCGCCGATCAGGCCGCCGCTGGGGTTGATCGGCAGCCGTCCGCCGATCTCGATCTCGTTGTTCTCGATCGCTTTCCACGATTCGCCGGGTCCGGTGAGGCCGATGTGATCGATGGCCAGATACTCGCTGGGGGTGAAGCAGTCGTGCACCTCGAAGCCGTCGACGTCGTCGAGGGTGACCTGAGCGCGGTCGAGCGCGTCGAGCACCGCCCGTCGTACATGGGGCATGACGTACGGATCGTCGGCGGAATGGTCGAGCTTCTGCTGCAGGCCCAGGCCGACGGTGCGGTGGCCCCAGCCGTCGATCCGTCCGATCGGACGCGCACTGGGATGATCGCGCAGCCACTCGTCGGTGACGAGCACGATCCCGGCGCCGCCGTCGGTCATCTGGCTGCAGTCGAAGCGGCGCAATCCGGCCTTCGACGACCGGGTTGGTCGTCATCGTCGTCGGTGAGCGGATCGGGAACCGACCACTCGCGGGTCTGCGCGTTGGGGTTGTTGCGGGCGTTGGCGAAGTTGAGTTGGGCGATCGCGCGCAGGTGGGTCTCGTCGATGCCGTAGCGGCGGTCGTATTCGGCGGCACCTTGATCGAACATGTGTGGCCACATGAACTTGGCGTCGGCGCCCTCGTGGTCGGTCCAGGCGGCGGCGCCGAGGTACTGGGCGGCGGTGTCGCCGGGCACCGTCTTCTCCAGTTCGACGCCGACGACGAGCGCGGCTCGGTAGGCGCCGGATCGCAGATCTGCGATGGCCGCCAGGGTGGCGACACTGCCCGAGGCGCATGCGGCTTCGTGCCGCGATGCGGGCGTGTCCCATAATCCGTCGTTCACGGTGGCAGGCATGGCGCCGAGGTGTCCCTGCCGGGCGAACATCTCGCCGAAGGCATTTCCGAGGTGCACGACCTCGATCTCGGATGCCTCGACTTTGGCCGCGGCGAGCGTCGAATCCACCACTTCGGCGGTCAGATCGGCGAAATCGTGTCCTTCGCGGGTGAGATTGCGGGCGAAATCGCTCTGATACCCGCCGAGGATCCAGACGTTGGCGCTGCCCATGACGCCGACGGCTACTACAACTAAGAGAGTGACTCCAGGATGCTGCTGAAGGGGACGGCCCCGTCGGCACTCAGGTCTGAACCGACGGAACCTTGGCTTGCGTAGTGGTCGACCGCCACGCGAGCCTCTACAGAGGCTGCCCGCTGTGTGAGATGACAAACGTTCGTGTATCGGACAGCCGGATAGGGAAGCCTGTAGCGATGACCGAAGCACGGAACCACGATCTAGCTCAGCGGATGGCCGAGCTGGCGCGTGCCGCCGCGGCGCCGCGCAGCGTCGATGAGGTTCTGTCGGACGTCACGGCGACGGCGAAGGAGCTCATTCCGGGAGTCGACACAGCGGGCGTACTGCTGGTCGGCAAGGCCGGGAAGTACGAGTCGTTTGGCGGGCACGTCGGAACTGCCCCACAAACTCGACGATCTGCAGATGAAGTATGACGAGGGGCCGTGCGTTCAGGCCGCGATCGACGACCTGATCGTGCGCACCGAGGACTTTCGGAACGAGGAGCGGTGGCCTAGGTACTCGCCCGCAGCTGTCGAACTCGGCGTGCTCAGCGGTCTGTCGGTCAAGCTGTACACCGCCGACCGCACCGCCGGCGCACTGAATCTGTTCGCGTTCAAGCCGAACGCCTTCGACGGCGAGGACGAGACCATCGCGACCGTTCTTGCCGCGCACGCCGCCGCTGCGATCCTGGCCAGCCGTCAGGGTGAGCAGTTGCAGTCGGCGCTGACGACCAGGGACCGCATCGGCCAGGCCAAGGGCATCATCATGGAGCGCTACGGCATCGACGACGTGGCGGCGTTCGAGATGCTGAAGCGGCTTTCGCAGGACAGCAACGTCCGGTTGGCCGACATCGCGCAGCAGGTCATCGACACCCGGAGCAGCCGATGGCGCGCAGCGACGCCGAATAGGCGGTCGTTACACGACATGTTCCGCGAGAACGGACTGTTGCTGGCATGTGTCGGACTATTCGCGGTGTTCTTCGTCGGCATGATCGTCTCCGGCACCGCCACCTACAACGAGGAACAACTCGAACACGGCTCTCCGAACAACTCTCGGTGCTGCAGTACCTGGCGACCGGGCACTTCGTCGAGGCGACGTTCGAGAATTGGGAATCAGAATTTCTTCAGATGGGGATGTACGTCGTCCTGACAGCGTTGCTGTACCAGAAGGGTTCATCGGAGTCGAAACCGTTGAATCAAGTCTGCGCCTCAAGATGCCGACCCGCGCGAAGCCGCAAAAGGAATTCACCGTGGCCCGTCAGAGCGGGGCGGATGGCCGCTGGCCGTCTACGAGCATTCGTTGGCGATCGCATTCTTCGCGTTGTTCTTCGCATCGTGGGCGTTGCACGCACTCGGCGGTGTCAGCGCGTTCAACGAGGAGCAGGTCCAGCACGGGCAGCCGGCCATCTCGGTGTGGCGGTACGTGACGACCGCTCAGTTCTGGTTCGAGTCGATGCAGAACTGGCAGAGCGAGTTCATCGCGGTCGCGGCAATCATCGGGCTGTCGATCTTTCTGCGTCAGCGCGGGTCTGCCGAATCGAAGCCCGTCGCCGATCCGCACCGCGAAACCAGCGCCTGATCCAGGGAGTGCAAATGATCAGCCGAAGCAGACGGTGCCATGACTGAGACGGCGCCACAACTTCAACCGCTCTATCTACTCGCGGACAGTCAGCTGCTGTTCTGGAAGCAAAACGATCGACTGCTCCTAGACGCGGCCGTCGACGGATTGGCTCGGGACACACCAATCAGCGCGGCCTACATCGGTGCGTCGAATGGGGACCGTCCAGAGTTCTACGAAATCTTCGAGGCGGCTTTGGATCCGATCGGGATAACCGACCGTCGCATGATCGATTCGTCGTTCGGCTCGGACGACCGCGACTTTCTGGATTGTGCACAGTTGATCGTCCTCGCGGGTGGCGATGTGCATCGTGGCTGGGCCACGTTTGAAAAAACGGGCATGAAGGATGTGATCTTGGACCGATACGCTAAAGGCGCTGTCCTGATCGGCATTTCGGCCGGTGCGGTGCAGCTCGGATACTACGGCGTCGTCGATACGCCTGAATCGACGGCGACGGCGCCGTTCGAGGTGTTCAGGCTCGTCCACATGGTCGTCGACACACACGACGAGCGAGCCGGATGGGCGCGGCTGTCGCGCACGATTCATCTGCTCGACGGAGCAGCCGTTGGGCTCGGGATTCCCTCCGGTGGTGGAGTCATCGTGCACCCAGATGTCACCATCGAGCCGCTGCGAAGGCCCTCATACGAATTCCGTTCAGAGGGTGGAAGGGTCACGCATTCACTGCTCTACCCGGAAGACGGCAATTGACTGGTTTTGCCGTTCCGGCCCAACGTCCTCGTGACGTGCCACAATGGTGATGCCGACCTTCTCCCCATGAAGGAACCGATCGTGGCGTTTTCGAGAGTGGCCATAAGTTGGCCGGATCGCCAGCTGTGGGCTGCGCGGGTGTTCACACTGCGGGCGACCATCCTCGGATTGATTGATCGGTATCCGGGGGCTGTGGGGGTGGTCGCGGTGCCGCTGACGATCATCGGCCTGGTCGGCGTGGTCATGCTCCCACTGCTTTTCGTGCCACTGCTGTTGCTCGCCGGCGTCGCTTTGGTCGTGATCGAGTACTACGCGGATCAGCATGAGCCGGGCGAGCACCAGGCGCAGGCCGCGTCCGGCACCCGGAAGTGGAACCTCCGGTCGCGCATCGGCCAAGTCAGGCTGCCGGGTAGACCCAAGCTGTTGCAGCTGATTTCGGAAGCGCGCGCACGGGCGGAAGCCGCCGCAGCCGAATCGCTGGCCTCCGCAGCCCGAGCCCTGGCCGCTGACGCGAGGAAGCAGGCAGACGTCGCCGAAGCCCGGACGCGGGCAACCCAGCTACATTCCGAGGCGCAAGCCGAGACCAAACCGACCTCCCTCGCGGGATAGACGCTGTTCAGTGAGCCACGCGGTGTCTGCGTAGACCCCTCGGAAAACGTCAACCACCAGCCGAAGCAAATACTGCCGGTCGTGGACGGACTGCCAGTGGCGCAGTCTCGCGCATACCGGATCCACTGTTGAGCCTCTGCGGCGTCCCCCGCACAAGTGCCATTCAGATGGCATTCGCGTGGTGCGCCCACTGTCGTGGCCCGCAGAGGGCAGCCCCCTAGTTCGGTCCTCGCCGTAATACGCCTGCATTGGCGTTCACTCGTGCGATTTGGTCCGACGTCGCACATTGTGCAGACAAACACGCGTTATACCTATCCCGCCCGCTGGCGTCCGTCACAATACTGAGGCCAAACATCTCCGCGGAGGGATGGAATCGTGGGGTCTTCCAGGACGGCCGCTAGTAGGTCGGGGCTCGGGTCATGGGTTGCGCGGGCGTTGACGACGATGCTGACCGCGCCCGTCCGAATAGGCGAGCGATATCCGTCGGCCGCGATGTTGGTCGCGGTACCGCTGGTGGTCGTCGGCTTCGCCGGGGTGGTCACGCAGCCATCGCTGTTCGTGCCGCTGCTGGCGCTAGCCGCCGTAGTTCTAGTTGGCATCGAGTTGCTCGTGGACCAGCTGAGAGTCGTTGAGTACCGCGCGCGGGTCGGAGGTCGCCACGAGAAGCGGCGCGGCGACCGAGGATGGCAGGCCAAGCCGAATCTGCCGCAGCGGGAGTTGGAAGCGCGCGCGCGGGCAGAAGCCGCCGAAGCCCAAGCCCTAGCCGCCGAGACGCGGACGCGGGCAGAAGCCACCCAAGCCGAAGCCCTAGCCGCCGAAGCCGAAGCGGTGGCCGCCGAAGCCGAAGCGCTGGCGGCCGAGGCACGAGCGCAGGCAAAAGCCGCCGAAGCCCAAGCCCTAGCCGCCGAAGCCGAAGCGGTGGCCGCCGAAGCCCAAGCGCAAGCAGAAGCCGCCGAAGCCCAAGCCCGCGCCGCCGAAGCCAGGGCTCACTCGCGGGCACGGACAGAAGCCGCCGAAACCGAAGCCCGCGCCGCCAACGCGAGGAAGCAGGCAGCAGCCGCCGAAGCCCAAGCCCGCGCCTCCGAGGTCTGGGCACAAGCAGAAGCCGCCGAAGCCCAAGCCCGCGCCGCCGAGGCGAGGAAGCAGGCAGCAGCCGCCGAAGCCCAAGCCCGTGCCGCCGAGGCCTGGGCACAAGCAGAAGCCGCCGAAGCCCAAGCCCGCGCAGCGGAGGTAAGTACCTGGTTGCAGGCTCAAGCAGCAGCCGCCGAAGCCGAAGCGCGCGCCGCCGAGGCGAGGAAGCAAGCTGAGGCCGCCGAAGCCGAAGCGCGCGCCGCCGAGGCGAGGAAGCAAGCCGAGGCCGCCGAAGCCGAAGCGCGCGCCGCCGAGGCGCGGGCTCGCGCATCGCAGCTACGGCTTGACGCAGAAGCCGGGAAACGCTTTCCCTGGGTGGGTTAACCGCAGCCGATGGTTTCGGGACGAACTGCCAACCATCAGCCGAGACACTGTCAGGCATCACCCGGCATAGAAACGCCAACCATCAGCCGACGAAATACACACGGTGTGCCCCCGGCAGGATTCGAACCTGCGACACCGGCTTTAGGAGAGCCGTGCTCTATCCCCTGAGCTACGGGGGCCTGACCGGTGGCAGCTTACCGGTCGGACCGGCCCGCCTGCGTATCCCGGATATCAGTTTTGGCAATTTTGACAAAACTTCTCCCGAATCGTCTCGGCGAACTGCATGGCACCCAGTAGCCTCCCAGCCGTGGAGCTGAAGTTGCAGCGCGTCGGCGCATGGTGTGGAACCGCAATGATCGTCCTTTACAGCGTGTGCTTTTCCGGCATCGCGAAACTCTTTCCACCGATGTCTCCGACGGACACGGCCGAGCAGACCGACGCTTTTCTGGCCACCGAGAACCTGTGGGTCCGTTTCGGGCTTGCCGGGGCGCTGCTCGCGGCCGCGCTCGCAATTCCCTTCCATGCGGTGATCGTGCTGCGCCTCCGCCGAGCCGAGGGGCAATGGGGCATGCTCACTCTCACCCAGGTGCTCGCTGCGGCGATCTTCACTCCGGCGATGATGTTCTCGCTGATGGCGTTGGCGGCGGCCGCGTTTCGAGCCGGACAGCGTGATCCGCAGATCACCCAGGCGTTCAGCGACTTCTTCTGGCTGTGGTTCATCGGCATCGTCGGCACCATCGTCATGCAGAACATCACGCTGGCGATCGCGTCGTTCACCGACAAGGGCGACCCCCCGACATTCCCGCGCTGGTACGGCTTCCTCAATCTGTGGGTGGCGATGCTGTCGCTTCCCGGTTGCGTCGTGGTGGCCATGAGTACCGGGCCGCTCGCGTGGGATGGCGTGTTCTCCTACTACCTGCCCGGTCTCGCCCTGATCGTCTGGATGATCGGCACCACTGTCGTGCTGCTGAAGTCCATCAAGGCGCAGGAGGCCGCCGAAAGCCAGCTGGCCGCGACGCCGTGACGGCGGCGTCGACGGTGCCGGGCGAACCATCCGCCCGGCGGATCCCCGGCGAGTCTGGCACGTGGGTGTTCCTGTTCGGCGACATGCTGGTGTTCGGCGTCTTCTTCGTCACCTTCATGGTGCGAACGCGCGAAGGCGCCCGAGCTGTTCGACGTCGCCCGCACGTCGCTGCACATCGGCGTCGGCGTAACCAACACCCTGGTGCTGCTCACCAGTTCGCTGTGTGTTGTCGTCGCCCTCGGCGCGATCCGCGCGGGTGCGAAATCCATTGCGACCAATGCCGTTTACGCGGCAATCGCCTGCGGTCTGCTGTTCATCGGCCTCAAGGTGTTCGAGTACGTCGCGCTGGCCACCAGCGCGCCACGGCCCGGGCGCCAACGACTTCTTCCTCTACTACTTCATCCTGACCGGACTGCATCTCTTCCACGTGTGCATCGGCATCGGGGTGCTGGCGTTCCTGTCGACGCAGACCCGCCGCGTCGAACTCAGCGCCACCCGGATGGCGGCTCATCGAGGGCGGTGCGTGCTTCTGGCATCTGGTCGACCTGTTATGGATCTTCCTGTTCGCGCTGCTGTATCTGGTGAGCTGATGAAGGGACATTTGGTGCTGAAGCTGGTGCGCAACCGGGCAGGCTTCTCCTGGCTGATACTCGTTGCGGCGACGGTCGTCTCGTGGGCCGTCGGCGCCGAACACGGCACCGGCTCGATGGTGGCGGTCGTCGTCTTGGCCATCGCGGCGATCAAGGTGCGCCTCGTCGGCCTGGACTTCATGGAACTGCGCCACTCGCCGATACCGTTGCGCGTGATGTTCGAGGCCTACTGCTTCGTCATCTGGGCGGTGCTGTCGGGCCTCTATATCTGGCTGTAGCTTCAGCGCAATTCGGCGACTATTACGTTGCCGCTCGTGGAGTGAGCTGTCACGCCGGGCGCGCTCGGGTCGGTGGTTTCCGGGACGGTCACCATCGTCTTGCCAATAGGCCGCGCCGATTGGGCGCGCACTCGATACGGACCCGGACCGGGCACCCATACCGTCACGTCGCCACTGGCTCTTGCTTCGGTAGTGCGTGGCGCCGCACGCAACTCCACCGAGATGCTGCCGGAAGCGGCTTCTGTTGTAAGCGATTCGGTGACGGCCATTCTGGTGCTCGTGCTGATATCACCGTGGCGGACGTTTACATCAACTCGACGAGCGGAGCCGCCGAGTTTGACGGAGCCGCTGTCGGTCCTGGCAACCAGCTGATCGAGGTCGGCGTCGGTGGATAGCGAGCCGGCTCGCTGGTTGACCGTCACCTTCAATTTTCGTGCGACGTCTGGCGGGAGAATGACCTTGATCTCTCCATTGCGGCTGAATCTGAACAACCCGGAACCGCTGCCACCGAGCGTGACCCGGCTGCTGGCGTCGTCATTGGCGATCGTCAGCTGCGTGTCGTCGGTGCTCGTGACCATTCGCGAGTCGATGCGGGGCTCTGTGGCGTCGACGTCGGTGGTGAGGCTGAGAGCTACCGGGACACCGCCGGTGTCGATGGTCAGCGACCGCATGGTCGCAGGCAGTGCCTGCGCGTCGGTGACGAGGCGGACGTCGCGAAGTTCGTAAGCAAGAGCGCTGAGGCTACCTAACGCGCCCAGCGATACGAAGGCAGCGATGACGACGAGCACGACACGCAGTGCCGTGCGGCTGCCGCTGGACGGTGCAGTCGGGCCAGGAGGCGGTGCCGGGCCGTGGGGGGGCAACTGGTTGGTGGCGTCAATGCTGCTCAGGGCAGCTCCTGCGCGTCGAGGTGCGCGGCGGCGAGCTTGAGCAGCAGCACCACGTCGGCTTGGGTGGTGTGCCGGTCGTCGTTGTAGGCCTGCAAGCTCGACCAGCCTGGCGCGCTGGCGGAATTGGCCAGCCGAAGCAGCAGGCACTCCAGTCGATCGACCTGCTCGTGTGCCGCGCGGGGCTGCCCACTGTGCCAGTAGTCCGCCGCCACGCGCAGCGCCCCCTGCAGGCAGAAGCGGCACGGGGTGGCCCCAGGCTCGGTTCGCGCTCGGTAACCCCCTCCGCCGACGTGCTCGGTGCGCACGCGCACCCATTCGCCAGGGGAGGTGACGGCGGGGTGCACCTCAATGCCGTTGGCGTCGCGGCAGTAGGTGCCTTGGGTCCACCCGGCGTCGGGCTCGACGAGCGTCAGTGCGCCCTCGATCACCTCTCGGTCGGTCTTCATTCTCAGCCATTCAGCGGCAGCGGATCGGAGGGGGGCGATCGTTGTCATGATTCGCATTCCTTTCGGTTAAGACTCGAGGTAGCGCAGAACGGCAAGGACACGACGGTTTTCGGTGTCATCGGGGGCCAGCGCCAATTTCGTGAAGATTGAGGCGATGTGTTTCTCCGCGGAACCGGTCGACATATGCAGGGTTGTGGCGATCGCCGAGTTGGTCCTGCCTTCGGCCATCAGCTGCAGTACCTCGGTTTCGCGGGGGGTGAGCTGATCCAGCGCGCTGCGTCGATGCGATCGCGCGAGGATCTGGGACACGACCTCGGGGTCGAGCAGGGTCCCGCCGCCGCCGACGACGGAGACTGCGTCCAGGAACGCCGGTACGTCGGCGACGCGGTCCTTGAGCAGGTAGCCGAAGCCGCGGGTGTCTGAGGTGATCAGGTCGGACGCGTAGCGCTCTTCGACGTAGTGCGACAACACCAGTACAGGCGACTCGGGATTCTGGCTCCGCAGCAGCGCGGCGGCGCGGATCCCCTCATCTGTGAACGTCGGTGGCATCCGCACGTCGACGATCACAAGATCAGGTTTGGTCTCGTTGACCAGAGACAGCAGGTTTGAGGCGTCAGCGACGCTCGCTACCACGTCGTGACCGGCGTCGATGAGGATGCGTTCAATGCCCCCGCGCAGCAGGGCCGAGTCCTCGGCGATCACGATGCGCATGGCAGCACCGCCGTGACAGTCGTGGGCCCGGTGACGGGACTGGAAACCGTGAACTTGCCCCGGGCGGCGCGCACCCGCTCGGCAAGACCACGCAGGCCGGTGGCGGTCGCGCTGTCGGTGATCTGCGCACCGCCGCGGCCGTCGTCGAAAACCGAGATGTGGAGCATGTTTTCGGTCTGGTCGAGGCGCACCGTCACGACGGCCCGCGACGCCTTTGCGTGTTTGGCGACGTTGGTGAGCGCCTCGGTGACGACGAAGTACGCGACGGATTCAGTCTCTTCCGGGATGCGCCGGGGAAGGTCAACATTCAGCGTTGTCGGGACGACGGCGCGCTGCACCACAGATGAGAGCGCAGCGTCGAGGCCCCGGTCGGAGAGGATCGTCGGTGCGATACCGCGCACGACGTTGCGGAGTTCTAGAAGAGCGGTTTTCGCGTCTTCGTGGGCCTCGGCCATTAGCGCCTTGACGGCAGCCGGATCGGTGTCGAATTTGGTCTGGGCGAGGCCGATCGTCATCGCCAGCGACACCAGTCGCGGCTGCACACTGTCGTGTATGTCGCGTTCGATGCGGTGTCGCTCGGTGTGCGCCGATGACACCGCGCCCAACCTGGCGTCGGCGAGCGCGTTCACCTCGTGTTGCAGCATCGCAGCCGGCGAAGGCGAGAGCAACCAGAGGTCGATCTTGGCGTCGACAATGGGAGCGAACACGATGATCGCGGCGGCAACCGCCAATGCGACTACCGCCAGGGGCCATGCCAGCGACGGCGGGAAGGACAGTCCGGCTGCGTCGTCACTGCGGCTTACCGCGATCGCCGCGGCCGGTGCCAGTATTCCGAACGCGAGCAGGACCAACGCGATACCGCCGACCGCAAGGTCGTAGACCATCCGAAGAAAATGGTGCGTGCAGCTCTTCCAGAACTGAGCACTCGTGATATCGAGCCACAACTGATCGAGCCAGCGTTGAAAGCCGTTGTAGGGGGACCTTTTTCGAGGCGTCACCCGAATATTCATGCCGAAGACGGCCTCGCTGCGCAGACGCTCGAGCCACGCCACACCTCGCATCAGGTACACGAATACGACGGCGGCAACCACAAACCCGATCACCGAAGGAATCGTCGCGATGCCGATGATCGCGATCATGATCGGCACCCACAGCCAAACCATGGCAATCGCCGCCCCGGCGATCAGCGACGCGCTGGGCACGAGGCCGATTCGCCGACGCGTCGGCGAGGAGGCCGTGTCAGCCGTGACCGGCTTGACCTCGTCTTCCATGAATATGACCACACCATCAACGTACGGAACGCAGCGGTGAGCCAACACGGCGTTTGCCGGACAGTTTTGGGGGGGTTAACCCCCGCACGACCCCGGGTTGCATGCCGCGCACCGCGGCTACGATCCAGCCTACGACGGCAGGTCGGCTCAGACGTCGACGTAGTACGGTCCCACCGTGGTGGATTTGGCATATGACGACCGTGGCGACGGCGAGCCGGTGCTGTTCATTGCCGGGCAGGGCGGTGTCGGACGCACGTGGGATGTCCATCAAACGCCGGCGTTCCGCGCCGCCGGTTACCGCGTCATCACATTCGACAACAGGGGGGTGGGTGCAACGGCGAATGCTGACGGTTTCACCACCGCAACGATGGTGGCTGACACCGCGAAGCTGATCGAGAAGCTCGGTGCTACTCCCGTTCGGATCGTGGCCACCTCGATGGGCTCATACATCGCGCAAGAACTGATGCTGGCCCGGCCTGAGTTGGTGAGCCAGGCTGCTTTGATGGCCACCAGGGGACGCCACGATCGCGCGCGCGAGTTCTTTCGCACAGCCGAAGAAGATCTCGTCAATGCCGGCGTGGAACTACCACCCAGGTACGAAGCCAAACAGCGCCTGCTTGAAAACTTTTCGCCAAAAACCCTGA
This sequence comes from uncultured Actinomycetota bacterium, assembly GCA_963720345.1. Taxonomy (GTDB): domain Bacteria; phylum Actinomycetota; class Actinomycetes; order Mycobacteriales; family Mycobacteriaceae; genus Mycobacterium. The sequence continues at coordinate 148,284 of CAVRFN010000047.1, forward strand.
ACGATGACGAGGTAATTCAGGACTGGATTGACACATTCACGATGTGGCCCACAAAGTCGACTCCCGGGGTCCGCTCCCAGTATGGCGTCGCGCCGGAGAGCGATCGGCTCCGTGTCTACAAGGTGATCACCACTCCAGTCTTGGTGATCGGATTCGCCGACGACCTCGTGATGCCTCCGCACCTCAGCTCCGAGGTGGCAGACGCTCTTCCGAATGGGCGGTATCGAGAAATTGCTGACACCGGTCACCTGGGCTTTCTCGAACGGCCACAGGCAGTGAACTCGGCGATCCTTGAGTTCTTTGCCCATGGCAACGCGTGACGCTGTGAACCGACGTCCCCAGGTGCTGCTGAACGAGCGACCAGCGTTTCAGCTCATTGAGAGCGTATTTCGGATGGTTGCGGGCGGCAGCGTTCGATCGCGGATTCGCTGCACACTCGCGGAAGATCCGCGCTCTCCGGTGGCGGCCTCACAGGTGGTCCACACGACCTTTGCAGCGTCAGTCGGCCCCACACGATCAGAAGCTACCAAGACTGAATACCCTGTTCCTGCAACCGATCACGACGGTCCAGCAGCACAATCCGGCAGCGCGGCCAAATCGTCGCCGGACGTTAATAATTGTTCTCTTCCATGCTCAATCTTTGGAAGGTACACTCCGAGCCGCTCCCGGCTAGGAGTGTGACGTGAGTTGTCGGTCGGAGCGCAACTTCGATACCGTGCCTTACTTACGTGATATGCATTACGATCCCGTATCGCGTTGGGAACGTAGAGAATCTGGAGGCCAACGGCATGATTTACTCGGCGAGATCGGGTTTTGCTCGCCGAGACGGCGCACGTTTGCCGTGATCCCACGCGGGTGGCCTCCGATGCTTACCGCATCCGAGGCGCGTCGCAGTCTGGCGTGTCGCGGTCGATGTGTAGTTGCATGTGCGAGCGGTTGACATGGAAATGGATGGAGGGGATTCCCGATTTTCAGGGCCTTGAAGCGGCTGTGGATTCCGCTGCTCATACTTTTGGTGGTCGTTGCTGGCGGCTTCACCGTCTCGCGGCTGCGCTCTGTCTTCGGCTCCGACAACCGGCCCGCGTATTCCGACACCGAACTCGAGGAGCAAGAAACCTACGATCCCAAGAAGTTGGTGTACGAAGTGTTCGGCCCTCCGGGAACAGTGGCAACCATCAGCTATTTCGACGTCGATGCTGACCCACAGCTTGTTGAGGGGGCAAGTCTGCCGTGGTCGTCGACGTACGAGCTCTCCGGCGCGGCTGTCGTGGGGAACCTCGTCGCCCAGGGCGATGGCGACAACATCGGCTGCCGCATCATCGTGGATGGTGAGGTCAAAGCGGAGAGGGTCGGCCAGGGAGTGAACGCGTTTACCTTCTGCGTGCTGAAGGCCGCATGAGCACCGATCAGATGCACCGGGAACCGCGAGTCGCGCGGTGGATTTATCGACTTTCGCCGGCCATCATCCTCGGCTGGTTGGCGATCGCCGTCATCTTGAGCACCGGTGTCCCCTCACTGGAGGTGGTCGAGAGGGAGCATGCAATAACGCTGACTCCCGACGATGCGCCGTCGTTCAAGGCGATGCAGCGCATGGGTGAGCTTTTCAAGGAATCCGATTCCGACAGTGTGGCGATGATCGTCCTCGAGGGTCAGCAGCCGCTTGGCGAGGACGCGCACGCGTTCTATGACGAATTGATTCGTCAGTTGGAAGCCGACACCCAGCATGTGGAGCACGTTCAAGATTTCTGGGGGGATCCGCTCACGGCGGGCGCCGCGCAAAGCGACGATGGCAAGGCTGCGTATGTCCAGGTCAACCTCAAAGGTAACCTGGGCCAGGCCTCGTCGAACGAATCCGCGACAGCCATCCGGGAGATCGTGGATCGGACGCCACCGCCCCCGGGGGTCCAGGCCTATGTCACCGGTCCGGCGGCATTCGCTTCGGATCTGGGTTCCAGTGGCAACAGCACGGTCATGTTGGTCACGGCGGTAAGCGTCGCGGTGATCTTCACCATGTTGCTCCTCGTCTACCGCTCGATCGTCACCGTAATAGCTTCCTTGCTAATGGTCGGCATACAGTTGCAGGTGACCCGGGGATTTGTCGCATTCTTGGGCGATCTACAGGTTGTAACTCTTACTACATTCGTAATCAATTTGCTGGTATCGCTCGTAATGGCGGCCGGAACCGACTACGGGATCTTTTTCTTCGGGCGCTATCACGAGGCGCGTCAGGCCGGCGAAGACCGGATGACCGCCTTCTACACCACGTACCGCAGTGTCGCCAAGGTGGTCTTGGCGTCCGGGTTGACGATCGCGGGAGCGGTTTTCTGTCTGAGCTTTGCCCGGCTGCCCTATTTTCAACCGCTGGGCGTCCCCGGCGCGGTGGGTATTATCGTCGCGGTCGCGGTGGCCCTCACGCTGATCCCGGCGGTGATTGCCACAGGCAGCCGCTTTGGGCTATTCGAGCCCAAGCAGAAGGTCATCACTCGTCGATGGCGGCGGCTCGGCACGGCAGTCGTCCGGTGGCCGGCGCCGATCCTTGTCGCGACGTGCGCGCTCGCGGTCGTCGGGTTGCTGGCGTTGCCGGGTTATAACCCCAGCTACAACGATCAGGATACGATCCCGAAAGATATCCCCGCCAATCTGGGATATGAGGCCGCTAAACGACATTTCCCCCCGGCGCTCATGATGACGCCCGACGTCCTGATGATCGAAGCCGACCACGATATGCGCAATTCGGCTGATTTTTTGGTATTGAATAAACTCGCCAAGGGGATCCTCGGCGTTCCAGGAATTGCCCGCGTACAGGCCCCTACTCGGCCGGCGGGTGAGCCGCTCGAGCATACGACGATTCCGTTTATCCTCAGCATGGGCCAGGCGAGCCAGCTACAAAATCTGCCGTTTCAGAAAGACCGCATGGAAGACATGCTGAAGCAGGCTGACGACATGCAGCAAACGATTATCATCATGACTCGCATGTACGGATTGATGCAGGAGCTCTATAACACTACTCATCGCATGACTGGTGTAACGCACGAGCTCGAGGATATTACGAACGAATTGCGCGATCACATTGCGGATTTCGACGATTTCTTCCGGCCGATCCGCAATTATTTGTACTGGGAGCCACACTGCTTCAATATCCCCCTTTGCTGGGCGGTTAGATCCGTATTCGATACGATCGACGGCATTGACAAGATTACGGTCAAGATGCGTGATCTCGTCACTAACCTCGATCAACTGGATGCGCTCATGCCGCAGTTGCTCGCCCAGTTTCCGCCGATGATCGTGACCATGCAGGGCACGCGGACCATGATGCTGACTATGCACAGCACGATGTCCGGAATGCTTGGTCAAATGGACGAATCTGGCGAAAACTCTACTGCCATGGGTAAGGCTTTCGATGCCGCCAAGAACGATGACTCTTTCTACTTACCCCCGGACGCTTTCAAAAACAAAGACTTCAAGAAAGTACTCGACGTCTTCATGACGGAGGACGGGAAAACGGCGCGCTTGCTCATCTCGCACAGGGACGATCCTCTAACGCCCGAGGGCATCGCGCGGGTCGACCCGATCAAGACCGCGGCGGAAGAGGCGCTGAAAGGAACACCGCTAGAAAACTCTAAAATCTCCCTCGGGGGATCGGCCGCGATGGCGAAAGACTTGGTTGAGGGCTCCACATACGATCTCTTGATCGCGGGGGTTGCTGCGCTCTGTCTCATCCTCATCATCATGCTGATAATGACGCGAAGTCTCGTCGCCGCCCTGGTTATCGTGGGCACAGTCGCGGTTTCGCTGGGCACGTCCTTCGGGCTTTCGGTACTCATTTGGCAGCATCTTCTCGGCATCCAAATACACTGGGTGGTGCTTGCGATGTCCGTGATCTGCCTCTTGGCAGTCGGTTCCGACTACAACCTTCTTCTCGTATCACGGATGAAAGAGGAAATAGGCGCTGGGCTAAACACGGGCATTATTCGGGCCATGGCGGGCACGGGCAGGATAGTGACTGCCGCGGGCCTAGTTTTCGCGTTCACGATGTTCTCGATGTTGGTCAGCGACTTGCGCACCCTCGGCCAAGTGGGTTCGACCATCGGGTTGGGTCTGTTGTTCGACACGCTTGTGGTGCGCGCCTTCATGACTCCTTCGATTGCCGCGCTATTGGGACGCTGGTTCTGGTGGCCGCAACGCGTTCACCCCCGTCCAGCCGCGTTCGGCAATCGTCCGCTGGTACGTTCCCTCCTTCGGAATCAGGAGCGCAAGGAACCCCTTCTGAATCAGGAGCGCAAGGAGACGTGAATGTATCGGCTGCATCCTGGACGATGAGGTCAATGCGGATTGGATTGGACCCGCAGTGATCAGCCCTCCCTTCAGCCCGCTGAAGGCCGCATGAGCGACCAACAGGTGAAAAACAGGCCACCGCCGTTCATCGCGCGGGCGGTCCACCGATTGTCGGTGCCGATCATCATCGGGTGGTTGGCGATCACTGCCATTCTGTTCTTCGCCGTTCCTTCGCTGGAACAGGTCGGGAAGGAACGTTCCGTATCGCAGGTGCCCGAAGATGCGCCGTCGTATCAGGCGATGAAGCATATGGGCCAGGTGTTCGAGGAATCCGATTCCGACAGCTTCGCGATGGTCGTGTTGGAGGGTCAGCAGCCGCTCGGCCCAGACGCACATAAGTACTACGACGAGTTGATTCGTGAGTTGCGAGCCGACCAGAAGCATGTGAATCACGTGCAGGATTTCTGGGGGGACCCGCTCACGGCGCCGGGCGCGGAAAGCGGCGACGGCAAGGCCACATATGTCCAAGTGAATCTCGCAGGTGACCAGGGCGAGGCCCTGGCTAACGAATCCGTGCGGGCCGTCCGGGACATCGTGGAGCGGACGTCCCCGCCGCCGGGGGTCACGGCCTACGTCACAGGTCCCGCGCCGTTGATGGCAGACATGAACGCGGCCGGCGACGACTCTATGCTCAAGATCACCGTGGTTACCGTCGCGGTGATCCTCACGATGTTGCTTTTCGTGTACCGCTCGTTTCCCACTGTGATTCTCCTGCTGATCATGGTTGGGGTCCAAGTGCAGGTGGCCCGCGGAGTTGTCGCGTTCCTCGCCGACCATGGGGTTATTGGACTTTCAACGTTTGCCACTAATCTGCTGGTATCGCTCGGGATCGCGGCGGGAACGGACTACGGGATATTCTTCCTCGGGCGTTATCATGAAGCGCGTCAGAGCGGCGAGGATCGGATAACGGCCTTCTACACCACCTACCAGGGTGTTACCAAGGTGGTATTGGGTTCCGGACTGACGATTGCCGGAGCGATGTTGTGCCTGAGCTTTACCCGGCTGCCCTATTTCCAGACTATGGGCGTCCCTGGCGCGATAGGGATGCTCATGGTGGTCGCGGTGGCCGTCACGCTGGTACCGGCGGGAATCGTCGTGGGCGGCCGGTTTGGGTTGTTCGAGCCCAAACGGAAGATCGCCGTCCGTCGATGGCGCCGGCTGGGCACGGCGATCGTTCGATGGCCCGCCCCCATTCTCGCCGCGACGTGTGCGCTCGCGCTTGTTGGGCTTCTTGCGCTGCCGGCATATCAGACTAGCTATAACGATCGGCTCTATGTGCCCCAGGACATTTCCGCCAATGTCGGGTATTCGGCCGCTGAGCGTCACTTTCCTCAGTCGCGAATGATGCCCGAGATCTTGATGATCGAATCGGATCACGATATGCGTAATCCGACGGACTTTATAACGTTGCACAAACTAGCCAAGGCTGTTTTCGCCGTTCCAGGAATTTCGAGAGTGCAGGGTATAACTCGGCCGGAGGGAACCCCGATTGAACGCACTTCAATACCCTTTTTGCTGAGTGTGCAAAGCGCGTCCCAGAGGCAGATTTTGCCGTTCCAGCAAGAGCGGATAAAGGACATGCTGAGTCAGGCCGACCGGATGACTACATTGATAACTTTGATGCAGAAGAACTACGAATTGTCGATGCAGCTCTACAACGTCACTCATCGCATGATCGCCACAACGCACGAGTTGGAAGAAACTACGAACGAGTTACGCGATAGTATCGCGGATTTCGACGATTTCTTTAGGCCACTCCGCAATTACCTCTACTGGGAGCCCCACTGTTTCAATATCCCCGTCTGCTGGGCGATCAGATCCATATTCGAGACGCTCGACGGCGTCGATAGCATCACCCTCAAGATGCGGGCTCTCACCACCGAGCTCGACAAACTAGATGTGATCATGCCGCAGATATTCGCCGAGATGCCGAAGATGATCGCGATCATGAAGAGCATGCGGACGATGATGCTGACCATGCACAGCACCATGTCCGGGACCATGACCCAGATGCAGGAACTGAGCGTGAACGCCAACGCTATGGGCCAGGCGTTCGACGACCGCCAAGAACGACGACTCCTTCTTTCTGCCTCCGGAAGTCTTCGACAACGAGGATTTCAAGAGCGCCATGGGCCTTTTCTTCTCACCGGATGGGAAGGCGATGCGTTTGATGATTTCGAATAGGGGCGAGCCCGGGAGTCCTGAGGCCATGTCGCGGGTCGAGGCGGTAAGGACGGCGGCCGAGGAGGCGCTCAAGATGACTCCACTAAGTGATGCGAAGATCTACCTCGGTGGGACCTCCGCGACATATCAAGGACATGCAAGAGGGCTCCACGTACGATCTCTTGATCGCGGGAGTCGCCGCGCTCATTCTTGTTTTCGTCATCATGCTGATCATTACGCGAAGTGTTATCGCTGCCCTGGTTATCGTAGGTACGGTGGCGCTTTCGCTGGGCGCGTCCTTTGGCCTTTCCGTGCTCGTTTGGCAGCATATTCTCGGTATCGAATTGCACTGGCTCGTGCTCTCAATGTCCGTGATCATCCTTTTGGCGGTGGGGTCCGATTACAACCTATTGCTCGTATCACGGATGAAAGAGGAGATAGGCGCCGGGATAAACACCGGCATCATCCGTGCAATGGGCGGCACGGGCAGGGTCGTGACGGCCGCGGGCTTGGTCTTTGCGTTCACGATGATGTCGATGGTGGTCAGCGACCTACGCATCATCGGCCAAGTGGGCACCACCATTGGGTGGGTCTGCTGTTCGACACGCTGGTGGTGCGCGCAGTGATGACGCCGTCGATCGCTGTACTACTGGGACGGTGGTTCTGGTGGCCGCAGAAGGTGCATCCTCGTCCACAGAGCGCTGTACATCGGTTGGCGGGTCTCCCGTCGTCGAACGGTGGCACGCATCCGTGACGAGGTTGTAGTAGCTCCTTCTGCCCCCTGGTGACGTCTGCGCGGCAGCAACGCGGGTGGTGACCGGAGAACGTGATCCTGGGCGAAGGTGGGTCAATCTGCGGCGTCGGGGTGAAGACCGCGAAGCAATGGATGGTTTGAGCTGCGTTCAGATGCAATGAAACGTTCAGGCGCATCGAAACGATTACAGTCATGAAGTCAGCCCAAGGGAGGGAATATTCAATATGTTCAAACTGTCGTTGACCAAGGTGGCCGTCGTGCTAGGAGGTCTAGGTTTATCGGTGACCGCGGGGGCGGGTATCGCGTCGGCAGCCCCAGATTTGGGTCCCGCTGTCAACACAACCTGCACTTATCCGCAATTGATGTCGGCACTTAACGCGGCAAATCCTGCCGCCGCGGCGTTTGTCAACAATTCGCCCGCGATGACGGCCGGTTTCAACCAGTTCCTCGCCGCAGGGCCGGCCGAGCGCCAACGGATGGCCGATAGCATCGCAAACGACCCAGCGAATGCGCCTTATCTTGGTCTGTACCAACAAGTCTTCAGTACCTGCAACAACTTCTGATCGGCTCAGGCACACGCCTCTGCAGGCACCCGATGTCAACCGGCAATCGGTTCTCTGCAGAGGCGTGTGCCATGTAGCTGACCACCAGCCACGCTGGTAGTCCCGACGGGTATGGCGATCGGACCGTGCGGCGGCTGATGGTTCTCGAGACGTAACGATGGATTGATCTGACAAGCCACGCCTGGGCTATCCGGCATTCGCGCGACGGCTGGTGCTTGTACCCGTGAGGCACCCGCCCGGTTTGCGCGCTAGCAATGCTGACGTAGCGAGGCGGTCGTCACAGGCCAGCGCCAGCCAGAGCGCCCCCGAGCGTTACATTCCGTAATGGATCCGTCCGCGGGACGCTGTCCGTGGCAGTCTCCACACCGCTGAGACACGATGCGCCGGGTTTGCTCCTGCCGACATCAGGATGCCTACCCAAGGGTCTCAATCTCAGTCACCGTGCACCCGGTCCAGCAAAGTCGTCATCGTTTGACCAGGGCTATGTGCACCATTTGCTAAATTCCACGTCGACCTCGTCTGAACGTTACCTGGAAACTTTGCCGAAACCCATGAATGAGCCTCGCTGTCTCAGTATGGTTTGGGGCGGTCCCAACGATCTACGACGAAGCCCTCAGGAGCACTGTGAGTATCAATCCGTTCGACGACGACAACGGCAGCTTCTTCGTCTTGGTCAACGACGAGGAGCAACACAGCCTGTGGCCGACCTTCGCCGACGTTCCAGCCGGATGGCGGGTGGTCTACGGCGAAGCGGACCGCGCTGCATGCCTGGACTACATCGAACAGAACTGGCCGGACATCCGGCCGAGAGAGTCTGCGCGAGAGGCTGGCTCGCAGGGGGCTGATAACTGACCGATAGACCGTCTGGATCGGGGACGGTCGGGATGGAACTCGGGGAATCAGGAGTGATGACCGGGCACTTCCGCTGACGCGCGGACAGCTCGATATCTGGCTTGCGCAGGAAACGGGCCATTCCGGGACGGAGTGGCAGCTCGGCCTATTCGTGAGAATCGACGGCGCCGTAGAACGTGATGCCCTCGAATGGGCGATCCGGCGGGTGGTGCGCAGAAGCCGAACCGGGCAGGGCCGCCTTCTTCGAGGCGATGGCCAGGTGTTCCAGAAGGCGATCGATTACCCGGATGTCGAGCTGGCGTTCTACGACCTGACCGGCTCGCGCGATCCCGTACAGGAAGCCCATGAGATCGCGTCATCGATTCAACGCACGCCAATGCCGTTCACCGGCCCGCTGTTCAGATTCGCATTGTTCCGGACCCGGCCCGATGAGTTTTATCTGTTCGCCTGCTGCCACCACATCGTCGTCAGACGGATCCGGTCTTGCATTGGTGGGCCATCGGATTGCGGCCGTTTACTCCGCAATTGTTTCTGGCGCACCGATCCCCCCGCCCATCTTCGGCTCGTTGCAGGACTTGGTCGGCTGCGAATTGGAGTACGAAGCGTCCAGCGAATATCTCGAAGATCAGGCCTATTGGACTGGGAACCTTCCCCCGGAGAGCGGTAGTACTTATCGGTTGCCACAAGCGAAACACGAGCAACTGACCCGTATGCCGCCGTCTGCGCCCGTTCGATTGGACCCGGCGGTCCTCCGCCGAGTCAAGGAGCTGTAGCCAGACGCTGGAGTATGCCTCGATCATCGGTCATCACCGCGGCGTGCGCACTGTTGGTCGCTGGATGGTGCGCCGAGGGCTCGGAGGTGGTGCTCGACTTCCCGGTCAGCCGGCGAGTTCGTCCGGAGTCGAAGACGCTTCCCGGGATGGTCGCCGGGGTCGTGCCGTTGGTGTTGAGCGTTTCGCCGGAATCTACGGTCGCCGAATTTTGCGAGCACGTTGACATGCGAATCCGAGAAGCGTTGCGACATCAGCGGTTTCCGGTCCAGGCCCTCGAGCGCAAAACCCGCGTAAGCGGCCCGCTCATCTCCGCCGATAGGGTGACGGTCAATTTCCTCCCGTTCGATTTTCAGCATGGCCTTCGGTGGTGTCGCGGCGTCTGCGTCATTCACCAACCCTGGCCTCCGGGCGACGGCTTCGGGTTGTTCTTTCTCGGCGGCGGTGACGAAATCTCTCTCGGTGTGTCGGGCACTTTGCAACCATTCTCGAATTTTGACGTTTCAGATCTGGCGGGGCGATTGCAGCGGGTGTTGACGGCGATGATCGACGATCCGTCGGCGGCGGCTGTCGTCGATCGACTTGCTCGCCGGAGGCGAGCGTGCCGAGCTGGACGCGTGGGGTAACCGGGCGGCGTTGACCCAGCCGACACGCTCGTCGGTATCGATTCCGGTCATGTTCGCCGAGCAGGTGGCACGCGCCCCGGAGGCGGTGGCGATCCGTTGCGCAGGGCCGTTCGTGGACCTACCGCGAACTCGATGAGGCGGCCAATCGATTAGCGCATCTGCTGATCGACCGAGGGGCCGGCCCGGGCCGGTGCGTGGCGCTGATGTTTTCGCGGTCCGCCGAGGCCATCATGGCGATTCTGGCGGTGCTGAAGACCGGCGCGGCCTATCTGCCGATCGACCCCGAGCACCCGGCGACGCGGATCGAGTTCATGGTTGCCGACGCCGCACCGATGGTCGCGATCACGACCTCAGAGGTCGCTGACCGGTTGAACGGATGTGACCTGCCGGTCATCGATATCGCAGACCCTCTCATCTCCAGCTATCCCTGCACCGGCCTGGCTGCGCCGGCCGCGGATGACGTCGCCTACGTCATCTACACCTCCGGCACAACCGGAACCCCCAAAGGCGTGGTCATCACCCATCACAACGTGACCCAGTTGATCGGGTCGCTGGATTCCGGTCTGGCGGCGCCCGGGCAGGTGTGGTCGCAGTGGCATTCATACGCCTTCGACATCTCTGGCTGGGAGATCTTCAGCGCCCTTCTGCACGGCGGGCGGCTGGTGGTGGTGCCCGAGTTGATCGCCAACTCATCCGAAGACTTCCACGCCCTACTGGTGGCCGAGAAGGTCAGTATGTTTGTGCCAGACCCCTTCGGCCGTCGGAATACTGAGGCCCGAACTCTTGGATTCGGTGACCGTGCTCGTGGGCGGAGAGGCCTGCCCGGCCGAGACCGTGGATCGGTGGGCGCCCGGACGGGTGATGATCAACGAATACGGTCCGACCGAGGCGACGATGTGGGTGGCATTGAGTGCGCCGCTGACTGCGGGTTCGGACGTGCCGCCGATCAGCCCGCCAGTGCCGGGCGCGGCCTTCTTTGTGCTGAACAGATGGTTGCATCCGGTCTCTCCCGGCGTGGTCGGTGAGTTGTATCTGGCTGGTCCTCAGCTGGCCAGCGGGTACGTGCGCCGGGCAGGGCTGACCGCATCGCGTTTCGTGGCCTGCCCATTCGGCGGGGCCGGGGAGCGGATGTATCGCACCGGCGATCTGGTGTATTGGGGCGCTGACGGGCAGCTGCGGTACCTGGGTCGCGCCGATGAGCAGATCAAGATCCGCGGGTATCGGATCGAGTTGGGCGAAATACAGACCGCACTGGCCGGGCTGAGCGGGGTGGAACAGGCGGTCGTGATCGCTCGAGAGGACCGCCCCGGCGACAAGCGACTCGTCGGCTACATCACCGGAACGGCGGATCCGGCCCAGCTACGGGCCGCGCTGGCCGAGCGGCTACCGGCTTACATGGTCCCCGCGGCGGTCGTGGTGATCGACGCGCTGCCGTTAACCGTCAACGGCAAGCTCGACAAGCGCGCCCTGCCGGCACCGGAATACCAGGATGCCGATCATTACCGCGCCCCGGGGACCGTCACCGAGGAGATTCTGGCCGGCATCTACGGCGAGGTACTGGGTGTGAACCCGGTCGGGGTCGACGACTCCTTCTTCGACCTGGGCGGAGATTCACTTTCCGCGATGCGTGTGATCGCCGCAATCAACACAAGCCTGGATGCCGGGCTTTCGGTGCGTACCTTGTTCGAGGCGCCAACGGTTGCCCAGTTGGCGCCGCACATCGGTGGGGACGCGGCTCGGCGTAGACCGCTGGTGGCGGGTGCGCGGCCTGCGTTGGTGCCGTTGTCGTTTGCTCAGAACCGGTTGTGGTTCCTCAACGAGTTCGAGGGTGGCATTGCGACCTACAACATTCCGACCGCGTTTCGGATCGTCGGACCGCTCGATGTCGAGGCGCTGGGCGCTGCTCTCGACGATGTGATCGCCCGCCACGAGTCTCTTCGCACCACCTTCCCCGACATTGACGGTGTGCCGTGCCAGGAAGTGTTGGCGGCCGAGGCAGGTATGTGGCGGCGCGGAGCAGCAGTTTTGTCGTTGCGCGAGCAGGATGTAGCGGGCGAGTTGGCGACGCTGGCGCGTTATCGGTTCGATCTGTCGGCAGAAGTTCCCATCCGGGCTCAAATCTATTCGTTAGGAGCCGAGCAGCATGTGGTGGGAATTGTGGTGCACCACATCGCTTTCGACGGCTGGTCCTTGGCGCCGATGGTCCGCGATGTGGGCGAGGCGTATAGCGCGCGGCAGGATGGCCACCCGCCTCAATGGACGCCGCTAGCAGTCCAGTACGTCGATTACACGCTGTGGCAACAAGATTGGTTGGGCAACGAGTCTGATCCCGACAGTGTGATTTCCGCTCAGTTGCAGTACTGGCGGCAGGAGTTGGCCGACCTGCCCGAGGTGGTCTCACTGCCACCGGATCGGCCCCGCCCGCCGGTGGCCAGTTACCGCGGCGATGAAGTGGAGTTGCGCATCGACCCTGAGCTGTGGACGGGGGTCAAGCAACTGGCAGCGGCGCATAACGCGACGGTGTCGATGGTCTTGCAGGCGGCGATGGCGACGGTGTTACACCGAGCCGGAGCCGGTGAAGACGTGGTGATCGGCACTCCAACCGCCGGTCGGTCCGACCAGGCGCTCGATGATCTGGTCGGGTTCTTCGTCAACACCTGGGTCTTACGGACGGGCATCAAGTCGAAGCAGCGATTCAGCGATGTACTCGCGGAGGTGCGCCAGAAGGCGCTCGATGCGTACAGCAACCAGGACGTCCCCTTCGAGCTGCTGGTCGAACAGCTCAATCCTGCGCGCTCCACCTCGCATAATCCGCTGTTTCAAGTGCTGATGGTCTTCCAGAACAACGTGCGACCTGAAGCCTTGGAACTGGACGAAGTCACCATCGAGCAGCTGGCACTCACCACCCGCACGGCCAGGTTCGATCTGGATATCGAACTCAGCGAGGTGCCCACCGAGGACCCGCAGGCGCCGATGGCCGAGGGGGTGGTGTTGTACGCCACCGACTTGTATGACCGTGCCACGATCGAGCGGTTGGTCACCTGGTTCACCAGGGTGATCGAGGCGATCATCGCTGATGCCTCCGTCCTTGTCGGCGAGGTTTCTCTACTGGATCACGGTGAGCGCGATCTGGTTCTCTCGCAGTGGTCCGGCGCTGGCGTGACGGCACCGGTGGGGGTCGCACCCCAGCTGTTGGCTGCCGCTGTGGACGCCGACCCGGACGCAGTGGCTGTCGTCGACGGCGCACGGGAGTTGTCGTATCGCGAGCTTGACCAGTGGTCGACGCGATTGGCGCGCGTGCTGATCGAGGCAGGGGTAGGTCCTGAGCGCGCGGTTGGCGTGGCGATGGAACGCTCGATGGAGCTTGTGGTGGCCTGGTGGGCCCTGATGAAGGCCGGCGGGGCCTACGTGCCGGTTGACTCGGCGCATCCCGTTGAACGCATCGCCACTGTGTTGGACACCGTCGGGGCCGTGTGTGTGTTGACCATGGGCGCCGACAGCATCGCCGGGGCGGGGGCGCGCCCGGTGCTGCGCATCGATGACCTGGATGTGTCGGGCCGCTCGGCTGATCCAATCACCGACGCCGACCGGTCGGGGCAGCTGGTGGTTGACACCACTGCCCATGTGATCTTCACGTCGGGCTCCACCGGAACCCCCAAGGGGGTGTCCGTCAGCCACGCCGGTCTGCTTGGTGTCGCCGCCCTCCACGAAGTAATCGGCTTGGGCGCGGATACGCGGCTGCTGATGGTGGCCGCGCCGACCTTTGATGTGTCCGTCGGCGAGCTGTTGGTGGCGGTCGGGGCGCGAGCAGCGTTGGTGGTGGCGCCCTCCGACGGATACGCCGGGGAGGCGTTGACCAGATTGCTGGAAAATCAGCAGGTCACCGCGGCGACACTCACCCCGACGGTACTTTCCACCCTGGATCGGAGTCGGCTGGGCAAGATCGACACGCTGATCACCACCGGGGAGGCCTGCCCGACCGAGTTGGCAAGCGCCTGGGCGGGGGGTCGGCGGATGCTCAACGCCTACGGACCCACCGAGACCACCATCTGGGCCACCTGCAGCGCGCCGCTGTCGGCGGGGCAGGCGGCGGGCATCGGAGCCCCGATCCCCGGGGTGGCCGCGCTGGTGCTCGACGACCGGTTGAACCCGGCACCCGTCGGGGTGGTGGGCGAGCTGTATCTGGCCGGGCCGGCGTTGGCGCACGGTTATGTGGGTCGGCCGGAGTTGACCGCTGATCGATTCACGGCCAATCCCTACGGTGGGGCCGGCGCGCGGATGTACCGCACTGGTGACCGCGTCCGCTGGACCCGTACGGGAGTTTTGGACTACCTTGGCCGCGCAGACACGCAGATCAAACTGCGCGGACAGCGCATAGAGCTCGGCGAAATCGAAAACACCCTGCTCGCCTGCCCGGAAATCACCCAGGCCATCGCGACCGTGCACCACGGCAAAACCGGCGACCACCTCGTCACCTACGTGACCCTCGATCACACGACCACCGCCGAGACGGACGCTGAAACCGTCGAACACTGGCAACACGTGTACGACGAGGTCTACGGCGCCGAGGAATCGGCACCGGCGTTCGGCATGGATTTTCGGGGATGGAACAGCAGCTTCACCGAGGAACCGATTCCCCTCGAGGAGATGGAGGAGTGGCGCTCGGCCACGGTGGCTCGGATTTTGGCCCTGGAGCCGCGGCGAGTGTTGGAGATTGGGGTCGGCTCGGGACTGCTGTTGTCACAGATCGCCCCGCAGTGTGAACACTATGTCGCGACGGACATGTCGCCGGTGGCCGTTGACAAGCTCGCCCACTCGCTGGAGCAGTTGCAGGTTCCTTGGCGTGATCGCGTAGAGCTGGTGGCCCAGCCCGCTCACATCACCGAGGGACTGCCGCAAGGTTACTTCGACACCATCATCATCAATTCGGTCGTGCAGTACTTTCCCAGCGCGAGCTATCTGTCCGATCTCATCGACAGCGCCATGGACCTGCTGGCTCCCGCTGGGGCGTTATTCGTCGGCGACGTCCGCAACCACAGCCTGCAGGGCGCGTTCCAGACCGCCGTCGCGCTCGCCCGCACGGACGCCAGCGACGACGACGAAATCCGCCGGCGAGTTCAACTTGCCATGGTTAGCGAACCCGAATTGCTGCTGGCGCCAGAGTTTTTCACTAGCTGGTCCGCCGAACACCGGGCAGTGGCCGGACTTCACATCGAGGTCAAGCGTGGCTGGGCCGACAACGAACTGACGCGGTATCGCTACGACGTCCTCGTCTACAAGACCCCCGCACCGGCTCGCTCCCTGGCCACCGCACCAATCTGGACGTGGACGCAATGCGCAGGTCTTCGCGGACTGCAGGATCAACTGGCATCTGAGCAACCCGCCGTCGTCCGTATCACCGAGATCCCCCGCGCCGGCCTCGTCACCGACATCAACATCGAAGACGCCCTCGCCGCCGGCCTAGCCGTTGACGAAGCACTTGCCCAAGCCATCGCCGCGACCCCCGATACCGCAAAACCCGAACAACTGCGCCAGCTCGGCGAAGCGAGCGGTTATCACGTCGCCGTCACCTGGGGTTCTCGACCCGGCACCTTGGACGCTGTCTTCATCGCCCTCACCGATGCAGCGCACGCCGCGGCACTGACCGATCTCTACGTTTCCCCCGCGGGAGCGCACCTACGCAGCACCCACGCCAACCAGCCACAGACCAACACCAAGATCAGCGCGGTGCGGCAGCGGTTGACTGAGCGGCTGCCGGAATACATGGTGCCCTCGCAGATAGTGGTGCTAGAAGAGTTCCCGTTGACCTCGTCGGGCAAGGTCGACCGGAAGGCGCTGCCGGCTCCAATGTTCGCCGCCACCTCGTTCCGGGCGCCGGAGACCGAGACGGAGGAGTTCCTAGCCGGTGTCTACGCCCAGGTGCTGGGCGTGGAGCGGGTCGGTGTCGACGACTCGTTCTTCGACCTCGGCGGGGATTCGCTGTTGGCGATGCGGGTGGTTGCCGCAATCAACACGGGTCTGAGCGCACACCTTGACGTTCGGGCCGTGTTCGAGGCGCCCACAGTCGCCGAGTTGGCTCCGCGGATCGGTGAGGGCGGCGGGTTGGAGCCGTTGGTGGCGGTGGAGCGGCCGGCGGTGGTGCCGTTGTCGTTTGCGCAGAACCGGTTGTGGTTCATCGATCAGTTGCAGGGGCCGTCTGCGATCTACAACATGGCGGTGGCGTTGCGGCTCAGTGGGCCTCTTGATGCCGACGCGTTGGGGCAAGCGATAGCCGATGTGGTGGGCCGCCATGAGAGCCTGCGCACCCTGTTCGGCGCACCCGATGGAGTGCCCCAGCAGCTGGTGGTGCCGGTAGAGCAGGCCGGTTTCCGATTGCAGGTCGTGGACGCCTCCGGCTGGCCGAAAGACCGTCTGGATGATGCGATTGGCACGGTCGCGCGATACACATTTGATCTGGCGAGCGAGATTCCGTTGCGGGCAGGGCTTTTCCGTCTCGCCGAGGATGAGCATGTGTTGGTGGCGGTGGTGCACCATATCGCCGCCGACGGCTTGTCGATCACCCCACTGGTGGCTGATATCGGGGTGGCCTATGCCAGCCGGTGTGCGGGCCAGGCGCCGGGGTGGGATCCGCTGCCGGTGCAGTATGTGGATTACACGTTGTGGCAGCGCGCCCAGTT
The DNA here is from genome assembly GCA_963720345.1 of uncultured Actinomycetota bacterium. Classification (GTDB taxonomy): domain Bacteria; phylum Actinomycetota; class Actinomycetes; order Mycobacteriales; family Mycobacteriaceae; genus Mycobacterium. The sequence continues at coordinate 165,024 of CAVRFN010000047.1, forward strand.
GGGCGACATCGACGACCCCGAGAGCCGTATCGCCGCGCAGCTGGCCTACTGGGAGCAGGCGCTGGCCGGGATGCCCGAGCAGCTGCAGCTGCCCACCGATCGGCCCTATCCGCCGGTCGCCGATTACCGCGGCGCCTCGGTGGCGTTGGAGTGGTCGGCGGGGTTACAACAGCAGGTTGCCCGGGTGGCTCAGGAACACAACGCGACCAGCTTTCATGGTGGTGCAGGCCGCCCTGTCGGTAATGCTGTCCAAGCTGAGCGCCAGCAATGACGTGGCGGTGGGGTTCCCGATCGCCGGGCGGCGCGACCCTGCGCTGGATGACCTGGTGGGGTTCTTCGTCAACACCCTGGTTCTGCGGGTGGAGCTCGGCGGTGATCCTTCAGTTTCGCCGACCTGCTGGCCCAGGTGCGCGCGCGCAGCCTGGCCGCCTACGAGCACCAGGATGTGCCCGTTCGAGGTGCTGGTCGAGCGACTCAACCCGACCCGATCGCTGACCCATCACCCGCTGGTGCAGGTGATGCTGGCCTGGCAGAACTTCGCCGGGCAGGACAGTGACGCCGCCGGACTGGCATTGGGCGATCTGCAGGTCACGCCGTTGCCGGCCGACACCCGCACTGCCCGTACCGATCTGACGTTCACACTGGGCGAGCACTGGACCGCTGACGGTGAGCCCGCCGGGATTTCGGCGGCGAGGTGGAGTTCCGCACCGATGTGTTCGATGCGGCGAGCATCGAGGCGTTGATCGAGCGGTTGGAGCGGGTGTTGGCGGCGATGACCGCCGATCCGGCCCGGCGGCTGTCGTCGGTGGATGTGCTGGACGAGGCTGAGCACGCCCGGCTGGACGGGTGGGGTAATCGGGCGGTGTTGGTCTGAGCCGGTGGGCGTGTCGGTGTCGATTCCGGGGTTGTTCGCTGAGCAGGTGGCTGCGTGCTCCGGAGGCGGTGGCGGTGAGTTGTGGGGTGCGGTCGTTGACTTATCGCGAGGTGGATGAGGCGTCGAATCGGTTGGCGCATTTGTTGGTTGGGCGGGGTGTGGGCCCTGGTGAGCGGGTGGCGGTTGTTGTTGCCGCGTTCGGCGAGGCGGTGGTGGCGATGTTGGCGGTGCTCAAGACGGGGGCGGCGTATGTGCCGATCGACCCGGCTCATCCTGATGCGCGGATCGGGTTCGTGCTCGGCGATGCCGCGCCGGTGGCGGTGTTGACCACCGCTGAGTTGCGTGGGCGGTTGGATGGTCGCCGGTTGGTGGTGATCGATGTGGAGGATTCCGCGGTCGATGCGCAGCCGGTGAGCGGGTTGGCGGCGCCCGGCTGCTGATGATATCGCGTATCTGATTTACACCTCGGGCACCACGGGGAGCCCGAAGGGGGTGGCGGTTGCCCATCGCAATGTGACCCGGTTGTTGGACACGTTGGATGCCGATGTGCCCGATGCGGGCGGTGTGGTCGCAGTGTCATTCGTTGGCGTTTGATTTCTCGGTGTGGGAGATCTGGGGTGCGCTGCTGCGTGGGGGCCGGTTGGTGGTGGTGCCCGATGCGGTGGTGCGTTCGGCGCAGGATCTGCATGCGTTGTTGGTTCGTGAGCAGGTCAGTGTGCTCAGTCAGACGCCGTCGGCGTTTTATGCGTTGCAGGCCGCTGATGGGTTGGCCCCGGAGGTGGGTGATCAGCTCAAGTTGGAGACGGTGGTCTTTGGTGGGGAAGCGTCTTGAGCCGCAGCGTCTTGGGCCGTGGTTGGGGCGTCATCCGGGGTTGCCGCGGCTGTTGAACATGTATGGCATCACCGAGACCACGGTGCATGCGTCGGTGCGTGAGATCGTTGAGGCCGATGGGGCGGTCAGTGTCAGTCCGATCGGGGTGCCGTTGGCGCATTTGGGGTTCTTTGTCCTTGATGGCTGGTTGCGGGCGGTGCCGGCCGGGGTGGTCGGTGAGTTGTATGTCGCTGGTGCGGGGTTGGCCGAGGGGTATGTGGGTCGGGCGGGGTTGAGTGCGGCGCGGTTTGTGGCGTGTCCGTTCGCCGGGCCGGGGCCGCGGGTCAGCGGATGTATCGCACCGGGGATTTGGTGCGCTGGGGTGTTGATGGGCAGTTGGCCTATCTGGGTCGCGCCGATGAGCAGGTCAAGATCCGCGGGTATCGCATCGAGCTCGGTGAGATCCAGGCGGCGTTGGCGGGGTTGGCTGGGGTGGATCAGGCGGTGGTGATCGCCCGTGAGGACCGCCCCGGTGATAAGCGTCTGGTCGGCTACATCACCGGGACCGCTGATCCGGCCCAGACACGAGCCGCCCTGGGTGAGCGGTTGCCGGCCTATATGGTGCCGACCGCGGTGGTGATCCTTGAGGCGTTGCCGTTGACGGTCAACGGCAAACTCGACACCCGCGCGCTGCCGGCACCGGAATACACCGATGCCGACCGCTACCGCGCCCCGGCCACCCTCACCGAGGAGATCCTGGCCGGCATCTACGCCCAGGTCCTGGGCGTCGAGCGGGTCGGCGTCGATGACTCCTTCTTCGAACTCGGCGGCGACTCACTGTCAGCGATGCGCGTGGTCGCGGCCGTCAACAATTCCTTTGATTCCGGCCTGGCGGTGCGCAACCTGTTCGAGGCGCCCACGGTAGCCGCGTTGGCTCCGCGTATCGGTGCCGATGGTGGTGGGCTTGAGCCGTTGGTGGCGGTGGAGCGGCCGGCGGTGGTGCCGTTGTCGTTTGCCCAGCAGCGGTTGTGGTTCATCGATCAGTTGCAGGGACCCTCTCCGATCTACAACATGGCGGTGTCGTTGCGTCTGTCGGGGCGCCTTGATGCCGACGCGTTGGGTCAGGCGCTGGCTGATGTAGTGGGCCGTCATGAGAGTCTGCGCACGTTGTTTGTGGCGCCCGATGGGGTGCCCCAGCAGTTGGTGGTGCCGGCCGGGGAGGCCGATCTGGGTTGGCAGGTCGTGGATGCCATCGGATGGGCCGAGGACCGGCTGGGTGAGGCCGTCGACACGGTATCGCGCTACACGTTTGACTTGGCGACTGAGATTCCTTTGCGAGCAAGGCTTTTCCGGGTCGCCGAAGATGAGCATGTGTTGGTGGCGGTGGTGCATCACATCGCCGCCGATGGCTGGTCGGTCACCCCGCTGGTGGAAAATATCGGGGTGGCCTACGCCGCTCGGTGCGCCGAGCAGGCGCCGGAGTGGGATCCGTTGCCGGTGCAGTATGTGGATTACACGCTGTGGCAGCGTGCGCAGTTGGGCCACATCGATGATCCCGAGAGCCGCATAGCCGCGCAGTTGGCTTACTGGGAGCAGGCGCTGGCTGGGATGCCCGAGCAGCTGCAGCTGCCCACCGATCGGCCCTATCCGCCGGTGGCCGATTACCGCGGTGCCTCGGTGGAATTGGAGTGGTCGGCCGAGCTGCAGCAGCAGGTTGCTCGGATAGCTCGTCAGCACGATGCGACGAGTTTCATGGTGGTCCAGGCCGCCCTCGCGGTGTTGCTCTCCAAGCTGAGTGCCAGCAACGACGTGGCCGTCGGGTTCGCGATCGCCGGGCGCGTTGACCCTGCGCTCGATGCCCTGGTGGGGTTCTTCGTCAACACCTTGGTGCTGCGGGTCGATGTGTCCGGGGATCCCACCGTAGCGGAACTGCTGAAGGAGGTGCGCCGGCGCAGCCTGGCCGCCTACGAGCACCAGGATGCGCCCTTCGAGGTGCTCGTGGAACGGCTCACCACCACTCGGTCCCTGACGCATTCTCCGCTGGTGCAGGTGATGTTGGCCTGGCAGAACTTCGCCGGGCAGGACAGCAACCCCGCCGGTCTGGCGTTGGGTGATCTGCAAGTCACGCCAATGCCAGCCGAAACCCGCACCGCCCGTACGGATTTGACGTTCTCCATGGCCGAACGCTGGAGTGAGGACGGTGAGCCCGCCGGGATTTCCGGTGCAGTGGAATTCCGCACCGATGTGTTCGATGCGGCCAGCATCGTGGCGCTGATCGAGCGGTTAGAGCGGGTTTTGGTGGCCATGACCGCCGAGCCCCACCGGCGACTCTCGTCAGTGGATGTACTGAATGAGGCTGAGCACATCCGCCTGGCCGAGTTGAGCAACCAGGCGGTGTTGACCCGGCCGGCCGGCGCTGCGTCGATTCCGGTGGTGTTCGCCGAGCAGGTGGCCCGCACCCCAGAGGCGGTGGCGCTCAGCGACGGGCACCGGACGTGGACATACCGCGAGCTCGATGAGGCCGCTAACCGTTTGGCGCACCTGTTGGCCGTCCACGGCGTAGGCCCGGGTGAGTCTGTGGCGCTGCTGTTGGCGCGCTCGGCCGAGGCGATCACGTCGATCCTGGCGGTGCTGAAAACCGGGGCGGCATATCTGCCGATCGACCCGGCGCTGCCGACGGCGCGGATCGCGTTCATGGTCGCCGACGCCGCGCCGATCGTCGCGATCACGACCACCGGGCTGGCCGATCGGTTGGACGGGTGCGACCTGCTGGTCATCGATGCAGAAGACACTCGCATCCCAACCCATCCATGCACCGCTTTGCCGGCGCCGGCTCCCGATGACATCGCCTACCTCATCTACACCTCGGGTACCACCGGGGTCCCGAAGGGGGTGGCGGTCACTCACCGCAACGTGACGCAGTTCGTCCAGGCACAGGATGCCGACGTGCTGGTGGCCGGGGTGTGGTCGCAGTGGCATTCCTTGTCCTTCGACGTCTCGGTGTGGGAGATCTTCGGGGCGTTGTTGCACGGTGGGCGGCTGGTCGTCGTGCCCGAAGAGGTCGCCGGTTCACCCAACGACCTCCACGCCTTGCTGGTCGCCGAACGCGTCAGCGTTTTGTGTCAGACCCCATCTGCGGCGGGAATGTTGCCGTCGGAGGGGTTGGAGTCGACGGCTTGATGGTGGCCGGTGAGGCCTGCCCGGCCGATTTGGTGGATCGGTGGGCGCCGGGTCGGGTGATGATCAACGCCTACGGTCCGACCGAGGCCACGGTGTATGCGGCGATGAGTGCGCCGCTTGTGGCGGGCTCGGATGTCGTGCCGATCGGCTCGCCGGTGTCGGGGGCGGCGTTGTTCGTGCTCGATGCGGGGCTGCGTCCGGTGCCCGCCGGGGTGGTCGGTGAGCTGTACGTGGCCGGTGGCGGTGTGGCGGTGGGGTATTGGCTGCGGGGCGGGCTGACGGCGTCGCGGTTCGTGGCTTGTCCGTTCGGCGGTCCGGGGGAGCGGATGTATCGCACCGGGGATCTGGTGCGCTGGGGTGCCGATGGCCAGTTGGCCTATCTGGGCCGGGCCGACGAGCAGGTCAAGATCCGCGGGTTCCGCATCGAACTCGGTGAGGTGCAGGCGGCGTTGGCCGCATGTGACGGGGTGCGGCAGGCGGTGGTGATCGCCCGCGAGGACCGTCCCGGTGACAAGCGGCTGGTGGGTTATGCGACCGGCGCTGTAGACCCGGCTGCGGCTCGTGCCGCGCTGGCCGAGCGGTTGCCGGCCTATATGGTTCCCGCCGCGGTGGTGGTGATCGATGCGCTGCCGCTGACTCCGAACGGCAAACTCGACAAGCGCGCCCTCCCGACGCCGGAGTACCAGACGGTCGATCGCTATCGCGCGCCGGCCACCCCCACCGAGGAGATCTTGGCTGGCATCTACGCCCAGGTGCTCGGCCTCGAGCGGGTCGGAGTCGACGACTCATTCTTCGAACTGGGTGGGGATTCGCTGTCGGCGATGCGGGTGATCTCGGCGGTCAACACCGGTCTGAACGCCGGACTTTCAGTGCGCGCCTTGTTCGAGGCGCCCACGGTCGCCGAGTTGGCGCTGCGTATCGGTGCCGGCGGCGGTGGGCTCGAGCCGTTGATGCCCATGGAGCGGCCCGCGGTGGTGCCGTTGTCATTTGCCCAGAACCGGTTGTGGTTCGTCGATCAGCTGCAGGGGCCTTCGCCGATCTACAACATGGCGGTGGCGTTGCGCCTGGATGGGCGCCTCGACGCCGACGCGTTGGGCCAGGCCATGGACGACCTGGTGGGCCGACATGAGAGCCTCCGCACATTGTTCTTGGCGCCCAACGGGATTCCGCAGCAAATGGTGGTGCCGGTCGAACGGGCCGACTTGGGTTGGACCGTGGTCGATGCCATCGGTTGGTCCGAGGCTCAGGTGCGGGACGCCATCGACACAGCGGTGCGCCGTCCGTTCGATCTGTCTACCGAAATTCCCTTGCGGACAACACTTTTCCGCATCGCCGAGGATACGCATGTGCTGGTGGCGGTGGTGCATCACATCGCCGCCGACGGCTGGTCGGTTGCCCCATTGGTGGCTGATATCGGCGTGGCCTATGCCAGCCGGTGCGCGGGACAGGCCCCGGGCTGGAATCCGTTGCCGGTGCAGTATGTGGATTACACGCTGTGGCAGCGTGAGCAGCTGGGCGAGATCGACGACCCCGACAGCCGCATCGCCGCACAGCTGACCTACTGGGAGCACGCGCTGGCAGGCATGCCCGAGAAGCTGCAGCTGCCCACCGATCGGAACTACCCGCCGGTGGCCGATTTCCGCGGAGCCTCGGTGACGCTGGACTGGCCGGCGGAACTGCAAAAGCGCGTGGCCCGGATCGCTCGTCAGCACGACGCGACCACCTTCATGGTGGTCCAGACCGCCTTGGCGGTGCTTCTTTCCAAGCTGAGCGCCAGCAACGACGTGGCCCTTGGATTCGCGATTGCCGGACGCAGCGATCCCGCGCTCGATGGGCTGGTGGGATTCTTCGTCAACACCTTGGTGCTGCGGGTCGAGGTGGCCGGGGATCCCAGCGTCGCCGAACTGCTGAGCGAGGTACGTGGCCGCAGCCTGGCCGCCTACGAAAACCAGGACGTGCCCTTCGAGGTTCTGGTGGAGCGGCTCAACCCGACCCGCAGCTTGGCTCATCATCCGCTGGTCCAGGTGATGCTTGCCTGGCAGAACCTCGCCGGGCAGGGCAGCGACCACGCTGGGATGGCATTGGGTGATCTGGAAGTCACGCCATTACCAGCTGAAACCCACACCGCCCGTATGGATTTGACGTTCTCCATGGCCGAACGCTGGAGCGAGGACGGTGAGCCCGCCGGGATTTCCGGGGCCGTGGAATTCCGCACCGATGTGTTTGATGCGGCCAGTGTTGAGGCGTTGATTGGTCGGTTGGAGCGGGTGTTGGTGGCGATGACGGCTGATCCGGTTGGGCGGTTGTCGTCGGTGGATGTGCTTGATGTGGGTGAGCATGCCCGGTTGGATGTGTTGGGTCATCGGGGGGTGTTGAGTGCGTCGGCGTCGGTGCCGGTGTCGATTCCGGTGGTGTTCGGCGAGCGGGTGGCTGAGTTGCCGGATGTGGTGGCGCTCAGTGGTGGTGGGCGGTCGTGGACGTATCGCGAGTTGGATGTGGCTGCGAATCGGTTGGCGCACTTGTTAGTTGAGCAGGGTGCGGGCCCGGGTGAGTGTGTGGCGTTGTTGGTGCCGCGCTCGGCGCAGGCGGTTGTGGCGATTTTGGCGGTGCTCAAGGCCGGGGCGGCCTATGTGGCGATTGATCCGATGCATCCGGATGCGCGCATCGAGTTCATGCTTGGTGATGCGGCGCCGGTGGTGGCGATCAGTACGGCGGGGTTGGCGCCTCGGTTGGGCGGTCGGGTGCGTGTGGTGGATATTGATGATCCGCGCGTTGAGTCTTATCCGGTGGCGGGGTTGGCCGGTCCGGATCCGCAGGGTTTGGCGTATCTGATTTACACCTCGGGTACGACGGGTGTGCCCAAGGGGGTGGCGGTTGCCCATCATGCGGTGACGCAGATGTTGGGGGCGTTGCCGGCGGATTTGCCGGTGGGCGGGGTGTGGTCGCAGTGGCATTCGTTGGGGTTCGACGTCTCGGTGCAGGAGATCTTCGGGGCGTTGCTCAATGGTGGGCGGCTGGTGGTGGTGCCCGATGAGGTTGTGCGTTCGGTCCAGGATTTCCATGCGTTGTTGATCGCTGAGCGGGTCACGGTGCTCAGTCAGACGCCGTCGGCGTTGGCGGTGTTGTCGCCGCAGGGGTTGGACTCGGTGGAGTTGTTGATCATGGGCGGTGAGCCGTGTCCGGCCGAGTTGGTGGATCGGTGGGCGCCGGGTCGGGTGATGATCAATGTGTGTGGGCCGACGGAGACGTCGGTGTTCGCGGCGATGAGTGCGCCGTTGGTGCCGGGTTCGGGTGTGGTGCCCATTGGTACGCCGGTGCCGGGGGCGGCGTTTTTTGTGTTGGATCAGTGGTTGCGTCCGGTGCCCGCTGGTGTGGTGGGTGAGTTGTATGTGGCGGGCCGGTTGGGGGCCGGGTATGTGCGTCGGGCGGGGTTGACCGCTTCGCGGTTTGTGGCGTGTCCGTTCGGGGGGGTCGGGCAGCGGATGTATCGCAGCGGGGATTTGGTGCGCTGGGATGCCGATGGGCAGTTGGTGCTTTTGGGCCGTGCTGATGAGCAGGTCAAGATTCGTGGGTATCGCATCGAGCTTGGTGAGGTCCAGGCCGCGTTGGCGGCCTGTGGTGGGGTGGATCAGGCGGTGGTGATCGCGCGGGAGGATCAGCCCGGCGATAAGCGTTTGGTCGGTTACATCACCGGGACGGCCGATCCTGGTGAGATCCGCGCTCAGGTGGGGCAGCGGTTGCCGGGTTATATGGTGCCCGCGGCGGTGGTGGTGGTTGAGGTGTTGCCGTTGACGGCCAACGGCAAGCTTGACCGGCGTGCGTTGCCGGCGCCGGAATACTCTGACGCGGAGCGGTATCGGGCGCCGGGTACTCCGACCGAGGAGATCCTGGCCGGCATCTTCGCCCAGGTCCTTGGTGTGGAGCGGGTCGGGGTCGATGACTCCTTCTTCGACCTCGGCGGAGACAGCATCTTGGCGATGCGCGTGATCGCTTCGGTCAACAAGTCTTTAGCGGCCGGCATCGCGGTTCCCACCTTCTTCGAGGAGCCCACGGTGGCTCAGTTGGCGCCGCGGATCGGTGAGGGCGGCGGGTTGGAGCCGTTGGTGGCAGTCGAGCGCCCGGCGGTGGTGCCGTTGTCGTTCGCCCAAAAGCGGTTGTGGTTCATCGATCAGTTGCAGGGGCCGTCTGCGATCTACAACATCGCGGTGGCGATGCGGCTCAGTGGGCGCCTTGATGCCGACGCGTTGGGGCAGGCGATCGCCGATGTGGTGGGCCGCCATGAGAGCCTGCGCACCCTGTTCGTCGCGCCCGAGGGGATGCCCCAGCAGTTGGTGGTGCCGATCGAGCAGGCGGACCTGGACTGGGATGTGGTCGATGCCGGCGGATGGCCGGAAAGCCACCTCATTGAGGCCATCGACACCACCGCGCGGCGCCCGTTCGACCTGGCGACCGAGATCCCCTTGCGGGCAAAGCTTTTGCGCGTCGCCGACGACGAGTACCTGCTGGTGGCCGCGGTGCACCATATCGCCGCCGACGGCGTGTCGATCGATCCGCTGGTTGGTGATTTGGCGGTGGCGTATGCCAGCCGGTGTGCGGGCCAGGCGCCGGGGTGGGATCCGCTGCCGGTGCAGTATGTGGATTACACGTTGTGGCAGCGGGCCCAGTTGGGTGACATCGAGGACCCCGAGAGCCGTATCGCCGCGCAGCTGTCCTACTGGGAGCAGACGCTGGCCGGGATGCCCGAGCAGCTGCAGCTGCCCACCGATCGCCCCTATCCGCCGGTGGCCGATTACCGCGGAGCCTGGGTGACTTTGGACTGGCCGGTCGAGCTGCAACAGCAAGTGCGCGCACTGGCCCGTGCGCATAATGCGACCAGTTTCATGGTGATGCAGGCCGCTCTGGCGGTGCTGTTGGCCAAGCTGAGCGCCACTTCCGATGTGGCGGTGGGGTTCCCGATCGCCGGGCGGCGCGATCCTGCGCTCGATGGCCTGGTTGGGTTCTTCGTCAACACCCTGGTATTACGGGCGGATTTGGCGGGCGACCCGACTGTCGCCGAATTGCTTGCCCAAGTGCGAGGCCGCAGTCTGGCCGCCTATGAGCACCAGGATGTCCCGTTCGAGGTGCTGGTCGAGCGACTCAACCCCACCCGATCGCTGACCCATCATCCGCTGGTGCAGGTGATGCTGGCCTGGCAGAACTTCGCCCGGCACGTCACCGATGGTGCCGACGCTATGCCGTTCGGCGATGTCCAGGTCGCACCGCTGCCGGTGGACACCCAGACCGCCCGGATGGATTTGACCTTTTCGCTGGCCGAATCCTGGACCGCTGACGGTGAGCCGGCCGGGATTTCGGGCGCGGTGGAGTACCGCACCGATGTGTTCGACGCGGCGAGCATCGAGGCGTTGATCGAGCGGTTGGAGCGGGTGTTGGTGGCGATGACCGCTGATCCGGGGCGGCGGCTTTCGACGATGGATCTGTTGAATGCCGGCGAGCACATCCGGCTGGATGAGGTCGGTAATCGGGCGGTGTTGGTTGAGCCGGTGAGTGTGTCGGTGTCGATTCCGGTGTTGTTCGCTGAGCAGGTGGCTCGTGCTCCGGAGGCGGTGGCGGTCAGTTGTGGGGTGCGGTCGTGGACTTATCGCGAGGTGGATGAGTCGTCGAATCGGTTGGCGCACTTGTTGGTTGGGCGGGGTGTGGGCCCTGGTGAGCGGGTGGGGTTGTTGTTGCCGCGTTCGGCGCAGGCGGTGGTGGCGATGTTGGGGGTGCTCAAGACGGGGGCGGCGTATGTGCCGTTGGACCCGGCTCATCCTGATGCGCGGATCGGGTTTGTGCTCGGCGATGCCGCCCCGGCGGCGGTGTTGACCACCGCTGAGTTGCGTGGGCGGTTGGATGGTCGCCGGTTGGTGATTATCGATGTGGAGGATTCCGCGGTCGATGCGCAACCGGTGAGCGGCGTTGGCCGGCGCCCAGTGCTGATGATATTGCGTATCTGATTTACACCTCGGGGACCACGGGGACCCCGAAGGGGGTGGCGGTTGCCCATCGCAATGTGACCCGGTTGTTGGACACGTTGGATGCCGATGTGCCCGATGCGGGGGTGTGGTCGCAGTGTCATTCGTTGGCGTTTGATTTCTCGGTGTGGGAGATCTGGGGGGCGCTGCTGGGTGGGGGCCGGTTGGTGGTGGTGCCCGATGCGGTGGTGCGTTCGGCGCAGGATCTGCATGCGTTGTTGGTTCGTGAGCAGGTCAGTGTGCTCAGTCAGACGCCGTCGGCGTTTTATGCGTTGCAGGCCGCTGATGGGTTGGCCCCGGAGGTGGGTGATCAGCTCAAGTTGGAGACGGTGGTCTTTGGTGGGGAAGCTCTTGAGCCCCAACGTCTTGGGCCGTGGTTGGGGCGTCATCCGGGGTTGCCGCGGCTGTTGAACATGTATGGCATCACCGAGACCACGGTGCATGCGTCGGTGCGTGAGATCGTTGAGGCCGATGGGGCGGTCAGTGTCAGTCCGATCGGGGTGCCGTTGGCGCATTTGGGGTTCTTTGTCCTTGATGGCTGGTTGCGGGCGGTGCCGGCCGGGGTGGTCGGTGAGTTGTATGTCGCTGGTGCGGGGTTGGCCGAGGGGTATGTGGGTCGGGCGGGGTTGAGTGCGGCGCGGTTTGTGGCGTGTCCGTTCGCCGGGCCGGGGGCCGCGGGTCAGCGGATGTATCGCACCGGGGATTTGGTGCGCTGGGGTGTTGATGGGCAGTTGGCCTATCTGGGTCGCGCCGATGAGCAGGTCAAGATCCGCGGGTATCGCATCGAGCTCGGTGAGATCCAGGCGGCGTTGGCGGGGTTGGCTGGGGTGGATCAGGCGGTGGTGATCGCCCGTGAGGACCGCCCCGGTGATAAGCGTCTGGTCGGCTACATCACCGGGACCGCTGATCCGGCCCAGACACGAGCCGCCCTGGGTGAGCGGTTGCCGGCCTATATGGTGCCGACCGCGGTGGTGATCCTTGAGGCGTTGCCGTTGACGGTCAACGGCAAACTCGACACCCGCGCGCTGCCGGCACCGGAATACACCGATGCCGACCGCTACCGCGCCCCGGCCACCGCCATCGAGGAGATCCTGGCCGGCATCTACGCCCAGGTCCTGGGCGTCGAGCGGGTCGGCGTCGATGACTCCTTCTTCGAACTCGGCGGCGACTCACTGTCAGCGATGCGGGCGATCTCAGTAATAAACAAGTCTTTGGATGCCCATCTTGCGGTGCGCACGTTGTTTCATGCGCCGTCAGTGCGAAGCCTGAGCGAGCAACTGGGCAAAGACGACAGCGCACTGGAATTGGTCCCTGTGGAGGTCTTCAAGGAGGGGACGGGTGTTCCGCTTTGCTGCATTCACGAAGGCAACGGACAAAGTTATGCATACCGTAACCTGCGCGATTATCTGGATTGTCCGATAATCGGCATCAACCAAATACCGCAGAGCGGTGAAACCGAACCTCGATCGATTCGCGACATGGCGAAAAACTATGCGGATCGAATCCAGGCGATTTACCCTGACGGGCCATACAACCTCCTAGGTTGGTCCTTCGGAGGTCCGGTCGCCCACGAACTCGCTGTTGAGCTCCGGCGACGCGGGTCCGTGGTCCGACGTCTCATCATGCTGGATCCGGTGCTCAGCGCCGATGGCGCCAACGACGACCCAGCCGTCGTCGACGAGAACCCGGCCGAGGATCGCCTCCTGAACCTCTTCTTGCGCTCCAGTCGTATAGAGATCCCCGAACAGTCAGAGCCGCTGACCTACCAGCAGGCAGAGGAGTTAATTCGGCAACAAGGAGCAGTGGTGGAATTCGTTCTGCCGCCCAAACCGATATTCGAATTCGCCGTTTACAACCACAATACGAATCTGTCGTATCTCCGCGAACACGTGCCCGATCTGTTTGACGGCGATATGATCGTATTCTCCGCTGCACGAGGTGAGAATGAGAACGATCCAGAGGATTGGCGACCGTATGTTGCCGGCGACATCACCGTGCACCCGGTCGATTGTGGACATGATGAGATGACATCTACCGAATCGCTGGGGATGTATATCGAACAACTCAAACTTTCATTAGAGGCTTGAGGCAAGGGGTGAAATTTTCACGACGGTTGGGCTGTCGATCTGCTCGATGAGAGCAGGGGCGAGAGCCTGATAGGCGGGGGGACCGAGGGGTGTTAGCCCATGCTGCAGCAACCGCGGATCGTGCGGGCCTAAGCTCGGGCGTTCGCAACCTGATGGACGTCGAGGACCGCGCGGCCCGATGGATCGGCGTTCTGCGCGAAACTCCTGTCCCACGCGATGGCTGCCGGAGTGCTGCAGGCGATGCTCGGACCTCCCGGAACACAAGCCGCCGCGGCGTGACCGGGAAAATGCGACTCGAAGATCTCGCGATACATGTACGCCTCCTTGGTGGCCGGCGGATTGTCCGGGAAGCGGTATTGCGCACTCTGCATCTCGCTGTCGGAGACTTGCGCCTCGGCGGCCGCCTTCAGCGAATCAATCCACCGGTAGCCCACGCCGTCGGAGAACTGTTCTTTCTGCCGCCAGAGGATTTCGTCCGGCAGATACCCTTCGAACGCTTGTCGCAACGGCCATTTTTCCATCCGATCCTGGCCGACCATCTTTTCGGAGGGGTCGAAAGCCATTGCGATGTCGAGGAATTCGCGATCGAGGAACGGGACGCGGATCTCGACGCCCCACGCGGCCGCGGTTTTGTTGGCGCGAAGGCAGTCGTATTTGTGGAGCAGATCGAGCTTGCGAATAGTTTCTTCGTGGAACTCTTGGGCGCCGGGGGCTTTGTGGAAGTAGAGATAGCCGCCGAACACTTCATCGGCCCCTTCGCCCGAGAGGACCATCTTGATCCCCATCGCCTTGATCCGCCGCATCATCAGGTACATCGGCGTCGAGGCGCGGATGCTCGTCACGTCGTACGTTTCGATGTGGTAGATCACGTCCCAGAGTGCGTCGAGACCCTCCTGCACGGTGAACTGGAATTCGTGGTGCACGGTGCCGATCGCCGCCGCGACCTTTCGGGCCGCGGCGACGTCGGGAGAGCCTTCCAGCCCGATGCAGAACGAGTGCAACCGCGGCCACCAGGCCTGCGTCCGGTCGCCGTCTTCGATCCGGTTTTCGGCGAACTTCGCGGTGACCGCCGAAATGACGGACGAATCGAGCCCTCCCGAAATGAGGACGCCGTACGGCACGTCGGACATCAATTGCTGATGGACGGCGGCTTCGAGGCCCGTTCGCAAGTTGGCCAGGTCGAGGGACCGCCCGGTGACCGCCGAAAAGTCGCGCCATTTCGGCTCGTAATAACGCCGAGGCTTGTCGAGGCCGCGCGTCAGGTAATGGCCCGGGGGGAAGTCCTCGATGTGCCGGCAGTATCGAATCAGCGCCTTCATCTCCGAGGCGACATACAGGTTTCCGTGCTCGTCGCGGCCGGTGTAGAGGGGAATGACACCAATCGGATCCCGGGCAACGAGAAAGTCGTTGGTCCGCTTGTCGTAGAGGACGAACGCGAAGATCCCGCTGAGCCGGTTGAGGAAGTCGGTCCCGTACCGCTCATAGAGCGGGATGATCGCCTCGCAATCCGAAGCGGTCTTGAACCCGTAATCGGGGAAACCGGCGCGAAGCGCCTGGTGGTTGTAGATTTCGCCGTTGACCGCCAGCACGAGTTCGACAGCCTGGTCGGTCAGCGGCTGCGCCCCGTGCTCGACGTCGACGATCGAGAGCCGCTCGTGGGCGAGGACTGCGTGCTCGTCGGCGTATATGCCGCTCCAGTCCGGTCCGCGATGCCGAAGCAGCCGAGCCATCGTAACGGCGCGCTCGCGCAGTTCGCGGGGATCACCCCGCAAATCGAGAATCGAAGCGATTCCACACATGAAGCCCCCCATCTGAACCGATCGCAAACACGATCAGCGCGAGCGTACTGCGCGGGACGGTTCGCGGAGCTGCCGATCGGCGAAATGAAGCCCTTCCGAAGCAAAGAAAAAAATGGGGGACCCCGGCGTGACTCTGCCCCTACCGGATCCCCGAAGTCCGGGGTCGGGGCTGTCGTGCTGGATGAACCGCTACGTCGAGGATTCTCTCGCCGGGAGCGGCAACGTATGTGTACTCAGCGAGGAGGGCGATGACGGGCGACGCAATTCATGGGCTGGTATCGGTCGAGCTCGTCTCGCCAAACCCGGAAACGCTTGCGGACTTCTATCGTCGAGTATTCGATATGGAGTTCCGGCGCGAAGTATACGGATACCCCCATCCTTACTACATAAGCGTCGGCTCTTCAGCCCGTGGATTAGTCATCCACGACATCAAGAATTTCCCATCCGGCAGTGCAACCCCCGGCGCCGCGCGCTTTCTCTTGCAGATCGAAGATCTGACGAGCCTGAAGGAAAAGCTGACGCAGCACAACATCGAACTCGAAGAACCGCCCAGGAATCTGGGCTTTGAGATGCTTCCATGGTTCAGTTACTGGGGACGGTGGGTTATCTCGATAAAAGATCCGGAGGGCAATGTCGTCTCATTCCGTCAATTCGAAAACGAACTGCCCCGCACTCGAATCGGGTTGGTGAGACATGCGATTGCATCGACTTATACTGATTTGAAGACGGTTCTGAATTTCAAGATAGTCGACCGCTTCGTGTATCGAATGGGTCTTATACCCATCCGCAGCAGAGATCTGACCGGCTATACGCATCTCGTGGCGTCCCGGGAAGGGCTCTACGCCGTCGACGGTCAGCGCTGGGCCAAAATCATGGGTGGGGTGTTCTTCGGTGTCACGATCAAGGATGGCTCCATCTACTGCTATCAGGCGCACGACATCTACGACACCGGAATCCTGCTGAGTCGCATACAACTACGGGGCAAGCCCATACGGCTGCGGGGGAAGCTGCTAGGTCGCGTCATCAAGTTGGAGCTGGACGGCCATCGGATTCGGCGTGCGTCGGTGGTTGTCAAGGGCCTGCACACCAATTGTCATCAGATGGATTTCATCGGCGATAAATTGCACATCATAGATACGTTTTGTCAGAAGATCCAGCGCTTCAACAGCGACTTCGAGTTAGACGGTGAGTTCTATCCGCTCGGTGCAGAATTCGCTTCTCACAAGTCGGGGCCCGATCGCTATATCGTCCCGGGGCAGAATTACGTCCACATCAATTCGATCGTCGCGGAGCAAGGGTGCGTTTACCTTCTGCTGCAGAATGGCCTGTCGAGCGGCAAATACAGCGAGTTGTTGCAAACGGACGAGAATTTTGAGGTGAAGAACAGGTTCACGGTCCCGGGCGCGGGTTGTCACAACGTGGTGTTCCTGGAAGACGGTGAGTGGCTGATGTGTGATTCGCGCGGAGGCAATCTCATCAACCGCCACGGCGTGGTGGTGCACGTAGGAGAATTGCTCACACGTGGCCTCTCGGTGGACAGAGACACGGTGGTAGTCGGTGAATCGGGATACGCCACGAGGCTTGGCCGGCGGTATGTCCCTGGAAATGTGCATTTTTTCGACAGAAACTATAACCATCTTTCGAGTCTGCGCTTACCGGCTGCGCCTACCGATATTCGCAAAATCGATGGCAACGACTTATCACTCTCGAACGTGACCGAGCTGTTACCGGGAGGCCGATGTGGAGGGGATTCCGTTGGGTAGCTATCCGATGATCTCGCTGACGGGAGATGGGGACGCGGGCAAACTGTTGAGGGCACCGCGATGAGATCTCCGAGAGAGGATTCGATGACGGAATACTCGGCGAGCTCCGACACTGAGGCCCGCCCGATCGTTCTGTTCGTCTTGGGTCAGGGCCGGTCTGGAACGTCGGCGCTCGCGCGGGTTCTTTCACTGTGCGGCGGTTCGCTACCGGCCGGGGTCAGGCCCGCCGATGACCACAACCCGCGTGGCTATTGGGAACCTCGCGAAACCCTCATCTTGAACGAAACGATCCTGCGCCGACACGGCAGCGCGGGGTTCGATCCATCACTGTGTTTGCTGGAGGAAGGTGCGTTCGACGCCGAGGAAAGGGCCGACTGGACCTCCAAGATCGGCGCATTTCTCTCTGGTGTGCCGGCCGCACCGCTCGTGGTTATCAAGGACACCCACATTACGGCGCTGTCCGACATGTGGTTCGAGGCAGCGCATTCGGCCGGACTCGACGTCGTAGCGGTGATTGCGGTGCGCCACCCTCAGGAGGTCATCGCGTCGCTTGCCGCAGCAGGTCCGACCACACCGGAGCTCTCAAGCGCCCTATGGCTGAAGAATTGTTTACTGGCTGAGAAATACACCCGCGACGTACCACGCGTGTTCGTGGATTACGCCAACCTCCTCGACGACTGGCGCCGGGAGGTGTCGCGGATCTCCGCCGCAGTCGGCTTTGATTTCGACGCCCGAGATGAGGCCGCAATCGACGACTTTCTCGCCCCGACTCTTCGACGCCAGCGACACACAGGCCCGGTGACAGACCGCTTCGGCACAGACTGGATGTCCGCGGTCTATGAAGCGATGCGCGCGGCCGCGCGGGATGAGCCCTGGGATGACTCTGTGCTGGATCGTGTTTTCGAGGCGTACCAACGTAGTGAGCATGACTTCCGGACGGCATTCGAGAATTCCCGAGAGCTGTGGGCCATGGGCGCGGACCGCGCCTACTCGAACAGCCTGCTTTACCGGCTGTCCGTCCTGAAATGGATCCGTTCGCCGCGCGCGAAGGTTAACCGTAACAAGGGACCTCGCGCCTCTAGACGATCTGCTCAATGACTCTGGCAGTGCACGTTTGCTATAGGGTAGCTCGCTATGCGGTTCCTCGATGATCGAAAACGGGAACCCTTCCCTCGAGTACTGCGCGCGGAACGAATGACCGCGTCGCCCATTGAGCCGGCCACGCCGCATCACACCAGAAGGTACGTTCCGGCCTTGCTGAGATCGCGACGGTTCGTCGCCGTGATTCTTGCGATCGGTGGCACTCAGCTGATGGCATCGATGGACGGTCCCGTTGTGGTTCTCGCACTTCCTACGATCCAGAATGAGCTGGGCCTGTCGGATGGTCTTCGAAGCTGGGTGATCACCGCATACGTGCTGACCTTTGGTGGTCTGATGCTGGTGGGTGGCCGCCTCGGGGACACCATCGGCCGAAAGCGCACTTTCATCATCGGGGTCGCGCTGTTCACCGTCGCCTCATGCTTGTGTGCGATCGCTTGGAACGGTGGAGTCCTTGTATCGGCCCGGCTGGTGCATGGCGCGGCAGCCGCGATCATCGCTCCGACCTGTATGGCGCTGGTGGCGACCACCTTCCCGAAGGGGCCGGTACGTAACGCTGCGACGGCGGTGCTCGGCGGGATGATCGGTATCGGCTCGGTGTTGGGCCTGGTAATCGGCGGGATGCTCACCGACGTGTCGTGGCGGCTGGTGTTTTGGGTGAACGTGCCGATCGGACTGCTGGTGATCTACCTGGCCCGCACGATGCTGCAGGAAACCCAGAAGGAGCGGATGAAGCTCGACGCCAGTGGGGCTGTACTGGCCACGTTGATCTGTACCGCGGCGGTTTTCGGATTGTCGATGGGGCCGGAGATGGGCTGGATGTCGGCCGATGACGATCGGTTCGGGTGTGGTGGTTTTGGCCGCTCTCCTGGCGTTCGTCGCGGTGGAGCGCACAGCGGAGAACCCGGTAGTGCCGTTCAGCCTGTTCTTCGACCGCAATCGGCTGGCCACCTACGCGACCATGTTCCTGTCCGGTGGGGTTGGCTTCACTCTCTCTGTGCTGATCGCCCTCTATGTGCAAAACGTCATGGGCTACAGTCCGCTGCAGGCAGGTATCAGCTTCATTCCCTTCGCCATCGCGCAGGCCACCGGGATGGGCGCGTCGTCGCAGCTGGTGAAGTGGTTCCCACCGCGGGTGGTGGTGATCGCCGGCGGCATCCTGGTGTTTGCAGCCATGCTGTACGGCTCGACGCTCGACCGCGACGTCCCGTATTTTCCGAATTTGGTGGTGCCACTCATTATTGGCGGCATCGGTCTCGGCATGCTCGAAATCCCGCTCATGCTTTCCCTGATCGCCAGTGTCGGCTCCGACCGGATCGGGCCCGCATCAGCGGTCGCGGTGATGGTGAGGATGATCGGTGGGCCGCTCGTGCTGGTCGCCGTCCAGGCCCTCATCACTTTTCGCACGATCCAGCTGGGCGGCACCCACGGGCCGGTGAGGTCGATGAACGATGCTCAGTTGAATGCGTTGGACGACGGCTTCACTGACGGTTTGCTCGCGTTAGGTGGCGTGGTGATCCTCCTGGGAGCGGTAGCGCTTATGCATCGGCTACACCGCGCAGCAGGTGGCGAGGGCGCAGGAGGCCAAGAAAGCCAACGACGCTGCGGGACGATAGCTTCACTGAATCCCCGCGAAGCTACTGCCCTCAACTCCGGGACCAGGGCTCAGCCATTCCGACCACAATCTGCCGAGGCGGCTCGTATGTCTCCCGGCCATGGGCGACGATCATGTTTTCGAGCATCATGATGTCGCCCTCTTGCCACGGTATCGCCACAGTCTCCGCCTCGTACGCGGCGCGAAGCTCGTCGAGTGCCTCCGGCTCGATCTCTTCACCATCGCCGTAATAGGTATTGTTCGGCAGGTTCTCCTTACCCATCGACAGCAATGCCTCAGCGACCATCGGGTCCAAGGTGGACACATGAAAGAAGGTGAGGTGGTTGAACCACGCCATCTCGCCGGTCTCCGGGTGTGCCGCGGACACCGGTCGCCGCTGCCGGGTGGTGAGTTCGTCGCCCGCCCCCCAGGTGAAATCGATGTCGTTGTCGGCGCAATAGCGTTCTACGCTTGCGCGGTCGTCGGTCTGGAATGCTTCCTGCCAACTGACGCCGATATAGGGGCTGAAATGGCGGACGTAGAGGTAGTCCCGTTCTTCCAGGCGTTGCCGCAGCGCTGGCGAGATCCGCTGGTAGATCTTGCGGCTGTCGGCCAGTGGAGTGGCGCCTCCACCGGCAGGCGGCACGACGCAGTGGAAGAAGAGGCGTAGCGGCCAGGTTGTGCTGTAGGACGATTCGTTATGCAGCGGAATCCGCTGGTGAGGGGGGTAATCGGTCGACGTGTATACGTGGTCACCAACCTCGTGTCGGGGCGACGTCCTCCCTATATAAGGGAGGGGCTCGCCGGACACGGCCGCGATGAAACTGCGGAACGTCTCAACCGAACTTCCGGTAAACCCGCGGAACACGATCCCGCCGTGCCGTAGCAGAAGTTCGCGGATCGGGCGGCGTTGCGCCGCGCCCCATTCCACCACGTCCATACCAGCTGTCGCCGGTTCTATCACAAGGGGAAGGGGCGGTCCCGGAACAATCTTTGCACCCTCCAAAGTCAAGACCTCGGACTCCACGTCGATCCCTCCCTTGCTCGACAGTTTGGCCAGTTACTGCAAATCGCCGCGTGCCTTCGCGATTTGACATGAGGGCCGGGCGACGTCGAGTGGCTCGGCACGCCACGCTACCAGCGGCTTATGATGCCGGGACGATTCTTTTAAAGACAGCCGAAGCCGACCTATCGAAACTTTGAAAATCGATTCGTTTGTTGCCCCTGACAACCCGAGTTGGGCCCAGGAGGGCGGCTTGTAGTTGCCCCACCTGTGCGATACGCCCTCACGGTTCCTCGCTGAAAGCTGTTGACCGAGTCAAGCGCCGGCACAAGCCCGGAAAGATGGGCCGGACCCACATCCGCGTGCCAATCGTCCGACCGCAACGGCGGTTTCAAGTGACGAATTGCGTTTGCCGTCCTGTCGCACCAGGGCATGTGAGAATGCATCGGGTGAAGGAGCGATCAGCTCCCCAAGGCGATATGACCTCGGGTGCGGCTGACAAGGTTGGGTCTAACGAAGGGCCGCCGCGGCAGCGCTCGGCAAAGCCGGGGTTTCGCCCGGACGTCGAAGGCTTACGTGCCGTCGCGGTGGTGGCCGTAGTTCTCTTCCACGCTGCAGTCCCTGGTGTGGGTGGTGGATTCGTCGGCGTGGACGTCTTCTTCGTTATCTCGGGCTTCCTCATCACCGGGCTGCTGTGGCGGGAGGCGAGCAGCACCGGCACCGTCCGACTACGCCGCTTTTACGGGGCGCGGGCCCGCCGGCTACTGCCAGCCTCGGCCGCGGTAGGGGTTGTTACCGCGGTTGCATCGGCCTTCCTGCTACCCCCCTTGCAAGTTCCGAGCGTCATGGGTGACGGCATCGCCAGCGCGCTTTATGTCAGCAACTTTTGGTTCATCCTGCAACTGCAGAACTACTTCGACCCCGGCCTTCCGACACCGTTCGAACACTATTGGTCTTTAGGCGTCGAGGAGCAGTTTTATTTTGTGTGGCCGGCTTTGATCATCGGTACGGCTTGGCTCATCCGGCGTGCGCGTCGACACAAAACGGGCCATCCGACGTCGTCGACGAGGCCGTTTCTGGTCGTCCTCATGCTGGTCGCGGCTGCGTCGTTTGCAATGTCGCTGGCGGCCACATACTTGGTGCCGTCGGTGGCGTTCTTTTCGCTGCCCACGCGAGCCTGGCAGTTAGCGGTTGGCGGATTGGTGGCCCTTACGGTCGGCCAGTGGCGCCGATTACCGGCAACATTTGCCGCCATCGCGGGATGGGGAGGGTTGGCCCTGATCCTGTTGGCGTGCACCCTATTGAGCAAGACCACTCTCTATCCGGGTACCGCCGCGCTGCTGCCTGTACTCGGCACTGCGCTGGTGATTGGCGCTGGCTGCTCCGCCTCCTCTCAGGGATGCGGTCGCGTCCTGGCATGGTCGCCGATGCAAGCCGTCGGCAGAGTGTCGTACTCGTGGTATCTCTGGCACTGGCCGGTGCTGCTGCTCGCTCCGCTGCTCCTAGGCCACCCGCTCGGACTGGCAGGTCGGCTGGTATTGGTGCTGGTCTCGGGCGGGCTGGCGGTGCTTACATTGCATCTGATCGAGAATCCGTTGCGATTCGCCGCTCCCTTGCGCAGATCACCCGCTCGCAGTCTCGCGGTCGGCGGTGTCGCCACCGCGGCAGCGGTTTCTGTTTGTGTGGCGGTGACGATGTCGATGCCTTCACCGGTTGGCCCCGGCGCACCTGCTGCACCGTTGGCCGTCACTGTGGCGTCTTTCCCAGCGACCAACGCTGAAGCTTACGAGGCGGCGGTAGACCGTGCGTTCGCGCAAGTTCAGGCCGCGGTCGCGGCAGCTGCCGACCAAAAAACTGTCCCATCGAACCTCAACCCCCCACTTTCCGACGCGGTAGTCGAACCTAGGGACATGATCCGTAACAGCTGCTTGCATACTTTCTTCGAAGTCGGACAGCCGGAGTGCGCGACGGGCGACACGGCCTCCGCGACGACGGTTGCCCTAGTCGGCGATTCGAATGCCACGATGTGGCGTCCAGCGTTGGAAGTGGTTGCGTTGCAGCAGGGTTGGCGGCTGGACACACTGACCAAATCTGGCTGCCCGCCAATGGACTTGCCCGTCACTGGTCCCGTCCGTCGGTGGCTGTACACCAATTGCACGAAGTGGCGCGGTGAGATCATCGAACGGTTGAGCGCCAAGCATCCACGGCTCGTGGTGTTGAGCATCTGGCGGGGATACGGTGGTGCCGAGCTCGGCTGGCAACCAGGCTTTACCTCTTACGACCCGGAGTGGATGGACAGTCTGACGCGCCTCGTGCGGCAGCTTCGCGGCACTGGTGCACAGGTTCTGGTGCTCGGGCCGATCCCGGATCCGCACTCGATGGTGGCGATCTGCGTGTCCGGCCACCTCGATGACACGACAGCCTGCTCGGCCCCCAGGTCGACGGCGGTGAACGACGCGGGCATCGCGGCTGAATCCGCCGCCACAAGAGCTGGCGGTGGACACTACGTTGACGTCACCGAGCTATTCTGCACCGCTGACCGCTGCCCGGTCGTCGTAGGCGACACCCTCGTATATTCCGACGAGACTCACGTGACAGCCGCTTATGCCCGACTGTTGGCACCGGTAATCGGGTTGCTGGCCGACCGCGCGCTCGCACGCAGCTGAGTGTTCCGCCAATGCGGCAAGCCGGCCCATGCGTCCCCGACTGCACGGCCATTGCGGAGCGGGTGTGTCTATGTTCTGGGCAGTGGAGTCACGGATGCCGTGAAGGCAAGACGGGTCACCTGGTGCTCGACACCAGCGTGCCATGCTCACCTCGCCCGGCCGGGCGGCGCGATCTGATCGGGTTAGTTACTCACGACGATGCCCTCGACAACTTCTTGGCGAAGGCGACCTCCCGGATGTCAAGAACGGACCGTTCTACGACGGGTGCCTGGCGCGACGTAAACAAGTCGAGCCTTGGCACCGCCGAATGGGTTCCGTGGCGCCCATGAATAACTTTGATGACGTCACTCCACACGCGATCGAGAACCCATCACGACAGCAGACACCCGCCGCGAACAGCGGGTGATTCAACGAAAACCAATCTCCGACTCACCGGGACAGCTCACATTCGCCCCACTCATTGCTGGGAAGGCTATGGTTCGGGGCTACCACGAAACCGCGCGAACGCACCCTTTTATGAAATAGGCTTTCGAATGGAAAACCCCTAATAGACGGGATATCGGTAGATATGGAACCCCAGCCAGTTCTGGGAGTCGAACGCAGCTGCCGCCTGTGCGGAGGTGATCTTCGTGAGGTCCTCGACTTGGGTCGCCAGCCGGTGTCGAATGCATTCGTCAGAGCGGAGGAAGCCGCGAAAGTGCCGTTCTTCCGGCTTGCCGTCGGCCTTTGTACGTCCTGCACAATGGTGCAGCAGCTGGACGAGATGCCACCGAACGAGATGTACCGCTCGGACTATCCATATCGCGCATCCGGTTCTTTGCTAATCCGTAGGCATTTCGAGGACGTCGCCCGGCGCATCGTCCAAACATGCCCGGACGGTGGGGACGGATTCGTCGTTGAGATCGGTAGCAATGATGGCGTCATGCTAAAGACGCTTAGCGAGGCCGGAATCCGACATCTTGGGGTGGACCCTGCTGCCGGCGCAGCCGACGTGGCCCAGTCACACGGTGTCAACGTGCGGACTGATTTCTTCAATGCATCGACTGCCGCTGATATCCGGGCCGAGCATGGGCCAGCGCATCTGATTTTCTCGGCGAACACGATCAGCCACATTTCGTACCTCGACTCAATTTGCCGTGGGGTCGAATTGCTGCTTGCGCCGGATGGACTGTTCGTATTCGAGGATCGCTGGCTCGGCGACATCCTGAAGCATGTTTATTTCGATCAAATCTACGACGAACACATCTATCTCTTTTCGGTGCGTTCGGTGCAGGCAACAGCAGCCCGTTTCGGTTTCGAGTTGGTCGATGTAGAACACCTTGCATTACACGGCGGTTCCATCCGATACACGGTGGCCCGTGCCGGCACCCGTCAGCCGGCCGCGGCCGTCGCGGAATTCTTGGCGCAGGAGAGGTCCGAGGGGGTTGCCGAGGAAGCGACGTTCGTCAAATTTTCTGCTGAGGTCGATCGCATCCGGACGGACCTCGTCGACCTCCTCCGCGAATTGCGTTCCGACGGCCGACGGGTCGTCGGATACGGGGCCACGTCCAGGAGCGCCACAGTACTGAACTATTGCCAGATCGGGCCGGACTTGCTTCCACAGGTGTGTGATTCGACCCCGGAGAAGCAGGGGTGTCTCACTCCAGGTTCGAAAATTCCGGTGTGCCCACCCGAAGCCTTCTCCGACCCCTACCCCGATTACGCATTGCTGTTCGCTTGGAACCACGCCGAGGAAATCATGGCCAAGGAAAGTCAGTTCCATGAGGCGGGTGGACGGTGGATCTTGTACGTACCGAGGGTTCAAATCGTCTGACGTACGGTTCGACAGAACCACGCCCAGGTTTCGGCTATGTCAAGGGACTGAACCGCACTGTGTCTAAAGGAGATTCGGGCCTTAGTTCTTGACCAAGGTTTGGGCCGTCCGGATTGGAGCGTTGAACCTTTTTCGTCGAGTTCGCGCTATCTAGTAGGTGATGTTCTGTGGGGTGCTTCGGGAGACTTGGCCGGCGCAGATCATTCCGCTGGCCCGCCCTTCGCCTGTGAGCCAACACGCCGGACCAGGGCGAAATTTTCCAAGAGATCAGCTGCGGCGGCAATGCTGTCGGCGGGTTTGGTCATCTGGCTGGCGATCTCGCGAGCCCGGGTGAGGTAGTGCGGCGCAAGGATTTTGCGCAGGTCGGCAACGAGTGATTTCTCGGTTGTACTCAAAAAGCGCCGAGTGGCGCCCACTTTCAACCGTTTGACTGCGGCCCCCATGTACGGTTGCGTGTCCGCTATCCAAAGGATGAGCGTGGGGATGCCGGCTCGCAGCCCGGCGGCGGTGGTGCCGGTGCCACCGTGGTGCACGACCGCGCGGCACGCGGGAAAGGCGGCCGTATAGTTCATCGTGCGCACCACCTTGACGTGCTCGAAATGAGCGACGTCGCCTAAGTCGGTGTCCGGTGAGCAAACCAGCGCGCGCTCGCCTAACTGCGCACAGGCCCCGACGATCATGGCGAGCGTGTCGTGGGGAGATTCGACCGGCGAACTGCCGAAGCCGAAAAAAATCGGCGGCGTTCCCGCCGCAATCCATGACATGACCTCGTCGTCGGCATCAGTTGGCAGATCCATGGTCAGCGCGCCGACGATGGGTCGCTGGCCTTTCCATTCCGCAGCCAGGCCGGGGAAGCAAACCTCATCGTAAGATTGGATTTCCAGCGCGGCGATCCGTTGCGGCGCGGGCACGGTTGCTTTGGGCAGGGCCAGTTGACGGCGCTGTCCATCGTCAAACTTCTTCAGCGTGCGCCACCAATACAGCCACTCGTACGCCTGCATTGCGGAGCGAACCACAGGCGCCGGCAGAATCGGAAAGAGCTGGCCGTTGGGCCGCAGCGGGAAGGTATAAAGCGTGGCCAACGGAATATGGTAAGCCTCCGCGACGTTTACCGCGGACGGGTAACCACCGCGGGTGAGCAGCAGGTCAGTCCCGTCCGCGATCGACGCCAGCGTCGTGGCGGTGTCGCGCCAACTCTCCAAAAGCAGTTCGTCATATTCGCGTCGCGATCTGATGAGGTCCTGAATCCTCCAGGGATAGCGGAAGTTGCGGTTGAGGTTGCAGGTCGCTTCGATCACTGCCTGCGTTTCCGCCCCACAGGCGACTGCCGGCAGTCCGGCCGCCGCGACGAAGCCCAGCAGGTCGGGCGGGACCGCAAGACACACGTCGTGCCCGCGGTTCAACAGTTCACGACCAACAGCTGCACACGGCTCGATATCGCCACGTGTCCAGTTGGTCGCCATCAGGAATTTCATCTCGAACTTATCCTCGCACTCATCGTGCGCGTTCTACGGTCGAAAGCGTGAAGATCCAGCTTCCGGCGCAGCACCGGTTCAACAGTTATTCATCGTCGATGCGCTATGGGTTGCCATAGACGGCACCCGACGCATAGATGTCTCGCATGGGACCGCTGACGCAGAAGCAGGAGTACTAACTGCTCTTGCTGCTCTTGTGCTTTCACAAGGCGCCAATGTTTGGGTGTCAATTCCACGCTGAGAGTTGACCTTTTGAGGGAGAGCCGCGGGATGCGACGCGAAGCGCTTTTGCGGCGTAGCTGTCATGCCCGCAACGGATCCGTGCGCCAGCTGGCATGCAAAATCCCGATGAGTAATTCGATCCCGTAGTCAGCAGCGAATGGTATGTTCTGTTCCGCTCAAACCGCCGAAGCTTTGGGCCATGATCTGCGGGAGATCTTGATTTTGAGCGGCGAGCTGAATCCGCGCGAGGCGGAAAACATTGCGTGGGACGTGATTGTCGTGGGCACCGGCATGGGTGGCGGCCCGCTGGGCTATGCGTTGGGCCGATCGGGCCGCAGGGTGCTCTTCGTCGAGAAGGGGCGCTCGACGTTGCCCGGGGTTCCGGGAACGATCCGCTCTTCGATCCCGGAAGTGGCCGAACCGCTGGCGTGCCGTTCCGCAGACACCTACTACGACGCCTTGGCCCGGGCCGGACGCTCCACCGACGAGGTCGAAGACATCAGCGGGCGCTCCCCACGGCGGTATATGCCGGGAATCGGGAGCGGGACGGGAGGGTCGTCGGCACTCTACGGCATGGTTTGCGAGCGATTTTTCGTTCGCGATTTCACTCCCCGGCAGAACTTCCGCAATCCCGGCGATTCCACCGTGCCGGATGCCTGGCCGATCACCTACGACGAGATGAGCCCCTGGTACGCAGCGGCCGAAAGGCTCCTGGGGGTTCGCGGGCAGCCCGATCCCCTGCGTCCCGAGGCGGCCGACGTCGATCTACCTGCGGCGCCACCATTTTCGGCATCCAACCAGCCGCTGGTCGACTATTTGACGAGTCGGGGGCTTCATCCGTACCACCTTCCGATGGCCTGCGATTACGTCGACGGTTGTGATGACTGCAACGGTTATCTCTGCCACCGATCGTGCAAGAACGACGCCGCCCGCAACTTCCTGCTGCCAGCTGTGGCCGAGCACGGCGCCCACCTGCTGACGGAATGTCGCGTCGTGCGCTTGGACGCCGACCGCACGCAGGTTCGGCAGGTGATCTGCGAGCATCGCTCCGGGACGCTGACCTTCAATGCGAAGGTGGTGGTGCTGGCCGCTGGTGGGCTGGGCACCCCGATGCTGTTGCTCAATTCCCGGTCCGACGATTGGCCGCGCGGGTTGGCCAACGGCTCAGATTGGGTGGGGCGCAACTTGATGCGTCATTTAATTGACTTCATAGTGGTCTGGCCGCAACGGGGCTCCAAGGTCACAGGCGAAAACAGGCAGATCGGACTGAACGATTTTTATTTCTGGGAGGGGGAGAAATACGGCACCGTGCAGTCAGGTGGCACGGTGCCACCCATCGAGGCCCTGACCAACCACCCCGGCTGGCAGTTCGAGGCGCTACGCCTGATGAGCCCGGCGGCGCGCCCGATCTACGAGCGGTTCTTCAGCGGCGCGCTGCAGTTTGCAGCGATCTTGGAAGACCTGCCCTATCTGGACAACCGCGTACTGCCATGCGACCGACCAAGCTCGGACGGCCGCCAGCGGTTGCGACTTCAGTATCGTTTTCACCCCAGCGAGATCGAACGTCGCACAACGTTTTTGCGGCACCTGAAAGAGCTATTCGAGCCGTTTCGCAACTTCAGGGTGCAGGGCGCCACAGACAACTCGGTCCTCAGTCACGTCTGCGGCACGTGCCGTTTCGGTATCGATCCCAAAACTAGTGTGCTGGACCGATACAATCGGGCGCACGAACTGGACAACCTCTACGTGGTTGACGCCTCGTTCTTCCCATCCAGCACCGGTATAAACCCCAGTTTGACGATCGCGGCGAACGCATTGCGGGTAGCCGAGCACGTGAACCAAACGCATTTCGCCGACTGACGACTTGCGCACGTGCGGTCGCGGCATCTCTAACCGACCCTTGCTTTCAGCGCCTGGTAAAAGCGCTGGTTGCGTGCGGTCTTGCCGTGTGAGGTTGCGGGTGGTAGCCGCTACGCACCCGTTGTTCGGCCGGTTGCTGGCGGCAAAGTCGTTCAAGCGGTGGAATGGTATGTTGTTGCTGGTGATCGATTTGGCCGACGGTTCGCCGGGGAACGATCCGCTGTGATGCCACCGCTGTGTTGGGTATGGTCTAGGTAGCATTGCGGGTCGGCGCTCAACGGTGCCGGGCTACGAGCGCTGCACCGGTTGGGTCGTTTACTAGTGCCGCCCGAAGGATATACACCCCGCGGAGTATCGAGCGGTCAGGGGACCTAAGGAAAGTCGCACTGTGTGATACGTTCGCGCCGATTGTGGTGTCTGAGGCACCGTCCAATAGGAGGAAGCGGTTGTTCGACGTCAACAACACGTTCGAGGTACCGAGACTAGAACGCCCGAGCCGCCGAGAATTAATCGAGCGCTTTATCATCCCGCAGCGTCCCGTGATCGTCTCCGGCGCGATGGAGGGCTGGCCCGCGCTGGAGCGGTGGACCAATGACTACCTCACTGAGAAAGTTGGTGCCCGCACCTTAAGCCCGTCTAAGGTCACGAGCGCGGGCACTCACATCCCCGAGCCGAAGAACGGCGCCATGGCCACGACGTCGGAGATGAAGTTCGCCGACTACATCGATCTGATCGCAAGCGGCGCCATCTCCGACGGCCAGCTCTACGCCGTCCAACTACCTATCAAGGTCGCTCTCCCCGAGCTCTGGCCCGATGTCCGCTTTCCCGCTTTCGTCGACGAGGACAAGTACGCCGCTGTCAATCTCTGGCTTGGCGCCGGCAACAATTTCACCTCTCTTCATTACGACTATGCCGACAACTTCCTCACCCAGATCCGCGGCCGAAAGCAGGTGATTCTCTGCCCACCTCGGGAGATCGCCCGCGTCTACCCCTTCCCCTTCGGGTACGTCGGCAACAACATCTCCCGGGTCAACGTCGCCTCCCCAGATCTGACTCAGTTCCCCGACTGGGCCCACGCCGAGCGCGTTTGCGTCGAGCTCGGCCCAGGCGACATGCTCTACATTCCGCTCTTCTGGTGGCATGCCGTCTGGGGCTTCGGCCAGAACATGTCAATCAACTACTGGTGGCAATCCAGCTACGCCAATTTCCTCAAGCACCCCCACCAGACGGCGCGTTTCCTCGGCAGCTTCGCAGTGAGCCTTCGCGGCGCCGCCGGCAAGATGGTAGAGAGCGTCGCGAGCAGCGCTGGACTCCAACCCGCCCGCTGACCCGAAGCGCCGAAGGAGTTCGCATCGAGGTTCGCGGGTCATAACGGGATGACTTTCCCCCGGGAGCAAGCCACCCGGGCAACCTCAGGCAAGCGCCGCACACGGTCCCGTTTCGGAGTCAACAGTGAATTGTGAGCACGGATCAGCTGGCTCGCCGAGATCCGTGCACGAGCTGGGCGCATCTTTCAGGCCTCGATGTCCGGCCTACGACCTAGGATCCCGCGATGCCGGCCGAATGGCAGCGGCGAACGCTCGTCGGCAATCATCGATTTCGGCTAGCGCGCCGACGCCAGCCAAAAAGCGATTGTCTGTCAGCCCGGCCCATCGGGGGGTGCACAGGCATCGAACCAGCGCAGCCACGCAGTCAGCTGAATCAATTGCTACCTTGCACTGCGCAAATGAGCCGACTGCCGTGCACACCTGCATGATTGGCCGAAAGTGCAGAAAGCGCCCGAAGTCCCGATCGATTCTGCCCTGCATCGGTGGCGATTAGTTATTCGAGTCCGGCACCTATCCCGTCAGCCCACACCGAGCTCAAGGCAAGATTCCTCGGCCTCGATCACGCCGACGGCCACCGCCGCCAAAGTAAGCGATCCGCCTAGGCGGGCAAGTTCGACCAAATTAGCTGCGCGGCGCAAAGCTGTCGACGAGCTCGGTCGTCCGGGTGGCGATTCTGCGTGCCCGCATACCCTGTCGGGCTTGCGGCTAACGCTCTTGATGATTGCTGTAGCGTGGTCCGCTATGACGGCCGGCAATGAGGCAGCGCAACGCCGTGGACGGTAGCGCACTAGAAAGCTGCGACCCTATGCCCTCCGAACCGGTGCCGCAAAGTGATACGAGTGGGTTTCTCCAGACCTCGCTGTCGCGTCGCCGCTACATCGCCGCAGTGGTCGTTATCAGCGGTATGAGTCTGGTGGCGGCGATGGACGGCACCATCGCGGTTTTCGCGCTTCCCAAGATGCAGAATGAGCTCGGCCTCTCCGATGCCGGCGCGAGGGTGGTGATCACGGCCTACGTCTTGACCTTTGGCGGCCTGATGCTGCTGGGCGGCCGCCTCGGCGACGCCTTCGGACGTAAGCGCACGTTCATGCTCGCGGCCGCGCTGTTCACCATTGCCTCAGCGGTGTGCGGGATTGCATGGGATGCGGCGAGCCTCCTCTCCGGCCGGCTACTGCAGGGCGTCGCGGCGGGAATTCTTTCGCCGACCTGTTTGGCACTGGTAGCGACAACATTCCCGAAAGGCCCAGGATGCAACGCTGCGACTGCAATATTCACTGCGATGGCGGGGATCAGCTCCGTACTGGCCTTGACGGTGGGCGGGGCTCTCACCGGATGTGTCATGGCGGATCATCTTCATGATCAACGTACCGCTTGGGTTGATGGTGATCTGGCTGGCACACACCACGCTGCAGGAGACGCGGACGAAGCGAATGAAGCTCGACGCCATGGGCGCTGTGTTGACGACGTTGATTTGTGTCGCGGCGGTTTTCGGCTTATCGATTGGCCCGCAGGCGGGCTGGCTGTCGGTAACGACGATCGGTTCAGTCGCGCTGGCACTCGGCGCCCTTGTCGCCTTCGTCGTCGTTGAGCGGCGAGCAGAAAACCCAATCGTGCCGTTCGACTTATTCGTCGACCGCAATCGACTGGCTACCTTTGCGACTATTTTCCTAGCCGGCGGGGTGCTGTTCAGCCTGACCGTCCTCGTTGCCCTATATGTACAGCAAGTTCTGAAGTACAGCACTCTGCACGCCGGCCTTGGATTTATCCCGTTTGTCATTGCCGTTAGCTTTGGGATGGGCGCCTCGTCGCGGCTGGTGATGCGGTTTTCGCCGCGGGTGTTGGTAATCGCTGGTTCCGTTCTCGTGGCGGGCGCGGTGGTGGTAAGCAGCATGACACTCCACATGGGCGCCCCATATTTCCCGAATCTTCTGCTGCCACTCGTCGTCGGCGCCATTGGTATCGGTGTGGCAAACCTCCCGCTCATGCTCTCGGCCATCGCGAGTGTCGGGGAGGACCGCATCGGGCCCACATCCGCAATTGCGCTTATGCTGTCGACCCTCGGGGGACCGGTACTACTGGCCGCAATCCAGGCCGTAATCAGCTCGCGCAATCTATCTTTGGGCGGAATCAACGGACCTGTGGAACTCATGAGCGCCGCTCAGTTGCATGCGCTGGACCAAAGCATCACCTACGGCTTGCTGTGGTTGGCAGGGTTCTGCGTACTCGTCGCCGGAATCGCGTTGGGTATCGGCTACACGGCGCGGCAGGTGGCGCACGCGCAGGAGGTTAAGAAAGCCATCGACGCCGGGGAACTTTGACAAAGTCCACCCGGACTGGCGCGACGCTAGCGCGGTTGGGTGGAGCTCGGCCGTCTGGGCCGGATACCAGGCGAGGTCATTCGCCTCAACCCGAAGTGGGCTGAGATTCGTGGTGTTGTCTTGGCTTGGAACGCCATGCAGTGTCCTGCGTCGAGACGGCGGGCGAAGTTAGTTACTCGATCCTGCCTTTCAGGCCGAATTCAGCCAGCGTGCGCGCAGCTACCTCACGCAGGGCGGGCTTTGTATTTTCGGCACCCGGTTGGTATGCGTCGACACTGATGATAAAGCTGCCGGGGATGCGCAAAGACTGCAAGATCAGTTGGCCGCCGGTTCGGTCGAGCCGCTGTCGCGTTTCGTGTTGGGCAACCACTCTAAAGGTGCCGTACTCGGCGTCAGTACCGTCGAGGCGGTTCACCAGCGAGCCGACGTCGCCGAGATTAGAACAAAACACTGGCTGATCTGGGTCGGCGACGACCGCATCGTCCATCTTTCTCAGCGCCCGCTTCGGCGTGAACGGGAGAAGCCAAGCGAGCTGCAATGACTCGTCTTCCTTCTCCCGCAGGGCTTTCAGCGCCTGTTTGATCGCGGCGCGGGTGTCACGCAGATCCGTCGTAACTCTGGTCGGGTCGACGCTGACGCGTGCAATTGACATCGCATTCGCACGCGTATCACCCTCGACGCGGTCGCTCACAGGGAGTTGCAGAGTGACGGCCCCGTCACCGGCACGTCGGCGCCCAAGGTGTTCCCCGACCTTCGCAGCGAACCCGGCAGTCATGGTGTTACTCGTTGCGCCCAGAGCCTTCGCGCGGGCATCCCAATCATTTAGATCAACGCGAATCGTGATGCCGGGCACGACGATCGCGCTCATCACCGGCGCCGTTCACGGAGCGGGGCGGGTGGTGGTGGGGTGGCGTAATACCCTGCGGGCGCTGACGGGCCAGTCTTGCCGCCAAGGCAAGCGCCCGGACAACCTCGGGTGCGTCCCGCACTGTTAGTCGGGTGTCCTGTGCCATCGCGCGTCGTCGACGGCGTGAACCCGGCGGTGGGTACTGAAGATCGCGCATGTTGCCTGAGAGCGCATCAACTACCACCACGGCAAGTCCGAGGCCGTCGATCAGGTAGTGGGAAACCACAAGGCTGACCGCGGTAGAGCCATCCGTCAGGGGAAGGACGCCGAGATGCCAACCGGGCCCCGTTTCGGGATCGATAGTCATTTGTGAGCGTTTATCAATCCAGTCGCCAAGTTCGGCGGGTGGACGGGCGCTCTCCTCGATATCGAAGTCCGAAGGCCCGCGATGCAAGACCCACCGATGCCAGCCGAACGGCAGCGGCGAGCGCTCGATACGCCGTCCCAACAGCCCGTAACTCAGATTTCGGTGAAAACGCCTCACGCTGTCGAAATCGATAGCGTGTTCATAAAGCCACGTGCACTGGATCACTAAGTTGCGGCCGATCGCGTGATGCTGCGTGTACAAACCGTCGTCTATCAACGCGAGCCGATTGTCCGGCCGCACATGACTTATGGATGCGGGGCTATCAAGGGCAGCCCTCGCAGGACGTATGCGGACCGGCATTTTCAGCCTTCAACGACGCGGATTGAATGGCCCGCCTGAGATTTGTACGCCTCATGACGGAGGACGACACAGCATGGGACGGCGCGGGCCCCGGTGATTCCGTACCAATTCATGGTGTGAGAGTACCGATCGCTGTGACGATCCACGGACGGATGCGGCGTCGATGTGATCACCCACCCACGCGTCGATGATCAGGAGTCAACCTTCGCTGAAATCGCTCACCGGTATCGCCGTCCAAAGCCCACGCGACAACTGATCGTGCGTGCACGTCAAATCAGCAGACAGAGCCCACGCGAGCGAAATTCTCGACAAGATCGGCGGCGGCCGCGACGCTTTCTGCGGGGTTCGTCATCTGGGTGGCGAGCTCGCGGGCCCGCGAAACATACTGCGGAGCCAGGATGGTGCGCAGGTCCGCCACTAGCGAATCCGTTGTGATACTCGAAAAGCGCCGCCGTAAACCAACTTTCAGTCGTTTGACTCGAACTCCCCAGAAAGTCTGATCGAGGTCCGTCGGAAGGATCAATTGCGGGATCCCGGCACGCAGACCCAGTGCTGTCGTGCCCGCGCCACCGTGGTGGACTACCGCGCGGCAGGCGGGAAAGGCGGCCGCGTAATTTGTCGCGCTGACCACCTTGACGTCGTCCAGATGTGCTACTTGGGCGAGGTTGATTCCAGCGGCGCAAACCAGCGCCCGCTCGCCCAATTGCGCGCAGGCCGCGGTGATCATGGCGAGCGTGTCGGCAGCAGATTCCACCGGCACGCTGCCAAACCCGAAGAAAATCGGGGGCGTTCCCGCGGCGATCCAGGACGCGACCTCCTGATCGGTATCAGTCGGCAGATTCATGCTCAGCGCGCCGACAAAGGGCCGTTGGCAATTCAATTTCGCCGCCCACTCATCTGCCAGTCCAGGAAAACAAACCTCGTCATAAGCCTGGATTTCCAGCGATCCACGTTCGGCGATCTGTAGCGCGGGGGGCAGCGTTGCCTCGGGGAGTCCCAGTTCGCGGCGCTGCACGTCGACCACCTTCTTTGTCCCGCGCCAAACTAGCCGTTCGTGCGCAATCATCGTCGAGCGACTTAATCGCGCCGGCAGGAACGCAAGGAGTTCGCCGTTGGGTCGTATCGGGAAATAATGTAGGCTGGCTAACGGAATGTCGTAATACTCCGCCACATTGCGAGCGACCTCCTCGAAAACTAGGCCGGTGAAGAGCAGGTCGGCACCCTTCGCGAGCGACGTCAGGGTTTTGCTCATCTCTTCCCAGGCCTTAGCTTTGGGTTCCCATGCTTCGCGCGACAATCTTCCCACTTCGCGAATTCGCCAGGGTTTCCGAAAAAACATCCTGTAAAAAGCCCAGTGCGCGTCGAGCATCTCTTGCGGATCCGGCCCGAGCGCGGTCGCGGCAAGCCCTGCCGACTCGACAAAGCCAACCAGGTCGGGGGAGACGGCCATATGCACTTCATGCCCGCGGTGTTGCAGTTCACGGCCAACCGCGGCGCAGGGCTCCACATCACCGCGCGTCCCGTAGCACGCCACCACAAATTTCATCGCGAGTCCTGGCCTTCCTTCGTTGTTGCGGAGCCTTTCATTGTTGTTGCGGCGGCGCAACGCGCCGAACGGCTGCTGAATCAGCCTGCTGTCTATAGGTGTATTCGGCCAGATGGACGCCCGCGACTTGGCAAGTCGGTTGCGGTCGCCAAAGAGCGGCCAGCCGAAGACGGGGCAATCAAAAGGTCAGCGTGGCCCAACGGCGGTTGAATTTCGGGTTACCTTACGCCGATCATCCAGCGCTTCAGCGTTTGCTAATCAGCCACCACGTTTGAGTCGCGCTTCGTTCTCCAGCAGATCGGCAGCCGCCGTTACGCTCTCCCCTGGTTTGGCCATCCGGGTAGCGATTTCGCGGGCGCGGACAGCGTATTGCGGGGCGAGGATGGTGCGCAGATCCGCGACGAGGGAATCGCGGGTCAGGTCCGCAAAGCGCCGGGCCGTACCGACTTTCAGGCGTTTGACCTGAGCCCCCCAGAGCGTCTGCTCGGGCCAGGTCGAAAGGATCAGCGTGGGGACTCCGGCGCGCAAGCCCGCGGCCGTGGTGCCCGAGCCGCCGTGGTGGACTACCGCGCGGCAGGTCGGAAAAACCGCCGCATGATTCATCGCGGGTACAACTTTGACGCTGTCCGAATGGGGGATTTCGCTGAAATCACTCCAGCCGGAGCAGACTAACGCCCGCTCGCCCAACTGCGCGCAGGCCTCGGTGATGATGGCGAGAACATCGGCAGCAGACTCGACCAGCTCGACCGGTATGCTGCCAAACCCGAAATAGATCGGCGGTGTTCCCGCAGCGATCCACGACGCAACCTCCTCATCGGCATCCGTCGGCAACTCCATCGTCAGCGTGCCGACAAAGGGCCGCCTGCCATCAGATTGCGCCCATTCTGCCGCCAGCCCGGGAAACCAAACTTCGTCGTAAGCCTGTATCTCCAGCGACCCTCGCTCCACGATCCGTCGCGGCGCAGGGGCCGTTGCCTGCGGTAGGCCGAGTTCACGGCGTTGTCTGTCCGCGGCCTTCTTGTACAGCACGCGCCATTGCACCCACTCCCCGAGCTTCGTTGCGAAACGCTGCAAAGCCGCAGGCACGGAGGGGCTAACCTGGCCGTTGGCCCGCATCGGAACGAAGTGCAGCGTCGCCAGTGGGATGTCGCGGTACTCCGCGACGTTGGCGGCGGCATCCTCCCCGAGAGGGCCAGTGAGCAACAGGTCGGCATCCTCGGCCATCAGCGTCGTGTTGGCTTCGTCTAGGTACCGGCTCAATAGCGCCCGATTCTTGCGCCACAATCTGCTCAGATCCCTGATCTTCCAGGGGCTGGATAGTCGCGCCTGGAAATCGCGGTGCACGTCTTGCCATGCGCGCGCATCCGGCCCGTAGCCAACCGCGGCGAGCCCAGCCGACTCGACGAAGCCCACCATGTCAGGCGCTACCGCCAAACGCACCTCGTGACCCCTGCGCATCAACTCACGGCCGACCGCAACGCACGGTTCGACATCCCCACGACTTCCATAGCTTGCCAACACAAATTTCACGCGGTGAATCCCCCCTAGGTTTTCAGCACGCGCTGAATCCTAGCTTTTAAGCAGGCGTGCGCGCACGTAACGTCAGATGATCTATCACGGCGTCTTCTTCGATTCGCAGCCAATGGGCGAGTCGCCGCGCGAAGTGCTGCCGTACATCCGTCCCAAATATCGATCCAGCCGGCCCATGTCGTCTCGATGAGATGACGTACTTTGTGGGAGCCGCGACGCGGCTTCTTCATTTGCCACTTGAGCAAACTACCGAAGCACTCGTGGGAGCTGTCGGCTCTGGCGCATCGGGCAATGCCCCGACCATGTCGGGTGCGGTCCTGGTGCTGGGGCTTTCGTACGCGCTCAACCCAATGCGTGCCGGCTTCGCTCTTCTCGTGAACACCAGGCCGCGGCACCTGCCGAATTCGCTCGCCTATTTGCTCGGCGTCGTCATAGTGAGTGCTCCCACGATGTTGATCACGCTGGCGCTTCTGCACATCACATCAACGCTTAGAGCTTGGGCTACGAGCGCCACCGGTCGACCTGTTCAAATTGGATTGGGTGTGGTTGCTGTCGATAGCCGCGGTGGCCAGTGCGCTCGATGACGCGCCGGCCCAGCGAGCGAGGCCGACAAACCGGACGGCAATACGTCGACCCTGGTGGCCGACTCAAGTAAAACGCGTGTTATCGCCCAGCTATTGAGTCGTGCACAGGATGCACTGAGCGAGCGCGGGTCCGGATTCCAGCGGCTATTACGCCGTGCCCAAAATACTTGGCAAAATGAATCGTGGTGGGTCGCGTTTCTAATCGGGATGGGATTGGGGGGCCGCAACCCGAGGAATTTATACGCGTATTTGTCATCGTCGTGGCCTCGGGAGCCGCCATCGGCACACACGTCGGCGCCACCATCGCATTCCTCGTCTTGATGCTTGCAGTTGTCGAGATCATCCTCGTCAGCTGGGCGGTCACGCCAGAGAAAACTAAAGGGGTGGTGCAGCCGGTGCATGGCTGGACGTTGGCTCACCGTAGGCAGGTCACGACAGCCACGCTGGTAGTCGCTGGCGGCTGGCGGATTGGCCGGAGCATCGGCGGCTTCTGAGCTGCTAGGAGCCCCCGCTTGCTGATGCAGGCGTAGCGCGAGCGGCGCGAGGCCGGGCTCGATGCGTTGGCGCTCCGACGCAGAAAAAATCAGCGAGCCGAGAATGCTGGCGGTGGGCGAAATGCCAGACTACGAGAAGCTCCACGTCGGCGAGTTCGACCGGCCAACCTATCTCACCCGGGCGGCCTCTACGGATTCGGCAAAGCCTGGCTAACGCAGAGCCGGCACCGCATTCCGGTGTCAAGGTGGGGCATAGGCCGACTTATGCTGACTGGCCGATTTGAAACCACAGCAAATCACAGGACATTGCTGCTCAGCGGCATTTCTCCTGCGATCCCTCCTGGCACTTTTGGGCCCTGCAAGAGGCACCTCAGCTGTGCAGATCAGGTATCGCTGGGCACCGTGGGATCAACCGCGTAGGCAGGTGCCATCCGATTTAAAACGCTGGCACCACCGAGTTCACTGAGCTTCGAGAAACCTGGGCCTGCAGAGCAGCGGAACGCCGTCAGAGCCGGACCCATCGTCGCAGGCGAAAGCACTTACCCGGCGGACGGCTACGCATTGCTAGGATGTGAAGCAGACCACATCCGACTTTGCTGAAACCCCGACCGTGCCTTTTCGTATTCAGTATGGTTTGGAACAGTTCCACCTTTTCAAGTAGATTCTGGAGAGCCGTGAGCATCGATCCGTCGACTACGCCATCGGCTGCTTTCTCGTCTTGGCCAACGATGAAGAGCGACTCAGCCTGTGGCCTGTTTTGTCGGTGTCCTGCTCAGCTCGCGGGGCGGTTTCCGGCAAAGCTGACCGCGCTGCGTCCTGGACTGCGCCCTACACAACTGGACTACATGTGCCCCAGCAGTTCGCCCGAGAGGCCGGCAGGGGGCCGGACTCTGACGAGCAAAGCGCCTAGCTTGGGTAATTGAGGGGACTTGAATGGAACTCGACGACCGGGTGTCTCCCCTTACGCGGAGACAGTTCGAGATGTGGCTCGCGGAAGAAACGGGTCGCGCGGACGGGGGTTTGCATCTAGGCGAACTCGTGCGGATCGAGGGCTCGGTCGATGCTGATCTACTTGAAACGGCGATCCGTCACGTAGTGCGCGAGGCCGAACCACTTAGAGCCACCTTCTTCCAACTGCATGGTGAAGTTTTCCAAAAGCCATCCGATTACTCGGATCTCGAGCTTCCTCGCCACGATCTCACAAGCCTGCAGGACCCGACACAGGAAGTGCATCGCTTAGCAGCGGACATTCAACGCACGCCGATGCCACTTTCTGGCCAGCTGTTCAAGTTCGAATTGTTGCAGACGCGGGCAGATGATTATCTCTTGGCTTGCTGCCACCACATAGTGGCCGACGGGATCGGTCTTGGTTTGGTTTGTCACCGGATCGCAGCTGTTTATTCCGCACTTGCCGGTGGTGAAGAGATTCCTTCGGCGTTCTTCGGCTCGCTGCAGGACTTGATCCAAAGTGAGTCAGAATATGAAGCGTCCGCCGAATACCTAGAGGATCAGGCGTATTGGACTAGCAATCTCCCCACCGATAGCGCGTCGACATATCGCTCGACACACGCGACCGCAGAAATTGATCCGGATGAGTTCTCCGCTCCGTGTCCGTTGGCGTCGCAGGTTGTCGCTCAGATCGACCAATTGTCGCGGGATCTGGGGGTGCGTCGATCCTCGGTGATTACTGCGGCCTGTGCACTATTGGTGGAGGGATATGACGCTGAGCGTTCGGAGGTAGTGCTCGATTTTCCGGTGAGTAGGCGTGTGAGTCCGGAAACAAAGTTGGTTCCCGGCCTGATTTCTGACGTGGTTCCACTTGTGTTGAAAACGTCGGCGAATTCCACCGTGCAGGATTTTTGTCAACACGTCGACACACGAATGCGAGAAGCGCTGCAGCATCAACGGTTTCCGGTACAGGCTCTCGAGAATAAGGCGCGCCTTCGTAGCTCCGGCCAGATTCCGAATCGGGTAGTCGTTAACTTCATTCCGGCAGCCCATATGGGGTATTTTGCTGGCGATTTGGCGACAGGCACGCTAACAAACGCGGGCTTCGGAAATCAGCCGGCGCTCATTTTCTTCAGGGACGATGACCAGCTCTTCCTTAGCACCATGGGCGGTGGGCCGCCGTTCGCGAATCTTGATGCCTCCTATCTGGCGGGCCGGTTGGAGCGGTTGTTGGCCGCGATGATCGCTGATCCGTCACGGCGGTTGTCGTCGGTCGAGTTGATCGATGGGTTTGAGCGCGCTGGCCTGGAGCGGTGGGGCAACCGGGCGGTGTTGACTCGGACGGCACCCGCGCCGGTGTCGATTCCGGCGGTGTTCGCTGCGCAGGTGGCGGCTGCGCCGGGGGCGGTGGCGTTGACGTGTCGGGGTCGTTCGTGGACCTATGCCGAGTTGGATGCGGCGTCGAATCGGGTGGCGCATCTGTTGGCGGAATTGGGTGCGGGTCCGGGCCAGTGTGTGGCGCTGCTGTTTTCGCGCTCCGCTGAGGCGATTATCGCGATGTTGGGGGTGCTCAAGACTGGGGCGGCGTATCTGCCGATCGATCCGGCGCATCCGGGTTCGCGCATCGAGTTCATGATCGCCGATGCCGCGCCGATGGCGGCGCTGACCACCGCCGGGCTAGCCGAGCGGTTGGCCGAGCTTGAGTTGGTGGTCATCGATGTCGATGATCCGCGCCTCGATGAGTATCCGGGCACGGGGTTGTCGGTGCCGGCGGCTGACGATTGGGCCTATGTGATTTACACCTCGGGCACCACCGGGGTGCCCAAGGGGGTGGCGATTACCCACGCCAATGTCACGGAGTTGATGGGCTCGTTGGAAGGTGACTGGGCCGCGGTGGGTCAGGTTTGGTCACAGTGGCATTCGTATAGCTTCGACATTTCGGGGTGGGAGATTTATGGCGCCCTGCTGCATGGGGGCCGGCTGGTTGTGGTGCCCGAGGAGGTGGCGGCTTCTCCGGAGGCGTTGCGGGCCTTGCTGATTGACGAGCAGGTCAGTGTGTTGTGTCAGACGCCATCGGCGGCGGGGATGTTGTCGCCGCAGGGGTTGGATGCGGTGACGCTGCTGGTGGGCGGTGAGGCGTGCCCGGCTGAGGTGGTGGATCGGTGGGTGCCCGGTCGGGTGATGATCAACGAGTACGGCCCGACCGAGGCCACGATGTGGGTGGCGTTGAGTGCACCATTGGCCGCGGGCGCGGGGGAGGTGCCGATCGGCGCGCCGGTGCCGGGGGCGGCGTTTTTCGTGCTCGATGCGTGGTTGCGCCCGGTGCCGGCGGGGGTGGTCGGGGAGTTGTATGTGGCTGGTCCGCAGCTGGCGGCAGGGTATGTGCGCCGGGCGGGGTTGACCGCGTCACGGTTTATGGCCTGTCCGTTCGGGGGGCTCGGACAACGCATGTATCGCACCGGGGATCTGGTGTGGTGGGGTGCGGATGGTCAGTTGCGCTATGAGGGCCGCGCTGATGAGCAGGTCAAGATCCGCGGGCATCGCATCGAATTGGGCGAGATCCAGGCCGCGCTGAACGCTCTGGGCGGGGTGGAGCAGGCGGCGGTGATGGTCCGTGAGGACCGTTCCGGTGACAAGCGCCTGGTCGGCTATGTCACCGAGTCGGTGAGCGGGGCGGTGGACCCGACGACGATTCGCGCGCAACTGGGTGAGCGGGTGCCGGGCTATATGGTGCCCGCGGCGGTGGTGGTGCTCGAGGCGCTGCCGTTGACCGTCAACGGCAAGCTCGACAAGCGGGCGCTGCCGGCACCGGAATACACCGATGTCGATCGGTATCGGGCCCCGTCCACGCTTACCGAGGAGATCCTGGCCGGCATTTTCGCCGAGGTGCTGGGGGTGGAGCGGGTCGGGGTCGATGACTCGTTCTTCGAGTTGGGTGGCGATTCGCTGCTGGCGATGCGGGTGATCGCCGCGGTCAATACCGGACTGGATGCCGGGTTGGCGGTACGTGCGGTGTTCGAGGCGCCCACGGTGGCCGAACTGGCGCCACGCATCGGCACCGATGACGGTCGGCTGGCGGCGTTGGTGCCTGTGGAGCGCCCGGCGGTGGTGCCGTTGTCGTTTGCCCAGAACCGGTTGTGGTTCTTGGATCAGTTGCAGGGGCCGTCCTCGGTTGACAACTTGGCGGCGGCGTTGCGGTTGGGTGGGCCCCTGGACGCGCAGGCGTTGAGCGCGGCCCTGGTTGATGTGGTGGGCCGCCACGAGAGTCTGCGCACGCTGTTTGTGGCCCCGGACGGGACGCCGCAGCAGGTGGTGGTGCCGCTGGAGCGGGCCGAGGTCGGGTGGCAGGTCGTTGATGCCGGCGGGTGGCCGGACAGCCGGCTGGCGGAGGCCGTCGACGCGGTGGCGCGTCGCCCGTTTGATCTGGCTGCCGAGATTCCGTTGCGGGCAACGCTTTTCCGTAGCAGTGACGTTGAGCATGTGTTGGTGGCGGTGGTGCACCATATCGCTGCTGATGGTTGGTCGATCGCCCCGCTGGTGGCTGATCTAGGAGCGGCGTATGCCGCCCGGTGCGCGGGGCAGGCCCCCGATTGGGCGCCGTTGCCGGTGCAGTATGTGGATTACACGTTGTGGCAGCGTGAGCAGCTCGGGAGTCTAGATGATCCCGACAGTCGCATCGCCGCCCAGTTGGCCTACTGGCAGCAGGCGTTGGCCGATATGCCCGAGCGGGTGCAGCTGCCCACTGATCGGCCCTATCCTCCGGTGGCTGATTATCGCGGCGCCACGGTGGCAGTGCAGTGGCCGGTGCAGGTGCAGCAAGAGGTGGCTCGGCTCGCTGGTGAGTACGGCGCAACCAGTTTCATGGTGATGCAGGCCGCGTTGGCGGTGTTGTTGGCCAAGCTGAGCGCGAGTTCTGATGTGGCGGTGGGTTTCCCGATCGCCGGGCGCCGTGATCGGGCGCTGGAGGAGTTGGTCGGTTTCTTTGTCAACACGTTGGTGTTGCGGGTGGATCTGGCCGGAGATCCGACTGTCGCTGAGGTGTTGGCGCAGGTGCGTCAGCGTAGCCTGGCCGCGTTCGAGCATCAGGATGTGCCGTTCGAGGTGTTGGTGGAGCGGCTCAACCCGACCCGCAGTCTGAACCATCACCCGC
The DNA here is from genome assembly GCA_963720345.1 of uncultured Actinomycetota bacterium. Taxonomy (GTDB): domain Bacteria; phylum Actinomycetota; class Actinomycetes; order Mycobacteriales; family Mycobacteriaceae; genus Mycobacterium. Next base: position 207,752 of record CAVRFN010000047.1, read on the forward strand.
TGGTGCAGGTGCTGTTGGCTTGGCAGAACAACGCGGCCGGTGAGTTGAGTTTGGGTGACGTGCAGGTCACCCCGATGGCGGCCGACACCCACACCGCCCGCGTGGATCTGACGTTTTCGCTGGGCGAACGCTTCAGCGAGGCTGGTGAGCCCGCCGGGATCGGCGGGGATGTGGAGTTCCGCACCGATGTGTTCGACGCGGCCAGCATCGAGGCGTTGATAGAGCGGTTGCAGCGGGCAGTGCTGGCCATGACCGCTGACCCGACGCGGCGGCTGTCGTCGATCGATCTGCTCGACGCCGGCGAGCACGCCCGCCTGGAGGGGTGGAGCAATCGGGCGGCGTTGACCCAGCCCGCGGCGCCGGCGGTGTCCATCCCGGCGCTGTTCGCCGTCCAGGTGGTTCGAGCTCCGGAGGCAGTGGCGCTCACTTACCAGCATTTTTCGTGGACCTATCGCGAGCTCGAAGAGGCCGCGAACCGCTTGGCGCATCACTTGATCGGCCGTGGGGTCGGGCCGGGACAGTACGTGGCGCTGCTGCTCGAGCGGTCACCAGAGGCCATTGTGGCGATTTTGGCGGTGCTCAAGACTGGGGCGGCCTATCTGGCGCTCGATCCGGGGCATCCCGATGCGCGGATCGAATTCGTGCTCGCCGACGCTGCGCCGACCGCCGCGATAACCACCTGCGGATTTGGCCGATCGGCTGGACGGCCGTGGCCTGCAGGTCGTCGATATCAATGCTCCCGCGGTGTACAGCCAACCCAGCACCGCATTACCGGCGCCTAGCCCGCACAATGTCGCTTACCTCATCTACACCTCGGGTACGACCGGCTTACCGAAGGGTGTGGCGGTCCCTCATCTCAACGTGACCCAACTGCTGGACTCTCTGGATTCCGACCTGAATCTGTCGCCGGGTCAGGTGTGGACGCAGTGTCACTCCCTGGCGTTCGATTTCTCGGTGTGGGAGATCTTCGGTGCGCTACTGCACGGGGGGCGGCTGGTGGTGGTGCCCGATGCGGTGGCCGTCTCACCGCAAGACTTGCATGCGTTACTGGTCAGGGAAGAAGTCAGCGTCCTAAGTCAAACCCCTTCGGCGTTTTATGCCCTGGAAACTGCCGATGAGTTGGCGCCGGAGTTGGGATATCAACTCAAGCTGGAGACGGTGGTGTTCGGCGGCGAAGCGCTTGAACCTCACCGTCTCGCGACTTGGCTTCGAAATCACCCGGGTTTGCCGCGACTCATCAACATGTATGGCATTACCGAGACCACGGTGCATGCCTCATTTCGCGAGATCGTCGACCTCGATGCCGACAGCACTGTCAGTCCAATCGGCCTGCCGCTAGCCCACCTTGGCTTTTTTGTGCTGGACGGCTGGTTGCGGCCGGTATTGCCCGGGGTGGTCGGTGAGTTGTATGTGGCCGGTGCGTGGTGCGGCGTTCGGGTATGTAGGCCGGGCGGGATTGACCGCGGCGCGGTTTGTGGCGTGCCCATTCGGTGTGCTCGGACAACGCGATGTATCGCACCGGGGATCTGGTGTCGCTGGGGTGCTGATGGTCAGCTGCGGTATCGTGGGCCGGGCCGATGAGCAGGTCAAGATCCGCGGGTATCGCATCGAGCTGGGTGAAATTCAGGCCGCGTTGAGCGCTCTGGACGGGGTGCGAGCAGGCGGTGGTGATCGCGCGCGAGGACCGCCCGGGTGACAAGCGCCTGGTCGGCTATGTCACCGGCGCCGCCGAGCCGGCCGACGATTCGCGCGCAGCTGGGTGAGCGGGTGCCCGGCTACATGGTGCCCGCGGCGGTGGTGGTGCTCGACGCGTTGCCGTTGACGGTCAACGGCAAGCTCGACAAGCGGGCGCTGCCGGCACCGGAATACACCGATGTCGATCGGCTATCGGGCCCCGGCCACGCTCACCGAGGAGATCCTGGCCGGCATCTTCGCCGAGGTGCTGGGGTTGGAGCGGGTCGGGGTCGATGACTCGTTCTTCGAGCTGGGTGGCGATTCGTTGTCGGCGATGCGGGTGATCGCCGCGGTCAACAAGCGTCTGGATGCTGGCCTTTCGGTGCGTGCCGTGTTCGAGGCGCCCACGGTGGCCGAGCTGGCGCCACGCATCGGCACCGAGGAGGGTCGGCCTGGAGCCGTTGGTGGCCGTGGAGCGCCCGGCGGTGGTGCCGTTGTCGTTTGCCCAGAACCGGTTGTGGTTCCTCGACCAGTTGCAGGGGCCCTCGCCGGTCTACAACATGGCGGTGGCGTTGCGGCTGGGTGGGCGCCTGGACGTCGAGGCGTTGGGCGCGGCGCTGGTTGATGTGGTGGGCCGCCACGAGAGCCTGCGCACGCTGTTCGCGGCGCCCGGACGGGATGCCCGCAGCAGGTGGTGGTGCCGCCCGAGCGGGCCGAGTTCGGGTGGCAGGTCGTTGATGCCGGCGGGTGGCCGGACAGCCGGCTGGCGGAGGCCGTCGACGCGGTGGTGCGTCGCCCGTTTGATCTGGCTGCCGAGATCCCGTTGCGGGCAACGCTTTTCCGTATCAGCGACGATGAGCATGTGTTGGTGGCGGTGGTGCACCATATCGCCGCTGATGGTTGGTCGATCGCCCCGCTGGTGGCTGATCTAGGGGCGGCGTATGCCGCCCGGTGCGCGGGGCAGGCCCCGGGTTGGGCGCCGTTGCCGGTGCAGTATGTGGATTACACGTTGTGGCAGCGCGCGCAGCTCGGTGAGTCTGACCGATCCCGACAGCCGCATCGCCGCCCAGTTGGCCTACTGGCAGCAGGCGTTGGCCGGATATGCCCGAGCGGGTGCAGCTGCCCACTGATCGGCCCTATCCTCCGGTGGCTGATTATCGCGGCGCCACGGTGGCAGTGCAGTGGCCGGTGCAGGTGCAGCAAGCAGGTGGCTCGGCTGGCTGGTGAGTACGACGCGACCAGTTTCATGGTGATGCAGGCCGCGTTGGCGGTGTTGTTGGCCAAGCTGAGCGCGAGTTCTGATGTGGCGGTGGGTTTCCCGATCGCCGGGCGCCGTGATCCGGCGCTGGAGGAGTTGGTCGGTTTCTTCGTCAACACGTTGGTGTTGCGGGTGGATCTGGCCGGAGATCCGACTGTCGCTGAGGTGCTGGCGCAGGTGCGTCAGCGTAGCCTGGCCGCTTTCGAGCATCAGGATGTGCCGTTCGAGGTGTTGGTGGAGCGGCTCAACCCGACCCGCAGCCTGAACCATCACCCGCTGGTGCAGGTGCTGTTGGCCTGGCAGAACAACGCGGCCGGTGAGTTGAGTTTGGGTGACGTGCAGGTCACCCCGATGGCGGCCGACACCCACACCGCCCGCGATGGATCTGACGTTTTCGCTGGGCGAACGCTTCAGCGAGGCTGGTGAGCCCGCCGGGATCGGCGGGGCGGTGGAGTTCCGCACCGATGTGTTCGACGCGGCCAGCATCGAGGCGTTGATAGAGCGGTTGCAGCGGGCAGTGGTGGCCATGACCGCTGACCCGACGCGGCGGCTGTCGTCGATCGATCTGCTCGACGCCGGCGAGCACGCCCGCCTGGAGGGGTGGAGCAATCGGGCGGCGTTGACCCAGCCCGCGGCGCCGGCGGTGTCGATCCCGGCGGCGTTCGGCGCTCAGGTCACCCGAACCCCGGCGGCGGTAGCGCTGAGCTGTCAGGGCAGCTCGTGGACGTATCGCGAGCTCGATGAGGCGTCGAATCGCGTGGCGCACTTGTTGATTGATCATGGGGTGGGCCCCGGGCAGCGGGCGGCGTTGCTGGTGGAACGCTCGGCCGAGGCGGTCGTGGCGATGTTGGGGGTTTTGAAGACCGGGGCAGCTTATGTGCCGATCGACCCGGCGCCACCCGGATGCGCGGATCGGATTCGTGCTCGCCGACGCCGCGCCCGTCGCGGTGCTCACCACCGCGGGCCTGCGGCCGCGACTGGCCGACCATGAGCTATCGGTCATCGATATCAACGACCGCGCCATCGATGCCCAACCTGGCACCGCAGTGCCGGCGCCGGCGCCCGCGCCCGACGATATCGCCTATCTGATCTACACCTCGGGCACCACCGGTGTCCCGAAGGGGGTGGCCACCACCCACCACAACGTCACCGAGTTGCTGGTGGCGCTGGAGGCTGAGATGGAGCTGCCAGGGCAGGTGTGGACGCAGTGGCATTCGTTGGCCTTCGATGTCTCGGTGTGTGAGATGTGGGGTGCGCTGCTTTATGGCGGGCGTTTGGTGGTGGTGCCCGAGTCGGTGGCCCGCTCGCCGGAGGATTTCCACGCCTTGCTCGTCGAGGAACAGGTCAGTGTGCTCAGCCAGACCCCGTCGGCGTTTTATGCGTTGCAGACCGCTGATGCGCTGGTTGCCGAGCAGGGTGGTCAGTTGGCGTTGCGGGCTGTACTTTTCGCCGGGGAGGCGTTGGATCCGCAGCGTCTTGGGCCGTGGCGGCAGCGTCATCCGGATTCACCGCGGCTGTTGAATCTGTACGGGACGACCGAGACCACGGTGCATGCCTCGTTCCGCGAGATCGTCGATGCCGATATCGACGGGCATGCCAGTCCGGTCGGGGTGCCGTTGGCTCATCTTGGCTTTTTCGTGCTCGATGGGTGGTTGCGTCCGGTGCCGGCCGGGGTTGTTGGTGAGTTGTATGTGGCTGGTGGCGGGGCCGGATACGGGTATGTGGGCCGGGCGGGGTTGACCTCGTCGCGTTTTGTTGCGTGCCCATTCGGTGCGCTCGGACAACGCATGTATCGCACCGGGGATCTCGTGTCGTGGGGTGCGGATGGGCAGCTGCGGTATGTGGGCCGGGCTGATGAGCAGGTCAAGATCCGCGGCTATCGCATCGAGTTGGGCGAAGTTCAGGCGGCGTTGGCCGGCTGCGACGGGGTTGATCAGGCGGTGGTGATCGCCCGCGAGGACCGCCCCGGTGACAAGCGGCTGGTGGGCTATTTGACCGGCTCCGCGAATCCGGCCACCATCCGCGCGCAGCTCGGTGAGCGGTTGCCTGGGTATATGGTTCCGGCCGCGGTGGTGGCGCTCGACGCGTTGCCGTTGACGGTCAACGGCAAACTCGACACCCGAGCGCTGCCCGCACCCGAATATCAACAGCCCGGCGGGAACTACCACGCCCCGGCAAACCTCATCGAAGAGGTCTTGGCCACCGTTTATGCCGAGGTGCTGGGGTTGGAGCGGGTCGGGGTCGATGAGCCGTTCTTCGAGCTGGGCGGGGACAGCATCCTGTCGATGCAGGTGGTTGCGCGCGCGCGGGCCGCCGGCGTCCTGTGCCGTCCGCGCGATGTCTTCGTCGAGCAGACCGTGGCCCGACTGGCTCGAGTTGCCGCGGTGGCCGATGATGCCGTTCAAGCTATCGATGAGGGCGTTGGACCCGTGGTGGCCACTCCGATCATGCGGTGGCTGGCAAGCGTCGAGGGTCCGGTTGATCAGTTCAATCAGACGGTGGTGGTGCAGGCCCCCGTGGGCGTGAGTCAGGCCGATGTGGTGGCGCTGTTGCAGGCGTTGGTGGATCGGCATGCCATGCTGCGGCTGCGTGTGGATGACGGTACCGAGGGTTGGTCGCTGTCGGCGTCCGAGCCGGGGTCGGTGGACGCCGGTGCATGCCTGCGAACCGTGGACGTGCTGTCCGACGAGGCGTTCGCGAAGGCGCGGTCGCGGTTGGATCCTGCTGCCGGGGCGATGCTGAGCGCGCTGTGGGTCGACACCACAGGGCAGTTGGCGTTGGTCGTTCACCATCTGGCTGTGGACGGAGTGTCCTGGCGAATCCTCTTGGAGGATCTCAATTTCGCCTGGGCTCAGCATCGCAATGGGCAGCCGATCGCGCTGCCGTCGGGTGGGACGTCGTTTGTTCGATGGTCGGCACTGCTGGCCGAGCACGCCCAGGATCCAGACGTCGTGGGCCTCGCCCAGGCCTGGCAAGAGGTGGCGGCGGTCCGGTCGGTGTTGCCCGCGGTGCAACCTGGGCTGGATACGTTCGCCACGGCGGGGCGTTTGTCGGTTGAGTTGGATGTCGAAACGACGCGGATGCTGTTGGGGGAGGTGCCGACGGCATTCCACGCCGGAGTCCACGACATCTTGTTGATTGCGTTCGCGTTGGCGGCATCGGAGTTCTTGGGTACCGGTGACGCGCCGATTGGTCTGGACGTGGAGGGTCACGGGCGCGCCGACGAGCTGGCCGACGAACTGGACCTGTCGCGCACGGTGGGTTGGTTCACCACCAAGTACCCGGTGGCGTTGACCGTCGGTGGGCTGGACTGGGCTGAGGTGCGCGCCGGAGGGGCCGCGCTAGGGCTGTTGGTGAAGGATGCCAAGGAGCAGCTGCGGGCCCTGCCCGACGGTTTGACCTATGGTTTGCTGCGCTATCTGAATCCCGACGTTGAACTCGTCGAAGCTGATCCGCCGATAGGGTTCAACTACCTGGGCCGGCTGGGCGCTTCGGCGGGTCAGGCCCCCGGTGAGTCGTGGCGGGTGAGCCAGGACGGTCTGTTGTTGACCGGCGCCGCCGCGGACATTCCGATGCCCCTGATGCATACGGTGGAACTCAACGCCGCCACCGCCGACACCGACGCCGGCCCGCAGCTGCATGCAACCTGGATGTGGGCGCCTTCAGCGCTCGAAGACGCGCAGGTCAATCGGTTGAGCCGGTTGTGGTTTGAGGCCCTCGCCGGAATCTGCAAACATGTCACGGCGGTGGAGGCGGGCTCACCCCGTCAGACATCACTCTCAATCTCAGCCAACAGCAAATCGAGGAGCTCCAGCGGCAATATGCGGATCGCTGACGTACTGCCGCTGACGCCCCTGCAGCACGGTTTGCTCTTTCATGCCGGCGCCGCGCCGGGCGCCGGTGATGACCTTTATGCGGTGCAGCTGGATATCACCGTTACCGGTGTTCTCGATGCGCACCGGCTGCGCGATGCGGTGCAGACGGTGGTCAACCGGCACCCGAATCTGGCGGCCAGGTTTTCCGAACAGCTTGGCCAGGCGGTGCAGATCATACCGGCCGATCCCGTGGCGCCCTGGCGGTATGTGGACCTGACTGTCGGCCAGGTCGACATCGACGAACAGGTCGAGGAGGTGTGCGCTGCCGAACGCGCGGCGGTCTACGACCTGGCCGAGGAGCCGGCGTTTCGGGCGGCGTTGATTCGCACCGCAGAAAACAAGCACCGCTTTGTGACGACCAATCACCACATCGTGATGGATGGCTGGTCGCTGCCGATTGTGCTGCAGGAAATTTTCGCCAGCTACTTCGGGCAGAGGCTTCCGGCGGCGGCGCCGTATCGCAGCTTTGTCAGCTGGCTCGCCGGTAGGGATCGTGACGCCGCCCGCGCGGCCTGGCGTGAGGTGTTGGCCGGATTTGAGACCCCGACCTTGGTGGTTCCGCCGGATCGCCTGGGACTTGGCAACCGAGGTGTTGCCTCACATCGGCTGCCGAGCGAGACCACACGAGCGCTAACCGAACTGGCGCGCTCTCATCAGACCACGGTCAGCACAGTGCTGCAGGGCGCGTTCGCGCAGTTGTTGAGCTCGTTGACCGGTCAGCATGATGTCGCGTTCGGTACAGCGGTTTCCGGGCGGCCCGACGAGGTGCTCGGCGCGGACTCGATGGTCGGCTTGTTGATCAACACGGTGCCGGTGCGGGCGAACACCACGCCGGAGACCACCACCGCAGACCTGCTCGAACAGCTGCAGGGCGCGCACAACCGCACGCTGGATCACCAGCACCTGGCGCTCAATGAGATACACCGTCTCACTGGTCACGACCAGTTGTTCGACACCCTGTTCGTCTACGAGAACTACCCCATCGACACCACTGCGTTGTCGTTCGTAAACGGGTTGGCGATCACGGAGGTCGCCACCCGTGAATACAACCACTATCCACTTGCTGTGTAGCCCAGCCCGGCGAAGAATTGTGCCTCCGCGTCGAATTCGACGCCGACGTGTTCGACGATGAAAGAATCGAGTCGCTGATCGAGCGGTTCGATCGGGTGTTGGGGGCAATGATCGCCGACCCGGCTCGGCGGTTGTCGGCAATCGATCTGCTCGATACCAGGGAGCACGCTCGTCTAAACGATCTTGGCCACTGGGCGGTGTTAAGCGCGGTGTTCAGCCAGCCCGCGACCCCGGTATCGATTCCGGCGTTGTTCACCGCGCAAGTGGCACGAACCCCGGAGGCGGTGGCGCTGACTTGTCAGGGCCTCTCGATGACCTACCGGGAGTTGGATGAGGCAGCTAACCGGTTGGCGCATCTGCTGGCTGCTCATGGTGCGGGCCCGGGACAGTGTGTGGCGCTGTTGTTCAACCGGTCGGCCGAGGCGATCGTGGCCATCCTGGCGGTGCTCAAAACCGGCGCCGCCTATCTCCCGATCGACCCGGCACTGCCGGCGGTCCGTATCGGGTTCATGATCGAAGACGCCGCACCGATCGCCGGTGTTACCACCAGCGGGTTGGCCGATCGGTTAGCCGAACACGCGCTGCCGGTGGTCGATGTCGACGATCCCCGTGTCGACACCTACCCCAGCACCGCGTTGCCGGCGCCAGCCGCTGATGACCTCGCCCACATCATCTACACCTCGGGCACCACTGGCATGCCGAAGGGGGTGGCCGTCACCCATTCCAACGTCACCCGGTTGTTCGATGGAATGGATGTCGGGGTGGATCTGGAGCGAGAGCAGGTCTGGACGCAGACGTCCTCGTTGGTTTTCGACTTCTCGGTGTGGGAGATCTGGGGAGCACTGCTGCACGGGGGGCGACTGGTGGTAGTGCCCGAGGAGGTGGCCCGTTCGCCGGAAGACTTCCACGCCTTAATGGTTGGGGAGCATGTCAGCGTCTTGAGCCAAACACCCTCCGCTGTGGCGGCGCTCTCGCCCGAGGGGTTGGATTCGGTGGCTTTGATGGCGGCCGGTGAGGCCTGCCCGGCCAGTGTGGTGGACCAATGGGCGCCCGAGCGGGTGATGATCAACGGCTACGGCCCGACCGAGACCACCGTGTACGCCACTATCAGTGCGCCACTGACGGCGGGGTCGGGTGTGGTGCCGATCGGCGCACCGGTACCCGGGGCGGCGTTGTTCGTACTGGACGGGTGGTTGCGGCCGGTGCCGGCGGGTGTGGTCGGCGAGTTGTATGTGGCCGGGCGCGGGGTGGCATACGGGTATGTGCGTCGGGCTGGATTGACGGCGTCGCGGTTTGTGGCGTGCCCGTTCGTAGGCGCGGGAGCGCCAGGTCAAAGGATGTATCGCACCGGGGATCTGGTGCGCTGGGGTACTGATGGGCAGCTGCACTATCTCGGCCGCGTCGATGAGCAGGTCAAGATCCGCGGGTATCGCATCGAGCTCGGTGAGATACAGGCAGCCTTGGCCGGCCTGGAAGGCGTTGAGCACGCGGCGGTGATCGCGCGCGAGGACCGCCCCGGCGACAAACGCTTGGTCGGCTATTTCACGGGAACGGCTGATTCGGCTGAGCTGCGCGACGCGCTTGCCGAGCGACTGCCGGCCTACATGGTGCCGACGGCGCTTGTGTCGGTCGATGCGCTGCCATTGACAGTCAACGGCAAACTCGATAAGCGCGCACTGCCGGCCCCGGAGTACCAGGGCAGTGACACTTACCGTGCACCAACCGACGCGGTGGAGGAGATCCTGGCCGGCATCTACGCCGAGGTCCTAGGGGTCGAGCGGGTGGGGATCGATGAACCCTTCTTCGAGCTGGGCGGGGACAGCATCTTGTCGATGCAAGTCGCGGCCCGCGCGCGTGCCGCCGGCTTGACGTGTCGGCCACGCGACATCTTCGTCGAACAGACCGTGGCACGCCTGGCCCGGGTGGCCGGAACGACCAGCGGTGACGCTGAGGTCGTCGACGAGGGCGTAGGGAAAATACCTGCGACACCCATCATCCGCTGGCTGGCAAGTGTCGAAGGCCCAGTCGACCAGTTCAACCAAGCGGTGTTGCTGCAGGCGCCCTCCGGGGTGACCGAGGCCGATGTGGTGACACTGTTGCAGGCGCTGCTGGATCGGCACGCCATGCTGCGTCTACGCGTCGACGACGATGGCGCCGGAGGCTGGTCACTGACCGTGCCCGAGGCCGGGGCGGTCGATGCCGCCGCGTGCGTACAAACTGTCGACGCGCTGTCCGACGAGGCGCTGATCAGAGCGCGGTCTCGGCTGAACCCGGCCGTAGGCGATTTGCTCAGGGCGTTGTGGGTGGCGTCTACGGGTCAGCTGGTTGTGATCATTCATCATCTGGCCGTCGACGGGGTGTCCTGGCGCATTCTGTTGGAAGACCTCAATGTCGCATGGGCGCAGCATCGCGACGGCCTGCCGGCGGAGTTGCCGCTTGGCGGGACGTCGTTTGCCCGGTGGGCATCCCTGTTGGCCGATCATGCGCACGACCCGGACGTGGCGCAGCAGGCGCAGGCGTGGCGGCAGGTAACCGCAGCCCCTGCGGTGTTACCGGCGGTGCAACCCGCGGTGGATACGTTTGCGAATGCTGGGCGTTTGTCGTTGTCGCTGGATGTGCCGACCACTCGGATGCTGCTCGGTGCTGTGCCGACGGCGTTCCATGCCGGCGTGAATGACATTTTGCTGATCGCCTTCGGCTTGGCGCTGGCGGAATTTCTGGCCACCAACGGCCAGTCGATCGGGATCGACGTGGAGGGCCACGGGCGGCACGAGGAACTCGCCGCCGATGTGGATCTTTCGCGCACGGTCGGATGGTTCACCACTAAGTATCCGGTGGCGCTGACAGTCAATGGGGTGGACTGGGCGCGGGTGATCGCCGGTGAGGCGGCGCTTGGGGCGGTGATCAAGGACGCCAAAGAGCAGCTGCGAGCCCTGCCAGACGGGTGGACCTATGGTCTGCTGCGGTATCTGAACACTCAGGTTGAGCTGGCTGAGTCTGACCCTGTCATCGGATTCAACTATCTGGGTCGGCTGGGCGCTTCGGCGGCCGAGACCTCGGGCGAAGTCTGGCGAATGAGCCAGGAGGGCTTGTCGGCCGCGGCCGCGGCCGCGGATATCCCAATGCCATTGATGCACACCTTGGAGCTCAATGCCGCCACCGTCGATGCCGAGACAGGCCCGCAGCTGCAGGCCAACTGGACCTGGGCTCCCTCGGCCCTCGATGAATCACAGGTCAGCCGGCTGAGCCAGTTGTGGTTTGAGGCTCTGGCCGGTATCTGCACCCATGTCAGCGCCGGTGGGGGAGGATTGACGCCCTCTGATATCGAGCCGGCACGGTTGAGCCAGCAGCAACTGGACGAGCTCCACCAGCAGTATGCGATCGCCGATATTTTGCCGTTGAGCCCTCTGCAGCAAGGGCTGTTGTTCCACAGCAGCAACCCATGGGTTAGCGACGACGTCTATGCGGTTCAGCTAGACATCACCGTGGCGGGGCCGCTTGATCCTCAGCGGCTACGCGAGGCGGCGCAAACGGTAGTCAACCGCCATCCAAACCTGGCAGCCAGGTTCTGCGCGCAGTTCGACGAGCCGGTGCAGATCATTCCGGCTGATCCGGTGGTGCCCTGGCAGTATGTCGAGCTGAACCCTGCCGATGTGGATCTCGAGGAGCAGGTTCAGACGGTTTGTGCTGCCGAACGCGCAGCGGTCTGCGATCTCGTCCACCGGTCGGGCCTTCAGATGGCTTTGATTCGTACAGCGGAAGACCGGCACCAGTTTGTGCTGACCTTCCACCACATCGTCGTGGATGGCTGGTCGCTGCCGATCCTGCTGCAGGAAATCTTTGCCAGCTATTACGGTCAACGATTGCCGGCGGCGGCGCCGTACCGCAATTTCATCAGCTGGCTGGCTGGTCGGGATCGCGAAGCGGCACTTATGGCCTGGCGTGAGGTGTTGTCCGGTTTCGAGAACCCAACCATGGTGGGGCCACCGGATCGCTTGGGGCGCGGCACGCGAGAAGTCGCATCGTTTCGGGTGCCAATGCAGACCACGCGGGCCGTCGCTGACTTGGCGCGCGCTCACCACACCACGGTCAGCACTGTGCTGCAGGGCGCGTTCGCGCAGTTGTTGAGCTCGTTGACCGGTCAGCATGATGTCGCGTTCGGTACAGCGGTTTCGGGGCGACCCGACGAGGTGCTCGGCGCCGACTCGATGGTCGGCTTATTGATCAACACGGTGCCGGTGCGGGCGAACACCACGCCGGAGACCACCACCGCAGACCTGCTCGAACAGCTGCAGGGCGCGCACAACCGCACGCTGGATCACCAGCACCTGGCGCTCAATGAGATACACCGTCTCACTGGTCACGACCAGTTGTTCGACACCCTGTTCGTCTACGAGAACTATCCGGTCGACACGGCCGCCTTGGCAGCGGACCAAGAGTTGGCTATCCCCGATTTCACGAGCCGCGAATCCAACCACTATCCGCTGACCATTCAAGCCATCCCGGGCGATGAGTTAGGCCTTCGCGTCGAATACGACACCGATGTGTTCGATGCACAGGGCATTCAAGTTCTCATCGACCGGCTGGAGCGGCTCTTGGTGGCGATGACCGCCGAACCTCAACGGCGGCTCTCGTCGGTGGATTTGCTCGCTTCGGGCGAGCACGCCCGCCTCGCCGAGATCGGTAACCGGGCGGTGTTGGCCAGGCCCACAGCGCGGGGATCGTCCATCCTCGAATTGTTCGGGGCGTGGGCGGCGGAGACGCCGGATGCGGTGGCGCTGGTATGCGGCGAGCATTCATGGACCTACCGCGAACTCGAGCTAGCGGCTAACCGGCTGGCGCACCTGCTGGCCAGCCGAGGGGCGGGTCCTGGGCGGTATGTCGCGCTGTTGTTCAACCGGTCCGCTGAGGCAATAGTGGCAATCCTGGCGGTGCTCAAAACCGGCGCGGCCTATCTGCCGATCGACCCGACACTGCCGGCGGCTCGCATCGCGTTCATAGTCGCCGATGCAGCGCCGCTGGCCGCTGTTACCACCGCGGACCTGGCCGACCGGCTAGACGGCCATGAATTGGTGGTCATCGATGTCGACGACCCCGCCGTTGACGACCAGCCCAGCAGCGCGCCGTCGCTGCCGGCACCCGACGATATCGCCTACCTGATCTACACTTCCGGCACCACCGGCACCCCCAAGGGCGTGGCGGTGACCCACCAGAACGTCACCCAACTGCTGGCGTCACTCGATGCCGGCCTACCGCCCGTCGGAGTGTGGGCGCAATGCCACACTCTGGCCTTCGATGTCTCGGTGTGGGAGATCTTCGGTGCATTGCTGCGCGGTGGGCGCCTGGTGGTGGTGCCCGAAGAGGTGACCCGCTCGCCGGAGAACTTCCAAGACGTGCTGGTCACCGAAAAAGTCAACGTGCTCACCGAGACCCCTTCCGCGGTCAGTGTGCTCTCTCCTGAGACTCTGGATTCGGTTGCACTGATAGCCGTCGGCGAGGCCTGCCCGCCTGAGGTGGTGGATCGGTGGGCCGGTGGGCGGCTGATGGTCAATGCCTACGGACCGACCGAGACAACAATGTGTGTGGCGATAAGTGCGCCGCTTACGCCAGGGGCGGAAGCAGTGCCGATTGGCTCACCGGTTGCCGGGGCAGCGCTATTTGTACTGGACAACTGGTTGCGGCCGGTGCCGCAGGGTGTTGTCGGCGAATTGTATGTGGCCGGTGCCGGCCTGGCCTGTGGCTACGTGCGACGGCTGGGTCTGACGGCATCGCGGTTTGTGGCGTGCCCGTTCGGAGCGCCGGGGGAGCGGATGTACCGCACCGGGGATCTGGTGTTCTGGCGCGAGGATGGGCAGCTGGTTTATCTCGGCCGCGCTGATGAGCAGGTCAAGATCCGCGGGTATCGCATCGAGCTCGGAGATGTACAGGCCGCGTTAGCCGGGTGCGATGGGGTCGACCAGGCGGCGGTGATCGCCCGCAAGGACCGCCCCGGCGACAAGCGCCTGGTGGGTTATGTCACCGGCACCGCCGACCCCGTCGCAATCCGCGCGGCACTTGCTGACCGGTTGCCGGCCTACATGGTGCCAACCGCGGTGGTGGTGCTTGAGGCGCTGCCGCTGACAGTCAACGGCAAACTCGACACCCGCGCCCTGCCGCCGCCCGAATACAGCGGCACCAATCGCTATCGCCCACCGGCCAGCCTCACCGAAGAGATCCTGGTCGGCATCTACGCCCAAGTGCTCGGCGTGGAGCACATCGGGGTCGACGATTCGTTCTTTGATATGGGTGGCGATTCGCTGTCGGCGATGCGCCTGATTGCCGCTGTCAATGCCAGCCTGGGTGTCGACCTTACGGTGCGCACGTTGTTCGAGGCGCCCACGATTGCTCAGTTGGCGCCGCGTGTCGGCGCCGCTGGCGATGGGCTTGAATCATTGGTGGCCGGTGACCGGCCTTCGGCGGTGCCGTTGTCTTTTGCCCAGAACCGGTTGTGGTTCCTGGATCAATTGCAGGGACCGTCACCGATCTACAACATGTCGCGCGGGTTGCGGCTGTTCGGCAAGCTCCACGCTGATGCGTTGGGTGCAGCGCTGGCCGATGTGGTCGACCGCCATGAAAGCCTGCGCACGATTTTCCCGGCATCCGATGGAATACCCGAGCAGCTGGTGGTGCCAGCAGGACGTGCCGACTTCGGCTGGGAAGTAATCGATGCCACCGGCTGGTCGGCGGATCAGTTGGCTGAGGCCATCGGCGAGACCGTGCGTTATGCGTTTGATCTGGCAACCGAGATCCCTTTGAGGGCACGACTTTTCCGCGTCGGCGAGGACGATCACGTGCTCGCGGCCGCAGTGCACCACATCGCTGCCGATGGGGTGTCGATCGGACCGTTGGCGCGGGATCTGGAAGTGGCCTACGCGAGCCGGTGTGAGGGACGGCCCCCGCACTGGGCGCCGTTGGCGGTGCAGTACATCGATTACACGCTGTGGCAGCGCGCACAGCTCGGTGATCTGGGAGATCATCACAGCCGTATCGCCGCGCAGGTGGCTTATTGGGAGCAGGCCCTCGCGGGGATGCCCGAGCGGCTGGTGCTTCCCACCGATAGGCCTTATCCGCCGGTTGCTGATTACCGCGGCTCCCGAGTGGTAGTCGAGTGGTCGGCAGAGCTGCAAGAGCGGGTGGCTCGACTTGCCCGTGAGCACAATGCGACCAGTTTCATGGTGGTTCAGGCTGCCCTGGTGGCCTTGTTGTCGAAGGTCAGCTCCAGCCCGGACGTCGCAGTTGGATTTTCAATCGCTGGGCGCCGCGATCCCGCGCTTGATGAACTGGTTGGCTTCTTCGTCAACACCTTGGTGTTGAGGGTCGATCTGACTGGCGATCCCAGTGTCGCTGAGCTGTTGGCTCGGGTGCGAGGACAAAGCCTCGCCGCCTACGAGCATCAAGACGTGCCTTTTGAGGCGCTGGTCGATCGGCTCAAGCCAACCCGAAGCCTGGCCCATCACCCGCTGGTGCAGGTGCTGTTTGCCTGGCAGACCTTACCCGGGCAGCAAAACGGCGCAATCGAATTGTCCTTGGGTGATCTGCAGGTCACGTCGCTGCCTCTAGAAAGCCACACCGCCCGCGCGGACCTCGCCATTCACCTTGGCGAACGCTGGACTGAGGCTGGTGAACCCGCCGGCCTCGGCGGAGACGTCGAATTTCGCACCGACGTGTTCGACGCTGCCAGCATCGAGATGTTGCTCGAGCGGCTCGAGCGGGTGCTGATAGCGCTGACCGCCGACCCGACACAACGGTTGTCGTCGATCGATGTGCTCGATGAGGCAGAGCACGCGCGCCTCGATGAGTGGGGTAACCGAGCGGTGTTGGTCCGGCCCGCGACCGAGTTGGGCTCGATCCCGGAATCCTTTGCCGCGCAGGTGGCCCGCATCCCGCAGTCGGTGGCGATCAGCTGCGACGGCCGCTCGGTGACGTACCTGGAGGTTGAGCGGGCGTCCAATCGGTTGGCGCATCTGTTGGCTGCCTACGGCGCGGGCCCGGGGCAGCGGGTTGCTCTCGTGTTGCCGCGGTCGGTCGAGGCGGTCGTGGCGATTCTGGCGGTGCTGAAGACCGGGGCGGCTTATGTGCCGATCGACCCGGCGCATCCCGACGCGCGAATCGGCTTCGTGGTTGGTGATGCCGCACCGGTCGCGGCGATCACCACGGCGCATCTGCGGCCGCGACTCGACGGGCACGACCTCGTGGTCGTCGATGTCGATGACCCCGCCGTGGACAACCAACCGGACACCGTGTTGCCGTCGCCTGCCGCCGACGACATCGCTTATCTCATCTACACCTCCGGTACCACCGGAACCCCCAAGGGGGTGGCGGTTGCCCACCGCAATGTGACCCAGCTGCTGAAGACGTTGGAGGCCGACGTGCCGGCGGCGGGGGTGTGGTCCCAGTGTCACTCCCTAGCGTTCGACTTCTCCGTGTGGGAGATATTCGGTGCGCTACTCCAAGGCGGACGGCTGGTGGTGGTGCCCGATGTGGTGGTGCGCGCCCCAGAAGAGTTGTATGCGTTGCTGATTGCCGAGCAGGTCAGCGTACTGAGTCAGACGCCGTCGGCGTTCTATGCGCTACAGACCGTTGACGCGCAGCATTCGTGGCAAAGCAAGGCCACGGCTTGGGAACATCAGGTAACGCGCTGGCTCGGGCTGAGCGCGGCCCAATCACAGGAGTCGAAAGGTCAGCTCGAACTCCAAACGGTGGTGTTTGGTGGCGAAGCGCTAGAACCCCAACGTCTCGAGTCGTGGTTGGACAATTACCCGGGATTACCGTCTCTGGCCAACATGTATGGCATCACGGAAACCACGGTGCATGCCTCGTTCCGCAAGATCGTCACCGGCGATCTCGACAGCGCTGTCAGCCCGATCGGGGTGCCGTTGGCGCATCTTGCCTTCTTTGTGCTCGATGGGTGGTTGCGGCCGGTGCCCGTCGGGGTTGTCGGTGAGTTGTATGTGGCCGGTGCCGGTCTGGCGTACGGGTATGTGGGTCGAGCGGGGTTGACCGCGTCGCGATTTGTGGCCTGCCCGTTCGGGGTGCCGGGGGAGCGGCTGTACCGCACTGGGGATCTGGTCTCATGGGGCGCTGATGGGCAGCTGCAGTACCTAGGCCGAGCTGATGAGCAGGTCAAGATCCGCGGATATCGCATTGAGCTCGGTGAAGTGCAGGCCGCTCTCGCCGCTTGCAACGCGGTGGACCAGGCGGCGGTAATTGCCCGCGAGGACCGTCCTGGTGACAAGCGTCTGGTTGGCTACGTCACCGGCACAGCAAACCCAGACGAGATTCGTGCGGCGCTGGGCGAGCAACTGCCTTCCTATATGGTGCCGTCCGCTGTGGTCGTGCTCGACGCGCTGCCCCTTACCGCCAATGGAAAACTCGACAAACACGCCCTTCCAGCTCCTGGCTACCAAAAGGCCGGTCATTTCCGCGCGCCAGCTAACCTCACTGAGGAGCTCCTGGCCGGGATCTACGCTCAGGTATTGGGGCTGGAGCGGGTGGGGGTTGACGAGTCGTTCTTCGACCTGGGCGGGGATTCGCTCTCCGCCATGCGGGTCATCGCTGCGGTCAACAAGTCGTTGGATGCCGGCGTTGCGGTTCGCGCCTTGTTCGAAGCACCTACCGTCGCGCAGCTTGCATCGCGCGTTGGCCAGGGTGGTGGTGTGCTTGAGCCGGTGGTGGCTGTTGAGCGGCCAGCAGTGATTCCATTGTCGTTTGCGCAGAACCGGCTGTGGTTCATCGATCAGCTACAGGGCCCCTCACCCATTTACAACATGGTGGTGGCGTTGCGGCTACAGGGCAGGCTCGACGCTGAGGTGCTGCGAGCGGCGCTAAGCGATGTGGTGGGCCGCCACGAGTCGTTGCGAACGCTGTTCCCGTCGGTCGACGGAATACCGCAACAGTTGGTGGTACCGGCAGAGCAGGCGACTATCGGCTGGCAAGTTATCGAGGCCTCCGGGTGGCCCAGCGGCCGGTTGACTCAAGCCGTCGAGGAGGAGGCTGGCTACACCTTCGATCTGGCAACCGAAATCCCATTGCGCGCCACGCTTTTCCGGCTTGACGATGACGAACATGTGTTGGTGGGCGTGTTGCACCATATCGCCGCCGACGGCTCGTCCATCACCCCATTAGTTGCCGATCTGGGGACGGCATATGCCACCCGGTGCGCGGGCCAGGCCCCAAGCTGGGCGGACCTACCGATCCAGTACGTCGATTACACCTTTTGGCAGCGTGCGCAGTTCGGGGATCTCGATAACAACGACAGCCCAATCGCTGCACAGCTGGCCTATTGGCTGGACACGTTGGCTGGGATGCCCGAGAGGTTGGAGCTGCCCACCGATCGGCCGTATCCGCCGGTGGCTTCCTATCGCGGGGCCAGTGTGGTTGTGGACTGGCCGACAGAGCTCCACCAACGGGTCATCCAGCTGGCCGCTGATCACAACGCGACCAGCTTCATGGTGGTCCAGGCGGCCCTCTCGGCATTGCTGTCGATGATCAGTTCCAGCGTCGATGTGGCTGTCGGATTCCCGATCGCTGGGCGGCGTGACCCGGCACTGGACGAGCTGATTGGGTTTTTCGTCAACACCTTGGTGTTGCGGGTTGATTTGTCTGATGATCCGACCGTCGAAGAGCTACTGACGCAGGTGCGAGGCCGAAGCCTGGCCGCGTTCGAACACCAGGACGTGCCCTTTGAGGTGCTCGTGGAGCGGCTCAACCCCACCCGTTCCCGAGCTCATGAGCCGGTGATACAGGTGCTTTTAGCCTGGCAGAACTTCGCCGGGCCACGTCAGGGCCGTGGCGCGGATCTGGCGTTGGGTGATGTGCAGGTCACGCCACTGCCGGCCGAGACCCACACCGCTCGCATGGATTTGACGTTCGCGCTTTCGGAACGTTGGAGCGACGACGGTGAGCCCGCCGGGATAGGTGGGGCGATCGAATTTCGCACCGATGTGTTCGACGCGGCCAGCATCGAAGCTTTGATTAAGCGATTCGAGCGGGTGTTGGTGGCGATGACCGACGACCCGACGCTGAGGTTGTCGTCGATCGTCGTGCTGGATGAGGCTGAGCGCATTCGGCTGGATGAGTGGGGTAACCGGGCGGTGTTGACCGCGCCGGCGCCGGCCGCGGTGTCGATTCCGGTGTTGTTCGCCGCGCAGGTGGCGCGTTGCCCGCAGGCGGTGGCGCTTACCTTTGAGGGCCGCTCGACAAGCTACCGGGAGCTCGATGAGGCCGCCAACCGGTTGGCGCACCTGCTGGTTGCTAATGGTGCGGGCCCCGGTGAGCGGGTGGCGCTGCTGCTGAATCGGTCGGCTGAGGCGGTCGTGGCTGATGTTGGCGGTTCTCAAGACTGGGGCGGCTTATGTGCCGATTGATCCGGCACACCCGGATACGCGCATCGCAGTTCGTGCTCGCTGACGCCGCACCGGTCGCCGTGGTCACGACGACGAGCCTGCGCTCGCGGCTGGACATGTGCGACCTGCCGGTCATCGAGGTCGATGACCCCCGTATTGACACCTACCCTGGCACGGGTTTGCCGGCGCCGGCCGCTGACGACTTCGCTTACATCATCTACACCTCGGGGACCACCGGGATGCCGAAGGGCGTCGCGATGACCCACCACAACGTGACTCAGCTGTTCGAGTCATTGGACATCGACTTGAAGCTGGCCGGTCAGGTGTGGTCGCAGTGGCATTCGTTGGCGTTCGACTGTCTCGGTGTGGGAGATCTTCGGTGCGCTGCTGCATGGCGGGCGGCTGGTGGTGGTGCCCGAGTCGGTGGCGGGCTCGCCGGAGGACTTCCACGCATTGCTGGTCGGTGAGCACGTCAGTGTGTTGAGCCAGACCCCGTCCGCGGTGGCGGCGCTGTCGCCCGAGGGTTTGGAGTCGGTGGCGTTGGTGGTGGCCGGTGAGGCGTGCCCGGCCGAGGTGGTGGATCGGTGGGCGCCCGGCCGGGTGATGATCAACGGCTACGGCCCGACCGAGACCACGGTACGCGTCGATCAGCGCGCCGCTGAGTGCGGGGTCGGATGTGGTGCCGATCGGTGTGCCGGTGCCCGGCGCGGCGTTGTTCGTGCTCGATGCGTGGTTGCGGCCGGTGCCGCCCGGGGTGGTCGGTGAGTTGTATGTGGCCGGTCGCGGGGTGGGGTGCGGGTATGTCGGCCGGCCGGGTTGACCGGCGTCGCGTTTTGTGGCGTGTCCGTTCGCCGGCGCTGGGACGCGGATGTATCGCACCGGGGATCTGGTGTCCTGGGGGCCCGACGGGCAGCTGCGCTATGCGGGGCGGCGCCGATGAGCAGGTCAAGATCCGCGGGTATCGCATCGAACTCGGCGAGATCCAGGCCGCGCTGGCCGCTCTGGACGGCGTGGAGCAGGCGGCGGTGATCGCCCGCGAGGACCGCCCCGGCGACAAGCGCCTGGTCGGCTATGTCACCGGCACCGCCGAGCCGGCCACCATCGCGCGCGCGACTGGGCGAGCGGCTGCCCGGCCTACATGGTTCCGGCCGCGGTGGTGGTGCTCGACGCGTTGCCGTTGACGGTCAACGGCAAACTCGACACCCGCGCCCTGCCCGCACCGGAGTACCAGCGATGGGGATCTTACCGCGCCCCGGCCACGCCGTGCCGAGGAGATCCTGGCCGGGATCTATGCCCAGGTGCTTGGGTGTGGAGCGGGTCGGGGTCGACGACTCGTTCTTCGACCTGGGCGGGGATTCGCTGTCGGCGATGCGGGTGATCGCCGCGATCAACACAGTCGTTGGATGCTGGCCTTTCGGTGCGTGCCTTGTTCGAGGCGCCCACGGTTGCCCAGTTGGCGCCGCGCATCGGCGCCGGGGAGGGTCGGCTGGAGCCGTTGGTGGCCGGTGGAGCGGCCGGCGGTGGTGCCGTTGTCGTTTGCCCAGAGCCGGTTGTGGTTCCTCGACCAGTTGCAGGGGCCCTCACCGGTCTACAACATGGCGGTGGCGTTGCGGTTGCGCGGGCGCCTGGACGTCGACGCGTTGGGTGCGGCGCTGGCCGATGTGGTGGCCCGCCACGAGAGCCTGCGCACGCTGTTCCCGGCCCCCGACGGGATCCCCCAGCAGCTGGTGGTGCCGCCCGAGCGGGCCGACTTCGGTTGGGAGGTCGTCGATGCCACCGCCTGGTCGGCGGCCCGGCTGGAGGAGGCGGTCGAGGAGGCGGCGCGCCACACGTTTCGACCTGGCAGCCGAGATTCCGTTGCGGGCACGGCTTTTCCGCGATCGCCGAGGACGAGCACGTGTTGGTGGCGGTGGTGCACCATATCGCCGCCGATGGCTGGTCGATCACCCCGCTGGTGGCTGATCTGGGGGCGGCGTATGCCAGCCGGTGCGCGGGGCAGGCCCCCGGGTTGGGCGCCGTTGCCGGTGCAGTACGTCGATTACACGTTGTGGCAGCGCGCGCAGTTCGGCGATCTCGACGACGGCGACAGCCGCATCGCCGCGCAGCTGGCCTACTGGCAGGAGGCGCTGGCCGGGATGCCCGAGCGGCTGCAGCTGCCCACCGATCGGCCCTATCCGCCGGTGGCCGATCACCGCGGCGCCACGGTGGCGGTGGACTGGCCCGCCGAGTTGCAGCAGCAGGTGCGCGGGTGGCCCGCGAGCACAACGCGACCAGTTTCATGGTGATGCAGGCCGCCTTGGCGGTGCTGCTGTCCAAGCTGAGCGCGAGTTCTGATGTGGCGGTGGGGTTCCCGATCGCCGGGCGCCGTGATCCCGCGCTCGACGAGCTGGTCGGTTTCTTCGTCAACACCCTGGTGCTGCGGGTCGATCTGGCCGGGGATCCCACCGTCGCCGAGCTGCTGGCCCAGGTGCGGCAGCGCAGCCTGGCCGCCTACGAACACCAGGATGTGCCGTTCGAGGTGCTCGTCGAGCGGCTCAACCCGACCCGCAGCCTGACCCATCACCCGCTGGTGCAGGTGATGTTGGCCTGGCAGAACTTGCCGGCAGCAACAACGACCCCGCCGCCGGGTTGGCGCTTGGGTGATCTGCAGGTCACGCCGATGCCGGTCGACACCCACACCGCCCGGATGGATCTGACGTTCTCTCTGGCCGAACGCTTCACCGAGGCCGGTGAGCCCGCCGGGATCGGCGGGGCGGTGGAGTTCCGCACCGACGTGTTCGACGCGGCCAGCATCGAGGCGCTGATCGAGCGGTTGCAGCGGGTGCTGGTGGCGATGACCGCCGACCCGACGCGGCGGCTGTCGTCGATCGATCTGCTCGATGCCGCCGAGCACGCCCGGCTGGAGAGGTCGGGCAACCGGGCGGTGTTGACCGCGCCGGCGCCGCCGGCGGTGTCGATTCCGGCGCTGTTCGCCGCGCAGGTCGACCCGTACCCCGGAGGCGGTGGCGGTGACGTGCCGAGGGCCGTTCGTGGACGTACCGCGAGCTGGAGGAGGCCGCCAATCGGTTGGCGCACCTGCTGGCCGCTCGCGGGGCGGGCCCGGGCGAACGTGTGGCGCTGCTGTTGGAGCGCTCGGCCGAGGCGGTCGTGGCGATGCTGGCGGTGCTCAAGACCGGGGCGGCCTATCTGCCGATCGACCCGGCGGCACCCGGACGCGCGGATCGAGTTCGTGCTCGCCGACGCCGCCCCGATCGCCGCGCTCACCACCGCCGCGCTGGCCGACCGTCTGGCTGGGCGGACGAGCCTCTGGTCATCGATATCGACGACCCCGCCGTCAGCTCCCAACCCGACACCGCGTTGCCGGCGCCGGCACCGGACGATATCGCGTACCTGATCTACACCTCGGGCACCACCGGGGTGCCCAAGGGCGTGGCGATCACCCACCACAACGTCGCCCAATTGTTGGAGATCGCTGGACGGCGTATCTGCCGGTGGCCGGGGTGTGGACGCAGTGTCATTCCTATGGCGTTCGACTTCTCGGTGTGGGAGATCTGGGCGTCCGCTGCTGCACGGGGGCCGAGTGGTGGTGGTGCCCGATGAGGTGGCCCGCTCGCCGGAGGACTTCCACGCCTTGCTGGTCGCCGAACAGGTCAGCGTGCTGACCCAGACCCCGTCGGCGGTCGGCGGCGCTGTCGCCGCAGGGGTTGGACGACGGTGGCGTTGGTGGTCGGCGGTGAGGCCTGCCCCGCCGAGGTGGTGGATCGGTGGGCGCCGGGTCGCGTGATGATCAACGCCTACGGCCCGACCGAGACGACGATGTGTCGTGATGCTGAGTGCGCCGCTGACGCCGGGCTCGGGGGCGCCGCCGATCGGTGCACCGGTGCCGCGGGGCCGCGCTGCTTCGTGCTGGACGGCTGGTTGCGTCCGGTGCCGGCCGGGGTTGTCGGTGAGTTGTATGTGGCCGGCGCCGGGGTGGGCGTGGGGTATCTGGCGGCGGGCTGCGTTGACCGCGTCGCGGTTTGTGGCGTGTCCGTTCGGCGGCCCGGGCATGCGCGGATGTATCGCACCGGGGATCTGGTGGCGTGGGGCCCCGATGGTCAGCTGCGCTATCTGGGGCGTGCCGATGAGCAGGTCAAGATCCGCGGGTACCGCATCGAGCTGGGTGAAATCCAGGCCGCGTTGGCCGGCTGCGATGGCGTCGATCAGGCGGTGGTGATCGCCCGCGAGGACCGCCCCGGCGATAAGCGTCTGGTGGGTTATGTGACCGAGTCGGCAGGCGAGACGGCGGATCCGAACGGAATCCGCGCTGCGTTGGGCGAGCAGCTGCCGGCCTACATGGTGCCGGCCGCGGTGGTGGTGCTCGACGCGCTGCCGTTGACGGTCAACGGCAAACTCGACACCCGCGCCCTGCCGGCACCCGAATACACCGACACCGATCGGTATCGCGCCCCGGCCAGTGCGGTCGAGGAGGTTCTGGCCGGCATCTACGCCCAGGTGTTGGGGTTGGAGCGGGTCGGGGTCGACGACTCGTTCTTCGAGCTGGGCGGCGACAGCATTTTGTCGATGCAGGTGGTGGCCCGCGCGCGGGCGGCGGGTCTGTTGTGTCGGCCACGTGATGTTTTCGCTCGAGCAGACAGTGGCCCGGCTGGCGCGGGTGGCCGCGGATAACCGACCGTGCGACCGACGTAGTCGATGAGGGCCTCGGGCCGGTAGTGGCCACCCCGATCATGCGTTGGCTGCAGGGCATGGAGGGTCCGGTCGATGAGTTCAACCAGACCGTGGTGGTGCAGGCTCCGACCGGGGTGAGTCAATCCGATGTGGTGGCGCTGTTGCAGGCGCTAGTCGATCGGCATGCGATGTTGCGCCTACGCGTCGAGGATGACGGCTTCGAGGGGTGGTCGCTCACTGTGCCCGAGGCCGGATCGGTGGATGCGCGCGGTTGCCTGCAAACCGTGGACGTGTTGTCTGAGGCGGCGTTGGTGGACGCGCGGTCACGGTTGAACCCGGCCGCCGGGATCATGCTGGCTGCGGTGTGGGCGGGTGCGAGCGGTCAGTTGGTGTTGATCGTTCACCATCTGGTCGTTGACGGTGTGTCGTGGCGAATCCTGTTGGAAGACCTCAACATTGCCTGGGCCCAGCTTCGCAGCGCGCAGCCGATCGCGCTGCCGGCGGGCGGGACGTCGTTTGCCCGGTGGTCGGCACTGCTGGCCGAGTACGCCCACAGCCCCGAAGTCGTGGCGCAGGCCGATGTGTGGCAGCAGGTGGCCGCGACCCCGCCCGCACTGCCTGCGGTGCAACCGGCGCTGGATACGTTCGCCACGGCTGGACGCTTGTCGGTGTCGCTGGATGTCGAGACCACCCGGATGCTGTTGGGGGAGGTGCCGGCAGCGTTTCATGCTGGCGTGCAAGACATTCTGTTGATCGCGTTCGGGTTGGCGGCAGCGGAGTTCTCGGGTAATGGCGGTGCGCCGATCATCATCGATGTGGAGGGCCACGGCCGCGCCGAGGAGCTTTCTACCGATGTGGACCTGTCGCGCACCGTGGGCTGGTTTACGGCCCTTTATCCGGTCGCGTTGGCCGTGGCTGGGCTGGACTGGGGTCAGGTCAGTGCCGGTGGGGCGGCACTCGGGGCGTGGGTCAAGGACGCCAAGGAGCAGCTGCGCGCCCTCCCGGACGGTGTGACTTACGGCCTGCTGCGCTATCTGAACCCCGACGTTGAGCTGGCCGGGTCGGATCCGGTGCTCGGGTTCAACTATTTGGGCCGGTTGGGCGCGGCGGCGGGCGAGACCTCCGACGATGTGTGGCGGATCAGTCCCGAGGGTTTGGCGTTGACCGGCGCGGTGGCGGCGTTGCCTTTGCCGCTGGCGCATACCGTGGAGCTCAACGCCGCTACCGCCGACACCGACACCGGCCCGCAGCTGCACGCCGACTGGACTTGGGCCCCATCGGCACTGGATGCCGCGCAGGTCGGCAGATTGAGCCGGTTGTGGTTTGAGGCGCTGACGGGTATCTGCGCGCATGTGCGCGCTGGTGGCGGCGGGTTGACCCCGTCGGACATCGCGCCTGCTCGGCTGGACCAGCCCCAGCTCGACGAGCTGTGCCGGCGATCTGCGGTCGCTGATGTGTTGCCGTTGACTCCGCTGCAGCAGGGGCTGCTGTTTCACGCCAACACTGCGCAGGGCGACAGCGATGATGTGTATGCGGTGCAATTCGATATCACCATCACGGGCCCGCTGGAGCCGCTGCGGCTGCGCGATGCGGTGCACGCCGTCGTCACCCGTCATCCCAACGTGGTAGCCCACTTCTACGCCCAACCCGACGAGCCGGTCCAGGTCATCCCGGCCGATCCGGCGGTGCCGTGGCGCTACGTCGACCTGAGCGGGGGCGGGATTGATGTTGGTGAGCAGATCCAGCGCCTATGCGCTGCCGAGCGCGCCGCCGTCTGCGATCTGGCGGACCAGCCGCCCTTCCGGGTGGCATTGGCCCGCATCACCGCAGAGCGGCACCGGTTGGTACTGACCAATCACCACATAGTGCTCGATGGCTGGTCGATGCCGATCCTGCTGCACGAAATCATTGCCAGCTATTACGGGCAGCGACTGCCCGAGCCCACGCCGTATCGCAAGTTTGTCACCTGGCTGGCGGATCGAGACCTGCAAGCCGCCCGTGCGGCCTGGGCTGAGGTGTTGGCCGGTTTTGAGACCCCAACCTTGGTCGCTCCGCCGGATCGGTTGGGGCTGGGGCCGCGCACGGTCGCAGCATTCCGGGTGCCCGAACAAACTACGCACGCCCTCGGCGAGCTGGCCCGCTCACACCACACCACCCTCAGCACCGTCCTGCAGGGTGCATGGGCCCTGCTGTTGAGCTCCCTTACCGGCAAGCAGGATGTCGCGCTGGGCGCCGTAGTTTCCGGACGCCAGGGTGAGGTGGCCGGCGCGGAATCAATGGTGGGACTTTTGATCAACACAGTGCCGGTGCGCGCGCGTATCGCGTCCGCAACCACCACCACCGACCTGCTCGAACAGCTGCAAAGCCTGCACAACTACACCGTCGAGCATCAGCACCTAGGGCTGTCGGAGATCCACCACCTCACCGGCCACGACAAGTTGTTCGACACGGTCTTCGTGTACGAGAACTACCCCATGGACAAAGCAGCCTTATCGGGCGGCCATGACCTGACCATCACCGAGTTCACGGCTCGCGACTATTACCATTACCCCCTTGCGGTACAGGCACAGCCGGGGCGCGAACTGGGGCTTCACGTTCAATTCCGCACTGATATTTTCGACCTGGCGAGCATCGAGGCGCTGATCGAGCGGTTGCAGCGGATATTTTTGACGATGGTCGCCGATCCTGCACGGCGGCTCTCATCGTTTGATCTGGTCCATGCGGCTGAGCACGATCGCCTAGAGCAGATTTATAACCGCGGAATATCGATCCAGCCGGTGACCTCTGAGTCGTCGACACCCGAATACTCCGACAACCTAGGAAATTATCGCGCCCCTACTACTCCGGTCGAGCAGCTTCTGTCCGACGTCTTCGCGGAAATGCTGGGCGTAGATCGCGTGGGGGTGGATGAGTCATTCTTCGACATGGGCGGAGATTCGCTTTCCGCGATGCGCCTAATCGCCGCAATCAATACAGCCCTTAATATCCAGCTTGTGGTCACCAGCCTATTCGACGCGCCGACGGTCAGGAGCTTGAGCAAGCAGCTCGCAGACATGCCGGCTCAGTCGAATAGATTGTCACCGTGAGTGCAGTCGCTACCGTCCCCACCGCTTCTCCAACGGCATCGACTCGAGAAACAACGGCAATAATGGATTCAGTCTCGCAACGGTGGCGCTGCGAACTTTGGTGCCCATCGAACTGACTGACGCACTATCGAGCCGAGAATCGGCGCTTTCATTCAGACTGCAAATTTTGTGACTTCACCAGACACACGGCACCAGGCGATAGCGAACCTTTTGTGCGTAGTCGCGGTATCCGTCTAATTCTTCCTGGAGCAGTTTCTCCTCGTCTCGGATTCGCAAGGCGAGGACTATTGCGGCAGGTACGACGGTAAGGAGTCCCCAGTAGGAACCGAGCGCAAGGGGAATACCGATCATCATGATCACGCTGCCGGTGTACATGGGATGCCGCACCATCCCATACAGACCGGTGGAGACGATCTTCTGGTCTCCCTCCACCTGTACGGTTGCTGCCGCATAACTGTTCTGAATTACCACCAACCCCACCAAAATCAGTCCAACGGCTACAAGAACGTCACCAATTAAGCAGATCGCCGTTGGAACCTGCGACCAACCAAAACGATGGTCAAACGCGCTGACCAGGAACGCTGCTGGCACCGACAATAGCCAGCCGGCGATGAGGACTCTTTGTACCGTTCGAGTCTCCGCCGTCAGCCCTCCCCGCATACGACGCTGAAACGCAGCGGGATTCGTTCGCATCAAGTAGATGCCCGGGATCCATCCCGCAAGATTGAATACCACCAGGAAAACCCAGGCTTGCCAGTAATCGAGCGTGCCGGCTGCCAAAAAAAGGATCACCCCAAACGCGACAGACTCAACGAGCCTGGCCACCAACCTTGTGGAATTGGAACTCACCGATCCTCCTTAGCAACCGTCGTACCGCACGTTAACAGCAACACGCACAGGGCAACCGGCGCCACCGCCCACGGCACCGAAGTGCGACGGCCGCACAGCTCGCGCGCGATGGCCATCCGGATGAGCAAACCCGCCGAAAGCATTGCTGCCGCCCGGCGATCGTCTAGACGAGAAAGCTCGCTCCGGCCTGATCGGCGAAGGCAGGCCGTCGAGCTGAGATCAACGCGGACCGTAATGTCGCATACCCCCGGGGTGCTCTGCTTCCGACAAACATTGCGCCGAACCTGTCTCGATGACGCCACGGCGTGTTGCATACGTGTCCGTTTCGCTGCTCGTTCGTGCGCGAGGAGGCGACATGTCGGTTGACGCTGAGCCGCCGCAAGTTATCATCGCCTCGGAACCCTGCGGGGCGCGCCGATTGCCGAGCTGCTTTGCCGAACTTCGTTGGGGAGCTACCTTTGCCGGAGGCCCGGAGTGACCCTGTCAGCCTTCAGCATGGTTTGGAACGATTCCACTTATATCGACTAGATGGTCTGGAGAACTTGTGAGCGTCAATCCGTTCGACGACGACAATGGCAGTTTTTTCGTCTTGGTCAACGACGAGGAGCAACACAGCCTTTGGCCGACCTTCACCGACGTTCCGGCCGGTTGGCGCGTGGTTTTCGGCGAAGCGGACCGGGCTGCTTGTTTGGACTACATCGAGCAGAACTGGCCCGACATCCGGCCGAAGAGTCTGCGCGAGAGGCTGGCAGACGGCCAGGCATCTGATAACTGAGCCGGTTTGTGGGGTTGGGGCGCCCCACCGCCTGAGGCCGAGCCCAACAACCGCCCGCGCAGTGTCCTCGGAGACCGGAGCCCGACAGAGCTATTCACCGCGCCGCTAGCGTCAACAACCGCCAATCGTTGCGGCGATGACTAAAACCCGCCCCGGAATCACCTGCTCGAGTTTCGACCCGAACTGACAGGCCTGGAGCCCGCCCTGTCAGGGACGGCATCGCCTAGACCGCAACGGTTCCCGCGGCTCCGCACCCTCAGATTTGTTCAGGCTAAGCCGGCACCTCGACGTCTGCAGACTCCGCGGGCACCAGCTTTTCGCTGAGCATTGCCGCCAAATCACGAATAGTCGTCGTCATGTTGGTGGACGTAATGCGTAGTCCCGTTTCGGTCTCGATGCGCGTGCGCAGTTCGAGAGCGCCTAGCGAGTCCATGCCGTACTCGGCGAGTGGACGGTCCGGGTCGACATTGCGTCGCAGAATCAGGCTGACCTGGTCAGATATCAGGCGTCGCAGCAGGGCGGGCCATTCTTCAACGGACAGCTCTTCGAGTTCGGCACGGAACTTGCTTGAGCCGCCCGCATTCTGCCCAGTGGAGCGGAATGCTTCGGCGAACGGGCTGTGCTGCGCGAAGGCGGCCAACCACGGGGTCCCCATGATGGGTGCGTAGCCGGTGTAGGCGCGGTTGTGCCGCAGCAGCGCTTCGAATGCGTACGCGCCTTCATCGGGCGTGATGGCAACGCCGGTTCCCTCCGCCAGTGCGGTGGCGGCACCGATCTGGCCCCAAGCGCCCCACGCGATCGCGGTTGCGGGAAGGCCCTGAGCCCGCCTCCAATGCGTGAACGCATCCAGCCAGCTGTTGGCCGCGGCGTAGGCACCCTGCCCGGGCGAGCCCACCAGCGCGGCCGCCGAGGAGAACGAGCAGAACCAATCCAACGGCTGGTCTGCGGTGGCCGCGTGCAAGTTCCACGCACCGTAGACCTTCGGAGCCCAGTCACGGTCAATGAGCTCATCGGTGATATTCGTCAGTGTGGCGTCCTCGATCACCGCGGCCGCATGCAGCACACCGCGCACCGGCAGCCCCGTGGCAGTCGCCGTTGCCACCACGCGGTCTGCCGTCTCCGGCTCGGTGATATCGCCGCATTCCACTACTACGTCGGCACCGATCGCACGGATGAGCGCGATAGTCTCCAGCGTCTTCAGATCAGGCTGGGAACGCGACGTGAGCACGATCCGCCCGCAGCCGCCCGTAGCCATCTTCTCGGCGAGGAACAACCCCAGACCACCAAGGCCGCCAGTGACGATGTAGGAGCCGTCATCGCGGAAGGGCCGAACTTGCTCCGGTGGCAGGATCACGCTGCTGCTCCCGGCGCGCGGGATGTCCAGGATGAGCTTGCCGGTGTGCTGCGCGGCGCTCATCACCCGGATGGCAGTGGCGGCGTCGACGAGCGGGTAGTGCGTGCTCTCAGGAATAGGGAGCACACCGTCCACAGTGAGCTTGTACACCGTGTTCAACAAGTCCCGGAGTCGCTGCGGATGGCTGAACGACAGCAACGCCAAATCGAGGGCATAGAACGTGAGGTTGCGCCGGAACGGGAACAACCCCAGCTTTGTATCGCCGTAGATGTCGCGTTTACCGATCTCGATGAACCGACCACCGAATGCCAGCGATTCGACGCCCGCGCGCTGGGCGGCGCCGATGACCGAGTTGAGCACGATGTCGACGCCATACCCTTCGGTGTCGCGGCGAATCTCATCGGCGAACTCGACGCTGCGCGAGTCGTAAACATTCTCAATACCCATGTCGCGCAATAGTTGTCGACGCTGCTCGCTGCCCGCGGTGGCGAAGATCTCGGCACCCGCGGCGCGGGCGATCGCGATCGCCGCCTGGCCGACCCCGCCGGTGGCGGAGTGAATCAGCACCTTGTCGCCGCTCTGGATGCGGGCCAGATCATGCAGGCCGTACCAGGCGGTGGCGGTCGCCGTGGTCACCGCGGCGGCGTCGGCGTCGGCAAGGCCGGCCGGCAGTGTGACGGCGAGGTTGGCGTCGCAGGTGATGAACGTGGCCCAGCATCCGTTGGGGGAAAGGCCGCCGACGTGGTCGCCGACCTTGTGCTCGGTGACATCAGGCCCCACCGCGGTTACCACACCGGCGAAGTCGGTTCCCGGTTCCGGCAGTCGTCCCTCGAAGGAGGGGTAACGGCCGAATGCGACCAGCACATCGGCGAAGTTGATGCTGGACGCGGTGACCGCGACCTCTATCTCTCCGGGTCCAGGCGAAACCCGCTGGAAGGCAACGAGTTCCGCCGACTCGAGATCGCCGGGTGTACGGATGTGCAGACGCATTCCGTCGCGCTCATGGTTGGCGACGGTGGTTTTGCGTTCTTCGGGCCGCAACGGAGTCGGGTACAGCCGCGCGACATAGAACTGGCCGTTGCGCCAAGCTGTTTCGTCTTCTTCGGTCTCGCCGATCAGCTGTTGTGCCAGCTGTTCGGCCTCGATGTCGGCGTCCACATCGATCTGAGTAGCTCGCAAATGTGGATGCTCGGTGCCGATCACCCGCACGAAACCTCGTAGACCACCCAGCTCGAGGTTGGGCCGGTCCCCAGTTTCAAGCGCCTGGGCGTTGCGAGTGACGACGTACAGGCGCGGAGGCTCCCCAGCAAGGTCGGGCAATTCGCGGGTGATACGCACAAGGTGCTCCACATACTCGCGGCCCAGGCGCGGAGACTGGTTGTCGTCGTCGCCGTTCTTGGGTCCCGTGAAGATCACCACCCCCTTGAATGCTCCGACGCGTAGATGACCCTTGAGCTGTTCGGTGTTCGAGGTGTGGTCAGCCCCTCGTGGCCAGCACATGGTGGTGCATTGTGCCCCAAGGTTTTTCAGGACATCGGTCAACGCGGTGGCGGTTGGGTCGGCGTTGGTGGTGCTGATCAGCAGCCAGCTCCCGGCATCGGCGTACTCCACCTCGGGCAATGTTCGAGGCTGCCATTCGATGGTCAGCAGCCTGTCCGCCAGAATCCGGCCCTTGTTGCCCTTTTCGTCTGCTCCGGTGCCCAATTGCAAGCCTTCGACGGCGAGCATGATCGTCCCGTGCTCATCAAGCACGTCGATGTCGGCCTCCACCCCGGAGAGGTCGACTTTCGTAACCCGGGTGAGGCAGTAGTGAGCATCGCGCGCAGCGGCATAGGAGCGGAGTCGACGGATACCCAACGGAAGCCCAAGCACACCCTCGCCCAACGCCTGTACGTCGGGGTGAGCCTCGACGGACTGGAAACAGGCATCGAGCAGCGCGGGATGCACGCCGTAAGCCGCTTGCTGCGACCGGATCTGGCGTGGTAGCGCAACCTCGGCGAGCATGGTGGCGCCGTCCCCGGTGTTTACGGCGCCGAGGCCGGCGAACGCCGGACCGTACTGGACGCCACGCTGGTCCATGCGCTCGCGCACAGCGTCCCCTTCTTCACGAGTTGGATGGGCCGCGAGTAGCGCAGACGTGTCGAGCGCAGGTGGCTGCTCATCGGCTGCGGCAAATAGGACTGCCGTAGCCTGCCGCGTTTGTTCGCCCCCCGGGTTCGTCGCCACGGTGAAGTCGAGGACGCCCGGCGACGACAACGACGCCGACGCGCCGATGGTGGTCTGCTCGTCGAGCAGCAGCGCCTGTTCGAAGCGAATGTCGCGGATCTCGGAGGCCTCGCCCAGCACAGCCTGCGCGGCCGCCAGCGCCATCTCGCAGTAGGCAGCCCCCGGAAGAACAGCCACATTGCGGATCTGATGATCGCCCAACCAAGGCTGGTCGGCGGTGCCGATTTCCCCCTGCCAGACATGGCGCTCCGGTTCCTCTTGCAGGCGCACATGCGCGCCCAACAGCGGATGTACTGAGATGGTGCGTGCCCCGTGCGTTGGCGAGTTGTTGTCCTGACCGTCGCGGCTCAACCGGAGCTGACGGTGCGTCCACGTCGGCAGCGGCGCATCCACCAGCCGCCCATTCGGGTAGAGCACCGAGAAGTCGACCACGGCGCCCGCACTGTGCAAATCCGCCACGAAGCCACGCAGCCCGTGCGGCAGCTCTTGCTCGCGCCGCATGCTCGCCAGAGCGGCCAGCGGCACGTCGAGGCTGCGTGCGTTCTGCTCGAGAGGGTGGGTGAGCAGTGGATGCGGTGCCAGCTCGGCGAAGACCCGGTAACCGTCCTCCATAGCGGCCTGCACCGCCGCGGCGAAGCGCACCGTGCGCCGCAGATTGTCCACCCAATAGCGCGCATCACACACCGGCTGCTCGCGTGGGTCGAACAAGCTCGTCGAATAGAACGGGACTTCCGGTGTGCGCGGGGCCAACTCGCCCAGCGCCTCGGACAGGTCACCAAGGATGGGTTCGACCTGCGGAGTATGCGACGCGATGTCGATCGCGACCTCGCGGGCCATCACGTCGCGCTGCTCCCACTCGGCGACCAGCTCGCGCACGGTCTGAGGCGCCCCCCCGATCACCGTGGACTCCGGTGAGGCCACCACCGCGATGACGACGTCGTTGTTGACACCGCGAGCCATCAACTCGGAAAGCACCTGCTGGGCCGGCAATACCACCGACGCCATCGCCCCGGAGCCGGCGATGCTGGCCATCAGCCGCGAACGGCGGCAAATGACGCGGACCCCATCTTCGAGCGAAAGCGCCCCGGCGACCACCGCTGCGGCCGTTTCTCCCAAGGAGTGCCCGATCACCGCGCCCGGGCGCACGCCGTAGGACTTCATGGTGGCGGCGAATGCGACCTGCATGGCGAACAGCGTTGGCTGTACCCGATCAACGCCGGTCACAACGTCGGCTGCGGTCATCGCCTCGGTCACCGAAAACCCTGACTCCGAGGCGATCAGCGGCTCGATAGCGGCAATGGTCGCGGCGAACACCGGCTCGTTGGCCAGGAGGTCAGCACCCATTCCGGCCCACTGCGACCCATGCCCGGAAAACACCCACACCGGACCCTGGTCATCGCGCCCGACGGCGGCCTCATAGGGAGTATCGCCGTCGGCGATCTCCCGCAGAGCCCCAAGGAGCTCTGGCCGACTGCTCGCGATGACCCCGGTGCGCACTGGGCGGTGCGCGCGCCGACGTGCCAGGGTGTAGCCCAGGTCTGGTAAGACCACATCCTCACGGGCCTCCACCCAGTCGGCCAGCCGTGCGGCGGTTCGTCGCAGTTCCTCGGCCGAGGTCGACGACAGCGGGAAGAGCCGGGGGCCCGCCGCCGCCGCGCCGGTGCTTCCGTTGCGTTGTGCATCGGTTGCGAGGGTCTCGGGAGCTTGTTCCACGATGGCGTGGGCATTGGTTCCCGAGAACCCGTAGGCCGAAACCGCGGCCCGCCGCGGCGCCTGACCTTTTGTTGGCCAAGCCGTATTCTCAGTGGGCACAAAGAGATTGGTCTGTACGCGGGCGAGCTCGTCGGGCAGCTGGCTGAAGTGAAGATTCTGTGGAACGACACCGTGCTGCACGGACAAAACGGCCTTTACCAGTCCCAAAGTTCCCGAGGCCGACTGGGTATGCCCGAAATTCGTCTTCGACGCCGTGAGGGCACACGGTCCCTCGATGCCGTAAACCTCTGCCAGGCTGCCGAATTCGATGGGATCGCCGGTCGGAGTGCCGGTGCCGTGTGCCTCCACCATACCGACGGTGTTCGCGTCCACGCCCGCCACCGCCAGTGCCGCTTGATAGGCCGCGGCCTGAAGGGGCTGTGACGGCGTGGTGATGTTCACCGTGCGGCCATCGTTGTTCAGGGCAGTGCCGCGAACGACAGCCAAGACCCGGTCACCATCGCGCAGCGCGTCGGGCAACCGCTTGAGCAGCACCATCACGGCGCCCTCTCCGGACGCGAACCCGTCGGCCGCGGCGTCGAACGCATGGCAGTGTCCGGTCGCGGACAGCATGCCGCCGGCCGATCCCGCCGAGGATTTCCGTGGATCCAGCGTCAGCGTGGCGCCGCCGGCGAGCGCGACGTCGCATTCGCCGGTGTCCAGGCTGCGACATGCCATATGCACGGTGACGAGGCCAGACGAGCATGCGGTATCCACTGTTATCGCCGGTCCGTGCAGGTCCATGGCATACGCGATCCGCCCGGACGCCATGCTGTAGTTGTTTCCCAGGAACCCGTAGGGTCCCTCCAGGGCGTGGGCATCGGCTGCCAGCAACACGTAGTCGCCATGCGTCAAACCCACGTACACGCCGGTCCGCGAGCCGGCCAACCGCGCCGGGCTGAGACCCGCGTGCTCCACTGCCTCCCAGGAGGTTTCCAGCAACAGGCGGTGCTGCGGGTCGATAGCGGTGGCCTCCCGCTCGCTGATCCCGAAGAAGTCGGAATCAAAGCCGCCGAAGTCATCGAGGAACGCGCCCCACTTCGACACCGACCGACCAGGCACTCCGGGCTCGGGGTCGTAGTACTCCTCGGCGTCCCATCGGTCGGCCGGAATTTCGGTGATTAGATCATCGCCCTGCAGGAAGGCCTCCCACAGCCGCTCTGGGGAGTCGATACCCCCAGGAAGGCGACAGGCCATCCCGATCACGGCAATCGGCGTTGTGTCCCTCGTGGACGAAGTCGCGGCTGACTCTGAGCCCGACAGCGAATCATCCACAGTCTCGAATGACGTCATTTCCCCTCCGCAATGCAATAGTTGCTGTGGCTCCGGCTGCGGCACGGCTCAACACCGTGCACTTATGCGGTCAGCAGGACACCGACGACCGCGCCTTCACGTGATTCCTCGGCGGCATAGGGTTTGCCTCGGCAGCCAGTCACAAACGACAACGCTAGGTTGAACACGGTGTGTTGTCTCGAAATCCGACCAATCCATTCTGGAGATATCACCAGCGACGATAGTAGGGACAATTCGGCTCACTTCGTGGCGGCTGTGCGGGTGTGTCTCTCGAGCTCGGCCGCTTGCCCAGGGCGCGGCGTTCGCGTTGCTGGGCGAGCGAAGGCAACCTGGTAGCAGATGCCCATTTTCGTTTGCGGTCATGCGCCAGCATCGCGGCTCTGGGCTCTAGTTGCTCCGGACGTTTGGTCAATGGCGCCTTCGCTATTATCTGTGCCGGTACTGAAGGTTTTATGTCGAACGGAACTATATGACTGCACACGTCGAGCAACTGGAGTTTCAGGCGGAGGCGCGCCAACTGCTGGATCTCCTGATCCACTCGGTGTACTCCAACAAGGACTCCTTTCTGCGGGAGTTGATCTCGAACGCCTCCGATGCGCTCGACAAAATCCGGCTGGAAACGCTTCGCAACAAGGAGCTCGACGTCGACACATCCGATCTGCACATCGAGATCGAGGTGGACAAGGATGCGCGCACCCTGACCGTTCGCGACAACGGCATTGGTATGACGCACGAGGAGGTCGTGGACCTCATCGGCACGCTGGCCAAGTCCGGTACCGGCCAGCTGCGGCAGCAGTTGCGCGAGGCCAAGAACGCGGCCGCCTCGGAGGAACTGATCGGTCAGTTCGGCATCGGCTTCTACTCGACGTTCATGGTTGCCGACAAGGTCGAGCTGCTCACCCGCAAGGCCGGCGAAGGCGAGGCCACCCGGTGGGTGTCGAGCGGTGAGGCCACCTACACCATCGAATCCGTCGAGGATGCCCCGCAGGGCACGGCGGTCACGCTGCACCTGAAGCCCGAAGACGCCGAGGACCAGCTGCACGACTACACCGCCGATCCGAAGATCCGGGAGCTGGTCAAGAAGTACTCCGACTTCATCTCCTGGCCCATCCGGATGCAGGTCGAGCGGCGCACCCCGCCAGCAGAGGAAGGTGGCGACGAAACCGTCACCATCGAAACGCAGACTCTCAACTCGATGAAGGCAGTGTGGGCCAAGTCGAAAGACGAGGTCTCCGAGGAGGAGTACAAGGAGTTCTACAAGCACATCGCGCATGCCTGGGACGACCCGCTCGAGGTAATCGCGATGAAGGCCGAGGGCACCTTCGAATTCCAGGCACTGTTGTTCATCCCGTCACAGGCCCCGTTCGACCTGTTCACCCGCGATGCCAAGATCGGGATACAGCTGTATGTCAGGCGCGTTTTCATCATGGGCGACTGTGACGAGCTCATGCCCAGGTACCTGCGCTTCGTCAAGGGGGTGGTCGATGCGCAGGACATGTCGCTCAACGTTTCTCGCGAGATCCTGCAGCAGGACCGACAGGTCACCGCGATCCGCCGCAGACTGACCAAGAAAGTTCTGTCGACGATCCAGGATCTGCGGTCGGAGCGTCCGGATGACTACCGCACGTTCTGGACCCAATTCGGAACAGTCCTCAAAGAGGGGCTGATGTCGGACTTCGACAATCGCGACACCCTGCTGCGTGTCTCGTCGTTCGCCTCAACGCACAGCGAGGAGGAACCCACCACGCTGGCCGCGTACGTCGAGCGAATGAAAGATGGTCAGGAGCAGATCTTCTACGCCACCGGTCAGTCACGTGAGCAGCTTCTGAAGTCGCCTCATCTGGAGGCGTTCAAATCCAAGGGCTACGAGGTGCTGCTGCTCACCGACCCGGTCGACGAGATCTGGGTGGGATCGGTGCCCGAATACGACGGTAAACCGTTGCAATCGGTCGCCAAAGGCGAGGTGGATCTTGGCTCGGAGGAGGAAAAGAGCGAGGCAGAGCGCGAGGAGCAGGTGAAGGAGTTCGCAGAACTGCTCGCGTGGTTGAAGGAGACCTTGAGTGATCACGTCGCCGAAGTACGGCTGTCCACGCGCCTGACCGACTCGCCGGCCTGCCTGATCACTCCGACCTTCGGCATCACACCGGCGCTGGCGCGCATGTATCAGGCATCTGGCCAGACGGTCCCGGTATCGAAGCGGATTCTCGAGCTCAACCCGAAACACCCGCTCGTCTCTGGTCTGCAGCAAGCGCAACAGAATCGCGACGACGACTCTTCCCTGGTTGAAACGGCCGAATTGCTGTATGGCACAGCCCTGCTCGCCGAAGGCGACATCCCCGAGGATCCGGCGAAGTTCGCCGGAATGCTCGCCGACCGGCTAGCTCGCACCATCTAGCCGCGCCATTACCCCTCGACGTCCACCTTCGGCAAACGTGCCTAGAGTCCGGCGCAGCGGCCAGCGCCAAATGAAAACGCCAGGTCGCAGCGCCCATCGGTGTCTCGGGAGGCTCGACGATCGGTTCGTCGGCTACCTAACTTTGCCTTTCGGCAGTGCGGCGGCGACGGCCGCAGTAACCTGATGCGCGTGATCGAGACCACCCTTGTGGACGTGCTGCGCGAGCGCGCCGGTTTGGCGCCCAATGACAAGGCGTTCACGTACATCGATTACGAGCAGGACTGGAACGGCGCTGCCGAAAGCCTGACGTGGTCGCAGCTGTATCGGCGGACTACCAACGTCGCCCGGGAGCTCAAACGTTGCGGGTCGCCTGGTGACCGCGCTGTGATACTCGCACCTCAGGGGCTTGACTACATCGTCGGGTTCCTCGGCGTTCTGCAGGCGGGCCAGATTGCGGTCCCGCTGTCGGTTCCGCTGGGCGGCGTCAGCGATGAACGCGTCAATTCGGTGCTGCGTGACGCGTCGCCATCGATGGCTCTGACAACGTCCCGTGTTGCCGACACCGTGTCTGGGTACGTCAAGTCGCAGTCCGGCGCATCCGCTCCAGAGGTCGTGGCCGTTGACTCGCTGGATCTCGACGCGCCGGCGGGATCCGATGCCGGCTTCGAGGATGGTCCCGGTATTGCGTATTTGCAGTACACGTCCGGGTCGACCCGTACGCCGGCGGGGGTCATGATGTCGCACGGAAACGTCTTGGCGAACTTCGCGCAGGTGACGTCTGACTACTTTGCGGACTTCGGTAATGTCGCCCCGCCGGACACCACTCTTATATCGTGGCTGCCCTTCTATCACGACATGGGTTTGTATCTGGGAGTCTGCGGGCCAATTCTGACGGGACTTCACGCTGTGCTGACGAGCCCGGTGGCATTCTTACAGCGGCCGGCTCGGTGGATGCAGTTGATGGCCAACAACAGCAAGGCATACTCGGCAGCGCCCAACTTCGCGTTCGAACTAGCGGCGAAAAAGACGTCCGACGAAGACATGGCCGGGCTTGATCTCTCGGACGTCCTTGTCATTACCACCGGTAGCGAACGGGTACACCCGGCGACGTTGCGGCGCTTCACCCAGCGATTCGACCGCTTCAACCTTCGCGAGGCGGTGATACGACCGTCGTACGGACTGGCGGAAGCGACGGTGTATGTGGCGACACGCACAGGGGCGCAACCGCTGGCTGTCGTCCGTTTCGACTCCGAAAAGCTGACCGCTGGCAAGGCCGAACGCTGCGAGAACGGCGGTGGCACACCGCTGGTCAGCTACGGTGTGCCGCATTCACCGATCGTTCGGATCGTCGACCCCGACACCATGACCGTGTGCCCGGCGGGGATGACGGGTGAGATCTGGGTACACGGCGACAACGTCGCACTGGGGTATTGGCAGAAGCCGCACGAGACCGAAACGACGTTCGGCGCAAGGCTTGTCGCTGCGTCCGCCGGCACCCCCGAAGGGCCGTGGCTGAGAACCGGAGATCAGGGCTTCTTCTTTGATGACGAGCTTTTCATCATCGGCCGCATCAAGGACCTGTTGATTGTGTACGGGCGCAACCACTCTCCCGATGACATCGAGGCGACGGTCCAAGAGATTACGGGGGGCCGATGCGCTGCGATCGCGGTTCCGGATTCTCAGGTCGAGAAGCTTGTTGTGCTCATCGAGGTCAAGAAGCGCGGCGAGACCCCCGAGGAGGCGGCGGACAAGCTGACCATCGTCAAACGTGAAGTCACCTCGGCGATCTCGACTTCGCACGGTCTGAGCATCGCCGATCTGGTTCTGGTGTCACCTGGTGCGATACCGATCACCACCAGCGGCAAGGTCAGGCGCGCAACATGTGTCGAGCAGTACCGGCACGGCCAATTCGCCCGCGTAGACGCATAGGCGGGGGATCATTTCATTGCAGGATCGAAGGGGAGAAATGACGACAACAGACCAACGGGGTGCGTCGCAGAAGTCCATTCAGCACCACTACGACGTGAGCAACAGGTTTTACTCACTCTGGCTCGACGAGTCAATGACGTATTCGTGTGCACTGTGGGACGGCGAAGCCGATGACCTCGCGACGGCGCAGCTTAGGAAGATCGATTACCTCGTAGCCGAGTCAGGAGCGCCGGGGTGCGATCGTGTCTTGGATATCGGGTGCGGGTGGGGATCGGTCATGCAACGACTGGTTGCCGATTATGGCGTGCAGCATGTCACCGGCTTGACGCTGAGCGAAGCTCAGGCTCACCACGTGAAGGGCCTAGACGATCCTCGTATAGAGGTGCTTATCCGGGACTGGGCGGATTTCCTGCCAGGTGAACGGTACGACGCAGCCATTTCGATCGGAGCCATGGAGCATTTCGTCAAATTCGGTTGGCAGCGATCGGATCGGGTTGCGGCGTATCGGCGATTCTTCGAAGCGTGTCATCAGTGGCTCAATCCCGGAGCGGGTTTGACGCTGCAGACAATCGGCAAGGGAAACGTCGCAATGGACCAGCTGGGGATGGAAGATTGCTTGTTCATAGCTGAGCACATATTTCCCGAATCAGATCCGCCGAGGCTCGCAGAAATTGCACATGCTGCCGAGAAGCTGTTCGAGATCAGGTCAGTGGTCAACCACCGGGAGCATTACGCACGTACCTGCTCGGCGTGGCTCGACAGGCTACATAGCAACCGCAATGAGGCAGTTCAAATCGTGGGCGAGGACAAGGTAGCGGTTTACGAAAGGTATCTCGAAGCCTCGGTGAGGCAGTTTCGGCTCGAGCACACCAATCTCTACCGCATCTCGCTTAGGAGGGTGTAAGACCGCTGTGAATGACTCGTCCCCTGCCGCCATCCTGCGCGAGCGTGCCGGTTTTCAGCCCAACGACAAGGTGTTCACGTTCATTGACTACGAGAAGGACTGGAACGGTGTCGCCGAAAGCCTGACGTGGGCGCAGCTGTATCGGCGGACAATGAATGTCGCCCGGGAGCTCAAACATCACGCGTCGCCTGGTGACCGGGCGGTGATCTCGGCGCCTCAGGGCCTCGATTACATCGTTGCGTTTCTACGGCGCTTTGCAGGCGGGGCTCATCCCGGTTCCACTTTCGGTTCCACTGGGTGGCGTTACCGATGAGCGCGTTGATTCCGTACTTCGCGATTCGTCACCCGCCGTCGTTCTCACGACGTCTGCCGTCGTTGACAACGTCATGGGGTCCATACGCTCGCAGGGTAGCCAATCCGCGCCGGCAGTCGTCGCCGTTGACTTGCTGGACCTGGATTCGCGGGAACGATACGACGCAAGCGGAGACAGTTACTGCGATATCGCGTTCTTGCAGTACACGTCCGGGTCGACCCGGACGCCGGCGGGGGTCATGGTGTCGAACAAGAACCTCATGACCAATTACGGGCAGCTCATGGCCGACCTGTTTGCCGACGACGGTAACCTGCCCGCCGCCAGACACCACCATCGTGTCGTGGCTGCCCTTCTATCACGACATGGGTTTGATGGTGGGAATTTGCGCGCCAGTGCTGGCAGGACTTCACGCTGTGCTGATGAGCCCGGTGGCCTTTTTGCAGCGGCCAGCCCGGTGGATGCAATTGCTGGCAAGCAACAGACACGCGTTTTCGTCGGCGCCGAACTTCGCGTTCGAGATAGCGGCGAAGCAAGACATCCGACGATGACATGGCCGGGCTGGACCTCGGGGAGGTGCGGGGTATCGTCAGCGGTAGCGAGCGGATCAACCCAGCCACCATCAAGCGCTTCACTGACCGGTTCGCCCGCTTCAACCTTCGCGATTCGGCGTTGCGACCCGGGTACGGGCTGGCGGAAGCGACGGTGTACGCGGCGACCGGCCGGCCGAATCAACTGCCGAAGATCGTGCGTTTCGACTCTGACAAGCTGACCGCCGGCAAGGCGGAGCGCTGTGAGAACGGTGGCGGGACACCGCTGGTCAGTTACGGTGTGCCGCATTCGCCTACGTTCGGATCGTCGATCCCGACACCATGACCGAGTGTCCGGCGGGGATGACCGGTGAGATCTGGGTGCACGGCGACAACGTCGCGCTGGGCTATTGGCAGAAACCTGACGAGTCCGAAAACATTTTCAGGGCAAGGCTTGTCGCTCCGTCGGCGGGCACGCCCGAAGGGCCGTGGCTGCGGACCGGAGATCAGGGTTTCTTGTCTGACGACGAGCTGTTCGTCATCGGCCGCATCAAGGATCTGTTGATTGTGTACGGGCGCAACCACTCTCCCGATGACATCGAGGCGACGATCCAGGAGATCACGGGGGGCCGGTGCGCGGCGATCGCGGTCGCGGATACGCACGCTGAGAAGCTTGTGGTGTTGATCGAAGTCAAGAAGCGGGGTGACTCGGACCAGGAGGCAGCCGACAAGCTCACCCTCGTCAAACGTGAGGTCACTTCGGCGATCTCGAATTCGCACGGTCTGAGCATCGCGGATCTGGTTCTGGTGTCACCTGGTTCCATACCGATCACCACGAGCGGCAAGGTCAGGCGCGCAACATGTGTCGAGCAGTACCGGCACAACCAATTCGCCCGCGTCGACGCATAGGTCACTCAGCGCAGTTCGGCGATCACCTTCGCGAACTCTTCGCCGTGCTGCTGCTGCACGGTGATGTAGGTGACGCCGTAGGTGTCGCGGTAACCGCGGATGGTGTCGGCGATGTCCTTCGGCGTGCCCGAGAACACCGCGGGCGTGGCGCAGCATCTCCTCCTCGGACAGGTCGGGCAGGAACCGTCGCACCAGTGATAGGTCGGGAATCCCCGAGTTGTCGGTGGGCAGCGCGATCACGGAGAGGTTCAGCTCAAGCTCGTCGAAGCGGTCGCCCGCAGCCTCGCGGACGAACGCAATGCGATTGGCGA
This sequence comes from uncultured Actinomycetota bacterium, assembly GCA_963720345.1. Taxonomy (GTDB): domain Bacteria; phylum Actinomycetota; class Actinomycetes; order Mycobacteriales; family Mycobacteriaceae; genus Mycobacterium. Next base: position 250,305 of record CAVRFN010000047.1, read on the forward strand.
GCGGATCGGAGTCCGCCGTTCTTCGGGGCCCCGCCCGTCAGCCCGATGATGTCGGCCCGCTGCGCGGCGAGGGTGAGCAGCTTGTCGCCGTTGCCCGCGATGAGGATCGGCACGTCGGATGCGTGCTCGTTCATGTGCTCGGTGACGTGCCGCAGCCACGCGACGCGTTCGCCCGCCGTCGGGTACGGCAGTTCGGCCTGCTCGAACTCCTCCTTGACGTACCCCGCGCCGAGGCCGAGATCGAAACGGCCGCCGCTGAGGTCACGCAGCGACGTGACGTCACGTGCCAGCAGCGCGGGCCGGTAGAAGCCGGCGTTGAGCACGAACGTGCCGACCCGCAGCTTCTCGGTCGCCATCGCCATCGCCGTCATCATCGGGAACGGCGCCGTCGTATAGAGGTGGTCGGCCATGTGGATGACGTCGTATCCCATGTCCTCCGCGCGGCGCGCCCAGTCCTGGACCGACTTTTGACGACGTGCAGCCTGCAACCCGACACCGAACCGGAAATCTTTGACCATCCGCTGATCGTAGAAGTTCTCCTCGGCGAGGTTTAGCAGGTGTCGGCAGTGGGCATCATTCTGCCGCCGACTTCAACTTTTGGAGACCCCCGAGACCTACCAACCAACGACTTGTCACCCCGATCCGGTCCGTCGTGAGCAAGCCTCCGACGGGCCGGATCAAATTTTCAGCCCATGGCCACTCATCCCACGATCGGCGTCGAAGAGGAATTTCTGCTCGCCGATCCCGCGTCAGGCGAACCGGTCGCCGTCAACACGACGGTCGCCGGTCACGCGGCCGAGCGCGGGGTGAAGCTACAGCTCGAGCTGACCAGCTGTCAGGTCGAGACGACCACCGACGTGGTCGGCGGCACCCGCGAACTCGCGGACCAGCTCCACAGGTTGCGCCGCATCGCAGCGGAAGCCGCCGAGGCCGGCGGTGCCCGGCTGTTGGCCGTCGGACTGCCGCCCACGGTGCCGCACGAGTTCCCGATCACCGACACTCCGCGTTACCGCAAGATCGCCGAGAAGTACGGCATGATCGCGCACGAGCAGGGCATCTGCGGCGCCCATGTGCACGTCGCGGTGCCGAGCCGCGAGGCCGCGATACGAGTCAGCAACCGGCTGCGGCCCTGGCTGCCGCTGTTGCTCGCGCTGACCGCGAACTCGGCGATCTACCGCAACACCGATACCGGCTATGCCAGCTGGCGCAGCGTGCTGTGGGCGCGCTGGCCCAGTGCCGGACCGCCGCCTCAGTTCGACTCCGTCGACGAGTACGACGCTGTCGTCGCAGATGCTGATTCGCGCGGGCGCGGCGCTGGACGACGGGATGGTCTATTGGGATGTGCGGCCCTCGGCGAACTTTCCGACCATCGAGTTTCGCGTCGCCGACGTGCCGGCGACGGTGGCCGAGACGGTCCTGCTGGCCGCCCTGATTCGCGCGGCGGTGATGACGGCGCTCGACGACGAGCGGCGCGGGCAACCGATGCCGCCGCTGTCACCGCATGCGTTGCGCGCCGCGTACTGGAAATCGGCCCGCGACGGCCTCGACGGCGACGCGCTGGACCTGACCGAGAGCCACGAGTGCGTACCGGCGCGAAAGTTGTTGGGCCGCATGGTCGAGCACGTCCGGCCCGCGCTCGAAGCGGTCGGCGACTATGACCTGGTCACCGGCGAACTGGACCGCATCGCCGAGCAGGGCAACGGTGCGATGCGACAACGACGGGCGTGGCAGCGTCGCCACGACGTCGCCGATGTGATCGCCGAGGCCGCCGACGGCCACCCTCGCCGGACCTGACCTAGGTCAGTGGCAGCGCCGCGAACGGCTCGGTGGTCGGCTGCTGCGAACCGCCTGGCGGTTCGATGGTGAACGCCAGAGTGCTCGACCCGTCCAGATCCGGGAGCACCGCGGTGGTCGACGGCGCAACCGCCTGCGGCGTCCATCGTGCCCGCGGAATGCGGACCGGCGTCGTTGATCAACCACATCTGGTAGACGGTGCCCGCCTCCGGCGGCGTCACGTTGTTCATCACGAGCACGCCCGCGTTCTTCTCGCGGGAGAACACCACCGTCGCGGTTCCGCCGCCGGGAATGTCGCCGGAAACGGTGCGCACGTCCGGCGCGGCGAAGATCTGCTCGGCGGTCGACACGGTCGGCGCGGGCCGCAGCGCCAGTCCGACACCGAGCGCGCCGAGTCCGATGACGACCGCGGCCGCGGCGGCCAGAATCGTCGCCCGCCAGGGCCTGGGCTTCCGTCGCAGCGGGACAACTGGGGCGGCGGTGATTTCGGCGAGGACGCGGTCGCGTAGTTCGTACGGCGGCTCGACAGCGGTGGCGGCCGAGATCACCGCCATGGTTTCGCGTACCGCGCGGACCTCGTCGTCGAAGGCCCGCGCGACCTCGGGTGGCGCGTCCGCGAGACGTCGCTCGATGTCGGCGCGTTCGGCCTCGGGTATCGCGTGCAGCGCGTACGGCGTCGCGAGGGCGGTCAGGTCGTCTGTGGGCTGAGTCATGCGACCCCCAAGCATCGGCGTAGGCCGCGGATGGCGTCGCGCATCCGCGATTTGATCGTCGCGAGGTTGGCCGACAACCGCTCGGACACCTGGACGTAGGTCAGGCCGTCGTAGTAGGCGAGCTGGATGGCCTCTCGCTGAGTGTCGGTCAGCGAGCCGAGGCAGTCGGCGACCTGGCGCCGCTCGTCGCTCAGGATCACCGAATCGGCGACCTGGTCGGACGGCGGCTCGACGTTGGCGGCGCCGTAGCGAGACTCGCGCTGACTGGCCGCCTGCTCGGAGCGCACGCGGTCCACCGCCCGGCGGTGCGCGAGGGTCATCAGCCACGACAGCGGTGACCCCGCAGCGGGGTTATAGGCGTCGGCGGTGCGCCATACCTGCAGGTAGATGTCCTGGGTGGTTTCCTCGCTGTAGCCGGGATCGCGCAGCACGCGGGTGACCAGGCCGAATACCCGCGCCCGGGTCTGGTCATAGAAGGTCGCGAACGCGTCGACGTCCTGCCGGGCCACCTGGCGCAGCAGCTGCGTCGAGGTCCGTTGTCACAAGCCGTAGCCTATCGACCGCCGCAATTAGCGTCACGGTATTCGCGATCTAGGCGGTCGTGGGACGAAAAACGAAGTACGGGAACGGTATTCATCGAATCCATCGCGGTTCGCCATGTATTTCTCGGTAAGCCGGGCACCGGTGGCGTACACCAGGAAATACGTCATCAGCACCGGCGACAAGCACCGTGGTGAGCGAAACCCAGCCCGCGATGCTCGGCCAGCCACAACCCCCACCACACGCATGCGTCGCCGAAGTAGTTGGGGTGCCGGGTCCACGCCCACAGTCCGCGGTCCATGATGACGCCCTTGTTGGCGGGGTCGGCCTTGAACTCGGCGCAACTGGTGATCGCCGACGGCTTCGAACAGCAGGCCGAGAGCCCACACGGCGACGCCGGCGATCAGCACCGGGCGCAGCGATCGGCGGCGTCGGACCCAGGACGGCCGAAAGTTGCAGCGGCAGCGAGACAAACCACGTTGCCGCCGCCTGGATCAGGAACATCTTGCGGATCACATGACCCGCCGAGAAGTCACCGCGCAGCAGGTCGTGATAGCGCGGGTCTTCGCCCTTGCCCGCCGACTTGACGATCATGTGCCACGCCAAGCGCAGTCCCCATACCGCGACGAGGACCAGCAGCAGGATTCGCCGAAACGGATCACCCGTGCCGACTACTGCGGCGACGGCCGCTACCGCGACGAAACCCACACCCCATGCGACGTCGACGATGTTGTAGCGGCCGATCCGGCGACCGATGAGAAACGTGGTGGTGTGGACCACGACGACGATGGCCAGCGACGCCGCGGAGACGACGATGAAATTCATTGCTGCCGCCCGGACGGCGCGAACGTCCACTGATAGACGTCGAGATATCCGGACCGGAATCCGGCCTCGGAGTAGGCCAGGTAGAGCTCCCACATCCGATGGAACACATCGTCGAAACCCAACTCTGCCAGGGAATCCCGGCGCTCGACGAAACGCTCCCGCCAAATCCGCAGCGTCTCGGCGTAGTGCGGTCGCAGGGAGAACATGTCGACCGTGCGCAGCCGGGTACTGGACTCGGTGATCCCGATGATCGCCTCGGTCGACGGCAGCAGGCCGCCGGGGAAGATGTACTTCTGGATCCAGGTATGGGTGTTGCGACTGGCCAGCATCCGGTCGTGCGGCATCGTGATGGCCTGAATCGCCACCCGGCCACCGGGCGTCACCAGCCGGTCCAGAGTCTGAAAGTACGTGGGCCAGAACCGGTATCCGACCGCCTCGACCATCTCCATCGACAGCACAGCGTCATAGCGCCCTTCGATGTCGCGGTAGTCGCACAGGTCGATCTCGACTCGGTCGGACAGACCCGCTTCGGCCACCCGTTGCCGGGCCAGTCGCTGCTGCTCGGCTGACAAGGTGACCGAACGGACGTGGGCGCCCCGCGCCGCGGCGCGGATGCACAGTTCACCCCAGCCGGTACCGATCTCGAGCACTCGGCTGCCCGGCCCGACTGCCGCGGTGTCGAGGAGCCGGTCGATCTTTCGGCGCTGTGCGTCGGCGAGAGTCGACTCGTCGGCGGGCAGTGGCGTCGAACAGCGCGCTGGAGTACGTCATCGTCTCGTCGAGGAATTCGGCGAACATGGCGTTGGACAGGTCGTAGTGTTCGGCGATGTTGCGCCGCGCCTGCTCGGCGGCTGTTGTGCTGCGACCGCGGCTGGCGAACCACGGCCAGAGGCCGGAATCGCTGCAGGACAGGAGGAATCAGCTCCGTCAGCCGCTTGCCGAACTCGGTGAGCAGGCCCGCGATATCCGTGGAGCTCCAGTCGCCGGCCATATACGACTCGCCGAAGCCGATGAGCCCGTAGCGACCGACCCGGCGAACCATCGCCTCGGGCCGATGCACCACCATGGTCGGCAGCGTGGGGTCGGCGGCGCCGACCACCGTGCCGTCGGGATACACGACGCGGATCGGTAACCGTGCCGCCGCGCGGCGGAACAGCCGGTCCGCGATAGCGCCCGTTGCGGCGCTGACCGGCCCGCCGGGCACCCGCGCCACGGCCGGCCATCTCTCGGAATCAATTGTGGCCGAGGGGGCTAGCGTCAGATCGATGCTCACGACTGGTCGACTCTTTCTTTGTCGCGGGACTTGGTACGCGGCGCTTTGCTGGAATCCGTGCGGGGCACGACGGGAACTCGCCGCAGCCAGAGTGTGATGCCTTGTATCCGAATTCCAATCGCGCCCATCAGCGGGGCGACTGGCGCCACCAGTTGCAGCCGGACGATCTCGGCGATGCCTGCGCGTTTCCGGTTTCCACGCATGGTGACGACGAATGCCGGGTGGTTCTCGCGGTGCAGCGAGATCCGCACGTCGAGGTTCTCTTCGGGCCGAGGCGCGGTCACCAGGTAATAGCCGTCGACCTCGTTGAACGGGGAGACGTACAGCTTCTTCATCACGATCGCGGGGTGATCGGTGTCGGGCGGCAGCAGGTACGCATGGCGTCCGCCGTAGGTGTTGTGCACTTCGGCGATGACGTGCCGCAGTGTTCCGTTTGCGTCGTGGCACCAGTACAGGCTGATGGGGTTGAACACGTATCCGAGGACCCGGGCCTGCAGTAGCGCGGTGATCCGGCCGCCGCGCAATTCGACGCCTCGGTCGGCGAGAAACGCGTCGATGCGTTGCCGCAGTGTGTCATTCGGCCCGTCAGTCTTCACTGAAGTGATCGCGTGCGTCGAACCGGGCGAACGGCCCCAGCCATCGGGGAAGCTTCGGCAACTCGTCGACGTCGACGTACCAGCTGTACCCGCGATGCTCGAAGTAGTGATGTACGGGGGCGCGACGCAGATGGGTTATCCGCGTGCGGTAGATGGCGGGCGTCAGCACGGCACCGCCTCGCGGGCGAGAGCCGGCCATTCGACGCCGAGGCGTTGCGCGGCCCGCAATCCAGATGCTGCGCCGTCTTCGTGGAAGCCCCACCCGTGATAGGCGCCGGCGAACACCACGCGATCGTCGTCCAGGGTTGGCAGAAGCTGTTGGGCGGCAACAGAGTCCGGTGTATACATCGGATGGCTGTAGGTCATCTCGGTGAGCACGGTCCCACGGTCGACGCGGTCCTCGCCGCCCAGCGTCACCAGGAGCCGGACGCCGCCGCCCAGCCGCATCAGCCGGGTCACGTCGTAGGTGACCATCACCTGTGCGTCGTCGGCCGTCGCCAGGTAGTTCCATGACGCACGCGCGCGGTTATGCCTGGGCAGCACTGATTCGTCGGTGTGCAGCTGCGCGTGGTTGGTGCTGTAACCGATGGCGCCCAGCACGGATCGTTCGGCGGCAGTCGGTTCGGCGAGCATCAGCAATGCTTGGTCGGGATGGGTGGCGATGACGGCGGCGTCGAAACGTCGCGGCCCGGAGATTGCGTCCGACACCTCGACGCCGTCGGGTAGCCGTCGCACCGAGCGCACCGCGGCGCCGAGCACGCACCTCATCGATGAACTTCGCGACGGCGTTGACGTACTCGACCGAACCGCCGACCACAGTCCGCCAGGTGGGGGAGTCGAAGACGGACAGCATGCCGTGGTGTTCCAGGAACACGAACAGATAGCGCGCCGGGTACTGCAGCGACTGGCCCGGAGGGGACGACCAGACCGCCGCAATGAGCGGCGTCATGAAGTGGTCGATGAAGTACTGGGAGAAGCCGTGGCGGTCGAGGAAGTCGCCGACCGTCGCGTTGTCCGCGTCACTCTCGAGGAGGCGCAGTGCCGCCCGGTGGAATCGTTTGACCTCGGCCAGCATGACCAGGTAGCGCGGACGGGTCAGCGACGACCAGGACGGAAATAGCCCGCCGATCCCACGGGCGCCTGCGTACTCGAGTCCACTCGCGTCGTCGCGAACCGACATCGACATGTCGGTTTCCCTGGTGGCGATACCGAGTTCGTCGAACAGTCGGCACAGCGTCGGATACGTGCGGTCGTTGTGCACGAGGAAGGCCGAGTCGACGCCAATTGTGGGGCCGTCGTCGTGGTGCAGCGGGATCTGGTGGGTATGGGCGTGCCCGCCGAGGCGGGTATCGGCCTCGTAGAGGGTCACGCGGTCGCGCTGAGCCAGGACATAGGCGGCTACCAGGCCGGACACGCCGCTGCCGATGACTGCGACAGAGCGTTGGAGGGGGTCGGAACTTTGCACACCCGTTATTCGGAGCGGCAGCGCCGGTCCGGATGGGTTAGGCGGGGCGCGATTCCCATGAACGGGCGGTTGCGGCCAGCCCCTGCACCAACGCGGAGGTGGCCGGGGAGATGCCGTCGTCGCCTGGTAATTGGCTGCGCGGGCTGATGCCGCGTACCCGAGGAGTGAGTTCGAGTTGGGTGCCGCCCCCCGCACGCGGTTGACCGGGTTGTCCGGGTGCAGGCCTCGCAGCTCACGGGGGATCGCGTCGATGTCGGTGACGACCTGATAGCCGGGCACGCTGACGTGTCGCGCGAGATGTTCGGCGAGCACGCGGTTGCGGCCGCCTGCGAGCAACTGCGTGCTGCGCCCGATCCGGCCGTACCCATGCAGTGACACCGCCACGTCGACATGCCCGAGGAACTCGGCGAGCCGTTCGGACTCCGCGGCGTGATAGCGCGCCGACGGCAGGTGGTGCGGATAGTGGTCGGGGTGGCGAACCACGTACAGCGACGCGTCCGCCGCGTCAGCGGCGCGCTCGGCGATCACGTCGGTCATCTGCTCCAGGCCGCCGCCGTGGATGGCCATGAACCCGAACCGCGATCGCAGCGCGACTTCTTCGGAGATTCCTGGTTCGGCCAGGAGGTCCGAAAGTGACTGTGGAGCTGGTGAACTCGGCTTGGCGGTGCTTCCCGGCCAGTGCGCGGGATCCCATCGTTTCAGGAAGTCGATCCATCGCTGTGGAAGCCCGTGGTGCAGCGCGCCGTCGATGATGCGCTCCAGGTAGCCCGGCCGTGGTGGCCCGGGTTCGACCCGGTGGTCGATGTAGACCCACGCCGGATACGGCCCATCGTCGGTGTGCACAGTGAGCTGGTCGCGGCGATACCGCACCGGGACGCCTTCCGCGCTGTCGAGCGTGGGCGAGGTCGTGATCGGTCAGCTGCCACACCACTCCGTGTACCTGCGAACCGTCGAACGGTTCGACGGTCGCCACGCCGCGCTCGTTGATCAGCCAATCGTGGTCGGCCAGCGTCGCCGGCCGGGGGTCGACTGCGCCTGGGCACCGCCGCGCCATCTGCCGAACGCACAGGTTCGACCCATAGGCGAAGTAGGTGTGCGGCATTCAGCCCTTCACGGTCAGATAGATAAGCACCACGTTCAGCACAGTAATCAAAGCGGCGACAAGCCACCCGAGGGCGGTGGTCACACGGTGGTTGGTGTCGTCGCCCATCATCGCGCGATCGCTGGTCAGACGCACCAGCGGGATCAGCGCGAACGGGATTCCGAAGGACAGCACGACCTGGGACAACACGAGCGCGCGGCTCGGGTCTACGCCTATCGCCAAGATCGCCAGCGCGGGCACGAGGGTGATCAGCCGTCGCGCCACCAACGATATGGACACGTGCAGCAGGCCCTGCATGATCATCGCGCCGGCATATGCACCCACCGACGAGGACGCGAGACCCGATGCGAGCAGTCCGATCGCGAACAGCAACGCGACCGTTGGGCCCAACGTGTCGCCGACCGCGGTGTGCGCGCCCTCGATCGAATCGGTGTTGTCGCGCCCCTGAAGGTTCGTCGCCGCGACAAGCAGCATTGAGAGGTTGACGGCACCCGCGACGACCATCGCGATTCCGACGTCCCATCGGGTGACGCGCAGCAGCATGCGGCGCATCGGGCCCGGTTCGGGATGGCCGTGACGGTCGCGCGCGAGGCCGGAGTGCAGATATACCGCGTGCGGCATCACGGTTGCGCCGAGCATCGCCGCCGCGAGCAGCACGCTCTCCGGGCCTGCGAACATCGGCACAAGACCGGCGGCCACCTCGTCCGCAGGTGGGGGTGCGACGAACAGGCTGGTGAGAAATCCGATCGCGATGACCAGTAGCAGGCCGGTGATGACGCGCTCGAACATCTGCTGACCCCGGCGGTCCTTGACCACCAGCAGCAACAGTGACACGGCTCCCGTGATCACGCCGCCGGTGAGCAGGGGGAGGTCGAACAGCAGGTACAGCGCGATCGCGCCGCCCATCACCTCGGCGAGATCCGTTGCCATCGCGACTAATTCGGCTTGCAGCCAGTAGGCCAGCCGAGTCGGGCGTCGCATCCTGTTGCCGATGGCCTCGGGCAGCGACAGCCCGCTCACCAGACCCAGCTTCGCCGAGAGGTACTGAACCAAGCAGGCCATCGTGTTGGCCACCACGATGACCCACACCAACAGGAAGCCGAACTGCGCGCCTGCGCTGACATTGGCGGCGACATTGCCGGGGTCGACGTATGCGATCGCGGCGACGAACGCCGGGCCGAGCAGCATCCAGCTCGGCCGCATCTTCACGTCGGCGCCCTGTGACAACCAACCCACCTTCTATCGGAACTGCGAATAGAAAAGTTAGGTTAGCCGAAACCTCTGCCGACGAGAACTAGCGGGGTCTACCAGCCGAAGCCGCCGAGCCCGATGACCAGGCCGCCGCGTGCCCAGGGCACCCAGCCGCCCCAGTTGTTGGTCGGTTGGGGTGAGGTGACGATCTGAGAGCTGCCGTTGGTCTCGCACTGCGTGGTGGTCGGACCGATGTTGACGCATCTGGGTGCTGCCGAAGCGGCAGGCGTGACGACGAAGGCGCATGCGCCCACTGTCGCGAAAAGTATTGCCGAATAACGAATTCTTGACCGCATTGTGGGCCTCCTTAAGGCCGCGGTTGTGGTCAGCGGCGACCGTGGTTGCCGCCGCCACCCATGATGAGCGCCTGCCGTGGAACTCGCCCTTGCGCGAATGCAGATGCGTTGGCGCGGTCGGTGGCGCACTCGTGTAGTTTACTGCGAAAAGCACTGTGAGACAGCGAATTTCAATTCGCGTTAGCGTCTCCTAGGCCGTGACGAAGACCCCGATCAGGGGAAGAAATAGCCTTCGTTGCCCCACATGTTGCCCCATGGTCCCGCGTACACCGGGGGAGAGGAGCTGATCTCAGCGTTGCCTGGCGATTCGCACTCGGTCGTCCCACCGCCGAAAGCTCCGCCGCCACCGGTGTGGGCGCATTGTGGGAGAGTCGGCGCCGGTTGGGCGCTGGCCGCGGGAGCGGCCAAGATCGCGGCAGTTGCTCCGGCAGCGCCCAATAGCGGAGCGAGGTATCGAAGTGTGGTCCGCATAGGCGCGCCCTTTCTCAAAGGTAATCCCCGGCTAGTTCACAGCGTACAGCCCTTTCCCAGTTACCAGGGGTAAGTCGAGCGTCGTCGTGATCCCTGCCGGAGCAGCGACGACCGCGGGGATCGCGTTGACGACGCGGGCGGCCGTCGCAACCAGTCCGGCGTGATTGTGATCGCCGTTCGGGCTGCTCAGGCACAGATCCAACGCGTAGGAGGGTTCGCCGGTGATCTCGATGCGGTAGGAGCCGCCCTCCTGCGCCGGCTGCGGCCAGTCGGGACAAAGGTCGTCGCGCAACCGCGTGACGTGTTCGAGCACGACGGCGACCTTGCCGTCCTTCTTTCCTTGGACCTCGAAGCGCAGCGCCGCCGCAGTGCCCTTCTCGATATGACCGGACGCGATGTCGAAATCCTCCGGCGCAGGCTCACGCACGTAGGTCTCGGTCACCTCGTCGAGTTCGACGCCGAGACCCGCCGCCAGCTGGCGGACGACCGAACCCCAGGCGAGGCTCAGAACGCCGGGCTGCAACAGCATCGGAAGGTCGTCGAGGGGCCTGCCGAACCCCATGACGTCGAACATCACGGTGGCGCTGTCGTACGTGTCGTAGTTGATGATCTCCATGCACCGGATCTGCTCGATGCTCTGGCAGGTTCCGGCCAGCGCGAGCGGAAGCAGGTCGTTGGCGAAGCCGGGGTCGATGCCATTGACAAACAGCGTCGAACACCCCTCTTGCGCCGCATCCTCGATCGGCTTGACCAGTTCATCCGGCAGCACCTGCCACGGGTGCTGCAGGAACACCGCGCTGCTGCCGACGACGTTGACGCCCGCCGCAAGGATGCGCCGGTAATCCTCGAGCGCGTCGGGCAGGCGGTTGTCGGCCATGGCGGTGTAGACCGCGCAGTCCGGTTTGGTCGCCAACACGGCATCGAGGTCCGTGGTGGCGGTGATACCCGTCGAGATATCAAGTCCCGCAAGCTCTCCGGCGTCCTTGCCAGCCTTGGACTCCGAGGACACCCACACGGCGGTGAGCTCGAACTGCGGATCCTTGATTAGTTGGGTCAGCGCATGACGGCCGACGTTTCCGGTGCCGATCGCGGCGACTTTGATGCTCAAGAGTTGCTCCTCACAGATCCGGGATGGGCAGGTCGAGGTTCGGGAAGGTGAGGCCGCCGTCGACTTCGAGTGTCTTGCCGGTCAGGTAGGCCCCGGCGGGAGAGGCGAGGTACACAGCGGCGGCGGCGATGTCCTCGGGCTCGCCCAGTCTGCGCATCGGCGTTACCTTTTCCATCGGTTCGCGCAGTTCGTCGTTGGAGGCCACCACGTCGAGCGCCGACGTGAGAATCGATCCGGGCGCGATCGCGTTGACCCGGATCCGCGGGCACAGGTCCAGTGCGGTGAGCCGGGTGTAGTGGGCGAGCGCAGCCTTGGCGGTGCCGTATGCGGCGAAACCGCGGCCGGCTTCGCGGCCCATCGTCGACGTGATGTTGATGATGCTGCCGCCGCCGGAATGCTCGAGCATCAACGGCACGGCGGCGGTGGTGAGTGCGTGCGCGGTGGCGACGTTGAAGGTGAACGCGTCGCGCAGGTCCTTGGTGGAGGTGGTCAACAGCGTGTTGGGCATGGTGCCGCCGACGTTGTTCACGACGATGTCTAGTTTGCCGAAGGCCTCGACGGCCTCACCCGCGAGCTTGGCCGTGTCCTCGGGGTGTGCCAGGTCGGCGACCACGATGTGGGCTTTGCGGCCGACGCCCTTGACTCTGTTCGGCGACCTCTTCGAGTTGCGACTGCGTGCGGGCCGCAATGACCACGTCAGCACCGGCTTCCGCGAATGCCAGCGCCATCGCGGCGCCGAGTCCACGGCCCGCGCCGGTCACTACCGCGACTTGGTCGTCCAGCCGAAATCTGTCCAGGATCACGTTTGCTTCCTTCCGTCGCCCGGGGCGAACCTTAGCAATACTAGACAGCGCCGGTGAGCACTTTCTGAAACACGTTCTAATTCAGTCGGCTGGGCGGTGGTGGTCGGGGCGCGCGGCGTCATAAATTGATGACGCCGGCGGACGTCAGTATGTGGCGAGCTGCAGCACGACGAGTGCCGCAGCGGCGCAGGCGAGCACCGCCGGCGTGACCGCGTGAACGCCGTCGTTCGCCCGCACGTGGAAGCCCACCGCGAGTGCGAAATAGGCCACGAGGCCAATTCCCGCGGCGATGCCTGCGAGCGGCCACCACAGGCCGACGACCAGACCGGCCGCGGCAAGAAGCAGGAGCGAAGCGAGTCCATTCAGCCACGACTCCGGCACCCCCGCTTTTCGATAGCTCTCGACGGCGGCGGGTCGGTGCGACAGCTTGAATACCGCGGAGCCGGTCAGGAGCGCGGCGAAAACGATCGAGAGGACTACCAGCGTGGTGCGCATACTTCAATCTATACATTTGTATAGATTGAAGCAATGAGTCCGCAGCGCAGCAATCGACAGAAGTTGCTCGACGGTGCTCTGCGTTGTCTCGAGCGGCTGCCGATCGATCGGATCACGGCCAGGGCAATCGCCGACGAATCCGGCGCCAATCTCGCCTCGATCACATATCACTTCGAGTCGAAGGACGCCCTTATCACCGCCGCAGTCATCCAAGGGCTCGATCGCTGGCTCGTCGAGATCGAGCGTGTGCTAGGCAAGGTCGAATCCGCTAGCCCAACCGAGCGCTTCCGGAAGGCGAATGCCGTGGTCGAGCAGACGCGTCAACGCCACGTCGGGCTCGTACACAGTTTCGTGGCGGCACTCGCCATCGCGCCCCACGAACCGGTTGTCCGGGACCAGCTGACGGAGGGTTTCCGCCGCACCCGGCCCGCGGTCGCACGACTTCTCGGCCTCGGCGACGATCGAACCGGTAGCGATGCGGCGGGGTTGGCGCTCGCGATGTTCTATGGACAACTACTTCAGGTCCACACCGATCCGGCCCTCGCCGTCACCGGCGCACGGTTCGACCGGGCACTGATCCGGCTGTTCGACTGACCGCTACTTCTTCGCGGCAGCTTTCTTCGCTGCCTTCTTGGCGGGGGCCTTCTTCGCGGCTTTCTTGGCGGGCGCCTTCTTGGCCGCTGCCTTCTTGGGCCTTCTTCGCCGGCGCCTTCTTGGCCGGCTTGTCCGAACCGCCACCCCTTCGCGGCGCGCCTTGACGCTGGCCTCCAGCTTCGCGAGCAGGTCCGAGACGTCCTCGGTCTCGTCGAGCTCCTTCGGCTGCTCCTCGGTGGTAAACGCCTCGCCGCCTTCGAGTTTCGCCTGGATCAGCTCGTGCAGCTGCTCCTGGTAGTCGTCGTGGTAGCGGTCGGGGTTGAAGTCGTCGGTCATCGACTCGACCACCTGGCTCGCCATCTTCAGCTCGGCGGGCTTGATGTCGACTTTCGCGTCGAGCGAGGGGAAATCGGGATCGCGGATCTCGTCGGGCCACAGCAGCGTCTGGATGACCATGACGTCGCGCTTGGAAAAGTCCTGGACGCGCAACGCGGCAAGCCGGGTCTTGTTGCGCAGCGCGAAGTGCACGATCGCGACCCGGTCGGTCTCCATGAGCGTCTTGGCCAGCAGCACATACGATTTCGACGACTTGCCCTCGGGTTCGAGGAAGTAGCTCTTGTCATACATCATCGGATCGATGTCGCTGGCGGGAACGAACTCCAGCACCTCGATCTCGCGGCTGCGTTCCTCGGGCAATGTCGAGATGTCGTCGTCGGTGATGATCACCGTCTGACCGTCGTCGGATTCATAGGCCTTGGCGATGTCGCGGAACTCGACGACCTCGCCGCACACCTCGCATACCCGCTTGTAGCGGATGCGCCCGTTGTCCTTCTCGTGCACCTGGTGGAACTTGACGTCGTGGTCCTCGGTCGCGCTGTAGACCTTGACCGGGACGTTCACCAGGCCGAAGGCGATTGAACCCTTCCATATGGAACGCATAAGGCCAGGTTAGCCGGGTTGGGACAACTGCGGGCCGGACCTCGCCGCGGCGGCGTCCCGTGTTGCGCGATCGGGCAGGTCAGCGCCCGCACGGCCGACGGTCAGCGCCGACGACAGCGCGGCCGTCCGCACCACGCGAATCAGGGCGTCAGACCGATGCGGCGCAGGTCGCGCCGCCGCTCGGCGCCCAGCAGGTTCAGCTCCCACAGCGCGTCGATCAGCCCGGTCATGAACGAGTCGCCGGCGCCGACGGTGTCCACAACCTCCACCTGGCAGCGCCGGCGATCCGCACCGTGCCTGCCGCGCACATCGCGAACGCGCCACGGTCGCCCATCGTCACCGCGACGATCGACGGGCCCAGGCTCAGCCAGGTCCGCGCGATCTGCTTCGGCGAGCGATTCGGATCGATCCAGCGCATGTCCTCGTCGCTGGCCTTGACCACGTCGCACTTCTCGAGGAGCCGGTCGATGCGGCCCCGCGCGGCGTCACCGTCTTCGATCAGCGCCGGGCGCACATTCGGGTCGAACGTGATCGTCGCCGACGGGTGATACGCGTCGAGCAGCGCGGCGGTGGCCCGGCAGCCGGGCTCGAGCACACGTCGCGATGGACCCGGTGTGCGCGACCAGCGGCGGTGTCACCTCCGGTGTTCCCGAAAGCTGCCAGTCGATGTCGAACACGTACTGCGCCGAGCCGTTTTCGTCGAGCGTGGCAAGCGCGGTCGGCGTGCGATCGGCAGTCAGTGCTTCCCGAAACCAAGTTGCGCTCCAGAGCTTTCGACATACTCGACGATGCGCCGACCGCGAGCGTCGTCGCCGATGTGGGTGAGGAAGTCGACTCCTCGGCCCAGCCGGGCCAGGCCGACCGCCACGTTGAGCGGGCTGCCGCCGACGTGCTCGCCCGTGACCTGGCCGTCGCGCTCGACGATGTCGATCAGTGCCTCGCCGATGACCAGCGCCCTCATGGCGTGTCCTTCCGAAGCAACGTCTCCAGCGTCGCGCGCGCGCCGTCGCGGTGCAGCGAATCGAGCGCCCACACATAGGCCTCGACGAACCGCGGATCGCTCGCGAGATCACCGAACACCTCGGTGTTCTCGATGAACGCGGTCGGGTTCTCCCGTTGCGACTTCGCCAGCGGCACCAGGGTGTCGGCCAGTTGGTCCTGGACGTCGATGGGCTCGCCCTGCTCGTCGACGCCCTCGGCGTATCGCGCCCAGCTGGCGACGGTCGCGGCCGACAGCCGCACGGGCGCTCCGGTTCTCAGGTTCTCCCTGATCACGGGAAGCAGCCATTTCGGGATGCGATCCGACGAGCCGAAGCACAGCCGCGCGATCGTGTCCTTGACGCCCGGATTGGCGAACCGCTCGATCAGCGTGCGCTTGTAGTCCGGCAGGTCGATGCCCGGCACCGGCTTCAGCGTCGGGGTGGCCTCGGTGTCCATGTACGCCCGCAGGAACTCGGCGAACAACGGGTCGCCCGCCGCATCGTGCACAAGCCGATAACCCGCCAGATACGCGAAGTAGCAGAGACTCTGGTGGCTGGCGTTGAGCAGTCGCAGCTTCATCAACTCGTACGGCGTGACGTCGTCGACCATCAGCACATCGACTTTCTCCAACGGCGGGCGGCCATCGGAGAAATCGTCCTCGAGCACCCACGACGTGAACGGTTCGGCGGCCACCGGCCACTGATCCGTCAACGCCGAACTCGTCTTCCACGACGGCGACGACGTCGGGCGTGGTGACCGGCGTGATGCGGTCCACCATCGAATTGGGGAACTTGGTGTGCTCGCTCATCCATTCGCCGAGGCCGGGATGAACGCGCTCGGCGTAGGTGGTGAAGGCGTGGCGGGCGACATCGCCGTTGCCCTCGATGTTGTCGCAGGACACGATCGTCGGCGATGCGATGCCGCGGTCGCGTCGACGCGCCAGCGCCTGCGCGACGAGGCCGAACACATGCTCGCCGGCGCCGAGCATTGTCGATGTTGTAGCCGCCCTCGGTGATGGTCAGCGAGATGATGCGGGTGCTCGGCGCGGCCAGCAGTTCGATCACCGACTCGGGATCGTCGGGCGCGTAGCGATAGTCGACGATCGACCCGATCACCCGCGCGTCGCGGGTGCCGTCGGGATTCTCGAGCAACAGCGTGTACAGCCCGTCCTGCGCGGCCATCACCTCGGCCATCTTGCGGTCCGCGGGCATGACGCCGACACCGCAGATGCCCCAGTCTTTGGCGAGGCCCATCTCCAAGAGGCGGTCGACGTACATCGCCTGGTGAGCGCGGTGGAAGCCGCCGACCCCGAAATGCACTATGCCGACGCTGATCTCGCTCGCGGTTGTAGCTCGGGCTCTGACTGAGTGTCATGACACCGTCACCACCGACTTGACGCTACCCGGGGTCCGGTCGGAGTCCAGGGCCTCGGCGGCCTTCTCCAGCGGGAAGCGGGCGGTCACCATGGCGTCGAGGTCGACGCGCCCGGACTCGACCAGTGCGATCGCCGTCGGCCAGGTGTTGGCGTAGCGGAACACCCCCGTCAGCACCAGCTCGCGGTTCTGGATCAGCTGCGTCGGCAGCTCCATCGTCTCGGCGCCCGAACCGACCAGAACCACCCGTGCCCGCCGGCCGCACCGCGCGGATGCCGGCGGCGACGGCCGCGGCGGCACCGGACGCGTCGATGAACGCGTCGACCGCGAGATCGTCGGTCCTGACTCGACGGTGGGGTCGAGCGAGCGGTGGTGGCGCCGAACGCGATGGCGCGGTCGCGACGGGCCGGGTCCGGATCGCTGACGACGATCTCCGTCGCGCCATAGGCCCGGGCGAGCTGGGTCACCACGATGCCGATGGGTCCGGCGCCCGCGATCGAGCACCCGCGATCTGCCGTCGAGTTCGGCCTTGCGGATCGCGGCGATGCCGACGGATAACGGCTCGCACAGTGCCGCGGCGTCGTCGGACATCGAGTCCGGCACCGGGTGCGCGAACTCCGCGCCGATGGTCACGTAGTCGCAGAGCGCGCCGTCGACCGGCGGGGTGGCGAAGAACTGCATATGCGGACAGAGGTTGTAGTGGCCGCGGCGCGTCTCATCGCTGTCGGGGTCGGGCCGTTGCGGTTCGATCGACACCCGCTGACCGATGCGCGACGGGTCGACCGATTCGCCGACGCCGACGATCGTGCCCGCCGCCTCGTGGCCGAGGACCAGCGGCGCCTCGACGACGAAGCCGCCCACCCGGCCATGCCGGTAGTAGTGCGTATCCGAGCCGCAGACACCCACCGACGAGACCCGTATCAGCACGTCACCGGGCTGCGGCGTCGGCACCGGCCGCTGCTCCATTTCGATCCGGCCCTGCTCGACGAGTACGGCGGCCCGCATCCGGGTATCGGCGAAAGTGTTGTGTGCGTCACACTCACCATGCTAGCGTTATGAGCATCTACTCGCACCCCTGAGCAAATGCTCACACGGTCGAGGGAAAGTGGGGCGGCATTCGTGACCGCATCGACGTCGAACGGCGAGGTGCTGGGACACCGGCGCAGAGCCGTGCCTCGACGCCCGAGGACCTTCGACTCGCACTGCGGGCAGCGACGCTGTACTACCTCGACGGCCTGACCCAGGCCGAGATCGCCGCCCGTCTCGGCGTCTCGCGGCCGACCGCGGGTCGGCTGGTGGCCCGGGCCAAGGCCAAGGGGCTGGTGCGCATCGAGGTCGTCGTGCCGCCCGATATGCGCGACGATCTGCACGCCGACGAGGAGCGTGAGCTCGAACGCCGGTTCGGCCTGACCGAGGCGGTGGTGGCCGGGCACGGCGTCGACGTCGGTTCGCCCGGACGCCCGGCCGCATTCGCGAGCGTGGGTCGCGCCGCGGCCGCATTGTTGATGCGCCGGCTCGAACCCGACGACGTCCTCGGATTCACCTGGGGCCCCGAGCAGGTCGCGGTGGCCACCGCGCTGGCGCCCGGTGTGGCGAGCTGCCGGGCGGTGGTGCAACTGGACGGCGCCATGTCCACCGCGGCGTACCAGACCGGCACGGAGCTGATCCTCAGCCGCTGCGCAGACGTGTTGCGCGCCAGCACGATCCGGCTGCCCGCCCCGCTCTACGCCGATGCCATCGACCGTCGCCTCGATGCGCAGCGACTCGGTGATCTCGCGGACACTCGAGGCGGGCAGGCGCGCCGACATCATGTTGTTCGGTGTCGGCGCCGTCTCGACGTCCACGACGCTGTTCGAGGGCAGCTATCTCGACATCCGCATGCTCGACGAGCTGATCTCGCTCGGCGCGGTGGGGGAGATCGGCGGCCGATTCTTCGACGCGGAGGGCGCGCCCGTCGACACCGAACTTCAGCAGCGCGCGGTCTCCGTTCCGCTCGAAGACATCCGCGGCTGCGAGAAGACGATCCTGATCTCCAGTGGCGCGACCAAGTACCCCGCCACGCTCGGCGCACTGCGCGGACAAGCTGGCCAGGCTGCTGGTTTGTGACATCGATTGTGCCCGTTGGCTGTTGGCCAGAAATGATGCAGTGAAAGGTGAAGTGATGGTGAAAGCGCTGAAGAGATGGGCCGCATGTGGCGGCCGTGGCGGGCCTGACGCTGACGCGGCCGGCTGTTCCGGCGCGGGCAGCCTGGGTGCGTCGGACAACGAGGTGACGATCGCCCTGGTGTCCAACTCGCAGATGACCGACGCCCAGAAGTTGTCGACGGAGTTCGAGAAGGAGAATCCCGGCACGAAGCTGAAGTTCATCACCCTGTCGGAGAACCAGGCGCGCGCCAAGATCACCATGTCGACCGCGATGGGCGGCAGTGAGTTCGACGTCGTGATGATCAGCAACTTCGAGACCCCGCAGTGGGCCAGAGACGGCTGGCTGCTGAATCTTTCGGAGTTCGCGAAGAACACGCCGGGCTACGACGAGAACGACTTCATCCCGTCGCTGCGGGAGTCGCTGTCCTATGAGGGCAACATGTACGCCGTCCCGTTCTACGGCGAGTCGTCGTTCCTGATGTACCGCAAGGACCTCTTCGAACAGGCCGGTATCAAGGTCAACCAGGATCCGAACTACCAGCCGCAATGGCAGGAGGTCGCCGACTGGGCGAAGACCATCAAGGAGAAGAACGCCACCGACGCGGGCATCTGCCTGCGCGGCAAGCCGGGTTGGGGTGAGGTGCTGGCACCGCTGGACACCGTCATCAACACATTCGGCGGACGCTGGTTCGACGACCAGTGGAACGCCCAACTCAACAGCCCCGAGGTGAGCAAGGCCGTCAACTTCTACGTCGACCTGATCAACGACGCCGGTGAACTCGGTGCCTCGTCAACGGGATTCCAGGAGTGCGCCAACCTGTTCGGTCAGGGGCAGACGGCCATGTGGTACGACGCGACGTCGGCGGTCTCGGTGCTGGAGGACCCGAAGACGTACCCGGATCTGGTCGGCAAGATCGGCTACCTGCCCGCGCCGATCGTCGAGAAGCCGAACTCGGGCTGGCTCTACACCTGGGCGCTGGGAATCCCGAAGACGCGCCAAGAACCCTGAGGGCGCATGGAAGTTCATCTCGTGGATGACCAGCAAGGACTACATGAAGCTGGTCGGCGAGAAGCTGGGCTGGGCCCGCGTCCCACCGGGCAGCCGGACGTCGACGTACACGGATCTGCCCGAGTACGAGGCGATCTCCGAAGTCCTACGGGCCGCTGACACTTCAGTCGATCGAGAATGCGACCCCGAACAAGCCTACGGTGCAGCCGGTTCCGTACACCGGCGTGCAGTTCGTCGGCATCCCGGAGTTCCAGGATCTCGGAACGCGGGTGAGCCAGCAGATCAGCGCGGCGATCGCCGGACAGAAGACGGTGGACGACGCGCTCGCCCAAGCACAGGAATACGCCGAGGTCGTCGGCCGGACATATCAGGAGAAGTGATGACTCATTACCGCTGAAACCGAGGCTGACGCCAGTCAGGGCGCCGTGGCCGAACGGGTCCGCAAGATCCGGGAGGCGCAGGGCGCCGGGCGTGAGCCGGGCCGAAGGATGGCGCAGGCGTGGCCCGCTGCTGCCCGCGCTGATCTTCATGATCGTGGTCACCCAGATCCCGTTCCTGTTCACGCTGTACTACTCGACGTTGTCGTGGAACCTGGTGCGGCCGGGCTCACGCAGTTCGTCGGGCTGAGCAACTACATCGCCGTCGTCAAGGACAGCCAGTTCTGGCGGGTGGCCTTCAACACCGTCATCCTCATCGTCGGTGTCGTGTTGATCTCGGCGTTCCTCGGCTTGCTGCTCGCGCTGCTGCTGGACCGCGCGTTCCTGGGGCGCGGCGTCGTCCGCACGCTGCTGATCACGCCGTTTCTCGTCACACCCGTTGCGGCGGCGCTGATCTGGAAGACCACGATCCTCGATCCGACGAACGGCATCCTGAACTGGGTGCTGTCGCTGGTCGGCATCGGCAAGGTGGACTGGATCGGTCAGTTCCCGCTCACCATGGTGATGGTCGAGCTCATCTGGCAGTGGACGCCGTTCATGATGCTGCTGATCCTCGCCGGCCTCCAGTCGATGCCTCGCGACATCCTGGAGGCCGGTCGAGTCGACGGTGCGGGCGCGTTTCAACTCTTCCGCGAGTTGACGCTGCCCCACCTTCGGCGCTTCATCGAACTGGGCGTCGTGCTCGGCGCGATCTACCTGGTCAACACGTTCGACGCCATCTACATGATGACGCAGGGCGGGCCGGGCATCGCGAGTGCGAACCTGCCGTTCTACATCTACCAGCGCGCGTTCCTCGGCTTCGACATGGGCCAGGCCGCGGCGATGGGCGTGGTCGTGGTGATCTTCACGATGTTCATCGCCAGCTTCGCGCTCCGGTTGATCTTCAAATCGTTCTCCGGCAAGGAAGAGGCGGCCTGATGACCACCACTGCTGAAACTGCTATCGGCGACAAGCGCTCCGGCGCAGTCGTGCCGAAGAAGAAGGCCCGGAAGTTCGACGCGTGGGGGGCGGTGGCCTGGCTGGTCGGGCTCGGGTTCTTCTTCCCGGTGTTCTGGATGGTGCTGACGTCCTTCAAGCAGGAAGGTGACGCGGCGACCAGCCCGCCGACGCTGTTCTTCACGCCGACGCTGGACCAGTACGGGAAGGTGTTCGATCAGGACATCGGGCCCGCGATGCTGAACTCGGTTTGGGCCACCGCCATTTCGACGCTTCTGGTGCTGCTCCTCGGCACGCCCGCCGCGTTCGCGCTGTCGCTGCGGCCGGTACGCAAGACGCAGGATGCGTTGTTCTTCTTCATGAGCACCAAGATGCTGCCGATCGTCGCGGCGATCCTGCCGCTGTACGTGATCGTGTCCAACATCGGTCTGCTGGACAACATCTGGGCGCTGGTCATCCTCTACACCTCGATGAACCTGCCGATCGCGGTGTGGATGATGCGGTCGTTCTTCCTCGAGGTGCCAGGCGAACTGCTCGAGGCGGCCAGCCTCGACGGCGCCAGCCTGTGGCGGTCGGTGCGCGAGGTGATCCTGCCGTTGGTCTCGCCGGGTATCGCAGCTACGGCGCTGATCTGCGTGATCTTCGCCTGGAACGAGTTCTTCTTCGCGGTGAACCTCACCGCGGTGAACGCTCAGACCATGCCGGTGTACCTCGTCGGCTTCATCGCCGGTGAGGGTCAGTACTGGGCCGTGTTGTCGGCGGCCGCAACCATGGCCGCACTGCCCGTGATCCTCTGCGGGTGGTTCGCCCAGAACAAGCTGGTGCGCGGACTTTCGTTCGGCGCGATCAAGTAATCCGAAACCCCGGAAAACGGAGAACCCAATGGCTGCAATCACTTACAAGAACGCCTCCTGCATCTACGAGGGCTCGGACAAGCTCGCGGTTGACTCGCTCAACCTCGACATCCAGGACGGCGAGTTCGTCGTCCTGGTCGGCCCGTCCGGCTCGGGCAAGAGCACCGCGCTGCGCATGCTCGCCGGACTCGAGGACATCGACGAGGGTGCCATCGAGATCGGCGGCAAGGACATGACCGGCGTGCCGTCCAAGGACCGCGACATCGCGATGGTGTTCCAGAACTACGCGCTGTATCCGAACAAGACGGTCGCCGAGAACATGGGCTTCGCGCTGAAGCTGCGCGGCGTGTCCGCCGACGAGCGCCGCAAGAAGGTCGAGGATGCGGCCAAGATCCTCGACCTCACCGAGTTCCTGGACCGCAAGCCCGCCAAGCTGTCCGGCGGCCAGCGTCAGCGCGTGGCGATGGGACGCGCCATCGTGCGCGAACCGCAGGTGTTCTGCATGGACGAGCCGCTGTCGAATCTCGACGCGAAGCTGCGCGTGCAGACCCGTACCCAGATCGCCGCGCTGCAACGGCGTCTCGGCACCACCACCGTCTACGTCACCCACGACCAGGTCGAGGCGATGACGATGGGCGACCGGGTGGCCGTGCTGCGTTTCGGGAAGCTGCAGCAGTTCGCTTCGCCGAGCGAGCTTTACGACCGGCCGGCCAATGCGTTCGTCGCCGGGTTCATCGGATCACCCGCGATGAACCTGCTGACGGCGCCGGTCGTCTCCGACGGTGTGCGCATCAGCGAGGACTCGACGTTGCCACTCGAGCGCGAACACCTGACAAAGTTGGCCGACGCCGGCGTCGACACCGTCACGATCGGTATTCGGCCCGAGGACCTCGAGGTGTCACCGGGAGGCGGCATCGATGTGGTGATCGACCTCGTCGAGGACCTGGGCAGCGAAACCTACCTCTACACCCATGCGCACCCGGACGTGCAGCTGGTGGCGCGGTCGCTGTCACGCACGCCGGTGAAGCTCGCCGACACCGTGGGGCTGCGCATGAAGCCGGAGGGCAAGGTGCACCTGTTCCATCCGGAAACCGGCGACCGCATCAACTGAGGATGCGTGCGCCGG
Source organism: uncultured Actinomycetota bacterium (assembly GCA_963720345.1). GTDB lineage: Bacteria > Actinomycetota > Actinomycetes > Mycobacteriales > Mycobacteriaceae > Mycobacterium. The sequence continues at coordinate 273,431 of CAVRFN010000047.1, forward strand.
AGTTCCGGCTCCGGGCACCGACTCCCGGACTGCTCGGCCTGCCGTGGGACCGGCCGCTCGACGAGTGGACCGTCCCCGACGTCCCGTTGCGCGACATCGCGGTGGGACCCAGCCGCCACCTGGTGAAGTTCGTCGACGCCGACGACGCGCTGTGGGCGGTCAAGGACATGCCGCCTCGGATCGCGGCCAAGGAATACGACGTCCTGCGGCGGCTCGAGGAGATGGGTCTGCCCGCGGTGCGTCCCGCCGGTGTGGTGCTGCAGCCCGAGTTCGACACCGCGATCCTGGTCACCCGCTATCTCGAGGGGTCCTGGCAGTACCGCCGGCTGTTCATGCGGCTGCCGCCGGACCAACCCAAACACCGCGCGCGGCTGCTGGACGCGATGGCCGGCCTGTTGGTGGAGTTGCACCGGCACGGCGTGTTCTGGGGTGACTGCTCGCTGGCCAACACGCTGTTCTCCCGCGACGGCCAGATCCTGCAGGCGTGGCTCGTCGACGCCGAGACCTCAGAGGTGCATCCCGTTGCTGAGCCGGGGCCAGCGCGAGCACGACCTCGAGATCATGGTGGAGAACGTCGCGAGGGAATGGTCGACCTCGCCGAACGGCTCGGGCGGCCAGAGGAGCTGCACGAAGACGTTGATCGCCGAAGTCGAGCACGACCAGAACCCGTTACGAGACGCTCTGGGAGACGCTGCACGCCGAGCCCGTCTTCGGCTTCACCGACCGCTACCGCGTCGAGGGAACCGTCCGCCGCCTGAACGAGCTCGGCTTCGCCGTCGACGAAGTGACCCTCGCGCCGGTCAGCGACGATCCGGACCAACTCAGAATCCGTGTCGCCGTTGGTGATCGGCGATACCACGCGCAGCGACTGCAGCAGCTCACCGGACTGGATGTGGGCGAGGGGCAGGCGCAGATTCTGCTCGGCGACCTGCTGGCCTATCAGGCGCAGCTGTGCCGGGAAGCCGGTCACGATGTCGACGAGTCGACCGCGGCGCGACTGTGGGTGATCGAGGTGCTGACCCCCTACGAGCAGCTGGCGCACGACGTCGTCAACCGGAAGGGCACCCCGATCCAGGCCTACTGCGATCTGCTCGAGGTGCGGTGGCTGCTGAGCGAGCAGGCAGGCCATGACGTCGGAACGAACAAGGCACTCGCGGCGTTGGCCCGCGACGTCATCCCCACCGATTCCGCGGCGAAGATGGCCATCGCCGAGGTGCCGACCGCGCCGTTCGAGGTGCTGCGGTCGACGACGATGTGTAGAGCTGCATCGTCAAATCAGCTTGTGTCAGCAAGATGTTTCGGCTACGCACGCAGCGACAATCTCTCAGAGAATTTTTCGGAATGACGTCGCTAGAGATTCTTAGAATTCGAACATATGTTCGAGTCATGGGAGCGGATGCGGTGCAGGCAGCGGTCGCCGCGTTGCGCGCCGCCCACGACGAATTGGCCGCGCTGCCCATCGATTTGCTCACCAAGCCCGAGTTGGTCGGGGCGCTCGACGAACTGGAAACGCTCTCGTGTCAGTTGCCTGCCCAGAGTCATCGCATGCTGGCCCGCCTGCAGGCCGAGACCACGGCCAAGGAGATGGGCGCCAAGTCCTGGCGTCAGGTGTTGGCGATCCGGTGGCGCATCTCGACATCGGAGGCCGGCCGTCGCCTCGACGAGGCGGCCGCAGTTGGGGCCGCGCCGCACGTTGATCGGAGAACCGCTCGAGCCGGTGCTGCCGTGCACCGCGCGTGGCGCAGGCCCGCGGGCTGATCAACGGTGAGCACGTCAAGGTCGTGCGCGAGACGATGGACCGCATCCCGCCCGCGGTCGACGCCCTGACTCGCGCGCCAGATCGAAGCCGATCTGGTCGCGCACCGCGATCGGGGTCGGGCCCAAGGAACTCAAGGACAACGCCGAGCGGACCCTGTTCCTGCTCGATCAGGACGGCCCCGAACCCGACGACGCCGAACGCGAGCGCCGCCGCGGCGTGTCGAAGGGGCCGCAGGGCCCCGACAAGATGACCCCGTTCAAAGGCAACCTCACCCCGGAAGCGTGGGCGATCTACGAGGCGATCTTCGCCAAGTGGGCCGCACCGGGAATGTGCAACCCCGCCGACGAGCACCCCTGTGTGTCGGGGACTCCGTCGCAGGCCCAGATCGACGGCGACCACCGCAGTCTGGCGCAGCGTCAGCACGACGCGCTGGTCGCGGTCGGGCGCAGCGTGCTGGAAAGCGGTGAGCTCGGGCAGCACAACGGCTTGCCGACCTCGATCATCATCCGCACCACCCTGCAGGACTTGGAGAGCCGCGCCGGGGTCGGCGTCACCGGCGGCGGCACGGTGATCCCGATCAGCGACGTGATCCGAATGGCCGCTCACGCCAACCACTACCTCGCGGTGTTCGACAAGGCCACCGGTTCGGCGCTGGATCTGTTCCGCGCCCGCCGCGTCGCCTCCCCGGCGCAGCGGATCATGCTCATCGCCCGTGACGGGGGCTGCACCAAACCCGGATGCACCGTGCCCGCCTACGGCAGCCAAGTCCATCACGCCGCCCGCGATTGGGCCGATGACGGACAAACCAACGTCGACGAACTCGGGTCTGGCGTGCGGACCCGACAACCGCATGGTCGGTCCCGATGGCTGGACCACCCGGATCAATGCCCACAACGACGTCGAATGGATCCCACCGGCGACGCTGGACACCGGCCAGGCCCGAGTCAACGACTACCACCGTCCCGAACGACTCCATCGGCCACCCGACGACGAACCGTCCGACGACGAACGCCAGCCGGGAACCGTCAGCCGACGAACCCATAGCCGAGAACGACGACCATCCTCACGAGCCCGGCGGGCCAGAACCCAACGCGGCCTGACGACGCGGCGACTCGGCTGCTAGCCGACGACGCTGGGTTGGTCGGGTCGAGACCGCTCGGCAGGTTCGGGCTCAGGCCGCGATCCATCCGTGGGTGACCTCCTGGTGGGCCATCGGCCGGCAGTTGTTGTCCATCGGCGTCTGGTCGCCGGAACAGTAGGGCAGAAGATCTTCAGGGTCGGCGCCGGCCTGCGGCGCCGAGAAGACGATGGCTGCGCCCGCAAGCAGGCACGCCGCAAAGATTCTCGCTCATAGTCCGACGCTACGCCGGGTAATACCGTGGTGTGGTGGATCAGTTCGGTCGGGTGAAGCTGACCAATCCCGACAAGGTGCTGTACCCGGCGACGGGGACCACCAAGGCCGAGGTCTTCGACTACTACATCAACATCGCCGAGGCGATGGTGCCGCACATCGCGGGCCGGGCGGTGACCCGCAAGCGCTGGCCCAACGGTGTCGACGAGCCCGCGTTCTTCGAGAAGCAGCTCGCCTCGTCCGCGCCGGACTGGCTCGACCGCGCGGTCGATCACCCACAAGTCGGGCACGACCACCTACCCGATCATCGACACCGTCGAGGGGCTGGCGTGGATCGCGCAGCAGGCCGCGCTCGAGGTGCACGTGCCGCAATGGCGGTTCGTCAGACCAGGAGCCGGTGGGCCCGGCGACCGCGCATCGTGTTCGACCTGGATCCCGGTGAAGGGCGTCACGTTCCGGCAACTGTGCGAGGTGGCCCACGAGGTGCGCGATCTCATCACCGACATCGGCCTGACGACCTTTCCGCTGACCAGCGGCAGCAAGGGACTGCATCTCTATGTGCCGCTGGCCGATCCGATCAGTTCACGGGGTGCGTCGGTGCTTGCCAAACGGGTCGCGCAGCAGCTGGAGCAGGCGATGCCCAAGCAGGTCACCGCGACCATGACGAAGAGCCTGCGCACCGGCAAGGTGTTCCTGGACTGGAGCCAGAACAGCGCGGCCAAGACGACGATCGCGCCGTATTCGCTTCGCGGACGCGAACATCCGACCGTCGCCGCGCCGCGCACCTGGGACGAGATCGACGATCCGAAGCTGCGGCACCTGCGCTTCGACGAGGTGCTCGAGCGGGTGGCCGAGCACGGGGACCTGCTCGCCGATCTGGACGAGGCGGTGCCGGTTGCGGACCGGCTGACGACGTACCGCAGCATGCGCGACTGCGGCGAAAACACCTGAGCCGGTGCCGAACAAGGCGCCGAGCGACGGGCAACGACGACGCATTCGTCATCCAGGAACACCACGCCCGTCGGCTGCACTACGACTTCCGGCTGGAGCGCAACGGCGTGCTGGTGTCAGTGGGCCGTCCCGAAGAACCTGCCGGACACCCCATCGGTCAACCATCTCGCCGTGCATACCGAGGACCACCCGATGGAGTACCTGACGCTTCGCGGGCGAGATTCCCAAGGGGGAGTACGGCGGCGGCAAGGTCATCGTCTGGGACACCGGAACCTACGAGACGGAGAAGTTCAACGACAACCCGCCCGACGGCCCGGACGAAGGGCGGGGAGGTCATCGTCACGCTGCACGGCAAGAAGATCGACGGCCGGTACGCGCTGATCCAGACCGACGGCAAGAACTGGCTGGCGCACCGGATGAAGGAGCAGAAGAACCCGCACGCAGGCGATCTCGCGCCGATGCTGGCGACCGAGGGCTCGATGGAGAAGCTTGAAGGCCACGCAGTGGGCGTTCGAGGGCAAGTGGGACGGCTACCGGGTGCTGGTCGACGCCAACCACGGCAGGCTCGAATCTGCGCTCGCGGCGGGGCCGCGACGTCACCGACGAGTACCCGCAACTGAAGGCGTTGGCCGCCGACCTCGCCGACCACCACGTCATTCTCGACGGCGAGGCGGTCGCGCTCGACGAGTCCGGTGTGCCCAGTTTCGGCGAGATGCAGAACCGCGCGCGATCCACCCGGCTCGAGTACTGGGCGTTCGACATCCTCTATCTCGACGGCCGATCGCTGTTGCGCGCCAAGTACTCCGATCGCCGCCGGCTGCTGGAAGCGCTGGCCGACGGTGGCGGGCTGATCGTGCCGGAGCAGTTGCCCGGCGACGGCCCCGAGGCGCTGGAGTATGCCCGTAAGCAGCGCTGGGAAGGCGTGGTCGCGAAGAAGCGGGATGCGACCTACCAGCCGGGGCGGCGGTCGTCGTCGTGGATCAAGGACAAGATCTGGAACACCCAGGAAGTGGTGATCGGCGGCTGGCGCAAAGGTGAGGGCGGCCGATCCAGTGGCATCGGCGCGTTGATGCTCGGGATCCCCGCCGAGGGCGGCCTGCAGTTCGTCGGGCGGGTCGGCACGGGGTTCACCGAGAAGGAGCTGACGAAGCTCAAGGGCACCCTCAAGCCGCTGGAGACCGACGAATCCCCTTCAATGCACGGCTTTCCAAGCTCGACGCCAGGGGTGTCACTTTCGTCCGGCCCGAGCTGGTCGGCGAGGTGCGATACAGCGAACGGACATCCGACGACAGACTGCGCCAACCGAGTTGGCGGGGCCTGCGTACGGACAAGGAACCGTCAGAGGTCGTGTGGGAATAATTGCTTTGAGATCAACTGTTGGGGAACGTTTTTGATAGCAACGGCTCAGGTTGTCTTCATGGCGATGAGAGTTCTCCACTGGTTGGGATCGGGTTGTTCGCTGGGGTTGGTCAGATAGGTTTCGAGCCTGCATGCCCAGTGCTGTCCGTCGTCGGCGATTGACATGTCCCACGTGATGTCCTGCTCGGCAGCCCACGTCATGAGAGCCTCGTTTGCGTCCTTCAACTGGTCGACGTGGCCGTAGTGGGTCGCCGTGACGTATCGACCGGCCGGCAACGACTGCAGCTGAAGTTCAGACTGATCGACAATCGATCCGACCGCTGAATCATCAACGGGGACACCCGCTTCCACTACCACCTTGCCTTCCATGTCGATCACTCGGTAACGAAGAAAAGGTGCTCCTGCGGGAGCCACACCGTGCATGCCCAGCCATGCCATGATCTCGGGTATGCGGTCAGCCGCACGGCTGATGGTTGCCATCGTGACAGTTTCGGTTTTTCCGAGGTAGGTCTGGTGTCCGCGCTGCTCGATCTCGGGTGGTGAGTCTTTCGGCGTCATGACTATGCTGACCATTCGCCCGAGGCAAACTCATCGCCGAGGTCCGAACTGTTCGACGAGCAGTTGGAGACGGTCCGAGTCGTGGCCAGGGCGTACTCGGCCGGTGCGGCCAAGGGTGACCAGTCCGTGCAGTGCGGCCCATAACACTTCGGTGAGCGTGTCGGCGTCCTGGTCGTCAGCGACGAGCCCGACCGCTTGGCGCAATTCGGCGAAGGCCGCCGTCAGCTGCGGTGGTGTGTCTTCGGCGGCGAAGCGCAAGGTGGTCGTGCGGGTGAACATCGCGTCGTAAACGGCCGGATTGTCGCGGGCGAAGTCGAGATAGGCGTGCGCAATCCGGGTCAGGGCGTCGCTGGCCTCGCCGACGCCGGAGCGAGCGGTCCGAAGCGCACTCGGCGAGCTCGTCGAACCCGTCGATGGCGACAGCGTCAGCGATGTGTTCCATGCCGGTGAAGTGCTTGTACAACACGGGTTGGCTGTATTCGATCTCGGTGGACAGCCGACGTGTGGTGACGGCATCCCAGCCTTCGGCCTCGGCCAGCCGGCGGGCTGTCGTGACGATCAGCTGTCGTCGGGCCGCTCGCTCGCGCTCACGGCGGTCCTCGATGGCCATGCCGAAGATAGCACCGCTAGAAGAATTAGCAGTGCTATTGACGCGAGCAGATAAGGGGGTTAGCGTTGCTAGCAGTTACGACGAAGAGGAGCTTCGACATGGACTTCGACCTCATCACCCGTGTCGCCGCACTGATCGCGGTGCTGGGCACCGCGGTCGGTCTACGGCACCGACGTGTTCTGCGCGATCGTGCTGCGACCGGCCATGGCGTTGGTCGACGACAGTGCCCTGGTCGCGGTCATGGGTCGCGTGCACCGATACGGCGACCGGCGAATGCCCGTGCCCGGGGTGCTCGGGGTTGTCGCTACCGCGATGAGCGCGGTGCTGGCTGCGGTGGCCGCACACTGGGCGCAGGCGATCGCGGCGGGCGTCGCCCTGGTCCTGCTGTTGGTCTGGCTCGTGCTCTACACCCGGGTGAGCGCACCCATCAACCGACAACTGACCGCGGCTGCCGACGCCGGCAGGCACTCCCGAACGGCCGTGCGCTGCAAGCAAAGTGGGACCGAATCATCGGCGCCCGCGCGATGCTGCAAGGTCTCGGCAGTGGCCGCCCTGTGCGTGGTGCTGATGGTCTGACGCGCCCACATCCGCATCCACACCAGCCGAATCACCGAAGGAGAACAGCATCGATGTTTCAGCTCAGGATCTACACCCTGCGATCGCCGGAAGCTCTGCAGCGGTACGCGACGGTTCACTGGGCCCGCCACCTGGCAACCTTCACGACATTCGGGGTCACCACCCACGGTGTGTGGACCGAGCGAAGCGGCGGCGCCAATCGACTCGTCGCGCTGATCCGCTACCCACCGGGCGCCGACCCCGAACAACTCACGCGAGCAGATCATGACCAGCCCGGAATTCGCCGCCGACATGGCCGGCTTCGAACGTCGCCGAGATCATCGACGTTCAGTCGGTACTGCTTGACCCGACATCATTCTCACCGATCCACTGACGAACCCCAGGAGTGCTCGACATGACCGCCACCACCATCGCCTACATGCTCGCCGGACTCATCGCCGCGGGCATCATCTTCATCGGCGCACGATTCATCGTCGCGCCGCGCGTCGCCGCCGCCGGCTACGGTGTGCAACCAGATCTCGGCCAGCCATCGGTCGGCGCCTACCTGAGTGTCAAAGGCGTCCGCGACATCGCATCGGGGCTGTTCGTCTTCATTCTCATGGCCGCGGGTGCCACGCACCTGCTCGGCTGGGTGATACTGGCCGCCACGATCATTCCGCTCGCCGACGCGGCCATCGTGCTCGGCAACGGCGGCTCGAAGTCAATCGCCTGGGGAGTCCACGGCGTCACCGCCGCCGTCATGCTCGTGACTTCTGCGCTCCTGCTGATCTCCTAGGTTCGAATACGCATCTCCGCGAATCGGTTGGGAACGATCCTAGATCCCCGCGCGAGACTCGCCCGCGTCGTTGAAAACACGAATGCAACGCTTACCGTGTCTTTGCTCGGTACCTTGTGGGGCGGAAATATCCGCATTTCAGAAATATCGGCATTTCACCGGAGGACGATAGGCACATGGCGAGCGGGATAGCGTCTGAACTGGCAGCCGCCGGGTTCGAAGACGCCGTCGAAGTTGGCCGGGGCGGCAGCGGGGTCGTCTATCGCTGCTCCCAGAAGTCTCTTGGGCGAAGCGTTGCCATCAAGGTGCTCGCATCTGATCTCGACGACTCTGATCGGGAACGCTTTCTGCGCGAGGGCTTCGCGATGGGAGGCGCTTTCCGGCCACCCGAACATCGTGAACATCCTTCAGGTCGGCGTCACCGAAAATGGTCGGCCCTTCATCGTGATGCCTTATCACGCAGTGGGTTCGCTCGCGGAGCGGCTGCGCCGCGAGGGCCGTATCGCGTGGCCCGAGGCATTGCGCATGGGCGTGAAATTGTGCGGTGCGCTCGAGACCGCCCATCGGACAGGCACTTTGCACCGCGATATCAAACCGGCGAACGTCCTTTTCAACGACTACGGCGAACCGCAACTGAGCGACTTCGGGACCGCGCGTATCGCCGGTGGATACAAGACGGTGACCGGATTCTTCACCGGCACCCTCTCCTACACCGCGCCCGAGGTCCTCGCAGGCAATCCGCCGACGGTCGTGGCCGATGTGTACTCCCTCGGCGCCACGATCTACGCGCTGATCGCCGGAGGGCCGCCGCACGAGCGCAAGGCCGACGAGGATCTGATCGCGCACTATCTGCGCATCACGTCGACGCCGGTGCCGGACCTGCGACCGCACGGAATCCCCACCGATGTGTGCGCTGCGATCGAAAAGGCGATGTCCCGCGAGCCCGGCGATCGGCAGGCGTCGGTGGCGGGCTTCGGCCACGAGCTGCAATTGGCGCAGCGCCACAACGGGCTGACGGCGGATCCGATGGCGCTCAGTGAGCCCGGCGGTGAGCTGGAGTCGACGGGCGGAACCCAGGCGCTTCCGCTCTCGGGTGCACCAGCACAGACGGAAACAATCTGAATCCGGTGCTGCGCGTGTCGGAATCCAGTTGCCGGTGCGCCGGTCATCCCGCAAGGCTCGGGGCCACCGCTGGATCCGAACATGTTCGCCCACACCGCGTCGGTCAGCCAGGCGAGCGTGCCCTGGCAAATTCCACCGACTCCGCCAGCCCCGCCGCCACCGTCGGCCCCATCTGCCGAGGCAACCCCGCAGCCTGATCCCGAGCCCGCGGCCACGCCGGAGAAGCGCGACCGAAAGCGACTCCTGATCACAGTCGGCGCCGCTGCGGCAGCGGTGCTCTTGGTGATCAGCGGCATCTTCATCTTCACTTCGCGCGACAAAGGCGGCGACGCAGAGCAAGCCGCCCCGACTCGACCGACCGTCGAAGCGCAGCCGGAATGGAAACCGATCGCGGATGCGCGCGTCGCCCGCGATGCGGTGGCGGCCACCGAGGCCGACGGCACTATCTGGGTCTTCGGCGGCATGGGGGCCGGCAACCAGGCGAGCGGAGCCCACGAGGGATTCGACCCCGCCATCGACAGCTGGAAAGGCGGCGAGGACCTACCGGTGCCAGTGCAGCACGCGATGGCAGTGACATGGGAGGACACCCCGGTCGTACTCGGCGGTTGGCGTACCGATGGCACGAATCAAGAGGTGGCGACGGACAAGGTATGGCGGGTGGTCAACAGCCGCTGGGTGGAGCTTGCCGCCACTGTTGCAGCCCCGCGCGGCAGCCGCGGCCGCCGTGGTCGACGACCTCCTCATCGTCACCGGCGGTGTGGATGCAAGCGGGAAGCTGCTGAACACCACCGAGATCTACGACGGCACCGGGTGGAGGCTCGGTGCTCCCATACCGACGCCACGCCAGATGTCGGGCGCGGCGTCCGACGGCAAGCTCGTATACGCGGTCGGTGGCACCAACGGCAGCTCGGACCTGACCGCCGTCGAGGCGTATGACCCCGTCGCGGACAAGTGGACGACCATGCCCGCGCTTCCCGAGGGGCGCAGCGACTTCGGTGTGGCGATCGCCGACGCCCGGTTGGTGGCGGTCGGTGGCATGTCGTCGGGAGAGGCCCTCAACAGCGTCGCGGCGCTCGATCTCACGACGGCAACCTGGACCGCGCTGCCGGATCTGGCGACCGCGCGGCACGGCCTTGCGGTCGCCGCCGTGGGGAAGACCGTCTACGCGATCGGCGGGTCGACCGGTGCCGCAGACAACGAGATCACGTCATCGGCGGAAGGGCTGAAACTCGCACCGCGCAAGCCTCAACCGGCAGCGGAATGGCGGTCGCTATCGGATGCGCCGACCGCGAGGCTGATGATGGCCTCGACCGTCCTCGACGGAAAGATCTGGATCGCGGGCGGCATGTTGGGTCACGCGGAAACGCTCGACACATTCGAAAGCTATGACCCGAAGACCGGGAGACTGGGAAACGCATCCTCCGCTGCCCATGCCGTTGCATCACGCAACAGCGGCGGCGTATCGCGGCGAGGTGATCGTCATCGGAGGTGCCGGCGACACCGTCGCGGAGGCGTCGAACAAGGTGTTCGCCTTCCGCAACGGGAAGTGGGAAGAACTGCCGAGCCTCCAGCATGCCAGGGCCGCGCCGTCGGCAGCGGTGGTCGATGACAAGCTCGTCGTCGTCGGAGGACAGGACGACAAGAAGCTCGTCACCCAGACCGAGGTCTTCGACGGCGAATCCTGGACAGAGGCCGCCGATATGCCTACGCCGCGTGAGCATTTGGCCGCCGTGTCGGACGGCGTCTACGTATATGCGGTCGGCGGCCGGTCGCTGAGCGCCGACGAGAACTCGGCGGCCTTCGAGCGGTTCGACCCGGAATCCGGGAATTGGGAAAAGCTTCCTGACATGCCGACTCCTCGCGGCAGCTATGGCGCGGCGCTCATCGACGGCCGGATCGTCGCCGTCGGTGGCGAGGAACCGACGCGGGTACTTCCCACGGTCGAGATGTACGACATCTCCACCGGGAAGTGGACGACGCAGGCGCCGATCAACACGCCGGTGCACGGCCAGGTGGTGGCCGCCGTCGACACGACCCTGTTCTGCATTGGAGGCGCGGACCGGCCCAGCCACGAAGGTCCGGTGGCGGTCGTCGAGGCGCTCGACTTCACCTAGTCCTTGCTGCTGCCGCTGTCGCGCAGCTGGGCGATCGTGACTGCGCCCCGCCGAAGTGCCTCGTTGGCCAGACGCACGCGGCGGTCTCCCTCTGTGGGGATGGCGAACTTGTCGTACAGGTTCTGCAGATGTTGCTTGACGGCTGCCTCGGTCACGTACAGCTCGCCCGCCATCCGCCGTCACCGACGCCGGCTCGGGAAACATGTCGTCGGAGACCAGTGGCCGGCACAACACCATGAGGACGTCGACTTCGCGCCGGGTCAGCCTCGGCGGAAGCTGGGCGGCATCGGGCACGATCGTCGCTTCTTCAATCGGGACGCCGGACTGCCGTGCCTCCAGATAGACCACGCGTGACTTGCCGATGCGCACCTCGTCGCCGGAACGCAGAACACGCTCCGCTGTGATCTTCTCGCCGTTGACGAACGTGCCGTTGCGACTGCCGATATCACGAATCGACCAGGCGGAACCATGGTTCTCCAGAATGGCGTGCAGCCGGGAGACGGTGGCGTCGTGTTCGAGCGCCACCGCATTGGTCGAAGCCTTGCCAAGGGTCACCCGTTCGCCGGTCAACGGGACCAGCTCTCGTCCCGACGGCTTGAAGACTTCCAAGTGGGAAGACATGCGGACCTCCTATTAGGGGCAATCTTCACCCAGATAGTCGGTCCTTGGTCTTTGAACGCGCCGTGCATGTTGCCGCGGGCCGTCGGAGAATTCCCGACGACCCGCGGCTCGCATGCCTAGTGCGGCGAATTGGTGACCTTCTTCTTGAAGCGGATGGCCCGCTTGACCGGCGCCGACTCCGACAGCGGAGGCCACGGCCAGCCGCTGCGCTCCCCGCGCGGCGCCTTCAGGAACGCCAGCCCGAGGAACAGGCCGAAGATCAGATGCCCGACCAAGGTGATGATCACCGTGGCGGTATTCAGCGGAAACATCCGCTCCTCGCCGTGCGGAGACAGCGCGACGGTTGCCATCAGGCCGGCCCAGGTGGGAAAGACCGCGAAAGCGACCGCGGCCAGCACCGCGTAGATGTTCTTCCACCGGTCGATGCCGATAGCGAACGCAACGACGAAGAAGGCGACACCGAGTCCGCCGGCATCGCCGAGGTACCGGTAGACGTAGCCGACCGCCGCGCTGCCCGCGGTGTCCGGCTCTCCGGTGACGAACGACCCCATCACGGGGATGAAGTCGCCCATCAGTCCCAGCACGTGCACGGCGAACAGCCTGGCGCCGTCGTACACGATGCATGCCACCATGCCTGCGATCAGGCCGCGTCCGACGATCATGTCCGATCCGGTGCGGAGCGAACGCGATCAGCGTGCGCGAACACGGCGACCAGCGTGATGGTCACCAGCGTGACGGTGCTCTGCGAGACCAGACCGAACACCTCGACCGAGATCGCGAGGATCGGCATCGCCGCCAGCAACAGCACCAGCCGAGCCGCGCATACTCCCACTTGCTCGGCGGTTTGACCGCCGCCTTGCTCAGGTCGAGATAACGCTGCCGGATCGTGTTGGTGATCTTGCCGACGACCGGAACGTCGACGAGCGGGCGTAGCCGCACGGTGTTGCCGTCCGGAGTCGCCGAGGACCAGTGCCTTCAGCCGAGTGGTCATCGGCTCATCGGCTTTCGGGGCTTTCGGAGCTTCGGGGCCTGCGGCAGCAGTTTGATCGGCAGATCGCCGGGGCGCAGCCGCACTGTTTCTTCAGGAGCCGGCTTGGTGGTTCCGGTCGGTGCTGTCGTGAACATCGTTGTTTCCTATTTCATTCGTTCGAGACGACCTTCACGGTCGTTTTCAGTCGTCTATGGACGACATTCATGATGGTTTTCGAGTGGTGCGGCCGCGTAATCGCCGCGAAGTCAGTTTTCCGCGGACCAGGGGATAGGTTTTCCTATCCGCCAGGTAAGTACTGCCGCGAAGCCTCGGCCGCGACATGGCACGCTGAACGCCGAGTCTTCTGGGAGGTGGCGAGCTAGATGTGCACGCGGGTGCTGTGGAATACCGACGGCAGGTTCGTGATGGCGGGCCGCACGATGGACTGGCCCGAGTCGACGCAGCCGACCATCGTCGCCTTTCCCCGAGGGCGTGAACGCGACGGCGGCAAGGTCGGTGAGCTCGTTGCGGTCGCCGACAATCCGCTGCGCTGGACCAGTCGCTACGCCAGCCTGGTGACCACTGTGTACGGGATCGGCACCGTCGACGGATTCAACGAAGCGGGGCTAGGGATGCACGCCCTGTACCTCAAGTCCACGGACGTCGGGGCCCGTGATCCGGGTCGGCCGGGACATTCAGATGGGATTGTTCGGCCAGTATCTGCTCGACCAGGCAGGCACTGTCGCCGACGCGCTGGCGCTTGGTGGACACGTTCCAACCGGTGATGGTGGAAGCGCACGGGCGGCAGGCCACCATTCATTTCGCGCTCGAAGACGCCGCCGGCGACTCGGCGATCATCGAGTTCGCGGGCGGCGAACCCGTGATCCACCACGGTCGTCAGTACACCATCATGACCAACGACCCGACTTACGATGAGCAGCTGGCATTGATTGCACAGCAAGACTTTTCGCATCCGAGTCAGAGATATGCCGTTGCCGGGCAACGTCAATGCGGTCGACCGGTTCCAGCGCGCCGCCTATTACAGCGCGCTGCTACCCGAGCCGGCCGATACCCGGCAGGCGGTGGCGAGCGTGATGGCGATCATGCGCAACGTGTCCGGTTCCGTTCGGCGCGCCCGTACGCCGAGTTCGGCGTCTACAACACCGAATACCGGACGGTCATCGACCTGACCGAGAAGCTGTACTTCTTCGAGCTGTCGACTAGTCCGAACGTGATCTGGATCGACTTCGACGCCCTGAAATTGGACGATCAACCGATGGAGATCAACCCGTACGACACGACTCTGGTCGGGGATGTCACGGCCCGGTTCCAACCGCAACCGGTGCCGTTCTAGGCCTTTGAGATGACTCTGTGGGCGATTGATTTCAGCTACGGCGAAGGGCGGGACCTGAAGTGAAGGTTGCGATCGTCCACGAACGGTTGACCGAGATCGCGGGTTCGGAACACGTCGTTACTGAGCTCTCCCGGGAGTGGCCGGATGCACCGGTCAGTATTCCCATCGTCGATCCGCGGGTTACCGCATCATTTTCTTCGCGCGTGAACACCGGTGCTCTGTCGACCGCCTACCGGGTGTCCGGTTACCGCAGCTACGCACCGTTGCTTCCGCTAGTGCCGGGCTGGCTGAGACGCCGAGATTTTGGTTCGGCCGAAGCCGTGGTGATCAGCCATCACGCATTCGCGTTGGCCGCTGTTAACGCCGCGAGTCCCATCCCGACCATCGTCTACGTGCATTCGCCGGCGAGATGGGCGTGGGACGAGAAGATGAGGGCCGAAGAGGCGTCGTCGTGGCCCGGTCGCGCGGCCCTCGACCTGCTGTCCCAGTTGGCGATAAAGACAGAATTGGCAGCGGCCCCGAATATCACGTCCATCGTGGCCAACAGCACTGCGGTGGCGGCGCGCATCAAACGCCATTGGCAGCGCGAGGCGCAGGTCGTACATCCGCCCGTGAACATCGACTTTTACACACCGGACGCAAGTGAGGGGCGCGGCGACTTCTTCCTCCTCGCGGGGCGACTGGTGTCCTATAAGCGACCTGACGTCGCTATCAGGGCGGCAGTGGAGGCCGGGGTGAAACTGGTAGTCGCCGGCGACGGCCGCGATGCCGCCAAATGTCGGACACTGTCTGCGAAAGGTGACGTCGAATTTCTCGGCCGTGTGTCGAATGAAGAGCTGCGCAGCTTGTACCGCCGTGCGAAGGCAATGGTCATGCCCGGCGAGGAGGATTTCGGCATCACGCCCGTCGAGGCCATGGCATGTGGAACGCCGGTGATCGCACTCGGAGTTGGCGGAGCGCTTGACAGCGTGGTCGAAGGGATCACCGGAACGTTGATTGGAGGGGCGAGCGATGCCGCGGTGGTCGGTGGCTTCGCGGAGAAGTTCGCGTCGTTCGACGGTCGCAACTTCGACCCCGCAACCATCCGGTCGCACGCAGAACAGTTCTCGCCTGAGAACTTCCGCCGCAAGATGGCCGGGGTCGTAGCGCAAGCGATCGCGAGATGAATGACCACCTGGCTGCGGCAGACCAGCTTGCGCTTCGACATCGTCACGCTTGACTGAGTGGTCGGTACGAAGACCAACGACCCGGGTGTCAGCCACTTCGAACCTACCGACGTCCGAGTCGGCGTAATCGGCACTCTCACCTAGCAAACTACTCATCATTTGCTAGAGTCTTCCTGGGCTGAATTCGTCGGCCGACTTTTGAGCAAGGACCCCAATGGCAGACAAGGTGATCGAACTCGCCCGCAACGGCGATGTCGTGGTCTACAAGAAGTACGGCATCACTCAGACCGAGTTCGAACGCGACCATGCCCGTCCGGGAATTCCAGTGGTCCTCGGGGATGCAACCAAGGATTGGCCAGCTCTGGCGAACTTCACGCCCGAGTACTTCAAAAGCAACTTCGGCGACGTAAAGCTGTCCATCAAGAACACCGAAGCGGGCATCGAAGGCGACGACCTGACCGTTCGCGAGTGCCTCGAAATGCTGGAGAACAGCACCGTCGAGAAGCCGGGTCCCTACCCGTGCAACTTCCCCATGGACAAGTACTTCGCGGAAGCAGTCCCCCAGGTCGAGCCTCCGATTACCGTCAGCCGGCCGGATCGGCTAGGGAGTCGCCTGGTACCGAACACGTTGCTGGGTGGCGCACACAACCTCGAGATCTTCTTCGGTGGTCCCGGTGGGCAATTCCCGTACATGCACTACGACTACATGGGAATGCACGCTTTCATCAACGAGATCTACGGGCGCAAAGAATTCACCGTGATTCCACCGTGGCAGGCCGAGTACGTCTATCCCGCCGACGACAACCCCTGGCAGTCCAGCGTCGCGAACCACCACGCACCCGACCTCGAAAAGTTCCCGCTCTTCGCGAAGGCGTCGAAGGTGACGTTCTCGATCGGTCCCGGAGAGACGCTCTTCATTCCCAACGGCTGGTGGCACACTGCCCGTTCGCTCGAAACCACCATCTCGGTGGCATTCGACCGACTCGATCGCTCCAACTGGAAGCGCTTCCGCAACGAGGTTCAGTGGCGTTTCAGCGATCAGCCCGCAGTGCGGCGCAAAGTCGCAGATGCATATTTGGTCGCGGTCGGCGGCTTACTCACCGCGTCCGAGAGCGCTGGCCGTCGTTAATCGACCGACGCTGGTTTGACCATCACACCTTCGAGATGACTTTCTCGCCGTACTTCTCGATGGCACGGAGCTTGTTCTCTAGCGGTTCGGGGTCTGGCCCCACGGCGTAGGGCATCCGGAATCCGACCATGATGTTCGTCACGCCCCGGTCCTCGAGCCGTTTGATGCCGTCGGGCTTGTAGGCGTCGAGCGACTGGGCATGGATCTCGAACGGTCCGGTTCGGCCCTCTTCCTCACGAAGTTCGTTGAGCCGCTTGATGTATCGGTCGAGCGCCTCGGGATCGCCGAGGTCGCCGCCGCCGTGCATCCAGCCGTCGTTACGTGCCGCCCGCCGCAGTACGACGTCCGCGTGTCCGCCGATCAGGATCGGGATCGGACTGGTGGGCGCCGGCGACATCTTCGTCTTCGGGAATGTCGTAGAACTCGCCGTGGAATTCGAAGTATTCGCCGGTGGTCAGGCCCTTGACGATCTCGATGCACTCGTCCATCCGTTTACCGCGCTTGGCGAACGGCACGTCCATCAGTTCGTAGTCCTCGGGCCACGGGCTGGTGCCGACGCCGAGGCCGAGCCGGTTGTCGAACATCGCGGCTAGCGAGCCGGCCTGCTTGGCCACCAACGCGGGCGGTCGAATCGGAAGCTTGAGGACGTACATGTCGAATCGCAGCGTGGTCGTGGCCGCGGCCAGCGCGCTGGCAAGAACGAACGACTCGACGATCTCCTTGCCGTCGAGGAACTCGCGGTTCCCGTCGGGGGTGTACGGATACTTCGAGTCCGATTCGTACGGGATACGCCACGCTGTCGGCGATCGTCATGCCGTGGAACCCGGCGGCCTCGGCTGCCTGGGCCAGCGGGATGTAGTACTTCGGGTGGGTCAGTGATTCCGCATAGGTGAAGCGCACATGCCGATATTAGAACGTGTTCTAGTCCGAGGTTTGAGGAACGGGCCGAGGGGAACTGTGTGGCCATGAGCGCTGCATCCAAAGCCCTGTACAAGCCGCTGTCGATCGCCACCAGCGTGGCCGGCGGTTTGTTGGCGGGCAAGGTCTTCACTGAAATCTGGCAGCGGGCAGCCCGTCCGATCAGGAGCCGCCGGAAGCAAAGGATCTGACTCGCTCCACCCGCGAGGCGCTGATCGCCGCCGCGGTGCAGGGGCTTGATCTTCGGACTGGTGCGTGCGGCGGTGGACCGGGCAGGCGCAAAGGGATATCGCGCGATCACCGACGACGATCCGCGCTAGCGAGCACGGCATCATGGCGTAGGTGCGCAGCTGGCTGACCCGCAATGTGCGGGTGCTCTCGGCCGTGTCGTTCCTGCAGGACACCGCCAGCGAGCTGCTCTATCCACTGTTGCCGATCTATCTGACGAGCGTGCTCGGCGCACCCGCCGCCGTGGTCGGCGCCGTGGAGGGCGTGGCCGAAGGTGCGGCCTCGTTGACGAAACTGGCCGCGGGTCCGCTCGGGGACCGCTTCGCGCGGCGCCCGCTGATCGCCACCGGCTACGGAATGGCGGCGCTGGGCAAGGTGATGGTGGCGGCGGCCGCCGGATGGCCGGGTGTGCTGGCCGGCCGGGTGGTCGACCGGCTCGGCAAGGGGATCCGCGGCGCACCTCGCGACGCGCTGCTCGTTGTCGACATCGACGAGTCCGCGCGCGGAAGGGTGTTCGGATTCCACCGCGCGATGGACACATTCGGCGCGGTGGTCGGGCCGCTGCTCGGCCTGGTCGGCTATGAGCTGCTGGACCAGCAGATCGCACCCGCTGCTGTGGGTGGCGGTCGTGCCTGCCGTGCTCAGCGTCGCGCTGGTGTATCTGGTGCGGAGAAGCGGATGCCAGCTGCCGAGTCGGGCCGTACGCCGCGCGGTGTTCGCGAGGTCGGAGAGCTGCCGCGCAGCTATTGGCGGGTGACGGCCGTCGTGGTCGCGTTCGGGTTGGTGAACTTCCCCGATGCGCTGCTGTTATTGCGGCTCAACGAGATCGGCTTCTCGGTGATCGAGGTGATACTGGCCTACGTCGGCTACAACGCCGTCTACGCGCTGGCGAGCTACCCGGCGGGCTGGTTGCCGACCGGATCGGCAAGCCGGTGGTGTTCGGCATCGGGCTGGTGTTCTTCGCCGTCGGGTACACGGGGCTCGGCATGACGACCGACCCGTTGACCGCGTGGCTGCTGATCGGCGTCTACGGGCTGTTCACGGATGCACGGACGGCGTTGGCAAGGCATGGATTTCGTCGCTTGTCGCCGACGGAGTCCAGGGCAGCGCGCAGGGGGTGTTCCAGGGGCTCAGCGGCTTTTCGGTACTGGCGGCGGGGTTATGGGCGGGGTTCCTTTGGGGAGAGGACGGAGAACTGCCGCTGCTGATTTCCGGAGTCGCGGGCGGCGTGGTGGCCGTCGTCGTGCTGGTGATTGCGATCAGCGTGACCGCTACCGGACCGGCGACCGCGAGGTCATCCGAACGGCAAACGGCGGGGCACCGACGCCGGCGACCGAATAGCCGCCCTGCGGCGGCCGCTCGGCGATGCGCGCCTGCGCGTGGTTGTCGCCGACCGACACGCGTGATCTGTTGCGGCAGTTTCACGCCGCCGGGAAGTTCGTCGAAAACCGTTCCCTGCCAGTGGTATCGACCGTCTATCGGGTCGACGTGGCCGGCCAGGCGCACGCGGACCGTGCGCTCGTCGTCGCCGATGCGCACGGTGGCGGGCCCGTCGTAGATGTCGCTCATCGCGCGAGCGCTCATCGGAAGAACCCGCTGCGCCGCCACATGCGGCGGGCGATCGGCCCCATGCAGCCCGACCTCCTGCGAGGAACGCCGCCAGCGGCGCGAACCCGAGTCAGTGGGTTTCGTGCCGGTGCGCGCTGCCGCGTGCCAACCGACGGGCCTCGCGTGCGTCGAGACCGACGCGGCGGTACTGCACCTTGTTGGTGAACAGGAAGCGGAAGAAGTACCCGCCGACGCCGTTGATGTTGGCCACGAAGAACTTCGGCAGCCGCCGCATGGTCGGCGTCCGCTTGCGCAGCCCGTCGCGGGCGAACTGGATGTGGCGCGCTTCTTCGGTGACGTGAATCCGCATGAGGCGCTGAACGATCGGCTGCAGCTCGTCGGTCGTCCATCATCTGCCGCTGCAGCGAGTCGAAGATCTCCTCGCCGATCAGCGCGGCGACCCACAGCACCGGTCCCTGGAACGCGAACGGCAGCAGGTTGATGATGAACCGCTGGTAGTACTTGGGCCGCACCGGCTTGGCGCCGACCCGCTCGATCGCCTTGCCGAACATGACCATGTGGCGCGTCTCGTCGCCGAGTTCGGTCAGCTCGTAGTGCGTGGCACTGGCGGTCGGGTCCTGGTGCATCATCTTGCGCAGCAGCGCCTGGTTGAGGATGTTCTCGAACCAGATGCCCGCCGAGAGCGTGTTCACCAACTCCTGGCGGGACAGCTCGATCTGCTGCTCGCGCGTCATCGCGTCCCACATCGGTGTGCCGTAGAGCGACACGGTCTTCGGCGGCAGGAAGAACTTGTCGGGGTCCAGCGGCGCATCCCAGTCGATGTCGACGACCGGGCGCGTAGGACTTCTTGACGGAGCCCTTCAGCAGACGCTCGGCGAACTCTTCACGAGTGGGTGCGGTCATCAGCGACTCCCTCCGACGGCGTCGTCGTCGACGTTGCTGAAAAGGTACGGAGCCCGGCGCCGAAGATGTCAATACCCCGGGTACCGCATACCTACGGTATTGCCAGGTCATGGCATACTCGCGCGCGTGACTCGTCGGATCCACGTCATCGGCATCGGCGCCGGCGATCCGGATTATGTGACGGCGCAGGCGGTCGGCCGCGCTCAACGACACCCAGGTCTTCTTCGCGATGGACAAGGGCGACACCAAGGACGATCTGGTCGCGCTGCGCCGGCTGATCTGCGAGCGGTTCATCCGCGAGCCCGGGCTACCGGTTCGTCGAGCTGCCCGACCCGCCGCGGGCCAGAGCCGCCGCGGACAGTCCGCCTACCGGCAGGCCGTCGCCGACTGGCACGCCGAGCGGGCCGGCGTGTGGGCCGACGCGATCGCGACCGAACTCGAGCCCGGTGGCGTCGGCGCGTTCCTGGCGTGGGGCGACCCGTCGCTCTACGACAGCACCCTGCGGATCCTCGAGACCGGTCGCCGCCCACGTCGACATCGACTACGACGTCATCCCCGGCATCACCGCGATCCAGGCGCTCACCGCTCGACATCGCATCCCGCTCAACGACATTGGTGAGCCGGTGCTCATCACCACCGGACGGCAGCTGCGCGAGAACGGGTTGTCAGGCAGCGCGGTGGTGATGCTCGACGCCGACTGTTCGTTCCAGGGCTGCCCGCCCGGGACCCGCATCTGGTGGGGCGCCTACCTCGGCACGCCCGACGAGATGCTGGTCGCGGGCACCGTCGGCGAGGTCGGGGACAGCATCGCCGAGCTCGCGCGCCGAAGCCCGGTGCCGGCACGGCTGGATCATGGACACCTACCTGCTGCGTTCGGCAGACTGAGCGCATGGGATCCTTCCTGCTGCGTGCCGCGTTGACGGGGTTCGCGCTGTGGGTGGTCACGCTGATCGTTCCCGGAATCAGGTTCGTCGGCGGCGATTCGACGCTGCAGGAAGTCGGCATCATCTTCGTCGTCGGCGGTGATCTTCGGTCTGGTCAACGCGATCATCAAGCCGATCGTGCAGTTCATCTCGATCCCGCTCTACATCCTCACGCTCGGCCTGATCCACATCGTGATCAATGCGCTGATGCTGTGGATCACCTCGTGGATCACCGAGCACACCACCCACTGGGGCCTTTTCATCGACGACTTCTGGTGGACGGCGATCTGGGCCGCGATCGTGCTGTCGATCGTGAGCTGGCTGCTGTCGCTGGTCGTCGGCTGCGGCGAGAGACGTTCGCGCAGGCCGGGCTGAGCGGCACACTGGACACATGCCCGAACTGCCGGAGATCGAAGCGCTCGCCGATCATCTGCGTCGCCATGCCGTCGGGCTGACGATCGGACGCATCGACGTGTCGGCGTTCTCGGTGCTCAAGACGTTCGATCCGGCGATCTCAGTGCTGCACGGCCAGACCGTCACCGGCGCCAACCGGTGGGGCAAGTACCTCGGCCTGCAGTCCGGCGACCTGCACCTGATCACCCATCTGTCGCGCGCGGGCTGGCTGCGGTGGTCGGACAAGCTCGCGGCGGCACCGCTGAAGCCGGGCAAGGGGCCGATCGCCCTGCGGGTCCATCTCGGGACGCCCGGGGAGGCACCGGGATTCGACCTCACCGAGGCCGGCACCCAGAAGCGGCTGGCGGTATGGCTGGTCGACGACCCGGCCAAGGTGCCGGGCATCGCCGCACTCGGCCCCGACGCGCTGTCGCTGGGGCCGGAGGAACTGGCCGGCGTGCTCGCCGGAAACACCGGGCGGATCAAGACCGTCATCACCGACCAGAAGGTGATCGCCGGCATCGGCAACGCCTACAGCGACGAGATCCTGCACGTCGCGAAGCTCTCGCCGTTCGCGACGGCGGGCAAGCTCACCGAAGCGCAGCTGGCCGCGCTGCACGACGCGATGATCTCGGTGCTGACCGACGCGGTCGCCGTTCGGTCGGTCAGCGGGCCGCGACGCTGAAGGGGGAGAAGCGCTCTGGGCTGCGTGTGCATGCGCGCACCGGACTGCCGTGCCCGGTGTGCGGCGACACCGTGCGCGAGGTGTCGTTCGCCGACAAGTCATTCCAGTACTGCCCGACGTGTCAGACGGGCGGCAAGGTGCTGGCGGACCGGCGAATGTCGCGACTGCTCAAGTAGGTTGGCAGTACGACTGCGTGGCCGACGTCAGCGCCTGCTGATACAGCGGATCGAGTCCGCGCGCCGCAACGACGGCTGCCTTCGCGTCCGACAGATCCTGGCTGCAGCCTTGGCTGTGCAGTGAATTCCAGTGCAGGGCAATCTCGTCCACCAAGATCTTGTTCAAACCGTTTATCTGCGTGCGTGATTCGGCCAGGTCCGGTGCGCTCGTCGGCGCGGTACCCGGATCGAACTTCCACTGGCCGAATCGGGTGTACTGGACTCCTTCGTTCGCGGCTATCTGGTCGGTGAAGACCTCCCGCACATATTGCGGGTCGATGCCGTGCGCCGTCGCGTCGGCCGCCACCGAGTCGAGCACCTGGTCGGCCCGCGCTGTGTCGGTGATGGGTCCGCCGTTGATCCACTTGGTGGCAGCCACCGGATCGGCCGTGGCCAGCCGCTGCGCAGCGGCGTCCACCAGCTGCTGGAAGGGGTAGGAAGGGCTGGGCCGCGGCGGCTGGAGCCAGTGCGACTTGGCCTGCGAGCAGGGCGGCGCCCAGTAAAAGTGAACTTCGATTCGGGATCACCCCACCATCATGCATAAGCTGACCGCGTGACTCGGCAGAAGATCTTGATCACCGGCGCCAGCTCAGGGCTGGGTGAGGGCATGGCCCGCGCATTTGCGGCCAAGGGCCGTGATCTCGCGTTGTGCGCCCGCCGCATCGACCGGCTCGACGAATTGAAGGCAGAACTGCTCGAGCGGCATCCCGGCATCTCGGTGGCCGTCGCCGCGCTCGACGTCAACGACCACGAGCAGGTGCCGAAGGTTTTCACCGAACTCTCCGACGAGTTGGGTGGTATCGACCGCGTCATCGTCAACGCGGGCATCGGCAAGGGCGCGCCGCTCGGGTCGGGCAAGTTGTGGGCCAACAAGGCCACCATCGAGACGAATCTCGTTGCGGCGCTTGTCCAAATCGAGACCGCGCTCGAGATGTTCAAGGCCTCCGGCGGCGGACATCTGGTGCTGGTGTCATCGGTGCTCGGCAACAAGGGCGTGCCGGGCGTGAAGGCCGCTTATGCCGCGAGCAAGGCCGGCGTGTCGTCTCTCGGAGAGTCGCTGCGTGCCGAATACCTCAGCGGTCCGATCAAGGTGACCACGCTGGAACCGGGATACATCGAATCCGAGATGACGGCGAAGTCGGCGTCGACGTTGTTGATGGTGGACAACGAAACCGGGGTCAAGGCGATGGTCGATGCGATGGAGCGCGAGACGGGCCGGGCGGCCGTCCCATGGTGGCCGTGGGGACCGCTGGTGCAGCTGATGCGGGTGCTGCCGCCGCGGCTCGCAAAGCGTTTTGCTTAGGAGCGCTTCATGTTTAGCGGCGCCGCGGGCGTGGTAGCCCATTTCTATGAACGCAAAACTGACGAAGTTGACGCCCTTCCTGTTCGCGGGTGCTGCGGCCGCTGCGATCGCCGCCGCGCCCATCGCCGGTGCTCAGCCGGCGCCGCCTCCGCCATGTGTGAATGCTGATGGCACGCCGTGTAGCTCTCTTGGCAATGTCAACGCCGGACCTGGCGGCGGTGCCAACGTCGCCATCCCCAATGGGCCGGTCGGTACTGCTGACGGCGGCGGCGCCTCCGGTGTGATCCCTAACGGTCCTGGTGGTTCCGCAGATATGGGTGGCGCCAGCGGCTCGCTGTCGCCCGTCGGACCCGGCGGTTCGGCAGGCCCTGGCGGGGCCAATGGATGTCTCCCGAACGTGGGGTGCATCAACATCCCTGCGGGGTAACCCGGCATAAGTCAACCGCAGCGCGGCGCACGTCCCTAGTGGGCGTGCG
Source organism: uncultured Actinomycetota bacterium (assembly GCA_963720345.1). Taxonomy (GTDB): domain Bacteria; phylum Actinomycetota; class Actinomycetes; order Mycobacteriales; family Mycobacteriaceae; genus Mycobacterium. The sequence goes on from CAVRFN010000047.1 coordinate 297,459, forward strand.
CCGCGCTGTCTTTGTTGTAGCGACTTGACAAGTCGTTGGGTTTTCACAACAGTATGTTGTATGAGCCCGGTGAGGAGAGGCGCAGCCCTCCCTATCCACAACCGCATCGGCGTCCTGCGCGCAGAGCGGCGGATGACTCGGGCGCAACTCGCGGAGTTGGTCGACGTCAACCCGCAGACCGTCGGCGCACTGGAACGGGGCGACCACTTTCCAAGCCTCGATCTGGCGTTCCGCATCTGCGATGTCTTCGGGCTGCCCGTTGAGGCGGTGTTCTCGCGCACCCCGTTCGCGCCCCTGTCCACCGAGCTCTACTCCAAACCCACGCAACGAGGAGGCGAAGCCGATGTCCAGTTCGACCACGCAGACTGACCCGACGCTCATCGACAGGTATCAGAACTTCCGCACCCGGCGATTCCTCAAGTACGAACGCACGTACGCCCATTCGCTTCCGCGCTGGCGCACGCAACGGCGCCGCCGTGCGCTGGTGGTCGGGTTGGCGGCCACGTTCGCCTTCATGGCCTTGGTAAGTGTGATGTGCGCGTTCGGGATTCGATGGGCGCCGTTGCTCTGGCTGCCGGCGTGCGTGTTCTTCTTCCCGCTGTGGATCGTGCTGCAGATCGTGTCCGGCAGGCAGGGCGACGCACCGCAGGCGGCACTCGACGAGTACGAGGTGCAGCAGCGCAACACTGCGCGATCGATCGGCCTGACGGTCACGCAGAACCTGATGCTGCTGCCCATCGGCTACCTGATCTTCGGATCGGTGATCACCGGGGGGACCGACGTCGATATGGCGTACGCCGGCGGGCTGATGGCGATGACGGTCCTGCTGATCGGCGGGTGCCTGCCGGCGATGATCCTGGGCTGGATCCGCCCGACCCGACGCCTAGGTGATTTCGGTGCCAAGTTCGCTCAGCGCGGCGCACCGAAATCGCTACGCCGAGCGGCCGCGCTCCGCGCGGTAGTGACGCACCAGCGCGTCGGTCGAGGAGTCCGACTGCTCGGCGGGGGAGTCGTCGCCGATGATCACCGGGAGCAGCGCCTTGGCCTGGGTCTTGCCCAGCTCCACACCCCACTGGTCGAACGAGTCGATGCCCCAGATGACGCCCTCGGTGAACACCTGGTGCTCGTAGAGGGCGATCAACTGGCCCAGCGCCGACGGCGTCAGCTTGGTGGCCAAGATCGATGTGCTGGGCCGGTTGCCCGGCATCACCTTGTGCGGGACGACATTCTGCGGTGTGCCCTCGGCGGCGATCTCCTCGGCGGTCTTGCCGAACGCCAGCACCTGCGTCTGGGCGAAGAAGTTGCTCATCAACAGGTCGTGCATGCTGCCCGTGCCGTCGGCGGTCGCGCAGGTCATCGGTGGGCTGGGAGAACCCGAGGAAATCGGCGGGCACCAACCGGGTGCCCTGATGCAGCAGTTGGTAAAACGCGTGCTGGCCGTTGGTTCCCGGTTCGCCCCAGAAGATCTCGCCGGTGCTCGTCGTCACCGGTGAGCCGTCGGCCCGCACCGACTTGCCGTTGGATTCCATGGTGAGCTGCTGCAGGTAGGCCGCGAACCGCGACAGATCGTTCGAATACGGCAGCACCGCACGGGTTTCCGCGCCGAAGAACTCGTTGTACCAGAGCCCGATCAGGCCGAGCAGCACCGGCGCGTTGGCCTCCAGCGGCGCGGTGCGGAAGTGCTCGTCGACGATGTGGAAACCGGATAGGAACTCCGCGAACCGCTCTCGGCCGATGACCGCCATCACCGAAAGGCCGATCGCGCTGTCGACGGAGTAGCGGCCGCCGACCCAATCCCAGAAGCCGAACATGTTGTCGGTGTTGATGCCGAAGTCGTCGACGAGCTTCTTGTTCGTCGACACCGCCACGAAGTGCTTGGACACCGCGGCGTCGCCGAGCGCGTCGGTGAGCCAACGACGCGCGGCAGTCGCATTGGTCAGCGTCTCCAGCGTCGAGAACGTCTTGGACGCGACGATGAAAAGCGTTGTGGCCGGGTCGAGTCCGTCGAGCTTGGCCACCAGGTCGGCGGGGTCGACGTTGGATACGAACCGCGCCGAGATACCCGCGTCGGCGTAGTGGCGCAGGCCGAGGGTGACCATCGCGGGACCGAGATCCGAGCCGCCGATGCCGATGTTGACGACGGTCGTGATGCGTTCGCCGGTCGCGCCGGTCCACTCGCCGCTGCGCAGCCGGTCGGTGAAGTCACCCATCTTGTCGAGCACTTCGTGGACGTCGGCGACGACGTTCTGGCCGTCGACCGACAGCTCGGCGCCGCGCGGCAGACCGCAGCGCGGTATGCAGCACCGCGCGGTCCTCCGAAGTGTTGATGTGCACGCCGGAGAACATCGCGTCGCGGCGCTGCTCCAGGCCTGCCGCGCGGGCCAGGTCGACCAGCAGTCGAGACGTCTCGCGGGTGACGCGGTGCTTGCTGTAGTCGATGTAGAGATCGCCGACCGTCAGCGCCAGTTCTGTCCCGCGGGCGGGGTCTTCGGCGAAGAGTTCGCGCAGGTGTTTCGTCGCCGATATCGTCGTGATGCCGTTGCAACGCCTGCCATGCGGCAGTGGTGGTGATGTCGGGAATCTGCTGAGGTGTCGGCGGTCATGTAGCCGACACTAATGCGGCCAAATGTCCAAAGGTGTAAGAGGGAGTAATGGATACCGCGAAGCTGCTGTCGTCTGTGCCCACCGGTCTGTGGATCGGGGGCGAGGAACGCAAGGGTTCCTCGACATTCGACGTGCTCGACCCGTCCGATGACAAGGTGTTGATCTCGGTCGCGAACGCCACGGCCGAGGACGCCGTCGCCGCGCTGGACGCCGCATGCGCCGTGCAGGCCGACTGGGCCGCCACCCCGCCACGCGAACGCGGCGAGATCCTGCGCTCGGTGTTCGAGAAGATCACCGATCGCGCCGAAGACCTCGCGACCTTGATGACCCTGGAGATGGGCAAGGTGCTTCCGGAGAGCATGGGTGAGGTCAAGTACGGCTCGGAGTTCTTCCGCTGGTTCGCCGAGGAAGCGGTGCGCATCGCGGGTCGCTTCACGCCGAGCCCAGCCGGCACCGGCCGCATCCTCGTCACCAAGCAGCCGGTCGGCCCGTGCTACGCGATCACGCCGTGGAACTTCCCGCTGGCCATGGGAACCCGCAAGATCGGCCCGGCATTCGCGGCCGGCTGCACGATGATCGTCAAGCCGGCCCAGGAGACGCCGCTGACCATGCTGCTGCTGGCCAAGCTGATGGACGAGGCGGGCCTGCCCAAGGGCGTGCTGTCGGTGCTGCCGACGAACAGCCCGGGTCCGGTCACCGAGGCCCTGATCAACGACGGCCGGCTGCGCAAGCTGACCTTCACCGGATCGACGGGCGTCGGCAAGGCGCTGGTGAAGCAGTCGGCCGACAAACTGCTGCGCACCTCGATGGAGCTCGGTGGCAATGCGCCGTTCATCGTGTTCGACGACGCCGACGTGGATGCCGCCGTCGACGGCGCGATCCTGGCCAAGATGCGCAACGGCGGCGAGGCGTGCACCGCGGCCAACCGCTTCCACGTCGCGAACTCAGTGCGCGACGAGTTCACCGACAAGCTCGTCAAGCGGATGAGCGAGTTCACGCTCGGCAAGGGCACCGACGAGTCGTCGACGCTGGGCCCGCTCATCAACGCCAAGCAGGTCGCCACCGTCGAGGATCTGGTGTCCGACGCGGTGTCGCGCGGCGCGACCGTCGCGGTCGGCGGCGTCGCCCCCGGCGGCCCCGGCAACTTCTACCCGGCGACCGTGCTGGCCGATGTGCCCGCCGACGCCCGCATCCTCAAGGAGGAGGTGTTCGGGCCCGTCGCGCCGATCACCGGCTTCGACACCGAGGAGGAGGGCATCGCCGCTGCCAATGACACCGAGTACGGGCTGGCGGCCTACATCTACACCCAGTCGCTGGACCGCGCGCTGCGCGTCGCCGAGGGCATCCAGGCCGGCATGGTCGGCATCAACCGCGGCGTGATCTCCGACCCGGCCGCGCCGTTCGGCGGCGTCAAGGAATCCGGATTCGGCCGCGAGGGCGGCTCGGAAGGCATCGAGGAATACCTCGACGTCAAGTACATCGCGCTGACCGAAGTAGCGGCTTCTGGGCCGAGTTGGGCCCACACCGGAGGCTGGGCCCACACCGAAGGTAGGGGAGGGACTCGCAAAAGGCTCCGTTTCGTCGGCGTGTCGGGGACTTTCGCGTCTGCTCGCGCGGGCAAGATTTCGGCAGTGAGCAGCCGCTGATAGACATCGCGGAATTCCCGCGTTGGACGGCATCCGCGCTGTCGCGGTCGCGTTCGTGCTGGCCGACCACGGCGGCATTCCGGGGTTGTCGGGCGGCTTCCTCGGCGTCGACGTGTTCTTCGTGCTCAGCGGATTCCTGATCACCTCGCTGTTGCTCGACGAACACCGGCAACACCGGGCAGATCGGCCTGGCGGTTTCTGGATCCGGCGTGCCCGCCGCTTGCTGCCCGCGCTGCTCGTGATGGTGCTCGCGGTGGTGGCCGCCCGTGATCTGTTCTCGCCCGAATCCACGGCCATCACTGCGCGACGACGCCGTCGCCTCGCTTCTTCTGGGTATCCAACTGGGCCTTCGTCGCCCAGCGCGCCGACTACTTCGCGCAGGGCGCGCCGCCGTCGCCGCTGCAGCACACGTGGTCGCTCGGCGTCGAGGAGCAGTACTACCTGCTGTGGCCGCTGCTGCTGATCGCCGTCGCCGCGCTGTTCTGGGCTCGGCATGCGACTGGCCGTCTTCGTGGTGTCCACCGTCGGCGTCATCGCCTCGGCGACCGCGGCGATCGTCCTCACCACCGACTCGACGCTGAACCGGATCTACTTCGGCACCGACAGTCCGTGCGCAGGCGCTGCTGGTCGGGGCCGCGGCGGCAGCATTGCTGGTGCGGGACTGGTCGGTGCTCAACGACGGCGGCACGCTGATCCGGACGCGCTGGGGCCACATCGTCGCGCGGATTCTGCCGTTCATCGGTCTGGCGGTGCTGGCCGCGGCGGCGCACTACGCGACGGGCAGCGTCAGCGACTTCCGCAGCGGTCTGCTGATCATCGTGGCGATCGCGGCCGTGCTCGTCGTCGCACCGGTGGCGTTGGAGCAGGAGGGGCCCGTCGCCCGCGCGCTGGCGTGGGGGCCGCTGGTGTGGCTCGGCGCGATCTCCTACGGCGTGTACCTCTGGCACTGGCCGATCTTCTTGGCGCTCAACGGCGAACGCACGGGGTTGTCCGGCTGGCCGCTCTTCGCACTGCGCTGCGCGGCGACGGTTGCGCTGGCCGCGGCGTCGTGGTGGCTGCTGGAACAGCCGATCCGACGGTGGCGGCCGATGTTCGTGCCGATGCTGCCGCTGGCGGGTGCGACGGTCGCGACCGCCGCGGTGGTGACGATGACGGTGCTGCCGGTGGGTGTGAAACCCGAGGTGATGCAGGGCCCGGCGATCGATTCGGCGGCGCTGGTCGCGCCGGAGGTGCCCGTCGAAGTCCGCAAACCGACGGCGCACGATCCCGGCACCCGGACCGTCGCGGTGTTCGGCGACTCGGTCGCGTGGACGATGATGCGGTACCTGCCGCCGACGCCGGGACTCGCGTTCACCAACTACACGACGATCGGGTGCGGCATCGCCCGCGGCGGTCCCTACCGGTACGTCGGCCAGACGCTGAACCAGAAGCCCGAATGCGACGCCTGGCCCAGTCGGTGGTCGCAGCGCATCAACCATGACCGGCCCGATGTGGTGCTGCTGATCGTCGGCCGCTGGGAGGTCGTCGACCGGATGAACGAGGGCGTCTGGACGGACATCGGGAGACTGGCTACGAGGACTATCTGCGCGGCGAACTCAACCGTGCGCTCGACATTCTCGGTTCGACGGGCGCGCGAGATCGTCGTCACCACCGAGCCCTACAACCGGCGCGCTGAAAAGCCGGACGGCAGCTTGTATCCCGAAGACGACCCGATCGCGTCGACGAGTGGAACGCGTTGCTGCGCAGCGTCGTCAAGAAGCGCCCGAACGTCACGTTGCTCGATCTGAATCGCAAGCTCGGGCCGAACGGCGTCTACACCAACAGGGTCGACGGCATCCGCATGCGCAGCGACGGCGTGCATCCGACACCGGAAGCGGTGAAGTGGTTGACGCCGTGGCTGACCGACGCGCTGCGCTAGTGAGTGCTAGTGGCCGAGGCGGCCGCGGCCCAGGCGCAGCAGCAGCATCGCCAGGTCCTTGCCCTCGGGTCCCAGTTCGCTGTAGCGCTCGATGACCTTCATCTCACGGCTGTGCACCAGGCGGGTGCCGCCGGATGCCATCCGGGCCTTGCCGATGAGCTTGGACACCTCGGTGCGGCGTTTCACGGCTTCCAGGATCGTCGCATCCAAATGGTCGATTTCCTGGCGCAGGTCGTCTATGTCTGGCAACTGTTCGGCTTCGATCGGCTGAATTGTCATGTGGGTGTTCTCCGCATTCTCGTTGTGTGGGGACTGATCCGTCCGGTTTCGGGCCTCACACAAGAGACGAGCCCCGGATCCGGAAGCGGACCGCGGGGCTCTGTTGAAGCAGCTAGACCACGGGCACCTCTGGGCGGTACCCGTAGAAAAATCGGTTTTGCTGCATGAGCACGTATGGAGTGTGCCATCTAGGGCCGCGCCGACGCAAAGATGTCGCTGGACAGCGGTAAGTTCGGTGGTGATATGCCTCCATCTTCTACTCCTCGGCCCACACGAGACCGACCAACTCCTCGACGGGCTGAACCCCCAGCAGCGCCAGGCGGTGCTGCACGAGGGCACGCCGCTGCTCATCGTCGCCGGAGCGGGGTCGGGCAAGACGGCCGTGCTGACCCGCCGGATCGCCTATCTGCTCGCCGCCCGCGAGGTCGGCGTCGGGCAGGTGCTGGCCATCACGTTCACCAATAAGGCGGCCGCTGAGATGCGCGAGCGGGTGGTCAGACCTGGTCGGGCCCGCGCGCTCGGTCCATGTGGGTGTCGACGTTCCACTCGACGTGTGTGCGGATCCTGCGCAACCAGGCCTCGCTGCTGCCCGGGCTGAACTCGAACTTCTCGATCTACGACGCCGACGACTCGCGCCGGCTGCTGATGATGATCGGCAAGGACATGGGGCTGGACACCAAGCGGTACTCGCCGCGGTTGCTGGCCAACGGCATCTCCAACCACAAGAACGAGCTGGTCGGTCCCGAACAGGCGGCGGCCGAGGCGTCGGAGGCCGGCGAGGAGCTGCCGCGCATCATCGCCGACGTCTTCGGGGAGTACCAACGTCGCCTGCGCGCCGCCAACGCACTGGACTTCGACGATCTCATCGGCGAGACAGTCGCTGTGCTGCAAGCCTTTCCGCAGATCGCGCAGTACTACCGGCGGCGGTTCCGGCACATCCTGGTCGACGAGTACCAGGACACCAACCACGCGCAGTACGTCCTGGTGCGTGAGCTGGTCGGCCGGGAGACCGAAGACGGGGTGGCCCCGGCCGAGCTGTGTGTCGTCGGCGACGCCGATCAGTCCATCTACGCCTTCCGCGGCGCCACCATCCGCAACATCGAGGACTTCGAACGCGACTTCCCCAACGCCACAACGATTCTGCTGGAGCAGAACTACCGCTCGACGCAGAACATCCTGTCCGCGGCCAACTCGGTGATCTCGCGCAACGCCGGCCGCCGCGAGAAGCGGCTGTGGACCGATTCGGGTGAGGGCGAGCTGATCGTCGGCTACGTCGCCGACAACGAGCACGACGAGGCGCGGTTCGTCGCCGGGGAGATCGACGCGCTGGCCGACCGCGGCGATATCACCTACAACGACGTCGCGGTGTTCTACCGCACCAACAACTCCTCGCGTGCCCTGGAGGAGGTGTTCATCCGGGCGGGCATTCCCTACAAAGTCGTTGGCGGCGTTCGCTTTTACGAGCGCAGGGAGATCCGCGACATCGTCGCCTACCTGCGCGTGCTGGACAACCCAGGCGACTCGGTCAGCATGCGGCGCATCCTGAACACCCCGCGGCGCGGTATCGGTGATCGCGCCGAGGCGTGTGTGGCGGTGTATGCCGAGAGCACCGGCGCCAGCTTCAACGATGCGCTGCAGGCGGCCGCCGAGGGCAAGGTGCCGATGCTGAACACCCGCTCGGAGAAATGCCATCGCGGGCTTCGTCGAGATGCTCGACGAACTGCGCGGGCGCCTCGACGGTGAACTCGGCGAGCTCGTCGAAGCGGTGCTCGATCGCACCGGCTATCGCACCGAGCTCGAATCGTCGAGCGACCCACAGGATCTCGCGCGGCTCGACAACCTCAACGAATTGGTCAGCGTCGCACACGAATTCAGCACCGACCTGGCCAATGCGGAGGCGCTCGGCGAGCCCGAGGACGAGGACATCCCCGACACCGGAGTGCTCGCCAAGTTCCTGGAGCGGGTGTCGCTGGTCGCCGACGCCGACGAGCTGCCGGAGCACGGTGCGGGTGTGGTGACGATGATGACGCTGCACACCGCCAAGGGGCTCGAGTTTCCGGTGGTGTTCGTGACAGGCTGGGAGGACGGCATGTTCCCGCACATGCGGGCGCTGGGCGATCCGACCGAACTGTCCGAGGAGCGACGGTTGGCCTACGTCGGCATCACCCGTGCCCGCCAGCGGCTCTACCTCAGCCGGGCCAAGATCCGCTCGTCGTGGGGCCAGCCGATGCTCAATCCGGAATCCCGCTTCCTCAAGGAGATTCCGCAGCATCTGATCGACTGGCGGCGCACGGACCCAGGCCCGTCATTACCTGCGCCGGTGAGCGGGGCGGGCCGGTTCGGCACGCCGCGACCGTCGCCGATGCGGTCCGGTGCCGGCAAGCGGCCGCTACTGGTGCTCGAGCCCGGCGATCGGGTCAACCACGACAAGTACGGCCTCGGCCGCGTCGAGGAGGTTTCCGGCGTCGGTGAGTCGGCGATGTCGCTCATCGACTTCGGCAGCTCGGGCACGGGTCAAGCTGATGCACAACCACGCCCCGGTGTCCAAGCTCTAGGCGCGCACCGTCACGGCCTGCCCCACCGCGCCGTGGCGGGCAGCAGCGCGCACGCGATCGTCGCCAGCGGTAGCACCGGGATCGCGTACACCACCGGCGGCAGCTTGGCGCCGGCCACGAACAGGCTGGAGAAGATCAGCAGCGCGACGACGGCGCCGACGATGATCAGCAGGCGGCTCGCCCGGCGGCGCAGCAGCAGCCCGATCAGCCCCGCGATGAGGGCTGCCGCGGAGATGGCGGTCAGAAACGCCACCGCCACGCAGAACAACATGTCGGATTCCCACCAGCCGGTGATCAGGTCGGTGGCGATGACCGCGGTCGCCCAGCCGCTGAGAATGCTCAGGATGGCCGTCGCGATCGAGGTGCGCGGATCGGGCCAGGGGTTCTTGGGCGTCACTGCGGCGGGCCTGGCGCGCGGTATATAACTCGTCTGCGGCTCTGCGCCGCCGCGGCAGCGGGAACTCGCCGGTGGGATGGCGACGGATGATGGATGTCTGCGGATCCGCACCGACGGGGATTTCGCCCGTGGGGTGTCGACGGATTATCGCGTGCAGAACTCGAGGGGTCGTCGTCACTGGCCACTTAGCCAGAGTAATTGGACAGCGAGAGTCCGCGTTTCGACAGCCAACCGACTGGGTCGACGCGGTCGGTGCCGTTGAGAAGCACCTCGAAGTGCAGGTGTGGGCCCGTCGAATTTCCGGTGTTGCCCATCTTGGCGATCTGGTCGCCTGCCCAGACGCGCTGCCCGATCTCGACCTGCCACGAGCTGAGGTGGCCGTAGAGCGTGACAGTGCCGTCGGAGTGCCGCAGCTTGACCCAGTTGCCGTAGCCGCCGGTAGGTCCGGCGTCGATGACGACGCCGTCGGACGCCGCAAGGATCGGCGTGCCGATCGAGTTGGCGATGTCGATGCCGCCGTGCAGCACGCCCCAGCGGTAGCCGAAGCCCGACGTCCATGCGCCCTTGGTGGGCATCACGAACATGGGGCGCTGGAGACGGGCCTCGCGCTCTGCGCGCTCCTGGGCGAAGGCGGAGGCCTTGGTGACCTCTTCGGCGTGGATGGCCGAATCAAAGGTTGAGGAGACGGACACGACCTGCATGCCGTCGGTCGAACCGGTGATCGCGCCACCGCCAAGGACGTCCTGACCTGCCGCCAGGACGGTGTCGGGAGCTTGCCTCCGAGGCGTTGGCCATCGTGTAGGCGCCTGCCGCGGTTGCGCCGACCGCCATCGCGGCGACCATCAACCGGCCCCTGACGGGGACCTCCTGCTTACGGTGCGCGCCACCGCGGCCCGCGACGGCGAAGATGTCGGTCGCGGCGGCGCCGTCGCTGACGTCGGTGTGGCTGTCCCGGTAGGCGCGAGATGAACGCCGTTCGTCGTGCGGATCACGACGGAATTCGGACGGCACAGCCAGTCGTAACGGTAGCTGGTCGTCGGTGTCGTGCAGGTCGTCGAGCTCGGGAGCGTGAATGATCTGCGCTTCGCGATCGAAGGCACTGTTCTGGTTGAAGTCCAGGTCAGCGAGGTCACCGAACTCGTTGAACGGAATGATGTCGGTGACTTCAGCGGCTCGTTCAGCGGGGCGACCGATGATTTGCCGATTCGTCGACACTCCAGCCGGAGATCGTGACGAACGGTGCTGAGCCAACCTGAAAGTCCTTTGCCTCGTGATCTATTCGTTACCAACGCGGACCAAAGGCACGTTAACCAAATCCCAATGTTGGTGGCAACTCGAGGGCGTATTCCAACGGAGAATGTGACGATGTATCACTGACGCCCACCGGTGAGATCCACCACATGACAGGTGGGCGGTTCTGAGGTCTCAACCTCGTGTGGATAAAGTTCCCCCGAGCCCGCCAGGGGTAAACCTTCGACCTCAATGCTCGACAGACAGGGATGTTTCAGAGCCCATGGACCTTTTCGAATACCAAGCCAAAGAGCTGTTCGCCAAGCACAACGTGCCCACCACCCCCGGCCGCGTCACCGACTCCGCCGAGGATGCCAAGGCCATCGCCGAGGAGATCGGCAAGCCCGTCATGGTCAAGGCGCAGGTGAAGGTCGGCGGACGCGGTAAGGCCGGCGGCGTGAAGTACGCCGCGACGCCCGACGATGCGTTCACACATGCGCAGAACATCCTCGGCCTCGACATCAAGGGCCACGTCGTGAAGAAGCTGCTGGTCGCCGAGGCCAGCGACATCGCCGAGGAGTACTACATCTCCTTCCTTCTCGACCGCTCCAACCGCACCTACCTGGCGATGTGCTCGGTCGAGGGCGGCATGGAGATCGAAGAGGTCGCCGCGACCAAGCCGGAGCGGCTCGCCAAGGTGCCCGTCGACGCCGTCAAGGGAGTCGACGAGGCGTTCGCGCGTTCGATCGCCGAGCAGGGCCACCTGCCCGCCGAGGTGCTCGATGCCGCGGCGGTGACCATCGCCAAGCTGTGGGAGGTCTTCGTCAAGGAGGACGCCACTCTGGTCGAGGTCAACCCGCTGGTGCGCACGCCCGACGACCAGATCCTCGCGCTGGACGGCAAGGTCACGCTCGACGGCAACGCCGATTTCCGCCAGCCGGGCCACGTCGGAGTTCGAGGACCGCGACGCCACCGACCCGCTGGAGCTCAAGGCCAAGGAGAACGACCTCAACTACGTCAAGCTCGACGGTGAGGTCGGCATCATCGGCAACGGTGCGGGACTGGTGATGTCCACGCTGGACGTGGTCGCCTACGCCGGCGAGAAGCACGGCGGCGTCAAGCCCGCCAACTTCCTCGACATCGGCGGCGGCGCCTCCGCGGAGGTGATGGCCGCCGGCCTCGACGTCATCCTGAACGACGAGCAGGTCAAGAGCGTGTTCGTCAACGTGTTCGGCGGCATCACCGCGTGCGACGCCGTCGCCAACGGCATCGTCAACGCGCTGAAGATCCTCGGCGACGAGGCGAACAAGCCGCTGGTGGTCCGGCTCGACGGCAACAACGTCGACGAGGGCCGCCGCATCCTGGCCGAGGCCAACCACCCGTTGGTGACCGAGGTCGGCACCATGGACGAAGCCGCCGACGTAGCTGCGGCCAAGGCCGCAGAAGCAGCGAAGGCCTGAAAGGGACATGACCATGGCAATCTTTTTGACCGAAGAATAGCAAGGTCATCGTCCAGGGCATCACCGGCGGTGAGGCCACCACGCACACCGCGCGGATGCTCAAGGCCGGCACCCAGATCCTCGGCGGCGTCAATGCGCGCAAGGCCGGAACGACGGTGTCGCACAAGGACAAAGACGGCAAGGACGTCGAACTGCCGGTGTTCGGCAGCGTCGTCGAGGCGATGAAGGAGACCGGCGCCGACGTGTCGATCATCTTCGTGCCGCCGAAGTTCGCCAAGGACGCGATCATCGAGGCCATCGACGCCGAGATCCCGCTGCTGGTCGTCATCACCGAGGGAATCCCGGTGCAGGACAGCGCATATGCGTGGGCCTACAACGTCGAGAAGGGGCAAGCAAGACCCGGATCATCGGTCCGAACTGCCCGGGCATCATCACGCCCGGCCAGTCGCTGGTCGGCATCACGCCGGCCAACATCAGCGGTCCGGGTCCGATCGGGCTGGTGTCCAAGTCCGGCACGCTGACCTACCAGATGATGTTCGAGTTGCGCGATTTCGGCTTCACGACGTCGATCGGCATCGGCGGTGACCCGGTCATCGGCACCACCCACATCGACGCCATCGAGGCGTTCGAGAAGGATCCCGAGACCAAGGTCATCGTGATGATCGGCGAGATCGGCGGCGACGCCGAGGAGCGCGCGGCCGACTACATCAAGGCCAACGTGTCCAAGCCGGTCGTCGGCTACGTCGCGGGCTTCACCGCGCCCGAAGGCAAGACCATGGGCCACGCCGGCGCCATCGTGTCGGGTTCGTCGGGCACCGCACAGGCCAAGAAGGAGGCCCTCGAGGCCGCGGGCGTCAAGGTGGGCAAGACCCCGTCGGAGACCGCACGCCTGGCGCGGGAGATCCTGCAGAGCCTGTAGTCTGTCGAGACTGTCCCGGCTTCCACGCGAGCCGGGGCCTTCGGGCGGAGTGACGATGCGCCGCAGAATTAGGAACACGTTCTAGTTATCGATTAGCCTGACGAATTAACACGTCGTCAGGAGGTCTGTAATGGCGGTCGATCCGCGCACGCCGGTGCTGGTCGGCGTCGGCCAGTTCACCGAGCGCATCGACGATCCCTCCTACCGGGGCATGTCGGCGGTGGAACTGGCGACGGCCGCGACGCAGGCCGCGCTGGCCGATACGGGCGTGGACGTCGGCGCCGTGGCGAAGTCCATCGAGGTGTTCGTCGGACTGCGACAGTTCGAGATCTGCACACCGTTCGCGAAGCCCGCGCTCGGCTGCTCCGACAACTATCTGCGATCGGTGGCCAAGCGGGTCGGCGCGGATCCGGCGCGCGCGGTGCTGGAGCCCATCGGCGGCAACGGACCGCAGAAGCTGGTGACGGAGTTCGCCGGCGCGATCGCCGCGGGCGACATCGAGGTGGCGCTCATCCTCGGGTCCGAGAACGGTTCCACGTTGAAGTACGTTCGCGCGCCGCGACGACAAGCCGGACCATCACTGAGACCGTCGGCGGCCAGCTCGAGGACCGGGGCTACGGCTTCGAGCAGTACATGAGCGAGTACACCGCCGACGCACGGGCTGACCGGTGCGCCCGTGCAGTACGGACTGCTGGACAACGCCCGCCGTGCCCGACTGGGCCTCAGCGTCGACGACTACCGGCAGAGAATGGCCGAGCTCTTCGCGCCGTTCTCCAAAGTTGCTGCCAAGAACCCGTTTTCGTCTTCACCGGTGGAGCGTTCGGTCGACGAGATCTGATAACCGTCACCGACGAGAACCGGATGATCTGCGACCCGTATCCCCGCTTGATGGTGGCGCGCGATCAGGTGAACCAGGGCGCGGCCGCACTGCTGATGTCGGTGGCGGCTGCGCGCCGACTCGGTGTGGCCGAAGACAAGTGGGTGTACGTGCACGGCCACGCCGATCAGACCGAGCAGGACCTGTTGGACCGCGTCGACGTCAGTGTCAGCATCTCGGCGAAACAGGCTGTAGCAGAAGCGCTTCGGGTCGCCGGCATCGGCATCGACGATGTCGCGACGTTCGACCTCTACAGCTGCTTCCCATTCCCCGTCTTCGCGGTGTGCGACGAGTTCGGGCTGGCGGCCGACGATCCGCGTGGCCTCACGCTGACCGGCGGACTGCCGTACTTCGGCGGCCCGGGCAACAGCTATTCGCTGCACGGTATCGCCGAGACGGTGATCCAAATGCGGGACAAGCCAGGGACATTCGGTCTTGTCGGCGCCAACGGCGGCGTCATGAGCAAGTACTCGGTCGGGGTCTACTCGACACGAGCCCGCCGACTGGGTCGCCGACCGCAGCAAGGCGCTGCAGGAGGATATCGCCGCGCTCCCCAAGGTGCGCGGTCACCCGCAACGCCGACGGGCGCGGCACCATCGAGACGTACTCGGTGCGCTACGACTGGCCCGTCACGACCGGTGTCATCATCGGCCGGCTCGACGCCGACGACAGCCGGTTCATGGCGCTCACCGAAGACGAGGACCTGGTGGCGTTGATGACCGACGGCGACCCGATGGGTGCGGCGATATCGGTGACGTCCGACGGTAAGACGAACACCGCCTCGCCGTCTATGTCGCGGCCGGCGGCTCGACGTCCAGCCTAGACGAGCGCGGCGAGCTTGCCTGCGAGGCGTTCGACGTAGGCCGCGACTTCGGCCTCGGACTTGTCGGGCAGGCCGAACAGCACCTCGGTGACCCCGAGCTCGGCCCATTGGGCCAGCTTGTCGGGGTCGGGCTTGAAGTCCAGCGCGACGATCTGCGGCGCGCCGTCGCGTCCGGCCGCGGCCCAGGTGTCCTGCAGCAGCTTGACCGGCGCGTCGATGTCGAAGTCACGCGGTGTGGTGATCCAGCCATCTGCCGAGCGCGCGATCCACTTGAAGTTCTTCTCGGTGCCCGCCGCACCGACGAGCACCGGGATGTGCGCCTGTACCGGTTTGGGCCAGGCCCAGGACGGACCGAAGTTGACGAACTCGCCGTCGTATTCGGCTTCCTCTTCGGTCCACAGGATGCGCATGGCCTCCAGGTATTCGCGCAGCATGGTGCGCCGCCGGCCGGGCGGCACGTTGTGGTCGGCCAATTCGTCGGTGTTCCAACCGAATCCGACGCCCAGCGAGACTCGGCCGCCGGAGAGGTGATCCAGGGTGGCGATCGACTTCGCCAGCGTGATCGGGTCGTGTTCGACCGGCAGTGCCACCGCCGTGGACAGCCGCACCCGCGACGTGACCGCGCATGCGGCGCCCAGCGACACCCAGGGATCAAGGGTGCGCATGTAGCGGTCATCGGGCAGCGACTCGTCGCCCGTGGTGGGGTGCGCGGCCTCGCGTTTGATCGGGATGTGCGTGTGCTCCGGCACGTAGAACGTGGTGAAGCCATGCTCGTCGGCGAGTTTGGCGGCGGAGTGCCGGGGCGATGCCCCGGTCGCTGGTGAAGAGCACGAGCCCGTAGTCCATACCAGGATTAGAACGTGTTCTAGTCTGAAGGGCAAGCGGCCAGGTGTCGGTACCCTAGAGCGGCCAACAGAGGTAGACATCCGGTTTCGATGCGCGAAATCCAGGATCTCGAAGAGCATTCGGTGCCCGAACCCTCGCCGACGTCGCTGTGACCGACAGGTGCGCTAGCGTGGGTTCGAAGCCGTCCAGCACAGGAGAGGTCATGTCGTACCCCCAAGGTCCGCCCGGGAATCCCGGATACCCGTCCGCACAGCAGCCGACCACTCAGTTCTCGGCACCGACGCAGCAGTTCGGCAGGGCACCCGAGCCCGGGCCAGCCGGCCCCGCGGGTCCGAGCCAGCTGCCGATGTATCTGACCATCGCGGTCTCGGTTCTCGGGCTGGGCGTGTACCTGTCGAGCTTCGGACCGCTGTTCACGGCGGGCGCGGATTACTTCACGCCGACGCTGCTCGATCTCGGTGTGGTCGCGGCGATCGCCGCCGGATTGATCGCAGGCGTCTCGCTGCTGCCGAAGCAGAAGCTCGCGCCTGCGGTGATCGCGGTGCTGTCGGTGCTGGCGTTCCTTCTGGTGATCGCGATCGTGCTGACGGCGCCAGAAGGGGTGTCCATCGACTGGGGCCTCTACCTGATCATCGCGTTCACCTTGTTCCAGGCGATTGTCGCCGTGGCGGTGCTGTTGTTCGATGCGGGTGTCATCACCCCGCCGGCGCCGCAGCCGCCCCGGTACGAGCCGCAGTACGGCCAGTACGGCGCCCCCGGCGGGCAGTATTACGGACAGGCTCCGCACGGCGGCCCGCCGCCGCAGCAGCAGGGACTGTCGCAGCGTCCCGGTTATCCGTCGCAGTACGGCGGGTACCAGGGCGGCGGCCCGTCGACCGGCGGATTTGCCGGCGGTCAACAGAGCGGGCCCCCGACCCCTCCGACCGGATTCCCGACCTTCGGACAGCCGCCGCAATCCACGACGCCGACCACCCAGGCACCGACGCCGACGCAATCGGCGACGTCTTCCACGCAGTCGGGCCCCCCACCGTCGTAGTCTGAGCCGCGCGTGCGTCAACTTCGTGCGCGTGAGCTTGCGCGAGGAGCGGCCTTAGTGGACAACCGACCAGTCGGCACACGCCAGGCGCGTGAGCTGCTTCGGGTCGCGTTCGGGCCGTCCGTCGTGGCGCTGGGCGTCGTCGCGGCGGTGGTGCTGTTGCAGCTGCTGATCGCCAACAGCGACATGACCGGTGCGCTCGGCGCGATCGCGAGCATGTGGTTGGGCGTGCATCTGGTGCCGATCTCGATCGGCGGCAGCGAGCTCGGCGTGATGCCGCTGCTACCCATGCTCGCGATGGTGTGGGGCACCGCGCGTTCGACCGCCGGGGCCACGTCGCCCCAGGGCTCCTGGTTCGTGACGCGATGGGTCGTCGCATCGGCCCTTGGTGGCCCGCTGTTGATCGCGGCGCTCGCGCTGGCCGTCGTACACGACGCCGCATCGGTGCTCACCCAGCTGCAGACCCCAGACGCCCTGCGCGCCTTCGGCAGCGTGCTGGCCGTGCACGCGGCCGGCGCGGTGATAGGAGTCGGGTCGCGGGTCGGCCGACGAGTTCTGGCCGACTCGCCCCTGCCTGCGTGGCTGCCCGACGCGTTCCGCGCGGCCAGCGCCGGAGTGCTGGCGCTCCTCGGGCTCTCAGGCGTCGTGATGGTCGGCTCGATGGTCGTGCACTGGGCGACGATGCACGACCTGTACGGGATCACCGACTCGGTGTTCGGGCAGTTCAGCCTGACGCTGCTGTCCATCCTGTACATACCCAACGTGCTCGTCGGCACCGCCGCAGTCGCCGTCGGCTCCAGTGCGCACATCGGGTTGGCGACGTTCAGTTCGTTCACCGTGTTCGGCGGTGACATCCCGGCGCTGCCGGTGCTGGCAGCCCTCCCCACACCACCGCTGGGCCCGATCTGGGTGGCACTGCTGATCGTCGCCGCGGCGTCCGGTGTCGCGTTGGGCCAGCAGGCTGCGCGTCACCCGCTGCCCTTGCTGCCCGCGATCGGCAAGCTCGTCGTCGCCGCCGCGGTTGCGGCACTGATCATGGCGGTGCTCGGCTATGCCGGCGGTGGGCGGCTGGGCAACTTCGGTGATGTCGGCGTCGACCAGGCCACGTTCGGGCCGGCGGTGTTCCTGTGGTTCGCCGGCATCGGAGCGCTGACCGTGGCGATGTCCGGTGGTATCGCCCGGCGGGTCAGGGCGCCCAAACCGGCGCCAGAGCCAGAGCCAGAATTCGACCCCGAGCCTGAATCAGAGCTCGAGCCCGAGGCTCGAGCAGGAGCCCGAGCCCGAGCACGGAGCCCGAGGCTGAGCAGGAGCCCGAGCCGAACGCGGGGGACCTGGACGCAGACGGGGACCTCGACGCCGACGACTTGGACGCCGGTCCGCAAGCCCAGGCCGACCCCCGCGACGCCTTCGACGACGTTTTCGGAGACCCCGAGGACCACTTCGTTGTCGACGACTCTCCAGACGATCAAGCCACGCCGGGTTCGACCACGGACCGAGCGCCGAACCGCGACGATTAGGCTGCCAGGCGTGCAGCAACCGCTTCGTGTGCCCCCGAAGGTGCCTGCACGGGTCGTGGTGCTGGCATCGGGCACCGGATCGCTGTTGCGATCACTGCTGGACGCCACCGGCGGCGATCACTACCCGGCCCGAATCGTCGCGGTCGGCGTCGACCGCGACTGCCCGGCCGTCGACATCGCCGCATCGGCATCGGTGCCCAGCTATACCGTGCGACTGCGCGACCACCCCGACCGCGAGGCGTGGGACGCCGCGATCGCCGACGCCACCGCAGTTGCAGGAACCTGATCTGATCGTGGCCGCCGGATTCATGAAAATTCTTGGGCCCCATTTCCTTTCCCGCTTCATGGGCCGGATCATCAATACCCACCCGGCGCTGCTGCCCGCATTCCCGGGGGCGCACGCGGTTCCCGACGCGCTGGAGTACGGCGTCAAGGTGACGGGCTGCAGCGTGCACCTGGTCGACGCCGGAACCGACACCGGGCCGCTGCTGGCCCAGGAGGCCGTGCCGGTACTCGACGATGACGACGAAGCCAGCCTGCACGAGCGGATCAAGGTCGTCGAGCGGCGACTGCTGGTGGATGTGCTGGCCGCGGTGGCTACCCGCGGCGTGACCTGGACCGGACGAAAGGCGACTCTAGGATGACTGACCGTAGGGCTATTCGGCGCGCGTTGATCAGCGTGTACGACAAGACCGGTCTCGCCGACCTTGCGCGCGGCCTGCACGAGGCGGGCGTCGAACTCGTCTCGACTGGCTCGACCGCCAAAACCATTGCGGACGCTGGTGTTCCGGTCACCTCGGTTGAACAGGTAACCGGGTTCCCTGAGGTGCTCGACGGCAGAGTCAAGACGCTGCACCCGCACGTGCACGCCGGACTGCTCGCCGATCTGCGCAAGCCCGAACATGTTTCGGCGCTCGCCGAACTCGGCGTCGCCCCGTTCGAACTGGTCGTCGTCAACCTCTACCCGTTCACCCAGACCGTCGACTCGGGCGCCAGTCGAAGACGAATGCGTCGAGCAGATCGACATCGGCGGTCCGTCGATGGTGCGCGCCGCCGCGAAGAACCATCCCAGCGTCGCGGTGGTCGTCGATCCGCTGGGCTACGACGGTGTGCTCGCCGCTGCGCGGGCCGGAGGGTTCACCCTCGACGAGCGGAAGAAGCTGGCCTCCTTGGCATTCCGGCACACGGCGGACTACGACGTCGCGGTGGCCGCGTGGATGTCGTCGGTGCTCGCCTCCGAAGGAGACTCCGCTCCGCCGTCGCTTCCGTTGTGGACGGGTTCGACGTGGCGACGCGAGGCCGTGCTTCGGTACGGGGAGAACCCGCATCAGCAGGCCGCGCTCTATCGCAACGACGGCGGGATGGCCGGGCCTTGCCCAGGCTCAGCAGTTGCACGGAAAAGAGATGTCCTACAACAACTACACCGATGCCGATGCCGCCTGGCGTGCGGCGTTCGACCACGAAGAGATCTGCGTGGCGATCATCAAGCACGCCAATCCGTGCGGAATCGCCGATCTCGTCGGTGTCGGTGGCCGACGCCCACCGCAAGGCCCACGAATGCGATCCGCTGTCGGCGTTCGGCGGCGTGATCGCGGCCAACACCGAAGTGACCGTCGAGATGGCCGAGACGGTCGCCGACATCTTCACCGAGGTGATCATCGCGCCTGCTTACGAGTCGGGCGCGGTGGAAGTTCTTGCGCGCAAGAAGAACATCCGCGTCCTGTTGGCGTCCGAGCCGCAGCAGGGCGGTACCGAATTCCGCCAGATCAGCGGCGGACTGCTGATTCAGCAGCGCGACGAGTTCACCGCACCGGGCGACGATTCCGCCAACTGGACACTGGCCACCGGCTCACCCGCCGACCCCGCGACCCTGGCCGATCTGAAGTTCGCGTGGCTGGCCTGCCGCGCGGTGAAGTCGAACGCCATCGTCGTCGCCGCCGACGGCGCCACCGTCGGCGTGGGCATGGGTCAGGTCAATCGGGTCGACGCCGCCAAGCTGGCCGTGCAGCGGGCAGGCGATCGCGTGCAGGGGTCGGTCGCCGCGTCCGACGCGTTCTTCCCGTTCCCCGACGGGCTCGAGGTGCTGACGGATGCCGGCGTGAAGGCGATCGTGCATCCCGGCGGTTCCGTGCGCGACGACGAGGTCACCGCGGCCGCCGCCAAGGCGGGCATCACCCTCTACCTGACCGGCGCCCGCCACTTCGCGCACTGAGTCGCCGCTAGGAGTTGCGGATCTTGTCGATCAGCTTCGACTTGGTCAGCGCGGAGTAGCCCGAGATGCCGATTTCCTTGGCGCGCTTCTTCAACTCCGGTACCGTCCAGTCGTCGTAGGACCCGGACTTTCCGCCCTTGCGGCCCACGGCGGACGTGCCGCGAGCGGCGGCGGCGTTGGCGATCCTGGCGGACTTCTGCTTCGAGTTGCCTTCCTCGCGCAGGTCCTCGTACAGCTTTTCGTTCTTGATGGTCGGATTCGGCATTGCGGTGCTCCTTAGTTCGATTACTGACCGTGGAAGAATGCCCACTGCCGGGGCTTTTATACAGGGTTTGAGCGTGCGCAGAATGTGACGGATTGGCGGCGTGTCGACCGGGGACACGCACGGTCGCGGGTCACGTCGTAGCGTGGAGTGGTGACATCACCTAACGATTTGCCCCGGACCGTCGGAGAGCTGAGGGCCTCCGGTCACGTCGAACGGGGCGTCAAGGCCGAAATCCGCGAGAACCTGCTGGCTGCGCTTGGCTCTGAGGGCCGCAGGAGAGCAGCGTGGCCGGGCATCCTGGGCTTCGAGGACACCGTCATCCCGCAGCTGGAACGTGCCCTGATCGCCGGGCACGACGTGGTGCTGCTGGGCGAACGCGGACAGGGCAAGACCCGTCTGTTGCGCGCGCTGACCGGCCTGCTCGACGAGTGGACCCCCGTCATCGCCGGCTCCGAACTCAGCGAGCATCCGTACTCGCCGATCACCCCCGAATCCATCCGGCGGGCCGCGGACTCCGGCGACGACCTGCCCGTCGAGTGGCGGCACCGCAGCGAGCGCTACACCGAGAAACTGGCGACCCCGGACACCAGCGTGGCCGACCTGGTCGGCGACATCGACCCGATCAAGGTGGCCGAGGGCCGCAGTCTCGGTGATCCGGAGACCATCGCGTACGGCCTGATCCCTCGGGCGCACCGGGGCATCGTCGCGATCAACGAGTTGCCCGACCTCGCCGAGCGCATCCAGGTGTCGATGCTGAACGTGATGGAGGAGCGCGACATTCAGGTGCGCGGCTACACGTTGCGGCTGCCGCTGGACGTCGTCGTCGTCGCCAGCGCCAACCCCGAGGACTACACCAACCGCGGCCGCATCATCACGCCGCTCAAGGACCGCTTCGGGGCCGAGATCCGCACCCACTACCCGTACGAGCTCGAGGCCGAGGTCGGCGTCATCAGCCAGGAGGCGCATCTGGCCGCCGAGGTGCCCGAGTACCTCGTGCAGGTGCTCGCCCGGTTCGCCCGCTACCTGCGGGAGTCGCGGTCGATCGACCAGCGTTCCGGTGTGTCGGCGCGCTTCGCGATCGCGGCCGCCGAGACGGTCGCTGCGTCGGCACGGCACCGCTCGGCCATCCTGGGCGAACAGGATCCGGTGGCGCGGGTGGTGGACCTGTCGACGGTGATCGATGTACTGCGCGGCAAGCTGGAGTTCGAATCCGGTGAGGAGGGTCGCGAGCAGGCCGTGCTCGAACACCTGTCTGCGCCGCGCCACCGCGGACACCGCGCAGCGGCTGCTCGGCGGTATCGACGTCGGGTCCGCTGGTGGTCGCGATCGAGAACGGCTCGGCGGTCACCACCGGCGAGCGGGTGTTCGCGCGCGACGTGCTGGCCGCGGTGCCGGAGGTCCCGGCGATCGCGGAGATCCAGAAGCGACTCGAGGCGAAGAGCGGACGGGCAGCGTGCGGCGGCCGTCGAGCTGGCGCTCGAGGCGCTGTATTTGGCCAAGCGGATCGACAAGGTGTCTTCAGAAGGCGAAACCGTATATGGCTAAACGCACTTCGCGGTATTCGCGATACACCGGCGGGCCCGATCCGCTGGCCCCGCCGGTCGATCTGCGCGAGGCGCTCGAGCAGATCGGCCAGGACGTCATGGAGGGCAGCTCGCCACGACGCGCACTGTCCGAGCTGATGCGGCGCGGCACGGAGAACATGCGCGGCGCTGACAAGCTCGCCGCCGAGGCCAACCGTCGTCGTCGGGAACTGTTGCAGCGCAACAACCTCGACGGCACCCTGCAGGAGGTCAAGAAGCTGCTCGACGAAGCGGTGCTGGCCGAGCGCAAGGAGTTGGCCCGGGCGCTCGACGACGATGCGCGGTTCAACGAGATGCGCATCGAGTCGTTGCCGCCGTCACCCGCGAAGGCCGTGCAGGAGCTCTCCGACTACGACTGGCGCAGCGACGAGGCGCGGGAAAAGTACGACCAGATCAAGGATCTCCTCGGCCGAGAGATGCTCGACCAGCGGTTCGCAGGCATGAAGCAGGCGATGGAGAACGCCACCGACGAAGACCGTCAGCGAGTCAACGAGATGCTCGACGATCTCAACGATCTGCTGGACAAGCACGCCAACGGCGAGGATTCGCCGGAAGACTTCCAGAATTTCATGGACAAGCACGGCGAGTTCTTCCCGGAGAATCCGCGCAACGTCGAGGAGCTGCTGGACTCCCTGGCCAAGCGGGCCGCTGCCGCGCAGCGCTTCCGCAACAGCCTGTCCCCGGATCAGCGGGCCGAGCTGGATGCGTTGGCGCAGCAGGCATTCGGCTCACCGTCGCTGATGAATGCGCTCAACCGGCTCGACGGCCACCTACAGGCGGCGACGGCCCGGTGAGGACTGGTCGGGATCGTCGCGGTTCTCCGGGGACAACCCGATGGGCATGGGCGAGGGCACTCAGGCGATGGCCGACATCGCCGAACTCGAAGAGCTTGCCGAGTCGCTCTCGCAGAGCTACGCGGGCGCCACGATGGAGGACGTCGACCTGGACATGCTTGCCCGACAGCTCGGCGACGAGGCCGCAGTCGACGCCGCGACGCTGGCAGAACTCGAGCGGGCACTCGTGAACCAGGGATTCCTGGATCGCGGCTCGGACGGGCAATGGCGACTGTCGCCGAAAGCGATGCGCCAGCTCGGTCAGGCCGCATTACGGGATGTGGCGCAACAACTTTCGGGACGGCACGGTGAACGTGACACCCGACGTGCGGGTGCGGCCGGCGAGCTGACCGGTGCGACGCGGCCATGGGCGTTCGGTGACACCGAACCCTGGAATGTCACGCGCACGTTGACGAACTCGGTGCTGCGACAGGCGGGCACCGGCGGCATCGACATGCCGTTGAAGCTCACCGTCGAAGACGTTGAGATCTCCGAGACCGAGACGCGCACGCAGGCCGCAGTGGCGCTGCTGGTCGACACCTCGTTCTCGATGGTGATGGAGAACCGGTGGCTGCCGATGAAACGCACCGCGCTGGCGCTGAGCCACTTGATCAGCACGAGGTTTCGCTCGGATGCGTTGCAGATCATCGCTTTCGGCCGCTACGCGCGCACCGTGACCACAGCCGAACTGACCGGACTGGAGGGCGTATACGAGCAGGGCACCAATTTGCACCACGCGCTGGCACTGGCCGGACGGCATCTGCGCCGTCATCCCAACGCACAGCCGGTGCTGCTCGTAGTGACCGACGGTGAACCGACCGCGCACCTGGAGTCATATGGAGGGGTGCTGGAGCTGAATCGGCGGCTCAGCCGCCGGCAGTGTTCTTCGACTACCCCCCCACCCGCGCACCATCGCCCACACGGTGAAGGGCTTCGACGACATGTTGGGACTGGGCGCGCAGGTGACGATCTTCCGGTTGGGCAGCGATCCGGGACTTGCGAAGTTCATCGACCAGGTCGCGCGCCGTGTGGAGGGCCGGGTCGTGGTGCCCGATCTGGACGGGTTGGGTGCCGCGGTGGTGGGCGACTACCTGCGGTCGCGGCGGCGTCGGTAGGCGCAACTTCTGCGTGCCCTGTTCGTCCCATGTAGGGTTTCGGCGTGCTGAGCAGACTGCTGACGGGCCTCGGGATGGCTGGAATCATCGCGGTAATCGGTGTTCCAGCGACAGCTTCGGCCGATCCTGAGCCCGCCCCCGGGCCTCCCAATGTGAACGCCTTCGCACCGCAGAAGCCGTCTGAGTATGCGGTGCATGAGGGCGCGTGGTACGCCTTCAGCGCGCCCAATGGCTTGACCTGCGTGTTGGACCGCCAATCGGGCGGCTATGGCTGCAGCGGGCCGATACCCGCGGCACCGGGCGGCGCCAACACGGTGAGCGCGGGGCCCGTCGGTGGGCCCGGGTTCGCCACTTCCGACCGTCCGTTGTACGGCGTATCCGTGGATGCAAAGCCGTTGCCGCCGAACACGCGGCTCTCATTTCGCACGGTGAGCTGCGGTACCGACGGCGTCGCGACCTTGTGCACGAACAGCGCCGATCAGACCGGTTTCGTCCTCAGCCCAGCAGGAAGCTTCGTCTTCGGGGCCTGATCTCGCGGCCTAAGCGCTCTTGCGCTGCTTACGCTTGACGCCGACGCTGCCCCACAGCGAGAAGCCGCGGATGCGCACGCACGGCGCGCCCGGTGAGCCGTCCCCGCTCACGCTCTGGTCGAAGACGCCCATCACCCCGACACCGCGCAGGTCGACGTTCACCTCGGGCGGTATCAGGATGGTCTGGCCGCCGAAGATCGAGTAGGAGTGGATCTCGACGTCTGGTGACGTGAAGTCGGCGTACCGCAGATCCACCACGCCGCCGCCGAACAGAGCAAACGTGGTCAACCGTCTGGGTACGTTCCAGCGGCCGCGGCGCTCGAACCCACTCATGATCGCCAGCAGCATCGTCGACGGCGCGGGCCGGACGGGTCCGCCGGTGCGGCCCCGCGTGACCGCGCCGGGCAGGTCGGCGGAGAGCCGGTCGAGCTCTTCATACGTCTGCGCGGCGTAGGCCCTGTTCAGGCGTGCTTCGTATTCGCGCAGCGGCAATCGGCCCTGAGCCGCGGCATCACTGAGCAGCTGCGCCATCTGAATACGATCAGTGTCAGCAGCGCGCGTCGAATCGTTCCGGGACGCTGGAGTGGTCATCCCGGCCATCTGTTCTTCGCGCAAGCCCTCATCACTGACGAGCCTACGACGAACGCTGGCACATGCAAGGCCGATGGCCAAACTGTGCACTCACCGATGCCGGCGAATCAGATAGATGAGCAAACTTTATTCCGCGGCGGCGACGTAGTCGGCAAACTCGATGGTGCCGACGGGGTTCTCCGGTGCGAGGTTCGCACCCATCCGAAAGCCAGCAACGATCCGTCCCGGGACAGGTACGGAAACCACCTTGCGGCGGCCACCGTGCGCGGCCAGATATATCCGCGCCAATTCCGCATGAGTGTGCACCGTCGGCCCGCCGATATCCGGCACCCGGCCCGCGGGCTCGGCGTCGATCAACTCGACGAGCCGGCCCGCGACGTCGCGGGTGTCGATCGGCTGGAACCGGACGGCGCGCAGCGCCCACAGCACGGGGGAGTACCGCTGGATCGAGAAGGATGGTGTTGATCAGGTCGTGAAACTGCGTCGCGCGCAGCACCGTGTGACCGACGCCGGAGGCCTCCAGCGCCTTTTCGACGCGAAGCTTGGTTTGGTAGTAGGGCAACGGGATTCGGTCGATGCCGACGATCGACACGTGCACGAGATGACCGGCGCCTGCGCGCCGCACCGCAGACGTCAGGTTCTGCATCGAGGTGACATCCTTGTCGCGGGTCGGCTGTGTGGCGCAGTTGACGATCACGTCCACGCCGTCGACCGCCCCGTCGATCCCGGCGCCCTCGAGCAGGTCACCGCGGTCGCCAGTCGCACCGGCGAGTCCGTCGGTACGTTCGCGCCGGCTCAGCGCACGCACCCGATGCCCGGCCGCGAGCGCGGCGGCCACCACCTCGCTGCCGAGTGTGCCGGTCGCTCCGGTGACCAGGATTTCGCGTGACATCTATCGTCGACCCAGTTCGGCGAGCGCTTCTGCAGGAACGCCAGCATGCCCTCTCTGGCCTCCTCGGAGACGAACAACTCGGCGGACTGTCGGGTCAGTGCCTCGGCGTCCCGGTCGAACGCCGCCAGCAGTGGCGCGGTGGTCAGTGCCTTCGACGCGGCCAGCCCCTGCGGCGAGGCCTTGCCGATTTCGGCGGTCAGGGTCGTCACCGTCGCCTCGACGTCGTCGGCGGCGATCGTGATCAGGCCGATGTCGGCCGCCTCTGCGGCGCCGAACTTCTCGCCGGTCAGGAAGTACCGGCCCGCGGCGCGGGTGGTCATCTTCGGCAGCAGGGTCAGCGAAATGATCGACGGCGCAACACCGATGCGGGCTTCGGTCAGCGCGAACGTGCTGGACTGGCCCGCCACCACGATGTCGCATGCGCCGACCAGTCCCAGGCCCGCCGGCGCGGACGTGCCCGTCGATCGCCGCGATGACCGGCATCGGGAGCTCGAGGATCCGGCGCAGCAGCCGGGTCAGTTCGCGCGCCCGGTCCACGGCAACGTCGGCTGGGTCGGCTCCGGACGAAGCTTGCGCGAGATCGGCTCCTGCGCAGAAGGTTCCGCCGGTGTGGCCGAGCACCACCGTCCGGACGCCGGGCTCCTCGGTGGCGTCGGTCAGCCCCTGATGCAGCTGGTCGACCAGCGCGGTCGAGAGGGCGTTGCGGTTGTCCGGCGAGTCCAGCGTCAGCCGCGCGACGCTGCCTTCGACGGTGTAGCGGACGAGTGCGGTCATCAGTACGACCGGGGCAGACCCAGCGAGGTCTGCGCGACGAAATTGAGGATCATCTCCCGGCTGACGGGTGCGATGCGGGCCAACCGTGACGCGGTCAGAACCGAGGCGATGCCGTACTCCTTGGTCAGGCCGTTGCCGCCGAGGCTCTGCACCGCCTGGTCGACCGCCCGCACGGATGCCTCACCGGCAGCGTATTTGGCCATGTTGGCGGCCTCGGCGGCGCCGCCGTCGTCGCCGAGGTCGTACAGCGTCGCGGCCTTCTGCATCATCAGCTTTGCCAGCTCGATCTCGATGTGGTTCTGCGCCAATGGATGTGACAGTCCCTGATGCGCACCGATGGGCGTCTTCCACACCTGCCGCGTCTTGACGTACTCGGTGGCCTTGTTGATGGCGAAGCGGCCCATACCCACCGCGCTGGCGGCACCCATGATGCGCTCCGGGTTGAGTCCGGCGAACAACTGCGCGATCGCAGCGTCTTCGGAGCCGACGAGCGCGTCGGCGGGCAGTCGCATCTCGTCCAGGAACAGCTGGAACTGGTTCTCGGGGCTGACGATCTCCATGTCGATCTTGGTCCACGACATGCCAGGCGTGTCGGTGGGCACGACGAAAAGTGCGGGACTGAGAGATTGCTGACTTGTGGGCTCCGTCCTCCCTCAAGGCGCGGCCGACGACGAGCACCGCTTGGGCTTGGTCGACGCCGGAGATGTAGACCTTCTGACCGGACAGGATCCAGTCGCTGCCGTCGCGGCGCGCGGTGGTCGTGATGCGGTGGCTGTTGGAGCCCGCGTCGGGTTCGGTGATCGCGAACGCCATGGTGATCGAACCGTCGGCGATGCCGGGTATCCACCGCTTCTTCTGCTCGTCGGTGCCGAACTTGGAAATGATCGTCCCGTTGATGGCGGGGGAGACCACCATCAGCAGCAGGGCGCAGCCGGCAGCGGACATCTCCTCCATGACAAGCGACAACTCGTACATCCCGGCCCCGCCGCCGCCGTACTCCTCGGGCAGATTGACCCCGATGAAGCCGAGTTTGCCTGCCTCACTCCATAACTCGGTGGTGTGCTCGCCTGCGCGCGCCTTCTCCAGGTAGTACTTTTCGCCGTAGTTCGCGGCCATCGCGGCGACGGCCTTGCGCAGCTCCTGCTGCTCGTCGGTCTCTATGAAACTGCTCATGAATCTCCTCCGGGGTTGTCCACTCGGGCAAGTACGGCGCCGACGTCGACCTGTTGGCCGACTTCGACATTGAGTTCGGCGAGGACTCCGTCGCCGGGTGAGGTCACGGTGTGCTCCATCTTCATCGCCTCCAGCCACACCAGCGGTTGCCCGGCGGTGACGGAGTCGCCGACCTCGGCGCCGATGCGCAGCACCGAACCCGGCATGGGCGCCAGCAGCGACCCCTGCGCGACGGCGGCATCGGGATCACCGAAGCGCGGCAGCGCGACGAGATGTACGGGGCCCAGTGGCGAGTCGACGAACACGTCCGACGAGTATCCGGCGATGTCGAAGGTGCGCTCCACGCCTCCGAGCGACAGCACGACGCGGCCCGGCGCGGCCGACACGACGGTCACGTCGTCGTGATCCGGAAAGTCCACGCCGGTGCGGGTGAACCGGTATCGCACCACGATGCTCGTCACCGGCGGCGTCGCCGTAGGACTTGGTCTGGAATCCCGACTGCCAGATTGCGCCAGCCGCTCGGTGCGGCGGCGAACACCGTTGCGCTCTGCGCGGTTCTGCGCGGCATCGGCCAGCGCCGCGGCGACCGCCGACAGCGCGACGGCGCGGTCGTCGGCCAGTGGTGCGGCCAGCTGGTCGAGTCCGTGGGTGTCGAAGAACGCCGTGTCGGTGGCACCGTCGAGGAACGCGGGGTGTCGCAGCACGTTGACCAACAGGTCGCGGTTGGTCCGGATGCCGTGGAGCCGGCTGCGGTTCAGCGCATCGGCCAGGATGGCCGCGGCCTGGCGTCGCGTCGGCGCCCACGAGATGACCTTGGCCAGCATGGGGTCGTAGAAGATCGATACCTCCGAGCCGTCCACGATGCCGGTGTCGACGCGCACCCCGCGCACGTCTGGATCGAATTCGGCATGAGGCGGGCACATCGAAGCGGTGCACGGTGCCGGCCTGCGGCTGCCAGTTCTTCGCCGGGGTCTTCGGCGTAGAGCCTGGCCTCGATGGAGTGATCCGCGCGGTCGGCGGGGGTTCGGCGTCGCAGTCGGCCGCCGTCGGCGACATGCAGCTGCAACTCGACGAGGTCCAGCCCTGTGGTGGCCTCGGTGACGGGGTGCTCGACCTGCAGGCGGGTGTTCATCTCGAGGAAGAAGAAGTCGCCGGCCTCGTCGGCCATGAACTCGACGGTGCCCGCACCGGTGTAGCCGATGGCCTCCGCCGCCAGCCGCGCGGCATCGAAAAGCTTGGCGCGCATGCCCTTCGGTCCGGTCGACCAGCGGCGAGGGAGCCTCTTCGATGATCTTCTGGTGGCGCCGCTGGATCGAGCATTCGCGTTCGCCGACGGCCCACACGGTGCCGTGTCGGTCCGCCATCACCTGGACCTCCACGTGATGGCCGGTGGCCAGGTAGCGCTCGCAGAACACCGTCGGATCGCCGAAGGCCGACTGCGCTTCGCGGCGTGCGGCCTCCACTTGCCCTTGCAGCGCGGATAATTCGTCGACCACCCGCATGCCGCGGCCGCCGCCGCCCGCCGATGCCTTGATCAATACCGGCAACTGCCTCGGCGGTCACGGTGTCGGGATCGAGTTCCTCGAGCACCGGTACGCCCGCGGCCGCCATCATCTTCTTCGCCTCGATCTTGGAGCCCATCGCGGCGACCGCGGCCACCGGTGGACCAATCCACGTCAGGCCGGCATCGGCCACAGCCGAGGCGAATTCAGCGTTCTCCGAGAGGAACCCGTACCCGGGGTGGATCGCGTCAGCGCCGGCCGCTCGTGCGGCGGCGATCAGCTGTGCTGCGTCCAGGTACCCCCGAGTGCCTTCCAGTCGCACCCGGGCGTCGGCCTCGGCGACATGTGGAGATGCCGCGTCGGGGTCGGTGTAGACGGCGACGGTCCCGATGCCGAGCCGGCGGCAGGTGGCGAACACGCGCCGCGCGATTTCGCCGCGGTTGGCGACCAGCACTCGAGAGATCATGAGGGGCTCCGGTGCCGAGACTGAGCTTGTGCTTGGGAAATCATGAAAACCTCGTACATAAGTTCAGTTTCGGCGGGAGAGATCATCGCGGTCACATCCGGAAGACGCCGAAGTTCGACGTCCCCTTGATCGGGCCATTGGCGATGGCGGACAGGCACATTCCCAATATGGTGCGGGTGTCGCGGGGGTCGATCACGCCGTCGTCGTAGAGCCTGCCGGACAGGAACATCGGCAGTGACTCCGCCTCGATCTGCGCTTCCACCGCTGCGCGTAGTGCCGCGTCGGCGTCCTCGTCGACCTGCTGGCCGCGGGCTTCGGCGGCGGCCCGGCTGACGATCGACAGGACACGCCGCCAGCTGAGTGCCGCCCATCACCGCGGACTTGGAACTGGGCCATGCGAACAGGAACCGGGGGTCGTAGGCCCGGCCGCACATGCCGTAATGCCCGGCACCGTAGGAGGCGCCGATCAGCAGCGAGATGTGCGGCACGGTCGAGTTCGAGACGGCGTTGATCATCATCGAGCCGTGCTTGATCATCCCGCCTTCCTCGTATTTCTTGCCCACCATGTAGCCGGTCGTGTTGTGCAGGAACAGCAGTGGGGTGTCGGCACGGTTGGCGAGCTGGATGAACTGGGTGGCCTTCTGCGACTCCTCGGAGAACAGCACGCCGCGGTGGTTGGCCAGGATGCCGATCGGATAGCCGTAGAGGGTGGCCCAGCCGGTCACCAGCGAGCCGCCGTAGAGGGGTTTGAACTCGTCGAAGTCCGAGCCGTCGACGATGCGGGCGATGACGTCGCGCGGATCGAACGGGATACGCAGGTCGGCGGGCACGATGCCGACCAGCTCCTCGGGGTCGAACAGTGGCTCGGTGGTCGGGCCTGGCGGCGGTCCCTGCTTGCGCCAGTTCAGCCTGGCTACGATGCGACGGCCGATGCGGATCGCATCGAGCTCGTCGACGGCGAAGTAGTCGGCGAGTCCCGAAGTGCGGGCGTGCATCTCGGCGCCGCCGAGCGACTCGTCGTCGGATTCCTCACCGGTCGCCATCTTCACCAGCGGCGGCCCGGCCAGGAAGACCTTGGACCGTTCCTTGATCATCACCACGTGGTCGGACATGCCGGGGATGTAGGCGCCGCCCGCGGTCGAGTTGCCGAAGACCAGCGCGATGGTGGGGATGCCTGCCGCGGAGAGGCGGGTGAGGTCCCGGAACATCTGGCCGCCCGGAATGAAGATCTCTTTCTGCGTCGGCAGGTCGGCGCCGCCGGACTCCACCAGCGACACCACCGGCAGCCGGTTCTGGAGCGCGATCTGATTGGCGCGCAGGATCTTCTTCAGCGTCCACGGATTGCTGGTGCCGCCCTTGACCGTGGGGTCGTTGGAGACGACGAGGCACTCGACGCCTTCGATCACACCGATGCCCGTCACGACGCTGGCGCCGACTGTGAAGTCGGTGCCCCACGCCGCCAGCGGGCTGAGCTCGAGGAACGGTGAATCGGCGTCGAGCAGCATCTCGATGCGCTCGCGCGCCGTCATCTTGCCGCGGTCGTGGTGGCGTTTGACGTACTTCTCACCGCCGCCGGCCAGCGCCTTGGCGTGTTCGGTGTCGAGTTCGGCGAGCTTGGCAGTCATCACGTCGGCGGCTTCGGAGAACGCCGACGACCTCGGATCGATGGCCGACTTCAGCGCGGTCATGACTGGAAGCCAAGGGTTTTCGCCGCGAGGCTGGTGAGGATTTCGGTCGTACCGCCGCCGATGCCGAGGATGCGCATGTCGCGATACTGCCGCTCCACCTCGGATTCGGCCATGTACCCCATGCCACCGAACAGCTGCACCGCCTGATTGGCCACCCACTCACCCGCTTCGACGGCGGTGTTCTTGGCGAAGCACACCTCGGTGATCAGATTGGTCTCACCCGCGAGTTGCCGCTCGACCAGGCTGCGGGTGTAGACGCGAGAGACGTCCACCCGCCGCGCCATCTCGGCCAGCGTGTTCTGAACCGATTGCCGTGTGATCAGCGGCCTGCCGAATGTCTCGCGGTTGCGACACCACTCGACGGTCAGGTCGAGGCAACGTTGCGCGCTCGCATACGCCTGTGCCGCGAGGCCGACGCGTTCGGAGACGAACGCGCCGGCGATCTGCATGAAGCCGGTGTTCTCCTCGCCGATGAGGTTGGCGGCGGGCACCCGGACGTCGCTGTAGCTCAATTCGGCGGTGTCGCTGGACCGCCACCCCATCTTGTCCAGCTTGCGTGTGACCTCGAATCCGGGAACGTCCTTGTCGACGACGATCAACGAAACACCTGCCGCGCCTGGGCCACCCGTGCGTGCGGCGGTCACCACGTAGTCGGCTCGCACTCCCGAGGTGATGTAGGTCTTCGCGCCATTGATCACATAGTCATCGCCATCTCGCACAGCGCGGGTGGTCAGGTGTCCGACGTCCGAACCGCCGCCCGGTTCGGTGATGGCGAGGCTGCCGATCACATCGCCGCGAAGCGTCGGCCGCACGTAGGAGTCGATCAATCGCGCATCGCCGGAGGCGATCATGTGCGGCACGGAGATGCCACAGGTGAACAACGACGCGAAGACACCGCCTGGTGCGCCGGAGTAGTGCATTTCCTCGCAGATGACCACCGCGTCCGCGCCGTCGCCGCCACCGCCGCCGACCGCTTCGGGAAGGCCCGCCCCCAGCAGCCCTGCGTCGCCTGCCTTGCGGTGTAGCTCGCGCGGGAGCATGCCGGTGTGCTCCCACTCGTCGACGTTGGGCAGGATTTCGCGTTCTGCGAACGTCCGCACCGTCTTTCGCAACTGTTCTCGCTCGGGGGTATGCCAGATGCTCATGACGAAAAACTCCTCAGGAATGTCGATATGGCGGCTGCGCAGCCATTCACCCAGCCCCTTGGCCTGCGGATCGAACCGGGCTTGATAGGCCACGCCCTGGCCGAGGATGCCCTCGATCACGAAGTTGACTGCGCGCAGGTTGGGCAGCAGATGACGGGTGACCTCGAGATCCGCTGTCTCAGGCAGCAACTCGCGAAGTTTGTCAACGGTCAATGCGTGTGCAAGCCAACGCCAGTGGTCGCCGCGGCGTACCCACACCCCGACGTTGGCGCTGCCGCCCTTGTCGCCACTGCGCGCGCCTGCGATCGTTCCCAGCGGCACGCGTCGGGTGTCGCCAAAGGGAATCGGCTCCGGCAATGCGAACGGTGGCACCTTCGCCAGTTCCAGGGTCGCTGAGGCCGGCGGAATATCGGTACGGCTCCCATCGGAGTGCACGGCGACATGCGGCACCTCAGTGGCAGCCACGAACGCCGGCTGGAACACCCCGTAGACCTGACCGTTGCCCGGCGGTGCGGTGCTGGTGAACCCCGGATAGCTCGCCAATGCGAGTTCGACTGCGGCCGAGGAGAACTGACGCCCGACGTTGGCGGGATCCGGATCGCGCACCACGCACCGAAGGAGCGCGCTGGCCGCTTCCTCGGTGTCGGCGTCGACGTGGTCGGTTCGTGCGAGCGTCCAGTGGAGCTCGGCTGGCTTGACCGTCAGGGTGCTCTCGAGCTGTTTACGTACGAGCGCGGCCTTGGCCTCGATGTCCAATCCGGTGAGCACCAATGTCATCTCGTTACGGAATCCGCCGACGCTGTTGAGCGAGACCTTCAACGTCGGAGGCGGTGGTTCCCCCTTCACTCCGCTGATCCGAACGCGGTCGGGTCCGTCATCGGTCAGCTCAACCGTGTCGACCCGCATCGTCGCATCGGGATTGGCGTAACGCGCGCCGGTGATCTCGTAGAGCAGTTGTGCGGTGACGGTGTCGACGGTCACCGCGCCGCCGGTGCCGCGATGTTTGGTGATCACCGACGACCCGTCGGGGTGGATCTCGGCGAGCGGGAAGCCCGGACGGGTGAGGTCGGCGATCTCGGTGAAAAACGAATAGTTGCCGCCGGTGGCCTGCGCCCCACATTCGATGACGTGGCCGGCGGCGATCGCACCTGCGAGCTGGTCGTAGTCGGTGCGGCTCCATCCGTGGTGCGCGGCCGCGGGTCCGACGATCACCGAAGCGTCGGTGACGCGGCCGGTGACGACGACATCCGCGCCCGAGTTCAGGCAGTCGACGATGCCCCAGGCTCCGAGGTAGGCGTTGGCGGCCAGTGGGGCTGCGGCTCCGAACCCCAACTCCTCGGCTCGCGGCAGCAGGTCGTCGCCCTCGACGTGGGCCACGCGCACGCTCAACCCGAGACCGTCCGCCAGCTCACGCACCGCCTGCGCCAAGCCGGCGGGGTTGAGTCCGCCTGCGTTCGCGACGATGCGCACGCCGCGATCCAATGCGAGGCCGAGGCACTCCTCGAGCTGGACCAGAAAGGTCTTGGCATAGCCGCGGTCGGGCGACTTGGCGCGGTCGCGCGCCAGGATCAGCATGGTGAGTTCGGCGAGGTAGTCGCCGGTGAGGTAGTCCAGCTCGCCGCCGGTGAGCATCTCCCGCATCGCCGCGAGCCGGTCACCGTAGAAGCCCGAGTAATTGCCGATTCGGACCGCAGGTGTCACTCACACACTCCCCTCGTCATCGAGACGTGCCCAACCAACCGGTAGGTTAGTCGCTGCTCCGCCGAGATTGCAGTGAGGGTCGTGAATTGGCGTCGACACGACCCCAGAAGCAATCTCGACGCTAGGCGCCCCGCTCGGTCCCGACTCAGCGCGAACCGCGTTATTCGCTAGAGCCCCAGCTCGGCGCGGGTGTCGTCGATGGACTTGCAGTACGCGGTCCAGTCCTCTTTCTCCTGCGCCGCCTGCGTCTCGTTGAACAGCTTGTCGCGTGCCGTGGTGAGCTGGTCGAGCGTGATCTTGCCCGACTTCTGCGCATCGTCCATTTCGAGCTGGAAATCGGCAAGCGCCGTCATGGCATCGAGCCCGCCACCCGTGCAGCCTGTCGCTGCCGCCGTGGCCGACTCTGACGAATCCGTCGCTGACGAGGATCCGGTGGAGGTTTCGGCCGCAGGTTCGCCGCCACCCCCGCACCCGGCCAGCACCAACGCCATGACACCTGCTGCTACCAGCTGTTTCATCATCGCTCCTCGGTCTCGGCTGAGTGATTTCTCACGCGCATTCTGCGGCGCATGCGGACGTCCGCGGCGCATTTTGGAGCAGATACTCCTTACGGGCTATCCTGAAGGGCAATCGTCGGCGCCCTACAACTCGCGCGGCGCACAAATCAGGACCCCTCAAGAGGAGAATCTCGATCATGGCTGTGCCCAAGCGCAGGATGTCGCGTGCGAATACCCGTAGCCGGCGCTCGCAGTGGAAGGCCAAGCGCACCGAACTCGTCGGCGTGACGGTCGCGGGCCAGCAGCACAAGGTGCCGCGTCGCCTGCTCAAGGCTGCCCGCCTCGGCCTGATCGATCTCGACCGCCGCTGATCTCGTCCCTGCCCTTCTCGGGCGAGGCCTGCCCTGCCCTTCGGGCGGGGTCCCCAACTCCGCACAAGATCGGCGCGCCTCTCAGGCCGCTCTCAGATAGCGGGTTGACACTGTGCCTGTGCGAATACTTGTCGTCGACGATGACCGCGCTGTGCGCGAATCTCTGCGTCGATCGCTCTCCTTCAACGGTTACTCGGTCGAGTTGGCGCAGGACGGGCTCGAAGCTCTCGATCGGATCGCCAGCGATCGCCCCGACGCCTTGGTGCTCGATGTGATGATGCCGCGGCTGGACGGCCTCGAGGTGTGCCGCCAGCTGCGCAGCACCGGCGACGATCTACCCATCCTCGTGCTGACCGCGCGCGACTCGGTTTCCGAACGCGTCGCCGGGTTGGACGCGGGCGCCGACGACTATCTGCCGAAGCCGTTCGCGCTCGAGGAACTGCTCGCCCGCATGCGCGCATTGCTGCGTCGCAGAACTCCCGACGACGGCGCCGAGTCGCCGGCGATGACGTTCTCCGACCTGTCGCTGGACCCGGTCACCCGCGAGGTCGCCCGTGGTGAACGTTCGATCAGCCTGACCCGCACCGAGTTCGCGCTTCTCGAGATGCTCATCGCGAACCCGCGGCGGGTGCTCACCCGCAGCCGCATCCTCGAGGAGGTGTGGGGCTTCGACTTTCCGACCTCCGGCAACGCCCTCGAGGTGTACGTCGGCTACCTCCGCCGCAAGACCGAGGCGGAAGGAGAGCCGCGACTGATCCACACCGTGCGCGGGGTGGGTTATGTGCTGCGCGAGACCCCTCCCTGATGTCGGCACAGAAATTCTCGCCTCGGCCCGGCGCCGTATGCACTGACGGCGCAGTCGACGGCCAGTTCATTGTCGCTCCGCTGGCGGGTGATGCTGCTCGCGATGTCGATGGTCGCGCTGGTGGTGGTGTTGATGGCGGTGGCCGTCTATGCCGTCGTCTCGCGCGCGCTCTACGACGACATCGACAACCAACTGCACAGCCGGGCCAGCCTCCTGATCGAAAGCGGCTCGCTGACCAGCGATCCCGCCAAGGCGATCGAGGGCACCGCCTACTCCGATGTCAACGCGATGCTGGTCAATCCCGGCCGCTCGATCTTCACCGCCAACCAGGAGGGACAGACGCTGCCGCTTGGTGATCCCGAGAAGGCGGTCATCCGTGGCGAACTGTGGATGTCGAAGCGGTCGGTCGACCAACAGCGGGTGCTTGCCCTGCATCTGTCCAACGGGAGTTCGTTGCTGATCTCCAAGAGTCTGCTGCCGACCGATCAGTTGCTCAAACGGTTGGGCACAGTTCTGCTCATCGTCGGCGGCTCGGGGTGGTGGTGGCCGCCATGGCCGGTGGCGCTGTCGCACGGGCGGGCCTTCGACCGGTGGCGCGGCTGACCGAGGCGGCCGAGCGGGTGGCCCGCACCGACGATCTGCGACCTATTCCGGTCTACGGCAGCGACGAACTCGCCCGTCTCACCGAAGCTTTCAACATGATGCTGCGTGCATTGGCTGAATCACGCGAGCGACAAGCGCGACTCGTCACCGATGCCGGCCACGAATTGCGCACGCCGCTGACGTCGTTGCGCACCAACGTCGAACTGCTGATGGCATCGATGGCTCCCGGCGCACCGCGACTGCCCGAGGAGGAGATGGAGGGCCTGCGGGACAGACGTCATCGCCCAGATCGAAGAACTGTCCACTCTCGTCGGCGATCTGGTCGACCTGACCCGCGACGAGGCCGGTGTCGTCATTCACGAGCCCGTCGACATGACCGAGATCGTCGACCGCTCGCTGGAACGAGTTCGCCGCCGCCGCAACGATATTGAGTTCGATGTGGATCTGATGCCGTGGCAGGTCTACGGTGACGGCGGCGGACTTGGCCGCGCGGTGCTCAATGTGCTGGACAACGCCGCCAAATGGAGCCCGCCCGACGGGCGGGTCGGCGTGCGGCTGACGCAGGTCGATCCGATGCATGCCGAGCTGGTGGTCGACCGATCAGGGTCCCGGTATTCCGCCGCAGGAACGGCGGTTCGTTTTCGAGCGGTTCTTCCGCTCGGCCTCCGCACGTGCGATGCCGGGTTCGGGGCTGGGCCTGGCGATCGTGAAACAGGTTGTGCTCAAACACGGTGGCGCGCTGCGCGTGGAGGACGCCGTCCCCGGCGGACAGCCGCCGGGCACGGCGATTCATATGGTGCTGCCCGGCAGGCCGCTGCCCGACGAGTCCGAGCGACACGCGGTCTCGAGCGTGGACTTGCCCGTGGTCAGCGCCGACAATGATTAGCCTGGGCGCGCTGCGGGGAAGCAAGTCTGTGCATGTCCCGAAAGTTCTCTAAGTGGATTCTCAGCCCGCTTTGGCAACTTTGACAGTGCGAACGCCGTTGTTCATTGAATAGTCGGACCCACAAAAGGAAAAGAGCACCGCAGCGACATGACCAACCACCCGAGGTATTCGCCGCCACCGCCGCCGGGTCATCGGCCTGGCGTGCCCGAGCACGCGGCACCCGGATACCCCGGTGCGCAGCGGCCCGATCCGTACCAGCAGCAGCCGTATGACTGGCGATACCAGACCCAACAGCAGCAGCAGACTTCCGTGCCTCTCGTGCGCCCTATGACCCGTATCGCGGTGCCCCCGCACACGGCGCGCTTTCCGCAGGCTCCGATGCCGCGCGCCGCCTCAGAAGCGTTCTCGCGCAGGTGCTTTGACAGCAGGTGCGCTCGCGGTGGCCATCGTGTCCGCAGGTATCGGTGGGGGAGTCGCGCTGCTTGCGCAGCCGGACCGGCCCGCAGCCACGTCGAGCGTCAACGGCGCCGCCCCCGGCATGCCTGTCGCGAGCCTGCCTGCCGGCTCGGTCGAACAGGTCGCGGCGAAGGTCGTTCCCAGCGTCGTCAAGCTCGAGGTGGACCTCGGCAGGCAATCCGAGGAGGGCTCCGGGATCATCCTGTCCTCGGACGGCCTCATCTTGACGAACAATCACGTCGTCACGGCGGCTCAGGGCGGGCCCGGCCGGGCCGGGTGGTCCGGCTGCGCCGGGTGGTCAGGGCGCCGCACAGACCAAAGTGACCTTCGCCGATGGCCGCAGCGCGCCGTTCACCGTGGTCGGAACCGACCCCAGCAGCGACATCGCCGTGGTGCGCGCCGACGGGGTGTCGGGCTTGACCCCGATCACGATCGGCTCGTCCGCCAATCTGCGGGTGGGCCAGGATGTCGTGGCCGTCGGGTCGCCGCTCGGCCTCGAAGGCACCGTGACCACCGGCATCATCAGCGCGCTGAATCGCCCGGTCGCCGCGGGCGGCGACGTCAGGAACCAGAACACCGTGCTCGATGCGGTCCAGACCGACGCCGCCATCAATCCCGGCAACTCCGGTGGAGCGCTGGTCAACATGAATGGTGAGCTCGTCGGGGTCAACTCGGCCATCGCCACCTTGGGCGGTGACGCCGACGGGGCGGCGCAGGGCGGTTCGATCGGGCTGGGCTTTGCCATTCCGGTCGACCAGGCCAAGCGAATCGCGGACGAACTGATCAACGAGCGGCACCGCATCGCATGCCTCGCTGGGTGTCCAGGTCGGAAACGACGCGACGGTCGACGGCGCGCGAATCGTCGAGGTGACCGGCGGCGGTGCTGCCGCCGCGGCGGGCCTGCCCAGCGGTGTGGTGGTCACCAAGGTCGACGACCGGGTGATCAACAGTGCCGACGCGCTGGTGGCAGCGGTGCGATCCAGGGCGCCCGGCGACAAGCTGACCCTGACCTACCTCGATCAAGCGGGGAAGCCGCAGACCGTGGAGGTCACCCTCGGCAAGGCGCAGCAGTGAGGCCCACGGTGAGTTCCGGACCCGCCCACGCTGAGAGTGGCCGCGCCGCTGTCTATGCCCGGATATACGGTTGGCGTCATGGAACAGCCAGGGGAGTTGGTGGGCCGGGCACTGGTCGTCGTCGTCGACGACCGAACTGCGCATGGTGACGAGGAGGACCACAGCGGTCCGTTGGTCACCGAACTGCTCGGTGAGACGGGCTTCGTCGTCGACGGTGTGGTCGTGGTGTCCGCCGATGAGGTCGAGATCCGCAACGCGCTGAACACGGCGGTGATCGGCGGCGTCGACCTGGTGGTTTCGGTCGGCGGAACGGGCGTGACCCCGCGTGACGTCACACCCGAAGCGACCGCTCGACCTGCTCGACCGTGAATTGCTCGGCATCGCCGAGGCGCTGCGAGCGTCGGGGTTGTCGGCGGGTGTCGCCGACGCCGGCCTGTCGCGCGGTTTGGCCGGGATTTCTGGCAGCACGCTGGTCGTGAACCTCGCCGGCTCCCGCGCGGCGGTGCGCGACGGTATGGCGACCCTAACTCCGCTGGCCGTTCAGATCATCGGACAGCTATCCAGCCTCGAGATCTAAGAGCGACCTGTGAGCTGCCGCGTCAAAGTGTGATCTTCGTCACAGTAGGGAGGTGCCATGGCCGGACCGGCCCGAGCGCTCGCGCGACGCAGTTAACAAGATCTTCGGCGAGGCGTCGCTGCCCAAGTCCCCTGAAGACCGCGACGAATCCTCGCCTGACGACGACGCAGAACATGATCGTTGGTTGCGGGAAAACACCCCTCCGCACCATCAGTGAGCTGCGATTTCACTCGCTGCAACGCGGCAGCCGTATCCGACTGCGTCGCTGCCCGTTTCGGCCGCTGGCGTGCAGAGCAAAATTTGGTCCGGCTCGGACCGGTCTCGGCGCCTGCGCAGCTGCGTCTCCCGCGTGACGGAAGTGAGCAAAGTGGCAGGTCTGGTAACGCCCTCGTAAGCAATTGCGATCTCACGTTGCCGGGTTGTGGTCCGACCGTTATGTTCCTCGTGTCAACGATGAGCACGACGTAAGAGCAGCATGTGAGGTTTCTCATTTGCGTCACATGAGGCTCCTGTGGTCGTGTTGTGTATCGGTAGGGCCAGGCACGAACAACAAAACACGGTGAGCCCGGTCGGGTCACTGTCGACATAGCTAGGGAGAACATGAAGGTATTCAGTCGGGTGCTGATTGCGATGGTCGCCGCCATCGCGTCACTGTTCGTGAGCACTGGCACCTCTCACGCTGGGCTGGACAACGAGCTGAGTCTCTGTTGACGGTCAGGGCCGGACGTTGACGATCCAGCAGTGGGACACCTTCCTCAACGGTGTGTTCCCGCTGGACCGCAACCGGCTGACCCGCGAGTGGTTCCACTCGGGCAAGTCCACGTACATCGTGGCCGGCGACGGCGCCGATGACTTCGAGGGCACGCTGGAACTCGGCTACCAGGTCGGCTTCCCGTGGTCGCTGGGCGTGGGCATCAACTTCAGCTACACCACGCCCAACATCGCCTACGACGGTTTCGGCCTGGGTTGGTGACGACGGATCTCGGACGACCCGTTCGGCTTCGCCGACTCCATCGTGACCCCGCCGCTGTTCCCCGGTGTGTCTATCTCGGCTGACCTGGGTAACGGTCCGGGCATCCAGGAGGTCGCCACCTTCTCGGTCGACGTCGCTGGTCCCACGGGATCGGTTGCCGTGTCCAACGCTCATGGCACGGTCACCGGCGCTGCCGGTGGCGTGCTGCTGCGTCCGTTCGCCCGGTTGATCTCGTCGAGTGGTGACAGTGTGACCACCTACGGTGAGCCCTGGAACATGAACTGACAACGTTCCAGTAACGAATTCGGCCCCCGGCTTCTGCCGGGGGCCGATTTCGTCTAATGAACAGCCGAATTTGCTGGAGAGTACGACTTCGGCTCCTCGTGCCGCGCTTGCACGCGGTACGGGTCTCTGTGCAAGTCCATGGAGTTGCAGCACAGCATGCTGTCGCGGGGCGCGGCGCCGGAGACTGTGTCAATAGCATTCAAGCAACCGAGGGCATTGGCGAAAACAATTGGGGCAGGAGAAATTCGTGGCTGAGAACAGCGGACGGAGCTGCGGCAGCTTGCGCGGTCGCGGTTCGCGGCGATCGGGGCGGTCGCGATCGGTGCAGGGTTGATGGTGTCCGCCGCCGGTGTCGCGTGGGCCGACAACGAGCTCAAGGCAGATCCGTCGACGGTATCCGCGGGCCCGGTCGCCGACCACGGGGTCCGTTCGTCGGCGATCCAGGGCGACATGCGAACGAACAGCGATCAAGGAGTGGTCAGGGACTCGCCGAAAGCGGTCCCGGTGGTGAAGGCGACACGTCAACTGGACGATATGGCGGCAACAGACGACTGGGACTGCCTGGAGTCATGGGGTGGGAGGTGCCATTGACGCACATTCAATGTCGTTGAACTGCGCGATCCCGTAAACCTGCCTGCGGCCTAGGGTTTCGGGGAGCGGTCAGCGACTTTGCCCGGCCAGGATCTGCGCGGTCTAAGAATCCCCGACTAGACACGCGCGACTCAGGTTTCACTGTTAGTCTGTGGAGGCCTGAAAAACGTACATGGACCTGGGTCCCGACTTGAAGGGGAATGCTGATGGCAGCACACGCCAAAGCCCTCACTCGCAGTTCGAAGAAGCTGGGTATCGTGGGCCTCGGCTCGTTCGCCGTCGCAGCGGCCTTCATCGGTGTTGGCAGTGGAACGGCCAACGCTGACGTCGAGGAGGTCTCACCGAGTCCGGTTGTGACCAGCCGGCAGGCTTCGCAGAACTCGGTGATCCGCATCAACGACTTTGGTCTGGCGCGCGGTATTTCCGAGGCCCGTGTCGCAGACGCTGGCGTCGATCAATGCGTTCGGAGTGCAGGGCAGCGAAGTCGAGTTGCCGGTCGTTCGTGACACCACCAAGGCCGTCGCGGGCACAACCGCCTCGGCGTTCGAGGGTGAGTATCCCGTCGGCCCGCCAATCGGCGATTGGTGATCTGCAGAGCTTGAAAATTCCGTCCCCGGCGATACGCCGGGGACGGAATTGTTTTTCGTGCATTGCGAAGTGAGTCCCTCGAAAGCGCGTTGCGCGGCGGGGTATTCGTTCAGATTGATGGGTAGCTTCGACGAGGCCCACGAACTAGTTGCAGAGGTACCCGAGGCGTAGTCCGCCGGCCCGAGCACCACAGTGAATTGGTGCGGCCATGGTGTCACTAAGCACTGACGCCGCCACGGTCTGCCCGTGTCCCGGCGTGGAGAGACTCAACGGCGCCGCGTTGGCGGTGCCGGCAAGACCCAGAAATGCGAACGCCATGGCCCCCAAGGTAATTGCGTTCATCGAAAGCTTCTTCATCGTCTTTCCTCTCGGAGTTGCTGACAGCACTGCCATGTAGTGCTGTCTGCTATCTATTACAGATTCTGGGCGAGATTCATTCCCGCAGGTGTGGTCCCAGTGGTCTCCAAACCACAGCGAGTCAGCGCGCTGAGGCGAGGAGGCCAAGGGCGTCGCGGCGCGAAAGGGCGGTGCGGCTTACGTTGGGCGAATCAGCGAGAGCAGTCGAGCGTCACCGAAGCAGTCGGGGTGACGACAAATGGGTAGTAGTCGTCGTCGTCGTTAAAGATCGGTACCCAGTTGGGTGGTCCCTGCGACCTTCGCACGTTGGTCACCACGCACTTGTTCATCGGTGCGGTGCCGAGCCGGTCGATGCTGACCGAATAGCCCTGCTGCTGGAGGTCGGAGATGACTTCCTGTGGGCTCTGGTGTCCGCGCCCGCGGAACCGGCCGGCATGGCGAGCACTCCGCCCACGGCTGAGACCAATACGACGAATGCCCGTACTCCGTGCATGATGCACCTCACGTCGGTCAGGAGTCGTTACGAGACTCCTCTAGCGTAGTCCCTGAAACTGTGACTTTTGTTCCTGTTGACCAGCTGTCGAGCACCGATTCGACGCTGACTGAACTGCACCGTGGAACACGATCCCAGTCGTGCTAACTCTTGTCGGCGCTCGTCGTCTCCGCGGTGTCCGGGCTCGGCCCGCTTCCTGGGTTTCCGGCGTGCTCGTCGGGCGCGCCGTTGGTGCTCGGCAAGAATGTTGCGGATCTCGGTAAGCAGGCTGAGTTCGGTGTCCTGCGCCTGCTCGACCTCGCCCTTCTTGCGCAGCCGGTTGTAGGGGGATGACGACCAAGAAATAGACCACC
This sequence comes from uncultured Actinomycetota bacterium, assembly GCA_963720345.1. Taxonomy (GTDB): domain Bacteria; phylum Actinomycetota; class Actinomycetes; order Mycobacteriales; family Mycobacteriaceae; genus Mycobacterium. The sequence continues at coordinate 340,945 of CAVRFN010000047.1, forward strand.
GCAGCGACGAGAATGAAGTTGATGGTTGCGGACAGCAGGATGTTCAGGTCGATGGCTTGGCCGCCACCGATGTTTATCCGCAGGATGCCGTAGTCGGAGTCGCCTCCTGCGCCGATGCGATTGATGAGTGGTTGGATGATGCTGTCGGTGAATTTCGTGACCAGAGCCGTGAACGCGGTGCCGATGACCACCGCGACCGACAGGTCGACGATGTTGCCCCGGGCGAGAAACTCCTTGAAGCCCTTCAACATGCTTTCGCTTCCTTCCTGCACACGGTTGTTCTGGCTGAGAGGCAACGTTAGTCAACTCGGTGCTGCAGCGGGGGACGAAGTCCGGGTTCAGTGGAAGGTGAGGGTGACGCTCTGTACCAGCGCCGCGCCGGCCACCTCGTTGGCGTCCTGCGCCGGTAGGGCGACGAGCACCACTCGTTCGCCTCCGCTGCCCGCTCCTGACGGCTTTTGCGACACCAATACCACCACCGCGTCGGTCGCCACGACCTGCGGGTCGGCGCCGCCACCCACGCCGGTGTCGGCTCCGGCGCCGAGCACGTCGACCACGTCTCCAGGACGGATCAGATCCAGCAGCGCCGTGTCGTCGAGGTGTAGCGGAACGATGCGCGCATTAGGGCCCGCCGCCGACTCGGCCAGTCTCGGACCCAACAGTCGAACATCGGTCAGTGCCTCGCCGCGGCGGGCCGGACCGGCGAGCGTCGCACCAACCACCAGTGCGAGATCCCTTTGCGCGCCATCGGGAACCGTTGTCGCCTTGCGGGTTTCGAGACGGACGTCGGCGGTGGTGAGTTCGATCCCTGGCGCCAGATCCCGGGCGGCGACGACGATGTCGGTCCGTTCCTGCGCCGGGTCGGGTCGAAGTGCCGCGACGGCGGCCAGGATGACGAGAGCGCCGGCTGCGACCCGTCGGGCCGCCGCGGTGCGTGACCAGTCAGGGCGTAGACGATCAACGATCCGACTCAACGCCGACGGATTGAGCGATTCCCCCATACCGCCAAAGTAGGCAGCGGGCGAGGGGTTTGGCGCGGGCTGAAGCCGCGCCTGTGGATAACTAGTTTGAAGCTGCGGCGGCCGGCGCCGAACTCGAGGAGCTTGAGCTCGAACTCGAGGAGCCCGACTTGGAGTCGCTGGACGTACTCGAGGCCGGCTTGTCCGACGACGAGGATCGAGGACTCCGAGCTGCCGGAGGACCCGTTCGACGATGACGACGAAGCCGACGACGAGCTCTTGGCCGTCTCCCGGCTGTCGTTGCGATAGAAGCCGCTGCCCTTGAACACCACGCCTACGTTGCCGAACAGCTTGCGCAGGCGACCGCTGCACGTAGGGCAGGTCGTCAGCGCATCGTCGCTGAACGACTGCACCTCATCGAAGCGATTGCCGCATTCGGTGCACGCATAGGAATACGTGGGCACGAAGAACCTCCGAGATCGTCAAACTTCTTAGCACTCTACCGGCTCAAGTGCTAGAACCGCTACGTGCCCATCGGCATTCCCGCCCAACGGTCCGCTGTTGCCTGGGCGTTTGTCGCGGTCATCGCGGTCGGAATCGCGGTGGCCGGGTGGATGCACTGGCGAGGTGAACCCCCGGCCGGGGTGCACCCAGGAACTGCCGGATACGACCATTCGCGGATGCTTCTTGACACCCTGCCGGTCAAGGGCTGGGACCGCCACGCGGACTTCTCGCGCTCCCGGTTCGGGGAGCCCTGGAGCGACGACGTCGAGGTGGAGTTCGGCCACAACGGATGCAACACCCGCGACGACATCCTGCGTCGGGATCTCGACGAGCTCATGGTGCGCCCGGGCACCTGCTACGCCCAGAGCGGCGTACTGCTCGACCCGTACACCGGTGCGACGATCCCGTTCGTGAGGGGGCCCGACACCTCCGACGCCGTCCAGATCGACCACGTCGTCTCGCTGTCCGACGCCTGGTACAAGGGGGCGCGGGAGTGGAACGACCAACGTAGACGCGACTTCGCCAACGATCCGCGAAACCTGCTCGCGGTGGGGGGAAAGACGAACTTCGACAAGGCTTTTCGCGATGCCACCGCGTGGTTGCCGGCGAACGCGGCATTCCGGTGTGAGTTCGTCGCACGGCAGGTCGAGGTCAAGGCCGCCTACCGGCTGTGGGTGTCGGCGAACGAGAAGCGGGCGATGGAAGGGGTGCTTGACGACTGCTAGCCGAGCGTCACGAGCCCTCCGCGGGGGGTCAGCGCGTGGGTCATGCGCACATCGTGCGGTTCGGCGGGCAGGCGGTCGACGAGTTCGTCGTCGCGCACGACGGCGATCAGTCGGGCTGCCGCATCGGCCAGCGGAAGGGAACGGTCATAGAACCCCGCTCCGCGGCCCAGCCGGACGCCTGCGCGATCGACGGCGAGTGCGGGCACGAGGATTACCGATGCATCCGGCGATCGCGTCGGCCCCCAGCCACGGTGGTGCAGGCTCCTGCAGTCCATACCGCGCTCCGATGAGCTCGCCGGGGCGATACTCGCCCCACTGCAGTGGCTCCGGGACACCCGTGGCGCTCGGCGACCGGCAGCAGCACCCGCACGCCGCGGCGGTGCAGTGAGTCGATCAGCTCGATGGATCCGGGCTCGGACCCGACCGGCACGTACGCGCACACAGTTTTGGCATCGGTGACCAGCGCCGCCAGGTGGTCGCCGAGGGCCTGCGCCTCGGTGTCGTGCTCTTGCGGTGGCAGCGCGCGACGAGCAAGCAATATCGCCGTGCGCAGCTTCGGCTTTCGTTCGCTGCAACGCACCGCCTCCAATCACTGGGCCTTGGGAGGTTCAACCGACCTAAGGACATTAATGTGTGAACGATGACACGGCCCGAGGTACCGATTCCGCGCACCGCGGTCGTCCCTGCGGCAGGTTTGGGCACGCGATTCTTGCCCGCGACGAAGACGGTGCCGAAAGAACTGCTGCCCGTCGTTGACACCCCGGGCATCGAACTCGTGGCCGCGGAGGCGGCGGAGGCCGGCGCCGAACGGCTCGTCATCGTCACCTCCGAGGGCAAGGACGGCGTGGTCGCCCACTTCGTCGAGGACCTCGTTCTCGAGGGCACGCTGGAAGCGCGTGGCAAGCACGTGATGCTGGAGAAGGTGCGTCGTGCAACTGCGCTCATCAAGGTCGAGTCGGTGGTCCAGGCCGCAACCGCTGGGTCTCGGCCACGCCGTCGGCTGCGTGGAGAGTGTCCTGACGGACGACGACGACGCGATCGCGGTGCTGCTGCCCGACGATCTCGTGCTGCCCACCGGGGTGCTGGAGACGATGTCGAAAGTCCGTGCCAAGCGCGGCGGTTCGGTGCTTGTGCGCGATCGAGGTGCCCGGCGACGAGATCAGCGCATACGGCGTTTTCGATGTCGAACCCGTCACCGACACCAACAACCCGAACGTGATGCGCGTCAAGGGCATGTTCGAGAAGCCGAAGGTCGAGGATGCGCCGTCGCCCTATGCCGCGGCCGGTCGCTACGTGCTCGACCGCGCGATCTTCGGCGCGCTCAAGCGGGTTCCGCGGGGGGCGGGCGGCGAGATCCAGTTGACCGACGCGATAGCTCTGCTGATCAACGAAGGGCATCCGGTCCACGTCGTCGTGCATCGCGGTTCTCGACACGACCTCGGAAATCCCGGCGGCTACCTCAAGGCTGCGGTTGACTTTGCGTTGGAGCGCGACGACTACGGGCCCGAGCTACGGCGGTGGCTGGTGGAGCGCTTGGGGCTGATCGATTGCTGACTCGCAGCGATCGCCCTGACACCGAGAAAGGCGACTTGTGCGGTCGGTTGAGGAGCAGCAGGCTCGGGTAGCCGCCGCCGCGGTGGCCCCCAGACCGGTCAGGGTGGCGATCGCCGAGGCGCAGGGCTTGATGTGCGCCGAAGAGGTGGTCACCGAGCGACCCCTGCCGGGGTTCGATCAGGCCGCCATCGACGGTTATGCGGTTCGCAGCGTGGACGTGCTCGGCGTGGGAACCGGCGACGAGGACGACGGCGACGACGAAGCCGCGGCAGGCTCCGACGGTGAGGTGAGCCTGCCGGTGATCGGCTCGATCGAGGCCGGCGCGCGCACCCCCAGCCGGCTGCAGCCACGCCAGGCCGCGCGGGTCCAAACCGGCGCGCCGATGCCGACGCTCGCCGACGCGGTGCTTCCGCTGCGATGGACCGACGGCGGTGACGCGCGGGTGACGGTGCTGCGTGGTGTGCGCTCGGGCGCCTATGTCCGCAGGACGGGTGACGATGTCCAGCCGGGGGACGTAGCCGTACGGGCGGGGGCGATCATCGGCCCCGCTCAGGTGGGATTGCTGGCCGCGGTCGGACGGGACCGCGTGCTCGTGCATCCGAAGCCGCGGCTGTCGGTGCTGTGCGTGGGAGGCGAACTCGTCGACATCTCCCGCACACCCGGCAACGGACAGGTCTACGACGTCAACTCCTACGCGCTGGCCGCGGCGGGCCGTGACGCGGGCGCCGAGGTGAACCGCGTCGGCATCGTCGACACTGACCCGAAGGTGCTCCGCGACGTCGTCGAGGGACAGATCAACCGCGCCGAGGCGGTGGTGATCGCGGGCGCGGTCGGCGGGGCCGCCGCCGAGGGGGTCCGGACGGTGCTCGCGGAGCTCGGCGAGATGGAAGTGGCGCGCATCGCCATGCATCCCGGTTCAGTGCAGGGTTTCGGTCAGCTGGGACGAGACGGTGTGCCGGTGTTCCTGCTGCCCGCCAACCCGGTCAGCGCGCTGGTGGTCTTCGAGGTGATGGTGCGTCCGCTGATCCGGCTGTCGTTGGGTAAGAGGCAGGCGCACCGACGGATCGTGCAGGCGCGCACCCTGTCGCCCATCGCCTCGGTGGCCGGCCGCAAGGGCTACCTGCGAGGACAGTTGATGCGCGATCAGGACACCGGCGAATACCTGGTGCAGGCGCTTGGCGGCGTGCCCGGGGCGCCGTCGCATCTGCTCGCGACACTGGCCGAGGCAAACTGTTTGGTCGTCGTTCCCAGCGAGGCCGAACAGATCCGCACGGGCGAGATCGTCGACGTCGCATTCCTGGCCCAGCGCGGCTGATCGACGCCGGGCACACCGTCATGAACCTGTGGCGTTCGAGTTCCATGCATCCGGGATGGCCGCTGCCCGCCGGCCCGCTGCGGGTGCCCGGCGGCGTGGTGAGGCTGCGGCCGGTGCGGCTGCGCGACGGGCCGCAGTGGAGCCGTCTCAGGTTGTCCGATCGGGCTCACCTGGAGCCGTGGGAGCCGTCGAACGGCGCGGATTGGGAAGTGCGGCATGCTGTTACGTCATGGCCATCGGTGTGCTCCGGCCTACGGTCCGAGGCGCGCAAGGGTCGGATACTGGCGTATGTGATCGAGCTCGACGGGCAGTTCGTCGGCCAGCTGACGATCGGCAACGTGACGCACGGCGCGCTGCGGTCGGCGTGGATCGGGTACTGGGTGGCCAGCTCCGCGACCGGCGGTGGCGTCGCGACGGCCGCGCTGGCGTTGGGGTTGGATCACGGCTTCGGCGCGGTGCGGTTGCATCGCATCGAGGCGACAGTGCGTCCGGAAAACGCGGCGAGCCGCGCCGTACTGGCAAAGGTCGGCTTCCGCGAGGAGGGCCTGCTGCGGCGCTATCTCGAGGTGGACGGCGCATGGCGTGATCACCTGCTGGTGGCCATCACCATCGAGGAGCTCAACGGCTCGGCGTCGTCTGCCTTGGTCCGTCAGGGTCACGCGAGTTGGACATAGCGGAGGGTTCTGCATGAGGCGATGTGCCGACGGGCATATCGCGACCCTGACGCAGAGCTAAGGATCTCGAACGCGGCCCAATCTGTTACAAAAGTGACACATGTGACTGTTGGTGCTTGTCAGCAACGAATTACAGGTGTGTAATTGTCTCGGCGCGCCATCCACGGATGCGCAGGTCACCAGACCTAGCCTTATCGGGGAAAGGAGCCGGCGACATGCCAAGCATCCCCCAATCCCTCCTGTGGATCTCTCTCGTCGTCCTCTGGCTGTTCGTGCTCGTCCCAATGCTGATCAGCAAGCGAGACGCAGTGCGCCGCACCAGTGACGTCGCGTTGGCGACCCGCGTTCTCAACGACAGCAGAGCACGGCTGCTGCGCCGCAAGGCGCCTGCGGCCGGTCATGCCAGCGACCCGGACTGGCGGCCGTCCGACGAAGACCTCGACGAAGACCTCGACGACGATGCCGAAGAGGCCCCGGCGCGACGGTCGGTCGTGCGGGTCGCCGCCGTCGATATCGAGCAGGACGAGGATCCGGGCTACCTCGACGTGGATGTGATCGAGGAGGCCTCCGGCGCACTACCGGTAGGGGCATCCGCTCGCGCCGGGACTGAAGCGAAGAGCCAAACCGATGAGCTGGCACTGGATTTCGGCGACAGCGCCGACGAGGAGCCCGCCGCCGAAGAAGCCGAAGAACCCGAAGAACCGCAACAAGAGAGCGAATCAGAACTCGACGGTTCCGACGACGAGTACGAGTACGTCGCGGATTCCTCGGGTCTTGAGGCGCCGTCGGACACCGAACTGCAGCTAGCCGATTCGCTGAGTGCCGCGCGCAAACGCCGGTACGAGTCGAAGACCGGCGCGGCGGTCAGTGCCCGCAAGTACAAGTTCCGCAAGCGGATGTTGACCGTTATGGCGGTGCTGGTGGTCGCCGCGGTCGCCACGGCCTACACGCTGACGCCGGTGATGTGGTGGGTGAGCGCCGGCGTCAGCGCGATGACACTGTTCTACCTGGGCTATCTGCGGCGTCAGACGCGTATCGAGGAGCGGCTGCGGCGCCGTCGGGCGCAGCGGATGGCCCGGTCACGGCTCGGGGTGGAGAACACCGACGACAGGGAATTCGACGTCGTGCCGTCACGGCTGCGGCGGCCGGGTTCGGTGGTGCTGGAGATCGACGACGAGGATCCGATCTTCGAGCACCTGGACTACGCCCCATTCGCGCGTCACTTCGACCTTCCCCGCGCCGCGGGTCAGTAGCCTCGCCGGTTTTCGACCGGCGGGCCGCGACTGGTAGCCTGTGCTACCGGTATCCGGGGCTATGGCGCAGTTGGTAGCGCGTCTCGTTCGCATCGAGAAGGTCAGGGGTTCGAATCCCCTTAGCTCCACAATTTTTGAGCAGGCGAGGGCAGCCGCGCAATAGTAGAGGCGCGTCGGTGTGCCGACCAATTCGCAATTTGCTGCGGGGACGGTCGCAGCGCCATACATTGTGCCTGGAAGCGGCGAGTCTGTGCGCTGACCGGACAGGGTGAGGCTGTGATTCCGAACATCAAGAGGGCGATGCGCCTGGCCGGGATGCGTCCGATACCACGTTGGCCGGTCTCGACGCCTGTGGGTTTGCGCGGCAAGCGGATTCTGCTGACCGGCGCATCGTCGGGTATTGGTGCCGTTGCTGCGGAGAAGTTCGCCGCCCAGGGTGCAGTGGTGATCGCGGTCGCCCGCCGGGAAGACCTGCTGGCGGAGCTCGTCGACCGGATTACCGCGTGCGGCGGCGACGCCATCGCGATACGTGCTGACCTAGCCGATCTCGACCAGGTCGACAATGTGGTCGCAGAGGTCGGGCCCGTCGACATCTTGATCAACAACGCGGCCAGGTCGATTCGCAGGCCGCTGGCCGAATCGCTGGACCGATGGCACGACATCGAGCGAGTGATGGCGCTGAACTACTACGCGCCACTGCGGCTCATGCGGGGCCTGGCTCCCGGGATGATCGAACGCGGCGACGGGCACATCATCAACATCGCTACCTGGCGAGTGCTGCCGGAATCCTCCCCAATGTTTGCCGTTTACAACGCATCCAAGGCAGCGCTGAGTGCCGTCAGCCGCGTCATCGACACCGAGTGGGGCCCCGCGGGTGTCCACTCCACGACCATCTACTACCCATTGGTCGCGACGCCGATGATCGCCCCGACCCGCGCCTATCAAGGAGTTCCGGCGCTGGGCGCCGACGAGGCCGCCGGCTGGATGGTGACTGCCGCCACCACCAGGCCGATCCGCATCGCGCCCCGCAAGGCGCTCGCGCTACGTGCACTCGACGTCGTTGCGCCACGCATGCTCAACAACATCCTGGAACGCGAGACCAACCGAATGAACGCCAGGGCCGGCAGGCCCGAGGCCGCCGAACCGGCAAAAGGGCCAGTGAGATAAAGCTTCAGAGAGATTCACATGAGTGACGCGGAGGGTCCCGGCATCGGCGTTGGTCGCAGACCGGAGAACCTCATCCTTGGGGCACTGCTCACGACGGCCGCCTTCTTCTGCGTGGCGCTCGTGGGCACCCTTGCAAAGGTGTCGGGACAGTACACGTCAACGGGCGTACTGCTGCTGTTCCAGAACTCGATATGCCTGCTGTTCGTGATCCCGGTAGCGCTGCGCGGCGGCTGGTCGTCACTGCGGACCGACAAGATTGGTCTCCACATTCTGCGAGCGGCAATGGGCACGGCATGCTGGTACGCCCTGTTCTTCGCGATCACCCAGATACCTCTGGCCAACGCGACGCTGCTGACCTACAGCGCACCCCTGTGGATGCCCCTGATCGCTTGGGTGGTCACTCGCCAACCGGTATCGAGAATGACTTGGATCAGCGCTGGCATCGGCTTCGCCGGGATAATGCTGGTGTTACGGCCCCAGGGCCACAGCTTCAACGTCGGCGAGTTGTCTGCGCTGGCAGGTGCACTCTTCCTGGCGGTCGGCATGATGTCGGTTCGTTGGCTCGGTGCCACCGAGCCGATGATCAGGGTCCTCTTTTACTACTTCCTACTCTCGACTGTGCTGTCCGTTCCCATCGCGGTGCTCGACTGGCGACCTATCCCCGCGTCGGCCTGGACGTGGTTGATCGGGCTTGGATCCGCGCTGTTGTTCTCGCAGATCCTCATCGTGGTGGCCTACCGTTACGCCTCGGCCGAGAAACTCGGGCCGTTCATCTACACCGTCATCGTGTTCACTGCGCTGATCGACTGGATCGTCTGGGACCACCGGCCAACGCTCGTCACCTATCTCGGCATGGCCCTCGTGATCGGCGGCGGCCTGGTTGCCGTGCGGGCCAAACCCACGACCGCCGGCGCCAACATCGAGACCTAGCGGCAGCTGGCAGCGTGCCGCCGACCAGGTCAGGGCTCACGCGGCTGATCTCTCCAGAATATGGACGCCGCAGGCGGAACCCAGTCCGATGACGTGGGCGAGGCCGACTCTCGCATTCTCGATCTGGCGGTCGCCGGCCTCGCCGCGCAGGTGGTGGCAGATCTCCCAGACGTTGGCGATTCCGGTGGCCGCGATGGGGTGACCCTTCGACTCCAGCCCGCCCGACACGTTCACCGGTGTCGAGCCATCCCGCCAAGTGGCACCGGAATTGAAGAAGTCTGCTGCGCCGCCCTCTTCGCACAGCATCAGGTTGTCGTAGTGCACCAGTTCGGCCGTTGCAAAGCAGTCATGTAACTCGACGAGATCGAGCTCGCTCGGACCGACGCCGGACTGCTCGTAAGCGATCGCTGCGGCCTTGCGGGTCAGCGAGTTGACGTTCGGCAGAACCTGGCAGCCCTCTTCGTAGGGGTCGGTGGTCAGCACCGATGCCGACACCTTCACCGCGCGACGCTGCTGTTCGAGCGACAGGGACTTCAGCGTCTCGCCGTTGCACACGACCGCGGCAGCAGCGCCGTCACAGTTCGCCGAGCACATCGGACGGGTGTTGGGGTAAGCGATCATGACGTCGTTCATGATCTGGTCCAGCGTGAACCGCTTCTGGTAGGACGCAAGCGGATTCAGGGTCGAGTGAGCGTGGTTCTTCTCGCTGATCTTGGCGAACAACTCGAAGCTGGTGCCGCCGTACTTGTGGCCGTACTCCATGCCGATCTGGGCGAAGACGCCCGGGCATGGTCTCGGTGCCGATCCTGCCGTCGATCGGGGCGACCGCGCCGTAGCGGCCCGCCGGAGTCCAGGTATCGGCATCCTTCTTCTTCGATCCGCCGCCGCCGAGCAGGCCTGCGCCGGAAAGCTTCTCGACTCCGACGGCCAGTCCGTAGTCGACTTCGCCTGCCTTCACCGCCATGATGGCCGTCCGCAGTGCGGTGGCGCCGGTCGCGCATGCGTTGGCGACGTTGTACACGGGGATTCCGGTCTGGCCGATCTGCTTTTGAAGTTGTTGTCCGATACCGGCACTCGCGTTCATCAAGTTGCCCGCCGCGATCACTCCGATGTCCGCCATCGTGACGCCGGCGTCCGATAGCGCTCCCGTCGCGGCCTGCGCCGCCAGGTCGACGGTGTCGAGATCGGGGTGCTTGCCGAACTTGGTCATCTGAATGCCGAGGATCCAGACTTCGTCGCTCGCGCTCATCGTTGCTCCTTCGTTGCAGAGACGGGCTCGAAGCCGAATCCGATCGCTTCGGTGCCCTCGGAGTCGGTGCCGATCGAATGGGTGGCGAGCCGCACCTTCATGCCGTCGTGGACGTGCTCGGCATCGGGCTCGATGTTGATGAGGTTGGCGCGGACCTGGGTCCCGCCGCAATCGACGACCGCGGCGACGAACGGGGTGGGAATTCCCGGTGCCGCGAACGCGACGATCGTGAACGCGCGCACGGTGCCCTCGGTCGCGATCGGCACTGTTCTGAAGTCGGTGGCGAAGCAGTTGGCGCACGCGTTGCGCCGGTCGAAGTACCGAGCGCCGCATCCCGTGCACTCCTGAGCGACCAAATGTGGTTCCTCGCCGTCGAGCACCAGATAGTCGACCAAGGGTATTCGCCCGGCCATGCGCACCTCCATCGTCAGTGACATCGACGTTAGTACGCGACCTTCGTCCAGTTGAACAGGCTCCGTTTGCGCCGCGGTCGAATGGGGAATACGGCGGCTGCTGTCGTGTAGAAGCACGCGACAAGGTGGGGGCCTGTGGGCATGGAGCGACTCAGCGGATACGACACGTTCTTCTTGGAGCTGGAGTCGAGCACTCAGCCAGTCAATGTTTGTTGTCTGCTCGAGGTCGACACCCACACGATGCCGGGTGGGTACGCATTCGACCGGTTCGCAGACGCGCTCGCCGTCCGGATCGATGCGGTCCCCGAATTTCGTATGAAGCTGGCCGACAGCCAGCTGAACCTCGCATACCCCGTGTGGGTCGAGGAACAGGACTTCCGACTCGATCGCCACCTCAACCGCGCCTGCCTGCCCCGTCCTGGCGGACAGGCCGAACTCGCGGAGGTCTGTGCGCATATCGCCGCGTTGCCGCTGGACCGTGCGCACCCGCTCTGGGAGATGTGGGTGATCGAGAGTCCGGATGACTCAGACGCGCTGGCGGTGATGCTGAAGTCGCATCATGCTGCAATCGACGGGGTTGCCGGAGCGAACCTCATGTTCCAGCTGTGCAGTCTCGATGTCGATCCCCCGGTGCCCGCGCCGGTCGATGGTCCGGGCGCTGCGAATCGCATCGAAATCGCTGCCTCGGGGTTCGTCGATCTCTTGCGTCGCCCGCAGCGGATGCTGACGTTGATTCCCGACACCGCCATGACCGTCGCGCGCACAGTGCAGCGCGCAATCAGCGGGCGGGCCATGGCGCCTCCGTTCGCGGCGCCGTCAACGGTCTTCAATGCACCGTTCACAAGCCGTCGCAATATCGCGTTCACCCAGGTCGCCCTGGAGGACGTCAAGAAGGTCAAGGACCGGTTCGGTATCACCGTCAACGATGTCGTGACGGCAATGTGCTCAGGAGCATTGCGGCGGTTCCTGCTTGACCGCGGCGAAATGCCCGACGCACCCTTGATCGCAACCGTGCCGATGTCTGTGCGCGCGAAGTCGGACCGGCCCGGCCGAAACCAGACGTCATGGATGTTCTGCCGCTTGGCGACCGACATCGAAGATCCGGGGGAGCGCCTCGGCGTCGTTGCCGAAAGCGCGTCGCTCGCCAAGGAACATGGTGCGGCGATGTCTCCGACCCTCCTGCAGGACTGGGCTGAGATGGCAGGGCAGTCCCTCAACGCCGTGATGAGACTGGTGCGCAAAATTCCGCTGCCCGAGCGGCCGGTACATAACCTCGTGCTGTCCAACGTCGCCGGTCCGCAGGAGCGGTTTTATCTCCTTGGTTGTGAAATAAACGCGCTGTATCCGTTCGGACCGATCGTGATCGGGGCAGGGCTGAACATCACGGTGATGTCCTTGGACGGCCGAGCTCGGGATCGGCGTGATTTCGTGTCCCGATCTCGTGGACGATGTCTGGGATCTCGTCGATGCGTTTCCGGCCGTCCTTGACGAGCTGCTCCAGCTCGACGTCGCCGCCGCACCCTGACCATTCGTCAGCGCCCGCACTCGGCCAACAGGACCTCTGCGAGCAGTTCTGGGTGGGTATTCATCACTTGATGGCCGGCATCGATATGAAGGGTCCGCTCGGCACCCAGCCGTGCGGCGAATCGCTGCTGCCATACCGGCGGTAGTGACCTGTCCCGATCACAGAGGACATAGCTGGCGGGCCGTGCAGTGAGGTGGTCGTAGCGCCAATCGGTCTGGAGGTACGTCTTCGGCGGCCAGGTGTCGCGTAAGAGCTTCGCCAAGAAGGTGTCCTGCTCATGCGTGGACATCCCAGTGCAGAACATTTCGCGGAAGAGTTCGGTCATGGGGGTCGTCTTCTCGTCCAGTGGCCAACCGATACAGTCGTCGCGCTGGCCGTGCACGCCCTCGCCAAGCAGTTGCATGATGGACGTTCCCGGCGGGGGCGCTGAGCAGGCGATGTAGACCAGTCGGTCGAAGCTCGTGGGCGCATGCTCGACCATGCGCGGTATCAGCATTCCGGCTTGCGAATGTCCCACCAGGACAACGTTTTGCAGGTCCGAGGCGGCTATCTCGGCGACCAGTTCACGTGCGATGTCGCCGATGTCGAGCAGCGAAATGTCGCGGTCTCGCTTTGCCCCACAACCAGGTACGTCGAGTGTCAGGCAGCGGATCCGGTCCGACTGTGCCGTCAGCGCGGCGACTGTGTCGTCCCACACCCACGCGCCCTGGCCACCGCCGTGTACGAATGCCAGGTCGACGGTCATGCTGGCTAGAGGACGACGAACCAGACGGCGACGTAGTGACTGATGGCCGCCGCTGCGGTGAAGGCGTGAAAGAACTCGTGATAGCCGAACGTATGCGGCCACGGGTTCGGCCAGCGAATGGCGTAGAGGATGGCGCCGACGTTGTAGAGGACTCCGCCCAGGACGAGCAGAGCGACCATGATCGGGCCACCGCCGTCGAGCAGGCTGCCCGCGAACCAGATCGCGACCCAGCCGAGTAAGAGGTAGAGCGGAACGCCCACCCACCGCGGAGCCGACGGCCACCACATCTTGAGTGCCACGCCGGCGGCAGCGCCGGACCACACGATGGTCAGCACCAGGTTTCCGGTGCGGGGTGGCATCGCCAAGAGCGCGAACGGGGTATAGCTGCCGGCGATGAAGATGAAGATCGCCGAGTGGTCGAGCCGCTTCATCCATTTCAGCGCCACCGGGTTGTGCCAGTGCTTGCGGTGATAGATGGCGCTGATGCTGAACATCGCGACGACGGTGACGGTGTAGACCAGGGTCGCAAGGATCGCCCTCGGCGACGATTCGATGACGGCCGCCGATACGAGCGCCAATCCGCCCACCGTGGCGGTGACCGCGGAGATCAGATGGATCCAGCCGCGGGCGCGTGGCCGTCCGATGAGGTCGGCGACGGTTTCGGCCAGACCCTGGGGCAGGTCGTCGACAACAGGGGCCTGCGGACCAGGTATCTCAGGAGCCGCCATCGGGTCTATTCGACCTGATGGCAGGTGGTACTCGTCGTCGATAAGCGCGTTCTACGCCTCTCCTCGGTGCGTCGAGCCGAAATGGCGGACCGCGACGACGCGGGACTGAGCCTACCTTTGCCGCCGTGTTACGACCAGCTCACGCCGCGCACTTGCCCGAGTCGAGCGCGCAGTCGAGCGAGCGAATCGAAGTCGCGCAGCGCTTGCACAGCCCGATCGAGGCCGGCCCGCGTCGGCGCTTCGCCCTGAAGGCGCCGGCCGAACGCCGCTGTGACGCCGGCGGCGATGTACGCGGTGAAGGCGAAGAGTCGGTAGGAGTCCCACGCATCGTCGAAGGTCAGCCGCGTAGTGCCGTCGGCGTTCAATGTCTCGACGTAGGAGCGCACCAGATCGGTGTCGATGGCGCGGCGGGTATCGGAGTCGATGGACGTGGCGGCGAAATAGGCGAGGTCCTTGACGGCCGGCCCGCAGGAGGTGACCTGCCAGTCGAACAACACGGGCCGATCGCCGACGAAACAGATGTTGCCCAGGTGGGTGTCGCCGTGGACGAGCGTGTGCGGGTAGGTGCGCATGAGTGCGGCGATCGCCCAGCGGTGCTTGATGAGCATCTTCGCCTCATCGCGGATCTCCGGCGGCGCGATGTCGTTGTAGTCCTTCGGGATGGTGCGGAGAAGATGCCACGAGTGCGGGCCGAGCCGGGTGTTGCGGGAGCGGGTCGGGCTGAGGTAGGCGAGGTCACCGTCGAATCGTGGTGATCTCCAGAACTTCTGGTGCACAGTCGCGAGTGCGCCGGCGACGGCGAGCGCCTGCTCGGCGGTGGCCCCGTCGCCAACGGTGGGAAGACTGCCTCGCGCACCGAGAGATCCTCGAGGATCACCACGGCGTGGCCGCGCCCATCGGAGGCAGCGCCGTACAGTGCGGGCATCACCTCGGACAGCTCGGGGTGAAGGCGACGGTAGGCCTCGGCCTCGTTGTGCGCGAGCGCCATGAACCGGTTGAAAAAGCGTTCGGCGGGCCGGGTGGGGGCGAGTTTGACGAACGCCGTGCCGGGCAGGTGCGCTGCTCCGGTGATGTCGAGTCGCGCCCGGGTCGCCGTGCCATGGTCGACATCACGTACGTGCACGGCGGTGGCGTCGTCGCGTGACGTCAGCGCACGGAATGTGGCCACGTCGATATCGTGCGGTCGGCGTGGAATCCTGCCGTGCGTCAACGGAAGTGGGAGTTCTTCGGCGTCAGCTCCACGTCTTGGAGCCTACTCGGATGCACGTCGCGCCTTCGCCCGGCGCTTGCCTTCATGCATCGCCGCCACCCGGGCGACGGGGATG
This sequence comes from uncultured Actinomycetota bacterium, assembly GCA_963720345.1. Taxonomy (GTDB): domain Bacteria; phylum Actinomycetota; class Actinomycetes; order Mycobacteriales; family Mycobacteriaceae; genus Mycobacterium. Next base: position 356,011 of record CAVRFN010000047.1, read on the forward strand.
GTGCGGCCATGTTCGATCAGGTCGGTGGGCAGCGTCTGGGCCGGCGGCATCGACTCCGTCCAGCTCGGTCGTCCCGCGAGCGCGTCGATCGCCGTGTGGACCGTGAAGTCGGCGGGGGTGATCGAGTCGAGCTCGGCCCACTCGAGCGGAAACGACACCGGCGTGCCCGGGCGCAGCCGCGGGGTGTACGCCGCCGCGACGGTGGCGCCGCCTGCGCGGGTGGCGTCGACGAACACCTTGCCGCCGCGGTCGTCGACGATGAACGCCGTCGTCGCAATGTCGGGGTCGAGAGCCTCTGCGCGGGCGGCGAGTGCGCGGGTCGCCGCGGCCACGTCGTCGACCGCCGCTGCGTCATCGATCGGGACGAAGACGTGCAGACCCTTGGCGCCGCTGGTCTTGACCGCGCCGCCGAGTCCGCTGTCCGTCAGCGCCTGATGCACCAGGTGCGCGACGGCCACCACCTTCGCGAAGTCGTCGTCCGGCGGGTCGAGATCGAGCACGAGATGTGTTGGGCGGTAGATATTGTCGGCCAGCCCGAGCGTGGGGTGGTACTCGACGGCCCGCTGGTTGGCAAGCCACAGCAGCGTGCGCCAGTCATTGCAGAGCGCATAGTGGACCTCGCGGTGCGAGGCCTCCGCCCACATCGGCACCGTGCGCACCCAGTCCGGGGTGTACTTGGGCACGTTCTTCTGCATGAACGGTTCGCGTCCGCGTAATACCCGCAGAACGGTCAGGGGCCGATCGATCAGGGCCGGCAACATCCGATCGGCGACCGCCTCCAGGTAGTCGACGAGGTCACGTTTGGTGGCTCCGGCATCGGGGGTCAGCGGCTCGTCGAGATTGGTGAGGTCGACGCCGTCACGCTGCTCTTTGTCCGCCACGTCAGCCGCTCGCGGTCGTCGCGAGTCCGCCGTCGACGGGAATGACGGCGCCGGTGAGGTAGGCACCCGCGCGGCTGGCCAGGAACACCGCGATGCCGGCCATGTCGTCGTCACGACCGATGCGGCGAAGCGGAGCCGACGCCGCGATCGAGTCACCGAACGATCTCGAGCGTCGCTGCCATCATCTTGGACTGGAAAGGCCCTGGCGCAACGGCATTTACGGTGATGTGCTGCGGCCCGAGTTCGTGGGCGAGCATTCGCGTCAAGTTGGTGGAGCGCCGCCTTGCTGCTGACATAGGAGTACACCGGAAGCCGGCTCGGGCGAATGCCGTCGATGCTGCCGACGTTGATGACCCGCGCCGGGTCGTCGGCGGTCCCGGCTTCGCGAAGTGCGGGCAGCAGTGCCTGCACCATCCAGAACGGCGACTTGACGTTGAGGTCGAGCACTTTGTCCCACGCCGAGTCGGGGAAGCTCTCCAGAGGCTCACCCCATGTCGCGCCCGCGTTGTTGACCAGGATGTGCAGCGGCGCCCCGCCTGCAGTGGCTTGTTCGGCGAGCCGCAGGCATTCGTCGTGCCGGGAAAGGTCGGCGGGAATGGCCTCCACGTCGCCGAGGCCCGAGAACTCGGCACGCGCGCTTTCACACGCATCGGCCTTTCGGGAGCTGATCACCACCTGGGCGCCGGCTTGCAGTAGTCCGCGGGCCATCATCAGCCCGATACCTCGCGTGCCACCTGTGACCAGGGCACGCTTCCCGGTCAGATCGAACAGCTGGGCGTGGGTGCTGAACTGCGCGTCGCTCATCCTCGAATAGTGCCTTACCGGCCGCGCGCCGCGTTCCTTGCTCGTCGCGTCGGCCACGCCGTAGCCTCGTGACGTGGCCGGCCAGACTGTCGTCCGAGCCGACGAACTCGCCGAATTGGGGGTCTTCGCCGGCTGCCCAACCGAGGCCCTGGCGCCGCTCGCTGCGCAGTTGCAGCCAGTTGGTCGCGGCGCCCGGACAGGTACTCATGCATCAGGGCGAGCTCGCGGTTTCCTTTTTGCTGATCGGCTCCGGCCGCGCCGAAGTGACCCATGCCGGAATCGACGGACACGACACCGTCGCCGAACTGCAGCCCGGCCTGATCGTCGGCGAGATCGCTTTGCTGCGCGATATGCCGAGGACCGCCACGGTGGTGGCGACCGAGCGGCTCACGGGATGGGTCGGTGACCGCGAGGCCTTCGCCACCATGCTCGAAATCCCGGGCATGGTGGACAAGCTGGTACGCACGGCGCGGCAGCGGCTCGCCGCGTTCATCACACCGATCCCGGTAAAACTGCGCGACGGGTCCGCCTACTACCTGCGTCCGGTGCTGCCGGGGGACAGCGAGCGCACGACGAACGGGCCCGTCGAGTTCTCCAGCGAGACGCTGTATCGCCGCTTCCAGTCGATGCGCACGCCGACGAAATCCTTGATGACCTATCTGTTCGAGGTCGATTACGTTCACCACTTCGTCTGGGTGATGACCGAGGGACCTGAGGGGCCGGTGGTGGCCGATGCGCGCTTCGTGCGCGACGAGGACGACCCGGCCGCTGCCGAAGTGGCGTTCATCGTCGGCGACGACTATCAGGGTCGCGGCATCGGCACCTTTCTGATGGGAGCGCTCGTCGTGACAGCGGATTACGTTGGTGTTCAACGCTTCACCGCGCGGGTGCTCACCGAGAATCATCCGATGCGGGCGATCCTGGATCGCTTCGACGCCGAGTGGCACCGCGACGATCTCGGCGTCGTCACCACCGTCGTCGATGTCCCGGACCCACGTTCTCTGCGGCTGCCGTCATCGCTGGTCAAGAAGATTCGCGGCGTGACTGCTCAGGTCATCAAGGCGGTCGGCTGATGCAGGGCAGATTGAACGCCGACGGCCGAAGGCCGACATTGAACAAGGACACCCGGCTGTGCATCTCGCTGGCCGGTCGGCCGAGCAACATCGGCACCCGGTTTCACAACTACCTGTACGACCTGCTGGGCCTGGACTTCATCTACAAGGCGTTCACGACGACAGACATCGTCGCCGCGATCGGCGGCGTTCGCGCGCTCGGCATCCGCGGCTGCTCGGTGTCGATGCCGTTCAAACAGGACGTCATCGCGCTCGTCGACGATCGTCGAGCAGTCTGCGAAGTCCATCGACGCCGTCAACACGATCGTCAACGATGACGGCCATCTGACCGCGTCCAACACCGACTACATCGCCGTCCAGCGGCTCATCGTCGAGCACGGCCTGCAACCGGCGCAGTCGGTGCTGCTGCGGGGCAGTGGCGGCATGGCCAACGCCGTCGCTGCGGCATTCCGGGACAACGGTTTTGCAGCAGGGCACCGTCATCGCGCGCAATGCCGAGACGGGACGGTGCCCTCGCCGAGCGGCTCGGCTACGAGTATGCCTCCGACGTCGGCACACGGGCCGCCGACGTGATCGTCAACATCACCCCGGTCGGGATGGCAGGCGGCCCCGAGGAGAACGACCTCGCCTTCGGCGTCGAGACGATCGCCAAGGCGCACACGGTCTTCGACGTGGTGGCGTTGCCGTCTGAGACGCCGTTGATCATGGCGGCACGATCTGCGGGTATCGCCGTCATCACCGGGGCCGAGGTGATCGCGCTGCAGGCGGCCGAACAATTCGAGCGCTACACCGGTGTGCGGCCGAGCCCCGAACAGATCGCCGCGGCGTCGGCGGTGTCGCGCGCCTAGGCGTGCGTTGACGACGGCGATCTGCCGACGCACCTTCTCGATTCCCTGTGTCCACTTCGAGTACATCAGCGTGGCCTCGAGGAACCACACCAGCGACGAGTGCACCGCCTCACCCGCAGGCGGCGCGTCGTCGGGCAAGGGCAGCGCGAACGGCACCGTCACCGGCGCCCCCTTGCGCAACGGAATTCCCTTGCCCAGCTTGACCGTCTGACCGCTCGAGCCCCCGCCGCCGGCGGCCGGCGTTCGCGTCAAGGGATGGGAGAGTCGCTTGTAACCCCAATGGATTCCGAGTTCGCCGTCGGACATGTCGACGTTCGGTGTCAGGCGTGATGCTGCCGTTGATCGTCTCGCCGGCGACGAAGACCGTCGACGGCAGCACGATGGCCATATCGGTCTCGCCGTCGCCGCCGGTGCGCCGCTGCGCCTCATCGGCGACCTCGGCGTCGTCGCGGCCGATGAGGACGGTGAATTCGCCGTGGGTGTCGACGTCGCGGCCGCCGCGGTCGACCGCAAGCCTGGCCGACCATCGTGCGAGATCATCCGACGATCCCGGCGCCCACGACGGGACGGTGAACGACGAAGTGACGCCGGTGAATTGGCCGCCGACGATCGGAATCTCGACCCGCGTCACGCAGACCCAGTCATCGGTGTCCTTCTCACTGCCCGCGTCGGTGCCGACCTCGCCCATCAGCCACCACACGTCGTTCATCTCGGTGGCCATCGAATCCGCGCGCCCGGCCCACCGATAGCGGTAGAAGTTGGTGTAGCCCCATTCCAGCGTCGCCGCGGACACCTTGTCGATCGGCCGTCGGTGGTGACGGTGGCCGTCACGGTCTGACGCCGTCGCACCGTTTCCGGCGTCACAACCACGCGGGCCGCGGGTGTCCGGCTGAAGAGGCCCATGACGCGCGGACTACTTCTTCCGTTGCGACTCGGCGTATTCCTCGGGATGGTTCTTCTTCTGGTACGCGCGCAGGGGCCAGAAGAGCAGCCACAGCACCGGATATACCGTCACGTAGAAGAGCAGATGCATCGCGGCGCCGAACAGCACCGCGAACACCCACGCCGGATAGATGATGATCAGGCAGAACTGGATGAACTGCTTGAGCACCACCGGATAGCCCTCGGCCATCGACCACAGCGTTCGTGGACTCATCGTCTTCAGGTACTTCTGCACCGTCGACGTCTCGGCTTCCATTTCGGCCTGCGCCTGGCTGATGTCGCGTCCGCGTTCCTCGCGGGTGAGTCCGCGCGCCGGTTGCGGCGGCTCGTCGGGGTGGGGTGGTTGCGCTGTGGTCATTGGATCGTCGCTGGTTTCGGTCCTCAGGGTGTGATCTTGGTCTGGTCGTCGATGGCCGAGGTCGCATCCATCAGCGCGCCGATCTGATCTTCGAGACCGTCGGCGTTGAGCTGAAGGACGTAGAGCCCGTCCTTGCCCGGGATCACGACGGTCTTCTGTGCGATGGCACGCAAGACGCCGTCCTTCTTGTAGGTGCCGCCGATCTGGATGGCGTCGAAACCGCTGAGCTCGTCGGCGTTCCCCTCGTCGCCGCCCTCGAAGCCGGGCAGGTTCCTGATCTCGCCGGGCGCGAACTCGAGGATCTTGGCCGGGTCGACGTTGCCGGTCAGCTTGGAGACCAGCGCCATGATCGGGGGCGGATCCGCTTCGAACGCGGGGTCAGTGGAAAGGATTGCGCCGTAAGCCCACTCGGGGGTTCGGGCACCTGCGTCCTCCCATCCGGGCGGGGTGGGCAGGTCGATGGTGGGCGAGCCGGGATCCCCGCGTTTCACCGGTGTCTCGACGATGCCGTTGTCGCGGATGTAGTCGACGATCGTGTAGTTCGGTCCCGCCGCCTGCGCCGACGTGGTGGGCGCGGCTCGCGCTGGTCGTGGTGGTCTGGTGGTCGCGCCTCGCTGGAGGTGGTCTTCGGTCGCGGACGGCTCGGTCTTGGTGTCCGATCCGCAACCGGCCAAGCTCAGGCCGAGTGCGACGGCCGCGACGGCGATGACGCCGGCCCTCACTGACATGCTCATTCAGTCTCCTCGTTTCGAAATCTCGCCGTAGCCTACGGTCGGCCCCCCGATGGCGCTACGCCTGAATTTTGCTATAGCAGTGGTCAAAGGTTTGCTGGCCCCGGACGGAATTTCTGGGGCAAGATGCATCTGTGCTGCGAACCGGGGGCGATGTAGTCGCCGAGGAGGGGTTCGGAAATGCGGGGGATGATTCGTTCGCTGGGAGTGGTGGGCCTGGCGTTGCTGAGCGTCGTCGGGCTGGCAGTGGCGTGGACCGCGGCGACAGTCGTTCAGCTGACGGCGACCGCGCTCATCATGGGCGGTACCGGCCATCCGCTGAGCTGCAGGCGGCGACGACCCCGGACTACATCGAGTCGTACATGGACAACGCGGTCACGCTGCTTCATCAACCCGGCGGCGGACGCGCCCACAGGCACCGGCGGGACCCGATCGACGGGGTGGGCGCGGGCGACCAGGTCTACGCGGTCACCTATCCCGCGCAGTTCTTCCCGGTGTCCGGCTTCCAGACGTTCGACTCGTCCGTGCGATGCGGGACGCGCGAATCTGAACGGTTGCGTGCGCGGAACGAGCGTGCTGCAGTTCAACGGCCAGCCGCCGACCCCGACGGACCCGCCGAGCTCGGCGATTACGCCGGGTCCGGACGACTTCGTCGTCTTCGGCTACTCGCAGAGCGCCGTCGTCGCCTCGTTGGTGAAGCAGGACTTGATCGCAGAACCGCCCCGCGCCGACACCGACGTGTCGTTCTTCCTGCTGGCCAATCCGATGCGTCCCAACGGCGGCATCCTGTCGCGAGGGACCCGAGGGTCTGACCATTCCGATCATCGGGATCACCTTCTACGGCGCCACCCCGACGAACAGTTGCACGACAGGTGGTGACTGCTACGAAACCGTCGACGTCGCAGCGCAATACGACGGCCTCGGCGGCGATGCGCCTGCCAGCATCACGAATCTGTTGGCCGTCGCCAACGCCGCGCTCGGTTACTACTACCTGCACGGCGATCTGCAGAACCGCGAGTTTCGACGACGCCCAGTATCAGGGGTCGCAGGGTGACACCGACTACTACATCGTTCCCGCGCGGCGCCTGCCCATTCTGATGCCGTTCGAGTCGTTCGTGCCGTCGCCGATCCTCACCCTGCTCGAGGCGCCGTTGAAGGCCGCGATCGAGGCCGGCTACGCGCGCGACGTCAATCCGGGCGTCGCCACCAAGGTGGGGCTGCTCCCGTTCAGGGACCCGGTGCAGGCCATCGTGAACATCATCAAGGCGATCCCGGTTGGTATCGACGACGCGATCGCCGAGGCCACCGGCGACGAGGACAATCGGCCCCTCGGAACCGATCCGGTGACCAGTCCGTTCGGTGTGGGCGGTCCCGAGCTGCCCGCATCCGCCATCGGCTGCGCGACCGCGAACTTGATGTTCTCGTCACGGACGGGCGAAGACCCCGCGACCCAGCGAGGAAATCCCCGAAGAGGTCATCCCCGAAGAAGGCATCGTCGAGGAAAACCTCGAGAACTCTGAGGAACAGATCGCCGCCGGCGATGTCATCGAGGGAGACGTCATCGAGCAAGAGGTGCACCGAGGGAGAGGGCACCGAGAAGCTCGAGGTGACCACACCGCGTGTCGGCACGAAGCCGCTGGCCCGACTCGGCAAGCTCCGTGACGCTCTGGACTCGATCCGCCTGCCCAAGATCAGGGGTCCGATCAGGTTCGGCCCGCAGCGCGACGCCAAGCCCCCGTCAGCCGCACAGCCCGGCAACGGCGAGAACGGCGAAACCACCACCAGCGAGCCGGATTCCACCCCGAGCGAGGCGGCCGCCTGACGGTCGAATCAGACGTCGCAGTTCAGCGATACGGTGATCGACCGGCTGACGACGACGGTGATGTAGTCGCGGTCCTTGCCCTTGCCGACCGGGTACGTCTGGGTGACCTCTTGCGGGTTGCGCACGTTGGTGACGAAGCACTCGCCGATGGGTGCGTTGCCTACCCGATCGATGACGACGTTGTATCCGACGGATTCCAACTCGCCGATCGTCTGATAGGCGTTGCCCCCGTCTGGCGGGCTTCGCCGTCGCCACGCCCGCTGGGGCGAGGGCGACACCTATCAACGCTATCGTTGCTACTAGACCCCATCCTTTGCGCATGAGGGCCTCCGTTCTTTAATTTGCCTGGTACTTATGCATCGGCGGATGGACAAATTTCGTTGCATGGATAGCTGTAAGGGTTCTCTGAGGTATCGAGCGCCGCGTACACGCCATGTGTGCGGCGGTGGTTCTTCTCGCTGCGGCCTGCGGCTCGTCTGACCACTCGCCGCCGGCGACGAGCGCGCCGACCACGGATGCGTCCGCGCACGGTGAATCCCGCCAGGATCGATCGTGTGCGTCATGACCTGCCGGACGGATACGAGGTCGCCGACCTGATGGGCCCGGTCGAGCCGACGGCATTGTGGGGATTCGGCGCGCAGTGGTCGGCCGAACCGCCGCAGTGCGGTGCGCTGGCTGATCCCGTCGTCGATCCCGCCTCGACGAAGGGCTGGTCGGGATCCGGAACCGGCGGCATCGTCTACGCCGTCGTCGCGGAATCGACGGCGGGCCTCGATCCGGCGGTGACGGCTGAATGCGGGCACTGGACGTTGTCGGCCGGCCAAGCGAGCGGCAGTGTCACCCTGCACGTCCGCGCCGGCGATCGAGAATGCCGAGACCGTCGCGATGGCCACCGCGACGACGACCGTCGTCGAGGGCGGTACCGAAACCCACTCACACGCCGATACCGTCACCGCCTACCTGGAGAGCCACGTCGCGTTCGTCACGGTGGTGACCGATCCCGGATCGCCGCATCCGCAACTGGGCGCGGATTTCGCACGAGCATTGATGGTGAAAACGGTGGCGGCATTACGGGGTTGACGCAGAAGCGGCGCGATACCGGCGGGGTAGCCTGTGCGGCGATGTCCAAGAGCGCAAAGCTCGGCAGCCAGTTGGCCCTGGTGTGCGCCGGCGTACTGGCCGCGTGTGGCACTTCAGAGTCGGCTGACCTTTCGAACGCCGATATCGCCCGCGTCAAGGACGTGCGTTCGAGTTTCGGTCCGCAGTTCAAGGTGAGCGAGGTCGCGCCGACGGGGATCGACCCGCGACTGCTCGGACCGCAGGCGCTGCCCGAAGGAATGAAGTTCGACCCAGCCGACTGCGGGTCGTTCGCCACCGCGCAGGTGCTGCCTCCCGGGGTGAAGGGCAACATGGCGGCTACCACGGCCGAAGGCGATGGCAACCGGTTCATCGTCATCGCGGTGGAAACCTCCGAGCCGGTTCCGGTCAACCGGCCCGCCGACAACTGCCAGAGGGTGGGTTTCGCCGGTGGCGGCGTGCGCGGGCTCGTCGAGGTCGTGGACGCGCCACAGATCGACGACACCCAGACAATGGGCACCCACCGTGTGCTGCAGACAATCGTCAACGGCAAGCCGGGCGCGGGCGAGATCTACAACTACATCGCCTAGCTTCGGAACCTTTCTGGTGATCGTCACCGCGAATCCGTTGGTGCTGCCCGACAAACCCGTTGCACCCGTCGACACCCAGCGCGCCCGCGACCTCCTTACCGCGACTGTCGCGGCGGTGAAGGGTTAGCGGACGTCGTGCGGGCGGAACTGAATGCTGATCCGCGGGCCGGTCGGCCGGGCCGTCTTCGGTATCGCGTGCTCCCAGGTGCGCTGGCAGGAGCCGCCCATCACCAGCAGGTCGCCATGCCGATGGGCCATCCGTAGTGACTTACCGCCGCCGCGCGGCCGCAGGGCGAAAACCCTTGTGGCGCCGAGGCTGACGATGGCCACCATGGTGTCCTCGCTGCTGCTGCGGCCGATGGTGTCGCCATGCCAGGCGACGCTGTCGTTGCCGTCGCGGTAGAGGCACAACCCCGCGGTGGTGAACGGTTCGCCGAGTTCACCTGCATAGGTGTCGTTGAGTCGTCGGCGGATCTGCTTGAGTCGCGGATGCGGGGGCGGTTCGTCGACCAGATCGTGAAAGCTCACCAGCCGCGGTACATCGAGCACGCGGTCGTACATCTGCCGTCGTTCGGCGCGCCACGGGATGTCGTCATGCAACTCGGCGAACAATTCGGCCCCGTCCTCAAGCCATCCGGACCGGTAGTCGATCCATGCGCCATTGCCCAGATGGCGCCGTTCGGCATGCTCGAACAGCGAGCTCTGCAGAGCCAGCTCCATGGCCACCAGTCTATCGCACAAGCGTTCGAAGAATCAGAGGCGCACGGCACCGGGTCCCTCTTGGGCCAGCACGTCGCCGGGGTTGGAAAGTATGCAGGTCTTCAGGCTCAGGCAGCCGCAACCGATGCAGCCGGTGAGGTTGTCGCGTAACCGCTGCAGGTGCAGAATGCGGTCGTCGAGGTCCTGGCGCCACCCGGCCGAGAGCCGGGCCCAGTCCTTGCTCGTCGGGACGCGGTCGGTGGGCAGGGTGGCCAGCGCCTCGCGGATACGGGCGAGCGGTATGCCGAGTCGTTGGCTCATCCGGATGAACGCGACGCGGCGCAGGGTTTCGCGGGCGTAACGCCGTTGATTGCCGCCGGTGCGCTTGCTCGTGATGAGCCCTTCGCGTTCATAGAAGTGCAGCGCCGAAACGGCGACGCCGCTTCGAACGGACATTTCGGAGGGCGTGAGTTCGTGAATCAACTCCATGACCTCAACTTTAGTTGAGGTAGCTGCCGACGGTCTGCACGTTACGGTGCTAGATGTGACGTTGGGCTGTGATTCCGAGGTTGGCCGGCTGCGCGCCGTCATCCTGCATCGGCCTGGCGCCGAACTCCAGCGGCTGACACCGCGCAACAACGACAAGCTGCTGTTCGACGGGCTGCCGTGGGTGGCCAAGGCGCAACGCGAACACGATGCGTTCGCCGGGCTGCTGTCCTCGCGCGGTGTCGAGGTGCTGTTGCTGGCCGATCTGCTGACCGAGGCGCTGGCAAAGAGCGGCGCGGCACGTATGCACGGCATCGCGGCTGCCGTCGATCCGCGGCGGCTGGGACTGCCGTTAGCGCAGGAGCTTTCGACGTACCTGCGCACGTTGGATGCTGCGTCACTCGCGTCGGTGCTGATGGCGGGGATGACGTTCAACGAGCTGCCGTTCAGCGGTGGCGAACTGTCGTTGGTGCGACGGATGCACCACGGCGGAGATTTCGTCATCGATCCGCTGCCGAATCTGCTGTTCACCCGCGACTCGTCGTTCTGGATCGGCCCGCGTGTGGCGATCACGTCGCTGGCCTTGCCCGCACGCGTTCGCGAGACGTCACTGACCGACGTGATCTACGCGCACCACCCGCGATTCTTGGGTGTGCGGCGCGCGTACGAGTCGCGATCTGCGCCTGTCGAGGGTGGCGACGTACTATTGCTGGCGCCGGGAGTGGTCGCGGTGGGAGTGGGGGAGCGGACGACTCCTGCGGGTGCGGAGGCGTTGGCGCGCAGCCTGTTCGATGATGATCTGGCCCACACCGTGCTGGCTGTGCCGATCGCGCAGGAGCGCGCGCAGATGCACCTCGACACGGTGTGCACGATGGTCGACGTCGATGCGGTGGTGATGTATCCGAACATCGTCGAGTCGCTGTCGGCGTTCACGATTCACCGCAACGGCTCGGGCGGTGTGCGGATCGACGACGCGCGACCGTTCCTGATCGCCGCGGCCGAAGCAATGCGTATCGAGAAGCTGCGTGTCATCGCCACCGGGCTGGACCCTGTGACCGCCGAGCGGGAGCAATGGGACGACGGCAACAACACGCTGGCCGTGGCGCCGGGAGTGGTGGTCGCATACGAGCGCAACGCAGAAACCAATGCACGGCTGGCCGATTCGGGCATCGAGGTGTTACCGATCGAGGCGTCAGAGCTTGGCACCGGCCGCGGTGGACCCCGCTGCATGTCCTGTCCCGCGGACCGCGATCCGCTCTAGCTTTCCTCCCTTTCGTCGAAATCCAACGTTTCGCAGGGAAAGTGCGAGTAGCCGCCTGCAAAACGTCGATTTCGACGCAGGGGGACTAGCTCCAGGACGGCAGCCAGATCTGCATGTTCCAGGTGGCCTGCGAAATCGGAATACCCGTCAGGATCGGATACATCCATGCGAAGTTCGTGAGCACCAGCGCGACATAGCAACTCACCGCGATCAACCCGAGCGTTCTTCGCTCCGAGTTCTGGTTCGGTTTGTACAGGATGTCGCCGAGGATCATCGCGATGGTCAGCACGAGGAACGGCGCCATCGTCGCCGCGTAGAAGAAGTACATCTGCCGGTCGATGTCGGCGAACCACGGCAGGAAACCTGCGCTGTAGCCCACCAGGATCGCGGCGTAGCGCCAATCGCGCTTGACGAACGTCCGCCACAACGCCCATGCCAGCACCGGCACCGCGATGAACCACATCGCGGGCGTACCGACAAGCATCACGGCCTTCACGCAGGATTGGTCCCCGCATCCTGGCACGTTCTGGTTGTCGATCGCGTAGAGGACCGGGCGCAGCGACATCGGCCACGTCCACGGTTTGGACTCCCACGGGTGGTGGTTGCCGTCGGCATTGGTCAGGCCGGAATGGAACTTGTACGCCGCCGTACGTGTAATGCCACAACGAGCGCAGCGCGTCGGGCACCGGCAGGATGCTGTCCTCGCCGATCGACCTGCCGACCTCGTGCCGATTCACCCCGGTCTCCGACGCAAACCACGGCGCGTACGACGCCAGGTAGACGCCGAACGGAATCAGCACGAGCGCATACAGCGACGGGCCCAGATCGCGCCGGAAGGCGCCGAGCCACGGCCGCGGGACGCGATACTGCCTGCGCGCGGCGATATCGAACGCCAGCGTCATCACGCCGAAGAACGCCACGAAGTACAGCCCGGACCATTTTGTCGCACAAGCTAATCCGAGCAGTACCCCGGCGCCGAACCGCCACCACCGCACGCCCAGCCTCGGGCCCCACGGCGTCTCGCTGATGCGGCCCTCGAGCAGCGCGACGTGCATCCGCTCGCGCACCTGGTCGCGGTCGACGATCAAACACCCGAACGCCGCCACCACGAAGACCACCAGGAATCCGTCGAGCAGCGCGGTGCGCGCAGCGACGAAGCTGACGCCGTCGGCGACGAGCAGCAGCCCCGCGATTCCGCCGACGACGGTCGACCGGCTGATCCGCCGCGCGATCCGCACGACGAGCAACACGGTGATGACGCCGCAGACGGCGCCGGCGAAGCGCCAACCCAGCCCGGTGTAGCCGAACAACGCCTCGCCCATGGCGATCAACTGCTTGCCCACCGGCGGATGCACGACCAGCCCGTAGCCGGGGTTGTCCTCGATGCCGTGGTTGTGCAGCACCTGCCAGGCCTGCGGCGCGTAGTGCTTCTCGTCGAAGATCGGCGTGCCTGCGTCGGTCGGCGACCCGAGGTTCAGGAAACGGGTCACCGCCGCCAACGCGGTGACCACCGCGGTCATCGCCCAGCCCTGCAGGCGGTCCACCGGGCCGAAGTCGGCGACCGGGACCAGCGGCGCCGGGCTGATGACGGGGACCGCGCGCGAAGCTTCGGTTGCTGGGGCGGTCACGCAAGCGATCGTAGGCTGTCCCGCATGAGCCCTGGCCGACTGCTTATCGGCGCCACGCCGCTGGGCCAGCCCGCGGATGCGTCGGCGCGGCTGGTCAGCGCCCTGGCCAGGGCCGACGTCATCGCTGCCGAGGACACCCGGCGGATCCGGACCCTTGCCCAGGCGCTCGAGGTGAAGCTAGCCGGCAAGGTGGTCAGCCTCTACGACCAGAACGAGGCGACGCGGGTCCCGGCGCTGGTCGCCGAGATCGCGGCCGGAGCGACCGTCCTGTTGGTCAGCGATGCCGGCATGCCGCTGATCAGCGACCCCGGCTATCGGCTCGTAGCGGCCTGTGTCGATAGCGGGTTACCGATCTCGTGCTTGCCAGGCCCATCGGCGGTGACGACGGCGCTGGCGGTGTCCGGACTGCCGTCGGAGAGGTTCTGCTTCGAGGGTTTCGCCCCGCGCAGGCACTCGGCGCGGATGACCTGGCTCGGCACCCTGGCCTTCGAGTCGCGCACCTGCGTGTTCTTCGAGTCGCCCCGGCGGCTGGCCGAGACGCTCAAGGACGCCGTCGAGGCGCTGGGCCCCGACCGCGAGGTCGTCGTCTGCCGGGAGCTGACGAAGACGCATGAGGAGATCGTCCGCGGCTCGCTGGCCGAGCTCTCCGACTGGGCGAAAGACGGGTGTGTTGGGCGAGATCACCGTCGTGCTGGCCGGGGCGACACCGAAGGCCGACGTGGAGTCGCTGGTGGCGCAGGTTCGCGATCTCGTCGAGCAGGGCATGCGGGTCAAGGATGCGTGTGCGCAGGTGATCGCGACGAATCCGGGCTCGCCGTCACGGCGCGAACTCTACGATGCGGTTCTGCGTTCGCGAGAGTGAAGGAGCCGGGTGGGTTGAGTACGACGGTGTTTGTTGCCTGCTTGTCGTTGGGATTCTGGTTGTGCTGGTGCTGATCTGGATTCCCATCCTCGCGTGGTTGCGCCGTCGCAGCCGCGCCGTTGCCGAGCACTGGGACCGAGATCGAGGGCGAGCCGTTTCCGTGCTCCGGAGAAGGCTCCTACCGGGAGCGACGGCACCCGGATACCCCGTGGTCAAGAACACCGGGCTGATCGCGCTGACCCCGCGACGGTTGGTTTTCGGAACCCTTACCGGCCATTTGATCGAAGTTCCCGTCGAGTCGATCATCGGCGTGCGGGAGAGGGTGTCAGGATGGGTGGCGGACTGGATCCTGATCACCGCGACGGCCGCCGGCGAGATGGCTTCAGCTCTCAGGTATCGCCGACGGATGGACACATCCACGCTCGATGATCAGCGGCCGAACGGCTGGCTGAATACTGGTCGGGCGTTGTCGCCTACGAGCGCAGTGTTAATCGCGCCACTGCGCGAGCACGGCCTTCCGAATCGGCGTATCACGGTAGAAGAGGTGCCTGTCGAATAGCACGGTACCTGAGGAGGAGCTGTGAGAGTCGTTGGGCTAGAAGAACATTACGTCACTGGCGAGGTCGTCGAAGCTTGGACGAACCTGGATCCGCGCTGGCAGGATCCTGTGGTGGCCGCGACGGCTGGCATCAGGCCACGCCTGCTCGAAATCGGCGACCAGCGGCTGGCCGCAATGGACGACGCCGGCATCGACGTCCAAGTCGCCTCGCTGACCTCGCCGGGGCTCTGGAATCTCGCGCCAGCCGACGCGCGGGCCCTTCAGGCTGACTGCAACGATCAGCTGGCCGCCGCGGTAGGAGCCCACCCCGATCGCCTGCAGGGGTTCGCCACCCTGGCCGCCCCGATCCTCAAGCGGCGGCAGACGAACTCGGCCGGGCAGTAACGACTTTGGGGTTCAACGGCGCCCTGGTGTTCAGCCGGGTGCGGGACATGCCCATCGACAACCAGGCCTTCTGGCCGATATTCGAAGCCGCCGAGCAGCTGGGTGCACCGCTGTATCTTCACCCGCAATCGCCGCCCGCGACGGTCCGCGACGCGTACTACTCGGGGTTCGACGACATCGTCAGTGCCGCCTTCGCGACCCACGGCGTGGGCTGGCACTACGACACAGGCGTGCAACTACTTCGGCTCATCCTCGCCGGGGTCTTCGACCGGTTCCCCGAGCTCCAGATAATCATGGGCCATTGGGGTGAGATGGTGCTGTTCTTCCTGGACCGCATTGACCGAATGAGGGGGATCACCCATCTCGAGCGGCCGGTGTCGGAGTATGTGCGCTCGAACGTGTTCGTCACTCCAGGAGGGATTTTCAGCACCCGCTATCTGCATTGGGCACTGGAAGTCCTCGGCGCCGAGCGCATCATGTTCGCCGCCGATTATCCGTTCGTTTCCGCGGTCGGCGGCGTTGCCCGTCACTTCCTCGACGTGCTGGACGACGACGATCGGGAAAAGGTCGCCTCAGGCAATTGGGATCGGATGTGCGCGGGGATTCGTCGCTGACCCTGCGATATCAATGAACGGTGCGGCCTTGTGCATGCACTCGTCCCACTCGCGGTCAGGATCGGAGTCCGCGGTGATGCCGCCACCCACGCCGAGCACCGCGTTGCCGCGGCCGTCGAACTCGACCGTCCGGATCGCCACGTTCAGCTCGCACCCTGCAATCGGTGACGCCAAACCGACTGTGCCGCAATATACCCCGCGCCGGTGCGGCTCCCAGCCTCTCAGCAGCTGGCGCGCCCGCAGCTTCGGCGTCCCGGTGACAGAAGCCGGTGGGAAGGTCGCGTCGAGCACCGCCGCCATCGGCACGTCGACGTCGACGCGCGCCGTCACCGTCGACACCAGATGCCACACCCCCGGTGCCGGACGCACGACCAGCAGTTCGGGCACCGACACACTGCCGGTGACCGCGACCCGGCCAAGATCGTTTCGGACAAGGTCGACGATCATGATGTTCTCCGCGACGTCCTTGACCGATGCCCGCAGGGCTGCCGGATTCGCGTGGCGCGGCAGCGTGCCCTTGATCGGACTCGACGCCACCGCGTCGCCGCGCCGCCGCAGAAACAGCTCCGGCGACAGCGATGCGACAGCACCCCAATCGCCGGCCAGGTATGCGGCCCTTGCGGGGGAGGTGCGCGCCACCGCGTCAGCGAAGAAATCGATTGCGGCCCCGTCGATTCGGCCGGACGAACTGCGTGCACACGCACGCCTGGTAAACCTCGCCCGCCGCGATCGCGTCGAGGCAGGACAGCACACCTCGGCGGTGCGCTTCGCGATCGGCCGCGCCCCAGGCAATCGCGCTCGACCGGGGCGCCACAGGTTCGCAGAACGCTTCGGAGACCCATCCGGGAAGCTTTGCACCGGAAAGGCTTTCGTACCACCACTGGCCGTCGCCTGTCTTGGCGCAATACGCAGTCCGACCAACCACCGGCAGCCTCGGGTATGCGTGGCCCGCGGCCGTCGGCACCTGCGTCGGGATACGACAGGTAGCCGAACCATCCGCCGCCGACCGCTTCACCGGACGCACCGGGCGCCACGTCGAACACCTCGGAGGTGCTGACGGGCGTCACCGCCACCGACGGCGCGATGACGGCACCCGAACCGAACCACTCACCGATCAGCGCGGCAGGTGGCGGTAGCCGGCGCCGTCGAGCCGCGTCGGCGATGGCGCGCAGCACCGCAGGGGCGCTGCCCAGCCCGCCGAGCCGCTCGATCCGCACACCTCAAGCGTGTCAGAGAGCTACCGGCTGATCTCCCGCGGGATGTCGACACCGGTGAGTTTGTCCGGGTTGCGCATGGCGTAGAAGTGGCTGATCCGGCCGTCGGTGACCTCGACGGTGATGACGCCTTCGAAGCTGTCGCCGAGGTAGAGCTTCAGCGCTGGCGCGTTGTTGTACATCGCGGGTTCCACCCGGCCGGACTCCCCGGCCACGCGCACGAGGCCGATAACCAGCTTCGCCACCCGTTCGGCGCCCGTGACGGGTCTGCGGGCCGCGCTGACCTTGCCGTCGCTGTCGGCGGTCCACACGACGTCGCTGGACAGCATCTCGATCAGCCCGTCGACGTCACCGGTCGAGGCCGCGGCGAAGAAGCGCGCGGTGATCTCCATGGAGAGTTTGGGGTCGACGGGCTCGAAGCGCTTGCGTCGCGACTGAACATGTTCGCGGGCACGGTGGGCCATCTGGCGGACCGCGGCCGAGGATTTGCCGATCGTCGAGGCGATCTCGTCGTGGCTGAAGCCGAAGACCTCGCGCAGCACGAACACTGCGCGCTCGTCCGGACTCAGCGTCTCCAGGACGACGAGCATCGCCATCGAAACCGATTCGGCGAGAACGACATCGGCCGATGCATCCTTTGTCTCCAGCAGCAGCGGCTCTGGTAGCCATGGGCCGATATAGTCCTCGCGCCTGCGAGACTGCGCTCGCAGGGCGTTGAGGGACTGACGGGTGACCAGCTGGGCGAGGTAGGCCTTGGTGTCCTGCACCGTCGACAGGTCCACCTCGGCCCAGCGCAGGTAGCTCTCCTGCAACACGTCGTCGGATTCAGTTGCACTGCCCAGGATCTCGTAGGTGATCGTGAACAGCAGCGGCCGTAGCTGCGTGAATCGTTCGGCGTGTTCGTCGGTCACGGGCGCACCGGCTGACCCGCCGAAGCCAACTGCTGCTGCCGCTTGCCGCCCTTGAGCCAGAAGTAGCTTCCCGGCTTGCGTGCCTCCCGCGCAAGGAAGCTGACGGTGCCCTTGCAGACCGCCTCCTTGATCTTGGCTGCGGTGCGGCCGCCGATGTGCAGCGCCGATCACGGTGTCGTCGAGATGCGCGAGCTGGACGAGGCCGCCGTCGCGGCCGAGGCTGATGCACTGGCCGGTGAACGCCTGGTTCAGCCGTTTGGGTTCGGTGCCCGCGATGCGGCTGAGCACCGTGTTGGCGGCCTGCGCGCCCAGCGGGATCGCGGCCTGGCAACTCATCCGCAGCGGCAGGTTCGACGGTGCGGCCGCATCGCCCGCGGCGACGATACGGGGGTCGTCGACGCTGGTGAGGGTCTCGTCGGTGAGAAGGCGACCGGCGCCATCGGTGCTCAGCCCGCTGCTGGCGGCCAGATCGGGCACGCCGAAACCGGCAGTCCAGATCGTGACCGCGCTGGCGATCGTGCGTCCGTCGGCCAGGATCACCGAGCCGGGCAGCACCTCGGCCGCGGTGGAGCCCGGGCCGTCGATGATGGTGACGCCGAGCCGGTTCAGCCTCTTGGCCGCCGCGCGGCGACCACGAGCGTGGAGGTACGGCCCGAGAACTCCGCCGCAGACCAGAGTGACGCGACGGCCTTCCTCGGCGAACTCAGAGGCCACTTCCAGCCCCGTGGGACCCGCGCCGATCACCGTGATCGGCGCGTCGGCACCTGCAGCGTGATATGCCGCCTTCAGCTGCTCCGCGTGCTCGAGTTCTGAGATCGGATAAGCGAATTCAGCGGCTCCGGGGACAACCGGGGTCGCCCCGTGACTACCGATGGCGTAGATCAGATAGTCATAGTTCAACTCGCCGCCGCCTGCGAGTTCGATCCGCCGCCGCGGTGCGTCGATGCGTGTCACCGAATCAACGGTCAGCTGGATTCCGTCGCCCAGCATCTCCGAATAGTCGACCACCGCGTCATCGGAGCCGGTGACCAACTGGTGAAGCCGGATCCGCTCGACGAACTTCTGGCGGGGATTGACCAGCGTGATGTCGACGTTCTCGTTCAGCCGCAGGTGGTTGGCCGCGAGCACGCCGGCATATCCGCCGCCGATCACGATCACGCGGGTCTTCTGTTCGGTCATGTCATTCTCCTCGGGTCATCCTCGCTCTTCGCCGGCCGCGGAGGCGGCCGTTCAGCTCTGAGCTGGTCTGTCCTCTAGACACCGCGGACATCGGGAGTGTGACAGCATGCGCGCCGATGTGGCCGACGTCACTATCGACCGATTTCCCGCGGCGTCGTGACCCCGGTCAGTTTGTCCGGGTTTCGCATCGCGTAGAGGTTCGTGATCTTCTCGTCGATCACCTCGAACACGAAGACGCCCTCGAGGTGATCGCCGGTGTAGACGACCACCGCTGGAGCACTGTTGTAGACCGCTGTCTCGAATCTGATCTCCGGCATCTCGCCGGCCACCTGGAACAGGCGGGCCATGATCGCGGCGACCCTTCGGGCGCCCACGACGGGCCTGCGAATGGCCGTGGCCTTGCCGCCGTGGTCGGCGGTCCAGGTGGCGCCCGGTGCCAGCAACGCCATCAGGCCGTCCATGTCTCCGGTGGACGCGGCGGTCAGGAACTGCTCGGTGATCTGCTGCGTTCGCTCGGCGTCGACGGGCCCGAACCGGTTGCGCCGGGCGTGCACGTGTTCGCGGGCGCGGTGCGCCATCTGACGCACCGTCGGAGCGGATTTGCCCACCGCTTCGGCGATTTCGTCGTAGTCGAAACCGAATGTCTCGCGCAGCACGAACACCGCCCGCTCGTCCGGGGTGAGCGTTTCGAGAAGAACCAGCATCGCCATCGAAACCGATTCGGCGAGAACGACATCGGCGGAGGCATCACGGTCGTCGAGCAGCAGCGGCTCGGGAAGCCACGGCCCGATGTAGTCCTCGCGACGGCGCACACCCTCCCGCAGGGTATTGAGCGCCTGGCGGGTCACCAGTTGCGCCAGATACGACTTGGTGTCCCGCACCGTCGCGAGGTCCACGTCGGCCCATCGCAGATAGCTGTCCTGCAGCACATCGTCGGATTCGGTTGCCGACCCGAGGATTTCGTAGGCGATGGTGAACAGCAGCGGCCGCAGATGGGTGAACCGCTCGGCGTGGTCTCCGCCGGCCGAGCCGGCAATGGGGCCCTGGGTGGTCACGCTTTCGTCGACCACCTCGGGTGCGAACGTCCGCTCGGCACGCGGGCCGCCCTTGAGCCAGAACGTCGAGCCCGGCTTGCGCGCCTCCCGGCGCATGCCCCACAGCGTGCCCTTGCAGATCGCCTCCTTGATCTTGGCGACGAGGCGGCCGCTGAAGTAGACGTCCATCGGCGTGTCGTCCTTGCGGGCGACCTGCAGGATGCCGCGCTTTCGGCCCAGGCTGATGCAGGCACCGGCGAAGCCGTACTCGAAGTCTGGCCGGTGCGGTGCCCGCGATCCGGCTCAGCACGGTGTCGGCGGCCTGAGGCCCCAGTTGTGAGGCCGACGCGCAGCACATCCGCAGCGGCTCGCCCGAGGGCGATGCGCAGTCACCGGCGGCGACGATGCGGTCGATCGTCCACGACTGGTGAGGGTCTCGTCGGTGAGCAGTCTGCCGATCCCGTCGGTGCGCAGTCCGCTGGCCGCCGCCAGGTCCGGCACGCCGAAGCCGGCGGTCCAGACGGTGACCGCGCTCGGACGCACGGCGCCGTCGGCGAAGACGACGGCATCGGGTCGGACCTCGGTCGACCACGTCGGTCTCGAGCACCGCGACGCCCAGCTTGCGCAGCACCTTGGCGACCGAGCGACGTCCCGGCTCGGACAGGTACGGCCCGAGCTGACCGCCGCAGACCAACGTGACGTTGCGCCCCTGCTCGGCGAACTCGGTGGCCGCCTCGATCCCGGTCAGCCCGGCGCCGACCACGGTCACCGGTGCGTCCGGATGCAGGTCGTCGATGACGGTGCGCAGGCGCTGCGCCTGCTCCAGTTCGGCGATGGGATAGGCGAATTCGGCCGCGCCGGGCACGGACGCCGGTACGACGCCGGTGCTGCCGACCGCGTAGATGACGTAGTCGTAGTCGAGCGCAGGGCCGGATGCCAGCTCCACGGTGCGGTTGGCGGTGTCGATGCGGGTTGCGGTGTCGACGACCAGCTTGATGCCGCTGCCGAGCAGGCTGCCGTAGTCCACGGTCGCGTCGTAGTTGCCCGCGACGAACTGGTGCAGCCGGATCCGCTCGACGAACTTCGGGCGGGGGTTGACCAGTGTGATGTCTGGGGTGTTCCAGTCGCCGCGCATCCGCAGATGGTTGGCCGCCAGTGTTCCGGAGTAGCCGCCGCCGATGACGACGACCTTTGGAGCCGCGGCGAGCCGCGAATTGTCTGATGATGTGTTGAGTCATGCCCTCAAGACACCTCCCGCCCGCCGATCGTGACAAAAAGTGACGTGCGTCACTCCACCTGATAGCGCGGGAACACACCCGACCGGGGCGGGCAGCGCCGTACCGGGTGCGATCCGTGTTGCCGAACGGACGCGAAGGTCCGCTGATCGTCGGTCTGGCCGAGCAGGTCGAGCAGCTTGGCCATCGACTCGGGCATCACCGGTTGGCTCAGCAGCGCGGCGATCCGCACCGTCTCCAGCGTCGTGTAGAGCACGGTGCGAAACCTGGCTTGATCTTGGGCCTGGTCGGATTTGCGCAGCACCCACGGCTCCTGCGCGGAGAAGTACTTGTTGGCCGCGCCGAGCACCGACCAGATGGCTTCCAGCGCCAGATGCATGGCGGTGGCGTCGAAATGGCCGCGTACCCGCTCGAGCAATCCGTCGGCCAGCATCCAGCAGCTCAGTGTCGTCGGCGGTGAATTCGCCTGGCTCAGGGACGATTCCGTCGAGGTTCTTGGCCACCATCGACAGCGACCGCTGTGCGAGGTTGCCCAGCTCGTTGGCGAGGTCGGCGTTGATGCGGCCGATGATCGCGTCCTCGCTGTAGCTGCCGTCCTGGCCGAACGGCACCTCGCGCAGGAAGAAGTAGCGCACCTGGTCGACGCCGAAGGCATCCACCAGCGCGTTCGGATCGACGACGTTGCCGACCGACTTGCTCATCTTCTCGCCGCGGTTGAGGACGAAGCCGTGCACAAAGACCTTGCGCGGCAACTCGATTCCCGCCGACATCAGAAACGCCGGCCAGTAGACGGTGTGGAACCGGATGATGTCCTTGCCGATCATGTGCAGGTCGGCGGGCCAGAACCGCTGGAACATCTCCGATGAGGTGTCGGGGAAGCCGACGCCGGTCAGGTAATTCGTCAGCGCGTCGACCCACACGTACATCACGTGGTCGGGGTGGTCGGGCACCGGCACGCCCCAGTCGAACGTCGTGCGCGATATCGAGAAGTCGCGCAACCCGCCGGAGACGAAGCTGACCACCTCGTTGCGCCGCACGCCGGGCTCGATGAACTCCGGGTGCGCCTCGTAGTGCGCCAGCAGCTTGTCGGTGTAGGCCGACAGCCGGAAGAAGTAGGTCTGCTCCTCGGTCCACGTCACCGGCGCGCCGGTCTCGGTGGCGATCCGCACACCGTCGGCGTTGACGCTGGTTTCGGCCTCGGTGACGAAGCCTTCGTCGCGCACCGAATACCAGCCCGACGTAGGTGTCGAGATAGATGTCGCCGGACTCGTTCATCCGCTTCCAGATCTCGATGCGACGCCTCGTAGTGGTCGGCGTCGGACGTCCGGATGAACCGGTCGAACGAGATGTTGAGCTTTTCCTGCATCCGCTGGAACACATCCGAGTTGCGCCGCGCCAGCTCCGCGGTCGGAATGCCAAGTGCGGCGGCCGTCTCCGCCATCTTCTGACCGTGAACGTCGGTGCCGGTCAGGTACCGCACGTCATAGCCGTCCAGGCGCTTGAACCGCGCTATCGAGTCCGTGGCGATGTATTCGTAGGCATGCCCGATGTGCGGGTCGCCGTTGGGATAGGCGATGGCCGTAGTGATGTAGTAAGGGTCCCCGGGGGTGCGCGTCCTCGCGCCGGGGAAGACAGGGGCTCATTGGGCGTCAGCTTATGGTGTGGCGGTGAGTGACAAGCGCCCAGCCAGACGGGAGAAGCCTCCGGCCCCGGAACCGCTCGCGCCCCTCATCGACGCGCACACCCATCTGGATGCCTGTGGCGCCACCGATGCCGAGAGCATCCGCGCGATCGTCGACCGGGCCGAGGCCGTCGGCGTGCAGGCCGTCGTGACGATCGCCGACGATCTCGAGTCTGCGCGTTGGGTCACCGATGCCGCCGATGCCGACCCGCGGGTCTATGCGCGCTGTCGCCTTGCACCCCACCCGGGCCGACGCGCTCACCGACGAGGCCAAGACCGTCATCGAGCGGCTGGCCGAGCATCCGCGCGTCGTCGCCGTCGGCGAGACCGGTATGGACATGTACTGGCCGGGCAAGCTCGAGGGCTGCGCCGACCCGGCGACCCAGCGCGACGCGTTCGCCTGGCATATCGACCTCGCCAAGCGCACCGGCAAGCCGCTGATGATCCACAACCGCGACGCCGACGCCGACGTGCTGGACGTACTGCGCGCCGAGGGCGCACCCGACACCGTGATCTTCCACTGCTTCTCGTCGGACGCCGAGATGGCCAGGACTTGTGTGGCCAACGGTTGGCTGCTCAGCCTGTCCGGCACCGTGAGCTTCCGGAATGCCACCGCACTACGGGAAGCGGCGTCGCTGATCCCGCCTCAGCAACTTCTCGTCGAGACCGATGCGCCGTTCCTGACACCGCATCCGTACCGAGGCGCGCCGAACGAGCCCTACTGCCTGCCCTACACTGTCCGTGCGCTGGCCGAACTCCTCAACAGGCCGCTGAGGATGTTGCGCAGGAAACTACTTCGACGGCCGTTCGTGCCTACGGGCTGGCGAGTTGCTGCCCGTGAGGCTTTTCGTTACCGTCTTGTGATCAAACGCGGTGCGCTACCAGGCATAGCGCACCGTCCGATAGTCGGGATAGACCACGTTTTGAACATCTTGAATAAGATCCACCAAGAGCAGTCGCCGTTATTGCGCCTCGTGGTCGGAGTGACGTTGCTTGCGCTGACCTTCGCGGGAGGATTCGCGGTAGCTGCCCATAAGACCGTGACCCTCGCCGTGGACGGCACGACCATCACGGTGCCCACCATGAAATCGCGCGTCATCGACGTCGTCACCGAGAACGGATTCGACGTCGGCGAACGTGACGACCTTTACCCGGCGGCCGATCAACCGGTGCACCAAGCCGACACCATCGTGCTCCGTCGGAGCCGGCCGATTCAGATCTCCACAGACGGCCGTGACAGCCGTGAGGTGTGGACGACAGCGTCCACCGTCGATGAGGCGCTCAGCCAGCTGCAGATGACCGACAAGGCGCCCGCAGCGGCGTCACGTGGAAGCCGAGTGCCGCTGGCAGGCATGTCGCTTCCGGTGGTCAGCGCAAAGACCGTCCAAATTGCCGACGCCGGAGTGGTGCGCACCGTGAACCTGGCCGCGCCGAACGTCGCCGACCTTGCTCGAGGCCGCGGGCGTACCACTGCAGCAGAGCGACGAGGTGGTGCCTGCCGCATCCTCGCCGATCGTCGACGGTATGCAGATCGAGGTGAAGCGGGTGCGGATCGAGAAGGTCACCGAACGCGCGCCGCTGCCGCCGGCGAACCACCGGATCGAGGATCCGGCGCTCAACATGAGCCGCCAGATCGTGGAGGATCCCGGCACCCCGGGAACCCAGGACGTCACGTTTGCTATCGCAAAGATCAACGGTGTCGAAACCGGGAGAATGCCAGTAGCCAATGTCGTGGTCGTCCCAGCTCGTGACGGTGTTCTGAGGGTTGGCGTCAAGCCTGGCACAGAGGTTCCGGAAGTAAGCAACGGAGGTACCTGGGACGCCCTCGCTCGGTGCGAAGCCGGAGGTAATTGGGCCATCAACACCGGCAACGGTTATTACGGTGGTGTCCAGTTTGACCAAAACACCTGGGAGCGGAATGGCGGTCTGAGGTATGCTGGCAGAGCCGATTTGGCAACGAGAGAAGAGCAGATCGCGATTGCTGAAGTCACTCGGGCGCGCCAGGGGTGGGGTGCGTGGCCGACGTGCAGCGGGAGGATTGGGGCGCGCTGACCATTCGTTTACTCGGGCGGACCGAGATAAGGCACCTGGCGAGAGAGATTGATTTCCGGCCGCGCAAATCCTTCGGCCAGAACTTCGTCCACGACGCCAACACCGTTCGCCGAATCGTTTCGGCGTCCAGCGTCAACCGGCACGACCACGTTCTCGAGGTCGGGCCAGGGCTGGGTTCACTGACGCTTGCCCTGCTCGACAAGGGCGCGCGCGTGACGGCGGTGGAGATCGATCCCCTGCTGGCCCGACAGCTTCCCATCACTGTGGCCGAGCATTCCCACAGCGAGATCAACCGGCTGACAGTGCTCAACCGGGACATTCTCAACCTGAGCCGCAGCGAGATCCCCGACGAGCCGACCGCTCTGGTCGCCAACCTGCCGTACAACGTCGCCGTACCCGCGCTCCTGCATCTGCTGGCCGAGTTCCCCTCGATCCGCACCGTGATGGTGATGGTGCAGGCCGAGGTCGCCGAACGCCTCGCCGCCGAACCCGGAGGCAAGGACTACGGCGTGCCCAGCGTGAAGGTCCGCTACTTCGGCAACGTCCGGCGCTACGGCATGGTCTCGCCGACGGTGTTCTGGCCGATTCCGCGCGTCTACTCCGGATCTGGTACGTATCGACCGCTACGAGACGGCACCGTGGCCCGCCGACGAAGGCTTTCGCGAGCGGGTCTTCAACCTGATCGACATCGCCTTCGCGCAGCGACGCAAAACGTCGCGCAACGCCTTCGCCGAATGGGCGGGTTCGGGCAACGAGTCAGCCAGCCGGCTGCTCGCCGCGAGCATCGACCCGTCGCGACGCGGTGAGACGCTGTCGGTCGCGGACTTCGTCCGACTGCTGGAACGGTCGGAAGAGGGCCAGGAGCCTGAAAACGGCGAACTCAAGCCCGTCGTGCACCACCGGCAGCGACGTGAGGGATCCCTCCCGAGCGTGAGGTAGCGCAGCCGCTAGTGCAGGGCGCGGGCTATCAGCGAGACGAACTCACGGCAGCTGGGGTAGCGGTCCGCTGGCGCCTTTGCCAGAGCCTTTGCCGCAATTGAGTCGAATAAGCGTGGCAGCCAAGAGATCTCACGTGACCAACGCGGCGGCGGTCTGTGTAGGTGCGCGTCGATGAGGCCGAGTCCCGACGGCGCCGTGAACGGCGGAGATCCGGTGATCAACTCGACGGTGGTGCATGCCAGTGCGTACTCGTCGGTGGCTCCCGTCGGGGCGTGGCCGGTGATCAGCTCCGGCGCAGCATAGGGCAGCGATGCCTCGATCTGCGTGGCCCGGTAGCCGACATCGTCGGTGATCGCTATGGGCGACTCCGAAGTCGATCAGGGCAGCTCTGGAAAGGTCTTGGTGGACAAGGATGTTCGCTGGTTTTACATCGCAGTGCACGATTGCGCGGTTGTGCGTGTAGTCCAATGCCTCGGCGATCTGCTCCAGTGCGGCAAGACGTTTCGCCATGGTGTCCACGTCGATGATGCCGCCACCGGAGATGAGTTCCATCGACAGCCATGCGGGGCCGCGCTTGTACACCGTCACGATGTGGGGATGGGTTAGGCGACGGGCGAATTCGAACTCACGTCGCAGCCGCGCGAAGTGCTCGAGGTGGCGGTGATCGTCGTCGAGCACCTTGAGCGCCACGTCCCGATCCGAATCCATCGTCGCGCGCCCGGTACACCGTCGCGTATCCGCCGTGGCCCAGTACTTGGTCGACGACGTGACCTTCAAACTCCTCGCCGGGCGAGAGCACGTCCTCAGAGTAGGGGCTTCATCAGCGACATTGACCTGCTCAGACGGCCACTTAGGCGCGGCTTACTCCGATAGTGTCGTCTGGTGTCCAATGGCAGCACCGCGTCCGAGTGGGTTCCGACCGGATCGGTCACAGTGCGGGTGCCGGGCAAGGTCAACCTCTACCTCGAGGTCGGCGATCGCCGAGACGACGGCTATCACGAGCTGACCACCGTGTTTCACGCGGTTTCGCTGCTCGACGAGATCACCGTCCGCAACGCCGACGTGCTGTCGCTGGAGCTGGCGGGCGAAGGCGCGGACACGCTGCCGACCGATGAACGCAACCTCGCGTGGCGTGCCGCCGAGCTACTCGCCGACCATGTCGGACGAGCGCCGGACGTGGCGATAACCGTCGAGAAGTCGATACCCGTTGCCGGCGGGATGGCCGGCGGCAGTGCCAATGCGGCCGCGGTGCTGGTCGCGATTAACACGCTGTGGGAGCTCGGCGTTCCGCGCCGGGACCTGCATGCGCTCGCCGCTCAACTGGGCAGCGATGTCCCGTTCGCGCTACACGGAGGCACCGCGCTGGGCACCGGCCGCGGCGAGGAATTGGCAACGGTGCTCGCCCGCAACACATTTCACTGGGTGCTGGCCTTCGCCGTCGGCGGGATTGTCGACGCCATCGGTGTTCGCCGAGATCGATCGGTTGCGTGAGACCTCGGGTTCGGACCGCGAGGCTCCGTCGCGTCTAGACGATCCCGAGCCGGTGCTGGCGGCCCTCGCGTCGGGCGACCCGGCACAGCTGGCGCCGCTGCTAGGCAACGACTTGCAACCGGCGGCACTGAGCCTCGACCCCGAACTGCGCCGCACCCTGCGCGCAGGCACCGACGCCGGGGCGCTGGCGGGCATCGTTTCGGGCTCCGGGCCCACGTGTGCGTTCCTCTGCTCATCGGCGTCCGCGGCGGTCGACGTTGCCACCCAGATGGCCGGCGCCGGGGTCTGTCGGACGGTGCGCGTCGCCAGTGGCCCCGTGCAGGGCGCGCGGGTGGTGCCTGCGCCGTCGGCCTCCGTTTGACGCACCAGGCGCCGCGTGATGATGGGTGTGACCCAGGACTCAAATATCGCGAGATTTTGGCAGGTCCTTAAGAAATGTTTAAGATGATCGACGGTGAAAACTAGCGGTCATGGTTTGGACGCGACTTTTGCGCCCGCCGGCAACCTCGGTGGGCGATTCGTCATAGCCGGCCGCAACCCACAGGCATCACCAATTCGAGACTTAACCGCTCCCCATTTGTATGCGCGCCTGCTGGAAAGCGCCTCTGATCAGGCGGAGCATTACATCCGGGCATGTCCTGTTCGGAAACCGAGGAGGTTGTCGTGAGCCGTTTCACCGAGAAGATGTACCGAAACGCCCGCACCGTCACGACGGGCATGGTCACCGGTGAACCGTACGAGCCTGTTCGACACACCTGGGGTGAGGTTCACGAGCGGGCCCGTGCCGTGGCAGGCGGCCTCGCGGCAGCCGGTATCGGCCTCGGCGATTCGGTCGGCGTGCTGGCCGGCTTCCCGGTCGAGATCGCGCCGGTCGCACAGGGCCTGTGGATGCGTGGTGCCTGCCTGACGATGCTCCACCAGCCCACGCCGCGGACCGACCTCGTGATCTGGGCCGAGGACACCATGAATGTCATCGGCATGATCGAGGCCAAGGCCGTCATCGTCTCCGAGCCGTTCCTGGTGGCGATCCCGGTGCTCGAGGAGAAGGGCATCAAGGTTCTGACCGTCGCCGACCTGTTGACGTCGGAACCGATCGACCCGCTCGAGGTCGGCGAGGACGACCTGGCTCTGATGCAGCTGACGAGCGGGTCCACTGGATCGCCCGAAGGCGGTGCAGATCACGCACCGCAACATCCACTCCAACGCCGAGGCGATGTTCATCGGCGCCGAGTACGACGTCGACAAGGACGTCATGGTCAGCTGGCTGCCCTGCTTCCACGACATGGGCATGGTCGGCTTCCTCACCATCCCGATGTACTTCGGCGCGGAACTGGTCAAGGTCACGCCGATGGACTTTCTGCGCGACACGCTGCTGTGGGCCAAGCTCATCGACAAGTACAAGGGCACCATGACCGCGGCGCCGAACTTCGCGTACGCGCTGTTCGCCAAGCGGCTGCGGCGCCAGGCCAAGCCTGGCGAGTTCGACCTGTCGACGCTGCGGTTCGCATTGTCGGGCGCCGAGCCGGTCGAGCCCGCCGACGTCGAGGACCTGCTGGATGCGGGTAAGCCATTCGGTTTGAAGCCTGATGCGATCCTGCCCGCCTACGGGATGGCCGAGACCACCCTCGCGGTGTCGTTCTCTCCGTGTGGCGCCGGCCTGGTGGTCGACGAGGTCGACGCCGACCTGCTCGCCGCACTGCGCCGGGCCGTACCCGCCACCAAGGGCAACACCCGGCGACTGGCCTCGTTGGGCCCGCTGCTGACGGACCTCGAGGCCCGCGTCATCGACGAGCACGGCAACGTGATGCCCACACGTGGCGTCGGCGTCATCGAACTGCGTGGCGAGAGCCTGACGCCCGGCTACATCACCATGGGCGGGTTCATCCCCGCTCAGGACGAGCACGGCTGGTATGACACCGGTGACCTCGGCTATGTGACCGAAGAAGGCAACGTCATCGTCTGCGGGCGCGTCAAGGACGTCATCATCATGGCCGGCCGCAACATCTACCCGACTGACATCGAGCGTGCCGCCGGCCGCGTCGAGGGAGTCCGGCCAGGCTGCGCCGTCGCGGTACGACTGGACGCGGGCCATTCGCGGGAGACGTTCGCGGTGGCCGTGGAGTCCAACGCGTGGCAGGACCCGGTCGAGGTGCGCCGCATCGAGCATCAGGTCGCCCATGAGGTGGTGGCCGAGGTCGACGTGCGGCCGCGCAATGTCGTGGTGCTCGGGCCGGGCAGCATCCCGAAGACCCCGTCGGGCAAGCTGCGCCGCTCCAACTCGGTGTCGCTGGTCACCTAGGTTCGCTGGCCCTAATTTCGCGAGCTGGGCCCACACCGAAGGTAGGGGACGCGAAAACCCCCAAAAAGTGGAGAAATTGGGGGTGTACACGACTGCTCGCGGAGGAAATCGCGCAGGAAATGTAGTGGCGCGGTGTCGGGGCCGGTCGATACGGTCGACGCCATGACCTCCCCGGCCATCGAGGCAATCGAGCTCGTCAAGAAATTCGGTGACAACACCGCTGTCGAGGGCGTGAGCTTCGTGGTGCCACCCCGCACGGTGCTGGGGCTGCTCGGGCCCAACGGGGCGGGGAAGACCACGACCGTCCGGATGATGACGACGCTGACGGTGCCGACCAGCGGGACGGCCACCGTCGCCGGCTACGACGTCCTGCGCGAACCCGACATGGTGCGTCGCAACATCGGCCTCACCGGCCAGGTCGCCACCGTGGACGAACTGCTGACCGGACGCGAGAACATCCGGATGATCGGCGGCCTCTACGGCATCGGGCGTCGCGACCTGGACCGTCTGGGAAACCAACTGCTGGAGCAGTTTTCGATCGCCGATGTCGCCGACCGGCCGGTACGCGGGTACTCCGGTGGCATGCGGCGGCGGCTCGACCTCGCGGTCAGCCTCATCGCCTCACCGCCCGTGCTGTTTCTCGACGAGCCGACCACCGGCCTCGACCCGCGCAGCCGCAGCGATTTGTGGGAGATGCTGCGCCGTCTCGTCGCCGAGGGCACCACGCTGCTGCTGACCACGCAGTACCTCGAAGAAGCCGACCAGCTCGCCGACAACATCGTCGTCATGAACCACGGCCGGATCATCGCGCAGGGCACGCCGCTGCAGCTCAAGCAGCAGGCGGGCAACGCCAGCCTGGTCGTCACGGTCTCCCACGCCAGCGATCTGCCTGCGGCGCGGGAGTTGATCGCCCGCACGGGCACCGAGGTCCATGTCGACGTGGGCGCACGGCAGCTCACCGCGGCGGCCGAAGGCATCGCAGAGTTGACCCGCGTCGCCGGCTGGCTACAGGAGCGCGCGATCGAAGTCGACGACATCGGATTGTCGCGGCCCAGCCTGGACGACGTGTTCCTGTCTCTGACCGGCCATCGCGCCGACGGTGACGACGCCGAGGAGGTGGGCGCGTGACCACCACTGAGGACAGGCCGCACGACACCATCGAGCGACCGCAGATCCGCCAGACGAACATCGTTGAGCAGTCCTGGATCATGGTCAAACGCAACATGATCCACACCAAACGGATGCCCGAGATGCTGAGCGACGTCACGGTGCAGCCCATCATGTTCGTGCTGCTGTTCGCGTTCGTGTTCGGTGCATCGATCGCGACCAGGGGCAGCGCGTCCTACCGCGAATTCCTGCTTCCGGGCATCCAGGCGCAGACCATCGTGTTCACCGCATTCGTGGTGTCCGCCGGCATCACCGCCGATGTCGAGAAGGGCATCATCGACCGGTTCCGATCGTTGCCTATCCGGCGGTCGGCCGTGCTGATAGGTCGCAGCATCGCCAGCCTGCTGCACTCGTCGATCGGTGTGGTGGTGATGGCGGTGACGGGGCTGTGCATCGGATGGCGGATCCGCGGGGGTGTGGCTGACGCCGTCCTCGCCTTCGCACTGATCCTGGTGTTCGGCTTCGGGATGATCTGGTTCGGCATTCTGATCGGTTCACTGATGCGGTCAGTCGAAGCGGTCAACGGGGTGATGTTCACCGTGCTGTTTCCGATCACGTTTCTGGCCAACACGTTTGCGCCCACGGAGCCCATGCCGCGCTGGCTGCGGGTGATCGCCGAGTGGAACCCGGTGTCGTCGCTGGCCCAGGCGATCCGAGAGCTGTGGGGGAACGGTCCGCCCGCCCCGCCGGAAGCCCAACTGCCGCTGCACCATCCGGTGCTAGCGACGATCCTGTGGTCGGTGGCCATCACGGCGGTGATCGCGCCGTTCGCGCTGCGGGCGTACGCGCGCCGCACTGGGGACTAGGCGCGGATCGCGTCGACCGTCCACGCGGGCAGGATGGGTGCCCGTGTGGGGAAGTGGTCGCCCTGGCCGTTGTTGCGCAGCAGCACCTGCGTGCGCAGAATGCAGCAGCCCATCCGGACCATCGCGAAAATCTCATACCAGTCCAGGTTTTCGAGTTCGCGGCCGATCATCTCCTCGAACTTGCCAACCACCACGGCGCGGCTGTCGAAGCCCGGTAGCTCGGGGTCGGCAACGATTCGGTTGACCTTTAGCATCTGCTCGCGGGTGGCCAGCCACCACGCGATGTCGGCTTCGGCCGGGCACACGCACGCCTGCTCCCAGTCCAGCGCCCCGACGATCTGGCCGGTGTCGTCGAAGATGGCGTTGGACATCCGGGCATCGCCCCAACAGATCGTCAGAACCGACGTCTCGTCTGGCTGGCGGCGGGTGGTCGACAGCGGCATCAGCGGACGCTGATTTGCCGAAATGGAATACATCCACCGCTAGACGACGTTTGGCCGTGTATGAACATCGGTCGAGGGGTCCTGCGTGGGTTGCTGACGTGCGTTGGTGCACTGATGGTTTCGGGTGTGACGCTGGTCGCACCGGCACTGATGCCCTCGGGGCCTGCGGCCGTTGCGTCGGCGCAGACCGCGGGGTGTGCGGATGTCCAGGTCGTGTTCGCGCGCGGCACCGGTGAGCCAGTCGGGGTCGGACGTGTCGGCGATGCATTCGTCAACGACCTGCGGTCCATGGCCCCTGGCAAGTCGATAGCGGTCTACGCCGTCAACTACCCGGCCTCATATGACTTCCTGCGCGCCGCGGAGGGCGCGAACGATGCCAGTGCGTTCGTTCAGAACACCGTCGCGACCTGCCCCGACACCAAGATGGTGCTCGGCGGCTTTTCGCAGGGCGCGGCCGTTATCGATGCCATCGCCATCGCCGATCATCCTCAGCTCGGTTTCACCAACCCGATGCCGGCCGCCGTCGCTGATCACGTCGCCGCCGTCGCCGTGTTCGGCAACCCGTCCATCAAACTGCTCGGCGGACCGCTGACTGCCCTGAGCCCGGGGTACGGCTACAAGACCATAGACCTGTGCAACGGGGCCGATCCGGTGTGCTCCAGCGGTGACGACAGGCCCGCGCACAGTCTGTACGTCGAGACCGGATTGACAACGCAGGCAGCACAATTCGTTGCCAGCCGACTGGCCACGGAAGCACCGATCAGCACGCTGGCGAGCCAAACAACGCCTAACTGACGTCAGCCCCAGGCGTGCACGGTGTTCTGTGCCGGCTCCAGGCCCTGTGAGACCAGCAGTTCGGTGGCGTCGGCGGCCTGCTCACAGATCGTAGGCACCTCTTTCCACTCGGCGGAGGTGAAGTTGCCCAGCACGAACGCCGCGCCTTCCATCCGGCCGGGCGGACGACCGATCCCTATGCGGACCCGCTGAAAGTCGTTGGTGCCCAGCGCAGATCCCACCGACCGCAGTCCGTTGTGGCCGGCCACGCCGCCACCGGACTTCAGCCGGATGCGTCCGAAGTCGATATCGAGCTCATCGTGGATGACGATGATGTCCACAGGCGCCACCGAATAGAACTTGGCCAGCGACGCGACTTGCCGCCCGGACTCATTCATGTAGCAGCGGGGCTTGGCGAGCACCACCGCCCGGCCGGCGAGCTGACCGGTGACCACCTCGGCCCCCGACTTCTTGTGCACCTTGAACCCCGAGCCGATGCGATCGGCCAGGATGTCGGCGACAAGGAAGCCCATGTTGTGCCGGGTCGTGGCGTACTGCGGACCAGGGTTGCCGAGGCCGACCACGAGTTGGGGCTCGGCCATGCCGAGCTACTCGGATTCCGCGGCGGGTGCCTCTTCGCCGGCTTCGCCCTCGCCCTCGGCTGCTTCGCCTTCGGCGGCTTCGCCCTCGGCCTCTTCCTCTGTGACCTCGCCAGCACCCTCGGCCTCGAGATCCTCGGCCGTCGGGGCGGCAACGACGTTGACGACGAGCGTGTCGGGTTCCGAGATCAGCGTGACGCCCTCAGGCAGTGTGATCGCACCGGCGGTGAACTGGGTGCCGACGTCGGCGCCCTCGACCGACACGGTGAGGTTTTCGGGGATGGACTGCACGTCGGCTTCGATGGTGATGGTGTTCGCATCCTGGGTGACCAGGGTGCCGGGGATCGCCTCGCCTTCGACGAGAACGTTGACCTCGACCGTGACCTTCTCGCCGCGGCGAACGACCAGCAGGTCGGCATGGGTGATGCTGCGGCGGATCGGATGGATGACGAGCGACTTGGTCAGCGCCAGCTGCTCCTTGCCCTCGATGTCGAGGGTGAGCACCGCGTTCGTGCCGGCGTGGCGCAGCACCGCGGAGAAGTCATGGGCGTTGAGCTCGAGATGCTGCGGATCACTGCCGTGGCCGTAGAGGACTGCGACGACCTTGCCGTTACGCCGGGCGCGGCGCGACGCGCCCTTGCCGGTTTCCTTGCGGATCGCTGCGGGGAGATTGTTCGGCGCGTTCTTGGCCATCGGGTTCAGCTCCTGTGTCGTGTGTCGAGCACGGCCAGGGCGCAACCTCTGAGATCGGTTCGCGTCGATAACGGTGGCTGCCTGAAAATTCAAGCCACCCTCGCCGTGATTAGCAGCCAGAATAGTCGGAGCTGCTGCTCAACCCCAAATCAGAGTCCGAACTTGGTGTCCGTGAGCTGCTCGGACAGCTCCCACAGGCCGGCGGCCTTCGCGTCGTCGCGGGCCAGCGGACTGCGCAGGGGCGTGCGACCGGTCGGACCCCACATCGCGAACCGAGGGCCGATGAACGAGTCGCCGGGCAAGTCTTTTGCCGCCGCATACAGCGTCTGGCGGGCCCCGAAGTCGGCATCGGTGGCGAGCTTGTTCCCGAACGTCATCAACGCATCGCCCACCTTGCGGCCGCTGTTGCCCTGCAAGTTGGTCGCCGAGTAGCCCGGGTGGGCGGCATGTGCCTTCAGCGATGATCCCGCTGCGTCCAGTCGCCTCTGCAACTCGCTGGTGAACAAGAGGTTGGCCAGTTTGGACTGCCCATAGGCCCGCCATGGCGAATAGGGCCGTGCCTTCCAGTTCAGATCGTTGAGATTGATCTGGCCGATCAGATGCATCCCCGAGGACACCGTCACCACGCGATCGGCGATCTTCGGCAGCAGCAGGTTCGTCAGGGCGAAGTGGCCGAGATGGTTGGTGCCGATCTGGCTCTCGAAGCCGTCAACGGTCTGCGCGTAGGGGACCGCCATGATGCCGGCGTTGTTGATCAGCACGTCGACGGCGTCGACCCCGTCTGCGAAGGTGCGCACCGACGCGAGGTCCTGCAGGTCGAGTTTGCGGACCTCGACCTCCCCGGTGATGGTCGCGGCGGCCTCGTCGCCTTTGACCGTGTTGCGCACGGCGAGGATCGTCTTCGCCCCGGCGCGGGCCAGCTCACGGGCGGTGATCAGGCCCAGGCCACTGTTGGCTCCGGTCACGATGACGGTCCGTCCGGCGAAGGACGGCAGGTCGGCGGCGGTCCATTGACTCATGGCGCCCACCCTACGGACGATTGCCCGCGAAACTGTATTCCAGCAGCGGAAGTTCGAGTAAAAGCCTGCTGGAATACAGTTTCGCGGGCGATGTCGGTGCGGGTCTGCAATATCTCGCCGTGGGGGAGATATTCATCGGCAGTGAAGCCGTCGCGCGCGGCACGGTCACCCGACACGAGCTCGCACGGTGGTATCGGCCGTTCTATCCGAACGTGCATGCGCCCAAAGGACACGACTTGTCACTGGCCGACCGCGCGACGGGCGCGTGGCTATGGTCGATGCGAGCAGGGATCGTCACCGGCGTCGCGGCATCAGCTATGCACGGTGCTGACTGGATCGACGCCGATGTCGACGTCGAATTGCTCTACAACAACACCCGCCCACCGGTCGGCATCGTCACGCGCAATGAGCGGATCGCGGACGACGAGTTCACCTGGGCGGGGCTACCCATCGCGACGCCTGCGCGTACCGCCTTTGACCTCGGCCGCTACCTGGGACGCGGCAGGGCCATTGCACGGATGGACGCTCTGATGCGCGCAAGACCCTTCTCCGCGGAGGATGTGCTGCTCCTAGCCAAGCGGTATCGCGGCGCGCGAGGCGTCAAGCTGCTCAGCGAGGCAGTGCCACTTGTCGACGGCGGTGCCGCGTCGCCACGAGAAACCTGGCTGCGCCTCCTTCTCATCGACGCCGGCCTACCAAGACCGGCTACGCAGGTGCCGATCCTCGGTCCCAACGGAAGAGTGCTTCGCACCGTCGACATGGCTTGGGAGGAGTTCATGGTCATCGCCGAGTACGACGGCGATCAGCATCGGACGTCTCGTGAGCAATACGTGAAGGACCAGCGAGTCATACCGATAATCGAGAGCCTCGGCTGGATCGTCATACGCGTCATCAAGGAGGACCGTCCCCATGACGTTGTCCGGAGGGCCTGGGATGCGATGCTCTCCCGTGGTTGGCGTCCGAATTGATTCGCGAAACGGTATTCCAGCAGGCTGCTACTCGTACTTTCGCTGCTGGAATACCGTTTCGCGAAAACTTACTTGGGCACCGCGACGTTGAAGCCCTTGATGATCGCCTCGATATCGGGCGCCTCCTCGACGGCCTTCTCCGCATAGCCCGTCACCGTGAACTGGATGAGGTATCGCTGGTTCGCCGGTGGCGTCCCCGTTGCGATGACGATGCGGTTGTAGCTGTGCATGCGGGCGCCGTTGAGGTCGTAGCTGCCCTCGATCATCGCCGACGGGAAACCCTTGAAGTTGTCCATCGAGGCGTTGAGGCGCTTGAAGTTCTCCGACATTTCGGCGTCGACGTAGCCGTGCCCGATGGCCTCGTTGACATCGAAGTCGCCGTTGAGCTTGAACACGATCACCGTTGCGGTCGGATAGGTGGTGCCCTTGGCGATCATCCGCGTGCCCGGCGACAGATTCGAGTTGACGAACGGCTTCCAGCCCGGCGGCGTCGGGTACGTCACCGTGAGATCGGTGAGCTTGTCCGCCGGGATGGGTTCACCGACGACGCCCTTCTGTTCCAGGTATGTCGCGATTGGCACCTGCGCCTCAGTGTCCGACGCGGTAGTCGTCGTCGGCGTCGTCGACAAGATCGACCGGTAGTCAGGCGGTTCCTGCGCGCAACCCGATGCGGCGAGGACCGCCAGCGTGGCGGCAACCACGCAAAGGCGAACCCTCACAGAATCTCGCGTACCGCGTCGATCGGCCGGGCCAGCCGGGTGCCCTTCGGTGTCACGACGAACGGCCGCTCGATGAGAATCGGATGTTCGGCCATGGCGTCGAGAAGTTCGTCGTCGCCGGCATCGGCGAGTTTCAGCTCGCTGTAGAGCGATTCACGTTTGCGCACCGCCGTGCGCACATCGATACCCGCATCCTTGATCATCTTCACGAGTTCGGCCCGGGTCGGAGGTGTCTTGAGGTACTGAACGACTGTCGGCTCGATACCGTTGTCCCGCAACAGCTCCAGCGTCTTGCGAGAGGTGCTGCACTTCGGGTTGTGATAGATGGTTCCGTCTGGCACTACGCGGACCCGTCGAAAAGACTGGTGACAGAACCGTTGTCGAACACGGCGCGAATCGTGTTGGCAAGCAGTGGCGCAATCGACAGGACTGTCAGCTGCGGGAAGCGCTTCTCTTCGCCGATCGGCAGCGTGTTGGTGACGATGACCTCACGTGCACCGCAGTCGGCGAGCCGCTGCGCCGCGGGATCCGACAGCACGCCGTGGGTGGCGGCGATGATGACGTCGCTGGCACCGTCGGCGCGCAGCAGATTGACGGCGCCGGCGATGGTGCCACCGGTGTCGATCATGTCGTCGGTGAGGATGCAGGTCTTGCCCTTCACGTCACCGACGACACGGTTGGACTTCACCTGGTTGGGCACCAGCGGGTCGCGGGTCTTGTGGATGAAGGCCAGTGGAACGCCACCGAGTGCGTCGGCCCATTTCTCGGCGACCCGCACGCGTCCCGAGTCGGGGGAGACCACGACCATGTCGTGGTCGGCGTAGTTCTCGGCGATATGGCCGGTCAGCAGTTTCTGCGCCCGCATGTGATCGACGGGACCGTCGAAGAAACCCTGGATCTGATCGGTGTGCAGATCGACGGTGAGGATCCGGTTTGCGCCCGCGGTCTTGAGCAGGTCGGCGACCAGGCGCGCCGAGATCGGCTCGCGGCCACGATGCTTCTTGTCCTGGCGGGCGTACGGGTAGAACGGCAGGATCGCCGTGATGCGCTTGGCGCTGCCCCGCTTGAGCGCGTCGATCATGAGCAGCTGTTCCATCAGCCACTGGTTGAGCGGCGCGGGGTGGGACTGCAGCACGAACGCGTCGCAGCCGCGGACCGACTCGTCGAATCGAACGAAGATCTCGCCGTTGGCGAAGTCGCGAGCCGTCTGCGCGGTGACGGGAACGTCGAGCTCTTTGGCGACCTGCTCAGCCAGTTCGGGGTGCGCGCGACCCGAGAACAGCATCAGATTTTTGCGGTTGTCGGTCCACTCGGTGCCCACGGTGCCCTCATTACTCGGGATCGATATCGGCTCAATCGTACGGGTTGCCAGATCACCAACACCTGGCAACCGGCTCACGGCTTTGCGGGGTCGTCCGGGCTCGTTTGTTCGCCGGCGGCATTGGCTGAATCCAATGCCGCCTCCGCTGCGGCCGCCGCCGCCGATCCGGGCCGCTTGCGTGAGACCCAGCCCTCGACGTTTCGCTGGGGGCCGGCCGATACGGCCAGCGCTCCGGGCGGCACGTCCTCGCGGACCACGGTGCCCGCGCCGGTGTAGGCGCCGTCGCCGATGCTGACCGGCGCGACGAACATCGTGTCGGATCCGGTGCGCACGTGGGAGCCGATCGTGGTGCGGCTCTTATTCTCGCCGTCGTAGTTGACGAACACGCTGGACGCGCCGATATTGCTGTGCTCGCCGATATCCGCATCGCCGACGTATGTCAGGTGCGGCACCTTCGTGCCCGCCCCGATTGTGGAGTTCTTCGTCTCGACGAAGGCGCCCAGCTTGCCGTCGGCGCCCAGCACCGTGCCGGGCCGCAGGTACGCGAACGGGCCGACGGCGGCACCGCCACCGATCGCCGATTGACTGCCGTGGGTGCGGACCACCATCGCCTCGTCGCCGACGGTGACGTCGGTCAGCGTGGTGTCGGGGCCGATCTGGCAGCGTCCGCCGATGCGGGTGGCGCCCAGCAGCTGCGTGCCGGGATATATGACGGTGTCGCGGCCGATGGTCACGCCGACGTCGATCCACGTGGTGGCCGGGTCGGTGATCGTCACTCCGGAGCGCTGGTGTGCGGCCACGATGCGACGGTTCAATTCGGCGCCAAGCGCGGCGAGCTGCACCCGGTCGTTGACGCCGGCAACCAGCATGGCGTCGTCGATCTGTTTGGCCCGCACCACGTGGCCGTCGGAGCGGACGATTGAGATGACGTCGGTCAGGTATTGCTCCTGCTGCGCGTTGTCGGAGCGCAGTCGGCTCAGCGCCGACCTCAACGCGGTGATGTCGAATGCGTAGACGCCCGCATTGACCTCGGTGATCGCCAGCTGCGACGGGCTGGCATCGGCCTGTTCGACGATGCCGATGACCTCCCGGTCCTGGGTGCGCAGGATGCGGCCGTAGCCGGTCGGATCGGGCAGGGTTGTGGTCAGCACGGTCGCCGCCGCGGACTCGCCGCTGTGCGCGGCGATCAGGTCGGCGACGGTGTCGGCGTCCAGCAGCGGGACGTCGCCCAAGGTGACTAGGACGGTTCCGGTGAATTCGGCGGGCAGCGCTGTCAGCCCGCACGCGACGGCATGGCCGGTGCCCAGCTGTTGATCCTGCACTGCGACGTCGATTCTGCGGCCGAGGTCAGCGGCGAGGTCAGCGACTGCGGGCACGACTTGGTCCCGGTCTTTGCCGACCACTACGACGAGGTGCTGCGGCGCCGCTTCGGCGACGGCATGCAGGGCGTGCGACAGCATGCTGCGGCCCGCCAGCGGGTGCAGCACCTTATTGGTGTCGGAGCGCATGCGCGTGCCGGCGCCTGCCGCCAAGACCACGACGGCCGAGTCACAATCGGTCATTGCGAATCCATTCTCCTAGGCTCGACTGTGAATCCCGCGACATTTCTCGCGCTTCTTGTCGTCAGGTTCACAATGGTCGGCCTGTGAATAACTAGACATGGCTGCCGTCATTGTGTCAGGCACCGTCCGCAGCATTCTGCCCATGACCGAGCTGACGACTCAATTGCGCTGGCCCTTCATCGGTGCCGAGATCCTCGGAGGTCGTGCGATCCCGGAGCGGGCGATGCGCAAGCAGTATCAGCCGCTGTATCCCGGGGTGTATATCCCACGCCACGTCGAACCCTCGGCGCGCGTTCGTGCGGAAGCGGCGTGGCTGTGGTCGAAGCGGCGAGGGGTGCTCGCAGGACTGTCGGCGGCAGCGATGCTCGGAAGTAAGTGGATCAGTCCGAAGCTGCCCGCCGAGCTGATTCACGACAATCGCAGACCGCCATCGCTGCTCATCGTTCGCGCCGACGGTCTACATGCCGGCGAAGTCCTCGACGTCAGGGGGCTGGGGTGGATCGTCATCAGGGTGAGCAGTGATCAGCTCCGGTACCGCCGCACGACGTACACGACGCGCGTCGAGAAGGCTCTGTTAGAACGGGGAATGCGATGGTGAGCTGCCTCGACTGTGAAACTCACGACGAAATGGTGTGAAGTCTGTCGCTGGATTCACAGTGGCGTGGCATCAAAGTGCTCCGTCGCCAGGACTCGAACCTGAACTTTCTGAACCAAAATCAGAGGTGCTGCCGATTACACCACGACGGATCGATCAACCCGTGATGTTAGTCGAAGGGCATACCCTGAAAGCCGTGGCAGTGCCCCCGAAGCCCGACAGCCCTGATAGCAATCTGCGATCACCCCGCGCCAGGATGACCGGCGCAGAGCGACGGCACCAGCTCATCGACATCGCACGATCGTTGTTCGCCGAGCGCGGCTACGAGGGCACCTCGATCGAGGAGATCGCGCAGCGCGCAAACGTCTCCAAACCCGTCGTCTACGAGCATTTCGGTGGCAAGGAGGGGTTGTACGCGGTGGTGGTCGACCGCGAGATGTCGGCGCTGCTCGACCGCATCACGTCGTCGCTCACCAAGATGACCAACAATCGGTCCCGTCTGCGTATCGAGCGGGTGGCGCTGGCGCTGCTGACCTATGTCGACGAGCGCACCGACGGGTTCCGCATTCTCATTCGCGACTCCCCGGCAGCGATCACGTCGGGCAGCACCTACTCGACGCTGCTCAACGAGGCCGTCAACCAGGTGTCCTCGATCCTGGCCGGGGACTTCTCCCGCCGTGGGCTCGATGCCGAGATGGCGCCGCTGTACGCGCAGGCCCTGGTCGGATCCGTCTCGATGACCGCGCAATGGTGGCTCGATGTGCGGGAGCCAAAGAAAGAGGTTGTCGCCGCACATCTGGTCAACCTGTGCTGGAACGGCCTGATGCACCTCGAGAACGACCCGCCGCTGCTCGACG
This sequence comes from uncultured Actinomycetota bacterium, assembly GCA_963720345.1. Lineage (GTDB taxonomy): Bacteria > Actinomycetota > Actinomycetes > Mycobacteriales > Mycobacteriaceae > Mycobacterium. The sequence goes on from CAVRFN010000047.1 coordinate 397,188, forward strand.
ATTGACTCAGCCCCGGTCGCGTGACAGCAGGTCGGCGATCGTCTCCCTGCGCACGATTTCTCGCGGACATCCACCGGCAACCGCGACCACCGGCGGGCGGCCGACGAGGTTGTAGTTCGACGCCATGCTGTGGTGATAGGCACCCGTGCACGCCACGGCGAGCAGGTCCCCGGGATGCAGGTCGGTGGGCAGCTCGACGTCGCGGGCGATTTCGTCGCCCGACTCGCAATGCCGTCCCGCCACGGTCACCGGCCGTGTCGATGCGAGCGAGTGCCGGTTGGCCAGCGTCACACTGTATTTCGCGCCATACAAGCTGACTCGCGGATTGTCGCTCATGCCACCGTCCACTGCGACGAACGTGCGTCCGCCGGGCTGCGATTTCACCGACACCACCCGGTACAGCGTGACGCCCGCGCGCGCCGAGATGGCCCGGCCCGGCTCGACCACGATCCGCGGACGGGGGAAACGTTCGGCCGCACACGCCGCGTCGAGCGCATCGTCGATGACATCGGCCAACTCGGCCAGCTGCAGCTCCGGATCGCCCGCGATATACGGGATGCCGTGTCCGCCGCCGATATTCAGCTCGCCGAGAGTCACGCCGCCGGCGGTACGAATATCGGCCATCGCGGCGATCATCCGGCGGATCGCCTCGCCGTACAGCGATGCATCGACGACCTGCGATCCGATATGACAGTGCAGCCCCACCAGGTCGAGTTGCTGCTGATGCATGATGCGGGTCACCGCCATCGCGGCATGGCCCTCGCTGGAGGCGAAGCCGAACTTCTGGTCGGTCACACCGGTGGTCATCGACTGGTGCCCGTGGATGTCGATATCGGGGGTCACGCGCAGCAGCACCCGCTGCGGCCGCGACACCTCGCACGCGAGAAGCGCGATCTCGGTAGGTGAGTCCACGACGATCCGGCCGACGCCGACCGAGGCGGCATCGCGCAACTCGGTCGGTGTCTTTGCGTTGCCGTGCATAATGATTCGCGCCGGGTCGACGCCGCCGGCCAGGGCCGTCGCCAGTTCGCCACCGGAGCAGACGTCCAGTCCGAGTCCCTCCTCGCGCACCCACCGCGCCACCGCTGTGGTCAGCAGCGACTTGCCCGCATAGACGATCTCGGCGTCCCGCAGCACGTTGCGATATCGCCGCGCGCGATGCCGGAAATCGTCCTCGTCCACGACGTAGGCGGGCGTGCCGACCTCGTCGGCGATGTCGGACAGTGCCACGCCGCCCACGCAGAGCCGGCCGTAGTCGTCGACCCGGGCCGTCATCGGCCACACCGCGGGGTCGATACGCGCCGGTGCGGCGTGCTGGAGCGACGGGATGAAGTCAAGAAGCGTCATACATCCACGGTGCGCGCCGCGGCGGACGGTGTAGCACGTCTTGACAGCGTTTTGACACCACCGGCCCGCGATTTTGACGAAGTCCGGCCGACCTACGATGGAGGCATCATGACCGCATCGGGGATCAGCCATGCCCAGACCCCGATCGCCGGGGTCGTTGACCTGGCGCTACGGGATCCCTCCCTGCAGCAGGTCGCCACCCGCGCCGCTGACCAGCCCGCCGACCTCGCCCTTGTCGGACCGGCCAGCGCGCGGGTGTACGTCGCGTGCGCGCTCGCTACTGCGGGCCCGTTGCTCGTCGTCACCGCGACCGGGCGTGAAGCCGACGACCTGACGGCCGAACTGCAGGGTGTGTTCGGTGACGCGGTCGCACTGTTCCCGTCCTGGGAGACGCTGCCGCACGAGCGGCTGTCCCCGGGCGTCGACACCGTCGGCGCGCGCATGATGCTGCTGCGCCGGTTGTCCCAACCCGACGACGAACGCCTCGGCCCGTCGTTGCGGGTCGTGGTGACGACGACGCGGTCGCTGTTGCAGCCGATGGCTCCCGACCTGGCCGATATCGAGCCGGTGACGTTGACCATGGGTGCCGAGGCCGAGTTCGAAAATGTGATCGCCCGGCTGGTCGACCTGGCCTACACCCGGGTGGACATGGTCGGTAAGCGCGGCGAGTTCGCGGTGCGCGGAGGCATCCTCGACGTCTTCGCGCCCACGGCCGAGCATCCGGTTCGCGTCGAGTTCTGGGGCGACGAGGTTTCGGAGATGCGGATGTTCTCCGTCGCCGACCAGCGGTCGATCCCCGAGATCGACGTCGAAGCGCTCATCGCCGTGCCGTGCCGTGAAGTGCTGCTGACCGAGGACGTCCGCGATCGCGCCGCCGCTCTGGCCGCCGAGCACCCGGTGCTGGAGAACAGTGTCTCGGGCAGCGTGCCCGACATGCTCGCCAAGCTGTCCGAGGGCATCCCCGTCGACGGCATGGAGGCGCTGCTGCCGCTGCTGCGTCCCACCGACCTCACGACTCTGACCACACATCTGCCGTCCGGCGCGCCAGTGCTGATCTGCGATCCCGAGAAGGTCCGTACCCGCGCGGCCGACCTGATCAAGACGGGCCGCGAGTTCCTGGAGGCCTCATGGTCGACTGCGGCGGTGGGCGGTGACGCGCCGATCGACCTCGAGGCGATGGGCGCGTCGGGATTCGTCGAGTTGGACGACGCTCGCGCCGCGGCTCGCGACGGCGGCCACCCGTGGTGGACGCTGAGCCAGCTGTCCGACGAGTCCGCGCTGGAGATCGACATCCGGCCGGCGCCGTCAGCGCGGGGCCAGCAGAGCAATGTCACCGAGATCTTCGCGATGCTGCGCGCCCACGTCCTCACCGGAGGGCACGCCGCCGTCGTCACGCCCGGCACGGGCACCGCTCACCGCGTCGTCGAACAACTGCGCGAATCCGACACGGCAGCAGTCTGTTTGGAGCCAGGCGAGGATCTGAAGGACGGGATCGTCAACGTGCTCAAGGGGCCGCTGCACGACGGCGTCGTGATCCCCGGCGCCAACCTGGTGGTGATCACCGAGACGGATCTGACAGGCAACCGGGCCGCGGCCACCGAGGGCAAGCGACTGGCCGCCAAGCGGCGCAACGTGGTCGATCCGCTGGCGCTGACCGCGGGCGACCTGGTGGTGCACGACCAGCACGGCATCGGCCGGTTCGTCGAGATGACCGAGCGAGTCGTCGGCGGTGCCCGCCGCGAGTACCTGGTGCTCGAATACGCGTCGGCAAAGCGGGGTGGGGCTCGGACCGGCTGTACGTGCCGATGGACTCGCTGGATCAGCTGTCACGCTATGTCGGCGGTGAAGCGCCGACACTGTGCCGGCTCGGCGGCAGCGACTGGACGAACACCAAGACGAAGGCCCGCCGGGCGGTGCGGGAGATCGCGGCCGAGCTGGTGTCGCTGTACGCCAAGCGGCAGGCGTCGGCGGGCTACGCGTTCGCCCCGGACACCCCATGGCAAAACGAGATGGAGGATGCGTTCGGGTTCACCGAGACCGTCGACCAGATGACCGCGATCACCGAGGTCAAGGGCGATATGGAGAAGCCCGTCCCGATGGACCGGGTGATCTGCGGCGACGTCGGCTACGGCAAGACCGAGATCGCGGTGCGCGCGGCGTTCAAGGCGGTGCAGGACGGTAAGCAGGTCGCGGTGTTGGTGCCCACGACGCTGCTGGCCGATCAGCACCTGCAGACCTTCACCCAGCGGATGGCCGGGTTTCCCGTCACCGTGAAGGGCCTGTCCCGGTTCACCGACCCCGCCGAGTCGCGTTCCGTGCTCGCGGGCATGAAGGACGGCTCGGTCGACATCGTGATCGGCACCCACCGGCTGCTGCAGACCGCTGTGACGTGGAAGGACCTCGGTCTGGTCGTGGTCGACGAGGAGCAGCGATTCGGCGTCGAGCACAAGGAGCACATCAAGTCGATGCGCACCCACGTCGACGTGCTGACCATGAGCGCCACGCCGATTCCGCGCACGCTGGAGATGAGCCTGGCCGGCATCCGGGAGATGTCGACGATCCTCACCCCGCCCGAGGAGCGCTACCCGGTGCTGACCTACGTCGGCCCGCACGATGACAAGCAGGTCGCCGCGGCGCTGCGACGCGAGATGCTGCGCGACGGGCAGGCCTTCTACATCCACAACCGGGTGCGGTCGATAGACCAGGCCGCCGCGCGGGTGAGTGCACTCGTGCCCGAGGCCCGCGTCGCCGTCGCGCACGGGCAGATGCCCGAGGAACAGCTGGAACGCACGGTCGAGGGTTTCTGGAACCGCGAATTCGACATCCTGGTGTGCACCACCATCGTCGAGACGGGCCTGGACATCTCCAACGCCAACACGCTGATCGTCGAGCGCGCCGACACCTTCGGGTTGTCGCAGTTGCATCAGCTGCGTGGCCGGGTGGGCCGCAGCCGCGAACGTGGCTACGCGTATTTCCTTTATCCGCCGGAGGTTCCGCTCACCGAGACCGCATATGACCGGCTGGCCACCATCGCGCAGAACAACGAGCTCGGCGCTGGGATGGCGGTGGCGTTGAAGGATCTCGAGATTCGCGGTGCCGGAAACGTTCTCGGCGCCGAGCAGTCCGGCCACGTCGCCGGCGTCGGCTTCGACCTGTACGTGCGCCTGGTCGGCGAGGCGGTCGAGGCTTACCGCGCAGCGGCCGACGGGAAAACGGTTCTGGCGCCTGAAGAACCGAAGGATGTGCGGATCGACCTACCGGTCGACGCGCATCTGCCACCGGATTACATCGGCAGCGATCGGTTGCGATTGGAGGCCTATCGCAGATTGGCGGCGGCTTCTGACGACGCTGCGGTGAGCTCGGTCATTGAAGAGCTCGTCGACCGGTACGGCCCGCTGCCCGAACCCGCCAGGCGGTTGGTTGCGGTGGCACGGCTGCGATTGCTGTGCAGGCACTACGGGGTCACCGAGATGAGCACGGTGTCGGAGGCGACGCTGAAACTGTCGCCGTTGACGTTGGTGGATTCGCAGCAATTGCGTCTGAAGCGGTTGTATCCGAGCGCGGCCTACCGCGCGACGACGTCGACGGTGCAGGTGCCGATTCCCCGTGCGGGCGACGGCGTCGCAGCGCCGCGCATCCGTGATCTTGAACTTGTGCAGATGGTCGCCGACCTGCTGTCTGGCCCTGGACGGAAAGCCGAAGGGCAGTGTCGACATAATTTCGAGGTCCCGATTCGACAACCTAATCGCCTGGTCACCACGGCGTTTCGTTGCTGCACAGCCACTTTGGACCGATCAGCACTGTTAACGCATCGGGCTGCCGATCCGACATACAAGTCGGGGGGTCAAGGTGTTGCATTGGTCGTCTAAACCGAGGGCGGCGATCGTCTACCAGGCGGTTAAGCAATTCCCTAAACCGAAAATCACGCGATGACCACCGGACTGTTCGGTGCGTGTCGCGGTGACGCAAGGCGAAGGAGTTGAACATGAACTTCAAGAAATTGGCAGTAACCACGACGATGACCGGTGCACTCGGGACTCGGCGCGCTCGGCCTGGGCACAGGCCTCGCGCATGCTGCGCCGAAACCGCCTCCGATTCCCATCCCGGGCATTCCGAACGTGCCGAATGTGAACGTGCCGGCGGTGCATGTTCCTGATGTGAACGTGCCGGCGGTGAATGTTCCTGACGTGAACGTGCCGGCGGTGAATGTTCCTGACGTGAATGTGCCGGCCGTGAACGTTCCTGATGTGAATCTGCCGAGTGTGAACTTCCCTGAGGTGGACAACTTCTTCAGGGTGCCGGTCGGACACATTCCGCCAGGGCAGCTGAAGAATGCGCCGTTCATCAACGGTGTTGCGAATCCGTTCTTCAACATCCCGCCCGGCCAGCTGAAGAAGCTGCCTAGGGTGAACGGCATCGTCAACCCGTTCTTCGAGGAGGCGCCGGGCCACTGGGTGCTTCCGTAGGACCTGCTCCCGCAGGAGCACTGAGTCACGAAATGTGATGCGATGGCCGCTCTGCCTTCGGGCAGGGCGGCCATCCCGTACGGGGCAGGGACACCTGAGCCCGCGGCCCTGCCGATTCTCGCCAGGCGGGTCGAGTCTGACAGTGTTGATATAACCGAGATCAGGGATCACATCAAAACGCGTGAGGGGGTGTGGCCCGCATGACCGTCGTTTTGGTCGACCCACGCCGCCCTTCGCTGGTGCCTGTCGAGGCGATCGATCTGCTTGCCGGAGACGTGCAGTACACCGAAGAGATGCCGGTCAGGGTGCCGTGGTCGCTGCCGGCGGCCAGGCCATGCTTTTCCGGCGCGCCGGACGAAGAAGCCGCGCCGGTGCTGCTGTCGTCGGATCCCCACCACCCCGCGGTCAGGGCGCGCCTCGCGGCCGGGGAAAAGCTCATCGAGGCGCCGGGCGCCTCGGCGGGTGAGCGGCTGGTCGACGCCGTGGCGATGATGGACAAGTTGCGCACGGCAGGCCCGTGGGAGAGTCAGCAGACACACGACTCGCTGCGCCGCTACCTGCTGGAGGAGACCTACGAGGTCTTCGACGCCGTGCGCAGCGGCAACGCGTACGACTTGCGCGACGAACTCGGAGACGTGTTGCTGCAGGTGCTCTTTCACGCCCGCATCGCCGAGGACGCCCCCGAGCGCCCGTTCTCCATCGACGACGTCGCGGATTCGCTGATCCGCAAGCTCGTGAACCGGGTACCCGCGGTGCTCGCCGGCGAAGAGATCTCGCTGGAAGATCAGCTCGCACAATGGGAAGAGCGCAAGGCCATCGAGCGCTCGAAAAAGGGTGTGCGCTCGGTCATGGACGATGTGCCGACCGGACAGCCCGCATTGGCGTTGGCGCAGAAGGTGATTGAACGGGTCACCGGGGCAGGCATGCCCAACGACCTGATACCGCAGTCCCTGACATCGGTCAGCGTGACTGCGCATGTCGACACCGAGAACGCGTTGCGCTCGACGGTCCTGGAGTTCATGGATACCGTGCGCACGACCGAACTCGCGATCGCCGCGGGCCGACGCGGGTCGGACGTGCCGGAGGAACTCGACGTGGCGGCACGGGGTGACGTCTCCGAGGACGAGTGGCGAGCGCACTGGCCCGCCGCAGCCGACGGGGCGTCGAACCCTGAGCCCGAGCCGGGGGAGGATGAACAGTCGGCGCCTGCCGAGGCCACGGACGAAGTGTCTAGTGGCGAGAATGGCGAGGATTTGGAAGATCAAGAGGTGGTCGTCGAAACGCAATGATCCCGGTTAACTGAGATTCGGCGGAGTAGGCGTCGGCCACGCCTTCCCACCGTGCCCTGAGCGCGTGGGACGATGGCATGACCGAGGTTGGTTCAAGGGAGTTTGGTGTCGCGCGTGCGTTGGCTGCGAGCGGTCGCGGTAGTGGGAGCGACGGCGCTGCTCATGGCATCTAGCTGTTCATGGCAGGTGGGCACCCCAATTCCGGAGGGGGTGCCACCGCCAGCGGGCGATCCTGTCCCCAAAATCGACACGCACGCCGGTGGCCGTCCCGCCGACCAGCTGCGCCAATGGGCGGCCGAACGCGCCCCTGCGCTGGGCATCCCCATCGCGGCCCTTGAGGCCTACGCCTACGCGGCGCGGGTAGCGGAGGTAGAGAATCCCGACTGCCATCTGGAGTGGACCACGCTCGCGGGCATCGGCGAGGTCGAGAGCCACCACGGCACGTTCCGCGGCGCCGTGATCGCCGAGAACGGCGACGTCACCCCACCGATCCGGGGTGTTCGCCTGGACGGCACCAACGGAAACCTCGAGATCATCGACAACGAGGGCGTCAGCCACGACGAGGAGTCGATCCACGCCCGCGCGATGGGCCCGATGCAGTTCATCCCCGATACCTGGAAGCTGTACGGCGTCGATGCCAACAACGATGGCGTCATCAGCCCGGACAACTTCGACGATGCGGCGCTGTCAGCCGCGGGCTACCTGTGCTGGCGGGGCAAGGACCTGGCTACCCCGCGGGGCTGGATGGAAGCCCTGCGTGCGTACAACCATTCCGACCAGTACGCGCGCACTGTGCGCGACTGGGCGACGGCCTACGCCGACGGACACCCCCTCTAAACACGCCACCCAGAGGCGCAACCTCTAGGCTCAAACTCGGCAGGATCCTTTCACCCATTTTTCCACCACCACGGAGGCGCAAGTGCCCATCATCGAGCAGGTCGGAGCCCGCGAGATCCTCGATTCCCGTGGCAACCCGACCGTCGAGGTCGAGGTGGCCCTGCTGGACGGCACTTTCGCCAGAGCCGCGGTGCCTTCGGGCGCATCCACCGGCGAACACGAGGCCGTCGAACTGCGCGACGGCGGCCCGCGCTACGGCGGTAAGGGCGTCACCAAGGCCGTGGAGGCCGTCCTCGACGAGATCGCGCCCGCCGTCATCGGGTTGAGCGCCGACGACCAGCGGCTCGTCGACCAGGCGCTGCTGGATCTCGACGGCACGCCCGACAAGTCCCGCCTCGGCGCCAACGCCATCCTCGGCGTATCGCTGGCCGTGTCGAAGGCCGCGGCGGACTCAGCGGCGCTGCCCTTGTTCCGGTACCTCGGCGGCCCCAACGCGCACATCCTTCCGGTGCCGATGATGAACATCCTCAACGGCGGTGCACACGCCGACACCGGCGTCGACGTCCAGGAGTTCATGGTCGCCCCGATCGGTGCCCCCTCTTTCAAAGAGGCGCTGCGGTGGGGCACCGAGGTGTACCACTCGCTGAAGTCGGTGCTCAAGAAGCAGGGCCTGTCCACCGGCCTTGGCGACGAGGGCGGGTTCGCTCCTGACGTCGCAGGCACCAAGGCCGCGCTGGATCTGATCCTGACGGCCATCGAGGGCGCGGGTTACAAGGCCGGAACCGACGTGGCTCTGGCCCTCGACGTTGCGGCAACCGAATTCTTCACCGACGGAACGGGTTACCAGTTCGAAAAAGAGACCCGGACCGATATGCAGATGATCGAGTTCTACGCCGGGCTCATCGATTCCTATCCGCTGGTGTCGATCGAGGACCCGCTGTCGGAGGACGACTGGGACGGCTGGGTGGCACTGACCGCAGCGATCGGTGACCGCATCCAGATCGTAGGCGACGACCTGTTCGTCACGAATCCCGAGCGTCTCGAGGACGGTATCGAAAGGGGCGCGGCCAACGCACTTCTGGTGAAGGTCAACCAGATCGGCACGCTCACCGAGACGCTGGATGCAGTGGCGCTCGCCCACTACAGCGGCTATCGCACGATGATGAGCCACCGAAGCGGTGAGACCGAGGACACCACGATCGCCGACCTCGCCGTCGCGGTCGGCAGCGGTCAGATCAAGACCGGCGCACCGGCCCGCAGCGAGCGCGTCGCCAAGTACAACCAGTTGTTGCGCATCGAGGAAACCCTCGGCGACGCCGCCCGGTATGCGGGCGACCTGGCATTCCCGCGCTATTCGGTGGAGACCAAATAGCCCGTGCCCGAAGCGAAGCGGCCCGATCCCAAGCGCCGATCCCCGACTTCTCGACCAGGAAAGCCGGGTAAGTCCGATGCGGCACGGGGTCGTCCGCGCGCGGATCGCCGGTACGCCGCGAGCCCCGCGCGACCGAGCCGCGTCCCGCGGCGACGCCCGAGGTCGAGGTCGAGGTCGAGCCGAAGGACACTGGCGACTCGATCCGGAAATCCATTGCGGTAGCGGCGGAACAGCAGTCCGAGCAACGGTTCGGGTCCGCGGCGCGGCGGGCTGCGATCCTGGCCGCGGTGGTGTGCGTGCTGACGTTGACCATCGCCGGACCCGTGCGCACCTACTTCGGGCAGCGCACCGAGATGAAACAACTCAAGGCCACCGAGGAACAACTGCGCGCACAGATCGCCGAGCTCGAACAGCAGAAGATCAAGCTGGCCGACCCGGTTTTCGTCGCCGCGCAGGCGCGTGAACGTCTCGGATTCGTGATGCCCGGCGAGATTCCGTATCAGGTGCAGCTTCCTCCCGGCAGCGCCGTGCCGGTGACGCCCGGTGTCGAACCGGCCACCGCCGATCCCGACGAGCCCTGGTACACCGCACTCTGGGGCACCATCGCCGATAAGCCGTACGGCGTTGCGCCCGCACCGGCGCCCGGGCCGGCGGTTCCTCCCGCACCCGCTCCGAACAATGCGCCCGCTCCCGGTGGTTGATCCGGCGGATCTGGAGGCGGTCGCGAAGCAACTGGGTCGTGAACCTCGCGGTGTTCTGGAGATCGTGTACCGATGCCCCAACGGTGATCCGGGCGTCGTCAAGACGGCACCGAAGTTGCCTGACGGCACACCGTTTCCGACGCTGTACTACCTGACGCACCCTGCGCTGACCGCCGCGGCCAGCCGGCTCGAGTCCTCAGGCCTGATGCGGGATATGACCGAGCGCCTGCAGAACGACCAGGAACTCGCCGTCGCATATCGCAGGGCGCACGAGTCCTACCTGGCCGAGCGTGACGCGATAGAGTCTTTGGGCACAACGTTTTCCGGTGGTGGTATGCCCGACCGGGTGAAGTGTCTGCATGTGGTGATGGCGCATTCGCTGGCCAAGGGGCCAGGGACAAACCCGTTCGGCGATGAAGCGCTGGCGATACTGGCCGCCGAACCGGCGATGGCTGGAATTCTGGAACGGGAGACGTGGAGCGTATGAGCAGGGTCGGCGCCATCGACTGCGGCACCAACTCGATTCGGCTACTGATCGCCGACGTCGACGATGACGGCCGGCTCGCAGACGTGCATCGTGAGATGCGGATCGTCCGGCTCGGTGAGGGTGTCGACGCCACCGGGCAATTCGCCCCGGACGCGCTGGCCCGCACCCGGACGGCGCTGATGGATTACGCCGAGTTGTTGCGCAGGTATGAGGTGCCGACAGTGCGCATGGTCGCCACCTCCGCGACTCGCGATGCGTCGAACCGTGATGTGTTCTTCGCAATGACCGCCGAGGTTCTCGGAGCGGTGGTCCCGGGTGCGGTTGCCGAGGTGATCACCGGGACGGAGGAAGCCGAACTGTCGTTCCGCGGGGCGGTCAACGAATTGGACACGGCGGAAGGGCCTTTCGTCGTCGTCGATCTCGGCGGCGGGTCGACCGAAGTGGTCCTCGGGGTGCGTGACGTGGAGGCCAGCTTCTCTGCCGACATCGGGTGTGTACGGCTGACGGAGCGATGCCTGCACTCCGACCCGCCGACAGCGCAAGAGGTCGCCGCGGCGCGTGAGGTCGTCCGTGACGGGCTGGGCCAGGCGTTCAGCGTGGTACCCGTCGAACGCGCCCGTACTTGGGTGGGCGTGGCGGGAACCATGACGACGGTGTCGGCGCTGGCGCACAAGATGACGACCTACGACTCCGAGGCAATTCACCTGTCCCGGTGCGCTTTCGGAGATCTGTTGCCTGTCTGCGATGGGCTGATCGCGATGACGCGTGCGCAGCGCGCTGCGCTGGGGCCGATGCACGAGGGCCGGGTCGACGTCATCGGTGGCGGTGCGATCATCGTTGAGGAACTCGCGACCGCGCTGGGCCAGCGGGCGGGAATCGACGAACTGGTGGTCAGTGAGCACGACATACTCGACGGCATCGCGCTGTCAATCGCCGAGCCCAATCTAGCCCGCGAGCGATAAGCCGGCCGCGACCGCGAACCCCAGCACCGCGGCCAAACCCGCCTTCTCACCGGCCTTTTGCGTGGCCTCCGGGATCATCGACCCGACCAGCATCACCAGCAGGGCGCCGGCGGCGAACCCGTTGATCCCGCCGCGCAATGGTGCACCCGCGATCTCCTGCAGTTGGTAGCCCACGATCGTCGCGGCCGCGCACAGGACAGCGACGGCGGTCCATATCAGCATGATTCGCCCGGCGCGGTGATGATCGGATTTCATATCGGTGGCAGAGCCGATCGCCTCGGGAAGGTTGGACACAAAGATGGCTATCAACAGCGACAGGCTCACGCCGTGGCCATCGGCGATGCCGATACCGAGAACCGCCTGCTCGGGTATGCCGTCCAGCAGCGCGCCTAGCAGCAGCGGCAGGCCCGACGCGCTGTGCGCCGCTTTCCTGTCGATGGCGCGGTCGGCGACGTAGAACACGATCGCACCGGCAGCCAGGCCCACTGCCACCGCGAGGGCACCACCGAGCCGGAAACCGGTCTCGGCCAACTCAAATGAGATGCTCGCGACCAGAGCGCCCGCGCCGAACCCGAGCACCAGGCCGATCAGCCGCGCGTTCCAGTCGCGAAGCACGCCGGCCAGGGCGCCGACGATCAACGACGATGCCGCAACAGCTCCCCATAGCAGTGCTTCGAGCACAGCTAGAGCTTAAGCGCGGCATCTGCTGCTTATCGTCCAGGTAGACGGCCTGGTAATCGTGGATTTCAGAATCGTCGATATCGCTGGGCGTCACGGTAAGACCAGGCCGTCGAGCGTGAACTGAGTCACCCCGCGGGACGCCTGAATGACCCCGCAACGAAAGTTGACTGCTAGGTGAACTAAGTAGAGCGCTCGATCTGGGGTGATCGACTTCAGCGAACAGACGGCCATCGACAAACTGGTCGAGCGTCTCTCCACTGTGGCGTCGGTGATCCACGACATTCACGCCAGGTATGAGGGCAGACCGCTGCGCGATTACGTCCCGTTGTTCGTCGAGCGCAACGCGAGTAACCGAGTTGCCGAACCTGGTCTCGGAGTGCCGTAGGGCTATGGCTAGCCCAGAGCGCGGCGAACCGGCGGTCCAGCGCGGCGATCATCCGGTCCAGGTCGCGGCATTCGAGTTCGTTGGCGCGGATATCGCGGCGCAGCTGGCTGATGGCCAGTGCATCCGACCTGGTGGACAGCCCGTTCAATTTCCGGGTCTGTCTGACGATCTCCGCGGCGACCAGAGCCCGCTGATCCGCCAGAGCGCCGCGGAAGTATGCCGCCTGTAGCGAATCGGACGCCTGCTTTCTCGGCGTAGTCGAAAGGCACCGTCGGAGTTGCCACGCCAGAACCGTAACCGAGGTTGGGACGGTGGGCGAGCCGTCACCCGACATTGGTGTCGTTGACGACGGTGAGTGATTCGCAAAGGTCGTCGGTTAGCGATCGGCGCGGTCAGGGTGTGAGCTGACCAAGCGCGCGGCCCGGGTCGCTGCACGCGCTGCGTAGCAACCCTTCAAATGCGTGAAGGTACTTGCGGACCTGCCCCTCGCTGTAGAGGGCGGTCCGGTAACTCGCCTCCAGGAGCATCGAGGTCCCGCTGTCTACGACATTTATGAACAACTCGAACGTCTCCGCTTGTCGCACAAGGGTTTCGTAACCCACGCGAAGGCCAGTGTGACTTATGTCGTCGTCACGGACGTCGATGTTGAACACGACACTCACCAGCGGTTGACGCTCGCCGTCGCGGGTGAGCGCAAGCTCCTGCAACAGGGTGCCGAAGCTCACGCCCTGATGATCGAAGGCGTCCAGCACCGCGGTGCGAGTGGTCATCAGCGCGTCGGCGAAGCTGTCCGCATCCGACATGTCGAGGCGCAGCGGCAGCACGTTGACGCAGTGTCCCACCAGCTGCCCCTGTCCGTGGAAGGACTGCCCTGCGCCGGCGAGGCCGATCACGAGATCGTCCTGGCTGGTATAGAGGCGGAACAGCTCCGCGAAGCCGGTGAGCATGGTCGCGACGAGGCTTGCGCCGTGCGAGCTGCCGACAGCGCGCAGCCGGCTGACAAGGTCGGCGTCCAGCGGGACGTCGACCCTTGCGGCCCGCAGGTCCAAGTCCGAACCAGCCGCGCGGTCCGGCGGCAGCTGCGGTGGCGGCGGCACATCGCGCAGCTGCTTGAGCCAGTAGTCGCGATGCATCTGGCCGGTGGATGACTCCAGGAAGTGGCGTTCGATCGCGACGTAGTCGGCATACCGCGGCGCGTCCGGCAGCCCGGCGTCGCGGCCTTCCACGTGCGCCGAGTAGAGCGTCCCCAGTTCGGTGAGCACGACCGCGCCGGACCAACCGTCGCAGACGGCGTGGTGCGCGGTGAACAGCAGTCGGTGCCGCTGGTCGTCGAGGCGGACTAGGCGAAAGCGAACCAACGGGCCATTACGCAGATCAAACGTGTGGCCCATCTCCTCGTCGCACAGCTGCGCCAGCGCGGCGTCGCGGCCTTCTGCATTCAACCCGGACAGGTCGTGGAGCGGCAGGTCGAGACCCACGTGGTCGAGGATCACCAACGACCGTCCGTCCCGCGAGAAGTGAGCGCGCAGTGACTCGTGGCGGTCCAACAGCTCCTGAAGCGCGTAGCGAAGGGCGGCTTCATCAAGGTGCCCGTCCAGATCGAGTTGCAGGCCTTCGTTGTAGGCGAGGCTGTTGCCGCTGACGAAGCGCGCCGCCAGCCAGACCTCCCGCTGAGACTCGGTGCTGGGCAGCGTGATTGACAGGCCGTCTCCGCGCACGCCGATTCCGAAGAGGTCCGCGGAGGGGCTGATGTCATCAAGAAATCCGCCCTCTTTCATCTGCGCGATCGCATACCTGAACCCGGTGACGATGTGTGCCAATTCGGCGTCGCCGTGAACGGTGGAAAGGTAGTTCGGGCGGGCATCCCAGGCGTTCACCCCGGCTTCGCGCAGGAAGTAGTAGAACAACTCGCCGAACTTCAGATCCTGCGTCCACTCCGGTTTCATCAGCGAGCCGAATCGCCCGACGTGCATGGGGAAACCCTCGGCATTGAACAGCGCGTTGAGCTGATCTACCAGGGCCTTGGTGGTGGCGTTTGTCTGCTCCTGCAGATGGGGGTTCTGTCTCATGTGCTGCAACGTGGCGTGTATCACGGCCATCGTCAACGGGTGACGGACGAAGGTGCCGGCGAAGTAGGTCACGCCGACCTCTGGCATCGAATCGTCGCCGAAGCGCCAATCGCCCCCGTCAAGGGCGTCCATGAAACGCGCCGTACCCGCAAGCGCTCCGACGGGCATTCCCGCGCCGAAAACCTTTCCATAGCAACCGAGATCGGCCTTCACGCCCCAAACGCCCTGAGCGCCGGCCCAGTGCACCCGGAAGCCGCAGATCACCTCATCCATGATCAGCGCCGTGCCGCTCTCGTCGCAGATCTTGCGGACCTCTCGGACGTAGTCCGCAGGTTGCAAGTCGGGTTTGCGCGATTGCACCGGCTCGATGACGATGGCCGCCAATTCGGATGCCCGTGCCCGCAACACCTCCAGCGACGCCGGGCTGCCGTACTCGAGGACGATCGTGTTCGCCACGCTCTCCGGCGGTACGCCGGGTGCGGCAGGCACGGAGCGGCCACTGGGGGTGGCGCGGACCAGCACCTCGTCGTTGATGCCGTGATAATCGCCCGCGTGTTGCACAATCAGATTGCGGCCAGTGACGGTGCGCGCCAACCGAATTGCAGCCAACACCGCTTCGGAACCGGTGTTGCAGAAGGTGACCCGCTCGTGGCCCGTCATCTCCGCGAACAGCTTCGCGCACTCGCCCGCGAGCGGATTCTGAGGTCCGATGATGATGTCCTGGTCCACCTGTTCGTGCACCGCGTTGACCAGAAAGTCCGGTCGGTGGCCGAAGAACACCGAGCCGAAACCGTTGGTGATGTCGACGTAGCTGTTGCCGTCCACGTCGGTGAATGCCGGACCCTTCGACGTGGCCGAAACAATCGGATAGACAAGGTCTTTCCATAACGGACGGAACCCCGACACCGCGCGAGGATCGGCGAGGTGGGGTCGGTGTGTGTCGGCGTACGCGCGGCTCTTGGCGGTGCGCGCGGTATAGCGGTCGATCAGATCGTCGAGCGCCTGACGCTGCCGGGGCGTGAGACCGTGGTCGACAGAATTATTGATCCGTGCGCCGGCGCCGAAGGCCTTGGCCGGTGACGGCTCGGTTCCAACGGGCGCCACCGTGGCGGTCGACGCAGCTTCTCCGGTCGCTCCGAGAGCCGAAAGATGCGCCGCCAGCGTGGCGACCGTCGGGAACTCCTCGATCAGCTGCCGGAAACGCAAGGACACCTTCATCCGCTGGTTGAGCTGTGTCGTGATTTGCGTCAGCAGCAGCGAGTCGAATCCCATTTCCAGGAACGACCGGTGATCATCGTCGGCGCCCACCTCGACACCAGCAACCTCGGCGAACAGCGTGCGGACCGCCTCGAGAATCCGACTCGCGGGGTCGGTGTTCTCGTCGCCCGTTTCGGCTGACGGCGCCGGTGTCGCCTCCGAGGCAATGGCGTCGGCGACGGCCGGTGCGGTCGTCGGGGGTGTGAGCCAATGCCGGGTTCGGGCGAACGGGTAGGTGGGCACGCTGACCCGTCGACGGGTCTCGCCCGCGTGCACGCGGCGCGTGTCGAGCTCCACTCCGGCGAGAAACAGCCGGGCGACCGCACCCGCCACGTGCTCGGCGTCGTCGACCTCGGTTGCGTCCGCGTGCGGTAGCGACGCGATGGCTGTCGCGGTCATCGAGCCGCCGACAGTCTGTCGGGCGCTCGTCGTAAGGTTTTGTCCCGGTCCACATTCCAACATCACACAACCCGGAGTGACAGCGTCCTGCACGGCAGGCGCAAACCGCACGGCTCCGCGCAACTGCTGTGCCCAGTAGCGCGGATCCTGCACCTGCTCGTCGATGATGGGCCGTCCGGTGAGGCTGGAATAGAACGACATGCGCGGCGCACTTGCGGGATAGCGGCCCACCACCTTCGCGAAGGAATCGACGATCGGATCCATCATCGGCGAATGGAAGGCATGGCTGGTGTGCAGTGCCGAGGCGGCGACGCCGTCCGCCTCGAGTCGCGCTCTGAGAGAGTCGATGGCGGGCAGAGGGCCGGAAAGCACGGTCAGCCGTGGCGAATTCACACCGGCGATCGCGAGGTCGTCGTCGAGATAGCCCTGGGCCGAGTCCTCGGACAGCCGTACCGCCAGCATGCCGCCGGCAGGCATGGACTGCATCAACCGCGCGCGCTCGGCCAGGATCAACAGCGCATGCTCCACCTCGAAGACGCCGGCCAGCGTCGCGGCGACGAATTCGCCGACGCTGTGGCCGATCATCGATGCCGGGGTCAGTCCCCAGCTCATCCAGAGTTTGGCGCAGGCGTAACTGATGGTGAAGATGGCCGGCTGCGCGACCTGTGTGGCGCGTAGGATCTCCGCGGAACCAGCGGCATCGTCACGCGGATACAGGATGGTGCGCAGGTCGATGTCCATCTCAGGCGCAAGGATTTCCGCGCATTCGTTGACGGCGGTCCGGAAGACACTCTCGGTTTCGTACAGGCGCCTTCCCATCCCGACGTGCTGGGCGCCCTGCCCGGGGAAGGTGAAGATCAGCTGCGGGTCGGCCTGCACGCAGGTTCCGCTGACCAAGGTCTGCGGATCGCCGAGACGATCGCGCGCCTGATCGGTCGTGCTCGCCACCACGGCGGCGCGGTGAGGGTGGCGATTGCGGCCGACGTCCAGGGTGTACGCGACGTCGGCGAGTGAGTCCGGGGTGGACGCGAGTGCTTGCCTCAGAGTGGCGATTCGGGCGCCCAGCGCATCCTCGGTTTTGGCGGACAGCCGTAGTACCTGCCAGTCCCGCCGGGGCGGGGTTGAGGTTACTTGGGCAGCCTCTTCCAGAATGGCGTGGAAGTTGGTACCACCGAATCCGAATGAGGACAATGCGCCCCGTCGCGGGCCGTCGCTGTCCCAGCTACTGCGGCGGTCGTTGACGAAGAACGGCGATGCGTCGAATTCGCAGTCCGGATTTGGTGTTTCGACGTGCAGTGTGGCCGGCCGCTCACCGTGCCGCAGCATCAACGCGAGCTTGATGGCGCCGACAGATGCGGCGGCGGCGTCGAGATGCCCGACATTGGACTTGACGCTGCCGATGGCGCAGAAGCCGGTGTCGGCGGTGTCGTCGCGCCACGCCTGGGTGATGGCGGCGACCTCGACGGGATCACCCATCGGTGTCCCGGTGCCGTGCGCTTCCAGCGCTCCGATGCTGCGCGCATCGATGCCGGAGCGGTCCAGCGCCGTCCGGATGACCGAGCGCTGGCCGGTCACGCTCGGGGCCGTGAAACTGGCCCGCTGATCGCCGTCGTTGTTGACGGCGGTGGCCCGGATGACGGCATGGATGGTATGGCCGTCGGCACGCGCGTCGGACAGGCGCCGCAGCACGAGACAGGCGCCGCCGGCGGCCAGCACCATCCCGGTGGCCTGCGCATCGAAGGCTCGGACCCTGCCGTCCGCCGATAGCGCGCCTCCTGGAATCGATTGGTACCCATGGCGGAACTGCCACGGCAGCGATGCGCCACCGGCGAGCGCTACGTCGCAGTCGTCGCTCAAGAGGGCCTGACAGGCGAGGTGCAGCGCGACACCGCTGGAGGAACATGCCGTCTGGACGGTCATGGCGGGGCCGGTTGCACCCAGCTTGTGGGCGATACGGGTTGCGGCGTAGTCCTTGTCATTGCCGAGCAATGCGTAACTGAGGCCGAAGTCACGGGTACCTTCGTGCGGCAGCACGTTGCGGGTCAGGTAGGAGTTGGCAGCCACCCCGGCGTAGACGCCGGCTCGCAACGAATTCGAATCCGTTGGCAGCCCAGCGTCTTCGAAGGCAGTGACGGCCAGTTCCAGCAGAAGACGCTGCTGGGGGTCGATGCGTTGGGCCTCGTGGGGTGTGTAGCCGAAGTAGTTGTGGTCGAAGGCATCCGAATCGCTCACCCAGCCGGACACGCCTACGTAGTCGGCCGCGGCTGTGGTCTCGGCAGATACGCCCGCAGCCACCAGTTCGTCCGGCGTCAGCAGCCGCAACGAGTCGACACCGTCGAGAAGATTGCGCCAGAAGGTGTCGACGTCCGCCGCGCCCGGCACACGTGCGGCCATGCCGACGATCGCGATGTCGTCGCCGTCCCGGTGGGGGTCGTGGGGCCGATAGCGGACCGCGGGTGCGCTCTGAACCACTGGGGCCAGACTCTCGCCCGTCCATGCGGACACCAATTCGGGGTGGCGCTCCCGCAGGGTCCGAGCCAGTCCGGCGATGGTCGGCGTCTGGAAGAACTGTGCGATGGTCACATTCGTCCCGGCGGCCTCGTTGACGCGAGCTATCAAGCGCGCCGCCATCAACGAATTGCCGCCGAGCTCGAACAGGGGATCGTCGGTTCCCGCACCTTCGAAGCCGAGCAGTTCGTCGAAGATGTCCGCGAGCTTGCGTTCCACCGCGTTGGCGGGCGAGCGATAGGCGCTGAGCAACGTGGGGCGACCCGCTGCGGGCATTGGTAGTGCTTTGCGATCGAGCTTGCCGGTCGCGGTCAGTGGCATGGAGTCGAGGACTTGCACGACAGCCGGGACGAGGTAGGCGGGCAGAATTTCGGTGAGGCGGGTGCGTAGGGCGTGGCCGTCGGTGTCGGCGGCGTCTGCGGCCATCACTGCGTAGCCGAGGATGCGTTCGGGTGTGGCGATGACGGCGGCGTGAGCGACGTCGGGCAGTGCGGCGAGTGCCGCTTCGATATCGCCGGGCTCGACGCGTTGGCCTCGTACCTTGACCTGAAAATCGCTGCGGCCCAGGTATTCCAGTTGTCCGGCCGCGGTCCAGCGGACCAGGTCGCCGGTTCGGTACATCCGTTCGCCGGGTGCGCCGAAGGGGTGGGCGAGGTAGGAGCGGGCGGTGAGGTCGGCGCGGTGGTGATAGCCGCGGGCCAGCTGTACACCGGAGACGTAGAGTTCACCGACGACGCCGATCGGTACTGGGCGCAGCCGCTGATCGAGCACGTAGACCTGCATGCCCGACACCGGCGCCCCGATCGGCACCCGGGCCCGGGCAGGCGCGCCGGGTAGGCATCGTGCGGCGGTGACGACCTCGGCCTCCGCGGGCCCGTACCAGTTCACCACCTCAGCCTCGGGGAACACCTGGGCCGCGGCGTCGACGGTGTGTTGGCTCAGCGCCTCACCGGCGACGTAGACCCGCCGGATCGAGGGCAGTGGTGTGCCGCCGGAGGCTTCGGCGAGCACGTCGAGCATGGAGGGTACGAAGTGCACGGTGGTGATCTGGTGGTCGGCGATGAGGCCGGCCAGGTAGGCGGGGTCGCGGTGCCCGTCGGGGGCGGCGACGACGATCCTGGCGCCGGTTTGCAACGGCCAGAACAGTTCCCATACGGCGATGTCGAACGTGACCGGGGTCTTGTGGATCACCGCGTCGGTGCTGTCGTGGGGCCATTGCTGCTGGGCCCAGGCCAATTGGCTGGCCGTCGCCGCATGGGTCAGGGCGACCCCCTTGGGTGTACCGGTGGACCCGGAGGTGAACAACACATACGCCAGGTTGTCTTCGCGTAGCGGCGTGCGGCGGTGCGCGTCGGTGACCGGGTCGTCAGACAGCCCGCCCAGATCCAGGACGTCGATCGGAGTGGCGGCGAATCCGCTCGGCAGGCCGGCGCAGTCGGCGGACGTGGTGAGTACCTGCAGCGGACGTGCGGCGTCGAGCACTTGCGTCGTGCGGGCGGCGGGCTGGGCGGGGTCGATCGGCAGGAACGCCGCTCCGGCCTTGAGGACCGCGTACAGGGCGGTGACCAGGTCCAGGGAGCGCCGGCAGGCCACGGCCACAACCGTTTCCGGGCCGGCGCCCTCGGCGATGAGCCAGCGCGCCAGCCGGTTCACCCGGCGGTCGAAGTCGCGGTAGCTCACCGTGGCGCCGTCATCCAGGACGAGCGCGGTGGCCTCGGGGGAGGCGGCGACCTGGGCGTCGAACGCGTCGACCAGAGTGCGGCCCGTCGTCGCGGGACCGCCGGTGTCGTTCCAGCGCTGCAGCACCTGGCACCGTTCGTCGGC
This sequence comes from uncultured Actinomycetota bacterium, assembly GCA_963720345.1. Lineage (GTDB taxonomy): Bacteria > Actinomycetota > Actinomycetes > Mycobacteriales > Mycobacteriaceae > Mycobacterium. The sequence continues at coordinate 417,772 of CAVRFN010000047.1, forward strand.
GTCGAGCAGGTCCAGCTCGGCCACGGTGACCGCCGCATCGGTGGTGACAATGTCGAGCACACGGACGAACTGGTGGGCCATGCGCTGCATCGACGCTGGACCGAACAAGTCGGTGGCATAGGTCAGCCGCAGCGTCATCCCAGTCGGCTCGTCGTGCTCGCCGTGATGTGCCGTCAGCATCAGCATCAGGTCGTAGATCGCGGCATCGTTGCCCGGCTCGACGGTCTCGACGGTCAGCCCGGGCAAGTCCAGCTGGGCCCGGGTCATGTTCTGGTAGGCCAGCATCACCTGGAACAGCGGGGTGTGCGCCGTCGACCGGACGGGATCCAGCGCCTCCACCACCTGACCGAAAGAAACGGCTGTGTGATCGAAGGCTTCCAGGGAGGTGTGGCGCACCTGATCAAGCAGGCTGGAGAAACTCTCATCGGGCCCGACCAAGGTGCGCAATACAAGCGTGTCGACGAACATCCCGACCAGACCGTCCAGCGACCGGTGACTGCGACCGGCGCGGGGAACCCCGATGGTGATGTCGTCGACACCGGAAAGCCGCGACAACAGCAGCGCCAACGCCGAGTGCACCACCATGATCGGCGTCGTCTCGGCATTCTGCGCCAGCGACTCCACGCGGGCCTGCAGCTCGCCGGGAATGCGCACCGAGACGACCGCGCCGTGCTGGGTCTGCTTTGCCGGACGCGGCCGGTCGGTGGGCAATTCGAGCATTTCGGGGATCCCCTCGAGCCGCTCACGCCAGTAGGCGGTGTCACGGCCGGCCAACGACAGCGGATCCTGCGCCGCACCCAGTACCCGGTGCTGCCATAGCGCGTAGTCCGCATACTGCGCCGCCAGCGGCGCCCAGTCTGGGCGCCCTCCTGTCACGCGCGCCCGGTAGGCCGCGGTGATATCGGCGGCCAGCACCGCCATTGACGACCCGTCACAGCTGATGTGATGGGCGGCCAGCGCGAGAACCCACGACGTGTGCGACAACTCATACAGCGCCGTCCGCACCGGGACCTGCGCCGCCACATCGAAACCGCGCGAGCAGAACTCGCCCAACCGCGCGGTCAACTCCGCCTCACCGATCGGCTGTGCGTTGAGATCCAGTTGCGCGAGCACGTCCTCGGCCTCGAGGACGACCTGTGTCGGGACGCCGTCGACGGCGGGATACACCGTGCGCAACGTCTCGTGTCGCTCGATCACATCACCGACGGCGGCCCCTAGCGCCTGGACGTCAAGCCCACCTTCGAGCCGGAATGCAAGGGACACAACATATCCGGCCGCACCCGGATCCAACTGATTCAGAAACCACATCCGAGACTGCGCCTGCGACAACGGCAACCGATCAGGGCGCGGCCCCGCAACCGGAGCAGGAAGTATGTCGTCGATGTTCATGGCATGCGTGCACAGACCGTCAGGAAGCGAATACCGGCAACCTCGGTTTCGGATTGTTCGACGACCTCCCACCCCGCCTGCCGCAACAAGTGCGGATGATTGTGGCTGAAGCTGAACTCCGGTGGTTGAGGTCGCGAATCCGTTTCTGTCGCAAGGTCGTAATCGCCGTGAATGGGCTCCGTCAGCACCCACCATGCCGGGCCGGCCAGTGCCGCCGTGTGGCGGTACAGGCGCGTCACCGACGGTTGCGGGAAGTACTCCAGTACGCCGGCATTGGCGAAATAGGTCCAGTTGGTTTTGGCGTGTTCCTCGATCCACTCCACGGCGTCGGCAGTGACGAACTCCAGGCGAGGATCGTCCTGCCAGCGTTCGGTATTGCGGCAAGTGGCTTCGGTGTTGATGTCGATGCCAATGAAGCGTGGGACGGTGGCGAGCTGTTGGCTCATATATTCGAGCGCGAGCCCGTTGCCGCTGCCGATCTCGCATAGCGCTGCGCACTGCTGGCTGCCGAATTCGCTTCGGAGAAACTCAAGCGGCCGGCTGTGCAGGAGCCAGTCGTCGAACCGGTGGGCGATCTCGGGAGCGGTGTTGAAGATGGCGCCGCCCTGCCCAGCCCAGAACCGCCGGTGAACCTCACTGAGGGTCGTCCAGTCGTCGGCGGTTGCGCGGCTCACCCATGCCGCCAGCATCAGCCGATCGGTGAATGAGAACGCCGTGGGATCGTGTCGTTCCAGCAGGCGCTGAGCCTGGCGAGGACGCAATGCGAGCGCGACGCGACCAAGGCCTACCTTCAGCGCTCGGCGCCAGCTATTGGCTGGAAGCAGAAATGGATAGCGGAGAGCGGATTCGCTAGCAATGCCGGTCGACTGACCGTTCTCAGTGATTCGTAGCTGATCCTGGCTCATAACACTCCATTAAAACCGAATATCAATTGCATTGCTGGACGGGGCCTGTTCGGGTGAAGCAACGTTCTGCTGGTTAACACCCGCGCCTTGAGGCTGGGCAAGCCGCGACGACGCGCAGTCGAATGGCATCGGTAGCGGTTAATCCGGTGAGTCCGCAAGTCCGAAGGCGCGCGATTTCGCCAATCCCACGGCGCTCACGACGGCCCGGTAAACGCCCTGACGATCGTCCCAGAGCCCGCTTTCGTCATAACGCGTGGCTCGACGATTGATGTTGTGCGCGCGTCGTTGGAGTCTGTGCCGGGGATGCTCGGTGCCGACGAGATCAGCCACGATCGCGGAAGCAACCGCGCGAGCGTCTGGGATGGACAGTCCCGCGAAAGCGCCGATCGCGTCGAGTTCCGCGGCGAATTGAGCAACGATCGGCGCATACCAGGGGTGATTGCCCGCGACGTCACGCATGAGCTCGGCGGCGACAGGCGGTGTCGTCGCCCCGGGGGTTTCGCATGTGCATGTGTCGGCCTCCTCGATTGGTGCCCGCTCACGCCGCCCCCCAGCAAAATAGCGATGATGTGTGATGTTGTAACTGTTTGCTATCTATGACGATAGCTAATGAATGAACAGCTTAGCATGCGGATCGCGACGGGTCCAGACTGCGACTACAAGCCTGGTAATGCAGGCCATCAGGTGATCAGAACTGACAACTACGTAAATTACAGATTATTTGCTAGATCGCGCCGCGTACCAATCTGGTCTTGCTCACGCGTTCGTGGCCTGGCCAGACGCGCTGAGGCCGAAGGTGCTTCCGAGAATGCCAGCGCCGAGCGAGTGCTGAGCGCGGCGACGTATTGGCATGCGCGCGCGCGGAGATGCGTTCAAAGGAGTCCCGGGAGCCGGGCTGCCGACCTTTAGGCCCGGCGTCCCGCAAGTGGGCGCCGACGGCCATCGCGAGAAAAACTTCGACGGAAAGAGCAATTTCAGCAAACGGCTTGACTTTGCTCCGATCAATGCCGCCCGGTAGGATTTGGCCGACAGCGAAAGGCAGGAGTGTCTGTGACGTTCATTGCCGGTGTGCTGGCCGTCGCGGTCCTGGCTGCCGCAATGTATGCGATCTACCGGCGTCCGCAGCGTGGACTGTTGCTGACCGCGGCGTTGGTTCCCTTTCACGGCTTGTTGTTGATCATCCCGCACGGGCAGTCATTCGTGTACTGGAAGGAAGGGCTACTCGCCGCGACGTTGGTGGCGGCATTGTTCACACCACATCGGCAACAGCGGGGAGGCGTTTCACTGCCGTGGTTGCCGATCGCCATAGTTTTCGGGGTGGTCGGTGTGATCTCTGCCGTCGTGACGCTCGGCGTACCCGGGGCGCTGTACCCGATAAAGATCACCTTCTTCTACATGGTCGTGGTACCCCTGATTTGTTGGTATGCGCCGTTAACTCCGCGAGATCGCGACAATCTGGTCACGATCATCATGGCCGTTTCGGTGGTTACCGCGGTCTGGGGAATCGTCCAACAGTTCCTGGGAGCCGCCGTATTGCACGATATGGGCTACGAATACAACATCGTGCTCCGTACCAGTGGTGCATTCATGCGCAGCTTCAGTACGTTCATCCAGCCATTTGCGTTCGGGCTTTTCGTGATGATGGCGGTCCTGGTCGGTGGTGCAGTGGCCCTGCAGGATCCACGCCGTCTGCGTAACCAGTTGTTCTTGTTGTCGATACCCATCCAGTTGGCGGGCATGGGTTTGTCGATTGTGCGGGCGGCTTATCTCGGGGTGATCGTCGGCGTGCTGTGGCTGGCCATACATCGATATCGCCACTTGTTCGTCGGCATCGCGCTGGCCGCTGTTGCGGGTGCAATCGCGCTGCTCTACATCCCGACAAGGTATGTGGAGAGCCTGTTTTCGTCGTCCAGTCTGGGAGAGCGCACAGTCGGTTGGTCCCGAATCGGCGACAACGCGATGATCAATCCATTCGGTGAAGGACTAGGCGCGACCGGGTCGGCGGCAGAGAAGTTGGAAACCGCGACCAGAAACATGTCAATTGAGTATCTGGCCGTGCTGGGAAAGCTCAATCCGGAATTGGCCTATCAACCGGACAACTATTACGTGAAGATGCTGCTTGAGTTGGGTCCCATAGGCCTGTGGGCGTTTGGGACATTGCTTGTGGTCGTGCTGGTTTCAGCGCTGCGAGCCTCGCGCTATACGCTCGGGGCCGACTCGGCATTCTGTCTGGGAGTGAGTGCGGCAATCGTCGCGACAAGTGTTGCTTCGTTGGTAAGTACCTACTTAGAAATCTTTCCGTTGGACTTCTACTTCTGGCTTCTAGTTGCCGCCGTGGGTTGTGCCGTGGTGCAGAGGTCGAACGGCACGGATCTGTGGGTCGCTGACATACCCGAGGACGGCGCTCCAGTGACGGAGTATCAGGTGTCGATGCGATGATGAGCAACCCGGGTGTCGGGCCGCGGCACGCTGACAAAGCTGCGGCTGAAGCGAGCGGCATGACTGTGGGCGATGGCTGACGCGGCATTTGAGCGCGTCAGGGCGGTGCATGACGCGAGGTTCGCATACCCGGCAATGCTCGATGTGCTGCTGAATGTGGAGGATTGATGTGATGAGACGGCAGCGTCATGGTGATGGCGACGGTGATGGTAGTCGGCAATTGCGTTCGGCTGTACCGTATTTCGCCGCCGTGGTGACCGCGATCGTGCTAGCAACCGGATCGGTGTGGTGGGTCTCGGCTGCAGGCCACCGGTGGATGACGTCATTGACGCAATCCTCGGCTCCTTGTGGGGGTGATATCGGTATGGCGCCGTCGTGGATTATCGACGCGACTGACGCCGATCTGACTCGGGACCTAAGTGCTGCGCAGGCCGCTGGTGCCACGCGTTTCCGTTTTGACGTGGACTGGTCTGTCGTCGAGCCGGCGAGGGGCGAGTTCAACTGGGCTCCCATCGACCGGTTGGTGAAGGCGATCGAGACGCACGGCATGCGTCCGCTCGGTGTCCTCGCCTACACTCCGGCATGGGCGCGCCCCGCAGGGGTCGAAACTCTGCCCGGCGTATTGGCGAGCCACAGCGCGCCGGCCAACCCGGCGGATTTCGCGGCGTTTGCGGGCCAGGCGGCCAATCGCTATGGGGACACCATCACCGACTGGGAGATCTGGAACGAACCCAACCGGCCCAGCTTTTGGTCACCAGCGCCGGATGCGGCCGCGTACACGCAATTGCTTATCGCCGCGTCGGAGGCCATCCGCGCGGTGCAGCCCAACGCCAACGTGATCGCCGGTGCCTTGGCGCCTGGGCAGAACGACGCCGCTGGCGAGATCGACCCGTTCACGTTCACGCAGCGTATTTACGAGAACGGCGGGCAAAACGCATTCAACACGCTGTCGGTCCATCCGTACACATATCCATGGATGCCGACGGATCCGTCGACGTCGTCATGGAGCACCTTTCAGAAGATCCCGCGGATCCGCGACTTGATGGCAGCCCGGGGTGACGAACCCAAACCGATCTGGATCACAGAGTTCGGCGCACCGACCGGCTCGGATTCGACGTCGGTCTCGCAGGACACCCAGGCGGCGTACATCGCCGCCGGGATCAATGAAACGCGCAAGCTGGGGTACATCCCGGTGATCTTGATCTATGCGATCCGCGACTCGGGTACCGATCCCAGTGATCCCGAGCAGAATTTCGGACTGCTCAAGCACGACTTCCAACCGAAACCCGCGTATGACGCCGTCCGGCAACTGGCAGGGTCGCCACTTTGCTGACGCGAGGGTCAACAGGTGTAACGAGACGTGTTTCGTGCACGGGCCGTTGTGTGTCACGACGACGGCCGCAGTGATGTATTCGGAGTTCGATGGCGACAGAAGGGAACACAGCGACCCGGAAAGAGCATTCCGCTGATATTTGCTAGAATTGCGTCACCGCGTCGGCCAGCGGAGCGTGGCCGGGAATTTCGGACTTGAAGGGCTAGGTGAGTTAAGCGTGGCGCGGAACCCGACAACTGAGCGCGATCTGCGACAGCACTTCAACGCACCGCCGACGCTTGACATCGGCAATCACCTACGTGAGCTCAGCCGGGTCTTCGTCCCCGCCTTGGTCGGCGCCATCATCGTCGCAGTCGCGATGTACCTGGTGGCAGCCTCTCAACCGGACAGGTATGAGGTTGCCGTCACCGCCAAGATCGATTCCGCCGATGTCACGAACATGACTGACGTGACAGTCAACATGCTGGCGCCCCCGTTCATGGCGCTGAGTCAATCCAAGGTGGTGCTCGACGATATTCGGCAGGACACCGGCACCTCCATGAGCTCCGACGAGCTCGCGAAGAATCTAGTCGTCACGGTGCAGACGTCGCCCGCATTGGTCCAAATCAGCGTCACGGCGGCTACGCCTGAGGAGGCGACCACACTGGCCGACGCCGCAGTCGCGTCTTTGGACAAAGCCGGCGTGGATCTTTGGAACGACAAAGTCATCAAGGACCTGATCGACCTGCAAAACAGCGCCACAGTAACCTCGGATCAGATGGGGCTGCTGCCCGATCCGTCGCCCGCACGGGATGTACTCAGGGCGGACTACAACGCGCAAGTCCTGCGTGCCAGTCAATTACAGGCGATGATGCCGACCCGGCTCGGTCTGCTCGCGGCCCCAGAGACTGCGGTGAAGGTGGCACCGAAGCCGGTACAGCAGGCGCTGGTCGTCGGATTGCTGTCGTTGATCGTGTTCATGGAGCTGCTGGCGTTCCTCAACGGGCGGCTTGGTCGCCGAACAAATGCAGCATGGGTGCGCCGAATGGCGCGCAAGCACGGCTACGCAGTGGAAAAGTCGGCCGCCGATGCGCAGGGATGGCCGCAGGCGACGCAGATCGTGCTCAACAAGACGCTCGAGTTGGAATCCGGTCCGCTGGTCCTGTACCCGCGATCTTCCATCGCTGCAAAAGAATTCGTGGACGGGGTGAGCCGTGACGCCGGCAGGTTCGCGTTGACATATCCCGTACCTTCAAATTGGTGGAGCGACGGCACCAACGTCGGCATACCGCTGGCTATTGTGGTGGTCGACCTGAAGGACTCCAGCCGTAAGGCGCTGGCAGCGTCGTTTGACGCCCTCGACGGTTACGAGGCGCCAGTGCAGTTGGTCACCATCACACCGAAACGTGCTAAAGGTTCGAAACGCTCCGGAGGAAGGCACCACGCTCTTCTTCACCCGTTCGGCAAATCTGAGGGCACCCCGAAGGACGACCCGGCCATGAGCCACCCAGTCGAAGGTGCTGGCGATTCGACGTATGTGGAAGCGCGTCACTGAATTCAGCCGTCCGGAGTAGTCGTCGTATCGTTGTCGGGTTGCGGAAGGCGATGCGCCCGCCGTGTTGGATGATCCGGTCGTAGGCTTCGCCGCGCGGGTTGGACATTCTCGTGATGGTCGCCAGAGTGAACGGCTGTTGCCAGGTTTCGACGGTGGGCGCATTCGTGGATTTTGAGTCCGGCGTGGCGGCGCAGTAGTTGTGACCGGTGCACGGTGGCGGTGATCCCGTGACGCTGGGCGCCGACCGTGGTGAAAGGGACCTTGTGCCGCAGCTCCGATGGCGAAGATTGGGGATCGCAACCATGAGTGTGCATGAGTGACAACGCGATTCGCCCGTTCCGATCCCGAAGCCCGCGCTGCGCGCGACCTTACCTTCGGTTGTGGTCAAGCTGATGTGATCGCCACCGCAATGTGAGTCAGGACGTTGAGACCGGCCGGTCCCGGCGCTCCGGCCGGATGTTAGCGCAGCAAACGCGGCGGCTGATTTCGCGGAACCCTAGATGGTCGCCCGGGTCCGCCTCAGTACGCTCCCTTGCGCTGTAAAACGGCGCGCACCGTGGCCATGATGATCATGAAGTCTTGACTGCTTGACCAGTTGTCCACGTACGAATGGTCCAGGCGGACTCTCTCGTCGTCGGAAACATCGGAGCGTCCCGAGACCTGCCACAGTCCGGTCATTCCCGGTTTCACCAAACCGCGACGTTCGATGAAATGCTCGACGGAAGCGCCCTCGCCATGAACCAACGGCCGTGGACCGACGAGGCTCATCGACCCGCCGAGCACGTTGAACAACTGCGGTAGCTCGTCGATGCTGGTCGCCCGGAGGTATCGACCGATCCGGGTGATGCGGGAGTCCGCGGCGGACTTGAAGAACACCGCATTCGTTGAGCAGGCGTTCGCGACTTCCGCGCCCTTCTTTGCGTCCGCGTCGACCATCATCGTGCGGAACTTGAAGATCCGGAATATCTTGCCGCGGTGGCCGACTCGAGTCTGTCTGAAAATCACCGGGCCGCCGTCGTCGAGTCTGATCGCCACTGCCGCCAGCACCAAGAGCGGTGCGGTGGCCACCAACGCGGTCAGGCCCACTGCGATGTCGAACAACCGCTTGCCGAGAGCGGGTGGGCCGTCGTAGCGCGGCCGGTCTATGCGCACCGCGGGAAGATTGTGAATCGGACGCAGCTTGACCCTCGAAGCGGCGACGTCCATCAGTCCTGGCACGACGATCATGTCGACTTCCAGCGAGTCCAGTGTCCATGCCAGCATCCGCAGGCGGTCGGGGTCGATCTGGTCAAGCGAGGTGACAACGAGCGCATCCGCACCTGTCACCCGAAGCGCGAGCTCGACAGACTCCTCGTCTCCAAGTACCGGCACGGAGCCGACAACGGTGTCCAGAACCGAGCCGAGGTTGCCGTCGAATTGAGGCACGCAGACGCCGGTCACCGAGTAGCCCAAAGGCGTTGACTGGGCGAGGCTTTGGCAGAAGTGAGCGACGGACCTCGGCGTGCCGAGGGCGAGAACGCGTGGTACCAACTCGCCGCGAGCGCGCCGCCTGCCGAGAATGCGGCGCAGCAAGTACCGGCCAAGTGGCAATCCGGCCGATCCGGCCAAGAGTGAAATCAGGCTCCACACCTGGACAGGGAATGACTCGTGAATGTTGCTATACAGCGTGATGCCGAACGTCGCGCCGGTGGTCACGAGCATCGTCCCGAGCCCGAACACCGCGACCGTGGCCAGCACGACCCGCCGGTACTCCTCGGAGCCGGCATCGACCAGCGCGACGTCGCGCGTGTGAAATGCGGCAAGCGAAATCGCCCATGTTCCGGCCAACGCCAGGCCGAGCAACGCCGACGACCCCAACCCGATGGTGCTGTCGTGGTAGCGGTCGGCCATCGCCCACGCCGTCGCGGCCTGTGCCAGCGCGATGGCAACGACCACGACGAACAGGTCGATTGCCACCGCCCGGCGGTGATACCAGCGCTTCGCGTCGCGACGCCCAGAACCGTGAGCTATCTCGACCGGGTGCTGCCGTGTGGCGACGTCGACCGGATTAGGGCTCTCCGGCGGCGGTGGTGCGATGATCGTCACGGCGCTCCTTGTTTGCTTTGATCGCTATGGCAAATGATTGCAAACATTTCGTTACCGACGTGAGCCTGTACCTGCTTTTCGAGACGCAGATCACAATGGAGTGTCCCGAGAGTGGGGTTGGTCTCGCAGCTGTGCGGTTCAAATCAGAGCTTTAACCTGCAATATTGACGCTTTCGACCGTAAACCACAAATTTCGGTACCGCGGGTTTCGCATATCGGATAAGACAGGGAACCGGTGGCTCAGCGAGCTGGCGTTTTCGTCACGATCTTGTAATTTTCGCAAACATCAGACACGTCGCCGAAGTTGGTCGACGCTCCGCTGCGTCAGTGAGCGGTCTTGCGGTTACCAGCCCATGCGTGGGCGCACACCGGTGAGCCGTCATGTGGTGACGGGCCGTTGTGCGGTGGCGAGTCTTTGCGGCTACCAGCTCATGCGTGCACGCACGCCGGGTGGCCACGCGTCGAGGTCGAGCCCGTGCGTGCGCAGGAGCGCTAGCGCAACTCGCTCCATACCGAATCCGACGCAGGCGCTGTTAGCGATTGAACCGTCCGGCGTGGTCAGCCCGAACTTCTGGCCGAAATGGTCTCCATGGCAATTGGCCGAGACGATCGCAGTGCCCTCGTCCAAGTCGCCGTAGAGTCGAACAACGAGCTCGGTCTTCAAACCTTCGTCGCGCTGGTTGGCCGCGAGCAGCTTGCCGGGTCGACCGAAGAACGGATCGTTGGCTATTACGGCCAGCGCCTGCAACCCGAGGTCGTTCAGCACCGCCAGCCCATGCTGGATCCACGCGTCGCGGTGGCCCCGCGCCTGTTCCGGTGTGCCGACGAACACGACTTCGTGCATGCGGAACACCTGCATCCGTGCCGGGTCGACAGCGGGCTCGTGGCGGAAGCAGTAACCGTAGACGTCGAGCAGCTCGCCGGGGGCCGGTACCGCGACGGCAAGGGTCGCGTAGGCGGGATGACACGCCGCGGAGACCAGCATCGTTCCGGCGGGCGTGAGATGGCCGTCCCACGGGCGTCCGGCCTCGCGATCCTCGAGTAGGGCGCGGTGCGCCGGACCGTCACCGGAGAATGTGGAGATCGCGCCGGTCAGCTGCGGGAATGAGGCCACGTAGTCGGTCTTCTCGAAAGACTCCCGCGAGAAGGCCGGCGGAAAGCGCAGAACGCGGGGACCGTCGCCGTGCACCTCGTGCATCTTCTCCCGGATTACCGCGTCTATTCCCTCGACGATCGACTCGAAAGCCGCGCCGCGCCCGTAGAGTCCGTCGACGCCCATCGACACCAGAAGGCCGGCGTCTATGAGTTGGTCACGAAATTCACGCCGCGCCGAGTCGAGCGCATCGCGCTTATTGTTTTCGAGCACCGTGGGCCTCCATGTGCTCGCCGTTGGAGACCACCCCGCGGGTCGATTGAGCCTCCGCGCTCCGAGCGGGCACTCAGGCGACCGAGTGGGAGAGTGATCCGACCACGGCGACGATGTTGTCCACCGTCGCGAATGTCGCCTTCTTGAGGACCTCATCGGGGAACTCGACGTCGAACTCGTCCTCGATCGCCAGCATCACGTTAACCGCGGCGTGCGACGTCAGGCCAAGCTGGTACAAATCCGCGCCGCCGTCGACAACCTGCGCGTCACCCGTCATGCGTGCATGTGCCGCCAAAATCTCGCGGACCCGGTTCTCCATTTGCCCGATCTTCCTTCTGGCATGAAGCAGCTTTGCTGTTCAGGGCTTACGACTGTCGGTTGCCACTGTACTGGATCGCCGGCTTTCCACCAGTTCTGCTCATCCACCGGCTGGCCGCGCTGGCTAGGAGATCCGCCGGTCATTGCCGCATTCCGCGAATAAAATTTGCTGTGGAGTCCTGCGAACACGCTATTTTGGTTCAATGACGCCGTGGCCCGACTTTCCCGAAGGAGGCCACGTGCCCGAAGGTACCTATGTGCGGGTGGGCTGCGACATCGTCACCCTCGCAGAAGTCGAGCACTCGGTGGATCGGTTCGGCGACAGATATCTACGCAAGGTCTTCGCCGAGGAGGAGATCGGTGATTGCGTCGGCGCCAATCGCGTGGCTCGGCTCGCTGCGCGTTTCGCCGCCAAGGAGGCGGTGATCAAGGCGTTCGGTGCTCCGGACGCCGCGTTCCCGCTCCCCGAGATTGTGGTCACCCGATCTGGGGTGGTGCCCGCCCTACGCCTGACCGGCAGCGTCGCACGCCTCGCGCGCGAACAGGGGTGGATCGAGAGCAGCCTGTCGTTGTCGCACGCGGACTGCCATGCGATGGCTGCGGTGGCGGTGATGTGTCGCAACCTTTCCTCGGAAGTGGTCAGCCCTCCAGACTCTTGAGGATGGTCCGCGCAGATTCATTCCACGAGTATCGGCGCGCATTCTCGAGCCCACGGCTGCGCAGGTCATCGACAAGCGCCGGGTCGGTTTCCAGCCGCTGCAGTTCGGTCAGCAGCGTCGAGGGATCGTCAGGGTCGAAGTATTGAGCGCCGTCGCCCGCGACCTCGGGCAGCGATGCAGCGTTGGATGATACGACCGGACAGCCGAGGGATTGCGCCTCCAAAACCGGAATGCCGAATCCCTCGTACTTGGATGGGAAGACGAGCGCGCGAGCGTTTCTATAGAGCCAGGCCAACTCTGCGTCCGACAGCCGTCCGGCCACGACTGCCTTTCCAGTGAGCGCCGACGCCTCGCTGAACACTCTCTGATTCCCCGATGCTCCGACCACGACGACCGTGCGGCCGGATTCGGCAATGGCCGTCACCGCGGCGGTGAGGTTCTTGTGTTGCGCGAGCGTGCCAACGACCAGGTAGAACGGCTTGTCGACACCGTCGATCTCGGGCCGCTCGGCCGGAACCTCGGACAGTGTGTCCGCGGCGCAACCGGCCACGACGAACCGGTTGGCGGGGATGCCAAGAACATCTTCGAGCTCTGCGGCGCTGAAGTGCGACACCGTCACCAGTCGCCGTGCCAGCCTGCCGAGCAAGTAGTAGAGGACCCGGTAGGAACGTACGAACGACGTGCGGTACGTGTGGGGGCACCGGAACGGCGTCGCATCGTGCATGGTCACCAGCTGCTTGCGCTTCAATAACGGCGCGGGCCCCGCGAAGTTGAGCAGCATCTGGCCCGCCGTGGCGATCGGCAGATACAACTGCTCGAACACGGCGCCCTTCGCTGGGGCACGACGCACTTCCGCCCGAGGATGGTCCATCCACATCGGTATTTCTGCACCTGACGGGACGTGCACGATGAGATGGACTGTGCCGGTGGCTAACAGCGCGCGAACGATCTCTGTGGCATAACGTTGGGTCCCGGTCAGCCGCTGCGCGAGCCATTTGCCGTTGACGTGTATTCGTACCGTCACGACTGCCACGCAGCAGTTCCGTAGAGCTCCTGCAGTGCCGTCGTGGACGTGGAACTGTCGAGCTCGCGCGGATCGATCTTGGCCGCATCGCGGAACGCGTAGACCAGATGATGGTCGGCCGCCGGGTAGTTGAAAACGAAGTCGGCGATCGCCGACGCAGTCCCGCTGGCAAACGACTCGGCGACGTGCACGATCGTCGATGAGCCGAGTGTCGCCGCCATCTCCCCAGAAGGATCGATATCGGCCACGCCGCACCTCCGTATCGATCGTCGCAGCAACTGATCAACAACCGCGCGCGGCGTTCAGCGTAATGTGTGCGCCATTGGGCCGTCCAATCCGGCAGCAGCTTCGTAAGCCGATGGTGAGATTTGCTGTGAACGCGGCACGAGGACCGTGTCGACACTCGATCTGCGACCGGAAATCGAGCCTCTCCACGCCTACAGCAGCAGTCCAACCGAGATGGCCGGCGGTAGCCACCGGCGCTTCGGCGCGGTCATCTGGTTGAAGGTGTTTCCTGTCACTGGCCGGCCCGTGCATTGCCGAGCCTCTGCAGAGCCATGAAAGGGGGACGCCGATGATCCGCGCGTGTCCCAACGGTGGGAATCCAGCGAACACCACAGCGAGGGAAACAGGGTATGTTGTGCAGCGGTCGGTCCACCGCTGCGGCCGGCGAAACAGCTTTGCGGTGCCACTTTCGTGGGCGCGGCGGGAGGGCAAACGATGAACGCGAGTCGACTTCGACGACGGTCGTCGACTTCGACTCGCGCATACCCGGCGGATCTGGCCGGTGAGGGAGTCGATGAGTCCGGCCAGGCTACTGAACTGCCGACGTGGTTCGGTCCCGAGTCCGCGCCGATGTTCGGTGTGGTGCATGTACCGTCGGGCGGCCGCGCGCGGGCCGGAATCGTCATATGCCCGCCGCTCGGCAAGGAACACGTCGACACGTACCGCGGTCTCAAGCTGCTCGCCCAATCACTGTGTGCCAGAGGGTTCGCGGTTCTGCGCTTCGACTACACCGGAACGGGCGATTCCTCGGTAGTACAGGGGGCCGACACCGCGGTCGAAGACTATCGCGCCAGCATCCAGGAGGCTGTCGCCTTCTTGCGCGAGAGCGGAGCGAACCGGATCGGGCTGGTCGGTCTGCGCGCGGGCGCGCTGCTGGCCGCGGCGACCGCGCCATCAATATGTGGGGTGTCGGAGCTGGTCCTTTGGGACCCCGTTGCCGATGGACGGCTGTTTCTTCGAGAGCAACGGATCCTGTACAAGATGTCGGTCGGTGCGGACGTGGTCGACGCGGAACGCGAATCGATCCTCGGAATCAGCCTGTCGCAAGGCGCCGCACGAGCGCTCAAGGCGCTGGCCATGCCAACCGAGATCGACACGGCGACGTCGGTCCTGATCCTGGCCCGCGAGGAACGGAGCGACGATGCCAAACTGGCTGCGCTGAGGGCGAACTCCAATAGTCAGCTGATTCACGCCGTCGGCCAGGCCGAGTTCGTCGAGCCGGCAGACTTTGTCGTCGAGATACCCGTTGACTCGATCGATGCCATCACGTCCTGGCTCGACACCCGCGTGCCGATGTCTGAACACTCGATCTCCCCGGCGATCTGTAGGGAGGCCGCTGTCGCCACACTCCCCGACGGGCGACGCGTGATCGAAACCATCGATGAGCTGGGACCCAACAGATTATTCGCGATCCGGACGTGGGTGTCTGGCGTCGACGCAGACGGGCCTACCCTGATCATCCATAACACCGCGGCCCAACATCGGGTCGGCCCTGGTCGAGTGTGGGTCGAAGCCGCACGTGAGCTCGCCGCCGAAGGGATGATCGTTGTTCGCTTCGACCGTCGCGGCACAGGTGAAACAGGTTTAGCCACAACAGAGTTCGTCGACATGTACTCCGATACGTCGAAAGAGGATGTGCGGGACATCGTTTCCGCGATCGGAGTTACGCCGGACCGACTGATGATGACCGGGGTGTGCTCGGGGGCGTGGAGCGCGGCCTACGGGGCTTATTGTGCGGGCGCAAAATCTGTGGTGCTGGTCAACGCCGTCGTCTACTCGTTCCGTCACGTCGAATTCAGGCTGGAGAAGCTACTCAAGTTGACACCGCCGGAGCCCGGAGATTCGGCAGAGCGCAGACCTCGCACCTGGGTGGACCTGGCGAAGAAGTGGACACGCCGATGGCTCCCGCACGCGATCTGGTTGCAGCTGGGGAATTTCGGTGTGACGCAGGTGCCCGAGCTGTTGCTGAAACAACTGAAGAAGAAGACGGTTTCGGTGGACATCGTATTGTCACCGGACGACCACGCCTGGTTCGACAAGCAACGAGGAACCCGCGCGATCTCTCGAGTTGGCAGTCAAGGCTGGACGCCACGTCTTGCCGTCGCGCCGACCGGCGACCACTCACTAATGCAGCGCGATATCCAGGTTTTCACCCGCCGCTATCTTGCGACAGTTGCCGCGCGCGAGTTCGGCGTCGCGGCAACGGAAGACGCTGATCGTCAACGCCGTGCAGATGAATCCGCCGACGGCCCGCCATCGACCCTCGATTCGTCGGCCGAGCACATCGGTCAGCGGCACGCGGCCGCCAAGAACACGGCGGCGTTGCTCTTGAGTCGGTTGGCCGTGTCCGCCATGGGCTGGGCCGGCACGGTTCTCATCGCACGCCTGCTGTCCCCGACGGACTGGGGCATCTTCGCCTTCGTATTCGGCTTGCTCGGAATGATGGCCATCATCACCGACCTCGGGGTCGGGCGGGTCGTTCTCGCACGTCTGCTCGAGGGTGACCTCGACGAGGCCGATGTGGTCGCTACGTCGTTCGTAACCCTGCGCGCAGTGCTTGGAATCTTCGGCTACGTCCTCGCGATCGGATACGTGGTCGTGATGGGATATTCGGCCCACGTGATATGGGTGACCGCACTGGCAGGCGTTGTGGTCATCATTGCCACCCCCAGTCACGCACTTTCGGTGCTCTATCAGAGTCGATTGAAACTGGTCACGGTCGCGATGGCCGAGGCAAGCGCGCAAATGTTCCAACTGATCTTGACGATCATCGCGGCAGTCACCATGCCGGTGCTCTTGATTTTCGTCCTGCCCGCCATCGCGAACGAGATCTTCTCCGGGACCTGGAAGTTGATCGGAATCCGCAGAGGGTGGATCGGGCCGCGGCTGAATGCCCGGCCGCGTTTGCGATTGTGGCGCGAGATGTTGATCGAAGCGATACCGCTCAGTATCGGCTTGGGGATGGTGACCCTGCTGTCGAAGGTGGACATCTTGATGTTGGGCAAGCTCGACAGTTTCGAGTCCGTCGGCTTGTACACGATCGCGTACAAGTTCGCCGAGATGGTAGCGAATGGCGTGCTTGCGATCGTGACACCGGTTGCCACATTGCTGGTGGCCGCTTGGCCGCACTTCAACGACGAGTTTCGGCGTCGGGTTCGATCGGCAGCAGTAGCCGTGGCATTGCTCACCTCGATTGCGGTCGTCGGACTTTGGGGTTCGGCAGAGCCGGTGATCGAGCTGCTTTATGGCGAGCGTTTCACACAGGCCGCGGACGCGACGCGCATGCTCCTCTTGGGCGCGGTGTTCGCCGAGCTGACGCATCTGATGCTGATTGCCTTGATATCGGTTGGCCAGCAACGTATCTACCCCTGGGTGGCATTCGGCGCCCTGGCTTTGAACATCGGTCTGAACGTGGTGCTGATCCCGCGTTACTCCTTTAACGGCTCGGCCTTTGCGACGGTGCTCACCGAACTGGCGATGTTCCTGGCCATGTGGGCGCTGATGGCGCGGACTATTCGCAATCCGTGGGCTCATGCCTGTTGGAAAATTGACAATTCTCGCGGTGCTGACGGCCGTGATCTGCGGCGCCCAAACCGCCGCCGTCGAACTCACTCGGCTGCCATGGGGGCTGCTGTGCGTTGGCGCCGTGGCGCTTTTCGTCGTTGCCGCCCATCTTCTTCGGCTCCAAGACATGCGGATGCTCAGGAATATCATCGGCGCGCGAACGTGATGTCGATCAACTTCGTGAACCGAGCCGGCCGAGTGTCGGGCGCCGAGGTGATGATGCTGCGATTGATCGACGTTGCGCTGGCGCGAGGCCATCGGGTGCGTGTCATCTGTCCGGACGGGGAGCTGGTCCGTCGATTGCCCGCTGACGTCGACCACATTCCTATCGAGGAGATGGACCTCGGAGGCTCGGTGGGCTACGCCCGGCTCAAGGCATTGATGGTCCTACTGCGCCGCTGGCGGCGCGCGGCGGCGGCGATTCGCCGCACGACCGACACGAACGCCACGGTCGTGGTGAACTCTCTGATGGCATTGCCTGCGGCTCGGCTTGCGCGGGTTCGCGGCGGGGTGTCGTGGCTGGTCCACGACACCATCAGCGATGCCCAGCAGAAGACGCTGATCCGCGTTGCCAGAAGCGCGATCCGGCGCGCGGTCGCGGTATCCCGGCCGACCGCCGATTCGGTGCGGCCCCTTGGCGTTCCGGTTGTCGTGTCGCCGCAAGGTGTTGACATCCCGCCAATACGGACGGGGCATGTTCCCGGCGACCCGCCCGTGGTGGGCATCATGGGCGTGCTGACGCCGTGGAAGGGCCATCGGGTTCTCCTGCAGGCCCTTGCGAAGCTGCCAGGAATACGCTGCGAGATCGCCGGCAGCGCGTTCCACGCGGATCGGGCCTACGCAGACGAGCTGCGACAGCTCGCGACGGAACAACCACTGACAGGTCGGGTCTCATTTCTTGGCCACGTCGAGCCCGTTCCGACGATCCGAAGGTGGGATGTGCTGGTCAGCGCGAGCACCTTGCCGGAGGCGGGTCCGATCGTGGCTTTGGAAGCGATGAGCCTCGGAGTCCCCGTGATCGGGACCGATCATGGCGGATGTGCATGGCTCTTGCGCGGTGAGGCAGGAGTCCTCGTCCCGCCTGGTGACGCGGACGCGTTGGCGAACGCGATCCAGTCGACGCTTGACGGATCTGTGGACGTCGAGGCAATGGTGCAGCGAGCGCGGCTACGCGTCGTCAGCGAACACGATGCAGATGAAACCTATCCGGCAATGCTCGACGCTCTGTTGGCGACGTAGAGTCGCCGTCAACTCGGTGCCGAAGCCGTCTCCGGTGGCTCGGCGGTGACTAGCCGGTGCCCGTTGGTGGGTTGCGGTTGGGCGGGTCGACAGGTCTCGATCGCCTTATCGGTATACACGCGATAACCGAAATCTGGTTGGTATCCATGGATTTCGGGGGTATCAAGATCACGGATGAACGCCAGGATCTCACGGCTGAACAGTTGCCCGGGCACCAGCACCGGGAATCCGGGCGGATACGGCGTGACGAAGGTCGCCGACACCACGTCGTGCCCGGCATCCAGCTTCTCGACGATCTCCTCGTCGGACAGGTACTCGCAATACGCGTCGTTGTAGGACAGATAGAACGCGCGCCGGACGTCGCCTTCGGTGGTCGCCTCGGTGCCGCTGAGGTCGCGAAAGACTTCGTGGAAGCCGCTGAAGTCTGGCTGTGACGCCGACGCGGTCGTCAGCTTCCGAACGCGCTGCTCGAACCGGCCGCGCTCGCCGAGCCCCATCTCGGATACTCGTTCGTCGAGTTCGCGGGCGATCTTGACGAGCACCTCCACCAGGAACGCCACCGAGCTGCGGGTGGTGCCGATGTTCGTCATGAACAGCACCGTGTTGCGTGACGTCTTGTTGATCTGCACACCGTGGCGGTCCATCAGTTGCTGACGCTTGAAGGTGTCGCCGTCGTAGCCGGTCCGCCCGATCGACAAGGTGATGCGCGACGGGTCGAGGACGAACTCGTCCTGCGCCCAAACGGCCATCATGTTGCGCAGGCCCGACCGCAGCGGCTCCGCGATATGCGCAGGCCGGAACTCGTCCGGGATGAGGTCCGAGGTGCGAAGGCACACCATGTATTTCGAAAGCAGCGGATGGTTGTCGATCGCATCGCGCAGCTGCATGGCGTTCTCGATCTGCCGCTGCACCAACTCGACGCCCTCCAGGGCGACCTGCCGGCGGCCGAGGTCCAGCGACGCCAGGATCTGGTAGTTCGGGGACGTCGACGTGTGCGCCATGTAGGCCTCGTGGAAGGGCTCGGCGACCTTCTGGGCGAAGTCCTGGTCGAAGACGTGGATCATCGAACCCTGCCGCAGCGATGTCAGCGTCTTGTGGGTGGACTGGGTGGCGTAAACCCGGACGCGGGCCTTGGCCGGATCGGGTGTCAGCCTGCGGTTCAACAGCTCGTCGTCGGTCGGTGGCCGGTCGGCCTCGGCTTCGAGCGTCGCCTCGAACTCACGCCGATAGTCCTCGTCGCACAGCTTGTCGCGAAGCGTCCGTGCCGCCGTCATCGCGGTGCGCTCGCGGTACACGGGGTGAAAGCGCGCGAACGCGAACCATGCCTCGTCCCATAGGAAGACGAGATCCGGTTTGATCGCCAGGCACTCCTCCATGACGCGGCTGACGTCATAGACGATGCCGTCGAAGGTGCAGTTGGTCAGCGAGATCATCTTGACACGATCCAGCTTCTGAGCCCGCCTGAGCGCCAACAGTTTTGACTTGATCTCCCGTAGCGGCACCGCGCCGTACATCGAGTAGTCCGGCAGCGCGATAGGCCTCGAGATAGACGACCTGGGCACCGGCCAGCATCATCCCGTAGTGATGCGACTGATGACAGTTGCGGTCGAGCAGCACGATGTCGCCGGGGGCGACCAATGACTGCGTGACGATCTTGTTCGCGGTCGAGGTGCCGTTGGTGACGAAGAAGCTCTGTCGCGACCCGTAGGCCTCGGCGGCCAGCTGCTGCGCCTCACGCAGCGGACCCGTCGGCTCCAGCAACGAATCCAATCCGCCACAGGTGGAGGAGGTTTCGGCCATGAACACGTCCAGGCCGTAGAACCCGACCATGTCCTTGATCCAGTGCGAGTTGACGATCGACTTGCCCTGCGAGATCGGCAGTGCGTGGAACACTCCGGTGGGTCGGTGGCTGTACTCCTTGAGCGCGTTGAAGAACGGGGTGCGGTAGCGCGCGGCGACGCCCTGCAGGATCGACAGGTGAAGCTCGAGCACGCCCTCGCGGGCGTGGAAGACGCGGCGGAAATGCTGGCCGAGTCGGCCCGCGACCTCTTCGACCTCGATCTCGGTCATCAGGTAGAGATCGAGTTCGGGCCGCAGTTTCGACAGCGATTTGGCGAGGATCTCGACGCGTTCGTCGGGGGTCTTGTGGTCGGCAAGCTCGTCGGAGATCTTGGTGTCGACGAACTCCGACAGTGTCGACAGGTCGCGGGTGGACTGGTGCGAGAAGCGGCGGCGGATCACCACCGCCTGCAAGTTGACGTTGAGCCGCGCGGCGATCAGCGCCTCGTCGCCACTCGACACCACGACCAGCTCGTAGACGAATTCGTCGTCAGGGCGGCGCCAGCCGCGGACCTCGTTGCGGAGCAAGCGTTCCTGCTCCTCGGTCATCGACTCGACCACGAGTACCTCGAAATACGGGACCCCGCTATTGGTGGCGGCCTGGTTTTCGAGCTGGCGGGGATCCTTCGGAAACAGGTCATGCTCGTCGAGTCCGGCATGCTCGACATCGCCTGATCGGTACGACTCCGTCGTGAGCGCTCGGTTGATCTGTCCTACAGCCTGCCCGAACTTGTCGTAGTCGCCTGCCGCGAACAGCCGCAACACCCGCGAGAACTGTGGCATGCCCGGATACGCCCAGTAGGGCTCCAGCGGGGTCAGGATCTCCAACAAGTCCCGGCAGGTCGAGATGTACTCGTCCTTGAGATCGCTGTTCGTCGTCGCACCGAGACAGCTTGTCGCTGGCCTCGTCCAAACGGCACCAGGAGTCTCCGCGCAGTTGCCACACACTGTTGTAAGCACGTGAGTTGTCGCTCATCGCCGCCCCCTTCGCCGGGGTCAAGCGTGGCCAGCAATCACATCCGCCACGCGATCAGCAGACTAACGCCGTGCGACCATCGCATTACGGGGATTTGCTGCAAATTTTGTCAACGGGACGGTGCGAGGCCAGTTCGAGTGCCCGCTGCAGGCAGGTGCCGCTCTAGGGCGTGAGCAACTGGGCGTTGGTGACGAAGAACTTCTCGAGCACCTCCGGGCCGAACCTTTCCAGCTTCTCGGCGAACTGCGCGCTCGGATCCCGGCCGCCCTCGTAGTGCGGGTAGTCGCTTCCGTACACCAGCACGTTCTGCAGCCACGGGAAACGGTCGAAGTAGGCGTCGATCGGCTCCCAGAGGAATCCGGATACCCGCACGTTGCGCTGGATGTACTCCTCGGGGGTGAGGGTCAGATGGCCGGTCAGACGCCGGAACTGTGATCCGACGTTGCGCATGTTCTCGCCCATCGGGCCGACCCAGTGCGCGCTCACTTCGATGGCGCCCATGCGCAGCGTGGGGAAGCGTTCGAACACGCCCCCGAAGATCATCGCCGAGATCATGGTCTGGGCGCCCAGATGCATCGAGGACCAGATCCACGGATTGAGCAGACCCTCGGGGCTGTCGACCACCCTGGGGGCTGAGCCGTTGGTGTGCCCGTAGTCGGCCCAGGCCGGCGAGGCGAGGATTCCGTAGTCGCCGCCGGGGTGGAACAGCACCGGCAGGTCGTGGCGAACGACGGCGTCCCACAACGGATCCGCGTCGGGGTGCCCCGGCGAGATACCGCCGGGCGGCACTCCCTGCGGTATGGCCACTGCGCGGATCCCGTTGGCGGCCACTCGGTCAATCTCGGCGACAGCCCGGTCGAGGTCGGTCGTGTCGATGAATGCCACCGGCCGCAGACGGCTGCTGATCTTCGCAGTCTCGATACACCAGTCGTTGTAGCCCACCAACATGGAGCGACCGCACTCCAGCAGCTGTTCCTGTGTCATGTTCAGATCGCCCATGAGCTGACCGACGCGCTCAGGGACCTGGATGAACATGTATCCGATGACGCCGGGGCCGCCGGCGAAGAGCAACGTCTGATCGACGCCGTAGGCGTCCATCACGTCGACGCGTCGCCTCATGTTGATCGCGCCGGGGGCGATCGCCCCGACCGGCGGGCGGTTGGTTCCCCAGCCCTTCTCGATGAGCTCCTTGCTCACCGGCCCATCATCTTCGTAGACCGGGGCGCTGTAGCTGGAGAGCGCGTTCGGGTCGTGTTCGCGCATGAAGAATTCGGCGATGGGTTTCGACGCCTCACCGAACTGCTCAACCCACATGTGAGCCGGCACGTATTCGTGGTTGTCGGTGTCGATTATCCGACCGGACACGGCGTCCAAGACGGTCATGCCAGCGGTCCTTTGCTCCGAGGTGCCTCACCAGTGGATATGTGCCGAGTGCGTCGGTCACGAGCGGACGGTACTGCATTTGCGGCGGGTCCGTCACCCGGATGGGTGCGCTGGCGCAGACGAAGATCACTCCGATCGCAGCTGTGCCACCGGCTCACGACGACCACGCCAACCGGTCGTCGAGGGCGGCGTGAAAGTGGCCGATCGCGCTTTCGTGCGTGCCGAACTCGACGAACGTGTTGGCTCCGGCGTGCAGGCCGCGCTGGACGCCTTCCGACATCTCGTTGTCTTCGATCCCGCCCTCGTTCAGCAGGTTTCGCGCCCCTTGGCTGGCCTCGGGATCGGCCGAGGCGCGCTGGATCACTTCCTGGGTGACCATGGCGTAGATCGTGACCGTGGTGTGGTCGATGTCGATCGGGTCGATCGTGATCACGAGCACCTGGTTCGGGAACGTCGCGACCATGACGTTCGGGAACAGGTGGTAGACGTATGTCACGCGGTGGCCGACCTCCCACGTCGATTCGGGACGGTCGCGCAGTCGCTCGATGTTCCTGTACGGGAACGTGATCCGGCTGTTCGGCCCGAACGGTTCGACGACGTTGAGGTCGTCGTACTGAATCGGGTAGAAGGTGTCCTTGTGCGTGGTGCGGATGTGGTAGCCCTCGAGGAACTGCTCGACGAGCACCTTCCAGTTCATCGCGCGCAGCGCGGGTCTCACGGCGAACAGGCGCGTCGCGGGCAGCAGCTTGTCGCGCCATGGGCTGCCGTCGGCCAAGGCGGTCATCGCGGATTCCGCGTGCGGGCCCGGTGTCCGCAGCGGGCCGATGACGATCAACCCGTCGACTTCGCGGCTGTCGACCTCGACCAGTCCGCGTGCGGGCATGTCCAGATCGGGGAACGCATCGGCGTGCGGGACGTGCGACAGCGTCCCGTCGAGACGGTAGGTCCAGCCGTGATAGCGGCACACCAACGCCTGTGCACATCCTGGCCCTTCGACGAGGGCCATTCCGCGGTGTCTGCAGGCGTTGCGAAACACCCGTGCCCTGCCGTCGCGGCCGCGCACCGCGAACAGCGGCACGCCGAAGCTGACCCGTTCGACGTGGTCACCCGGGTTGGGCAGCGCCGCGGACGGCAGATACACGCTCGGATACGAGCGCAGCATCTCGAGTTCATCGGCGAATCGGGTTGGGTCCACATAGTTTTCGACCGGCTCCCGCCAGGCGGCGCCTTCGTCGGTCGTGCCTGCGTCGATATGCGCCAGGATGCGGCGAGCGATGTCCGACATCGCGAGATCGTGAGCGACCGACGCCCGTGTCGGAGTGGCCATACTTCGGAAGTATCACACTCGTATCGCTACGTGTCAATGAAATCGTGAGACAGCGATAGCATCGGGTTGCGCATGTGTAATTGATCTGTCGGGACCACGACGACTAGGAGAGACATGGCAACGGATTCGCCAATGCAACTGGGAATGGTCGGGCTCGGCCGCATGGGTGCCAACCTGGTGCGACGGCTCATGCGCGACGGGCATCGCTGCGTGGTCTACGACATGAACGCCGATGCGGTGTCCGGGCTTGCCGGCGAGGGCGCGACGGGTGCGGATTCGCTGAGCGATTTCGTCCAGAAACTCGAGAAGCCGCGGGCGGTGTGGCTGATGCTGCCCGCGGCGGTGGTGGACTCGACGCTGGAGCAGCTGGTGGACCTGCTGGAACCCGGCGACACGGTGATCGACGGCGGCAACTCCTACTACCGCGACGACATCACCCGCGCCAAGAACCTGCTGACGAAGAACATCCACTACGTCGACTGCGGGACCAGCGGCGGGGTGTGGGGGCTCGAGCGCGGCTACAGCCTGATGATCGGCGGCGAGAACGAGGTCGTCTCGAACGACTGGATCCGATCTTCAAGACGATCGCGCCAGGAGAGAGCTGTGCCGAGGCCACCCCGAGCCGCACCCGCACCGACGGCACCGCCCAGAACGGCTATCTGCACTGCGGGCCAAGCGGCGCAGGGCATTTCGTGAAGATGGTTCACAACGGGGTGGAGTACGGGATGATGGCCGCCATCGCCGAGGGACTGAGCATCATCAAGCACGCCGACGCAGGCAAGGTCAACCGCACGGTCGACGCGGAAACCACTCCACTGCGTGATCCGTGGGCCTACGAGTACACGATCGACGTGGGGGAGGTCGCCGAAGTCTGGCGGCGCGGCTCGGTGGTCGGCTCGTGGCTCGTCGATCTCACCGCCGATGCGCTCGCCCGATCGCCCGAGCTCGACGATTTCACGGGTCGGGTATCGGATTCCGGGGAAGGCCGCTGGACGGTGTTGGCCGCCGTCGACGAGGGGGTTCCCGCGCCGGTGATCACCACGTCGCTGTTCGAGCGGTTCGAGTCGCGAGAGCTCGGCGAGTTCACCGACAAGCTTTTGTCGGCTATGCGCAGCGAATTCGGCGGCCATAACGAGAAGAAGTAGGCACTCGTGACGACACCGGCGACCACACCCGCGGATGTGCTGGTGATCTTCGGCATCACCGGAGACCTCGCCAGAAAGATGACGTTCCGGTCGCTGTACCGGCTCGAGCGCCGCAAGCTGCTGGACTGCCCGATCGTCGGTGTCGCGCTGGACGACTGGTCGGTGGCGACCCTGCGCGATCATGCTCGCCAGGCGATCGAGGCGACGGGCGAGTCCATCGACGAGGACGTGTTCGCGCGATTCGCCAAGCGCCTGTCGATGGTGTCCGGCGATTTCGCCGACGCGAAAACCTATGACCGGGTGGCCAAGGCGATCGAGGGCAAGCACACGCCCGTCTTCTACCTCGAGATACCGCCGTCGCTGTTCGGGCGCGTCGTCGAGGGCCTGTCGAACGCCAACCTCACCTCGCGGGCCAGGGTGGTGGTGGAGAAGCCATTCGGCCACGACCTGGCGTCGGCTCGGGCGCTCAACGCGCAGCTGCGCGCCGTGCTCGAGGAGTGGCAGATCTTCCGCATCGACCACTTCCTCGGCAAGGAACCGGCGATGGACATCATGTTCCTGCGGTTCGCCAACTCGATGTTCGAGCCGCTGTGGAATCGCGACCGAATCCAGTGCGTGCAGATCACCATGGCCGAGAACTTCGGGGTCGAGGACCGCGGCAGCTTCTACGATCCCGTCGGCGCGCTGCGCGATGTGGTGCAGAATCACCTGCTGCAGCTGATCGGGTTGTTCGCCGCCGAGCCGCCCAGCGCCGCCGACGCCGACGGGCTGCGCGACAAGCGCGCCGAGGTGTTCCGGGCGATTTCCTCCATCGATCCCGCGCACTATGTGCGTGGGCAATACGACGGTTATCGCTCCATCAAAGGCGTGAAGCCCGACTCGCAGACCGAGACGTTCGCCGCGCTGCGGTTGGAGATCGACAACTGGCGCTGGGCCGGCGTTCCGTTCTTTCTGCGGGCCGGTAAGGCACTTCCTGTGCGGGCCACCGAGATCCGGATCATCTTCAAGCGTCCGCCCAAGCTGGCGATCACCGCACTGACCCACGATGCCAACGAACTCGTGCTTGCGTATCGATCCCAAGCCGGGCACCGATCTGATCATTCAGGCCAAGGAGCCCGGCGCCAACCGCACCCGGTCGGTTGACCTGTCGCTGATCTTCGCCGAGGAGCTCGGCGAGGCACCCGAACCCTACGAGCGGCTGCTCAGCGATGCGATGCGCGGTGACTCCGCGCAGTTCGCGCGCGAGGACGGTGTCGAGGAGACCTGGCGGATCGTGCAGCCGCTGATCGACGATCCGCCGCCGGTCGCAGCCGTACGAGGTCGGATCGTGGGGACCGGCGGACGCGGCCAAACTCTGTGCCGGACAACCGAGTTGGCGTGAACCCTGGCTGGGGTCGTAGGTGCCGACGGCCAGCGCGCATCAGTCTCGCGCCCGCGTCGCCGACCTGATCGGCGACCGCTCGCTGAGCGCGCGGTCTGTGCTCGCGACGGCTCTGTTGGGCGCCGACGAACCGCACCTCACGGTGGGGGAGCTCGTCGGGATCGCCTCGCTGTTCGGTATCAGCGACGGTGCCGCCCGCACCTGCCTGTGGCGCATGGTTTCCAACCGGTGAACTGACCGGCGACGACGGAATCTATGCGCTCGCGGGGTCGTTGCTCGAACGCCGGCAACGCGTCGATGAGGCCGCCCGGTTCGACGACACTGCGTTGCCGTGGGACGGCACATGGGAATTGGCGGTCGTCTCGCTGGACCGCCGTTCGGCGGCCGATCGGCTCGCGTTGCGCAAGGCCGCGACGGGGTTGCACCTCGCCGAGCTGCGCGAAGGCATCTGGATCCGGCCGGACAACCTGGACCCCGACCGCTTGCCGACGCTGCGGGCCGTGCTGGACCGTCAGTGCGTGCACTTTCACGGTGCTGCCACCGATGTGCCTCCCGAGAACGTGAGATCTCTTTTCAACCTTGATGATTGGGCGTCCGACGCGCGACGGCTCACTGTTGCCATGCATGACGAGCGAGACGTCGAAGCGGTCGATGCAGTCGACTTCATCTATCAGTTCGCGCTGTCCATCACCGTCGTCCGCCATCTCCAACTCGACCCGCTGCTGCCCGCCGAGCTCGTACCCGAGGACTGGCCGGGTCACGATCTGCGCAGCACCTACCGTCAGTTCGACGAGGTGTTTAAACGCCAACTCAAGACAATGCCCCGCCGAAACTGAACTTGGCGTAGGTTTCGCGGAACTTCGATCACGAGCTCAGTTTCGGCGGTCAAGCCCAGAATGGGTTTCAGCGCGTCGAGCACCGCCGGATCCTCGATGGTCGACGGCACCGGTTCGTCGTGTCCGTCGGCGATTCCGCGCATCGTCTTGCGCAGGATCTTGCCGGAGCGGGTCTTCGGCAGCGCCGAGACGACGTCGACGACTCTTGAAACACGCGACGGCACCGATGTTCTCGCGTACGGCAGCGACGAGTTCCTCGGTCAGTCCGATCGGCGGACGCTCCGGCCTTGAGGACGACCAGCCCCCGCGGCACCTGACCCTTGATCTCGTCGGCGACACCGATCACCGCACACTCCGCGACCGCAGGGTGGGTGGCCAGCACGGCTTCGATCGAACCCGTCGACAAGCGGTGTCCCGCAACGTTGATGACGTCGTCGGTGCGACCCATCACGAACAGGTAGCCGTCGTCGTCGACGTAGCCGCCGTCGCCGGTGAGGTAGTAGCCGGGAAATGCGGACAGGTACGAGGCGACGTATCGGTCGTCGTCACCCCACAGCGTCGGCAGGGTGCCCGGCGGCAGCGGCAACCGCACGCAGATCGCACCTTCCTCACCTGCGTCGCACTCCGAGCCGTCGGGGCGAAGGATGCGCAGGTCGTATCCGGGCATCACCGCAGTCGCCGAGCCGGGCTTGATGCCGTGCGCCTCGACACCCATCGGATTGGCCGCGATCGACCAGCCCGTCTCGGTCTGCCACCAGTGGTCGACGACCGGGATGCCGAGCCGCTCCGAAGCCCAGTGGTAGGTGCCGGGGTCGAGCCGTTCGCCGGCCTGGAACAGGTACTTCAGCGCCGACAGGTCGTACTTGGCCAGGTGATCGCCGTCGGGGTCTTCCTTCTTGATCGCCCGGATCGCCGTCGGCGCGGTGAACATCGCCTTCACGCCGTGTTCGGAAGCCACGCGCCAGAACGCGCCCGCATCGGGCGTGCCGATCGGGCTTGCCCTCGTAGAGCACGCTCGTCGCACCGAGCATCAGCGGGCCGTACACGATGTAGGAGTGCCCGACGACCCAGCCGACATCCGAAGCGGCCCAGATAGATGTCGCCGGGTTCGGTGTCGTAGATGTGACGCATGCTCCACAGCAGCGCGACCGCGTGTCCGCCGTTGTCGCGCACGATGCCCTTGGGTTTACCGGTGGTGCCGGAGGTGTAGAGCACGTATAGCGGGTCGGTGGCCGCGACGGGCACCGGATCGACGGGCTCGGCGTCCTTCATGAGTTCGTGCCAGTCCAGGTCGCGTCCCGGGACCAGCTGGCATGGCTGCTGCTCGCGTTGCAGGATCACGCACGCGGGGGTGGGATGCTCGGCGATGTCCAGCGCGGCGTCGAGCATCGGCTTGTAGTCGACGGTCCGGGTCGGCTCGATCCCGCATGACGCCGTGACGACGACGGCCGGGCGGACGTCGTCGATGCGGGCCGCGAGTTCGTGTGCGGCGAACCCGCCGAACACCACCGAGTGGATGGCGCCCAGCCGCGCGCACGCCAGCATCGCGATCGCCGCCTCGGGCACCATCGGCATGTAGATCACCACCCGATCGCCCTTGCCGACACCCAGGCCGCGCAGCGCGCCGGCGAAGCGCGCTGTCTCGTCGAGCAGTTCGCGATAGGTGTAGGTGCGCGTCGATCCGGTGACGGGGGAGTCGTAGATCAGTGCGGCCTGGTCGCCGCGGCCGCCCTCGACGTGGCGGTCCAGCGCGTTGGCGCATGTATTCATCTCAGCGTCGGGGAACCACCGGTAGAACGGCGGATTGGAGTCATCGAGGATCTGTTGCGGCTCACGGGTCCACGTCACGGCCTTGGCGGCGTCCGCCCAGAAGGCCGCGGGATCGGAGATGCTGGCGTTGAAGAGTTCGCGATACCCGCCCATACCCCGCACCGTAGCGCGCGACGGGTTCTCTATAGTCCGAAACATGTCTGCCGAACCGCCCCCGATCGAAGGTGTGCGCCGGTCGTTCGTCGAAGCCAACGGCGTGCGCTTCCACGTCACCGAGGCCGGGCCGCCAGACGGCCGTCCCGTCCTGGCACTGCACGGATGGCCGCAGCACCACTGGGAGTGGCGCGACCTGCTGGCCGATCCCCCGCCGGGCTGCGCATCATCGCACCCGACCTGCCCGGATACGGCTGGTCCGGGCCGCCTCTGCACAAATGGGCCAAGGAGGACGTCGCCACCGACGTTCTGGCTCTGCTCGATGCGCTCGGGCTGGACCGGGTCCTCCTCGTCGCCCACGACTGGGGCGCCTACGTCGGGTACCGGATGATCCTGCGCGAACCCGAGCGGTTCGACGGCTATCTCGCGATGAACATGGCGCACCCGTGGCAAAAACCGGCTTCAGTGCTGCCGAATCTGTGGAAGCTGTACTACCAGATCCCACTCGCGACCGTCGGAATCCCGTTGATGACCCGCACCAGTTTCGTGGAGAAAGTGATTCTTCGCATCGGGTCCGACATGGATCCCGAGGAGCGGCGGGTGTTCGGCGACAGCTTCCGCAACCCGGTGAGTGCCCGCGCGGGCCGCGACACGTATCGAACCTTCCTGACCCGCGAACTACCCTTCGGCCGCAAGGAATCCCGAGACGCGGCGCGCCACCGTGCCGATCCGTGTGCTCTTCGGTGAGGGTGACGCCGCCGTGTCGTTGTCGATGGTGTCGCCGGAGACGGCGAATGCCGACGACTACACGCTGGAGACCGTCGATGCCAGCCACTTCGTTGTCGATGAGCGGCCGGACCTGGTCCGCAAGAAGCTGATCGCGCTGGCCGAGGAGACCGCTCAGTCCTGAACGGCCGACGCGACGTCGTCGTGGTCAGTGGATACCGCGACATCCCGCCAGGTCCGTTGCTCCTGTGCGACGAACTCGAGTTTGTGTGCGACGCCTTCGAATGAATCGCGTCCGAGTTGGATGCGCAGCGGCGGCTCCGGCGATGACGCCAGGTCGACGATCGCCGCGGCGGCCTTCACCGGGTCGCCCGGCTGATTGTGGTTGACATCGGTCGCGTGTGCTCGCGTGGCGCCTGCGGTGTCGGCATAGTCATCGATGATGTTCGCCTCCGCCTCCAGGCTCGACGCGTCGAGGAAATCGGTGCGGAAGTAACCGGGCTCAACGATCGTCACGTGGATACCCAGTGGCGCGACCTCCTGGTGCAGCGCCTCGGAGAAGCCCTCGACGGCAAACTTCGTGGAGCAGTAGATGCCCCAGCCGGCGGAGCTGGTGAAGCCGCCGATCGACGACAAGTTGATGATGTGTCCCGAACGCTGGCTGCGCAGCGTCGGCAGCACAGCCCGGATCACGTTGAGGCTGCCGAACACGTTGGCGTCGTAGACGGCGCGGGCGGCCTCATCGGATGCCTCTTCGACCGCACCGAGCAGGCCGCGGCCGGCGTTGTTCACCACGACGTCGATCCGACCGAAGGCGCTGAGGCCGGCATCGACGGCCGCGGCTATTTGCGCCTCGTCCGTGACGTCGACGGCAACTGCGGCCAGGGACTCGCCTGCGTCCGGGAACCGCTCGGTGATCGCTTGCGGGTTTCGGGCGGTCGCCACGACCTGATGGCCGTCGGCGAGGAGCTTCTCGACGATCTCGGCGCCGAACCCGCGCGACGCACCGGTAATGAACCACACACTCATGAAATCGACTGTAACCGTCGCGTTTGCGCACCAGCATCTCGAGCGTGCCCCCTCGGGTTTGGTGGTGTCGCCTGCGGGTAGCCCGCCGATCGTGACCGGACCCGCCGCAGTCGACAGCTCGTTGACAGTCAAACGTGACACCACCGCCACCCGCCAGCAGGTGTGGGACGTGGTCGCCGACGGCTGGACCTACTCGCAATGGGTGGTCGGCAACAGCCGCATGCGTGCCGTTGAGCCAGACTGGCCCGCGGTCGGCAGCAAGATCCACCACACCATCGGGATATGGCCGGCGATCATCAACGACGAAACCGTCGTCGAATCCTGCACTCCGCTGGAGGAACTCGTTCTGCTGGCCCGCACTCGGCCGTTCGGCGACGCGCGGATCACGTTGCGGCTCTACGACACTGCCGGCGGGTGCCGCATCGAGATGGCCGAGGTGCCGGTCGGCGGCCCGCTCAACTGGATTCCACGTCGCCTGGCGTTGGCGGCGGCGTTTCCCCGCAACCGCGAATGCACGTGGCGGTTGGCGGCTCTTGCGGAGCGTCGCACCCAACCCGAGTGAGTCCGAACCTGCCAGGATGGGTGTGTGGTGGACCGCGATCGCGACGAGTTCGGTAACGCGCGTAACAGTCGACCGCGTGACGCGCTGGGACGTCCGTTACCGCACGGCAGCCAGGGGGTAGAGCGCATCCCCGACGATCTGGATTTGTCCCCGGCCGATTCGCTCACCTATGCGCAGGACTTGCTGGACCGTGGGCTGGCGTTCAACGCACACGAGGTGCTCGAAGCGGCGTGGAAGAACGCACCCGACGACGAGCGCGATATGTGGCAGGGGCTGGCACAGCTCGCCGTCGGCATCACTCATGTTCAGCGCGGGAATATGGCTGGAGCGGCGGGCGTCCTGGCAAGGGCGGCCGACCACCTCGACGAAGTGGGCCGCCCCGCTCGTCATGGCATCGCTCTCGACGGACTGATCCTGCATGCCCGAGCCCTCATCGACGATCTTGCGCATAACAACGACATCGACGCCGAACGCCTGCGGCCACGACTGGGAAAAATTACGTAGTCGACGGCAGAATCCGCCGACTCGGCGACAACGGCTAGGTTCCTGTTCGCTGTTTGAGCATGTTGACCGCTTGTTTGGCGACGGCGCTCAGGACGCGCCTGTCGCGGGTGGTCAATGTCTTGCCTGCCAACAGCATCCAGAACTCGTCGTCACCGACATCGATCGCGGTGTCGGCACTGTCGACGCTGGTGCACGGGTTGTTGCCGACCGACGCGACGACCTCACCGGTCCTTTCGTCGCTGCGCACCGCCAACATGCTCACGGCGCGTTGGGAATACGCTTCGCGAATCCGCTCCAGCAGCGTGTCGAGATCGGCGTCGCGCAGCACGGAATCGGCGAACAAAGCGAGCAGCTCGGCTTCCTGAGATGACCGTCGGGCCTCGGCGGCGCGGTTGGCCACCCGGTCGACCAGCGCGGCCACCGCCACCGCGACCAGTAACAGAACGACGATGGTGATCGCGCCGTCCGGGTCGTCAGTCGCCAGCGTGTACAGCGGTGTCACCAGGAAGTAAAGGAGCATCAGTCCAGAGAGCACCGCGGACAACAGGGCAGGTGCGATGCCGCCAAGGAGTGCGACGACCAGTACACCGGTGAAGAACAGGGCGCTCTGACCGCCGATGCCCAACGTCTCTTCGGGTAGGGACATCGTCACCCCGAGGATCGCCATCGGGATCGCCAGGGCGGCCAGCCAGGACACCACGCGACGCCGTCCACGCGACAGTGTCGACACCGACATGCCGCAGCGCGCCTCGGGATGGGTCACCATGTGCACGTCGATCGAGCCCGACTGTTGTACGACGTTCGCACCGATTCCCTCGTCGAAGATCCGCGCCCACCGGGAGCGTCGAGAGGAGCCGAGTACCAACTGCGTGGCGTTCGCGTCGCGGGCGAAATCGAGCAACGTGGTGGCCACATCGTCGCCGACGACAGTGTGCATCGTCGCGCCCAGGCTGGCGGCGAGCCCGCGAATCGCGCTCTTCTGTTGCGACGAGATGCTGGTCAGCCCGTCGCCTTGGATGACATGGACGACCTTGAGTTCGGCACGGGACCTCGACGCGATCCGCGACGCCCTGCGCACCAGCGTCTCCGACTCGTCGCCGCCGGTGACGCCCACGACCACCCGTTCACGGGCCTCCCAGGTGTCGGTGATGTTCTTGTCGGCGCGGTATTTGGCCAGCACGACGTCGACCTGGTCGGCCAGCCATAACAGCGCCAATTGCCGGAGCGCGTTGAGGTTTCCGGATCGGAAATAGTTGGACAGTGCGGCTTCGACCCGCTCGGGCGGATACACGTTGCCGTGAACGAGCCTGCGCCGCAAGGCCTCCGGCGTGATATCGACCAGCTCGATCTGGTCGGCGGAGCGCACGATCTCGTCGGGGATCCGCTCCTTCTGTTCGACTCCGGTGATCTGGGTGACGACGTCGTTGAGGCTCTCCAGGTGCTGCACGTTCACGGTGGTGATCACCGTGATGCCCGCGTTGAGAAACTGCTCGACGTCCTGCCATCGATTGGCGTTCTTGCTGCCCGGGGTGTTGGTGTGGGCGAGGTCGTCGATGAGTACCACCTGGGGCCGCCTGGCCAGTACCGCATCGACGTCGAGCTCTGGATAGCGGTCGCCCTGGTACTCGACGAATCGTGGCGGAATCACCTCGATGCCGGCGAGCTGCTGGGTCGTCCTGCGGCGTCCATGAGTTTCGATCACCGCGGCGACCACGTCGGTTCCGCGTTCCATCCGCCGGTGCGCCTCGGCGAGCATCGAGTAGGTCTTGCCGACCCCGGGGGCGGCACCCAGGTAAACGCGCAGGTCGCCACGTTTGCGGCCGATAATACTCACCACTCCATCATCCACGGTGAGGTCCCAGCATGTGGTGAAAACTGTGCGTTGCGGCCTCGATTCACTGCTGGAAGCGGTAGCCCATGCCGGCTTCGGTCAGCAGATGCACGGGGTGTGACGGGTCGTCTTCGAGCTTGCGCCGCAGCTGCGCCAAATACACACGCAGATAATGGGTTTCCTTCGCATAGGCGGGTCCCCACACCTCTTTGAGGAGTTCCTCGCGGCCGACGAGCTTGCCGCGGTTGCGCACCAGCATCTCCAGCATGCCCCATTCGGTGGGGGTCAGGTGCACCTCGGCGCCGTTCTTGGTCACCTTCTTGGCGGCCAGGTCGACGGTGAACGACGACGTCTCGATGACGGGCTCGTCGGTGTCCGACGCTGCCGCGGCGCGGCGCACCGCGGCCCGCAGCCGGGCCAGGAACTCGTCCATGCCAAAGGGTTTGGTGACGTAGTCGTCGGCGCCGGCGTCCAGTGCCTCGACCTTGTCCGACGAGTCGGTGCGCGCCGACAGCACGATCACCGGCGCGGTCAGCCAGCCGCGCAGACCCGCCGAGCACCTCGATACCGGACATGTCGGGCAGGCCGAGGTCCAACACGATGACGTCGGGGCGGTGGTCGGCGGCCTTCCGGAGCGCCTCTGCGCCGCTGGCCGCGGTGAACACCTCGTAGCCGCGCACGGACAGGTTGATCCGCAGCGCCCGAAGGATCTGCGGTTCGTCGTCGATCACGAGCACGCGCGTCTTCGGAGGCGTCATGATCGCCGCCGCCAAGTCGATCTCGACGGTGAGCCCGCCGCCGGGGGTGTCGGTTGCCGAGATCGTGCCGCCCATCGCCTCGACGAACCCGCGCGCGACCGAAAGGCCAAGGCCGACACCGGTGCTGTTGTCGTGGTCGCCGAGCCGCTGGAACGGTGCGAACAGCTGCGTCCTCGGTGCCGCGCGGGATGCCCGGACCCTCGTCGACGACAGCGATCAGCACCCGGTCGCCGACTTGGCCCGCGGTCACCCGTATCGGGCTGTCCGGGGCGTACCGCAGCGCGTTGTCGATGAGGTTGGCCAGCACCCGCTCCAGTAGGCCGCCGTCGGCCATCGCCGACGGTATCGCCGACGTCGACTTTGACCCGGTCCAACCCTGCCGGCGAAAACCGGTGGTTCCCTTGCTGATTCCGAGAAGTGCGCCGCTGCACCGTCTCCTCGAGATACACCCGGCGCAGTTCGGGCTTCAGCACCCCGGCGGCCAGCCGCGACGAGTCCAGCAGATTGCCGACCAGCGCGGTCAGCTGATCGATCGACTCTTCGATGGTCGCCAGCAGTTCGGCGGTGTCCTCGGCGGAGAAGTCGACGTCGTCGCTGCGCAGGCTGGATACCGCGGCCTTGGCGGCCGCCAGCGGTGTGCGCAGGTCGTGGCTGACGGCAGACAGCAGCGGCCCGTCGCAATTCGTCGGCCTGCTCGATCGCTTCGCGCCTTGCTCGCCTCCTCGGCGAGCTCGCGCTGCTTGACCAGGCCCGCCGCCTGCTTCGCGACGGCGGTGAGGACCCGGCGGTCTCGGGCGGGCAGCTTGCGCCCCGCCATCAGCATCCAGAACTCGTCGTCACCGACTTCGATTGCGGTGTCGGCGGAATCGACGTCAAGGCACGGATCCTGGCCGACGCACGCCACGACCGCACCTTCGGAGTTGCCGTCCCGTATCCGCAGCATGCTCACGGCCCGTTGGGAATACGTCTCGCGGACCCGCTCCAACAACGTGTCCAGGTCTGCCCCGCGCAGCACCGAGCCGGCGAACAGCGCGAGCAGTTCGGCCTCCTGCGATGCGCGTCGCGCCTCGCGGGTGCGTTTGGCGGCGCTGTCCACGAGTGCCGCCACCGCGACCGCGACCACCAGCAGCACCAGAATGGTGATCGCGCTGTCGGGTTCGGCGATGGTGAAGGTGTGGCGTGGCTCGATCAGGAAGTAGTTGAGCAGCAGTCCGGACAGAACGGCCGACAGCGCAGCAGGGGCGACGCCGCCGAGCAGTGCGACCACCAACACGCCGACGAAGAACAATGCGCTCTCGCCGCCGACGCCCAGTAGCGGATCCAGCACGCCGACGATGAGGCGCACAGATCGCGGACGGAACCGCCAGGGCGGCAAGCCAAGACGCCAAGTGCTGCTGACGGGGCGAGAACCGTGTCCACCGAGAGCCGCCGCGGGCCTCAGGATGGGTCACCATGTGCACGTCGATCTTCTCGGACGCCTGCACCACCGCGGCGCCGATACCCTCGTCGAAGATCCGGGCCCACCGGGATCTGCGCGACGTGCCGAGCACCAGCTGGGTGGCGTTCATCCTCCCGCGCGAAGTCCAGCAGCGCGGTGGGTACGTCGTCGCCGACCACGGTGTGGACCGTCGCGCCGAGGCTCGTCGCGAGCTCGCGCACCTTGCCCATCTGCGGGGCTGACACGCCGGACAGGCCGTCGCCGCGGACGACGTGCACCACCATGAGCTCGGCGCTGGACTTCGACGCGATCCGAGAGGCCCGCCGCACCAGCGTCTCCGACTCCGGGCCACCGGTCACAGCCACCACAACGCGCTCCCGTGCTTCCCAGGTGGCGGTGATCTTCTTGTCGGCGCGGTACTTCTCGAGAGCCGCGTCGACCTGGTCGGCCAGCCACAGCAGTGCCAGCTCTCGTAGCGCAGTCAGGTTTCCCTGGCGGAAGTAGTTGGACAGCGCCGCATCGACTCGCTCCGCGGTGTAGACGTTGCCGTGGGCGAGCCTGCGCCGCAACGCTTCCGGCGTGATGTCGACCAATTCGATCTGGTCGGCGGCGCGGACGATGTCGTCGGGCACCTTCTCCTGCTGCTCGATTCCGGTGATCTGGGCGACGACGTCGTTGAGGCTTTCCAGATGCTGGACGTTGACCGTCGAGATCACGGTGATGCCGGCTTCGAGAAGCTCCTCGACGTCCTGCCAGCGTTTGGGGTTCTTGCTGCCCGGGGTGTTGGTGTGGGCGAGCTCGTCGACCAGCACCACCTGGGGGCGCCGCTTCAGCACCGCTTCGACATCGAGCTCGGGAAACCTGCTTCCGCGGTACTCGATGTAGCGCGGCGGGATGGTCTCGATGCCCCCGAGCAGGTCCGCGGTCTTCTTGCGGCCGTGCGTCTCGATCACTGCGGCCACGACGTCGGTGCCCCGTTCCAGCCGGCGATGAGCCTCGCCGAGCATGGCAAAAGTCTTGCCGACGCCGGGAGCGGCGCCGAGGTAGATGCGCAACTCCCCGCGCTTCTTCTTGTGATCCGGCCGGTGCGCCACCGGTTCGGCGTCGCTCGACACTCTTATCGGCAACGGCTTGTCGATGAGTTCTGGCGGCAGCGCGACCGGGTCATCGCTGTCGGATGACCCGGTCGCCGGCGCCTCGTCGCGGGTGGTCACATTGCTCATCATCCACCGGAGGTATCAGCTCTTCGCCGGATACTTCGCATCGAGATCCAGGTTGAGCTGCAACACGTTGACCCGGGCCTCTCCGACGAAGCCGAACACGCGGCCATCCTGGTTGGCCAGGACCAATTCGCGGACCTGATCAGGGGTGACGCCGCGAGCCTCGGCGACCCGGTTCACCTGCAGAGCGGCGTACGCGGGGGAGATGTTCGGGTCCAGCCCGCTACCGCTGGCGGTGACGGCGTCGGCCGGCACCGTCGGATCGGCAGGCGACGCACCGCGAATGGGCACGATCTGGCCGATCGAATAGTCCTCGCCGCCGAACTTGGCGCACTCGACCCGTACACCCTCATAGGTGTCCAGGAACGGCCTTTGGGTGGTGTCGCACGGTTCGTTGACGCTGACCACCCTGGTGGGGCGCACGACGTTGCCGCGCGAGTCGCGCGGGCCGATCACCGACAACACGGCACCCACACCGTCGCCGGTGCAGAACGGCCGTGAGCCGTCCACGCCCTCCAACTCGCCGACCGCGGCGCTGCGCGAGCAGACCAGGGTGAGCAGGCTGGACTTGGCGCCGTTGTCGTCTTCCGGGAGCGACGGATCGCCCATCGTGTCGACGATGCTCTCCGGGCCGAGGTTGCTGGCACTGGTGGCCAGCGGGTCGTAGCCGTCGCCGGCAGCCGATGGCCGGCTCTGAAAGTACTGCGGCAACGGGTTGCCGTCGGCGTCGGTGAACAACTGACCGATCAGCCTGCTGCCCACCGGCTTTCCATCGACCTCGATGATCGACCCGTTGGCGTTGTCGTGTAGACCCGGTATCTGCG
This sequence comes from uncultured Actinomycetota bacterium, assembly GCA_963720345.1. Taxonomy (GTDB): domain Bacteria; phylum Actinomycetota; class Actinomycetes; order Mycobacteriales; family Mycobacteriaceae; genus Mycobacterium. Next base: position 455,614 of record CAVRFN010000047.1, read on the forward strand.
CCACCAGCCAGATGAAGACCGGGTAGGCGATGCCGACGATCACGGTCAGGACGAGCAGCGCCCTCAGCGCCGCCCAGTGCTGGCGAACAAGATTGGTGAAGTTCATAGTCACATCCCCGGGAAGAATTGGATTACGAGGTCGATGAGCTTGATCCCGATGAACGGGGCGACGATGCCACCGAGTCCGTAGACGTAGAGGTTCCGGCTCAGTAGTTTCGACGCGCTGCTCGGCGTGTACCGAACACCGCGCAGCGCCAACGGAATCAACGCGATGATGACGAGCGCGTTGAAGATCACCGCGGACAGGATCGCCGACTGCGGGCTGTGTAGCCGCATGATGTTCAGCAGATCCAGGCCGGGAAACAGCGCCACGAACATCGCCGGGATGATCGCGAAGTACTTCGCGATGTCGTTGGCGATCGAGAACGTGGTCAGCGCCCCGCGGGTGATCAGCAACTGCTTGCCGATCTCGACGATCTCGATGAGCTTCGTCGGGTCCGAGTCGAGGTCGACCATGTTGCCGGCCTCTTTGGCCGCCGAGGTCCCGGTGTTCATCGCCACGCCGACGTCGGCCTGCGCGAGCGCCGGTGCGTCGTTGGTGCCGTCACCGGTCATCGCGACGAGCTTGCCGCCCTCCTGCTCACGCTTGATCAGCGCCATCTTGTCTTCCGGCGTGGCCTCGGCGAGGAAGTCGTCCACGCCCGCCTCGTCGGCAATGGCCTTGGCGGTCATGGGGTTGTCGCCGGTGATCATCACCGTCCGGATGCCCATGCGGCGCATCTCGTCGAAACGCTCGCGCATGCCCTGCTTCACGACGTCCTTCAGGTGAATGACACCAAGCACGACCGCCTTGCCGTTGTTGACCTCTCCGACCACCAGCGGGGTGCCGCCCGCGGCCGAGATGCCGTCGACGATTTCGCCGAGTTGCATCGGAACATGGCCGCCCTGATTCCGCACCCATTCCGCGACAGAGTTGGCCGCTCCCTTGCGGAGCAGATGCCCGTCGAGGTCGACCCCCGACATCCTTGTCGCGGCAGTGAATTCGATCCACTGCGCATGCGCGAGCTCACCGGGTGTGCGCGCCCGCAGCCCGTACTGCTGCTTGGCGAACACCACGATCGAACGGCCCTCGGGCGTTTCGTCGGCGAGGCTGGACAACTGCGCTGCATCGGCCAGCTCCTCGGCTGAGACGCCGGACAGCGGAACGAAGTCGGAAGCCTGCCGGTTGCCCAGTGTGATGGTGCCGGTCTTGTCGAGCAACAGCGTGTTGACGTCACCGGCGGCTTCTACGGCTCGGCCCGACATGGCCAGCACATTGCGCTGCACCAGGCGGTCCATGCCGGCGATACCGATGGCCGACAACAGGGCACCGATCGTCGTAGGGATGAGGCACACCAGCAGCGAGACCATCACGATTCCGGTCACGCCGTTACCGGTGAGCGCCAGGCTGTCCGGGACGCCGGGGTTGTTCAACTTCGAGTAGATCGCCAGCGGCTGCAGGGTCGCGACTGCGAACACGAAGATGAGAGTCAACGCCGCCAGCAGGATGTTCAGCGCGATCTCGTTGGGTGTCTTCTGCCGGTTGGCGCCCTCGACGAGCGCGATCATCCGATCGATGAAGCTCTCGCCGGGCTTCTGCGTGATCTTCACGACGATGCGGTCCGACAACACGGTGGTTCCGCCGGTGACCGCCGAGCGGTCGCCACCGGACTCGCGGATGACGGGGGCGGACTCGCCGGTGATCGCCGACTCGTCCACCGACGCAATGCCTTCCACGACGTCACCATCGCCTGGGATCGCTTGTCCCGCTTCGACGACCACGATGTCGCCCTGCTGAAGCAGCGGCGCCGCGACCTCTTCTTCGCGCCCGGGAACGCCGGGTTGCCCAGCCGGTCAGCCGACGCGCCATGGTGGAGGTTTTCGCTCTGCGCAGGCTTTCCGCCTGCGCCTTACCGCGACCCTCGGCGACCGCTTCGGCCAGGTTGGCGAAGACCACCGTCAGCCAAAGCCATACGACGATTAGCCACGCGAACCAGGTTGGCTCGGTGATCGCAAGGATCGTGCTCCAGACCGCGCCGATCTCCACGATGAACATGACGGGGTTGCGCCAGAGCGTGCGTGGGTCGAGCTTGGCCAGCGCGCCCGGCAGCGACTTCCACAACATCTGCGGGTCGAGTAGGCCGCCTTGCACCCGGCCTTTCGACGCACTTGTGTTCTGCTGCTGACTTGCAGCGGAATCAATGGTGGGTGTTGACATTTAGTGGATTCCTTCAGCGAGAGGGCCGAGCGCGAGCATCGGCAGGAAGGTCAGGGCCACCAGAATCAGGGTGACGCCTGCGACCATCCCGACGAACTGCGGTCGATGGGTGGGCAGGGTGCCGATCGACGGCGGGGTGCTGCCTTGTTTGGCAAGCGAGCCGGCCAGCGAGAGCACCAGCACGATGGGCAGGAACCGGCCGAAGACCATGGCCAGCCCGAGGGCGGTGTTGTACCACTCGGTGTTGACCGATATGCCTGCGAACGCGGAGCCGTTGTTGTTGGACGCGGAGGTGAACGCGTACAGCACTTCCGACAGACCGTGCGGACCGCTGTTCAGCATCCCGGCTCGTTGGCCCGGCATCGCCATCGCTATGGCTGTGCCGGTCAACACGAGCAGCGGCGTGACCAGGAAATAGGCTGCGGCCAACTTGATTTCGCGTGGCGTGATCTTCTTGCCCAGGTACTCCGGGGTGCGGCCGACCATCAGGCCGGCGACGAAGACCGTGATGACTGCGAGAATGAGAATGCCGTATAGACCCGCGCCGACACCGCCCGGTGCGACCTCGCCCAGCTGCATATTGAACAACAGGACCATGCCGCCGAGGCTGGTGTAGGAATCGTGGAACGAGTCCACCGATCCCGTGGACGTCAGCGTCGTCGAGGCCGCGAACACCGCCGAGTTGGCCACGCCGAAGCGCTGCTCGACACCTTCCATCGCCGCGCCGACGGCGGTCGGAACGGTGCCGTGCGCCTGCAACTGGAAGAACATCGTCGCAACCCAGCTGATGAGGGCAAGCACGGCCTGAACCCCGACAATCGCGTACCCCTGCTTCTTGCTGCCAACCATGCGGCCGAAGGTGCGGGGCAGGGAGAAGGCGATCACCAACAGCAGGAAGATTTCGATCCAGTTGGTCCACGTCGTCGGGTTCTCGAACGGGTGCGCAGAGTTCACGTTGTAGAACCCGCCGCCGTTGGTGCCGAGATCCTTGATCGCTTCCTGGCTGGCGACCGGGCCGCCGGGGATCGTCTGCTGAGCACCGGCAATCGTGTTGACGACCTGGTCGTAGTTGTGGAAGTTCTGGATCGCGCCGCCTGCGATCAAGAGGATCGCGGCGACGACGGAGATGGGCACCAGGATGCGCAGCGTGCCACGGACGAGGTCGACCCAGAAGTTGCCCAGATCTCCGGTGCGTCTGCGGGCGAACCCGCGCACCAGCGCAATCGCGACCGCCATGCCGACCGCCGCCGACACGAAGTTCTGCACGGCCAAACCGGCCATCTGCACCAGGTGGCCCTGCGTCGACTCACCGGAGTACGCCTGCCAGTTCGTGTTCGTGACGAAGCTGATCGCCGTGTTCCAGGCGAGTGCCGGGGTCATCGGCGTGGCCGGATCGTTGAGGTGCAGCGGCAGCTTGCCCTGGATCAACTGAAAGATGAACAGAAACAGAATGCTGATCGCTGAGAAGGCCAGCACGCTGCGGGCGTAGGCGCCCCAGGTCTGCTCGGCCTTCGGGTCGGCTCCGATCAGACGATAGATTCCCCGCTCGACACGGGAGTGCTTGTCGGAGCTGTAAACCCGGAACATGTAGTCGCCCAAAGGCACATGCACCGCGACGAGCGCCACGATGAGGATTGCGAGGAACAGTATCCCCGCCGTTGTCGTAGTCACTAGAACCTTTCGGGAAAGAGCAGCGCGGCTGCCATGAACAGCGCGAGAAGCACTGCCAGCACGAGGCCGACGACGTTTTCGAAGCTCACAGGCCTTCGACCAACTTCTGCACCAGGCCGAGCAGCGCGAAGATCGCCACCGTCAGCACGATGTACACCAAGGCACCCATCTCGTCTCCATTCACCCGATTTCGCGGTCGCTATCGAGCCTCACGTGAGGCAGCCTCCGCTGGGCCCTCAACATCGAGGACCACAACGAAGCTAGGCCCAGGTCTCGGGTGCCGCGACGGTCGTTGACGCTTTCTTTACGCCCGTCTGACGCGTCTTTACGCCCTTCGATCGTCCACGCCCATCGTCGGGGGCGAAAGCCGTCGTGCAGCCCTCCCCGCCATCGGGACGGGTGGGTGGGAAACAGGGCTTCGCCAGGTGAAACGTACGCTCGGTCAAGTTGCCACCTAGGGCCTTTAGCCCTCTAGATCACCCCATCATGCGGCCCCGAAATGTATTTACGCGCCAACCGAATCAGCTTCTCGTCAACCTCAATGGACTCGCCTCAAGGGTTGTGTAGCAGCGGGTGAATCACCGCGGCGAAGGCATGGTTTGTGGTCCTCATCGTCCGAGCGATAAAGGGCGCGCGTTGCTGCGGCCGGCTGCTAGCGCGTAAACGGGTCGTCAAGGTTCGGAGCGCGGCGCGTCAAGAGAGCGCTAGGGCCGCCCTAATGCAGCACTGCGAGGGGCATGCTGGCCATACGTCGTTAGAGGAAGGGAAGCGGTGGCTGTCGGTTGGTCCGAGAACGGACGAAATGTCGTGAGCTTTGGCAGGCTGTATTTTTTGAATGCGTTGGCTCCGACGAGGAATCAATCGTCGTCTTGGCATCGACTGCCGAGGGAGAAACGTCGTGGACTTCCGCTGCGAGGGTGCCTTTTCGGCGCGTCGGCGAAGTCGACGACACCTCGAAACGAGGGGTGTGACGAAGCGTGACGGTGGGGTATGTACTTCTCATCCATCTGTGCTTGATTTGTCCATGTGTCCGACTGCTGTCGGTAGCACTCAGGGAACGCCAGGCTAGGCGTCCCGGGCAACGCTCCGCGGTCGGCGTGAAAGCAGCGTCAAAGTTCGACGCCGAAACCTCAAGTTTTCGAAAGGGATGTGGCGAGCCACTTCCATTTTGAGCCATCGTCGAATTGTTGCCTCTGGCAGCAGGCCAGGGCGTGAAAGAAGAGAGGTCCCGGTGACCCTTTCGGCATTCCTCATGTCAGTGCTTTCCGGGAACGCGTCGCGCGCCGCAGCGCGCGCGTCCGACGACGTGCATGATCTCCGAAGTCGTTTGATGCCAGTCGAACTCGAGTATCTGCGACGGTGCAAGACCTACCGCAAGTTGTTCCCAATGATGGAGATCGCCTTGCCGGCAACGGCTCTCACGGTCTACTCGATCGCGAAGTGGGCGAGGGATCAGCGCGTCGCGGTTGACGCGCGTACTGGAGAGGAGTTGGCTGCTGCGGTTGCGGCGAGCGTCCAATTGAGGCGATTGACTGTGTTCGCCGACTCGCTGAGCCCAGCAGAGCTACAAGCGGTGGCCGCTCTTGGAGTCGGGCGGATCGTCGTCGGGTCCGTTCAGCAGATCGAGCTCCTCAGATCCGTTGTCTCGCAACGGGCGCTGGATGTCGTGCTTCGTATGACGGACGGCAACACCCCGCTTCTGACCATCGCTGATGGCGACTATCAGGCTCCATGCGGATTTCGGTTCGACAGCAACGACGCAGACACTGCTGTGGCGGCCGTTCTCGACCACGAGTGGCTCAACCTGGTTGGTCTGCACTGCGAAGTCGGCTCGGAAGACTACGACTTCGTGAGCTATCCGGCTGCGATCGGTCACATCATCGCCGACATGGCACAGATCCGCAGAAACCACGGCCAGGTGCTCACCCGGCTCGGCTTGGGCGGTGGTCGTGCGATGCCGTCCGGTGACTGGGCGGTCGAACTGCCCAAACTCGCCGTGCAAATCGATGAGTCGCTCGACGACGCCTGCGGCACTCTTCGGTTTCCGCGGCCATTGGTTGTGCTGTCGGTCGGACTTGAAATAGCCGGACGCAGCGCGGCATGACTGTGCTGACGAGCTTTTCCGCCCCGTGCGGACCAAGATGAGGTGCCCGACCGTAGCAGGTCGGCTGAGGTAAGACCGGCTGCGTTGATCGATGAGGCGACGCGCTTCGACGATGTGCAGCTCAAGGCGTCAATGCCGGCCTTGACGTTTCTTGTAGTGCCCTCGTGCGATCAGGAGCGCCCAAATCGCCGTTTGGGCTTCTTCGGCGCCTGGTAGGAATCCTCGACCCAGGCGTCCCACATCGCCTCGGGTTCTTCTTGCACGGGATTGTTGGCGACGTGCAATCCGAGGGCTTTGACTGCTGTAGTCGACCACCGCATGAGTGAGCCGTCGCCACCGATCTCCTGTGCGAGAACCAGGCGCTCGTGGGATTCGAGCCTGTCGCTGAACGCCTGCATCGTGTTCTTCAGACGAACGTAGGGGACAGCGTCGTCGAATTGCCGACAGAGGTCCGCGAGCTCTCGTCGCGCGTGGTCGAGCAGGGTCGTCGGCTCTGTTTCGGCTGGTTCATCGGTCGAGCCCTCCTGCTCGACTTGCACCAGGGCGGGTTCGTCCAACTCGCCGTACTTGGCGCGCAGCGTGTCGAGCTCCGCGGTCGCTGCCAGGGCTTGCTCGCGCCACCATTCGAGGTGGTACAGAACCAGTTTTTCTTCGCAGTCAACGCAGATTGCGTCGGCACTGCCTGGTTGGGTCAGCGTGGCCGCATTCTCGAGCGTTGCTCCGCAGAGTGCGTGGTTCTCGCGACGTACGAGGTAGTCCGCGTGGTGCACCACCGAAGCGGATGTCTCCCGTACGTAGCTGTGGGGTGGCTCCACTAGGCGAACATAGCCGACTGTCTCTGGACCGCCGCGTTAGGATTCGGTCGTTGTCAGTCAAGAGACCGCTAGGGCACTGGCTCTCCACAGGTTCGCCGGTGATCCTTAATGGGATGACGCTCTCGATGGACCTTCTGACGCGCACTGACCATGCGGCGGGGCTGAAAGTTAAATCGGTTGCGCCGGTTGACGAAACCGTCGTCCTACGCCGCTGCGCGCAGTATCGCGACGGTTTCAAGGGAACCGCTGTCAGTTTCCCCGCCGCTTTGCTTCGATTCACCACCACAAGGGACTGGATTCAACGCCACCGGCTAGCAGTCGACGTCACGACCGGCCCCGAGCTCGCCCAGGCGGTCGTGGCGGGAACTGAGCCCGGGCGCATCGTCGTGCACTCACGAGATGGAAGCGGGGAGCTGACCCGCCGAGCCGTCGGCGTCGACGCGGGGCGGTTCGTCGTGCGTTCGAGCCGGCATGTTTCGAGGCTTGCCGCACATATGCAGCAACGGCGCCAAGTTCTCGTCGATGCGGCGGCCGATGCCGTCAGCGACTTGGCATCGGATGTATTGGCGCACAAGGAACTCGACCTTGTTGGGCTCCATTGTCGGCTGGAGCCCGGTGACATCGTCGGCGCATTGACGCTGAGCCGGGCGATCGGCGAGATGGCTTGGATCCGGCGTCGGTACGACGTCCTGGTCACCCAAATCAGCCTCGCCAACCTCGATGTCGGTGAACGGTGTGAGCGGTGGATACTACGGCGCGTCACCGACGCGATCTCCGAAGTGGTCGATGACGCCTGCGCGCGGCACCGGTTCCCGCGGCCGGCGCTCACCCTGGCGCCCTCGCGTGGCGCATTTCTGTTGGGACAGTAGCGCCGCCCTCGACCAAGCGGAAGCGCCCGCTGCCCCATGGGGCAGCGGGTGCAGTCGTATGGGTTCAGCCGAAGACCTCCAACCGGTTCCCGACCCGGTCGCTGAAGCTGTCGACTGGCCGATCGACGGGCAGCGGCGCGGCGTCGACAGCGGTGCCAACACCGCCGGTCGTAAACTCAGGCGCGGCCTGCGGGCCTGCCCCCATAGCCCAATTGGCAGAGGCAGCGGACTTAAAATCCGCACAGTGTCGGTTCGAGTCCGACTGGGGGCACAGATGAACTACCAGTTCAGGCGCGATTTTCGGGGATGCCCAGCCCACTATCCACTGCCGCCAGACGGCTTCTGACAGCAGCGTGACAGCAGTGGGGCGAGCGTGCGGGGTACCTCGCTACACCGGCGTCTTCGGCGGCTTGTACGGGCGAGGCTTGGGTGGCAAGCCCTTCCTCGTCGCGCCTTTGGTGTTCCCGTAGTACGGGTCTTCCTTCTTTAGTGGTCATGGGTCTCCCTCCCTATCTGGCCGATGCCACCGACGTCACTGCCACCGGCCCGTCAGTTTTCGCACGCAACTCCATCGCCTTCTCGATCAAGTTTGTAAATGTCGCCTCCGACGACGGTTGCATCCTTGGAATAGTCGTGCTGCGCCCTACTGGCTGACGATTCGGTCTGTATGACATCCCCCAACAGTCGGCCCGAAACAAATCACCCTGCGCCCACAAGGATGGTGAGACACTGAGTCCGACGCAGCCGCGGCTGTCGAAGGCCAGCGTGACGAAAGCTATGGCGATGAAGGAAATCCAATTAGCGACCATTTACCCATCGATGAGGGAAGGACTTAGGTGTGCGAGCCACTTCTGAGCTAACTCCATGGTTAATCATCGCCGTTGGATTCGTATTTTTCGCCGTCGTCAGCGCCTGTTGTCGGTTTGGCCTTAGCGGAGTGGCTTCGCCGGAACGACGTGCTCAATTCGAAGAACACGCCAGCAAGCTGCTCAGTGTGTTTGGCGCGACTTTCGCGTTCCTAATCGGCTTTGCCATCACGATCACCTGGTCGGCGGTGGGAGCGGGCCAGGACGCGGTTGACCTCCAAGCATCCTCTGCCCAGCAGCTTTCTTGGGCCACGAGTGAGATCCAGGACAATGCCGGCGCCGACGAAGTCAACGACAATTTACGCAACTACCTGAACACGGTCGTAAGTAAGGATGGACCAGCGCTTGCGGATGGAGACTTCACTGCGCTGCCCTCTGCCGAAACTTTCGACACACTGCAGAACAGTGTTCACCGAGTGGCCTTTGGGCGTGGGAACACCGACCCAATGGCCAGCGGAATGGTGTCGGCGGCCGCATCATTGACCGCTGCTCAAAGCAAGGTAACGGCGGTGGCGCAGCGATCGCTTCCGCCAATCTTGATTGTGCTCATCGGCTTGTCGGGGACATTGTTGGCGGCCGCGGTAGGCCTGTCCGCCCTGACGGTGAAACCGCCTTACCTCATGTATGCCTGGGCGCTCCTCTCCGCAGTGTCTGTCGCGGTGGTGTTGATGCTGGACTTCCCCTTCAGTGGTGGAATTACGGTCAACCTCGGACCGCTGAGTGTTGCTGCCAAGTCCATTTAGCGCTACAAAGTCGGCGCGTCCATTTCACCTCCGCGTTAGGTCGAGAGGTGCTGTTGGTCTAGGCTGCGACTCTTGCGCAAGTCCATCACCCCGGCGCGAGGAGACATGCGGTGGGATATCCGAATCCGTAGCTCCCACAACACCTCCCGGGATCCGGGCATCCCAGCTCCAATGTGGGAGGACGCATTGCCGTGGTGACCTCGGCGCTGGAAGATCAGGCCGAAGAAGGGGTAGCGCCGGGTGCAGACCCGCCGACGACAGCACCGTCCCAGCAATGTTCGTCTGCGCGACGGCGACATCCCGATCGTGCAACAGAGCACTCTGCATCCGAGCAGCGCCTAGCTCGATTTCGCCACCGCGACAACGCCGGAAGGTGTTGACTGGTAGTGCCCGTCATTCGTCATTCGGTTCTATCGAGGTGGGTCTCATGGCACGCATTGATTTGTTTGCGAAGATTCCATTGATCGGGATGTCTCTGGTGTTCCTGGCGATGTTCATCGTCGCGGTTACCGCATACCTTCATCTCGGTTGGTATTCGATCATCGGCTACGCGATTGCGGCGGTCGCCGCCGTGGTGGGTTTTGTCATGACATTTCGTGACATCAGCGATACGCCGGGACCTCCGGAGCAGTGGGATGTCCGGGGTAACCCCGTTGATCCTGCGTCATCGGGAGACTGACTAGAACGAGGACTGGTTCGATGACCACTGAACCCAAGCCGTCGACGTACGACAACTCCGCGCTGTTGGCGGAGGAAGAGGGCTACCACAAGGGCCTCAAGCCTCGGCAGCTACAGATGATCGCGATCGGCGGTGCCATCGGCACCGGACTGTTCCTCGGTGCCGGCGGCCGATTACACAACGCCGGACCGGGCCTGTTCTTGAGCTATGCGTTCTGCGGCATTTTCGTCTTCCTGATCCTGCGGGCGTTGGGTGAACTCGTGCTGCACCGGCCGTCGTCGGGGTCCTTCGTGTCGTATGCGCGCGAATTCCTCGGCGAGAAGGCGGCGTTCGTCGCCGGCTGGATGTACTGGCTGAACTGGGCGTTCACGTCCATCGTCGACTGCACCGCGATCGCCACCTACTTTCACTACTGGAGCGCGATGGAGAGCGTCCCACAGTGGCTGATCGCCCTGCTCGCGCTGGCGGCTGTGGTGAGCATAAACCTCATCTCGGTTACCTTGTTCGGGGAGCTCGAGTTCTGGGCTGCGGCCATCAAAGTCCTTGCCCTGATGACATTTCTGGTCGCAGGCACCATCTTCCTTGCCGGCCGCTACCAGATTCAGGGGCAGTCAACCGGTTTCAGCGTGATCGCCGACAACGGCGGGCTTTTCCCCCACGGCCTCTTCCCACTGGTGATTGTCATGTCCGGCGTCGTGTTTGCCTATGCCGCAGTCGAACTCGTCGGAACCGCGGCCGGTGAGACCGCCCATCCGCATAAGATCATGCCGCGCGCGATCAACTCGGTGATCGCACGTATCGCGGTCTTCTACGTCGGCTCACTGTTCCTGCTGGCCCTTCTTCTCCCGTACACCACCTATCAGGCCGACGAGAGCCCGTTCGTCACGTTCTTCGGGAAGATCGGGGTCGAGGGCGCGGGCACGGTGATGAACATCGTCGTGCTGACCGCCGCATTCTCCAGCCTCAACGCCGGGTTGTACTCGACCGGCCGGATCCTGCGGTCGATGGCAATGAACGGCAGCGCACCGAAGTTCACTTCGGTGATGTCGAGCAGGGGCGTGCCGTATGGCGGAATCTTCCTGACCGCGGTCGTCGGGCTGTTCGGCGTCATCCTCAACCTTCTCTTCCCCGGCGAGGCGTTCGAGATCGTGCTCAACATCGCGGCCCTCGGCATCATCGCGTCCTGGGGCACCATCGTCATCTGCCAGATCCAGCTCTACCGCTGGTCGAAACGCGGCATCCTCGAGCGGCCGTCATTCCGGTTGTGGGGCTCGCCGTACACCGGCTATCTCACGTTGGCGTTCCTGTTCGGCGTCGTCGTGCTGATGGCGTTCGACCCGCCGATCGGCACCTGGACCGTCGCCACGCTGGTGGTCATCATTCCGGCACTCATCGTCGGTTGGTATGCGGTCCGCGGTCGGGTGCTTGCGATAGCGGAGGAACGGCAAGGCTTCACCGGCGGATTCCCGGTCGTCGCCAACCGCCCGCCGCCACGCGACAAGGACAAATGACCTTAGTAAATTGCAGTCGCTGGCCACTTCTTTGGCCAGGTCGCCAAAAGCGCGCCAGCCGTTCTTAAAATCCGCACAGTCTGGGTTGGAGTCCCAGTGGGGGCACATTGAAAGGCCTGTTAGCGTGCTTATTCGACGGCTAACGCGGTTAAGCGTGATCCTCTATCGCGGCGTCGTCGCGGCGCGCGGCGGAATACCGGCGGCGAGGTCGCCGCGCTAGCTAACTCGCGTAGGGGTCTGACATGCCGAGAAGTGTCGGGATCTGCCATCATCGCAGGCATACTCGTTTTGATGAGAGCTATCAACGACGTCGAAGACGGTCGGCGTTGTCTCAACGAGACCAGCCAGAAGTGAGCTCGTTCACGTCGGGACCTGATATGGACCCTGCCTTGCGGACCGCGGCCAGAATTCTGCCGAGGGGCTATGGCCTCAACCATGGGCTGGCGGTGCCGCGTGCGGCGATGACGTTGTTGGGACGCATCCGCGCCGGGCGCGACGTGCCGGTCGTGGCGGTCGATGCCGACGTGAGCGTGCGCCTGCATCGTCCCGCGCGCCTGGCTGATCCGGCGCCTGCGCTGCTGTGGATCCACGGCGGTGGGTTCGTGATGGGCAGCGCGCGACAGGAAGATAGCTACTGCCGCAGGCTGTCTCACCTAGCAAACGTCGCGATTGCGGCCGTCGACTTCAGGTTGCCACCCGAACATCCATATCCCGCTCCGCTGGAAGACTGCTACGCGGCCCTGCTGTGGTTGGCGCAGCAGCCTTGGGTTGATCCGTCCCGGGTCGCAATCGGCGGTCTCAGCTCCGGCGGTGGATTGGCCGCGGCATTGGCGTTTCTGGCCCGCGATCGCGGCGAGATCCAGCCGGCCTTTCAATTGCTGTCCCAAGCGAACCTCGACGACCGCACCGGCAGTCAAGCCACGGGTCGCCGTCGCTTGATCTGGTCGGAGGGTGACAACCGCGAAGCCTGGCGGTGGTATCTGGGTGACGCGGACCCGGCGGTCGCAAGCCCGGCGCGGCGGACCGACCTCGCCGGGCTGGCACCGGCCTGGATCGGCACCGGCTCGTTGGACTTGCTCCATGACGAGGCCGTCGAGTACGGCAGGCGCTTGAATGAGGCGGGCACGCCCTGCCACGTCGAGATTGCGGTCGGCGCCTTCCACTCGTTTGATTTGATCGCGCCGGACGCGCCGGTGTCGTTGACATTCTTCGCCAGCCAATGTGATCAGCTGCGGGCCGCGCTCGCTGACGGCCCAAAGACAAGGGACGCAAAATGATTCAGCCTCAGGACGTCAGGGCTGCAACAAGAACGGAAACTGAACTCGGTGTGCGTCGTCATCGACAAGGTTGCTTCACAAGATGCTCTTGACCGGCTCTCCGTGCCAGACCACGGTTTCCCTAACGAAGCCGTTTCTCGACTCGCTGACATGATGCCCCGCGAATTCTGACGGACCCGCACCGATGACAATCGGCCCCGTTGCCCCCCGCGAGGCAACCTGCACGAAATCGAAGCCGTACGCGTTACTGGCGGCGGCTCGGGGCAGCCAGGGCGGGGGAGCCGGGCATTGGTAACCCTGCCCCGGCCACGTTCCAATCGACGCGGTCACCGGGATAACCACGCGGCGCGCCGCCCCGTCTGGGTCTGGCTTGTGTTGCCCGCACGCTCAGGTCCGGGCTGGGGGGTGAGCTTCACCGGTAGAGTGCCGGCACCGATGTCACCGGCCCTTCTATAGGCGGAAGGTGGGAGCCTGACGAGACCCAGGCCCGGGACTTGAGCGGTGAATACCCCCGGGAAAGCCGCTCGCTCTCGGGCTTCTGAACGTTTAGGCGAGCCGCCTCTCGGAACTCCTCCCCTAGTGGGCGACGACCGGTGAGGGATGACTCTGGCGCTTCCAGCAAGGCGGCCAACGGGGTTCATCCCCTGGTTAGCGATAGTGCGCATCCGACGTGGCGTTCTGGGTAATACTGAGCACAGCGATGGGGTCTACGCCAGGCTGTGTGGAAGATTTCTTGTCGCTAGGTGACCCGGGATGCGGTCCCTGCGTTGGCAACACAGCGCCTGCCTCGGCCACCGATTCTCTACCGTCGTCATGGTTCCTCTGCGGCGGTGAGAAGACAGCCGTGAGAGTTCGCCGCTGCATTGTGTGTGGTGTTGTGTGCACCTGACACCTCGGAAGCCGGTGGTTCATGCCCCAAGACAAGTCGCCCAACCGCGCCCTTGAGTCGGCCATGCTTTCGGACCCATTGGCCAGGCTGCTAACTACCGCAGATGCAATCGATGGTCTACGAGACCTCTTCGCGGCCGAAGAACCCCCAGACGATGTAGCGGGGCGGGTCGCCGGGATCGCGCTCGCCGCGATCCCGCACGCGGACGTCATCAGCATCACCGTGCTCTCGAGGCCATGGCCCAATCCCCGCACCGCGGCCTTCACCGCCAAAGAGGCGCTAGTCCTCGATAACAAGCAATACGCCTCTGGCCAAGGGCCGTGCTTAGAAGCCGCGTTGAATCGCACGCCGCGACGAACATTCATCGACGAAGAACATCAACGATGGCCAGAATTCGTTGAGGCCGCGCAGCGAGCAGGTATCCACGCAAGTTTGTCAGTTCCGCTGCTGATCGCAAGCGTGGATAGCGAACAGGAACTCGTCGGCTCACTCAACGTCTACAGCCACGCCGCAACCGCATTCGATCAGTTCGACGCTGAACTCATGCGTCTGTACAGCGTTGCCGCCGGTCAAGCGATCAGTAACTCCGGTCGTCTGGAGAAATTCCGTGAAACCGTCACCCAACTCGAGATGGCACTCGCCTCGCGCTCCGACATCGACATGGCCAAAGGCGCGCTCATGGCGTTGCACGGCTGCGATGCCGGGGGGGCGTTCGCCAAACTCAAAGACGAGTCCCAGAGGCGCAATATCAACCTGCGCGATGCCGCCCGCGAACTAATGAACCGAATGCAGACGACGGCCTATAGCTACCGCTATTGATTCCCCGGTGGACGGGCGGGAGCGCGACGGCGGGTGCGCTTCCGATTGGAGCACCGGGCGTGCTTGAGTGCCGCATGCAATCGAAATTGGTCACCTGGATCAGCGCAGGTCTGCCAGTTTGACGAACCCCCCGGCCGAGCCAGTTCCGCCGCCTATCGTCGATTTGCTTATGCAAGGGGGTATGCCGTGATCATCGCACTCGGCCTTTATCAAGGATTCACCGCTCTGGATGCAATCGGGCCCTACGAGATCCTTGCGTACTTGCCCGGGGCGGAGGTCGTCATCTGTGCGGAATTGGCGGGTGTGGTCGATGACCACAACGACCTCGTGCACTTGCGCGTCGACAGTACATTCGCCGATGTGCCCCGCCCGGATGTGCTTTTCGTGCCCGGGGGTCCAGGCGCCGGTCGGTTCGCCGCAGACGGACACCCGATTGTGGACTGGATCCGTGAAGCCCACCCGCACACCGCGTGGACGACGTCGGTTTGCACCGGTGCGCTGCTACTTGGTGCCGCAGGCTTGCTCGAGGGCGTGGCGGCCACCACCCATTGGAGTGCCTACGACGAACTCGCCTCTTACGGCGCGCAACCGACCGAAAGGCGCGTGGTCACGTCGGGACGCATCATGACCGGCGCGGGCGTCTCGGCGGGCATCGACCTCGCGCTCACCCTCGCCGCGGATATCGCGGGACCCGAAGTCGCCCAGACTATTCAGCTCGCCATCGAATACGATCCCCACCCGCCGTTCGATTCCGGCGCACCCTCGAAGGCGCCGAAACAGATCTACGACATGGCCGTCGCGGCCCTCGGCGATTGACCATTTGGTACGGGTCCTGGTCGTGTGGATGTGTGCCCCGGGCGATCGCTGGGCTCTGATCCCGGCGAACGAGGGCGATTCTAGGGCGAATCGAACCGGTACCGGATCCGTACTGGCAACGCCTAAAAGCGCAGTCCTATAGTCGATATGCGCGTCTCGGCGAACGGTCTCGCTTAGTCGCCGGAAGCGGCCCGTCCGTTCTCGAAATCCGCACAGTGTCGGTTCGAGTCCGACTGGGGGCACGGTATTAGTGCGGGCCGGCCCGGTGTCAGAAGACGATTTCCGGATGCCACATGTCGATCCAGACGGAGAGGTCGAGCACCCGCTCGATCCGTGCACTGTCCTTTGGCTGCATCGTGTCAGGGTCCAGGCGGGTCAACTCGTCCAGCGCCGCCCGGTCGATCAGGCGGAACAGCACTTCATCGCCAATGCCCAACACATCCTTCGCGTGCGCTTGGATTGCGGCAACGTACTGCGGATCCGATATGCACGGGTACCCGCTCTTTACCCGGTTCGCCACCGACTCCGGCAGCACGTCGCGTACGGCGCCGCGCAGCAGGCTCTTCTCCCTGCCGTCATAGGTCTTGAGCGACCAAGGCGTGTTGTACACGTATTCCACGAGGCGGTGGTCGCAGAACGGGACACGCACCTCAAGCCCGACCGCCATGCTCATTCGATCCTTGCGGTCCAACAGGATTCGCATAAACCGGGTCAGATGGAGATAGCTCATGACCCGCATCCGGTGGGTGAAGTCGTCCTCTTCGTCGATCCTCGCCACCTCATGGACGGCGTCGGTGTAGCGGTCGTGCATGTAGGTATCCAGGTCGACGGCTGAGCGCAGTGCCGGCGTGAGCATTTTGCCGCTGGTGTCTTCCACCACGTCGCCGATAGCGATCCACGGGAATGCATCGGCGTGCTGCACATTCGGATCGTGAAACTGCCGATACCCACCAAAAAGCTCGTCCGCCGACTCGCCTGACAGTGCCACTGTCGACTGCTGCCGGATCGCCTTGAAAAGGTGATAGAGAGAGGCGTCGGAATCGCCGATTCCCATCGGGAGGTCGCGGGCCCCGATCGTCTTGCGCCGGGTGTCCAGGTCGGCCAGTTGGTTGTAGTCCAGCACGATGTCGGTGTGGTCGGAGCCAACATGTTTGGCCACGTCGTGCACGTACGGCGTATCCATGGTCGGACGGCTGTCGCTGGGTTTGAAGTTCTCGGCCTGGTCCACGAAGTCAACCGCGAACGTACGTATGGGGCCTCTGAGTTCACGCGCGGACAAAGCGGTGATGGCGCTGGAGTCCAGCCCCCCGGACAAGAGCACACATTCGGGCACGTCAGCAATCAGCTGGCGGTGGACGATGTCCTCGAGCAGTTCGCGCACCCGCGCGACAGTGGTCACCCGGTCGTCGGTGTGCAGTTTCGATTCCAATCGCCAGTAGGTGCGCTCGCGGACGCCGCGCTCATCGACGGTGACGATTGTCCCTGGTTCGACCTCCTGCATGCCCTTCCACACTGCGTGTTTGGGCGTCTTGACGGGGACGATCATCTCGCGGAGTCCGTCGATGTCAACGACTCGCTTGGCCAGCGGATTGGTGAGGATCGCCTTCGGCTCCGATCCAAACAGCACGCCGTTGGTCGTGGGGTAGAAGTAAAGCGGCTTGATCCCGATCCGGTCGCGGATCATCACCAGCTTGCGTTCACGCGAGTCCCAGATGGCAAAGGCATACATGCCGTTGAGCCGGTCCGCGAGCGCCTCGCCCCAATGCAGGTATCCCCGCAGGACGACCTCGGTGTCGCTGGAGGTCGTAAAGATCTCGCCCTTGGCGACGAGCTCCTTACGCAGCTCTTTGAAGTTGTAGGCCTCACCGCTGTAGACCATGACGACATCACCCTGTGGAGTGTGCATCGACATCGGCTGGGCGCCACCGGGGATGTCAATCACCGCCAGACGACGGTGACCGAGCGCGGCATTGCGATCAGACCAGATGCCTGACGCGTCCGGCCCTCGGCACGCCATCGTCTCGGTCATCGCGGCGATCGATGCGCGCACTTGAGTCAGGTCTCGGGAGAAGTCCACCCATCCGGCGATACCGCACACGTTGCCTCCACTTCGGGATGCAACGCGCTCCGACGGCTCTCAGCGTCGGCGGGGCTACGGCGTATCCGACTCTTGTCGGAATGGTTCCACCGACGAAGATGTCTTGGAGCGGTATCGACAACTTGGTCAAAATGAGGCCGTGTAGCCGGATCGCTCAGCCCACCGGAAGCGATTCCATTAACTGCTTTCACGGCCCAACGGTGTCAACGCTCTGAACTGGGGCACGGCATTGGCGCTGGTAGCAGCGTGTCGTACGGACGTCGGTGCCGTCGAAAAGCGGTTCAGACCGGCGCCACCCCCGGCGCATAGCGCGCCTGTGCGCTCGGATCGTCCGGGATGACGGTCGGGTCTGCGGCAAGAACCTTCTTATCTTCGTCGCGCGGCCCCCAACCGCTTCCGAAGGTGTTTATGTGGAGGACCTGGCCGGTGAGTGTCTTCGCGCTCTGTTGGGCGAGGTAGACGATCGGCGGACCAAGCACCTCAGGTGTCGGTAGATTTCCGTAACCTG
Source organism: uncultured Actinomycetota bacterium (assembly GCA_963720345.1). Lineage (GTDB taxonomy): Bacteria > Actinomycetota > Actinomycetes > Mycobacteriales > Mycobacteriaceae > Mycobacterium. The sequence goes on from CAVRFN010000047.1 coordinate 473,536, forward strand.
CCTTGAGGTGTTCTTCGTATTTCTCAGGATTGAGCCGACGCACGGTCTGGGTCAATGTCGTACCCGGGCTGAATGCATTCACCGCGATGCCATGAGGACGGAACTCGTCTGCGCACCATGTCGTCAGGCGGTTCAGCGCCGCCTTGGACATGCCGTACAGCAACAGATCTTGGTGTGCGGAAGCTCCGCCGGTGGTGCCGGCGCATGCAGAGGTGAGCAGGACGATGCTGCCCGAGCCCTGCGCGATCATGTGTGGCACCACTGAGCGGACGACGTAATAGGCACCGCGGACGTTCACGTCCATGACCCGATCCCATTGCTGAGCCGTGATCGTGAGTGCGTCGTGGCGCGGGTAGATGCCGACAGCGAAGACCACGACGTCGATTCGGCCGTGATTGGCGACTGTGCGTTCGACCATGTCGCGTACCTCAGCGTCGCGTTCGACGTCACAGGCGATCGTGTCGACGAGAAGCCCTTCGCGCGCCGCTTCGCGCGCGATCCCTTCAAGCGTGGATGTCGAATCCGGTTCGGAGGGCTTGGACAGCGTGCGGGCGGCCGCGATCACCTTGGCGCCTTCCCGGGCGAGCGCAACCACGTAGGCACGCCCGGATCCCTGGCTCGCACCGACGACCAGCGCGACCTTGTCCTTCAGTTGCATGACGATGGCCACGTGTGGTCGAAAATCCGTGCGCTGGGTGATCGGCACACGCCCGAACGCACTGTCTTGTACATGAGCCTGACGTTACTCATCGCCGGGCGCCCGGATAGTCCAAGCTCAAAATCCGCCCAAGGTCGGTTCGAGTCCGACTGGGGGCACAACGCTTGTCCATCTCAGGGCGTTGTCGCCGCCCGGTGGCCATTGCACCGATCACCCCACGGGGTCGCTTGCGGCCGCACCGCGTCCACGTGTTTCCGCCGAAGCGCGGCGACAAGGGTCGGATGGGAGGCGTCATAGACGGCGCCGATCCACGCCGGTGATGTGCCCGCAATATAGAGCTCGGCGGCTTCGCTGACTTGTTCTTCGTTCAGCCCTTCACGTCGGATGGGGACGCGCGCTCGCCGCGGTCGGCCTAGGGCTTCGCTTGTCTGCGTCGCGAGCGTCAAATCCGGAGGCGCAGGCGGGCACGGATTGGTGCTGCGACGTCGGTGGTGAACGGCGTGGCCACCGTGAAATCGTCGCCCAGGGAAATGATTTCGACACGGCGAATGATAGTCGCCAGCGCGAGGGTGGCTTCGAGCAGGGCGAAGTGGTCCCCGATGCATGATCGTGGGCCAGCGCCAAAGGGGATGAATTGCCAGCGGTCGCGCCCCTTGGAGTTTTGCGGGCTGAACCGGTCGGGGTCGAACACCAGCGGGTTGGCCCACAGGACTGGATCGCGGTGCAGGGCATAGATTCCGACCGTCAGCATCGTGCCAGCCTCGACGCGGCAGCCGTCGACCTCGATATCACGGGTCGCCATCCTGCTGATCATGGAGCTCCTCGGGCAGAGCCGCAACGCCTCGTGCACCACCTGGACCGTGTAGCCCAGCCGGGGCACGTCCTCCGGCGTGAGTTCGCGATCGTCGATATCGGTGACCTCGGCGGCAAGGCGGTCCTGCAGGTCGCGGTTGCGGCCCAGCGCCCACAGCGCGTACGCCAGCGTGCTTGCAGTGGTGTTGTGGCCGGACAGCATGAAGACGATCACTTCGTTGCAGATGTCCTTGTCGCACAGCGACCGCCCGGTTGCCGGGTCGGTGGCCGCGATCAGGGCGTGCACCAGTGGCGCATCGCGGCTTGGATCGCAACGGCAGGCTTGGACGATCTCATGGGCGAGGGCGTAGATGGTGGCGCCCGCGGCTCGTGCGCGGCGCCGCGCCGACGTCGGCAGCCATCGCGGTGCACGTATCGGCCGTAGGGCGCGGTCGGCGATATAGGACAGGGCGATGCGCAGCGGCTCGGCTACCGCGTCGGCGCGCTTATCGAGGTCCAGCCCGAAAACCGAGCGCCCCAGGGTCCGAAGGGTCACTCGGCGGCACTCGGCGTCCAGGTCGACTTCGACTCCGTCGCGCCATGTATTGGCGACCATCGTCTGCGGCTTGCGACATGTGGCCACCGAACGCGCGGACGTGCTGTTTTGTGAAGATCGGTTGCAGCAAGCGCCGGCGGGGAAGCCATCGCGCGTGCATAAGATCGAACAGGTTGTCCCCTAGCAGCTGCCGCATTTCTCGATGAACGATGTTCTTGTCGACGAATCCGTCATTGCGTCCGAGGATGTCGCGGGCCGCTTGCGGTGAGGTGGCTACGACCGTTGGGGGGAATAGCCACTTCGGGCCGAGGCTCACTCGGGTCACGGGTCCGCCTACGTCGCGCAGTATTTCTTGTCCGGTGTGAAAATCTCTGAGAGCGTGTAGCCGTTGCCGGTAGGGCAGCGGGTTCTTCGGCGCCAGCGGCAGAGCACCGACATCGGTCGTCTCGGCCGTCGGCACTATGTCGCTACTTCGTGCATCGCCGTGTATCGCACCGCGTATCCGCGGGCGGTATGGGCCGTAGAAATTCGCGCATACGCTGATGTTATGCCGACGCGTTTAGCTGCAGGCTGGCTCGCATGGGCCGAACTGGGTGGAGCGGGGATGCCGACCGGAGCCGTAATTCGTTGACATTGCCTCGGCTTGAGCCCAGATGTGCGCGGTCAGCGGCGTGGTTAAGCCTGGTGACCCGCGGCCACCGGAAAAGGGCTACTGACGAACCCGGAATCGCCCGGGTGTCGACCCAGCGAAACACATGCTGCCCCTTAGTATTTGAGTGTGCGCGGCTTGCGGGCACCTACCTGATGGCGCCGCTCGATCAAACCGGCCAACCAACTCCGGATGAGCCGCAATGTATTTCGCCGCACGCGCTGGTGTCGCGCCGGTCGTTCCCAACACTCAAAGAAGCTCGGCGAATTCGTCCGAGTCCTTGACGCGAACAGCTTCGTCACTATAAATTGGATCAGTTCACGGGTTTTCTGCCGTACTAGAAAGGGGTAGAAAAATGGACGAACAATTCGAACTAATGGATCCAGACTTTGGTCGTGGGATATTGGTCGGTAGTGGGTTCGGATCAATCTCTGAAGAAGAATACACTGAACTAGTAAACGAGCTGCAGAAGTAACGACATCTGCTATCAAATAACGACACCTCGTTGGTGATGTTATTGGAAAGAAGTCCTGAGAGGGACTTTGAACCGTCCTACGCAGTGGATTACCTAGTTGACTACATCGGTAACCTGGGACTCGAATATCACCTGGAAAAGACTGGGGATGATGTCTTCCCCGTGTACCGGGCATCTATTTACGATAACCAGAATTTAACTAGGTGGCTCGGTGGCGGTAAAGGCTTTAAAAGCCAGTGTTTGGCAAGCGCACTTGCTGAATGTCTGCAACATCATACCGCCTTCAATACCATACTGAGCTACGATAGTAGCCAGATGCCACTGCTACCCCCAGCTCGGTTCATAAAGGCGCCAATATTCGAAAAGCTCGACAAGTACTCCCGCATTTACAAAAACAACCAACAAACAAATTATTTCACGCTTCCCTATACCGATATTCGTAATACAAAGAATAAAATCGATTATCCAATCGCTTTGACCGAACCTCGCTATGACAAATCACGCTTCGCCGCAATGGGTGGCGCGGACTCATTATTATGGAGATCTCATGATACGGGATCTTCCTTGGGAATCACCTATGACGAAGCTCTGTTGCATGGGATAACGGAATGGATCGAAAAACATTCATATTCGTTATTTATTTTGGCATGTTGCATTGAAAATGACGCAAACCACGAAATAAATCAGATAGATAGAGATAGCCTGCCCCGCCCCACAGTTGAACTGATTGAGCACATCGAAAGAAAGTTTGATGACAACATATCGATCATTTCCCTGAGTAACGATTTTGATATACCGTGCATTCTCACGATGTTCAATAGACAGGAAGATTGTATAGTCCAACCCAAAGGCCTTGCTTGCTCTTTACACCGGCAATACGCCGTCGAGAAGTCTATTTTCGAGGCATTACAGTGTCGGTTATTGCGTAATTCAAATGCAGAAATGAGGGAAAAGCAAATACGTGAATAATTTTGCTGACTACCCAGTATTTCTGCGGGCTTATCAGCTGGCGATAAGCGACAAGATAAATCGCACTACCGACTATCAGGATCTCCCAGTATGTGATGATCTAAATCTCGCAGCCCAGATATCTACTATTTCTGAACGGCTCGAGAGAAATGGCGGATATGGGATTTATCGGCATATCTATAGAGATGAACCCGGCGGCTTGACATCATTGCATGTCTTGATCCCAGGTTTCAACGAAAGCTTTTTGATTAAAGAGGGCAAATTTGTCGTTGAACGCACACAAAGAGGCCAAGCTCGAAAGGTCTGACATGAATAGCTTTTGTGGCGTTGAGAGGCAAGTATCCTCAGAAGAGGCATATGAAAGAGTCTTGGAACTGATACGACTACACAACTTGGTAGTGAGTACCGTCCACGTGGGCTCAGATATCAAAACTTTCCAAGCAACAATAAGCGATGAAAACATTAAGAAACGGTTCATCGGTTGTGGCAAAGGTATCGGGATCCAGTCAAAGGCTAGTGCTCTATTTGAAGCGTTCGAACATTATATTAGCTATGTGACATTTCACGATGCGAATAGAGTTATACAATTATTGGTATCGGAGAATCCGAGTCTCAGATTGTTGATCGACCAGCACATTCTTCCAAAAAATTTCATTGATTTGGTCGGCGGTGCCGATAAAACAATACCGTGGATCGAATTAAAATCTTTACAAGACGACCAGGTCGTTCATTATCCCCTGTTCCTGGCAGAGCCTAGATATAGCGCAAATAATAAGTTTCACTATGATGACTCAGCATTCTACAATTTATCGTACTTGAGCAATGGATCGGGTTGCGCATCGGGCAGCACATTTGATGAAGCCATGGTTCATGCTTTAAACGAGGCCATTGAGCGTGACGCTACGTCATTGTTTCTTTACAGCGGCTTTATTAGGAATAATGATGTAAGAATTGTAGATAAAGCTACCATCCCGGATTACCTGAAATATTATCTCACCTCCATCGAAAAGGAATACAACGACGAATTGTTCATAATTGATATCACCTCGAATATCGGAGTACCTTGCTTTTGTGTTACGTTTAGCAAGTACAAGGCCCCCATAGTGCCTAAAGGGTATGGCGCTTCTTTATGTGCTACATATGCTTTAGAGAGAGCATTGTTGGAATCTTTACAGCCGGTACATCTACGTAATGAGTCTTTGAGTCGTGTTGAAAGTAACACCGTAAGCCGATTAGAACGTTATCCGATATTGGCAAAAGCGGCGGTTGCGGATATCAAGGAGGTTGTTGAGAATAAGAATTACAGGGTTATCGACTTCGGCGAAATCAACAATCTATATTGCGGGCAGAATCTAGCCGAGCAGAAAAATGTGATCTTGTCGTTAATCCATAAAAGTAGCCTTAACGCCTACTATCACGAAGTCTACAAAACACGAGGTTACAGTCTAGTCAAAGTGATACTATCGGGCTCATCGCAGCTGTGTTTTTTGCAAGTTGGAAAGTTGATTCTCCCGGATATACAGCTTCTAGATAAACGAGTTAGCACTCGACTTTGACTAAGCTCCGCGTCGATACGTCCGTCGTCGACCCGTCCGGCAGCATGAACGTGAACGCCTGAAGCATTCGTCCGTCCATTGCCGGCGTCGGCCCGACAAGACCTGCCGCGTTCCGATCAGACTAACTCCGCAACGAGGATGTCTTTATTGGCCCAAATAAGCGATCGCGTCGTCCTCAATATGACCGCGTTCGTCTTCACGTGGAACCGTTGAAACTACTGCCAAGCTCAAATACCGGTCATCGAGCCGGAGAATGAGCTGGTCTCGGACGAGTCGGCGAAGTGACTCTTGGGCCGCCGCCGCAGACAGCCCGAGCCCCTCGATGAAGTTCTCGACAGCACGAGCTGAGCGCTGGCTATCGCAGTAGAGGTAAACCTCTCGGTCCACTCCGTTGAGAATGTTGAGTCGTCGCTGCGAGACCGGACGAAAGTCCCAGACTTCCAGTTGGTCACCGCGGTCAATGTAAATCAACCCTTGACCGCCGACTTGGTCTAACCAACGTTGCACGGCCTGTGTTGTCTGGTCCACGTAGTCCAGTGGTTGACGCCCGTCTACATAATCGCATTCGAAGTAGTACGCGAGATCGCTGAGGATGGTTTCGTCCTCGTCATAGATCAGCCGATAGCTCCGGTCGGGACGGACGTTGCAGAAGCCCAGATCCTTGGCTGAGACGAAGTTCGGACTGAACCGATCGAGCCTGATGGCTTGCATAACCTGGGGAGGCTCAAGGTGAGTCAACTGATCGATGAGACTTGCCATTCTCCGGTATTCCGCCGGGTCCTCGCCGGGAAAGCCGTAAAGAAGGACCCAGAAGACCTGAATGCCAATTTCTTTGCACCATTTGAGCAGCTGAATGTTCTGCATCGCGGTAGTGCCCTTACGCATAATTTTCAGGACGCCGTTACTAAGACTTTCGATGCCAGGTTGGATCGTGTTCACCCCGGACTCGTAAAGTTCGTGAACCTGCTTTTTGGTGAGGTTTGCTTTGGTCTCATAGAACAAATCGAGGCGAAGGTCCCGGCTGCGCAGTTGCGGTAGGAGGTCATTGAAATAGTGCATATCGAGTATGTTGTCGACCATCTCGATGTTGTTCCGCTGATAGCGCGCGACCTGTGTCTCGATCTCGGCTAAAACGCGATTCGCAGACTTGCTGCGGTATGCCATCGTGGTTCCGTTTAGGCCGCAGAAGGTGCAATGGTGCTTCTCACCCCACCAGCAGCCGCGGGAGGACTCCATCAAAATACCCGCATCCGAATCACCCATGACCGCTAGTTGCTCGAAGAAGTCGCCGTAATCGGGCATCGGCAGGTCGTCGAGGTCGGCGACCTTCTCCGGAGAGAGGCTAAGCGCAACGGACTGTCCGCCCTCGCGCGCGATCACACCGGGAATCGCACGGGGATCACCTCCCCTGGAGAGCGCGTCAACCAGACGAGGGAAGCTCACATCCGCCTCGCCGCTGCACACGTAGTCGACGAAAGGGAACATTCGGTGCGCGGCCAGCCCCATCACACTTTCACAGTTGGCGCCGCCAAAGATCATCGTCTTGTCTGGGTAGCGTTCCTTCAGCCCGCGTGCGAGCGCAAGCGATGCAACATGCTGAGTGAACGTCGAGGTGAACCCGACGGTGTCATAGTCCTGCCATATCGGGTCGTCCAGGCACTCGTCAAGGAAAGCCCTGGCAAGCGAGCGGGCTCGCCGAATGGTGGCGATTGCGCCGGCACAGGAGACGCCCTGTCCGAAGCGCTCTTCGAAGGCATCCATGTATGCAGCGTCTGCGGCCGGCCTCTCGCCATACAAACAAGACGAGAAAACCCAGTCGCCGGCCAGACTCTGGTTTGGCGAACCCTCAGCAACATAGGAGTAATCTGTGCTCCCCAATTGCTGGGCGAACCGCATATTCAGATGTAGGACTCGAGAGTGGTATCCGGCTGCCGCAAGATGAGCTTTGAGTAGACTCGGCCCGATCGCGCCTCGGACGGCGGCGAATGGCATATTAACGAATAATGTCCTCATAGCCCTTGTCTCGGCAACGTCGCGATTCGATCCGCGTGAGCTCCTTCGTAATGCATGATAAGCGCACACGGCCCCCAGGATGTCGGCTTGATGAAAGTCACTGGGCCCAAACCCTCAATGCCGCAATTGAAGTGATGAGCAAGGAACCGGCACACTATTACCGGCGGATCGGATACGGAACCGGGGTGATCGGCGGCGGCGGGCCACCAACGGCTCGCCGGCATCGGCGTTATCGCAGCGTCACAATCCATCGATGACAGAGATCGTCGACGACTCGTCTGTCGCCAAGCACCGCAAGCAATCTGGAGCCAGCGTCGCGTGCGTGTTTGCACGAAAGAACGCCGAACGCGTGCTGGCCGTCATCGCGTATATCGCGTGCTCCCGCACCCGGTATCAAAAGGTAAGTGTCCTGCCTTGGGCGTACGCGCACACCGTAGCTAACACTCTCGTGTAGGCGGCGTGTACGCGACCGGGGGCGTTTCGGGTCCGGCAATCTCCTGCACGAAGTCGAACCCACCGACGCCAGGGCCCTAAACAAGCGCAAAACGGGTCGCAATGAATCGCGCTAACTCTCCAGCGCCTTTGCACAGCCAGCGAGGATCGGTCGGAAGACAAGCGAGCGGAGCAGCGGCGCGGTGACAATCTCCATCAACTTTCCGCCGGAGCGAGCCGGGAGCGTGAAGTCGAATGCGTGGGTGTCTTCGATGTTGATTCTGAAGGTCGGATCACGCGTTGGCGCGATTATTACGACTGGCCGACGTTTGTCGAGCAGATGAAGGCGGCTAGCGCATCGCCGAGCTGATGCGCGCTGGCCCAAATCCCAACGCGGCCAGTTACTCCACGATCTAAGCTGCGGTTCTGCGGACGAAGCCCTAAGGAGGCCAGCCATGCCGCTACCCGCGTTAGTTCTTGTGCACGGGGGAGGTCTCGCCGCTGATTCGTGGGGGCTGACTGTTGACAAGATCAACCAGTTGGCTCCGGAGCTAATCGTGCTCGCGGTCGATCTGCCCGGTCGGTGTGGCAAGCCCGGTGACCTGCTTACGGCCACTGTCGCCGACTTCGTTGAATCGGTCGTCGACGATATCGAGCATGCTGGGCTAGACGACATCGTTCTTGTCGGTCATTCTATGGCTGGACTAACAACCCCCGGCGTAGTCGGCAAACTCGGATCCGCAAGGGTACGCGAGATGGTCTTCGCCGCAGCGTTCGTCCCTCCCGAGGGCAATTCACTTGTGGACACGCTGACTGGGCCGTTCGCACTAACCGCTCGGCGCAACGCGAAGAGAGGCGGGCTGAGCCAGACACCTTCGCTGGGAATCAGGTTCGCCTACCTCAACGGGGTGCCCCGAGAACGGCGCAAATTCATTGTCGGCAAGGTATACCCGGAATCCGCGCGCATCCTCGGGGAGAGGGTGTCGCGGAGGGAAATGCCCGTCGACGTTCCGCGCACCTGGATTCTGACTCGCCGGGATCGTGCCCTCGCGCCGAAGGTACAGCGCAAATATATTGAAGCGCTCGGTGGTGTGCAGACGCTCATCGAAGTCGACACCTGCCACATGCTTATGGTCAGCGAGCCGGAACTGCTTGCCGGCATCCTGATCGAGCGATGCCGCCTATATGTCTAATTGGGTTGCCGCCGTTCCCAGAGCGACGGCGGTGCCACGCGCCACCGACCCCTTTCTGTTGCTCCCACGTCTAGGGCCCATCGGCTCACTTTTTCGTTGGGCCGCACACGGGCATGCGTTGCCTGGATTCGGCCATCGCGTCCGGCCGAGACCCATTGCCACCCGACTCCCGGGGGAGGACGATGAATCCCGACGGCGGCGCCGTCGGGACGCTGCCCCGTCACAGGAGGCAGGTTTCATGTATGCACGAACTACAACTATCGAGGCAATGCCCTCGTCAGTAGATGCCGGCATTTCCTATGTCCGCGATGTCGTGATGCCCACGCTGGAAGGGCTGGAGGGCCACGTCGGCTTGTCCCTGTTGGCCGACCGCGCGTCGGGTCGCTGCATTACCGCCAGCGCCTGGATGTCCGAAGAGAACATGCGGGCGAGCGAAGAGGGGGTGCAGCAGGTTCGTAGCCGCGCCGCAGAGATTTTCTGTGGCACGCCGACCGTTGACGAATGGGAGATCGCGGTCCTGCACCGTGAACATCAGTCGGGTGAGGGTGCCTGTGTCCGAGTCACCTGGGTCCAGGTCGACCCGGATCAGGTCGATTCGGGCATCGACATGTTCAAGACGACTGTCCTGCCTGCGGTGCTGGAGCACGAAGGTCTCCTGTAGCGCAAGCTTGCTGGTGGACCGGGCGTCCGGTCGTGCGGTGTCCACGGCGGCCTACGACAGCGTCGAGGCAATGGAGCGCAACCGAGCCAGGTTAGAGAGCCTCAGGGACTCGGCGTCAAAGGAGGCGGGCGCGCAGGTCCTCGACGAGCGCGAGTTCGAGTTGGTGATCGCCCACCTACGGGTCCCTGAGATGGCCTAGCCGCACGGCGAACGCTTACGGCTGGAGGAAGCTTGGGTCATCTGAAATTTATGGTGCGCTGAACTGCAGAGGATCCGATGCCGCAGTGGCAGACGGAGTAGCGGCCTCATCCGAGTGCCCGGAACCTTGTCGTGTCTATCATTTCAGGAACCGAAGCAGGTTAACGGGATACGGCCGTGTAAGCGCGGGGACATGTTCGGCGGCGACGTGTGCTACCACCACGGCGGCAATGCCCCGCAGGTAAAGGCGAAGGCGCAGAGGCGATTACAACAAGCCGCGGACGCTCTGATTCACAAGGTTCTTTGCTTCGCACGTGATGGTGACGTGGCGGGGTTTCGTGAATGGGTCAGCGTGCTGTGGCATCTACTACAGACTTCAGCACCGCTTCGGCACCATGCTCGGCAACGGCATTGCGGTAGCGCCCGGTTGGCCCGCCAAACAGATAGTGCTTACTTCTCGCGGAGCAGCCGAAGGTCGGACGGTTCGCGCAACAGGTCTTCGAGAAGCTTGTTGCCTTCGGTGTTGTACGGCTGACGCATGTGCTCGTCCCACGCGGCGCGCGAACGGAACATCTCGAGCATCATCCAGGTGTCCGAATCATCTTGAGGCTGCAGGAAATGCATGAACACACAGCCCGGCTCGGTCAAAGTGTTCTTGCGCATGGACTGGAGTTGGGTCTCGGCCTCGGCGAGGCGGTCGAGTCGTGGCTTGATGGTGACGACCAGGAACAGCGGTCCGTCATGCTCGTCGCGGTCATCGTCCGGCAATTGGCACCTCGATCGAGTTTTGCAGCGTGTCGATGAATGCATCGGTGTTCTTGCTCTGGACGAACGCGGAGACTGCATCGTAAACAGCCTGCTGGAAGTCCGTCGACATCAACTCACCGTGGGTTATCGAAAGCAGAATCTTGTCCTGCCACAGCGACTCCGAGGCCTGTCGCTGATAGGCGGGCAGCGATGACACGTCGACGTCATTACGAATCGGTACGGACCCCTTCACCTTGTTGAACTCCAGCGCTGTCTTCGGATCCGCGATGGTCGCCATGAACTTCATGGCATTCACGCCGTCTGCGGCGTCGGACGACACCACGAACGTGTCAACGATCGCCAGGTATGCGCCCGTGGTCCCGGGATACGGCACATACCCGAAGTCCTTGCCTTCGACCGACCTGTTCGCGACGAGTTCGCCGTAGACGGAATCGTTCATCGATAGGAAGGCGCACTGACCGGTGGCGAGCTTCTTCGCCGCCTGATCCCACGTCAGACCGCCAGCGTTCGGATCTGCGCGAGAGACGACCTGGGCGAATTGCGAAAGCGCTTGCCTGAGTTGAGATCCCCTCCAGTCGAACGAATCGTCCCGAATCCTGGCCCACCCATCGGTGCCGATCACGCCGAGCAATGTGTTCTCGAACAGTTCGGTCGCGGTGAACCTGTCCTTTCCGCCAAGGCACAACGCGGTCTTGCCGCTTGCCGCCACCTTCGCCAGATCTGCTTCGAAAGCCTCGGTCGTGTACCCGGGCCCGGGCGCCTTCACGCCGGCGTCCCGCAGCATCCGCTGGTTGAACCACAACACATTTCCACGATGGGAGCCGGTCGGCACGCCCCAGGCTTTGACGCGATAGGTCACCGCGTCGAGCAACGCCTGCGGCATCGTTTGGTCTAGACCCGAGCTTTCGTAGACGCCGGACACATCGGTGATGCGGTCGGCGTCGACCCACGCACGAAGCGAGCTTCCCACGAACGTCTGCCATACGTCCGGCGGATCGCCGGCCTGCAGGCGCGCGGCGAGCGCGACCTGGACGTTGCTGCCGCCGCCGCCGGCAATGGCGCCGTCGACGACTTCCACGTCGGGATTTCCCGCCTTGAATGCGTTGAGCAGCACCTCGAAAGCCGGGTGCTCAGAGGGCGAAACCCACCACGACACGACTTCGAGCCGGTCGGTCGGGTCGGAGAAGTTGCCCTTTTGCCCACCGCCACATGCCGCGAGCACGACCGCCAGGAGGATAATCCAGTAGCGCTTCATGCTGCTTGCTCCTTAACCGTGTTGGGCGCCGCTCTTAGGTCGTAGACGGCAAAACTGGCGACGACGGCGAAACAGACGGCGGGAACGATGAAGCGAGATCGCCGGGCTCGTCGCGTCGAGCAGGTAGCCCTGGATCAAAGGCATGATCGCTCCGCCGACGATGGCCATCACAAGTCCGGCCGCGCCGAACTTCGTTGCCGGACCGAGCCCTTGGAGAGCCACGCCGTAGATCGTCGGGAACATCAGGGACAGGCAGAAGGACAGCGCGACGACGGCGGCCACCCCGGCCACATTGGGCGAGAACATCGCGAACACACAAAGCGCGACAGCCAGTACGGCGAGGACCGTGAGGACCTTCGTCGCGCGGATCTTCCCGATGAGCCACGTCATGAAGAACCGGGAGATGAGGAACACAATCAGGCTCACCTGCAGGAGATAACCTCCCAGCTCGAGCGATCCGTTCAGCGCCTGCTGCGAGTACTGGATCAGGAACGTCCACGTGCACACCTGCGCCGCGACGTTGAAGAACTGCGCGATGACCCCATATACGTAGCGCTTGTTCGACATCAGGATCTTTAGCGGTGACTGGCCCTCCATGTCAGCGTCGGGAAACTCCTCGACGATGGGCGGGGATCTCTTGATCGCGATCACCAGCCCGATCGCGATGAGGACGAAGCCGAGGCCGAGATACGGACCCATCACCGCGCCCAGCTGGCCGGCGCGGACGGCCGCCTCCTGGGCTGGAGTCACGTTGGCCATGTTCACCGGCTCGTCCAATTTCGGCAGGATGAGGGTGGCAGCCAAGAGCACACCGATGTTCGTGCCGACAGGGTTGAAGGCCTGTGCGAAGTTAAGCCGGCGGGTCGCGGTTTCTTCCGGGCCGAGGGAAAGCACGTAGGGATTGGCGGACGTCTCGAGAATCGAGCACCCCGCGGCGATCGCGAACAGAGCGACCAGGAACGCCTCGTAGGTCATGATCTTGCTCGCCGGATAGAACGCAATCGCGCCGGCCGCAGCGAGAAGCACACCGGAAAGAAGCCCGGCCTTATAGCCGAACCGCTGATTGATGAGCGCTGCGGGGATCGCCAGCAGGAAGTACGCGCCGAAGTACGCCAACTGCACGAGCGAGGCCTGGAAGGTGTTCATCTCGAAGATGCGCTTGAAGCCCGCGACCATCGGCGTGGTGAGGTCGGCGGCGACGCCCCATGCGGTGAAGCAACTTATGAGAACTACGAACAGCAGCCCCATCCCGGGGTAGACCAATCCTCCTTTTGCCGTGGAGGCGGCCGGTGCGTCGGCGGGCTGATCGGCATGCTCAGTCGTCGTCATGGTCAGTACCTCTGTCCGCTGTGAAAATGCAGCTGCGCATAGATTGTGATCTGGGTCACGCTACTCAGATGTCATGGCCGAGGGAACAAATTCTGCATGTGGTTTGACATGGGTATTTGCCCGTTTCGACCCGTTTGTCGGCCCCGTCCGAGAAAGGGTCGCGACATCACCCCACGACGGGGATTCGGCGAGGTCCGGGCTGACAGTCTAAGCACGCCCCCGAGGTATTGATGGAGGCCGAGCAGAGCACCCGCACGTCCGCCTAGGGCCTTCATAAAGACGTCCAGCGGAACGTTCATGTTCTTCCCCGCGGTTGTCGTTTGCCCGATTTGAAACAGTTGTCCTACAGCGTCAATCACGTCTCCGACAGTTACACAGGTAGGCCATCGGCCTCCTTACACGTCCGGAGCAATCGCCAAGAGCCATCGAGAATGCCTAGAACAGGAGCAGATAGTGGGCCGCAAATACATGTACTCAGAGGATTGGCGCGCCGAGCGTGATACGAAAACCGTTGTGCTGCGCATAGAAAGAGTAGCGAACAGGGCCTCAAGGCAGCGATCCGCAGCGGGAACGTTCGCGACTTGTTCGGCCATGCAGCCGGCCACGTGCGACCAGAGCGCGGGAGCGCCTTCTGAGGTCATCGACCCGAATCCGCTGATCCCACAGCATCTCCCGATAGTCCCGGTCCTGGTGCTGGAGAGAAGTCGCTGGCGCCATCGTGCCGGTCAGCCCGGGCGGTAGCTCGTCCTACCGTGCGAGCGCTGATACTCGCCGAGCGCGGCGACCAGGCCGACGCAACGATTCGCAATGGCCAGGTGCGCCTCGGGACCGTCGTCCTCTCCGCGCAGGTCGGCCACGTCTATGGGAGCGCCGAACACTACGTCGATGGGGTGCTCGTCGCGGCGAAACCAATTGCGGTACGCCTCCCGTGGCAGGTCGTTGTCGATGCCGAGGACGAAGATCGGCAGCACCTTCACCCCTGGCCCGGCGCGTTGGATGACTTCGCCGACACCAGGACGCACGGGCAGGAACCGATACGGATCGCCACCGCGCTGGCGGGTGCCCTCGGGATGGAAGCCGACCAGCCTGCCGGGTACCTGGAGTTCCGAGACGATGCGCGCGACGGCGTACTGATTGAACGCGCGCTTGGCGGGATCGCGCAGAACAGGCGGGAACATCGCCATCCCACTCATCACGAAGTTGACCGCGATGCCGGCGGGATTGTCGTAGAAGAACGCCGAGCGGACCGGGAAGAGAATGCGACTGGACAGCCGGGTCGACTGGAAGATGATGTGCATGACGGTGAAATAGTCGAAGAATGACCGGTGGTTTGCCACCATTACCACGCGATCGGAACGGCTGAGGTCCGCAATCTGCTCCAGCCCGTACGCGCGGATACGGCGCGCCGCCGTCACCCGCAGCACCACCACCATGAACGTGCGATTCCAGAAATGCGCCAGCAGTGCGAATCTACGGTTGAAGATGTCGGCGAAGCGGAAGGCGAACCGCTCCGTGCGGGACAGCGGGGCCAGCTGCTCGGGAGTGGGTCGAAGCACAGTCTCTCCACAGGGGTGAGGTGGCGTCGGCCGCCAGTTGTTTGCTATCCGGCGAGTATCGCACGGCTGGCAAAGTTGCGGTTGCGAGATTTCGCCCCGCTGTCGCCCAATTTCTGAGAGGACGGCATTTCGTGCATTACCTATTCGCTGGGTGCGCCGTTGTCGCCTCGCCATCTGTGGGAACGGGTCGACTTCGTTCGTCGGTACCAGTAATTCGTCTTCCGGCCGCAGCGCCTGTACGGCTGTAGGCCTCACAGGCGCGAAGAAGGTGATTTCGTCAGCCGCGTCCGCGTCCGATTCGTCGGCAGGCGTGCCATCGTCTCGCCTGACCGGCCTGCCGCCAGCCTGGATCGGTGCCCGCACTATGGACTTGCTGCATGACGAGTGCCTGGAGTATGCCGGACGATCTCGCGCAGCTGGGTGCCTCGCTATGTGAGTAGGCGGCCAGTTGTGGATCGATTTTTGCCGAAATGAATCCAGTTAAGGCCAAATTCGCGAAGCGACTGCAGCGGATCACTTGCCGCCTAGTGTTCGATCCGTGATCAATCGCGGACAGCAGGCGATCGTGGTGGGCGTGGCAGTCGTGGCCTTGGTGGCTGCTGGCGGATGCGGACGCGATCAGGGAGAAGGATCGCCGGCAGAAAAGGCTGCCGACTACGCCAAGGATCTCCAGTCGAAGGTCACGGTGGATGCGACGATGGCGCATCTTCAGAAACTCCAGGAGATCGCCGATGCCAACGGTGGCACCCGCGTCGCCGGTTCCCCTGGTTATGACGCAAGTGTCGAGTATGTGGCTAAAACCCTGCGCGACAAAGGGTTCGATGTCCAGACGCCCGAGTTCGCGATGACACTCTTCTCTGTCGGCAAGGAGTCGCTGAGCGTTAACGGCCAACCAGTCGAGGCTCACGTCATCGACTTCAGCGGCGCCAGTCCTGCCGTGGGGGCCACGGGCCGATTTATCGTGGTCTCTGGGGACGGGCACCTGGGATGTGCCGCCAGGGACTACAACGGTGTGGAAGTCGCCGGTGCCGTGGTGCTGGTGGACAGGGGTGACTGCCTTCTGGCCGACAAGGCCACCGCGGCAACCGAACGCGGGGCCATCGCACTTGTCGTCGCCAACGACGTCGAGGAGAAGGTGTTCAGCGGGGGCATGGACGAGAGCGATGAGATCGAGATTCCGGTGGTGAGCGTGAGCAAGGCCGACGGCGCCAGACTCCGGTCAGAAACCGGGACGGCGACCGTCATCGCCGAAGCCTCGGTCGAGCAGGTGACGACGCGCAACGTGATCGCCCAGACCAAAACCGGGGCCACGGACAACGTCGTCATGGTCGGCGCACACCTCGACAGCGTCAAAGAGGGCCCGGGCATCAACGACAACGGGACAGGCGTGGCGACGGTGCTGGAGACGGCACTGCAGATGGGCCCGTCACCGGAGGTGGCTAACGCGGTGCGGTTCGGGTTCTGGGGAGGCGAGGAGGAAGGTCTGTTCGGGTCGATCGACTACGTCGACTCGCTGGACGTCGAAGCGCTGAAAGACATTGCCCTGTATCTGAACTTCGACATGATGGCCTCACCCAATACGTGCTACTTCACCTCGGATGCCAACCAGTCCCTCCCGCCGGACCCCGAGCTCGGTTACGACCTTCTGATTCCCGAAGGGTCACCCGGGATAGAGCGCATCTTGGTCGACACCATTGAGAAGGCGGGCAAGACGCCGCAAGACTTGCCGTTCGACGGCCGCAGCGATTACGACGGCTTCACCCGCGCGGGCATCCCGGCCGGCAACTTCGACACCGGGTCCGACTCGATCAAGACGCCGGAGCAAGTCAAACTATGGGGCGGTACCGCCGATCAGCAGTGCGACCCCAACTACCACACCGCCAATGACACGATCGAAAACATCAACCGCGACGCACTGGCGCTCAATGGCGGCGTCATCGGGTACGTCGTAGGTCTGTACGCCCAAGATGAGGGCGGACGGAACGGGGTCCCGGCCCGCGACGACCGTACCCGCCATCCACTGCCCGAAGAGGAGTAGCCGGCGTGGGGCACAGAGTGTCTTAGCCGGTCCAGATTCGGCATTCACTTGTGACTGCTACTGTGCATCGCAAATGTCGAGGTGAGGAGGGCCGATGGCTGATGTGCTGGCCGGCATTCGGCAGAAGTTGCAGCGTGTGACGCGAGGCGGGGCGCGCGGTCAGGCGACTCGTCGACACCGGAATCATCGACCTGAAGGACCTTGGTTCGGGCGTTCAGACCGCCAAGCTCGCGCGCGTCTACGGCCCGCAGGCCACGATGGCGATCCTGGGTGGTCGCAAGTACTCCACCCTGCCTGCGGTCGTCGACGAGCGCGGGACCTTGACGTACAAGCAGGTCGATGACCAGTCGTGGGCGTTGGCGCACGGCCTGCAGCAACTCGGTGTCTCGGCGGGTTCGGTCGTCGGCGTGCTGTGCCGCGACCACCGCGGTCTCGTCATCACCATGGCCGCGTGCGGCAAGCTCGGCGCCCGAATGGTGTTGATGAACACCGGTTTCGCCAAACCCCAGTTCGCCGAGGTGTGCGAGCGCGAGAAGGTGACCGTGGTGCTGCACGACAGCGAGTTCCTCGGTCTGCTCGACGCGTTGCCGACCGACATTGCCGCGTGTGCTGACGCTGGGTGGACGACGGAGTCGAGCCTGCCCGCGGGTGTCCAGACACTCGTCGGCATCATCGCGACGAACTCCACCGAGCCGCTTCCCCCGCCGAGTAAAGCGGGCGGGTCAGTGATCCTCACCAGCGGCACGACCGGCCTTCCCAAGGGGGCGCCGCGTGACACGGTGTCCCCACTCGCCACAGCGCAGATCATCGACCGAATCCCGTTCCCGCGCAAGGGAACC
The DNA here is from genome assembly GCA_963720345.1 of uncultured Actinomycetota bacterium. Classification (GTDB taxonomy): domain Bacteria; phylum Actinomycetota; class Actinomycetes; order Mycobacteriales; family Mycobacteriaceae; genus Mycobacterium. The sequence goes on from CAVRFN010000047.1 coordinate 491,473, forward strand.
ATGGTCATCGTGTCGCCTATCTTCCACAGCACCGGGTGGGCCACGTACACCGTAGGCGCAGCATTGGGCAACAAGGTGGTGACGGCCAGACGGTTCAAGGCAGAGGGTACGTTGAAGCTCATCGCCGACAACAAGGCCGACATGCTGGTCGCGGTCCCGACGATGCTGCACCGGATGGTCGAACTCCCGCCCGACGTCATCGCCAAGTACGACACGTCGTCGTTGAAGGTGATCCTGATCGCCGGGTCGGCCCTGAGCCCTGACCTTTCCAACCGGGTGCAGGACACATTCGGCGATGTTCTCTACAACATGTACGGCTCCACCGAATGCGCCATCGCCACCGTCGCAACCCCGGCTGAGCTGCGCGCCGCACCCGGCACTGCCGGCCGTGCTCCGGTGACTTGCGAGGTGGTGCTGTACGACGAGCACGATCAACGGGTCGAGGGCGCGAACCGTCGCGGTCGGATCTTCATCCGCAATGGCGCACCGTTTTCCGGATACACCGATGGTCGCAACAAGCAGATCGTCGACGGCTACATGTCCAGCGGTGACATGGGTCATTTCGACGAGAGCGGGCTGCTGTTCGTGGACGGTCGCGACGACGACATGATCGTGTCCGGCGGCGAGAACGTCTTCCCGCAGGAAGTGGAGAATCTGCTCGAAGAGCGCGACGATGTCGCCGAGGTGGCTGTCGTTGGTGTCGATGACGTCGAGTTCGGAAAGCGGTTGCGCGCCTTCATCGTTTCCGAGCCGGGCGTCGCACTGGATGCGGCAGAGGTCAAGCAGTTCGTGAAAGACAACCTGGCGCGGCACAAGGTGCCTCGCGATGTGGTCTTCATCGACGAGCTACCCCGAAACGCCACCGGAAAGCTACTGCGCCGGGTCTTGGTCGAAATGGATGTCGAAGCCTGAGGGCATAACGGTCGACTTTTGCCTCTGGGAGTGATCACATTCTGGAGACATGAAAAGGGGGCCACGATGGCCAACATCGACCTGAAGTTCGAGATCGTCGTCATTCCCGTCTCGGATGTGGACCGCTCCAAGGAGTTCTACGCGCAGCTCGGCTGGCGCCTCGATGCTGATTTCGACAGCGGCAACGACTTTCGCGTCATCCAATTCACGCCGCCGGGCTCCGGCTGTTCGATCATCTTCGGCCAGAATGTCACGGCCGCGCCGCCCGGCTCGGCACAGGGCCTGTACCTGATCGTCTCCGATATCCAGGCCGCCCGTGCGGAGCTGCTCGACAACGGCGTCGATATCAGCGAGGTGTTCCACGACTCCGCCGGCGAGTACGCCGGTCCGGACGAGCCCTACCTTTTCGGGCGGCTTCGCGTCAGTGGCCCGGCGGCCGAAAGCTACCACTCCTTCGCGTCTTTCCATGATCCCGACGGCAACGGCTGGCTGCTGCAGGAGGTGACGACGCGTGCGCCCGGGCGCATCGACACCGAGACCACCTTCGCCTCCGTCGCCGACCTTGCGGGCGCGCTTCGTCGGGCCGGGGTCGCTCATGGAAAACATGAGGAGCGCAACGGCGGTCAGTACGACGAGAACTGGGCGGACTGGTACGCCGAGTACATCGTGCGCGAGCAGTCGGGTGAAGAACTGCCGCAGTGAGTCTGCCGCCACAGCCGCCGCTCTGAGCACAATGCGCAGAAGTACGACATTGCGCGTTGCGTGGCTTGTGCGCACAAGCGCGACATCGTGTGCACCCTCCAATAGCTTTCAAGCGTGAGGCCGTCGAGATCCACCTCGACACCGAACCGCAATGACATTGGCAGGGAGACAACATGTTCGCGACTTTCGATGCAGTGCCGACCGTGGGCTATCTCGAGCGGTCGGTCATCACGAGTGATGGTGTGCGGCTAGCAGTTCGTGACTTCGGCTCCGGCGCGCACGCGGAGCGCACCGTCGTCCTCCTGCACGGCCTCTGCCTGACGCAAGACAGCTGGGCAGCCCAGATCCGCGATCTTGTCCAACGATGGGGCAACTCGATACGAATCGTCACCTACGACCACCGCGGACACGGCGGCTCGTCGTCGGCACCCATGCACACATATCGGATCGGCCGGCTCGCCGCCGACCTGGGCGACGTGCTTTCCGCGCTGAACGTGGCTGGAGCGGTGACGATCGTCGGTCATTCGATGGGTGGCATGACGGCCCTGGAATACCTCGGACGTCGTGCCGATGATCGACCGGTCGAGCTGAGCGGACTCGTCCTGATCGCGACGGCGGCGGGCAGGCTCGCCGAGCGAGGAATCGGCCGCCTGATCTCCACGCCTGCTACCGAATTGCTGTTCGACATTGTGGGGCGTGCGCCGAGGTTCGCCACAGAGCGGGCGATCAAGGCCATCATGAAATCACTCAGCGATGCCCTGCTGGCGATACCCGGCCTCGATGCAGGCGCGCGGACTGCACTGACCGCGCTGCCGACGAACTCGCTGACGACTGCAGCCGGATTTCTACTCGGCCTGAAGCGCTATGACCGATACGACACCCTTGCGTCGATCACGGCCAAGACGGTGGTGGTCAGCGGCGGAAGGGACTTCGCGACTCCGGTGTCTCACGCCAACGATCTCACTGCCACGATCAGCGGTGCCCTGCACATGCACATTCCGTCCGCTGGGCACATGCTTGTGCAAGAGGCGCCGCAGTCCGTCAGCACCGCAATCAACCTCGCGCTGTCCGGAAGGCGTTGCGCGGAGGACCGACTCACGACGGCTTCGTAGGTATTGCAGGTAATTCAGCGCGATCGCGATCATTCTGGTCTTCGGAGTCATCCACGCGGTGTTCTACGGAGCGCAGGGCACTCTGTATGCGTCGCTGTACCCGGCCCGGGTCCGCTACACGGGACTGTCGACGGTCTATCAGCTGTCGGGGGTTTACTCATCGGGACTGACGCCGCTCATCCTCACCGCACTGATCGGCGCGACAGGTGGATCGCCATGGCTCGCCTGCGGCTACCTGGTTGCGACGGCGATCATCAGTGTCGTTGCTACGCAGGCGTTGAAACCCACTCCGCTGCACCAGCTTTAGTCCAGATCCGCTCGCCATCCTCGAAAGGACCCCGGTCACTAAGGTGGGGCGTAGCATTCATGAACAGCCGGCATTTGAGCCGGAACGACTGATACAAGGTAGGTCATGGTGCCCAGCGTCGCCGCCGATGACCCGAAGTTCGGATTGATTCTGGCGCTCACGATCAATGGCCTGGCGGTCACTCAGTATCCCGAGATGGTCCGGGTGTCCAACCTCGCCGAAGGCTATGGCTTCCACTCGATTTGGCTGTGTGACCACTTCCTGACCACGAGTCCCGAAGATTACGTTCAAGACGCCGGCATCACGTCCGCGGGCGGCGTGCCGCAGAGTACAACCGGAGTACCCCCAGCATCGATGGCTCTCTTGGAAGGGTGGACGGCACTCGCGGCGCTGGCTCGTGACACCACACGCGTCCGCCTGGGCACCAGCGTGCTGTGCAATTCCTACCGCCACCCCTCGGTGCTGGCCAAGATGGCAGCCACGTTGGATGTCATCTCTGAAGGTCGACTAGACCTGGGTCTGGGCGCCGGCTGGTTCAAGCGTGAATTCGAGGCGTACGGCATTCCGTTCCCGCCGGCGGGAGAGCGGGTCTCCGCGCTTAGCGAGGCTCTCGAGGTCATCAAAACCATCTGGACGGAGCCAAATCCCGTATACGCGGGCCGGTTCTACACGCTGGACGGTGCCATCTGCGACCCGCCACCGGTGCAAAAGCCCCATCCGCCGCTGTGGGTCGGTGGCGAAGGGGACCGCGTGCAGCGGATCGCGGCCCACTCCGCCCAGGGCATCAACATTCGCTGGTGGCCTCCCGAAAGGGTAAGCCAGCGAAGGGAGTATTTGGACAACGCATGCGCCGAGGTGGGGCGGGACCCCGCCACCCTGAGACTTTCCGTGACGACGTTGCTTGCGCCCACCGAATCCGCCGAGCAGGAGGCGCGGGTCCGGCAAGAATTCGCCTCCATCCCCGAAACCGGGCTGATAGTCGGTTCACCGCAGAAATGCATCGAGCGAATCACCGCCTACCGCGAAGCTGGAATCGACACGTTTCTGTTCACGATCCCTGACGTCGCAAGTTCGGATTACATCCACACCGCCGGTGAGGAAATCCTCAGCGCGTTCAACGCCTAGCGCCCAATCGAAGGGCGTTCCTACGTGCCGAGTGTTGGGTTTTGGCACGCTGAGGCGCCGACGAGCGCACATAACCCGACACTGGCTGTACCGAGGCGAGGGCATCCGGCGCGCCTGCCGCGTGTCGGGAATTTCCGTGTCGCCACATTGTTGAAGCGGTTCGTGACAGAGCAAGCGAAGCTGAGCCCCACCGACTGGGTCCGTGAGCAGACCGAGCGCATCCTGGAGTTGGGCACCACCGATGGCGTCGAGGTTCTCGACCGACCGATCGTCCTGTTCACCACGACCGGCGCCAAGACCGGCGCGAAGCGCTATGTACCACTGATGCGTGTCGAAGAAGGCGGCCGATACGCGATGGTCGCGTCAAAGGGCGGCGATCCGGCGCACCCGTTCTGGTACTTCAATGTCAAGGCGAACCCCGAGGTGACGGTCCAGGACGGCGACAAAGTCGCCACGATGACCGCACGCGAGGTCGACGGCGCTGAGCGCGAGCATTGGTGGAAGCTGGCCGTGGAGGCCTATCCGCCGTACGCCGAGTACCAGACGAAGACGTCGCGGCTGATCCCGGTTTTCGTCGTCGAGTAGCGGGTCCGCCGACTAGGGCGAGACTGCTTCAGGTTCTCGGCAACCTCGCGTTGCCAAATGTCATTGGCGTGCGTGGTGTCCACCTCGATCTCGAACCGATCGGTCATGTCGGACGTGACATCGGCCAGGTCGACGTAGAACTGCTCGTACCACCGACGATGCTGGTAAACCGCACCGTCCTCCTCGGTCAGCAGCGGGTTCTCGATCCGCGTCTTGTGCTTCCAGATCTCGACGTCCTCGAGGAAGCCCTCACCGAATGAACGGCTCATTGCCGCAGCCAGTTTCGTGGCTTTATCGGCGGGCAATCCAGGCACCGCTTGCACGGCGACGCCCCATTGCAACACGAACGAATCGTGGGTCACCGGATAGTGGCAGTTGATCAGTGCCACCTCGATGGTGAAGTCCGGTGCCACATCGTTGTGCAACCAGTTGATCATGTACGCGGGGCCGAAGTACGTCGCCTCTGAGCGGAGTTTGGTTCCCTCCCAGAGCTTCTCGTAGTTCTTGGTGAAGTCGGGGCGGGCCTTGGACTCCATGAACTGCGACGCGGTGTGACCCTCGATGACGTTCTTGAAGTACGTGGGATAGGCGTGGTGGATATAGAAGAAGTGCGCCATGTCGACGTTGTTGTCGACGATCTCGCGGCAGTGCGATCCCTCGATGTGAATCGAGTTCCACGACCACGGTGACCACTGCCCTTCGTCGTACCCGTCGATCATGGGCGGGAACAACTCGGCCGGCGGTGTCGACCCCTCCGGGTCGTGCCAGACCAGCAGCTGGCCGTTGACCTCGCCGGTCAACCAGCGCCGGGTCCGGGCCAGCCGTGGCGTGCGCTTGGCGTAGGGCACCAGCGAGCACTTGCCGGTCGATCCCTGCCAACGCCAGTCGTGGAACGGGCAGGCCACCGAATCGCCCTTGATCGTCCCCTGGGAGAGGTCGCCGCCCATGTGCCTGCAGTAGCCGTCGAGCACCTGCAGGTCGCCCTGCGAGTCGGCGAACACGACGAGTCGGGTGCCGAATGCGTTGATGCCGTGGGGCTTTCCATCGCGGAAGTCTTCGGCCAGGCCGACGCAGTGCCACCCGCGGGCAAAACGCTGCATGGGCTTGCCCATGTCGATTTCACGAATCTCGTGCGCGCTTGTCATCGAGTCACCTCTTCCGGCCGACGGCTCAACACAAAGTTAAGCATATTCGCTTAATCACGGTCCAGTTCCTATGATCGTTCAGGTGAACCGTGGTGAAAGAGCCAGGTCCGACATTCTGGATGCGGCCGAACGGCTGATCGCCGAGCGCGGCATCCAGGTGCCACTGCGCGACATCGCGGTTGCGGCCGGCCAGCGCAACAACTCCGCGGTCAACTACCACTTCCGGAATCGCCAGGACCTCATCGACGCGATCGTCCGGCGCCGGCTCAGCCGATGGAGCAAGAGCGCGCGCAGATGGTGGAGGCGCTCGACGACGACGCGCGCGACGACGTCCGCGCATGGTTGCGGATCATGGTGCTTCCCTTGACCGCCGTCGGCAGCCCCTACTACGCGAGGTTCCTGCAGGCCGCATCGTTACACCTGCGCGCCGATGTCGGCGAATCGCAGGGATCGGTATGGCCGCAGGTCCTCGAGCGCTTGGCCAAGGCCATCCCGACGGTCGATCGTCAGGCACGCACACGGCGGGTCAAAGCAATTGCCACGACGATGTTCGCGCTTCTCGCCGAGCGGGAGCGCTCGGCGCAGGCCGGTGAGCGATGCCGGGACCGCAGAAGAGATCATCGCCATGCTGGCCGCGGTGCTGACCGCGCCGATGCCGGCGGACGTCACGTTGATCCGCTGAGGTGGGCGCTGTCGACAGATGGAGCAAGTGCGGAGGCCTCGTCGGGTAAGGCCCCCGCACTTGCTGACAACAGGTTGGAGGACGGTTCTTGGAAGTTTCTTGGAGGCTGGAGGATACCGCGGCTTGGTGGTGGTCGGGGTGGGCGATGCGGTGATGTCGGGTGGCTGCACCGCTTCACCCATCGCGTAGACGTTGTCGGGGCGGATGATCTCGGTGATGGCCTTGGCCACCAGCGTGCTCGGCTCCTGGCCCTCGAAAGCGATATCGGTGTTGATGAAAATCACCATCGCCGTTTCCTTTTCCGGAAGGTAGACGGAGACGGTCTGGTAGCCGGGCAGGCTGCCGTTGTGTCCGATCCAGCCGCCGATGTTGAAGATTCCCACGCCGTATCCGTCGCCGGCCGGCATGCCCGGTGTGGTGACGGTCTGCAGTCGCTGCGCCTGCATCTCCGGTGTCAGCAGCTTTCCGGTCGCCAGCGCAGGCGCCCAGATGTGCATGTCCTCGAGGGTGGAGATCATCGCGCCTGCGGCCCACGCCCAGGAGGGGTTCCAGTCGGTGGCCGGCGTTTCGGAATTATCAGCATCCTGGGTGGTGTAACCCTGCGCGTGCGGCTTCGGAAACGCGTTCGTCGTCGGAAAACTGGTGTGGCTCATGCCCAATGGGGTCGTGATGTGGTCACGGATGTAGTCCGGCAGCGATTGCCCGCTGATCTTTTCCACAACGAGACCCAACAGCACGGTGTTGGTGTTGCAGTACAGGAAATCCTCGCCGGGTTGGAACTTCATGGGTTCGGCGAACGCATAGTCGAGGAGTTGCTGCGGGGTGAAGTTCTGGAACGGGTCGGCGAAAAACGCCTGCTGGAACTCGTCAGTGTCGGTGTAGTTGGCCAGGCCGCTCTGCATCCGCGCCAGCTGCCGCAGCGTGATCGTGTCGCCTTCGGGCACGCCGTCGATGTACTTGGCGATGGGATCGTCGAGTCCGAGCTTGCCCTGATCGGCAAGCTGCAGCACGCCCGTGATGGTGAATGTCTTTGTCTGGCTGCCGATTCGGTGGTAGAAGTCCGTACTCATCTGTTCGCCGCCGGCCTGGTCGGCGACGCCGACCGCTCGCACGTAATCCCCGTCGGGACCCCATATGCCGATGATCGCGCCGGGGACTCCGGCTTGGTCCATCGCCTTGTCGATGGCCTCATCGAGTCGCGCAGCGACGCCGGCATCCATTTCCTTGGCGGCCGGTGCGCTCGACCCGTCGGTGGTAGTCGTGGGCGACGTGGCTTCTGGTGTCGAGTCGGCGCCACACCCGGAGACGAACATCAGCGCCGTCGCCATCGCGAGAACACCACACCGTCTCAACGCCACTGCCCTCATCGCCGGTCCCATCGTCGAAGTGCTCGTCAGCCGAGCATCACGATATGCGGCGCAGAACCTCCGCGACGTGCCAACGATGGGCGTCCGATCTGCGAGACTGAAATTTCTGTCGATGCGGTCCTGCGCTGAAGGAGGTTCCCGGTCGTGCACATGCGCGGATCGGTCCTCATCTGCGTGACGGCCACGGTGGCCGGTGCGGCGATCGGTTTCATCGGCGGCGCCTTTCGCTGGTGCTTGGAGACCGCGGACCGGCTGCGGATAGACCTCGTCGACTGGGCGCACGCGCTGCCAGGACCGGGGTGGCTGGTGCCCATGGCCGCCGCGGCGCTCGGTGCGACGCTCGCCGCACTGATCGTGCGGTGGGTGCCCCTGGCTGCCGGCAGCGGGATCCAGCACGTGGAGGCCGTCTACCGGGGCGAAGCTGAACCGCCGCTGCTCCTGCTTCTGCCCGCGAAGTTCATCGGCGGCATTCTGTCGATGGGGTCCGGGCTGGTGCTGGGCCGTGAGGGCCCGACGGTTCACATGGGCTCGGTGATCGGAGCGGAATCAGCGCGACGCGCCCGGCTTCCGGAGTCCGAAATCAGGATGATGCAGACCGCCGTCGGTGGGGCCGGGCTCGCGGTCGCGTTCAATGCGCCGATCGGGGGCACGCTGTTCGCGCTCGAGGAGGTGACGAAATCCTTCCGGCTGCAGACGGTCCTGGCGACCTTGTTCGCGGCTGCCGCTGCGGTCGGCTGCATGCGCCTCCTTCTGGGCAACGATCCGGACTTCTTCGTCGAATCGATCGGCGCGCCAGCGCTGGCGTGGCTACCGCTGTTCGTGGTTTTCGGTCTGCTCACCGGATGTCTGGGCGCCGCGTACAACCGGCTGCTGCTGTGGTTCCTCGACCATGTCGGTGGGATCCGGCGAATCCCGACCATCGCCAAGGCGGCCATCATCGGCGCGATCATCGGGCTGGCGATGTTCATCTACCCGGAGTCAGTGGGTGGCGGCGACACTCTGACGCAGTTGATTCTGAGCGGGCAGGACATCGTCCTCCCGGTCGTCGTCGGAGTCTTGCTGGTCCGCTTCGTGGCGGGCCCGCTGTCGTATTCAGCCGCTGTGCCGGGTGGACTGTTCGCGCCGCTGCTGGCGGTCGGTGCGCTGTGGGGGTTGCTGTTTGTCGGCGTGTTCGGCGCCGTGTGGCCCGGCGACGTGGGGTTCCTGGCCGTCCCGATGGCGCTGGTCGGCATGGCGTCGTTCTTCGGTGCGACGGTGCGGGCGCCCGTGACCGCCATCGTCCTCGTCATGGAGATGACGGCGACGACGGCGGTGGGCATCCCGATGATCGCCGGCACTGCCGCAGCGGTGCTCGTCGCCGAGCTCACGAAGTCGCCGCCCATCTACGACTCGCTGCGAGAACGGATGTCGCCCGATTTGCGGCGCCGATCAAGTGGCCCAGGAGGATAGTGTCGGTGATCGTGGTTGATTTCGTTCAGCGCACGATAGACCTCGCCCGAAACAACGTCACCGCGGGCGGCAGGCCGTTCGCGACCGTCATCGTCAGGGACGGCGAGATCCTCGCCGAGAGCCCGAATCTCGTGGCGCAGACCCACGACCCGACCGCGCACGCCGAAATCCTGGCCATCCGTGAGGCGTGTGTGCGGTTGGGTACCGAGCATCTGGTCGGCGCCACCATCTACGTGCTGGCGCACCCGTGCCCGATGTGCCTGGGGGCGCTGTACTACTGCTCGCCGGACGAGGTTGTCTTCCTGACCACTCGTGACGCCTATGAGCCCCACTACGTTGACGACCGCAAGTACTTCGAACTCGACACCTTCTATCAGGAGTTCGCCAAATCGGCCGAGCAGCGTCGTCTGCCGATGCGCTACGAGCCGCGCGAGGACGCTGTCGACGTATACCGGCTGTGGCAGGACCGAAACGGCGGTGACCGTCGCGTGGCAGACGCACCGCGATTTGACGCTTAGGTCAGCAAACCTGTCGATTCTGGCGAAGATTTTGCTCGCGGGGCGTAATTTCCAGCGCAGCAGGCGAGATTCTCTATTTCTCAGCCACATTCAGCCAAGGAGAAGCCGTCATGGGTTACGCCAGGTACATCGGTCGCATCGGAGCATTAGCGGTAACTCTCGGCGTGGGCGTCGCCGTCGCGAACACACCGGGTATCGCGTACGCGGAGACCCCCGACACGTCGACCTCGAGGGACACGAATACATCGCCGACATCGCCTACATCGCCGACCGACGGATCGACGGGCAACCAGGCACCTCCTTCGAATCCGGGGCCGTCGGAGTCAAACAAGGAATCCCTCGATCCGAATGACCCCGCCGACGATGAACTCGAAGCCGACGGCGAAGAAGAGGCCGACGGCGAAGAAGAGGCCGAGAGGCGGCGAAGAAGAGGCCGACGGCGAAGAAGAGGCCAAGAAGGTGGCGAAGAGGAAGTCCTGCCCCCCGGCGGCGAAGAGGAAATCCGGCCGCCCGCCGAACCGGTCGTCGGTGGAGGCGCACCACCCGCCGAAACGCCGCCGGCGAAGGACGACAACTCTCATCAGTATCTGGTGGACGGCGATGCCGACCTTCAGGACCTGTCCGGTGGATCGCAGAGCCTGGACATTTCGGCTTTCTCGGAACTCTCGAACAACGGCGACTCGAAAATCGATGACGGGCAGTCCGCGAATCGCCAGCAGTTGCAGACGTTCGGCGCCTTTATCAGCGACCCCGCAGACGCAGGGTCCTTTGCGAGCACATTCACCACGACATCGGTGCCGATAACCACGACCTCGGCGCAGCCCCAGCCCACCTGGGTCACCGTTGTCACAGATTTCGTCAATGCCATCATGCGGTCGATGCAGAACCCGGCCGACGGGTCACCGCTTCAGCTGCCGACTCTGACCGCGGCGCTGTTCATGGTGCGCAACGAGTTGGAGCGGTCCCTCGTTCCACGAACAACGAATGCGGCGACCCAGCAGGGCGTCAGTCAACTCGAAGATCCCCCCGAAGCCAACATCGTCGCCACCGAGACCCACGTCCTGGTGATCGGCGTCGACGGCGCGAACTCGAGCAGGATCCTCGCCGACCCCGAGAACGAGAACTTCCGCGCGCTGATGGCCGGCAGCACCACCGGCCCGGCGAGCATCGTCGGGCACACGACGATCTCCAATCCGTCGTGGACGGCAATCCTGACCGGCGAGTGGGGCGAGGAGACCGGGGTCATCAACAACGTCTTCACCCCATGGACATACGACAAGTACCCGACGGTGTTCAACCAGATCGAGGGCTCACAACGAGGACATCGTCACGATGGCCATCGGCAACTGGGACGTCATCAACGCCATCGCTGCCGCTGGCTCGGATCCCGCTGATCACAACCTCTTCGTGGGACACCAAGCGAACGACCCGTATTGGGAGGAGAGCGACGATTACGTCGCCGATCTGACCATCGACGCGATCTCCGGCGCCGACGGCAGGAACCCGAACTTCCTCTTCAGCTATTACGTCGGGGTCGACGAAAACGGCCATGCGTACGGCGGCGGATCTGACGAATACCGCGACTCGCTCCGGAACATGGACGACAACCTCGGCGACATCATGCAGGCGATCGAGGAATCCGGCGAGGAGTGGACCGTCATCGTGGTCACCGACCACGGACACAGACGGAGAAGGGCTTCGGCCACGGATTCCAAACACCCAATGAGACGGAAACATTCGTCATCGCGCACGGTGCTGACTTCATGACCGGATACATCAACACCCAATACGAAATCGTCGATACCACGCCCACGGTGGTCAGGCTTTTCGGCGGCGACACCGAGGAACAATGCCAACGGCATGCCCTTGATGGATCTCGACGCCTACAGCGTTCCGCCCCAAGGCGATCTGTACACGGAGGTCTGGCCGAGATCGCCAAGAACCAATATCCCGACGCCGCCACCAACATGGCGCCTGAGCATGCGGACGGTCTTCGGGACGATTCCGTATTTCATTCACACGGTAGGAGACAACATCACGCAGAGCATGCCGAGCTTCCTCGTCGGTCCGGTCCAACAGCGTCATGGACGCTCTGTACGTGGGGATCGAACATTCCCGCCCAGATCGTCGCAAAGCTGACCGGCGTTTATGGCGCGAGCATTTCCCAGGGCTCCCGCCGCCGCGGCCGGACTTCGAGCCGGTGTATCCGCCGACGCTTCTCCTGGTCCGTTGCGGCACTCCCGGGCCTGTCGCAGCGGCATCGTGCGGCGACGCGATCGTTGCCTAGCCGGAAGGACGGCCTGACACGTGGACGAACAGGCAAGTTGCGGGACTTACCCGCATGTCATATATCCTGTTGCCCTGACCAGGACAAGCAGTGTGCCCGATGCGTCGGTGCTATTTTCTCGCTACCCTGTCGCGCGGGTTCAGACTGCAGCCTCGTGAGATCAGCGCTGACCGATGTACCGGTCGCTTAACAAGAGGTGAGGCTTGGACGAGCAGCTTTGCACTGAGAAGTGGGTCGAACGTGTCGCGATTGTCGCCGCGTCCGGAGAACTCGACATGCTCACGGCGCCCCAACTGAGGGACGCCGTCCAGTCCGCGTTGAGCAAGAACCCCACCGGATTGATCGTGGACCTCACCGAGCGTGGACTTCTTGGGGTCGGCCGGCATGCAGGTGCTGATGGAGGCGCACAACCAGACGGGGGGGACGGAGACCCGGTTCGCCGTGGTCGCCGAGGGTTCGGCCACGAGTCGGCCACTGAAGATCACCGGCATCGCCGACCTGATCGACCTGTTCTCCGCGCTGGACGATGCTGTGGACAATTTCACTGCATGACTGCGGGTCCCGCGGGGTATCCGTTGGACATCATGACCGATTCGAATTCTCCACGAGCGCTGCGGACGCTGACTTCGCCCGTACCGAGACCGCGGATGCGCTCTCCGTGGCCAGGTTGAGGCACGAGCTTTCCGAGTGGCTGCGCACGCATCTCACCGCTGGACGCGATCGGCTCAACGACGTCTTGCTGGTGGTGAATGAGGCGCTGACCAACTCCGCCGAATACGCCTACCGCGGAGAGCCAGGGCACGATGACGCTGGACGTCCACTACGACGGCGCCGACGGCACTCTGCTCGTCAATGTCTCCGACCGTGGGAAATGGCGGCATGTGGATCCTGCCGCCCAACCGAACACCCGGGGTCGCGGCCTGCCCTTGATGCGCGCCTTGTCCGATCGCATGTCGATTTCGTGGACGTCGGACGGAACCTGTGTGCAGATGCAGGTTCGATAATTGCGCAGCCGGAGTCCACGCGGAGGCCTACGCGTCCGTGTGACGCGGTGGCTCAGCGAACATCAAGCCCGGCATCCGCGATGCTCCCCGGCTGAATCACGCTGACCGCCCGCGGCGAAAATCGGTGTTAGTTGCGATCTCCGAGCGAATTTGCTGCCGTGTCGGCCTGTGATTTACCGCTCAATTTCCATCAGAAACCTAAGAAGCCGTTACTCATGCGAAGTATCTGAGTGCCGAGACTAGCGTTGCCATTTCACTGTCATCTGCAGTTCAGTGCCCAAAATTAATTGCTCGTCATACATAACGACTGCATAACGAATTGTTTTCTAAGCGGTGTCTGAGAGGTTGCCGTGCATTGTCTTCGAATCGACGTTTGCGTCACCGCGGACCACTGATTTTCGTCGCTAGAATCGACACAGATCGCGCTCGCACGGGCGCATGTAGATGTGGAATCTAGAGCCGGCGAACGCCAAACCGGCGGAGGTGCCGATGAAAATGGCTAACTTTTTGATGCGCAAGAACACTCCTGTGGCGGAAGTGACTGACGGGACGCACCTGAGCGCGGACGTCACCCGGGTGGGTGCTGTCGATGTGCAGCGTGGCGCCATTGGTGACATCGCTGCCACCGATGACGGCATGGTCGTGGTCACCAACCACAGCGACGACACCGTTTCGCTGCTGCGCGCCGACACGCTGGCCGTGGCGGGCGTTGTCGCGGTCCCGGGCGAGCCGTTCGCGGTCGTCGTCGCTGACGGCCGCGCCTACGTCAGCACCACGTCATCGAGTTGTGACGCCATCTCGGTGATCGACACCGTCACGCAGACGGTCGTCGCCACCTACTCATTGGCGTTCAGCGTGACGGCGCTGGCCCCCAGCCCGGACGGCAAGCGGGTGTATGCGGGCCGGACCGGGGATGGCTACGTCGATGTCGTCGTCGTCGACACGACGGCCGAGCGAGTGGGCACCATCGATATCGCCACCGGCGCGGGTATCGGCATCGATGCCGTCCAGGTCGACCCGACCGGTAAGCGGCTGTACGTCGCGACCACCGACGATCGGGGCAGCGCGCTCGTCGTCGTCGACGTCGAGACCGCGCGGGTTCGGCGCACGGTGTCGGTCGGTTCGCCGATCCGCGACATCGCTATCGCCGACGACGTCGCCTATGTCCTCACTTCGGACCGAACCAGCGGTGGCGCAGTCAAGGTGATCGACCTGTCGAAGGGCCGAGATCACCGATACCGCCGAACTCGGAATCGGCGCCCCGACACAGATGACCGTCAGCGCCGACAAGACCCGTGCATACATCGTCGACTACGACAACGTCACGGTGCTGTGCACGCTCACGCTGAAGATCGTCAACACGGTGAAGGTCGACGCCCGGCCGTCATGTGTCGCAGTCGATTCCGACGCAGGCCGGCTGTACGTGGCCGATTATGCGGGCGGGGTGACGCAGTTGTCGGTCGCGTCGGCCAAGCCGCTGCTGTACTCGCAGTTCGTGGCGACCAATCCGATCTACGTGCCCCAGGCTGTTGAACTGGAGCCGGCAGCGGTATAACGCCATCGTTTCCCTCCGCGTAGGCATACGCGGTGACAACTCAGCGCCACTGGTAGCGGGTCTTGGGGCGGCCCGCCTTGCCGTAGTCCGTGTGACGGGTGACCGTGCCCTCGTCGGCGAGCCGTTCGAGGTATCGCCACGCGGTCACCCGTGAGACGCCCACCTGCTTGGCCACTTCGTCGGCCGTGACGCCCTCATCGGAATCCCGTACTGCGCGGGCGATTTCGTCATTGGTGCCCGGCGCCGCACCCTTGGGCGCAACGGCCTTGTCGCTCACCCGCAGTTCGGCCAGCGCGCGGTCGACCTCCGCCTGGCTGGCGGCATCGGTGCCTGCGGGCAGGGCTTCGCGGTAGCGGCGGTAGCGATCCAGCCGATCGCGGAACGCGGCGAACGTAAAGGGCTTCAACAGATACGCCAACGCGCCGTGGCCGACCGCCGCGCGGACCATCTGCAGGTCGCGCTCGGAGGTGATCGCGATGATGTCCGGGATCGGCCGCAGACCGGACAACCCCGATGCCAGAGCGATTCCGCTGGCGTCGGGCAGCCCGATGTCCAACAGCACCAGATCGATCGGCGTCTCGGTGGTGGCGGCCTCCGAAGCGGCCCGCATGGCATCGCGGGCGGTATGGGCGATGCCGGCCACCGAGAAGCCCTCGAGCCGGCCGAGGTAGGTCCGGTGCGCCTCGGCGATCAGCGGTTCGTCCTCGACGATCAGCACGTTGATCATGAGCCCGCCAGGACCGTCACGGTCACGACCGACCCGTAGGAGATGTCGGTGGTGAGAATACCGTTGTGGCGCTTGACGATCTGGCTGACCAACGCCAGCCCGAGGCCGTGATGATCAGAGTCGCCCTTCGTGGAATACCCACGCTGCATCGCCTTCTCGAACGTATCGGGGTCCATGCCCGGTCCGCTGTCGGCGACGCGCAGCGTGAGCGTGTCGTCCACCATCTGCACGGTGACCTCCACCCACGGATCGTCGCGGTCGCAGGCATCCATCGCGTTGTCGATGAGGTTGCCGAGCACGGTGACCATCTCCTGGCCGGTCAGCGGCACTTCGTCTGAGTTCGACGGCAGCCGGGTGTCTTCGGTGATCGTCAGCTCGATACCGCGCTCGTCGGCCTGCGCGGCCTTGCCCAGCAGCAGTGCGACCAGGGCGGGCTCGCCGACCGCACTGGACAATCTGTCGACGAGCTGTTGGGACAGGGCGAGTTCCTCGGTGGCGAACTGCACCGCGTCCTCGGGCCGGCCCATCTCGACCATCGTGACGATCGTGTGCAGCTTGTTGGCCGCCTCGTGCGCCTGTGACCGAAGGGTGTCGGTGAGCACCTTCAGCGAACCGAGTTCACCTAGCGCGCCCTGCAATTCGGTGCGGTCGCGGATGGTGACGACCTCTGAGGTCGCGGGCGCGTCGGCGACGGGGGACCGGTTCACCACCAGGACCCGATCGGCGGTCACGTGCACCTCGTCGCGGGCACCCGGGTTGAACGTCCGCAGGAACTCCGGCAGCTCGGTGCGGTCGACCGGGCCCGGCGGGAGTGCGAGCAGACGGCGCGCCTCGTCATTGACCAGGGCGACGCCGTTGCGGTCCACCACGATCAGTCCCTCCGACACCGAGTGCAGGATCGCGTCGTGGTGCTCGTACATCACCCGCAGCTCGTCGGGCCGCAGCCCGTGCGTCTGCCGCAGTAACCGTCTGCGGATCAACCAGACCCCGGCTAGTGAAACAGCCAGCGCTGCAACGCCTACCGCGGCGATGGTCGGCCACTGTGAGCGCCATCGATCGGCCAGGTTGTCCTGCAGGATGCCCGCCGATACCAGGCCGACGATCCGTTCCCGATTCGTTGCGCACCGGCGCGACCGCACGAATCGAGGGGCCCAACGTGCCGGTGTAGACCTCGCTGATCGTCTCGCCGCGCAGAGCGGGCTCGATGGTGCCGATGTATTGGCCGCCGATCTGGGTCGGGTCGGTGTGGGTGAACCTGATCCGGTCGGGCGACATGATGGTGATGAAGGCGATGTCGGTGTGTCGTGCGGACGGCTTCGGTGACCGGCTGCAGAATCTCAGTGGCCCTGCCGGATTCGATGGCTTCTGCCGTCGAGGGAGAGTCGGCGATAGAGGTGGCGATGCCGACGACCTGCTGGCGTGCCGCCTCGTCGGCGTCGCGCCGGGCATCGAGCAATGCCAGCGCGCTGCCTGCCAGTACCACCACTGCGACCACGAGGATTTGCAGTGCGATGGCCTGACCGGCCAGGGAGCGGGGCCACCAGGCGGGTCAAGCGCCCAGTTCCTCAGCGGCGATGGCGAATATGTCGTCTCCCTCGCCGACGGCGACGAAGTGCCCGGCGCCGTCGACGGGATGCCAGACCGAACCGGGCATCGCGTCGGCGACGGCCTTGTTGATGGGATCCGGAACCAGCTTGTCGTCCAGTCCTTGCCACATGTGGACCGCTCGCTCGATCTTTGCGACGTCGAAAGCCCATTGCCGATAGAGCAGTTCAGCGTCGCGGACCAATCCGTCGGAGCCGTGGGCGAAGCATTCGGCGCACGCGTCGCCGAATTCGCTTTGCGACGTCGGGTCGAAGCAGGATCTGTTGGTCGTAATCGCTGACGCTGCCGCGCACCTGTTTGACGAAGGTCGCGGGGAATCGTTTGGCGGTGAATCCGAGGGTGGCGTACATCAGCCGGAACGCCGGCTTGAAGCGCAGGGAGAGGGTTCCGCCAAGCGCATCGATCTTCGAAAGATATTGCGCCGCTGAGTTGTCGCCGAATGCTCCGTAGCTTCCCGGCGCGATGCTGCTGACGTGGCGCAGGCGTTCGGGGTCGATGTATGCGGCCGCGGCGAGCGCCCACGGGCCGCCCTCCGACCAGCCGGTCACCCCGAATTCCCGGTACCCCAGTGCGTCGGCAATGGCGACGAGGTCGTCGGCCCAACCGGAGTAGGTGCGGGTCTTCTGGGGGCTGGACTGGCCCTGGCCGGGCCGGTCGACGCCGAGCAGCCGTATCCGGTTCTTGGCTGCCGACTCCGCGAGCAGCCGTGCCTCGAGCCGGCTACTCGGGCCGCCGTGGTTGTGGATGACGAGCGGGCCGTCGGGATCTCCGACCTCCAGATATGCCAGGTGGCGGCCGTCTGCGGTCTGCGACGTTGGCGATCCCGGTCGTCGGCCATGTTCGTGAACATACCGTCGAAGAACAGGTAATCGACTACGCATTCGGCGCGTGCGGCCGGAGGTTGACGTCGTCCTCGACGGCCGGCGACAGAGCCATCGCGATCACCGCCGCGAGAACCGATGATCACAGGTGTTCACTGGCCAGTCTTTCTCGATGGCTACGGAACGCCAGCAAGTCTGTCGAGGTGACATCCCGGCGCGACAAGACCGTCGACCACGATCGGCGTCATCGGTCATGACGAGCGAGAGCGGGCTGATGAAGTCCGGGATTCACGCGTATCAAACGGCAGTGCCGAACGTAGGCGGACCCGAAGCGGCGACCAGCCATATTCGGCACAACTGGTACTGAGCATCGTCGGACTCGGCGCACGACAGTCGATTCGAGGAGCCGTCAGCATGTCGGGTAGCTAGACGCATCATGTGCGCCAGGAGTCGACCGGCGTCTGTCAGGTTCTACGTCATCCGGTGAACGAAATGAACGAGGAAATGTTCGACGCGCGACAGGCATTGCAGGTGGAATCGCACCACGCGTGTGTGGTGTACGACGATAACACCGGCGTCGATCCGCCACTGTGCACGGAGTTCTTCGACCTCGCCCGGTACTGAGTATCCGAGCCATCGTCCGGATGGTTGAGACACGTGCGCGTGTCAATGCGATTGAGCGTCCGGCTCTACTGTCTCGTCGTATTGACTGTGTTGCTGCATCTGGTAGTCCCCGCACCGCGACGACCACCATGGTCCGGCAGCATGGCAGTCACTGTAGGATCCGATCGGCGGTGAGACAGCACACCAGAACTAAATGAACTAAAGCGTGACCTGGCTCACGTCCGTCGTCGACGCTACTTACAGATCACATCGTCGACCTGGAGGTAGTAATGACCATCCTTGACCGCCAGCCATCGGCAGCCGAACCGCCGGATAAACCGCGCCGCCGCGACCGCACCCACTGGCTGTACATCGCCGTCATCGTCGCGGTCTTCGCAGGCGTGGCGGTGGGCATTCTGGCCCCCGAGGTCGGCAAGAGCGTCGGCGTGCTCGGCACCATGTTCGTCGCCCTGATCAAGATGATGATCGCGCCCGTCATCTTCTGCACGATCGTCCTGGGCATCGGCTCGGTACGCAAAGCCGCTACCGTCGGCAAGGTCGGCGGGTTGGCGTTCGTCTACTTCCTCGTCATGTCGACGTTCGCGCTCGCCATCGGTCTGCTGGTCGGCAACCTCATCCACCCCGGCAGCGGCATGCACCTGACCGACACCGCCGCAGGCAAGGGCGCCGAGTTGGCCGAAACCGCACACGAATCCGGCGGACTGCTCGACTTCGTCCAGGGCATCATCCCGGACACCCTGTTCTCGTCGCTGACAACGGGCAGCGTGCTGCAGGCTCTGTTCGTCGCGCTTCTCGTCGGCTTCGCGCTGCAAGCCATGGGCACCGCAGGTGAGCCGGTCCTGCGCGGCATCGAACACCTGCAGAAGCTGGTCTTCAAGGTCCTCGTGATGATCCTGTGGCTCGCCCCGATCGGCGCATTCGGCGCGATCGCCAACGTCGTCGGCCAGACCGGCTGGACGGCGGTCACCCAACTGCTCACACTGATGCTCGGCTTCTACCTCACGTGCGTGGTGTTCGTCTTCGGCATCTTGGGCACGCTGCTTCGCGTCGTCTCCGGCGTCTCGATCTTCAAGCTCGTTCGCTACCTCGCCCGCGAGTACCTGCTGATCTTCTCGACGTCCTCGTCGGAGTCGGCACTGCCGCGACTGATCGCCAAGATGGAGCACCTCGGCGTGGAGCGCAGCACCGTCGGCGTCGTCGTGCCGACCGGCTACTCGTTCAACTTGGACGGCACCGCGATCTACCTGACCATGGCGTCG
Source organism: uncultured Actinomycetota bacterium (assembly GCA_963720345.1). Taxonomy (GTDB): domain Bacteria; phylum Actinomycetota; class Actinomycetes; order Mycobacteriales; family Mycobacteriaceae; genus Mycobacterium. The sequence continues at coordinate 511,259 of CAVRFN010000047.1, forward strand.
CTGTTCATCGCCGACGCACTCGGTAGCCCGCTGTCGGTCGGCGAGCAGATCGGTCTGCTGGTCTTCATGATGGTCGCCTCCAAGGGTGCCGCAGGCGTCACCGGTGCCGGCCTGGCCACACTCGCCGGCGGCCTGCAGAGCCACCGTCCCGACCTGCTCGACGGCGTCGGACTGATCGTCGGCATCGACCGGTTCATGTCCGAGGCTCGCGCGGTGACCAACTTCTCCGGCAACGCCGTCGCGACGATCCTCGTCGGCTCGTGGACGAAGACCATCGACCGCGGGCGAGTGGACACCGTGCTGCGTGGCGACGATCCGTTCGACGAGTTGACGATGGTCGACGACGATCACGCGTCACGTGAGGAGCGGGTGCCCGTACCCGCATAGCCAGCATACGAGAAGACCCGCCGAACCCCCGCGAGCTGGGTCTTTCCGTGTCTCGGCGTTTTCGAAACTTTTCGAAATTGCTTTGAACCTCTTCGGCGAGTGTCCCGTCGTACCGCGTGAAGGCCACCGGGGCCTACACGAAACACGAAGGGAGGCGCGGTCATGCGCGCAACACTTTTGATCCTGATCGGAATCGCCGCTGCGGCATGCGGACTTATCATCCTGCCGGCCGCTATTGCGTCGGCCCAGGAGTCCGCACAACTGACCATCGCGACGCTCGAGGCGCAGGGATTCGATGTGAAGGTCAACCGGTTCGGCAGCGCACCGCTCGACGAGTGCGTCGTGACCGACATCCGAAATGCCAGGGACCGAACCGAATTGCGTCGCCGGGGCAACGACCTGATCGAGGTCGTCACAGCACGCAACATCACCGTCACCGCCGATTGCTCACGACGCTAATCACAACCTCGAGGGGAATGAATCGGCCGATTGTGCGATTAGTCGCTGTAGGCGAACTGCGACATCAGGGGGCAGACATGACAGAACGGGTAGCGATCGTCACCGGAGCGTCGGGAGGCATCGGCCATGGCGTGGCTGTCCGCCTGGGGGAGGCCGGCATCGCGGTCGCCGTGCACTATGCAGGTAACCGCGACCGGGCCGAGGTGGCCGCCGACGAGGTCAAGAACGCCGGCGGCCGCGCCATGGTGGTGTCCGCGGACATCGCCGACGAAGCGCAGGTCGCCGCGATGTTCGACGAGGTCGAAGCGGAGTTCGGCGGTATCGACGTCGTGGTGAACACCGCGGGCATCATGCTGTTGTCGCCGCTGACCGAGTTGAACTTCGACGACTTCGACCGCATGCACCGCACCAACGTCCGCGGCACGTTCGTCGTCAGCCAGCAGGCCGCCCGCCGTGTGCGCTCCGGCGGTGCCATCATCAACTTCTCGACGTCAGTCACGAAGCTCGCCGTTCCCGCCTACACCGCCTACGCCGCGACCAAGGGCGCCGTCGACGCGATGACGATGATCCTCGCCAAGGAGATGCGCGGACGCGACATCACCGTCAACGCCGTCGCCCCCGGTCCGACCGCCACCCCGCTGTACTTCAACGGCAAGCCGCAGGAGGTCATCGACCGCGCGAAGATGGCGCCGCCGCTGGAACGGCTGGGCGAACCCGCCGACATCGCCGAGGTCGTCGCGTTCCTGGCAGGTCCGGCCCGGTGGGTCAACGGCCAGGTGATCTATGCCAACGGCGGTGTCGCGTAGTCGATCAGCGTTCGGCGCGCTGGTAAGCGGTCACAACTGCCGCGCCACCCAAGCCGATGTTGTGTTGCAGTGCGGCGGTGACGTTGTCTACCTGGCGCTTGTCGGCGGTCCCTCGCAGTTGCCACGTCAGCTCGGCGCACTGCGCCAGACCTGTGGCACCCAGGGGATGGCCCTTGGAGATCAGGCCGCCCGACGGGTTGACGACCCAGCGCCCGCCATAGGTGGTGTCGTTGTTGTCGATCAGCTTGGGTGCCTCACCCTCACCGCAGAGCCCCAACGCCTCATACAGCAGCAGCTCGTTGGCCGAGAAGCAGTCGTGCAGCTCGATCACCTGGAAGTCTGACGGACCGAGACCTGACTGGTCGTAAACCTGCTGTGCGGCTTGCACATTCATGTCGTAGCCGATGACGTTCTTGGCGCTGCCGTCGAACGTGGAGTCGAAGTCGGTGGTCATCGCCTGACCGACGATCTCGACGGCCTGCGCGGCCAAGTCCGTGCTTGTCGACGAACGCCTCGCTGGCCAGAATCGCCGCGCCCGAGCCGTCGGACGTCGGTGAGCACTGCAGCTTGGTCACCGGGTCGGAGATCATCTTCGCCGCCAGGATGTCGTCGAGGGTGTACTCCTCCTGGAACTGCGCGTAAGGATTGTTGACCGAGTGCTTATGGTTCTTGTAGCCGATCTTCGCGAAATGCTCTGCGGTGGTGCCGTATTGGCGCATGTGCTCGCGGCCCGCCGCGGCGAACATCCACGGCGCCACCGGGAATGCGAACTCGTCGATCTCCGCGAGCGCCTTGATGTGACGTCCCAGGGGTGACTCGCGATCCTCGGCGCCGCCCTGCAGCGAACCGGGCTGCATCTTCTCGAAGCCGAGCGCGATGGTGCAGTCGGCCAGTCCGCCGCGAATCGTCTGTGCGGCAAGGAACAACGCCGTGGAACCCGTGGAACAGTTGTTGTTCACGTTGACGATCGGGATGCCCGTCATGCCCAGTTCGTAGAGGGCCCGGTTGCCCGACGTCGAATCGCCCGAGCAGTACCCGACGAAGCCCTGCTGCACTTCGGAGAAGTCGACGCCGGCGTCCTCGAGCGCCTTGGTGCCCGACTCACGGGCCATGTCCGGATAGTCCCAGCCCTCTCGGCGACCTGGCTTCTCGAATTTCGTCATTCCAACGCCGACGACGAACACCTTATTTTTTCCGGCGGTTCCCATGCCCTTAAGTCCCTTCGCTTTTCCTGCAAGGACAGAAACACAAAGCGGCCAAACTGTCTAGCCCGCCTATCGGAAAAGGGGGGCGCGGGGACCCACGCCGCCACAGCAGGGTCCCCGCGCCGGGAGGGGGAGCTATCCGAAGAGCACGCTGTGCTCGGGGCAGAAATTGTCGACCGCGGAGACCACGAAAGTCGCGACCTGGTCGGTGGTCAGATCGGTTTCGTCCAGGATCTCCATGCCGAGGTCGACGGGGTCGGCGCCGTCGTCGATGGCGATGCAGACATCGTGGCCTGCGTAGATCGCGCCCTGCGGGCTGTCGTAGGCGATGCCCTCCGCGCTGATGTCGGCTCAGGAAGTTGTCGTCAGCCGAGCTCATCGCTGCGGCGGTGCCTGCGGTGGCGAACGCGGCCAGTCCGAGCGCGCCCGCGACGATCGCGGTGCCTGCGAACTTGGTGACTCCGTTGCGAGCGAACATGTGGACTCCCGATGTCGATTCGTTCCGGTTGTTTCCGGGTCGACATCAGAGTCGGACAGCGCCCTTGATGGATTCTTGACAGATTCTTGGCCCAGGCACCCCTACGGGAATTCGCCAGTTCAGCGGGTCAGGCGAACTTCAGCCACCAGGCGTGCAAATCGGCGAGGTTGGGCCCCTGCGCATCGCCGATCAGAAGCTTCGAGTTGAAGGTCCACGTGATGTCCTGATTGCCGTTGAAGACACCACAGGCGATCCTGCCTTCGACCTTGTCCGGCGTTTCGGTGAAATGCCACGTCGTCGGCGAATCGGCGTTGGCGTCCGGGCACGGCAGCAGTTCCGAGTTCGCCCCCATCGAATCGTCGAAGGCCCTGTCGAGGGCCGCCTGGTCGGCGAACAGCGAATACCGGGCGTTCTCAGGGCCGCCCTCCGGTGATGCCGGTCCGCAGTCGACCGTGGCCAGGGCGCCGGTGGCCGGCGGGCTCGCCGGCGTGCACACGCCGTCGTCATAGCCGCGCGGCAAGATCGACAGAAGCTTGGCCTCGAACGAGTCCGGGTTCTCCGTCGGCGGCGGCGTCCGGGACGTCCTGGTCCGTTCGCTGGTCTCGGTCGTCTCCGATGGCTCCGTGGTTTCCGACGTATCCGATGCGGTTGACGTCGACGAGTCGTCCGGCTTGGCGATCAACCAGATGCCAAGGCCTCCGAGGATCAGCACGAACACCGCAGCGGCGGCCACAATCGGAATCCATGGGACCTTCGAACCCCCCGAAGGCGGCTGATGAGGCGGACCGGGCGGTGGCGGGGACGTGGACCACATCGGTCCGCTCGGCGGCCCGCCCGCCGGGGGACCCGTGTGGAACGCCGCGGGCCGAGGGGCAGATGGCGGCGGGGGCGGCGTCGGGTAGGGCGGTGGCGTCGGATTGTGACGCGTACATCCGCGGCTGGGACGGCGGTGGCTGGTGGCACGGGTCTGGTCGCAGCCTCGCTGCGCTGCAGAATCGTGGCGGCCTGGTCCTGTTCCCGGTGGGTCAGCGCCTGCGGTCGCGGCCGTCGCGAGGTCGCCGGCGCTGGCGTAACGGTCCGCCGGCTTCTTGGCCATGCCACGGGCGATCACCTGATCGAAGGCAGCGGGGATCCCCGGTCGTTGTCCGCTCGGGCGCGGAGTCGGGTTCATCAGGTGCGCGGTGATGATCGTGCCGACGCTGTCGCCGGTGATACGGCTGTGACCCCGTCAGGCATTCGTGCAGTACGCACGCGAGCGCGTACACGTCGGCACGGTAGGTGACTTCGTCATTGGTGAACCGTTCCGGCGCCATGTACGCGTAGGTCCCGACCGCGGTGCCGAGCTGCGTCAGCTTCTCGTCGGTGACGGCGTTGGCGATGCCGAAATCGACCAGATAGGCGAAGTCCTCACGGTTGAGGATGATGTTCTCGGGTTTGACGTCGCGGTGCGTGATCCCGGCTTCGTGGGCGGCGTCGAGCGCCGAGCCGATCTGCTTCACGATGGCGACCGCTCGCGCGGGCGTCATCGGTCCGTAGCTCTTCAACACCTTGCGCAGGTCGGTGCCCTCGATCATGCGCATATCGACGAACAGGAAGCCGTCGACTTCGCCGTAATCGTGAATCGGCACGACGTGCGGCTCCTGCAGCCGGCCCGCGGCGTGCGCCTCACGCTTCAGTCGTTTGCGGAACACCGGATCGTTCGACGCCGACTCCGGCAACAGCTTCAGCGCGACGATGCGATCTTTGACGGTGTCCTCGGCCTCGTAGACCTCACCCATGCCGCCCTTGCCCAGCAGCCGCCGCAGTTTGTAGGGGCCAATCTGGGAACCAACGCGTGACTCCTTTTCGGGGTCGCTCATCGGTCTTCTCCTCGGGGTGCGTTTGCGGGCAAATACACCCTAATGCCGAGCTAGGCCGGGCGCGGCTCGATCTCGAACGTGAACTCGCGATCGCAGATGCGGATCGCGTCGCCATCGGCCAGTGTCGCGGTGCCCCTGATCCGCTCTCCCCGCACGTCGATGCCGTTGGCCGAGCGCAGATCGGTGATCACGAAGCTGGTGCCGGTGTCGATGATCACCGCGTGGTGCCTGCTGACATTGTTGTCGTCGAGCACGATGTCGTTGTCGGACAGCCGCCCGATCCTGGTCGCCGTCGCCGTCAGGGGATAGCCGGTGCCCGGCTGAGGAGCGAAGGGTCGCCAGCGCCGCCGTCGCATTGACCGCAGTCCGCATGTCGATGTCGTTGACCTGATGCACGGCTGTGGTCTTCGCGGCCTTCTTCACGTCCAACGACTCCTGCCGAAGGATCTTTTCGTGCAGCGCGCGCACCGTCGGACCCGGGTCGATGCCGAGGTCCTCGGCCAGCGTCGACTTCAGCCGCTGGTAGGCGTCCAGCGCCTCGGACTGACGTTCGGCGGAGTAATAGGCGGTGATCAACTGCGCCCACAGCGGTTCGCGATACGGGTACTCGACTGTCAGGCTTTCCAGCTCGCCGATGACGGCATAGGCACGCCCACAAGCGATTTCGGCGCCTGCCGGGCGGTGTGGGCGACCACCTTGTCTTCGGTGAGCGCCGTGGCGAACACATCGACGAACTGGAAGGTGCGCAGGTCGTCGAGGACGGGTCCGCGCCACTCGGCCAGTGCGTCGGTCAGGTGGCGGCTGGCTTCCTCGAAGCGGCCGGCGGCGGCGGCGTGTACGCCGGCCGCCTTCTCGACCACGAATCGGCCGATATCGCACTCGGTGTCGGCGGCGTTGAGCCGGTACCCCGGCGGTGCGTTGACCAATACCGACTTCGGGTCCGCACCCGCGCCGCCGATCAGCTTGCGCAGGTTGGAGATGTAGGAGTGCAGGCTGGCCCTGGCCTCGGCAGGCGGGCCCTCCTCCCATGCCGCGGTGATCAGCGAATCGATGGATACCGGCCGGTTGCGGTTCATCACCAGCATCGCCAGCACGGCCCGCAGCTTGGGCGTGCCCAGCGTCACCGGGGCGCCGTCGAACCGTCATCTCCAGCGGGCCGAGCACGCCAAAGCCGATCTTGATCGAAGCCATTACAGAAGTTCTATCGCGAACCGGCGCGCCGCGCGAACACATGACCCGAAATCGGTGCCGGTCACGCGGCGATGCTGCCGCCGCCGTCGGCCCTGATGATCTGTCCCGTGATGTAGCCGGCGTCCTCGTCGATCAGCGCGCAGATCGCATGAGCGATCTCCCGCGGTGTACCGACGCGGCGCAGCGGAATGGTTTCCAGGAAGCGGGCTTCGCGTTCCGATCCGATCGGGCTGCGCTCGCGGTACATCTCGGTTTCGGTGGGCCCCGGTGCAACGGCATTGACGGTGATGCCCGTCGAGGCCAATTCGTTGGCCCAGATGCGGGTGCACGCTTCCAACGCGGCCTTGGCTGCGGCGTATGGGGTGCGTTCCGGTGTGCCCAGCGTGGTCATGCTGGTCACGTTGACGATGCGGCCCCACCCGGCGGCCAGCATCCCAGGCAGCACGGCCTGCACCACCTGAACGGTGGTCCGCACGTTCAGGTCATAGATTTCGGACAGATCGTCCAGATCGATCTGCCCGATCCGGCCGAATCGCGCGAAGCCGACGTTGTTGACCACCGCATCGACCGGCCCGCTCGCGACGACCTCGTCGAGCACCGCGGCAGTAGCCGCCCGATCGGTCAGGTCCACCTCGTAGAAGTCACCCGGGAAGTACTCGGGTCTGGTGCGCGCGAGACCGATCGGGACGTCGCCCCCTGCGGCGACCCGTTCGGCGACGGCGCGCCCGATGCCTTTCGACGCTCCAGTGATCAGTACCCGTCGAGATGCCATGGGGTTCCTCCTTCGAATTCGTTGACCATTACTTCAACGCTCTGAAGGGACTAATTCACATATCCGGATTGCTATGCAGGTATGCCATCGACCGAATGCGGGAGGCCAGATGCCCACTTTGTTGCAGTTGAAGTCGTTCATCACGGTGGTCGACGAGGGCGGATTCACCGCGGCCAGCCGACAGTTGGGTCTGTCGCAGCCCGCGGTCAGCCGCGCCGTCGCCACGTTGGAGAAGGAGTTGGGATTGGCCCTGCTGATCCGTGGCCGCGAGGGCCTGGCCCTGACCGACGCCGGGGCCCTGGCCGTGAAGCACGCGCGCGAGGCGGTGCGGCACCTGCGGGTTGATGCGCACCGAGGTCGCCGCCCTCGCGGGTGAAGTCAGCGGGACTCTGCCCCTGGCGAGCCTGCCGAGCGTCACCGGCACCTTCATCGCGCCGCACCTGCGGAGCTTCGCGGAGCGGCATCCGGCCGTCAGGATCCGTCTGCTCGAAGGCAGCGAGGCAGAGGTGCGGGACTGGTTGGACCAAGGCGCAGCCGAGGCCGGTGTGGTGAGCCTGCCCATCAAGGGTCTCGACGTCGCCGCACTCGGCGAGCAGGACTTTGTGGCGGTTGTGCCCGAGGACAGTCGGCTGGCCGGATGGGCTGAAGTCGACTACGCGGAGCTGGCCAAAGAGCCATTCATCCTCTCGACGGGCGGCTGCGCCGAGGTCTTCACACCCATCGCGCGGCGTAGCGGAGTCGAGTTCGACGTGGCCTTCGAGGCACGCGAGATGTCTGCGGTGCTCGAGATCGTGCGCGCGGGTCTGGGCGTCAGCATCCTGCCGAAAGCCGGGTTGGACGTTCCACACGGTTCCGACGGCATCGTGGCACTGCCGCTGGCGCCGAAGACCGTGCGACGCCTCGGGATCGCCGTTTCTGCCAGCGCGTCTGCACCCGCTCGCGCCTTCCTCGAGCAGATCGCCGCGCACGAAGTCGCAGTCGTGTAGACCTAAGTAGAACGTGTTCTAGTTATCGAGGAGGCGGTATGGCACTGAAGGTCGTGCAGTGGGCGACGGGAGGCGTCGGAGTCGCCGCCATCAAGGGCGTGCTGGAACACCCCGAACTCGAACTCGCGGGCTGCTGGGTGCACTCCGCGGACAAGGCGGGCAAGGACGTCGGCGAACTCATCGGAGAAGAGCCCATCGGCGTCACCGCGACCAACAACGTCGACGAGATCCTGGCCCTCGATGCCGACGCGGTCATCTACTCACCTCTGCTGCCCAACCCCGACGAGGTCGCCGCGCTGTTGCGGTCCGGGAAGAACGTGGTGACCCCGGTCGGCTGGGTTTATCCCAGTGAGCGGCAGTCGGTGGCCCTGCGGGACGCCGCGATCGAGGGCAACGCAACGCTGCACGGCACCGGCATCGCGCCCGGCGGCATCAGCGAGAAATTCCCACTGCTGTTCTCGGCCTTCTCGACCGGCGTGACATTCGTTCGGGCCGAGGAGTATTCGGACCTGCGCACCTATGAAGCGCCCGATGTAGTACGCCATGTGATGGGGTTCGGCGAGGTGCCCGACAAGGCCCTGAGCGGACCGATGCAGAAGCTGCTCGACGGGGGCTTCATCCAAGCGGTGAGGATGATCGTCGACAAGGCGGGCTTCAATGCAGACCCGAAGGTGCGATCGTCGCAGGAGATTGCGGTCGCCACCGCTCCTATCGAGTCGCCGATCGGCGTGATCGAGCCGGGTCAGGTCGCGGGCCGAAAGTTCCACTGGGAGGCGCTCGTCGGAGACGAGGTCGTCGTGCGCGTAACCGTCAACTGGTTGATGGGTGAGGAAAAGCTCGATCCTGCATGGACATTCGGCCCCGAGGGGCAACGCTACGAGATGGAGGTTCGCGGCAATCCCGACATCTCGATCTCGGTGAAGGGGTTCCAGTCCGCGGTCGGCGGCGAGGGGCCGGAATACGGCATCGTCGGCACCGCGGCGCACTGCGTGAACTCGGTGCCTGCGGTGTGCGCCGCCGAACCGGGCATCGCGACCTATCTCGATCTGCCGCTGATCAGCGGCAAAGCCGCGCCCCGATTGAGCTAGCCGACTACCCACTGCGCTTCCTACAGTCGAGATTGAACACAGGGTTGTTCAGGCGATCACAGCCATGGCTTCTATCTCGACCATAGGACTGCGGACACGACATACAGTCTCGGTCCCTTCCGTCTAGTCGCGGGGCAGGATGCCGCCGTCGAGCGTGATGACTTTGTTGGTCAGATAGCCGTTGCGCAGCATGGACATTGCCATATCGGCTACCTCGTCGGGCCTGCCGATGCGGCCGACAGGGATGGGGATCGGGGGTGTGCCGGTCTCCAGATCGGCGGGAAACATCTTCGTCTCGCCCACCAGTGCGGGGGCCAGGCTGTTGACAGTCACGCCGTCGGCCGCGACGCGTGGCGCGAGGTGATGCATGAGGCCGTGCAGGCCCGCCTTGCTCGCTGCGTAGTGGGCGCCGACCACGCCGCCGGTGAGGGCGGCGACCGACGAGATGAACAGGATGCGCCCGTACTTGCGCTCGATCATCGCGGGCAGAACCTGCTGCGCCAACAACCACGGAGCCGTCAGGTTGACTGCGAGCGTCGCATCCCACGACGCCAGATCGATCTTCCGCCAGCCCTTTATGTCGGCGGCGCCCGCGTTGGGGATCAGCAGGTCGACCGGGCCCAATTCGTTGACCGTGTGCGCGACGAGCGCGGCCGGTGCCTGCGGGTCGGAAAGATCGGCGGCGACGACGGTGACTCGCCGGCCTTGTTCACGGGCGTAGGCCGCGGCCTCTTCTGCGTCGTCGGCGTTGCGCCCGTAGGACAGGCACAGGTCCGCGCCCTCGTCGGCGAGCCGTCGTGCGATCGCCTTGCCGATACCGCCGGACGCGCCGGTCAACAGCGCTACCCGGCCCGTCAGGTCACCGGTCACGGCTGGACCAGGATGCGGATCGGGTTGCCGTCCTGGCGGTCCAGCTTCTGGATGCCCGCCGCGACGTCCTCGAGGGAGACGACGTCACTGATCGAGCGCGAGATATCCAGCCGCCCAAGGGATACCAGCGTGGCCAGCGTTTCGATGTCGACGTTCTGGTAGCCCAGGTGGCCCAGGACGTGCTTCTGTGTGAGTCCGAACATGCTGGTGGGTCCAACGCTCGGGGACTCGGCGCTCATTCCAACCGCAACAAGACGACCGCCCACCGTGAGATTGTCGAGCGCCTGTTCGAACGTCGACTTGAGCCCCACCGCGTCGAACGCGACGTCGAGTCTGCGTCCGCCGGTGATCTCGGCGATCTTCTGAGCCAGCTGGTCGTCGCGGGCGTCGAACGCGTAGTCGGCGCCCAGTTCTGTCGCGCGCTCCAGAACCTCCGGCTTGATGTCGACGGCGATGACGGGTACCGCGCCGACCAGCCGTGCCAGTTGCACGATGTGGGTTCCGACCCCGCCTACACCCCACACCCCGACCGACTCGCCGATGCCGACCTTGCCGGTGCGCACGACGGCGCCAAACGGTGTCGACACCGCGTCGGCCAGGATCGCTGCCTGCTCCAGAGGGACGTTGTCGGGCACGCGAGTGAGGCCAGCAGCCTGCGCGACGGTGTACTCGGCCCACGCGCCGTCGTAGGCGAACGCCATCAACTGGATGGCCAGGCAATTCGTGACATCCCCGCGTCGGCAGTTCGCACACTGGGTGCACGGCCTGCCCGCCGCCACGACCACCCGGTCGCCCTCTGTCCAGCCGGTGACGTCCGGCCCGAGCTTGGCGATGGTTCCCGAGGCCTCATGGCCCTGGGTGACCACCGGGCAGCATCGCCGGGAAGGTGCCATTGATCAGGCTGAGGTCAGAGTGGCAGATACCGCAGAACGCGACCTTGACCAGAACTTCGCCGGGACCGGGTTCTGGTATCGGAACATCCTCCACTGCAATGGTTTTCGAGTCCGCGTAGAAACGCTGCGCCCTCATCGTGTCGACCATGTCACTCCTAGGGGATCCGGTAGAAGGGATTCGGCAGCAGATAGGTCTGTTGTGCGAAGCCGCCGGCCAGATCAGACGGCTGATCGCCGATGTTGGCGATGATCGTGTAGCCCTGCGCCTCGATCTGCGCCCGCTGCGGGGCTTTGAAGTCGGCCGCGGAAAAATACTGTGCGCCAGTCGGTTTCATGATCAGCCGCTCGTATCCGGTGTAGCCGGTGTCGTGCAGATTGCGTTCGGTTGCGGCGCGCCACGACTCTTGCCGGCCGGTGATGAAGAAGATCGTCGCACCGCGCTGCTTCGAGGTGGTAAAGATTCCCATAGTCGGCGGGATCGCCGTCGACCGAGCTAGCAGGCCAAATGCCAGCCATCCGCACGGCCCCTGGGGGAGGTCGTCGCACGGTCCGTTGCCGACGCGGCCAAAGTCGTTGGCCTTGATGGCCTCCCAGTTCGACAATGCGGTCTCGTCGATGTCGAACACCACTGCCGGGCGAGCAACGCGTGGGGCCTGGTCGTTGATCCACGCCACCGCGGGTGCCGCAGCCTGCTGGAGATTAGTCAGGTAGGCGCCGCTGTCGTAGTAGGCGACGGCGTCGCGCTTGAGGTCGCCGACGTTGGCCGGTTGGACGGGCGAAGGGATTATCGGGGCCGGAGGTGCGGGCGGCTGGGCGACAGCGGGCGGGCTGCCCGCGAGCAGCAGCGCTGCCACAGCTGCGACGAGGACACCGCGGACCATGGCCAGACCTTAGCGGCCGCACCTTTTCGGTCGCCTGGCAGACTCACTCCCCGTGACGAAACGAGCACTGGTGCTTGCCGGCGGCGGGGTGGCGGGCATCGCGTGGGAGATCGGAATCTTGCGGGGTATCGCCGATGCGTCCCCGGCGACGGCCGATACGCTGCGGGAGTCGGACGTCCTGGTCGGCACGTCTGCGGGATCGACCGTGGCCGCACAACTCGTCAGCGGACTCAGCCTCGATGCACTCTTCGAGCGGCAGATTGGAAGCGTCGACGACCGAGCTGAACCCGAATGTCGGCGTCGAGGAGATCACCGAACTTTTCCTCACCGCGATGACGGCACCCGGCTCGAAACCCGAGAAGCTGCAGAGGATCGGAAGCGTCGCACTGTCCACGGAGACCGTCTCGGAGGTCGTGCGGCGCCAGGTGATCGAACACCGTTTGCCCGAGCATGACTGGCCCCAACGCATACTGCGTATCAGCGCAATCGACACCGCCACAGGTGAATTGGTGACGCTCGATCGGAATTCCGGCGTCAACCTGGTCGACGCCGTTGCCGCCAGCTGCGCGGTGCCCGGCGTCTGGCCGCCGGTCACGATCGGCGGCCATCGCTACATGGACGGCGGCGTCGGCAGCACCGTCAACCTTGAGCTGGCGGCCGACTGCGACGTCGTGGTCGCGCTGCTGCCGCAAGGCCGGACATCGCCGTCACCGTTCGGCACCGGAGCGGTCGAGGAAGTCGACAACTTCCCCGGTTCGGCGTTCGGTGTGTTCGCCGACGACGGATCACTGGAAGCCTTCGGTCGCAACCCACTGGATCCGGCCTGCCGCGCGCCATCCGCACGTGCCGGGCGCGAGCAAGGTAGGCGGGTGGCGGGCGAGGTCGCCGAGTTCCTCGGACGCTGAATCAGACTTCCGCGGAGACGGTTTTGGGCTTCTCGAGCCCGTCCAGCACAGCGGCGGTGAGCGCGCGGCCAACGTCGATGACCTCTGCGGCACGGTGGAATTCGAGGCTGCGACATGCGGTCCGCGGTACCTCGATCAACACATCGGGGGGATAGGCCGCCAACGTGTGGCGGGCCAGGGCGGCCTGCGCGATGTCGATCGTGCGGTTCATCACCTCGAAGCTGCCGAGGCGAGGCACCGACATTTCCTTGGTGGCGTCGACGAGTTTGTCCTCGCTCTCGTCGGGCGGGCCGGCATCGAACAGCGCGGTCGTACTGCGCCACATCCGGCCCAGCCATTCCGTGGTTGCGCTTGGCCCGTCATCTTCCGGCTCGTCTCCGCCTGCCTCACTGCCGGACAGGCTCACCGCGATCGTCAGATCGGCGTTGACCGCGGATATCGGCGCCATGGGCAGCGGATCGAGAATGCCGCCGTCGGCGAGCAGCCGGCCGTCGAGCACATGCGGCACGATCACTCCGGGGATCGCAATCGACGCCCGGATCGCGGCGTCGACAGGACCGCGTTGCAGCCACACCGACTTCCCCGTGAGCAGGTCGGTACTGACCGCGGTATAGGGGATCGGCAGCTCTTCGATCGTGACCTCGCCGAGGATGTCGCGGACGGCGTCGAGGATCTTCTCGGCGCGCAGCACCCCGGCAGCAGTGATCTTCGGATCGAGTAGGCGCAATATCGCGCGCTGCGTCAGCGACTTCGCCCACTCGGCGAAATCATCGAGCTTGCCCGCGGCCTGAAGACCACCGACGAGGGCGCCCATCGACGATCCCGCGATGCCGACGATCTCGAAGCCACGCTCGTGCAGCTCGTCGATCACCCCGATGTGGGCGTAACCGCGTGCTCCTCCACTGCCGAGGGCGAGGGCCACTCGCTTACCGGCCATAGCGTGATTCTGCGCCTATCCGCAGAGGGCGTCGGCGGCGGCCTGTGCGGCCACGATCACTGCGGCCTGCCGCGGCGGGGGGAGCGCAGACCACGGAGCGCCGAACGTGCCCGGGCCTGGCGCGTTGGAGCTCTGCACACATCTTCAGATACGGCTCGAGCTGCGACTTGGCGTCCCCGCCCTGCTGTCCCATCCACTCGCGCGCGGTCTGACACGCCTTGAAGTACTCGTCCTCGGTGGAGTCCGCAGGAGCGCCGACGGCAGTCGTGACGCCGTCTGGGGACACCCCGACCTCGCCGGGCGCCGCCGTCGGAGTTTCCGAGGTTTCCGAGGCCGCCGTCGTTTGTGGCGTCGACGCGGCCGGCTCGCTGTCGGATCCCGACGAACACCCGGTGCCCACAGCCGTGCCCACGATCACGAGTGCCACCGCGTGGGCGGCCCGGCGAGAGTGCCTGCGCATGCAGCCAATCTATGCAATGGCTCGGCTCCGACGGTCGGCGGCTGCCTACTTCGAATCACCGTGAATCTTGGAGCACAGGCTGCGGATGGTCCCGTGACCAGGCTGTTGACCATAGCGTTAATGCGCCGTCGGTTCGGCGCAGCCGTTAACGCCGGTTTGACATGCCAGACTTGCGGCCGTGACACCCGGACACCTGCGCGTATGCCGCGGGGACTGTTGCGCCTGACGCGCCTGTCCCTGTCCATTCGCCATTCCTGGAGTCCGCATGGTTTCCGTCATCTCCGCACCCACCCGTCTGCGCCCCGCCGATTTACTGCACGCCACCGATCGCTACGCCGACGGCGTGCTTTCAGGCCGCTATGACGGCCTCCTGCCCGCTGGGGGTCTGCCGGCGAATGACCGCTGGTTCACCCGGCTGCACGGCGATGGCGAACTCGACGTCTGGCTGATCAGTTGGGTGCCGGACCGTTCGACCGAACTCCACGACCACGGCGGCTCACTCGGCGCGCTGACCGTGGTGTCGGGTGCGCTGCGGGAGACCCGCTGGGACGGCCAGGCGTTCAGGCGGCGACGTCTCACCGCAGGTGATCAGGCCGCATTTCCGCTCGGCTGGGTGCATGACGTGGTGTGGGCGCCCGATCGGCACACCGCGGCGCCGATTGCGTCGGTTGCGCCGACGCTGAGCGTGCACGCATACTCACCACCGTTGACCGCGATGTCGTACTACGAGGTCACGCACCGGAAGACCCTGCGCCGCAAGCGCACCGAACTCACCGATGAGCCGGAGGGATGACGTCAATTTTGGCCAGTCGCATCGACCGTGTCCTCGACGAGGCCCGCAACCGGCTGAGCAGACTGAGCGCGCAGGACGTGCCTGCGGCGCTGGCCCGTGGCGCGATACTGGTCGACATCCGGCCGCAGGCCCAGCGCGACCGTGAGGGCGATGTCCCGGCGGCGCTGGTGATCGAGCGCAATGTGCTGGAGTGGCGCTGCGACCCGACCAGTGACGCCCGGCTTCCGCAGGCCGTGAACGACGACGTCGAGTGGGTCGTGCTGTGCTCGGAGGGCTACACCTCCAGCCTCGCCGCGGCAGCCCTGCTCGACCTTGGACTGCACCGCGCCACCGACGTCATCGGCGGTTACCACGCGCTGAAGACCGAAGGCGTTCTCGTCTAAGCGTTTTCGTCGTTGCTGAGCAGCGGCCGCAGCTTCTCCGTCTTTTCCGGCGTCCAGCCCGGCGGCTCGAGAATCGCTGCCCAGGCATTGGCGACGTCCTTGACGTACACGTGGCCGTGCCCATCCGGTACGTCCACCGCCACCGCCATGTCCGCGGACACTTGCAGGAAGGTGACGATCGGAATCCACTGCATGCGCCCCGAGACGTCGTACCCGCGTGGTTCTTTGAGCCAATCCGGTTCGGCAAACAGCAGATCCGTGTTCCACCACGCGATCGGGTCAGACGCGTGCTGCAGGTACACCACCCGGGGATGGCCCCACGGATCGTTCGGCCGGTCGAGGTTGTCCGAACGCGCCGCGAAGCGGACGTTCTCGCCCTTGTCGAAGATGGGCAACCACTCCGGAGAGCCCGCGTCGCGGTCGCGCGTGAGATGAGTCCAGATGGTGTTGTTGAACGTCGGTCCGGAGAACAACGCGCCGTTTGTGCGGGCGATCAGGTTGTTGAGAGCCAGGAACGGCGCCTCCCCGCCGAACGACCCGAGACTTTCACCGAACACCACCAGCTGTGGCCGCTGCGCCTCAGGCATCTCGCGGATCAGTGCGTCCACGGCCTCGAACAGCGCCTGCCCGGCCTGTCGCGCGTTCTCATTGTCAACGAGGAAGGACAGCCAGCTGGGCAGGAACGAGTACTGCATGGACACGATCGCGGTGTCGCCGTTGAACATGTACTCCAGCGCGGAGGCCTCGGCCTCGTTGATCCAGCCGGTGCCGGTCGTGGTCGCGACGGCGACCACCGCACGATCGAGGCCGCCCTTGCGCTGTAGTTCCTGCGCCGCCAGTGCGGCGGTCGCCTTGATGCCGTCGGCCGAATGCAGTCCGGCGTATGCGCGGATCGGCTCGATGGCGGGTTTGCCGTTGAACTCCGAGAGCTCGTCGACCGTGGGTCCTGCCGCGACGAACACCCGCCCCTGATGGCCAAGCGATTCCCACGTGACCGCAGAGTCAGGACCGCCTGAGCGCAACGGGGATGTCGGTGCGGCGAATTCAGGATCGGTCTCGTCGTTGGCGGCAGAGAACGTCGAGTTCAAGGCGCTCATACCGAAACGCACCACCACGCCGTTGAGTAGCGCAATGCTCAGGGCGAGCAGCAGAACGACCACAACTACTGCCGAGATGCGGGGCGGTGCAACGCGATTGAGCTGACGCACCAAAAAGCGCACGAGCCTGCCGATGAGCTGCCCGATCTCGACGAAGACGAACAACACCACGATCGACAGGAAGGCGCACCAGGGGTAGTCCCAGAACACGAGGCGCGGTACGCCGTTGAGGTCGCGTACTTCATCCTGCCAGCGGTGGAAGTAGAAGATCATCAGGATCTGGCCGATGACACCGATGCCCACGAGTGCGAGCCAGGCCCACCGCGGTGCCGGTGGACTGGTGTCCTTCGAATCCATGTAGCGCACCAGCCATACCGCGAACACCCCGAGGCCGTATCCGATCGCGCCCGCGGCGCCGCTGACGATGCCCTGGAAGAGCGGTCCGCGCGGCAGCAGCGACGGCGTCAAGGAGAACCAGATGAAGACCAGGCCCAGGGCCGTTCCGAAGAACGTGTAATGGCGGACCCACCACGGCTTCTTAGGTGGCAACTCCTCCTGCGGCGGTGCTTCGTCGACGGCCTCAGCGGTGTCTGTCACCCACGCAGATTAGCGGTGGCGGAAGTTCGGTGGGCGCTTCTCCGTGAACGCGTTCATGCCCTCGGTCTGGTCGTCGGTGGCGAATGCGGAATGGAAGAGCCTGCGCTCGTACAGGAGTCCCTCAGCCAGCGTCGATTCGAAGGCACGGTTGACGGCCTCCTTGGCCATCCGCGACGCCGAAAGCGACATTCCGGCGATCGTCTTGGCGACCGCATTCGCCTCGTCGAGCAGGGCGTCAGCGGGCACAACGCGGGAGACCAGGCCGGCGCGTTCGGCTTCCTCGGCATCCATGTTGCGCCCGGTGAGGATCAGGTCCATCGCCTTGGCCTTGCCGATGGCGCGGGTCAATCGCTGTGAGCCGCCCATTCCGGGAAGTACGCCGAGCTTGATCTCGGGCTGACCGAATTTCGCGGTGTCGGCGGCGATGAGCAGATCGCACATCATCGCAAGTTCGCAACCGCCGCCCAGTGCGTAGCCGTTGACCGCGGCGATGGTCGGGGTGCGTGTCGCGGCGAACTTGCCCCACGCCGCGAAGAAGTCGGACGAGAACACGTCTGCGAACGACAGTTCGGCCATCTCTTTGATGTCCGCGCCCGCGGCGAAGGCCTTTTCGCCGCTGCCCGGTGATGATGATCGCGCCGATTCCCGGGTCGCTGTCGAATTCCGCTGCGGCCGCGACGACTTCGTTCATCACCTGGCTGTTGAGCGCATTGAGGGCCTTGGGCCGGTTCAGTGTGATGGTGCCGACGCGGTCTTCGCGCGTGACCAAAATGGTCTCGTAGCTCATGAGAACTCCAATTCGCGATCGGCCGGCGCGAAGTAGGCCTCGACGTCGGCGGTGGTGACGGCCGCCAGCGATGCGGGCGACCATTTCGGATTGCGGTCCTTGTCGATGACCATGGCGCGGATACCTTCGACGAACTCGTGGCTGCGCGAGCGATGCGCACGACGTCCGATATTCCTGGCGCAGCACGTCTTCCAGTGTGTCCAGCTTGGCCGCCCGCCGGATGGCCTCCAATGTGAC
Organism: uncultured Actinomycetota bacterium; assembly: GCA_963720345.1. Taxonomy (GTDB): domain Bacteria; phylum Actinomycetota; class Actinomycetes; order Mycobacteriales; family Mycobacteriaceae; genus Mycobacterium. The sequence continues at coordinate 529,330 of CAVRFN010000047.1, forward strand.
GCAGAGCGAGATGGGGGAGCTGGTGGCGATCAGGTCGGCCGCGTCGTTGGGCGGACCTGCGTCGTGACCGCGCAGCGCCGCGATGATGTCGGCGACGGTCTCGCCGGCGAAGCAGTGGTCGATCCAACCCGTTGAGCCAGTAGTGGACTCGGCGGCGGTTCGGCGGCGTGTGCTGACAGCGCGGCATCGACACCGTCGGCGATGACCGCCTGCTTGAACTGACCGAGCACATCGTGGGGCACGAAATGGTCGGCGAAGCCCATTGCGATGGCGTCGGCGGCACCGAATGGAGCGCCCGTCAGCGCGGCGTGCAGGCCCAGCAGACCCGGCGCGCGCGAGAGGATGAGGGTGCCGCCCACGTCGGGAATGAGGCCGATACTCACTTCGGGCATGGCCATTTTCGTGGTGTCGGTGACGACCCGGACGCTGCCGTGAGCGCCGATCCCGACGCCGCCACCCATCACGATGCCGTCCATGAGCGCGACATACGGCTTGCTGAAGCGGCCGACCTGCGCATTCAGCACGTACTCGTCGTACCAGAACTGACGGGCTTCGGATCCATCGGCGCGGGCGCTGTGATACAGCGCGACGAGATCGCCGCCTGCGCACAGGCCACGTTCGCCGGCGCCGTCGACGATGACGGTGTGGACATCGTCGTTGTCTGCCCAGTCGGTGAGCACGGGCGACATCGCTTTGACCATCGAATGCGTCAGCGAATTGATGGCTTTGGGCCGATTGAGGGTGATCAGGCCGACGCCCTGGCGCACGTTTACTAGGACATCCTCGTTTTCGTCCACGGAATGCAATGTAGATCGTGAACCTGCATCGAGCATCGCCGGGTAGGGTTTCCTGTGAAGACCCTGGGAGGTTCAATCGGGAACCGTTCAGGATCGCCAGTCGTTGAGCGATTGTTCGTCAACGAGTCGAACCAAGCATCAGAGAGGAACCGACGGTGCGGGAGTCCAGCAACCCGGTATTTCGTTCCCTGCCCAAGGGTCAGGGTGGCTACGCGCAGTTTGGTACCGGAGCCGCCGGCTACGGTGCGCAGGCCGTACAGGCCGATCCATATGTCACGCAGTACCCCGACCAGCAGCAGGCGGGCGTCGCCCGGCCGCTGACCATCGATGATGTCGTCACGAAGACCGGCATCACGCTGGCCGTGGTGACAGTGGTCGGCGTCATCTCGTACTTCTTGGTCTCGCAGAACACCGGCTTGATGATGCCCTTCGTGCTCGTCGGCGCGCTCGGTGGTCTCGCGATGGTCTTGATCGCGACGTTCGGACGCAAGCAGGACAACCCAGCCATCGTGCTGAGCTACGCCGCGCTGGAGGGGCTCTTCCTAGGCGCCGCGTCGTTCTTGTTCGCGAACCTCGTCTCCACAGGTGGTCCCGGGATGATCGCGCAGGCGATCTTCGGAACCGTCGGTGTGTTCGTCGGCATGCTCGTCGTCTACAAGACGGGAGCCATCCGGGTGACGCCGAAGTTCACCCGAATGATGGTCGCCGCCCTGTTCGGTGTGGTGGCTATCGCGCTTCTCAACTTCGTGCTCGCGATGTTCGGTGTCGGCGGCGGCGAGGGCTTCGGTCTTCGTAGCGGTGGTCCACTGGCGATCATCTTCTCGCTCGTCTGCATCGGTCTGGCGGCATTCATGTTCTTGATCGACTTCGACCAGGCAGACCAGTTGATTCGCGCCGGTGCGCCGTCGAAGGCCGCCTGGGGCATCGCCCTCGGCCTGACCGTCACGCTGGTTTGGCTGTACCTCGAAATTCTGCGGCTGCTGTCCTACTTCAACAGCGACTAGCAGTCACCGCGAAAGGCCCGGCACGAAATGTGCCGGGCTTTTTTCGTTGACTCTGCGCACAGGCCGTGTTTATCCACAGAATCGCGTCCTGGACGCAGAGTGAACGCCGTTCTTGTCGGAGAACCTCCGCAGCATGCGTGCATGGACCAGCCATTCATCGGCAGCGAGGCGATCGCCTCCGGCGCGCTCGAACGGCGATACGTTCGCCGCTACTGCCGGGCGATCATGCCGAACGTCTACTTGGACAAGCAGTGTTGATCCGTCGCTGCGTCAGCGCACTGTAGCGGCCTGGTTGTGGTCGGGACGAGAAGCTGTTGTCGCCGGCCTAGCCGCCGCGGCGGTGCATGGCTCCAAGTGGGTCGACGACGATGCAACTATCGAGTTGGTCTGGAAGAACGCGCGGACGCCGCAGGGAGTCGTGACCCGTGACGACTTGCTGCTGCCAGGCGAATTCGAACGGCGCGGCGGCTTAACCGTTACGACCGCTGAACGAACGGCATTCGACCTCGGCAGGCGGGGACGGATCGGCGTAGCGGTCGCGCGACTCGATGCGCTGGCGAGCGCGACCAGGCTCAGGCCTTCCGATGTGCTCGATCTCGCAGCCGGACATCGTCATACCCGCGGCCTTCGTCAGCTCGAAGCGGCCCTCGACCAAATGGATCCCGGAGCCGAGTCGCCGAAGGAAACCTGGTTGCGGCTGTTAATGATTCGTGCGGGTTACCCGCGACCGCGCACGCAGATTCCAGTGCCCAAACCCGACGGCTCGGGCATGTACTACCTCGATATGGGTTGGGAGGACATCATGCTCGCGCTCGAATACGACGGCGGCCAGCATTGGGATAACTCGAAGCGCATCGCGTACGACATCAAACGCGCCGAGGATCTACGCGAGATCGGATGGCACGTCGTACATGTCATGAAGGAACACCGAGCAGCTGATGTCCTGAACCGACTTGGGCGTGCCTGGCCCAGGGCGACGCGTTGACTCTGCGCTGAGGCCCGCTCTTGACGCGTTTTCGCGGCGTCAACGCAGAGTCAACGGAGAACCTAGGACAGGCGTTCCACCACCATCGCCATGCCCTGGCCGCCGCCGACGCACATCGACTCGATGCCGAACGTCTTGTCATACGTCGCAAGGTTATTCAGCAGCGTGGCGGTGATACGCGCACCCGTCATACCGAACGGATGCCCCAGCGCGATCGCGCCGCCGGACACGTTGAGCTTGTCCTCGTCGATGCCGAGTTCCCGCGCCGAGCCGAGCACCTGCACCGCGAACGCCTCGTTGATCTCGACCAGGTCGATGTCGGAGATCTTCTTGCCCGCCTTGGCAAGCGCCTTCTTGATCGCCTCGATCGGGCCGAGGCCCATGATCTCCGGCGACAGACCGCTCACACCCGTCGACACGATGCGCGCCAACGGCGTCAGGCCCAGTTCCTTGGCCTTGGTGTCGCTCATGATGACGACGGCGGCTGCACCGTCGTTCAGCGGACACGCATTGCCCGCGGTGATGGTGCCGTTGGGCCGGAACACCGGCTTCAGCTGCGCTGATCTGTCTCGTACGTGGTGCCGGCGCGCGGGCCGTCGTCGGTGGTGACCGTCGTGCCGTCGGGCAGCTTCACCGGCACGATCTCCCGCTCGAAGAAGCCGCTCTTGATGGCGTCCTCGGCGCGGTTCTGGCGACCGCACGCCCCAGTGGTCCTGGTCCTCGCGGCTGATGCCGGTGAACAGCGCGACGTTCTCGGCCGTCTGGCCCATCGCGATGTAGACATCGGGGATGTTGCCGTCCTCGCGCGGGTCATGCCACTCGTCGGCGCCCTCGGCCTGCTTGGCGCGTGCGAGCCTGCGCCTCTTCGAAGATCGCGTTCTTGCTGTTCGGGGCGCCGTCGGCGGCGCCGACGCCGAAGCGCGACACCGTCTCGACACCCGCGGAGATGAACACGTCGCCTTCGCCGGCCTTGATGGCGTGGAAGGCCATCCGCGTGGTCTGCAGCGACGACGAGCAGTAGCGGTTGACCGTGGTGCCGGGCAGGAAGTCGTAGCCGAGTTCGACGGCGACCGCCCTGGCGATGTTGTAGCCGGCCTCACCGGCGGGCTGCGCGCAGCCCATCATCAGATCGTCGATGTCCTTCGGGTCCAGCGACGGGACCTTGTCCAATACCGCCCGAACCATCTGCGCGGCGAGGTCATCGGGGCGCATCGTGGCGAGCGACCCTTTGACGGCGCGGCCGATCGGCGAGCGTGCAGTGGCGACGATGACGGCTTCAGCCATGAGAACTCCTCGTAGCGACGTTGATTAAGAAGCTAAAAACCTAGCTTGCGGGCACCACGATGGGCGCGGGGACCCCAGTTGAGCGGCGCCACAGCCGGCTGATGTTGCCGACCCGGGCCAGCAGCGAGCTGCCCTCAGCGTTCCGAGACTCCAGCGCATCTTCGGGCTGGGCCCCATCGATGTACTCGCCCAATGCATTACACAGCGCGGGAAGCAACTGCTGCGCCGCCAGCGCATAGCCGGCCGCCGACGGGTGGAACATGTCCTGGCTGAAGAGCTGCTCGGGAGCCTTGCGGAACTCAGGCGCAAGAAGGTCGGAGAACGGAACAGGAACACCACCGGCGGCGCGCACGGCGGACGCCTGAGCCCGCGCCAGGCGCAACCCGCGACTGCGTGCCACCCAGCGCAGCGGCTGTGGGATCGCGGTGATCAGGCCGAAATCCGGGCAGGTGCCCACCACGACGACGGCCCCGCTGGCCCGCAACCTCCGGACCGCCCGGCCCAGTCGTCGCGCCGACGGCCCGATGCCGTTGGGCCGCGTGATGTCATTCGCGCCGATCATGATCACCGCCGCGTCGGGCGGCGGGCCGGCGACGAACATCGCGTCGATCTGCCCGGAAAGTCCCTTCGACGTGGCGCCCATGATGGCTTTCGTGCTCAGCCTGATTCGCTCACCCGACACCTCGGCGAGCCCACGCGCGATGAGCACGCCCGGCACCTCGTCAGCATCTTGACAGCCGTAACCGGTGGCCGTGGAGTCGCCGAAGACCATCAGATGCAGGTCGAAGGGCACGCCGCGGTGCCACCGCTCCACAGGCCCCCGCCGGGCTGATAGACGCCGTCGGCACGCGGGGGGACGTCCCAGGCCTTCGGTATGACGCTGCGGGCCCTGTCGGCCTGCCCGCTCAGCAGGTTGCGGGCCCCGACGTATGCGGAGCCCGTCGATGCGAGCGTGGCCGCGGCCGCAAGGGCGACGGTCGTTGTCCGACGCGGTGCACGTATGCCCACGCGGACAAGTTTAGGTGGGATTTTCTGGGATACCCGCGTGGCGACCGACGTCAGCGGATCACAGTGCGGTATCAAGTCCGGTATCGAAATCGAATCGTTGATTGTTGAAATGAACAGAGCCTGTCAAGCTAAGGTATCGGAACCGCTGAAGCAAACGGCGGACCGGGGCTCTACCAAGGCGTAGGAGTGGTGGCGATGACGGCACCAAGTAAAGTAGCCAGGGCATCTCGTGTTGGCGAAATGCCTGCTAAAGCTCGTAAGCCGCGCAAGTTTCCGGTTAGCGACGGCGCTCCTGTCGAGGTGGTCGAGGACGGCCCAAGCCTGGCGGGACGACTCACTTCACTGGCGGCCCTGCTAACAATCCGGCCGACCCTAGCTATCGGAAGCTACGCTCCGCGCCTGCCGTGGCCTTGGGGTTTGGTGGATTTTGTGTCGCGGGTCATGCGTCCCGCTCCCGGGACGGTGCGCGCCACGATTTCTTTGCCGAAGTGCACCGCGCAGCTGGTTAGGGCCGGTGGCGTGCTGCCCGCAGACGGCAAGCGCGGCGTGGTTCTGTACATGCACGGCGGCGCATTCCTGACCTGTGGCGTGAATTCTCACGGCCGGCTGGTGACCGCGCTGTCGGGCTATGCCGACTGTCCGGTGCTGGTCGTCAACTACCGCATGATCCCGAAGCACTCCGTCGGCGAAGCGCTCGACGACTGCTACGACGCATATAAGTGGTTGCGGCTGAAGGGCTATGAGCCGAATCAGATCGTGCTGGCCGGTGACTCCGCCGGCGGCTATCTGGCTCTGGCGCTCGCCGAGAAGCTCCAGCGCGAAGGCCTGGAAGGCGAGATTCCCGCGGCGATGGTGACGATGTCGCCGTTGTTCGAGGTCGACAACGAGACCCGTGCCAACCATCCGAACATTCACAGCGATGCGATGTTCCCGCCGCGTGCGTTCTATGCGCTCGTGGACCTGGTCCGCGAGGCCGCGGGCCGGCATCTGGTCGAGGGCAAGGCCGAAGAGGTCTACGAGCCGCTCGACCACATCGAGCCCGGGCTGCCGCGCACGCTGATCCATGTATCGGGGTCCGAGGTTCTGGTGAGCGACGCCCGCAAGGCGGCCCGTCGACTTGCGGCCGCCGGTGTGCCCGTCGAAGTACGCGTCTGGCCGGGCCAAATGCACGTCTTCCAGCTCGCGGCACCTGCAGTTCCCGAGGCGACGCGGTCGCTGCGCCAGATCGGGGACTACATCCGAGAAGCCACCTGGTAAACCCTGCGCTGGTACCCGGGTGCTCCGCCTGACACGATGGAGTCATGCGCATCGCACGGCACATCAGTGAGCTCATCGGCAATACCCCTCTGGTACAGCTGAACTCCGTTGTCCCCGATGACGCGGGCACCGTCGCCGCCAAAATCGAGTACTTCAACCCTGGCGGCAGTTCCAAGGACCGCATCGCGATCAAGATGATCGATGCCGCGGAGGCCAGCGGCGAACTCAAACCCGGCGGCACCATCGTCGAACCGACCTCTGGCAATACCGGGGTGGGCCTGGCGCTGGTGGCACAGCAGCGCGGCTATAAATGCATCTTCGTCTGCCCCGACAAGGTCAGCGAGGACAAGCAGAACGTGTTGCGCGCGTACGGCGCCGACGTCGTGGTCTGCCCGACAGCCGTGGCGCCGGACAATCCGGACAGCTATTACAGCGTCTCCAATCGACTCGTCGAAGAGATCGACGGCGCGTGGAAGCCCGACCAGTACTCCAACCCCATGGGGCCGGCCAGTCACTACGAGACGACGGGCCCTGAGATCTGGGCCGACACCGACGGCAAGGTCACCCATTTCGTCGCCGGGGTCGGCACCGGCGGCACGATCACCGGCGCGGGCCGCTATCTCAAGGAGGTCTCCGGCGGCCAGGTGCGCGTGGTCGGCGTCGACCCCGAGGGATCGGTGTACTCCGGCGGTACCGGCAGGCCGTACCTGGTCGAAGGTGTGGGGGAGGACTTTTGGCCTTCCGCCTACGACCCGACGGTTCCGGACGAGATCATCGCGGTGTCTGATGCCGATTCATTCGAGATGACGCGCAGGCTGGCACGCGAAGAAGCCCTGCTGGTCGGTGGATCGTGTGGCATGGCTGTTGTCGCCGCGATCCGGGTCGCCGAGAAGGCCGGCCCCGATTCAGTGGTTGTCGTCCTGCTGCCTGACGGCGGAAGAGGTTATCTGTCAAAGGTTTTCAACGACGGATGGATGTCCTCCTACGGATTTCTGCGGAGCCGGCTTGACGGTTCGGTGGAGGAGACGACCGTTGGCGAGGTGCTTCGTGGCAAGTCCGGCGCATTGCCCGACCTGGTACACACCCACCCGTCTGAGACGGTGCGCGACGCGATCGGAATCCTGCGGGAGTACGGCGTGTCCCAGATGCCTGTCGTGGGTGCCGAGCCGCCGGTGATGGCGGGCGAAGTGGCGGGCAGCGTCGCCGAGCGCGAACTGCTGTCCGCGGTTTTCGAGGGCCGCGCCAACCTGGCTGACGCGGTGGCTCAGCACATGAGTCCGCCACTACCGTTGATTGGAGCGGGAGAGCTTGTCAGTACCGCTGCAAAGACGCTGCGCGAGTGCGACGCCGTGATGGTCGTCGAGGAGGGCAAGCCGGTGGGTGTCCTGACTCGTCACGACCTACTCGGGTTCCTGTCGGATGGCAGCAGCCGACGCGGTCGATAACCAGGCTTACAACGACTGGCAAACAATCCGGGACATCGGCTCCCAATGTGGCGGTTACCAGCCTGTTTCGCCATTTCGCCACGTGATCAACTTCCGTACAGAAACCTCTGCACGAAGCGGCTTCTCGGGTAGGGTAAGCACGCTCGTTGCCAGCTAAGACGTGACTGGAAGGCGCACATGACCGATCTACCGCCACCACCCCCCGGGAACTACCCTCCTCCTCCACCTCCGAGCGGCGGCACTCCACCGCCTCCTCCGCAGGGCGGAACTCCCGTGGGTCAACCGAACAACAATCTGATTTGGGGCATCTTGGTGACGGTGTTGTGCTGTCTCCCGCTCGGAATCGTCTCGATTGTGAAATCCACTCAGGTTTCCGGTCTGTGGGCACAGGGGCGCGCCGCCGAAGCGCAGCAGGCGGCCGACGATGCGAAGAAGTACGCGGTGTGGGGCGCGATCGCAGGCGTCATCGTCTTCGTGATCGTCGTGATCATCAATATCGTCGTCGGCGTCAGCGCGACGTCAACTTACTCCTAGCGTCATCACCTCGGCCGCCGCTGCGGCAGTGGCGATTTGACGCGTTCGAAAAGCAAACTTGCACAACCAGAGTCATTGAAAGGAATGGCCGAACCATGAGTGATCAACCCCCTCCGCCGCCCCCTCCGGGTGGCGGCTACCCGCCGCCGCAGGGCGGTAACTACCCGCCGCCGCGGCGTTACCCGCCGCCGGTGGTAACTACCCGCCTCCGCCACCTCCGCCGGGAGGCTACCCGCCACCTCCTCCGCCCCCGGGCGCGGCACCGGGTGGCTACCCGCCGCCCCAGCACGCGGGCTATCCGCCACCTGGCGCACCTGGTGGCTATCCGCCGGCAGGCCCGGGTTTCCCTGGCGCACAGGCATTTAACGTCAGTGAGGCTTTCTCGTGGGCATGGAACAAGTTCGCCAAGAACGCCGTCGCGCTCCTCGTCCCTGCGCTGGTGTACGGAATCATCATCGGCATTCTGGCCGTCGCCGTTTACGGGCTGGCGTTCGCGCTCGCACCGTCGACGACCTACGAGTCCTACGGCTACTAGCTACAGCTACGAAGCGAGCTTCGGCTTCGCGAGCGTCCTTGTGCTCATCGTCGGCTACATCATCTTGATGGTGGTCGCAGCGGCGATCCAATCCGCCTATCTGGGCGGTCTTTTGGATATCGCGAACGGGCAGCCGGTGACGATCGGGTCGTTCTTCAAGCCGCGGAACGTCGGAAGTGTGATCATTGCGACCCTGATCATCGGCGTCGCAGCCGGTATCGGCTCGTTCTGCTTCATCGTCGGACTCGTGATCGGTGTTTTCACGCTGTTCACCACGGTGATCATCGTCGACCGCAACGTGTCGCCGATCGATGCGATCAAGCAGAGCGTCGAGATCACCAAGAACAACATCGGCCCGGTGATCCTCACCTGGTTGGTGGCCGGCGTTATCGCTTTGGTCGGTGCGCTGCTCTTCGGCATCGGCTTGATCGTTGCGATCCCGGTTGCCGCGCTGTTCCTGGTGTACGCCTACCGGAAGCTCACCAACGGCCACCTTGCGCCGCTGACGCCGTAATCGTGGAAGACCCGGTCTGTGCGAATGGGCGCAGACCGGGTCTCTGCGAGTCCCTGCGCCGTTGCGATCACATCCGTAAGCTGCGACCAGTCGCGATGGATTGAAAGTAAGGGCAAACGTGAGCAGTCAGCCGCCACCGCCAGCGGGTGGCTACCAACCGCCACCGCAAATCGGTTTCGTCCAGAGATCGACAGCGGATGCAAGCCATTACACGCCGTGGTTCACCCGTGTGCTCGCCTATGTGATCGACAGCATCCCGGTTTACCTACTCGCGATAATTGGTGGCGTCGTCCTATACGCCTTCCGGCAGGCGGAAACGATATGCGTGGCCGGCGCGTACTGCGCCACCGGCGACAGCAGTCCATCGACGACGGCATGGATCATCTTCTCAGTCTGCGTCCTGATCGCCATGGTGTTCTGGCTGTGGAATTTCGTAGTGCGCCAAGGCAATACCGGCTCGAGCATCGGCAAGCAGATGATGAAGTTCAAGGTCGTCGGCGAGCAGACGCAGCAGCCGATCGGAGTTCTCAAGTCACTCCTGCGCCAGATCGCGCACGGTGTCGACGCCCTCATTTGCTACATCGGATTCCTGTTCCCGCTGTGGGATGCCAAGCGTCAGACGATTGCCGACAAGCTCATGAAGACCGTCTGCGTTCCGCTGTAGATAGGTGTACGTGACCGCACCACCTCCACATCCACCGGACAATTCGCCGCCGCCGCAGGGCTACCCGTACTACGCGCCGCCGGCCTGGGTGCTGCCCAAAAAGGCATATACGCGCTGGACCACTCGGGTGGTCGCGGCCCTCATCGACTGGGCTCCGATCTGGGTGATCGCCATGATTCCGTTCGTCGGCCTGCTGGTCGCGGGGGACGTGGAGTGCCTCGACAGGATCTACGGCAGCGGCGACAGTTACTGCTCAACCGCGGTCTCCGACTTCTGGACGTCAGTCCAGTTCATCGCCGCTTCTGCCGGGGGCCGTCTACTTCGTCTGGAATTTCTGCTACCGCCAGGGCAGAACGGGACAGAGCATCGGCAAGTCCGCGATGAAGTTCAAGGTGGTCAGCGAGAAGACCTGGCAGCCCATCGGCTTCTGGATGTCGTTGGTTCGGCAGATCGCCCACTACGTGGACCAACTCCTCTGCTACGTCGGCTATCTGTGGCCGTTGTGGGACAAGAAGCGTCAGACGCTCGCCGACAAGATGGTGGGCACCGTCTGCGTCCCGCTGGACGCCCAGCCGCCGCCGCCCCCGCAGTGGTTCCCGCCGCCGGGCCCGTCGCTACCCTGATCGGTGATGACTGAACAGCACAGGTCGCGGGGGCTCGCCACCAAGGCCATCCACGCAGGTTTCCGGCCCGACCCGGCGACCGGTGCCGTCAACGCGCCGATCTATGCCAGCTCCACCTTCGCCCAGGACGGTGTCGGCGGGCTGCGAGGTGGATACGAATACGCCCGCACCGGCAATCCGACCCGCACCGCGTTGGAAGCGTCGCTGGCCGCTGTCGAGGAGGCCCAGTACGGGCGGGCGTTCGCCTCGGGCATGGCCGCCACCGATTGCGCGCTGCGCGCTGTGCTGCGGCCAGGCGATCACGTCGTCATGCCCGACGACGCCTACGGCGGCACCTTTCGTCTGATCGACAAGGTGTTCACGCAGTGGGGCATCGACTACACCGCCGTTTCATTGGCCGACCTCGACGCGGTCCGGGCCGCGATCACTGGCCAGACCAAGCTGATCTGGGTGGAGACGCCGACCAACCCGCTGCTGTCTATCGCCGATATCGCCGGCATCGCGCAGATAGCCGAGGAATCGAACACTTCGGTGCAGAAAGTAAAAGTGTTGGTGGACAATACGTTTGCCTCGCCCGCACTGCAGCAGCCGCTGACGCTCGGCGCGGATATCGTGCTCCATTCGACGACCAAGTACATCGGCGGTCATTCGGACGTGGTCGGTGGTGCGCTGCTGACAAGCGATGAAGAACTCGACGCCGCGTTCGCATTTCTGCAGAACGGTGCGGGTGCGGTCGCGGGCCCGTTCGACGCCTACCTCACCATGCGCGGACTCAAGACTCTGGTGCTGCGTATGCGGCAGCACAGCGAGAATGCCGCCCTGGTCGCCGAGTTCCTTGCGAACCACCCGGCGATCTCGACTGTGCTCTATCCCGGACTGCCGAGTCACCCCGGCCACGAGATCGCCGCCAAGCAGATGAGCGGATTCGGTGGCATGGTCTCGGTGCGGATGCGGGGCGGTCCGGATGCTGCCCGCAAATTGTGCGCGGGCACAGAGATTTTCATTCTCGCCGAATCGCTGGGTGGAGTGGAGTCGCTGATCGAGCATCCCGGGGCGATGACACACGCCTCGACGGCGGGTTCCCAGTTGGAGGTTCCCGAAGATCTTGTGCGCCTGTCGGTGGGCATCGAGGATTCGGCGGATCTGCTCGCGGATCTGGAGCAGGCGCTAGGTTAGCGCCTGCCGCAGCGCCGACGCAGTAACCGCCAGATTCATCTCTGGCAGCGCGGTCGGATACTCGTCAACCCAACTGCCGCTTGCGATTTCGCCGGCGCGGGCGTGCACCCACCGCCATCCGCGATCATTGAGGGACAGCAGTGCGCCCAACCCGTCGACAGCATGGAGCAACGTGATGATCGCGGCGGTCGATGGCGTCGGCGGCCTTCGGTCGAACAGGGCGGCCAGCAGCGCTGAACGGGCCTGGCCCACCCGGCCGCGGTTGGTCAGCGGCCAGGCATAAGGATGGGTGAATCGTTTGGACTGCAACCGAATACGCCGGATCTGGCCGGACTGCTCCAGATGGTGAGTGAGATCGTCTTCGACATGCTTGGACAGCCTCTTCACGGCCGCGACAGGTCGAAGGGGCCGTCGCTGCAGTAACCCGAGCGCGGACTCAGAAACCGGATCCATCAGACCGGGCGCTGACAGCGCGATCAGCCGACCGGGCTCGACTGCATCTTCGGCCACCGCGGGCCGGATTCTGCATGCGTAGGCGAGATCCAGCAGGACTGCGGCCGCCAGCACACGCTCGCGCCGGTGACGTTCCAGTGCGGGCTGGGCCGACGCGTTGTCGAGCAGGAGCAGAAGGAGCTCCTCGGCGATCTGCGCCATAGTGCGGACTGTATGCGACGCCCCCGAGGCGCCGCCTCAGGAGTGGTAGGGCTCAGCGCTGAGAAGTGTCACCTTGACGGTGTTGCCGTTGGGAATGAGGTAGGTGCGGACGTCGCCGACCTTGGCGTCGATCAGCGCTTCGCCCAGCGGCGACTTCGGCGAATACACCTCGAGCTTGCCGTCCTTGACACCCTCCTGGCGGGTGGCGATCAGGAACGTCTCGGTATCGCTCTTGTCGTCGCCGTACTGCACCTTCACGACGGAACCGGGCAGCGCCACGCCGGACTGTTTGGGCGCCTCGCCGACCTTGGCGTTGTTCAGCAGCTCCTGCAACTGGCGGATACGTGCTTCTTCTTGGCCCTGCTGGTCGCGGGCGGCGTGGTAGCCGCCGTTCTCGCGCAGGTCGCCTTCTTCGCGGCGGTCGTTGATCTCTGCGGCGATGACGGGCCGGTTGGCGATCAGCTGATCGAGCTCTGCCTTCAGCCGGTCGTGTGCTTCCTCCGTCAGCCACGTGACCTGCGTGTCGGTCATGATGTCGCGCTCCTTCGTCGTTGCTCTCGCGCTTTTTCGCGTAAGAAGTCTCATGTTTCGGCGCCGGGAGCTCTACGTGTATTGCCGCGGTCGTCGACGCCTAATCAGCGCACTAAATGCAGCAATACACGGTCCCAGCGGGGAACCGTGTATCGATCCATGGTAGCACCGCGACGGACAGCGGATTTTCACGTATTCGCAGTTCGGCGTTTGTTGTATTTGCCTCGCGGAGCGTTTTAAGGGGCCACGAGGTAGGTAGGTACGTCGGTGCCGCAGCCGTATACATCGCCGACCACCGGCGGTGCTGTTGGACTTCACCGCGGTCGTCACCTGCACCGTTTTCTGGGTGGACGGCGGCACCAGGACCTCGCGGCGGCCGGTTTCGCTGCCGTCGATCGAACGGGCCCGCACGATGCACACCACCGGCTGCGCGGGATCCTCCCGGGTGACGCTGATCGTGACGTCGACGGTCTCGTCGTCGACCAGGCGGTAGCCGCCCAGTTCGCCCTTGACCGCACCGCCGAACCGCCCCGAGGCGACGACCGCGATCGTCACCCCGGCTACCAGGACCAGCGCGGTCAGCCCACCGGCGATCAGGCGGCGCTGACGGCGGGTCAGCCGCTGCCGCCCGTAGCGCGCGGTGGGACGCTCGATCATCTAGTTTTCATGCCCGTCGGTCGGATGGATCTACAGAACTGGAACTATAGGACTACTCGTAATGGTTGAAATCTCTCGTGAATGTCGGCAGGCGACATCGTCGAGACTTAGATGAGGCAGAACAGGTTGAGTGAACTGCGGTTGATGGCGGTGCACGCCCACCCGGACGACGAGTCCAGCAAGGGTGCGGCCGCCACGGCACGGTACGCGGACGAGGGCGCGCGCGTCATGGTGGTGACGCTTACCGGAGGCGAGCGCGGCGACATCCTCAACCCGGCCATGGACCTGCCCGAGGTGCACGGCCGGATGACCGAGATCCGGCGCGATGAGATGGCCAAGGCCGCCGAGATTCTCGGCGTCGAACACCACTGGCTCGGCTTCGTCGACTCGGGCCTGCCGGAGGGCGATCCGCCGCCGCCGCTGCCCGACGGTTGCTTCGCCGTGGTGCCACTCGAGGAACCCACCGAATCGCTGGTGCGCGTCATCCGCAAGTTTCGGCCCCACGTGTTGACCACCTATGACGAGAACGGCGGCTATCCGCACCCGGATCACATCCGATGCCACCAGGTGTCGGTCGCCGCGTACGAGGCAGCGGGCGACTACCTGCTGTTCCCCGACGCCGGTGATCCGTGGAACGTCCAGAAGCTGTACTACAACCACGGTTTCCTGCGGAAGCGGATGCAATTGATTCAGGACGAGTTCGCCAAACACGGCGAAGTGGGCCCGTTCGAGAAATGGCTCAAGCACTGGGAAGTCGACCACGACATCTTCGAGAAGCGGGTGACCACCCGCATCGAATGCGCGAAGTACTTCGCCCAGCGCGATGACGCGCTGCGCGCGCACGCCACTCAGATCGACCCCAACGGCGACTTCTTCCGTGCGCCGATCGAATGGCAGCAACGACTCTGGCCGACAGAGGAATTCGAGTTGGCCCGGTCTCGCGTCCGGGTGTCCTTGCCCGAGACGGATCTGTTCGAAGGGATCGAGGTCGACGAATGAATGACGTCGCATTGACCATCATCGGCCTGCTGGCTCAGGATCCGCCGCGCCAGACCGGCCCGGACTTCGGCAAGGCCAGTCCATTCGGGCTACTCATCATCGTGCTGCTGCTGGTCGGCACGTTCGGCCTGGTCTGGTCGATGAACCGGCACCTGCGAAAGCTGCCGAAGTCCTTCGACGAACCCGGTGAGCAGCCCGATGAGCAGTCCGGCGACGACGAAAGCAAGCGTGAGTCCGGCTGAATTGTCGGGGCAAAATACCCTGGCCGCGGCCACCAGCCCCTACCTGCGCCAGCACGCCGACAACCCGGTGCACTGGCAGCAGTGGACACCGCAGGCGCTGGCCGAGGCGGCGTCGCGGGACGTGCCGATCCTGCTATCGATCGGATACGCGGCCTGTCACTGGTGCCATGTGATGGCGCACGAATCGTTCGAGGACGAGCAGGTTGCCGCCGCGATGAACGACGGCTTCGTGAACATCAAGGTCGACCGCGAGGAACGGCCCGACATCGACGCGGTCTACATGAATGCCACAGTCGCACTGACGGGTCAGGGCGGTTGGCCCATGACGTGCTTCCTTACTCCGGACGGCCGGCCGTTCTTCTGCGGCACGTATTACCCCAAGGCCAATTTCCTGCAGCTGCTCGCCGCCGTCTCCGACACCTGGCGCACGCGCCGTAGTGAGGTCGAGGAGGCCTCCGACCGCATCAGCGGCGAGCTGCGGTCGATGGCGTCGGGCTTGCCCGGTGGCGGGCCGCCGGTTGGTCCGGCGCTGTGCGACCATGCTGTTGCCGCGATCCTCCAGAATGAGGATCCCGTGAATGGTGGATTCATCACCAATCAGTCTGGGGCGCCCAAGTTTCCGCCGTCGGCATTACTGGAGGCGCTGCTGCGCAGCCACGAACGTACGCGATGACGTGATGCCGCTGGAGGCGGTCGAGCGAACCTGTACGGCGATGGCGCGTGGAGGCATCTACGACCAGCTGGCCGGGGGTTTCGCGCGCTACAGCGTCGACGAGTCGTGGGTCGTGCCCCATTTCGAGAAGATGCTCTACGACAACGCCCTGCTCCTGCGTGCGTACGCGCACTGGGCCCGGCGTACGTCGAACCCATTGGCGCGCAGGGTCGCCGGTGAAACGGCGGTGTTCCTGATCGACGACCTCGGCGCCGACGGCATGTTCACCTCGTCGCTGGACGCCGACTCCGACGGTCGCGAGGGCCTGACGTATGTGTGGACGTCCGCCGAGTTGCGCGACGTTCTAGGTCCGGATGACGGCCGTTGGGCTACAGAGCTTTTCCATGTCACCGATGACGGAACCTTCGAACACGGCAGCTCGGTGCTGCAGCTACCGCATGACCCTGACGATGCGGAACGGTTCGACCGGGTGCGGACCGCGCTGCTGGCCGCCCGGCACATCCGGCCTCAGCCCGGCCGCGACGACAAGGTCGTCACCGCGTGGAACGGACTGGCGATCACCGCCCTCGCCGAGGCTGCGGTGGCACTCGACGAACCCGAATTCCTGGTCGCCGCAGCGCAATGTGCGCAGAGCATCGTCGATCTGCATATCGTGGACGGCCGATTGCGCCGGGCCAGCCTCGGCGGTCGTGTCGGCGACAGCGCGGGCATTCTGGAGGATCACGCGGCGCTGGCCACCGGTCTGTTGACGCTGTATCAATTGACGGGCGAGGCGTCCTGGCTGAGTGCGGCCACATCGTTGCTTGACATCGTGCTGGAGCATTTCGCCGACGCGGAGACCGCCGGCCGCTGGTTCGATACGGCGGATGACGCTGAGGCGCTTATGGTTCGGCCCGCCGACCCGCTCGACGGTGCGACGCCGTCCGGCGCCTCCTTGATTGCCGAGGCGCTGCTGTTGGCGGCGCACCTGGCTCCGGCGCAACGCGCCGACGTGTACGCGTCGGCGGCCGAGACCACGCTGGCCGGCGCGGCATCCATCCTCGCGCGTTCGGCGCGTTCGGGCGGACATTGGCTGGCCGTCGCAGAAGCTGCTGTGCGCGGGCCTATTCAGATCGCCGTGGCCTGCGATCCCGTCGCCTCGGAGCTGCTGGCATCGGCGCGCACGCTGGCGCCCGGGGGTGCGATCGTCGTCGGCGGCCCGGTGAACTCCTCGGAACTGCTGGCCGACCGCGACCGGGTGGCCGGGACCGATGCCGCCTATGTGTGTCGAGGACGGACCTGTGACCTGCCGGTCACCACTGCCGGGGATCTCGCGGCCGCTCTGGGCGTGTCGGTGTAGCCTTCGGCGCATGCCAACGCCTGAGGCCAATGCCGCGACCGTCAACCGCTACCTCGAATACGCCGCGAAGGGAAACGTTGACGACATCGTCGAGCTCTACGCCGACGATGCCACCGTTGAGGATCCCGTCGGCAGCGAAGTGCATATCGGGCGCCAGGCGATCCGCGGCTTCTACTCGGCCATTCCGCAGGGCGACAACGGGACCGACGTCGTCACGCTGCGAGCCCTCGGCAACGAGGTGGCGTTCTTCTGGGCGCTGACGGTCAACATCGGGGAAGCCAAGATGCGCATCGACATCATCAGCGTGATGACGTTCAACGCAGACGGCAAGATCGCGTCGATGAAGGCCTACTGGGCTCCGGAGAACATGACCCAGCTCTAGCGAGATGCATTAGAAGACGGCGAACCACATCGCGATGTAGTGGCAGATCGCGGCCACCGCCGTGCACGCATGGAAGAATTCGTGGTGGCCGAAAGTCGACGGCCACGGGTTCGGCCACTTGAGGCCGTAGAGCACTCCGCCGATGCTGTAGAGCGCGCCGCCGACGATAAGCAGTACGAGCGCCGCGACGCCCGCGCCGTGCATGATCGGCACGATGAAGAACGCGGCCACCCAACCCAACAGCAGATAGAGCGGCACGCCGACCCAGCGTGGCGCCGATGGCCAGAACATCTTCAGGAGCACGCCCGCAATGGCGCCCGCCCAGACGATCCAGAACAGCACCATGCCCCTCGCGGACGGCAGCGCGAGTAGGGCGAACGGTGTGTAGCTGCCTGCGATGAAGATGAAGATCATCGAGTGGTCGGCACGCTTCATCCATTTGCGCGCCGTATCCGACTTCCAGGTCGACCCGGTGATAGGTGCCGCTGACCGCGAACATCGCGACGATCGTGAACGTGTAGAGCAGCGTGGCCAGCCCCGCCCGCGTCGACTGGAGCGACCATGACACCGAAACCAGCGCTGCGCCCGCGATGAAAGCGACGACTGCGGCGTAGACGTGGATCCAGCCGCGCAACCGCGGCTTGTGAAAGAAGTTGGCGACGCCATCGACTACCGCTTCGGGGAAATCCTCTGCGTAGACGCGCGCCGGTTGCTGCTGAGCCTCGTCGGCATCGACCTGCACCACGTTCACCTCCGACTAATGCCATTGGGGGGATTCGAACGCCACAGTAGTCTGATTCGGTGGCCATCATTCCTTCGCGACTCAAGGAACCGATGTACCGCCTCTACGAGATGCGGTTGCGCCAGGGCCTGGCTTCTTCGAAATCCGAGCTCCCACGCCACATCGCGGTGCTCTGCGACGGGAACCGGCGGTGGGCTCGTGACGCAGGTCACGACGACGTCAGCTACGGGTACCGGATGGGTGCGCACAAGATCGCCGAAATGCTGCGATGGTGCCAGGACGCCGGCGTCGAGATGGCCACGGTGTACCTGCTTTCCACCGAGAACCTGCAGCGCGAACCCGCCGAATTGGCGACGTTGATCGGAATCATCACCGACGTCGTCGAGGAGATCTGCGCCCCCGCCAACCGGTGGAGCGTGCGCACAGTCGGGGACCTCGAGTTGATCGGCGACGAGCCGGCCCGGCGGTTGCGTGAGGCCGTCGAATCGACCGAACGGCAACGGCAGTGGATTTCATGTGAACGTCGCGGTCGGGTACGGCGGCCGCCAGGAGATCGTCGACGCGGTCCGCGCACTTGCTCGGCAAGGAACTCGCCAACGGCGCGAGCGGCGATCAGCTGATCGAGGCCGTCACCGAGGAAGGCATTTCGGAGAATCTCTACACCTCGGGACAGCCCGACCCCGACCTGGTGATCCGCACATCGGGGGAGCAGCGGCTGTCAGGGTTCCTGCTTTGGCAGAGCGCGTACTCGGAGATGTGGTTCACGGAGGCGTACTGGCCGGAGTTCCGGCGCGTGGACTTCCTGCGGGCGCTGCGCGATTACACCGCGCGTCACCGCCGTTACGGCATGTAAGGCCATCTGGTCTTCGCGCAAGCGCTCATGCCTGCGACACTGGAGTTATGGCTGCGCTGTCAGCGCTCGTCTTCTCGCTCAGCTGGTGGCTGGGCCTGTATCTACTGGCCCGTGACCCACGCAAGCCCGTTCTGGTGCTCGCCGCGATCGGCCTGACCAGCTTCGCGACGGTGGTGGCGCTGGACGCCGTTCGCACCCAGAGCGGCTCAGCGATGTACTGAGCAGCATCGAGGTCTATCTCGTCACGGTGCCGGGCATCGCATGGTTCGCGGTGCTTCTCGAACTGTCCCGCCCCCGCGACAGCTGGCGAAGCAGGGCGAGCTGAATTCGATTGCCGTCGCCGCGGTGGCGGTGCGGTGCGCTCATCGGCGCAGCGATGGCGGGAAATGTCGACGGCCCATGCGGATGGGCCACTGGGTGATGTTCGCCGTCATTTCGCTGTCGTCGCTCGGCGCGATGCTTCAGGGCGGTCTTCGGGCCGTGGCAACCCAGGCCGGTCGTGGGGTACGTCATCGTCGCGACGCTGTTCTTCGCGCTCGGCAACGCGATCATCGTCATCCCGCTCGGGCTGGTCCCGAGCTGGCTGGCGTTGGCGTCCACGGGATTCGACGTCGTACTGCTCGGTGTCGCAGTCGCGATGTGGGATGCCTTCGACGAGGGTCAGGCTCTGCGCGCCGACATGCTGCGCTCGTTCGTCGCGACGGGTGTGGTGGTGGTGCTGTTCGGCGGGCAGGCGCTGATCGGGCTGGCCGTCACCGGCCCACAGACCGCGCTGACGGTGCTGCTGTTCACCAGCCTGGCCATCGCGATCTCGATCAACGTGCTGGCCGATCCGCTGGCCGGCGTGCTGGACCGGCTGGCGTTCTCCCGCTCTCCGGGGCTGCGGGCCGACCGTGCCGCGCTGCGAAGCACCGGTGCCGCGCTGCCGTTGCGATCGGCCAACCCGCTCGATGCCGTCGACGAGGACACCTTCGTCCGGCTCACCCGTCGCGCCCTCGGCCACTACGGCGATCTGTCCAAGCTCGTCGCCAGCCCGCTGACGGCGTTGCCGACCATCGACGAGCGACTCGCCGCGCGCGGCGCTCCCGATCAGCCGCTGGAACGGGCCAACGAACTCAAGGCGCTGCTCGCCGATCGCATCGCCCGCCTCAAACCGCGCGACGGCGGCGAGTTCGGCACGACCGAACAATGGCGCTACTACAACTCGCTGTACTTCCCCTACGTCGTCGGTGTCCGCGCCTACGCCCAGAACGCCACCGCCGCCGGGCTCGACCCCGTCGCGCGCCAGGCCTGGCAGTGGTTCGTCACCGAGGTGCCGCAGCGGTCGCTGCACAACTGGCAGAACTCGGCGGCCCGGCTCATCGCCGCCGATCTGCGCGGAAACCTGGTGGCCGCGCAAGACTAGCTTCACCCCGCTGACCTGCGGTTGGCAGTAGCTGGCAGCGTCTGGCGTCGATCTGGCAGTGGTCTCTGCGCAACATCGATGCCATGACCGCCATCGCCACCCGGCCCGTCCGGGAACACCGATCGATGTCGCCGCCGGTGCGGCTCCGGACTCACTGCTGCGGTTCGCTCTCCGCGCCGACGCCACCCTGTGCGCCGGCCTCGGTCTGCTGATCGCCATGGCCGCCGACCCGCTGTCGCGGCTGTCGGGCCTGTCGCCGACCTCCGAATGGATCTCGGGCGCGGTGCTCGTCGCCTACGGCGCGACGCTTTACCTGCTCGCCGGCCTGCCCGATGTCCGCCGCGTCGGCGGCGCCGTGCTGGCCGGAAACATCGCCTTCGCGATTCTCGTGACCGTCGTGCTCGTCGCGGGCTGGCTGCCGCTGACCGAACTCGGCGTCGTCGCGACCATCGCTTTCACCACCGTCACGTTGGCCTTCGCCTACGCGCAGTACCTCGGGGTGCGCCGACTGGCGTGACCTCCACATGACTGGTCCGGAGCCGCCGCCGTAAGAGGTTGCGCCGTCGGCTCCGGAACGGTCCATCCACCCACCTAGAAAGGAAATCGCATGACCGCCATCACCACACCCAAGTTGGGCGCTGCCACCGACTCGTTCCTGCGCTTCGCGCTTACGCGCCGACGCGACGTGCAGCGCATTGATGGGCATCGCGGCTATCCCGCTGGCGGGCTGGCTCGCCGAGACTCGGGCACCTCATAGCGTTCGAATACGCGATGGGCGCGTTCTTCATCGCCTTCGCGATCGGTGTCTTCGTCATCGCCGCCAGGCCTTCGGTGAAACAGGCCGGCATCGTGATCGCTGCGGGCAACGTGTTCTACACCGTCGCGAGTCCGTGGTGTTCGTGCTCGCCGGTGTCTTCCCGTTGACCACCATCGGTGTGGTGCGCACGTTGGCCACCGGCGTCTACACGCTCGATCATGGCCGAACTGCAGTACCAGGGCGTGCGCCGCATCAAGCGGTAGTTCGGGCGAGATCAGCCACTTGTCGACGCGGGATCTCGCGAAAATGCGTGTCATAAGTCTGGCCATTTCGGCGGCTACAGCTTGCGCAGACGCAGCCGGTTGATCGCGTGATCGGCGTCCTTGCGCAGCACCAGCGTGGCGCGTGGCCGTGTCGGCAGGATGTTCTCGATCAGGTTGGGCCGGTTGATCGAATGCCAGATGTCGCGCGCGGCGAACACGGCCTGATCGTCGGTCAGGGTCGAATAGTGGTGGAAGTGTGACGCCGGATCGGCGAACGCGCCCGCGCGCATCGACAGGAACCGGGAGATGTACCACTGCTCGATGTCCTCGATGCGGGCGTCGACATACACCGAGAAATCGAAAAGATCCGAAACCATCAGTGCCGGACCGGTTTGCAGCACGTTGAGGCCCTCGAGGATCAGGATGTCCGGATGCCGGATCATCTGCTTCTCGCCGGGCACGATGTCGTAGAGCAGGTGCGAGTAGACCGGTGCGCATGTCGCGTCGGAACCCGACTTCACCGTGGTGACGAAGCGCATCAGTGCCCGGCGGTCGTAGCTCTCCGGAAAACCCTTGCGATGCATCAGGTTTCGTCGGGACAACTCGGCGTTCGGGATAGAGGAAGCCGTCAGTGGTGACCAGGTCGACGCGGGGGTGGTGCTCCCAGCGCGCCAACAGTGCCTGCAGCACACGCGCGGTGGTCGACTTGCCGACGGCGACGCTGCCCGCCACGCCGATGATGAACGGCACCGGCCGGTCCGGATTCTGCTGGGGTTCGCCGAGGAACTGCGCGGTCGTCGCGAACAGCGCCTGCCGGGCGGCGACCTGCAGGTGGATCAGCCGGGCCAACGGCAGGTAGACCTCTTCGACCTCGAGCAGGTCGAGCTTCTCACCCATGCCGCGCAGCCGCTGCAGCTCGTCCTCGGTCAACTTCAGCGGGGTCGACATGCGCAACGAACGCCACTCGGTCCGGTCGAACTCCACGTAGGGGCTCGGCTCGCTCAGCCGCGGCATACGCCCAGTCTTGCAGTTAGCGTTGAACACATGAACGCCGAGCACCTCAATTCCGTTAGTCCGTGACTATCTGCTGCTCGGGTTGCGCTTCGACCGGGTCGAGGACGGCTACGTCGACTCCTTCACCGGGGACCCCGAACTGCGCCGCATCGTCGCCGCCGAGCCGTCACCGGAGCCCGCGGACCTGGCTCGCCAGGCCGACCGGCTGCTGGCGCGACCTGAGCGCGGGCACTGATCTGGAACAGAGCCGTGCCGAGTTCATCGGCGCCCACCTGCGTGCGCTGGCCTGCGCCGGCCGCAAATTCTCGGGCCAGGATGTCGGGTTCGTCGACGAGGTCGAGGCCTATTTCGACGTACGCATCGCCAAGGGCGACCCCGAGCAATACCGGCAGGCGCACGCCAAGCTCGATGACGTGCTGGGGGGCAGCGGCTCGCTCGCCGAGCGGATGGCGGCTTACCGCGCCGGTGAGGAGGTGCCGCCCGACCGCCTGGAGGAAAGCATCCACGCGTTCTCGAGCGCACTGCGCGACCGGGTCCGCGCCGAATACCCGCTGCCGGACGCCGAAACGATCACCTACGAGGTGGTGACCGACAAGCCGTGGTCGGGGTTCAACTACTACCTGGGCAACTACACCTCGACAGTGGCCGTGAACGCCGACCTCAAGCAGCAGATGTCCAATCTGCCGCGGCTGGTAGCCCACGAGTCGTATCCGGGCCACCACACCGAGCACTGCCGGAAGGAGGCCGGGCTGGTCGCTGGCAAGGGGCAGGACGAACAGACGATCTTCCTGGTCAACACCCCGCAATGCCTGATGGCCGAGGGCCTGGCTGACCTGGCTCTCTACGCGGCGATCGGGCCGAACTGGGGCGCCTGGGCCGGCGAGATCTACGCCGATCTGGGCCTGGGTTTCGACGGCGAACGGGCGCAGGCCGTGTCCGAAGCGGCGGCCACCCTGGCCGATGTGCGACAGGACGCCGCGCTGATGCTGCACGACGAGCATCGCGACGTCGACGACGTCGTCGAGTTCCTCAAGCGCTGGCTGTTGGTCAACGACGAGCGGGCCCGGCAGATGCTGCGGTTTCTGTCCTCGCCGCTGTGGCGGGCGTACACCAGCACCTACGTCGAGGGTTACCGGCTGCTGCGGGACTGGCTGGAGGCTCGACCGTCCGAAGTGTCCCTCACGGAGCGGTTCGGGCGGTTGCTCGACGAGCCACTGATCCCGTCGACGCTGCGGACCGCCTGAAATCTCGGCCTACTAGGCTGAGCTGCATGACTGCAGAGTCCACTGGTCTGGGCGCCGAGTACGCCGACACCGCCAGCGAGGCCTACCGCGCCGCGCTGCGGGTGATCGAGTCCGTCGAGCCGCGCATCGCCGATGCCACCCGCAAAGAGCTTGCCGATCAACGGGATTCGCTCAAGCTGATCGCCAGCGAGAACTACGCCTCGCCTGCGGTGCTGCTCACCATGGGCACCTGGTTCTCCGACAAATATGCCGAGGGCACCATCGGGCACAGGTTCTACGCCGCCTGCCAGAACGTCGACACCGTCGAGGCGCTGGCCGCCGAGCACGCGCGCGAACTGTTCGGCGCGCCGTACGCATACGCCCAACCGCACTCCGGCATCGACGCCAACCTGGTGGCCTATTGGGCGATCCTGGCGACCCGCATAGAAGGTCCTGGACTGGCGGAGCTGGGTGCCAAGCACGTCAACGACCTCTCCGAGGCCGACTGGGAAACGCTGCGGAACAAGCTCGGGAATCAGCGTCTGCTGGGCATGTCGCTGGATACCGGCGGCCACCTGACCCACGGCTTCCGGCCCAACATCTCCGGCAAGATGTTCCACCAGCGCCAGTACGGAACGGATCGGGTTACAGGGTTTATTGACTACGACGCCGTCGCCGCGCTCGCCCGCGAGTTCAAACCACTGGTGCTCGTCGCCGGCTACTCGGCCTATCCGCGCCGGGTCAACTTCGCCAAGATGCGCGAGATCGCTGACGATGTCGGTGCCACTTTGATGGTCGACATGGCGCACTTCGCCGGCCTGGTCGCGGGCAAGGTGTTCACCGGCGACGAGGATCCGGTGCCGCACGCGCACATCACCACGACGACGACGCACAAGTCGCTGCGCGGACCGCGCGGCGGGCTGATCCTGGCCACCGAGGAGTACGCGCCCGCGGTCGACAAGGGTTGCCCGATGGTGCTAGGCGGTCCGCTGTCGCATGTCATGGCCGCCAAGGCCGTCGCGCTGGCCGAGGCCCGTCAACCGTCGTTTCAGGCATACGCGCAGTCCATCGCCGACAACGCGCAGGCGCTGGCCGACGGGTTCACCAAGCGCGATGCAGGGCTGGTCACCGGCGGCACCGACAACCACCTCGTGTTGCTCGACGTGACGTCGTTCGGGCTGACCGGGCGGCAGGCGGAGTCGGCGCTCCTGGACTCGGGGATCGTGACCAACCGCAACGCGATTCCAGCCGATCCGAACGGAGCCTGGTACACCAGCGGTGTCCGACTGGGCACACCGGCGTTGACCACCCGCGGATTCGGCGCCGACGACTTCGATCGGGTGGCCGAGCTGGTGGTCGAGGTTCTGTCCAACACGCAACCCGAGGGAACCTCGAAAGCCAAGTACAAGCTGGCCGACGGCACCGCCGATCGGGTACACGCCGCCGCCGAGGAACTGCTCGCGGCAAACCCGCTGTACCCGGGGCTGACGTTGTAGACACGCGCCGCCGCGATTTTTGGAAACCTGTGAATTCGGGTTACAGTTACTTTCATGGCACAGAGACCTGTCGCTAATGCGCTGATCCTCGAACTCGAGCCGGTCGTGCAGCGGGAGCTGCGTCGCCACATCGACTCGGAAGACCTGTGGTACGCCCACGACTACGTGCCGTTCGAGCAGGGCGAGAACTTCGCCTTCCTCGGCGGAAAGGACTGGGATCCCTCGCAGGTGACACTGCCCAAGGTGGTCACCGATGCGCTGGAGATCCTGCTGATCGTCAAGGACAACCTCGCGGGCTACCACCGCGAGCTCGTCTTCAGCTTCATCCTCGAAGAGAAGTTCGGTCGCTGGCTCGGCCGCTGGACCGCCGAGGAGCATCTGCACGCGATCGTGCTGCGCAACTATCTGGTCGTCACGCGTGAGATCGACCCGGCCGCCAACGAAGACGTCCGCGTCGAGCACGTGATGAAGGGCTATCGCGCCGACACCTACAGCCAGATCGAGCGGCTGGCGTTCATGGCGTTCTTCGAGCGCGAGCATGCCGTCTTCTGCCGCAACCTCGAAGCGCAGATCACCGAGCCCGCGCTCAAAGCCCTCGTCGGCCGCATCGCCAAGGACGAGGAGCGCCACGAAGAGTTCTTCGCCAATCTCGTCTCGCATCTGCTGACAACCAACCGCGACGAGACGATCACCGCGATCGCGCGACGCGCCGCAGAACTCGACGTCGTCGGTGGCGACATCGACGCCTACGCCGACAAGCTTGCGCACATGGCGGACGCCGGCATCTTCGGACCCGAGCAGCTGCGCCAGGTCATCGCCGACCGCATCACCGCGTGGGGCCTTGCGGACGAGCCTGAGCTCAAGCAGTTCACACAGCGCTAACCGTTAGCCACGGCGCGCCTGCGCGGCGCATATGCCGCGGCGGGAGTAGCGTCATTTTCGATGGCTAGCGACATGCTCTGCTGTCCGGGCGGTACCGATCGTTTTGATCACGAGAGGACCGGCCCCGGTCCCAGTACCGCAGTGTCCGCCGCCGAAAGTTCGTGTGGGGCCGCGCGAACTCGAGGAGCGCGACGTGACTGATTCGCCCTTGCGGACCTATGTACTCGACACCTCCGTATTGCTGTCCGATCCGTGGGCATGCACCCGGTTTGCCGAGCATGAAGTGGTGGTCCCGTTGGTGGTCATCAGCGAACTGGAAGCCAAGCGGCATCATCACGAGCTTGGCTGGTTCGCGCGGCAGGCACTGCGGATGCTCGACGATCTGCGGCTCGAACACGGGCGGCTGGATCAGCCGATACCCGTTGGGACGCAAGGTGGAACGCTGCATGTCGAGCTCAACCACAGCGACCCCTCTGTGCTGCCCGCGGGGTTCCGCACTGACAGCAACGATGCGCGCATCCTGACCGTCGCGGCCAATCTTTCCGCAGAGGGCAAACTGGTCACGTTGGTGAGCAAGGACATTCCGCTGCGGGTGAAGGCGGGCGCGGTCGGCTTGACCGCCGACGAGTATCACGCCCAGGACGTCGTCACGTCCGGCTGGACGGGCATGGACGAGCTGGAAGTATCGGCCGACGAGATCGACTCGCTGTTCGCCGACGGCGAGATCGACTTGGAGGCGGCTCGTAATCTTCCGTGCCACACCGGAATCCGGCTACTCGGAGGCAGCTCGCATGCCCTCGGCCGGGTGAACGCGGAGAAGCGCGTGCAGCTGGTTCGCGGTGACCGCGAGGTGTTCGGCCTGCGCGGCCGCTCCGCCGAACAGCGCGTCGCGCTGGACCTGCTGCTCGACGAATCGGTCGGCATCGTCTCGCTCGGTGGCAAGGCGGGCACCGGCAAGTCCGCGCTTGCACTGTGCGCCGGCCTGGAGGCCGTGCTCGAGCGCCGCACACAGCGGAAGGTCGTGGTGTTCCGGCCGCTGTACGCGGTCGGCGGACAGGATCTCGGCTACCTGCCCGGAAGCGAGAGCGAGAAGATGGGCCCCTGGGCGCAGGCGGTCTTCGACACGCTCGAAGGGCTGGCCAGCCCCGCGGTGCTCGAGGAGGTGCTGTCGCGCGGCATGCTGGAAGTGCTACCGCTGACACACATTCGGGGTCGCTCGCTGCACGACTCGTTCGTCATCGTCGACGAGGCGCAGTCGCTGGAACGCAACGTGCTGCTGACCGTTCTGTCGCGATTGGGTGCGGGATCGAGGGTGGTGCTCACCCATGACGTCGCCCAGCGGGACAATCTGCGGGTGGGTCGTCACGACGGCGTCGCGGCGGTCATCGAGAAGCTCAAGGGCCACCCGTTGTTCGCCCACATCACCCTGCTGCGCAGTGAGCGTTCTCCGATCGCGGCGCTGGTCACCGAGATGCTCGAGGAGTTCAGCCCCGGCGCCTTACCCTGACCGATCTAGGCGCGTCGGCCCCGGAGCCGCTGGCCGGCGACATTGAACCCCGGACCAGGAACCACCCCGCGGCCGCCGCACCACTCAACGCCACCACTCGGTCAGCCCGGTCGGCTCTGGGTAGATCGAGCAGCGACACCAGGCCGAGGACTGCGAACCCTGTGCGCAGTGCTGGTTGGCTGGTCGCCGTCGTGACCAGAGCGGTGTTCAGGGAGGCCATGGGCGGAGCTTGGTCGACGCGCACATATCCTCCTGGAGACGCCATGTTCAGTGCGGGCGTCTTGACGCTAATTCGCTAGAACGGCGCTGGGGAATAGGGTGTTTCCCTATCATGGGTCGAACTAGGCCCGGCCGATGTGGCGGCCCAGCTCCGCACGCGACCTGATGCCGAGCTTGCGGTAGATCCGTGCCAGGTTCGCCTCGACGGTCTTGGGGCTGATGAACAGCGCATTGGCGACGTCGCGGTTCTTCATCCCCGACGCGGCGAGCTCGGCGACGCGCTGTTCGGACGGTGTCAGTTGGCGGGATCCGTGGGGGCCGACGTTGGCGCGCGCCAGTTCGGAACGGGTCCGGTCGGCCCAGAGTGGCACGTTGTGCTGCTCGAAAATCTCGAGGGCAGCGGCCAGGTTGGCCGACGCTGACTCCTTCTTGCGCAGTCGGCGCTCGAGCTGGCCGAACAGCAGAAGAGTCCTCGCGCGGTCGAACGGCATCGCGACCCGCTGGTGTTCGGCCATCGCCCGATGCGCCGCCGCGAGCGCGCCGTCGAGGTCGCCCAGCGCCGCCAGCATCATGCTTCGGCCGCGCGCGCCGACCGCGGACATCCAGGCTCGGTCGAACGTGCGGCCGTTTCGCTCGAGCGCCTCGATCAGGGGAGCGGCTTCGGCGAGCCTGCCCAACTGCACAAGGGCTTCGATGGCGTCGGGCAGGAACGCGGCACCGGGCAGTTCGGTCGGTGTCGACTCCGGATCGAAGGCCGACAGCAGCGGCGCCACCGCGGCGACCGCTTCCGCATAGTTGCCCAGTGAAACCTCCAAGAAACGCCAGGGTGCCCAACAGTCGCTCGCCGAGCCGGAAAGTCCCTGTCTGCCTGCCGATCTCGAGTCCGTCTGCGATTATTCGCCGAGCTTCGGCCTCCTGGCCGGCGAACACAGCCAATGGTGCGCGCATGCTGTGCGCCAGGAACAGTGGCGTGCCGCCGCTGAGCTGACGGGCTCGTTCGGCGGCATCTTCTGCGACCAGGTTGGCGTTGACGAAGTCGCCCGCCCATATCGAGCTCATCACGACATGCTGGGCGATGAAGACGTACTCGCCCTCTTCGCCTTTCTCCGCGCAGCGCAGCCGGATCGCGTCCAGCGCCGCTCGGGCGGTGTCCAGTTGGCCGGTGAACTCCAGCAGTAACGCGTGCTGCATGGTGGGCCGGAAAACCAGCGGTGTGAAGGTCTGCTCGTCCTCCAGCTCCAGTGCCCGATGCAGACTCGTGTCGTCGAAACCTTCGCCGGCCATGAAACCCAACATGACCCGCATGCCCAATGCGAGACTGAGCAAATGCGGCTGGTCGAGTCGCTCGGCGTCGCTGACCGCCTGCTGGGCGGTGTCCTTGCCTTCTCGAATCTGGTTGGCGTGCATGAGCGAATACGCCAACGTGATCAGTATCTGCACGCGCAGCGGACTGTCCTCGTCCGCATCGTCGAGGGCCTGCTGCAGCACGCTCGTCGCCTCGAAGAAACCTTCGGTGTATAGGCGAACGACGGCCAAGCGGCACAACGCTTCTGCCCGCAGATCCCCCTTCGTCAGCCCGTCGACGGTCTCTCGAAGCACCTCGGCCGCGCGTTCGTGGTCGCCGGCGTCGAAATGGTGTAGTGCCGAGCGAAGCCGGCGTTCGGGCGCATCGCCGCCGAGGCCGATGGCCAAGTCCATCAGTTCGGCAGCGGCTTCGGGGGCGCCACGCGCACGCGCCGACTCGGCCGCCTTGTCGAGCGCGCGCAGTGTGACGTCGTCACCACTTGTCGCCGCCAGCGCCAGATGCCTGGCGCGCAGTTCGGGTTCGTCGACGATCTCGGCGAGCCGACGGTGCATCGACCGGCGCCTGGCGGGCACTGCTCTCGGTGTAGACGCCCCGGGCCAGCAGGGGATGCGCAAACTGAATCCGGTTGCCGTCGATCGCGATAATGCCCTTGCCCTCGGCTATTTCGAGCAGATACACCAGCTGATCGCTGTCGCTGATGGTCGCCCTCGATACCAGCTCGACGGTCGGCGCCGCCATGCACGCCGCCGCGAGCAGCGCCTCGTGAACATCGGGGTCGAGACCACCGAGTCGGCTCCGGACGACATCGGTCAGCGTGCGGGGCAACGACGCCACCGTCGTTCGGAGGGACCGGTCGTCCAGCGCTCTGGCCAACTCGATTGCGTAGAAAGGGATTTCCGCCCGAGACTTCGTGGATGCGTCCCATCGCGGGCCGTGAGAAGGGACGCCCCAGTCGAGAAGCGACGGCGACATGCAACTCGTGAACACCCAACGGACTCAGACGAATACGGTTGGTCGCTTCGGGCCGCGGCAACTGAAGCCAGGCTGCGCTCGCGCCGTCGTTCACCTCGGTGCGCACAGTGCCGAGAATTCCGATCGGGCCGGTGAGTCGTCGCGCGGCGAATGCGATGACGTGAACGCTGGACGGATCGAGCCATTGCAGATCATCGATGGCCAATAGCACCGGGCCGGCTTCGGCGCAATCTCTCGATCACCGCCAGGAACGCGGCCGCGACGGCACGCTGGTCGGTCACGTCGCCCGTGTCCGCCCGCAACAGCACCTGGTCGATGGCGAGCTGTTGTGGGGCGGGCAGGTCGGCCCACGTGCCCGGGTCGACGTCGTCGAGCATGTCCGCCAGGGCGGTATACGCCAGAACGGATTCAGCGGCCGCGGCGCGCGTGGAGAGGACCCGGAACCCGCGAGCCGTCGCCTGCTCGACGGCGGCCAACCACAGGGTGGTCTTGCCGATTCCCGGCTCACCTTCGATCAGCAACGCCGATGGCCCGACGGCGGTCGCGGTCAAGAACGACTTGACCGAACGACTCTCCATCGGGCGGCCTTCCAGACCAGCCTGCGGCATCGCCAATTCCCGGCACGTAGACAAACTCAGCTAACCCCTGCACCGCACAACTACCCGGCCGAACTCAACCAGGGTCACAGCGGTGGCACTCTGTCCTATACCCGCTAGGCGGCGGTTGTATGCATCGCGCTCTAGCGAGTGCCGTCCTTGACCTTCGCCATCGCCAGCACGTCGAGGCGCTTGTCGAGCTCCTCGAGCGAGAGCTTGTCGCCGATCAGCCCGCGGTCGATCACGGTTTGGCGAATGGTCTTCTTCTCCTTGAGCGCCTGCTTGGCGACGGCGGCGGCTTCCTCGTAGCCGATCGCGGAGTTCAGCGGCGTCACGATCGACGGCGACGACTCGGCCAGCTCGCGCAAGCGCTCCTCGTTGGCGACCAGGCCGTCGATACAGCGCTGTGCGAACAGCTTGGACGAGTTGGTCAGGATCTTGAACGACTCGAGCAGGTTGCGGGCCATCATCGGGATGTACACGTTGAGTTCAAAAGCCCCGGAGGCGCCTCCAAACGTGATCGCGGCGTCATTTCCGATCACCTGAGCGGCAACCTGCGTAATGGCTTCCGGGATAACCGGATTGACCTTGCCGGGCATGATCGAGCTGCCCGGTTGCAGGTCGGGCAGCTGGATCTCGCCGAGGCCGGTCAATGGACCCGAGCCCATCCAGCGGATGTCATTGGCGATCTTGGTCAGCGATACCGCGGTGGTGCGCAGCGCGCCGGATGCCTCGACCAGCCCGTCGCGAGCGGCCTGCGCCTCGAAGTGATTTGCGCAGACACGCAATTCGGCCAGCCCGGTCTGCTCCTTCAACACGGCGACGACCCGCTCGTCGAAATCGTCTGGCGCATTCAGGCCGGTGCCCACCGCGGTTCCGCCGATGGCCAATTCGCCCAACCGCGGCAGCGTGGCCTTCACCCGTTCGATCGACGCTTCGACCTGGCGGGCATATCCGCTGAACTCCTGGCCCAGGGTCACCGGAACGGCGTCCATCAGGTGGGTGCGGCCGGACTTGACGACGGTCCGCCACTGGTTGGCCTTCGAGTCGAGCGACTCGTGCAGCACCTCGAGCGCCGGAATCAGGTGGCGCACTGCGGCTTCGGTGGCCGCGATATGCGTGGCGGTGGGGAAGGTGTCGTTGGACGACTGCGACATGTTCACGTCGTCGTTGGGATGTACCGAGACACCATTGCGCTCGGCGATGCCCGGCGATGACCTCGTTGGTGTTCATGTTCGAGCTTGTGCCCGAACCGGTTTGGAACACGTCGATGGGGAACTGGTCGTCATGCAGGCCGTCGGCGATCTCACCGGCGGCGGCGATGATGGCGTCGGCCTTCTCGGGCGCCAGCAGGCCGAGGTCCTTGTTCACCTGTGCGCAGGCGCCTTTCAGCAGGCCCAGCGCCCGAATCTGGGTGCGCTCCAGTCCACGGCCGGAGATCGGGAAGTTCTCCACCGCGCGCTGTGTCTGCGCCCGCCAGAGTGCGTTGATCGGCACCCGGACCTCGCCCATGGTGTCGTGCTCGATGCGGTACTCGGTGCTTTCCGCAGCGATGTCGGGCATTTGTGCTCCCTGTTCGTTGGTGTGTGATCGATTACGGCAGCGGGTAGACCGCGTTGCTGTCGCCAATGAAATCGATGGCGGAGTATTCGTTGAGCTTCGAGAGCCGGTGGTACGCCTCGATCATCCGTACGGTGCCGGACTTGCTGCGCATGACGATGGACTGGGTGGTGCAGCCGCCGCCGGAGTAGCGCACGCCCTGCAGCAGGTCGCCGTCGGTGACGCCGGTGGCGCAGAAGAACACGTTCTCCCCGGACACCAGGTCCTCGGTCTTGAGCACCCGGTCGACGTCGTGGCCGGCGTCGATGGCCTTCTGGCGTTCCTTCTCGTCCGTGGGTGCGAGCTGGGCGTGGATCGCGCCGCCCATGCAGCGGATGGCGGCGGCGGTGATGATGCCCTCGGGGGTGCCGCCGATGCCCGCCAGCATGTCGGTGCCGGAGTTGGGGCGGCATGCCGAGATCGCACCGGCAACGTCGCCGTCGGAGATCAGCCGGATCCTGGCGCCGGCCTCCCGCACGTCGGCGATGAGCTGTTCGTGGCGCGGGCGGTCGAGGATGCACACGGTCACGTCCCGCACCGACAGCCCCTTCACCTTGGCGACGGCGCGGACGTTGTCGCCGATCGGGGCCGTGATGTCGATGGCGTTCACGGCGTCGGGGCCGACGGCGATCTTGTTCATGTAGAAGACGGCCGACGGATCGAACATCGCACCGCGCTCGGCGACCGCGAGCACCGAGATCGCGTTCGGCATGCCCTTGCTCATCAGCGTGGTGCCGTCGACGGGATCGACGGCGAAGTCGCATTCCGGGCCGTCGCCGTTGCCGACCTCTTCGCCGTTGTAGAGCATCGGCGCGTTGTCCTTCTCGCCCTCGCCGATCACCACGACGCCGCGCATCGATACGGTGTTGACCAGCTCACGCATCGCGTCGACAGCTGCCCCGTCGCCGCCCTCTTTGTCGCCGCGACCTACCCAGCGGCCTGCGGCCATCGCGCCGGCTTCGGTCACTCTCACGAGCTCAAGGGCGAGGTTACGGTCGGGTGCTTCACCACGCGCGGGAGTCATGGGGGGATTGTCCCATTAGCCGCCTCGGCGTTTGGGACCTGGGATACTGGCGACCATGACCACCCAGCCGCAGCCGGCTCCGAAGCCAGCTAAGTCGCGGCTGCTCCAGGACGGCCGGGACATGTTCTGGTCGATCGCGCCGCTGGTACTGGCCTGCATCGTGCTGGCCGGGGTGCTGGGCATGTGCTCGTTTCAGGCCAGCGGGCCCGCTGAGGGGCCCGCGCCCACCTACGATGCGCCCGCGCGCGCTGCAGGCCGACGCCGACGCCCTCAAGATCCCGATCCGGCTGCCGCAGCTACCCGAGAAGTGGCAGCCGAACTCCGGCAGCAGAAACGGCATCGACGGCGGCCGCACCGACCCAGCGTCGGGGGAACGCCTTCGCGCGGTGACCTCGACCGTCGGATATCTGGCGCCAAGCGGCATGTACGTGAGCCTGACGCAGAGCAACGCCGACGAAGACAAGCTCGTCGGCTCGATCGAGGCCGACCTGTATCCGACGGGCGTCGAGGACGTCGACGGCGTCAACTGGGTGGTCTACAGCGGCGGCGACCGCGACGGGCGGCCCGGTGAGCCGCTGTGGACGACTCGACTGAACGGCCCGACGGGTCCGGCGCAGATTGCGATAACCGGCGCCGCGACGACCGACGAGTTCCGTACGCTGGCTGCGGCGACGCAGACCGCCTCGCCACTGCCTGCCAAGTAGGAGACGCGATGACCGCGCCCGACCCCAATGTCGCCGGCCAGGCGGCTCCGGAAGCCGATCTGACCGGCTGGACATCTGCGCCGTTCTCCGCCGCGGGCTTCACCCACGACGTGTACCGCAGGGGTGAGGGACCGGGCGTGGTGCTCATCCCGGAGATGCCCGGCATTCATCCCGGCGTGCTTCGCGCTCGGTAATCATCTGGTGGACAACGGGTTCACGGTGGCGATTCCGTCGCTGTTCGGCACTCCCGGGGCGCCTGCGATGCGGCCCGGAACGGTGCCGGTGATGTTGCGTGGTTGTGTGGCAAAGGAATTCGCGGCGCTTCGCGACGAATGCCGATCGCCCGGTCGCGCATTATCTGCGCGCGTTGGCGCGCGACCTCAACGAGATGACGCCCGGCAAGGGTGTCGGTGTGATCGGGGAGTGCTTCAGCGGCGGCTTCGCGCTCGCGGCCGCGGTGGACGACAGTGTGTTGGCGCCCGTGCTGAGCCAGCCGTCGCTGCCGTTACGGCTGACGCCGAAACAGCGACGCGATCCCGGCGTGTCCGAAGCCGAGCTGAAGATCGTCGAACGACGCGCGGCCAACGAGGAGGTCTGTGCGCGATGGGCCTGCGGTTCAGCGAGGATCCGCTGGTCGCCGGCCGCACGATTCAAGACACTGAAAGACCGCCTCGGCGATGCCTTCGAGGTCATCGAGATCAACTCGAAGAAGGGCAACGAGCACGGCTTCGGCAAGATGCGCACATTCCGTGCTGACCCTGGAGGCCGTCGAGGTCGACGGCCATCCGGCCGACGAGGCGATGAAGCGCGTCATCGAGTTCTTCAATCAGCGCCTGACGTAGCCGCGGGCTTCGTCTCGTCCTTCTCTGAGTCCGACTTGTCCTTCTCGGACTTCTCGGCCTCGGCCTCTTCGCGCTTCTGCTTGACGCGGCGGCCCAACCACCAGAACGGGTTTCGCCGCTTGGGTTTCGCGTCCTTCTCGTCGGGTTCATCCATCGGCACACCCTTGTACACGGCCAGGTACACGCTGATCGTGGTGACGATGATGATCATCAGCACCGGGCCGATCACGATGCCCCATGCGCCGAACATGCCGATACCGGCGAACACCGCGAGCAGCATCAGCGCGGAGTCCAGGCGCGCCGCCCGCGGAACCAGGATCGGCCGCAGGAAGTTGTCGATGTTCGTCACCACGATGAGGTGGAAGAGGATCACGAAGACGCCGCCGAATACGTTGCCGAACAAGATCATTCCGACGCCGAACGGAATCGTGATGATGCCGCTGCCGAGCGGGATCACCGACAGCGCGGAGAGCAACACCGCGAAAAGGAAGAAGCCCTGGTGGAATCCGGCGATATAGATCGACGCGGCCCCTGCGACGCCCTGGCAGACGGCGATCACGAACTGCCCCATGACGGTGCCCTTGACCATGGCGCCCATCTTCGCCATGTAGAGGTCGGTGATCTCCTCGCCGAGCGGGTTGAGCCGCCGGATGAGCAGCAGCACCTTGTCCCGATTGGTCAACAGCGAGAGGAACACGTACAGGAACAGGATCGCCGAGGTGATCGCGCCGAATGCGCCGCCCGCCGCACCCTGCAGGATGCCGAGCAGCCACTTGCCGACTTCCTGCGCGACCGTCGTCATCGAATCCTGTAGCGATTCCGGCGTGATCGTGAAGTCGACGAACGGCACCCGATGCAGCAGTTCGTTGGCCAACGTCAGCGACCGGTCGCCGAGGGCGGACAGGTCGGTGCGCTGGACCCAGACGGCGACTCGTTCGACCATGGTGGTGATCTGGACGACGGCGAGGAACACGAACAGGCTCAGCGGCACGATCACCGCGGCGAATGCGGCCAGCAGTGTCAGCGTCGCCGACAGTCCCGCGCCGAGCCGCTTGTTGAGCCGCGTGTAGAGCGGCTGGAACAGGTAGGCCGACCACCGCGGCGACGACGATCGAGGATGAAGTATCCACGCAGGAAGTACGCGCCGAAGAGGATCGCGATGACGGTCGCGATGGCCAGCGCACGCTTCTGTGTCAGCGTGAATTCGGTGTTCATTGCCGCTATTTCTAACGGACTTTCGTGCGTGCCTCGACCTGTTTGGCACGTTGGCCCTCGATGAACCGCATCGACATGCGATTCATCAGCGTGGGTGCGAGCCTGCGCGAACAGCCATTGAGCGTGCGCGATCCGCGGTTTCACCAGAATCGCCTTGTTCTTCTCGATCGCGCGCAGGACGTCGTGCGCCAACCGGTCGGCGTCATACGGCTTACCGCCCTGGGTCTGCAGAAAGTAGTCACGGCCGACGAATCCGCCGACTGCGCCCTTGTCGAGGATCGGTGTTTCGACGGCGGCCGGACAGACCACCAGAACCCCGACGCCGCGGGGGACCGCCTCGGAGCGCAACGCCATCGACAGCCCGACGACGGCGTGCTTGGTCGTCACGTAACTGGTGATCTGGCCGGCCGCGGCAAGGCCCGCCATCGAGGCGGTATTGACGATGTGACCGTGGCCTTGCCGCAGCATCAGCGGGTAGGCGGCCGCGACGCCGTGCACGACCCCGCGCAGGTTGATGTCGATGATCGCGTTCCACTGGTCCAGCGTCAGCAGTTCGGTGTCACCGCCCCAACAGATTCCCGCGTTGTTGAACATCAGGTCGAGTCGGCCGGCGCGGTCGACCACCTCGTCGACGGCGGCCTGCACAGCCGATGCGTCGGTGACGTCGAGGCGTGCGGAACGGGCCTTGTCTCCCAGCGCCGCCGCGGTCCGCTCGGCGGCCTCACCGTCGATGTCGGTGCAGACCACGTGCGCACCCGCTTCGACCAGCGCGCGGCACAGCGCGGCGCCGATACCCGATCCGGCACCGGTGACGATGGCGTTCTTACCCGCGAAACTCATTGGGCTTCCGCCAATTTCATCACGTGACCGAGCACGTCCGGGTAGCGCTTGAGGTGTGCGCCGCCGTTGAGGTCGAGGACTTCGCCGGTCAGCCATGAGTTCTTCGGCGAGCAGAGGAACACCACCGCGTCCGCGATCTCCTCGGGCTTGCCCGCGCGCCCCATGGCGGTGTTCTCGACGTAGTCCTCGACAAGGCCGGGTACGAGCGAGGACCCGGCGGTCAGCGGCGTGTCGACGAAGCCGGGCGCCACCGCGTTGACCCGGATGCCGCGCGGCCCCCACTCCAGCGCCGCGACCTGGGTCAGCATCGACAGCCCGGCCTTGGCCGAGCAGTAGGCGCTCATCCCGACGGCCGGTTGCCGTCCGTTCAGGGAGCTGATCGACACCAGCGATCCGCCCTCGCGCAGCTTCTGTCCGGCGTACTTGGCGACGATGAACGACCCGTTCAGGCAGACGTCGACAACGCCGCGAAACTCGTCGACCGACAGATCGGTGATCAGGCCGAGGCTGCCGAAGCCCGCGCAGTTCACCACGACATCGATCGGGCCCGTCTCGCCGAAGAGGCGTTCCACCGAGGCCTCGTCGGTGACGTCGACCTGCGCGGAGGTGTGCGGCTCGCCCAGTTCTGCGGCCCGCTCGCGCGCCCCGTCGGCGTTGAGGTCGGCGACCGTGACCCGGCAGCCGTCGGCGGCCAGCGCCTGCGCCGTCGCCCATCCGATCCCGGATGCTGCGCCGATGACGACCGCTCTCCTGGCCACCCGCTCGTTACCGTTGCTCATCCAGTTGCCCTTTCGACGCCGAGTAGAACGCGTTCCAACTTAGCGCTTTGACACACTCGACCCGTGACCGAGCTGAAGATGTCGCAGATCGATTCACGTGTCCGTGCCGCCAGACGAGCTGTACGCGCTGGTGTCCGACGTGACGCGGATGGGTGAGTGGAGCCCCGTCTGCCGGGCGTGCTGGTGGGACGAGGGCGCGGGCCCGCAGGTCGGCGCCTGGTTCACCGGCCGCAACGAGGTCCCCGAGCGGACCTGGGAGACCCGCAGTCAGGTGGTGGCCGCCGAGCCCGGGCGGGAGTTCGCGTGGGAGGTCAACAACGGCTGGGTGCACTGGGGCTACACCTTCGAGCCCGAGGCGACGGCACCCGGCTCACGGAGCCTGGGAGTTCCTGCCCGCAGGCATCGCCGGCTTCCGCGAGCGGTTGGGCGCCGAGGCCGAAGCCGAGATCGAGAAGCGGCGCGATGGCCGCCGAGAACGGCATCCCCGCCACGCTCGCCGCGATCAAGAAGGCCGCCGAAGCGGCCGAACTAGATTCCGTCGCGAAACTGTATTCGAGCAGATCCCTTCTCGAACTTTCTCTGCTGGAATACCGTTTCGCGGAATCGGGTCAGCGGCGGTACGCAGCGGAAGCCGACGTGGCTCAT
Source organism: uncultured Actinomycetota bacterium (assembly GCA_963720345.1). Lineage (GTDB taxonomy): Bacteria > Actinomycetota > Actinomycetes > Mycobacteriales > Mycobacteriaceae > Mycobacterium. The sequence goes on from CAVRFN010000047.1 coordinate 567,516, forward strand.
GCCGGTGTCGACCGGCTGCGGCCGGCGCGCGGCGGGCCGGTACCGCAGGCAGTAGACGTCGGCGCACAGGAACGAGCCGCCCTTGACCACCTTGCGGGGCACCTGGAACTGCGGCTGCCGCGGGTCGTAACTGTCTGAGGCGCAACAGGGTTGGTCGTCGCGGGTTTCGCCGTACCAGTCGGTGGTCCACTCCCACACGTTGCCGGCCATGTCGAACAGGCCGTAGCCGTTGGGCGGGTAGCTGCCGACCGGAGCGGTGCGTCCGTAGCCCTTCTCGGGCCGCCACGGGAAGTCGCCGTGCCAGTAGTTGGCCAGCCGTTGGCCGGGCGGTTCCGGCTCGTCGCCCCAGGTGTAGTCGCGCTTGGTCGAGTCCGCCGCGGGCCGCGGTCTCCCATTCGGCCTCGGTCGGCAGGGACATACCGGCCCACGCCGCGTAGGCTTCGGCGTCCTCGTAGGCGACGTGCACGACCGGGTGGTCGGCGCGCTTGTCGATCGACGACAGCGGACCGACGGGATGGCGCCACGACGCCCCGGGCGTCCACGTCCACCACAGGTTGAGGTGCCGAAGGTCCACGGGTCCTTGACGTGCGGGTGAACACCATCGACCCCGGCTGCAGATTCTCCGCGGGCGCATCGGGGTAGTCGGCGGGGTTCAAGGGTCGCTCGGCGACGGTGAGATAGCCGGTGGCGTCGACGAACTCGGCGAACTGGGCGTTGGTGACCTGCCCTCGCCATGATCCAGAACCCGTCGACATCGACGGCGCGTGCCGGCGCCTCCTCCGGGTAGTGGCGATCGGATCCGAGCACAACGCGTCTGCGCCGGGATCCGGACGAGGTCGTCAGTCACCGAAGACGGTCGCCCAGTCGTTCTTGATGCTGACGACGGTCCAGCCGTATGTCGCGGCATGCTCGAGCGCACGTTCCGCGCCTGCGGTGTAGTCGAATTCGCGTTCGGCGTCGTCGTGCAGTACCAGCAGCCGAAGCGCCGCGGCCCCCGGCCGACCCGAGTACTGCAGCATCTCGTCGTCGCCGTTGGAGTTGCCCGCCGACGAGGATCGGCCGCCGGCCGATCCGGCTCCAGACCCGGACCGGCTTCTCGGGCCCGTCGTCGAAGATGTCCAGCGCCGGCTGGATCAGCAGGTCGCCGTGTCCGTCGGCGCCTTCGAACTTCAGGCCCTGCGCACTGCCGACGACGCGTTCCGGCGGGATGCCGTAGATCGCCGCGGTGATCGGCCGCATGAAGTCGCGGCCGCCGCCGGAGACGATGTAGCAGGTGAAGCCGTTGGCCTCGAGATAGCGCAACAACTCCACCATCGGCGTGTAGATGCACTCCTGGTAGGGCCGGTCCAGCGTCGGGTGCTTCGCCTCGGCGAAGAAGGCCGACGACCCGCGCGGCGTGGTCCTCGACGGTCATCGCCTCGTGCAGGGACATCACCGCCCCCGCAAGCACTTTCAGGTCGGCGTCGTCGCCCTGGTAGTGCTTGGTGATCGCACCGCCGAACCACTGCAGGTCGCCGGCGACCGCCGCCTTGTACGGCTGCTGGTCGGCCAGCGACGGGTCGGCCGCGGCCTGCTCGGCGAGCCTGCGGATGATGAAGTCGAGCTGGATGTACATCGGCTTCTCGCACCACAGCGTGCCGTCGTTGTCGAATACGGCGATACGTTCCTCGGGCGCAACGTAATCCGGGCCCTCGGCGGTGACCCGCCCCACGAAGTCGACGATCGCCGACTTCGTGGGTCCGTCGGTCCAGGCGAGCTCGCCACGCATCAGCCGCCCCGCGTGGCGAGGAACTTGTCGAGCTCCTCGACCGCGTGGTTGATCGTGAACGATGCCGGCTCCTGGCGCGGCGGGAACTCCTTGAACGTCTCCAGGAACTGCGTCGCGATCGCGGAGCCGTAGAGCACCAGGTAGATGCGGTCGATCACCCAGTCCCAGTAGCGTGTTCGACGTGATGTCGGCGCGCTCGTACGGATCGGTGCGCAGGTTGAACAGCTTCGGCGCCCGCAGCTGGGTGAACGGTTCGAACCAGATCTGCAGCGTGCCCTGGCAGCGCTGCTCCTGGAACACGACCTTCCAGTTCTCGGCGCGGATGCCGAGCACGTCGCAGTCGTCGGAGAAGTAGATCATCCCGCGGCGCGGGCTCTTGTCCACCTCACCGGTCAGGTACGGCAGCAGGTTGTAGCCGTCGATGTGCACCTTGTAGGTCATGTCGCCGGCGGTGTGCCCGGCCTTGAGCTTCTCGACGATGTCCGGGATCGCCCGGCGGCGGCCAGGAACGTCGGCAGCCAATCATGATGCTGGACAATCTCATTGGAGACGCTGCGCGGCTTGATCTTCCCGGTCCAGCGGATCATCTCCGGGATCCGGAAGGCGCCCTCCCAGTTGGTGGCCTTCTCGCTGCGGAACGGCGTGGTGGCGCCGTCGGGCCAGCTGTTGGCGTGCGGGCCGTTGTCGGTCGAGTAGATGACGATGGTGTCCTCGGCGATCCCGAGTTCGTCGACCAGGTCGAGCAGCGTGCCGACGTTGCGGTCGTGGTCGATCATCGTGTCGTGGTACGGCGACTGCCAGCGGCCGGCCTGGCCCACGCTCTCCGGCTTGGTGTGGGTCCGGAAGTGCATGTGGGTCATGTTCATCCACACGAAGAACGGCGTGTCCGCCTCGTGCTGGCGCTTGATGAAATCGACGCACGCGCCGGTGGTCTCGTCGTCGATGGTCTCCATCCGCTTCTTGGTCAGCGGTCCGGTGTCCTCGATGCGCTGCTTGCCGACCGGGCCGTAGCGCTCGTCGACCTCGCCGGAGTCCTCATCGGTGGCCCAGGAGTGGATGACGCCGCGGGGCAGCAGTGCGCGCGCGCAGTATCGGCGCCTCCTCGGCGGTGGGGTAGTCCGCGTTCTCGGGTTCTTCCTCGGCGTTGAGGTGGTAGAGGTTGCCGAAGAACTCGTCGAACCCGTGCGCGGTCGGCAGGAACTTGTTCAGATCGCCGAGGTGGTTCTTGCCGAACTGTCCCGTGGCGTAGCCCAGCGGCTTGAGCAGCTCGGCGATCGTCGGGTCCTCCTTCTGCAGGCCGATGTCGACGCCGGGCATGCCGACCTTGCTCATGCCGGTGCGGTAGACGCTCTGCCCGGTGATGAACGACGACCGGCCCGGCGGTGCAGCTCTGCTCGCCGTAGGAGTCGGTGAAAAGCATTCCCTCGTCGGCGATCCGGTCGATGTTGGGCGTGAAGTAGCCCATCATTCCGCGGCTGTAGCAGCTCAGGTTCGAGATGCCGATGTCGTCACCCCAGATGACGAGGATGTTCGGTTTTGAATCAGGCATGCGCAATCCCTTTCTTGAATTGTCGTGGCCGTAGCGGGTGGTCTGGACGTCAGTCGCCGCCAGGAAGTCTTCGAGCTTCTTGACGATCTGGTCGACGCTGAAGCTGGCCGGTGGGTGCCGCGGCGGGAACTCCTTGAACGTGTCGAGGAACTGCGCCGCCATCGCGGTCGCGTAGAAGACGAAGAAGTCGCGCCGCAGGAACCAGTCGTAGTAGGTGTTCGACGTGATGTCGGCGTACTCGAACGGGTCGGTGCGCAGGTTGAACAGCTTGGGCACCCGCAGCGGCGTGAACGGCTCGGCCCAGGTCCGCAGCGTGCCCTGGCAGCGCTGCTCGGCGAAGACGATCTTCCAGTTCTCGAAGCGCATCGCCGACCAGTTCGGCGTCGTCGTTGAAGTAGAAGAAGCCGCGCCGCGGGCTGTGTTCGACCTCGCCCATCAGGTACGGCATCAGGTTGAACCCGTCGATGTGCACCTTGTACTCGACGTCTCCGCCGCATCTGGTAGCCCTTCTTCAACTTGTCGCTGACGTCGGGATCGCCGGCGGCGGCCAGCAGCGTCGGCAGCCAGTCGTGGTGCTGGATGATGTCGTTGGAGACGCTGCCCGCCTTGATCTTTCCCGGCCAGCGGATCAACTCCGGCACTCGGTAGGCGCCCTCCCAGTTGGTGTTCTTCTCGCTGCGGAACGGCGTGGTGCCCGCGTCCGGCCAGCAGTTGCGGTGCGGGCCGTTGTCGGTGGAGTAGATGACGATGGTGTCGTCGGCGATGCCGAGTTCGTCGAGCACGTCGAGCACCGTGCCGACGTTCTTGTCGTGGTCGATCATCGCGTCGTGGTACTCGGACTGCCACAGCCCGGCCTGTCCCTTGCTGCCGGGCTTGGTGTGTGTAAAGGTGCATGTGGGTGAAGTTGCACCAGACGAAGAACGGGTTGCCTGCGTCGTGCTGCCGCTTGATGTAGTCGACGGTGCGGTCGGCGATGTCGTCGTCGATGGTCTCCATGCGCTTGGCGGTCAGCGGGCCGGTGTCCTCGATGGTCTGCTTGCCGACCGGGCCGAACTTCTCGTCGTCGGGTTCGGTCGACACCTCGTCGAGCGCCTTGCAGTCGAGCACGCCGCGCGGCAGCGCCGTCTCGTAGAGCCGCGGGAACTGGTCCTTGTGCGGGTAGTCGAACTGCTCGGGCTCCTCCTCGGCGTTGAGGTGGTACAGGTTGCCGTAGAACTCGTCGAACCCGTGCACGGTCGGCAGGTATTTGTTCAGATCGCCGAAGTGGTTCTTGCCGAACTGGCCCGGTCGCGTAGCCGAGCGGCTTGAGCAACTCGGCGATGGTGGGGTCCTCGGCGGCCCAGCCGATGTCCACGCCGGGCACGCCGACCTTGCTCATCCCGGTGCGGTAGACGCTTTGTCCACTGATGAACGCGGCACGGCCCGCGGTGCAGCTTTGCTCGCCGTAGGAGTCGGTGAAGCGCATGCCCTCGCTGGCGATGCGGTCGATGTTCGGGGTGCGGTAGCCCATCATGCCGTCGCTGTAGCAGCTGAGGTTGCGAGATGCCGATGTCGTCGCCCCAGATGACCAGGATGTTCGGTTTCCCATCGGGCATGGGTTGCTCCTTCCAGGAGGTCGTCAAGACGAACGCTATGCCGTGTCAAGGCAAGTCGTGCTGGAAAGCGAAGCTTCTCAGCAGATACTTACGCGCGCGAGAGTCACTCGTCCGGTCGACACAGCTGCACATGTGCGCGGCGGAAGTCGAACCGGCCACCGTGGACCGGTTGGCATAAACTGGGTACACGCCTAGAGGAGGTGTGCCATGAAGAAGATCCTCGTCACCTTGGCCACGCTCGCGGTGTCGGCGGGAATCGCACTCGCCGGGGCCGGAAGCGCCCAGGCCAACGATGACCCTGGCCTGTGCTGGGACGGCTGGATCTGGAGCGCCTGCGTGTCAGGACCAGATTGGGTTGACTGGAACCCGGGGAAACACTGGAATCCTGGACATGGGCCCTGGGATGTTCGTCACGGCGGGAAGCACTGGAATTAGCTGGAGTAATTGCTCCTGCGCACCGGCATCGCGCGGTGGACGTGCTCAAGACCACGCCATGCCGACCGCCGTCATCAAATGATGACGCCGCCGAGCGAAGGGTCTAACCCTCTAGCGGCGCGGCCGCGACGCTGACGGCCGGATCCTTGCCCGCGGCCTTCATCTGGTGGAACAGGTCGACGTAGTACGGCAGGCACTCGTCCATCGCCTGCTCGGTGGTGAACAGCGGCTGGTATCCGAGGTCGCGCTTGGCCTTGGCGATGGAGAAGTAGTTGTCGAGATACAGCCGTTCCACCCCGAGGGGTTCGATCATCGGCTTGGGTATCCCGAACTTGAAGTGGAACCACTGCCACACCAGCATCGCGAATAACACCAGCCGTCCGGGCACGCGGATCTTCGGATAGCGCTGACCGCACGCCTCCACCACCGGCCGGGAGAACTCGAACATGTTGATCGGCTCGCCGTCGTTGATGAAGTACGCCTGGCCGGGTGCGGTGCCGCCGGGCACCAGATGCTGGGCCGCGAGGATGAAGCCGTGAATCAGGTTGTGTACGTAGGAGTTGTCGAGCTTGACGTTCTTGCCGCCGACCAGCACTTTGACGTGGCCCGCGAGCACGCTCTCGAACACCTTGCGGAACATGGTCTGGTCGCCGCGGCCCCAGATGCCGCTGGGCCGGATCGAGCAGGTGAGCAGACCCGCTCGACGCCGTTCTGCGCCAGCACGAACTTCTCCGCGACAACCTTCGTCTCGGTGTAGAGGTCGTTGAATCGCTCGGTGTAGGGAAGGGTTTCGTCGCCGCCGGAGATCTTCTTGCCTCCCATGACGACGCTGTTGGAGGCGGTGTAGACGAATCGCTTCACCCCGGCCGCCTGCGCGGCATGCACGAGGTTCTCGGTGCCGGTGACGTTCACCGAGAAGCTGCGCTGCCGGTATTCCTCGGTGACCGATGCGCCGCCCATCAGGTCGATGATCGCGGCGGTGTGGAACACGGTGTCGATGCCGGCGACGGCGGCGGCCACGGTGTCGGCGTCGCAGATGTCGCCCTCGATGACCTCGAGCCGCGGGTGCGCAGGCAGCGGGGAGGAGCGCGGTCGAATGAGCGCACCTCGTGTCCGCGGTCGAGAAGTTCGGTCACCAGGTTGGCGCCGACGAATCCGGAGCCGCCGGTGACGAGCACGCGGCCGAGGTCGGTGGTCAACGTTGAATCACCCATGCCGGGAAGCCTAACTGAAACGTGTTACAGTTTCGACCCCTTCAGGTCGAGATTCGTTCCGGTCTCAACTTTCTTCGGGGTCCTTGGCGGCCAGCGCATCCTCCACTCGCTTGCGGGCTCCAGCAAGCTGCTCTTCGCATCGTTTCGCCAGTTCTTCGCCTCTTTCCCACAACTTCAGCGATGCGTCCAGATCCAGTCCGCCCTGCTCCAGCTGCTGCACCACCGCAATGAGTTCATCGCGGGATTCTTCGTACCCCAGTTGACTAATGGGCTTCATTTCGGTGTCCCTTCTGGGCCGTCGCTGACAGCCGTGACTGCGCCGTCGGCCACCCGGACCCGCAGCCGGGCGCCTTTGGGGGCGTCGGCAGTGGTCCGCAGTACCGCGGCATCGGGCAGGGTCTGCACGACCGCATAGCCGCGGGCGAGCGTGGCCGCCGGTCCAAGTGTGGCCAGCCGGGCCGACAGATGCCCGACCCGGTCGGCCTCGGCGGCCACCAGGCGGGTGATGTCGCGTCGGGCCGCAGTACGCGCGCGGTGCACCTCCTCGGACCGGGCGGTGAGAGCGGCCAGCGGCGCGGCGAGCACCGGCCGGCTGCGCAACTGGTCGAGCATGTGTTGTTCGCGGTGCACCCAGTTCCGCAGCGCACGAGCCCCGCGCCGGCACAGATCCCTGACGAGCGCCTGTTCGGCGGCGGCATCGGGCACGATGCGTTTGGCGGCGTCGGTGGGCGTGGCCGCGCGCACGTCGGCGACCAGGTCGCACATCGGATTGTCGGGTTCGTGGCCGATGGCGCTCACCACCGGCGTTGTGCACCTGGCGATCTCACGGCACAGCGTCTCGTCGTAGAACGGCAGAAGCGCGTCGATGTCACCGCCTCCGCGGGCGATCACGATCACGTCGACGTCGGGATCGGCGTCGAGCTCGCGCAGCGCGTCGACGATCTGTGCAACGGTGTTGGGGCCCTGTACCGCCGTGTTGCGGATTGCGAATCGCACTGCAGGCCAACGACTCTGGGCCACAGAAACCACATCGCGCTCGGCTGCCGACGCCCGTCCGGTGATGAGTCCGACGGTGTTCGGCAGGAAGGGAAGCGGCCGTTTGAGGCGCGGATCGAACAGGCCCTCGGCCTCGAGCAGTTTGCGCAGTCGTTCGATGCGCTCGAGCAGCTCACCGAGGCCGACAGCGCGAATCTCGGTTGACCCGCAACGAGACAGTGCCTCGAGCGGTGTGGAACTGCGAGCTTGCCGTGCATGATGACCTGCACGCCTTCGGCCAGCTTGACCGGCGCGTTCTCGACGAGATCGCGAGGGCAGACCACCGACAGCGACATGTCGGCGGCCGGGTCGCGAAGCATGATGAACGCGACCGTGGGCCGCAGGTTCAGCTGGGCGATCTGGCCCTCCACCCAAACCGTGCCGAGCTTGTCGATGTACTTCGCGACGCGGGTGGAGACCGCGCGAACCGGCCAGGGATTGTCGGGGGACTTGCCCGGCTCGGCGTCAGTCATTTTCCAGAAGCGCTGGGGTGGTCACTTCGCGGTCGCGCGGGTGATCCTGTTGGACAGCAGCGTCTGGAAGGGTGCGCGGGCCTTGGTGGCGTCCTCGAATGCCAGCAGTGCCTCGAGGTCGGCGACCCGCAACGTGGTCAGCCGGGCCCGCAGCTGCGCCAGGGTGAGCGATTCGTAGTCGAGCTCTTCGGCGATCTCGGGCGCGCTCGCCGACGTCGACCGGGCGGCCGGCGCGGGCTCCGTGTCGTTGTCGGCCTCGGGTTCACCCCCGGTGAACAGCGCGAAGCGACCCTCGGTGAGGCGTTCGCCGTCCACGACCGGCGTCGCCGGCGCGTCGTCGAGGTCCTCGTCGAAGGTGGCCCACTCGGGCTGCTCGTCCTTCGGGGGGAAGAGCGACTCGAGCGTCTCGTCGCCCTTGATGACCAGGTCGGCGACGTCTTGCTGCATCTTCATCACGAGATGCGCGAGCTGACTGGCCACGGTCATCGGGTACGTGAGGATGGTCTGCGGAATCTTGCGGGTTTCCTCGATGGCGGTCACTGCCGCCCCTACCAGCAGACGGACCCCATATGGTGCGGTTGCCATGGCCCCCACCCTACGGTTGGCCTGATTGACCCCGCGTGTCAGTACCCTGGAAACATGCCACCGACTATCAACATGGGGATTCCGGGCGCTTCGAGCTCGGTCACCGGTGGCGTCACGGGCAAGCGGGTGCTGCTGGCCGAGCCGCGCGGATACTGCGCCGGGGTCGACCGCGCGGTCGAGACCGTCGAGCGAGCGCTGGAAAAGCACGGCGCACCCGTCTACGTCCGCCACGAGATCGTGCACAACGTGCACGTCGTGGAGACATTGGCCAAGGCGGGCGCGATCTTCGTCGAGGAGACCGACGAGGTGCCGGAGGGCTCCATCGTCGTGTTCTCCGCGCACGGCGTTGCTCCGACAGTCCACGTCGAGGCCGCCGCAACGCAATCTCCGGACCATCGACGCCACCTGCCCGCTGGTCACCAAGGTGCACAACGAGGCCAAGCGCTTCGCCCGTGACGATTACGACATCCTGCTCGTCGGCCACACCGGCCACGAGGAGGTCGTCGGCACCGCCGGCGAGGCGCCCGATCACGTTCAGGTCGTGGACAACCCCGATGCCGTCGACAAGGTCACGGTGCGCGACCCCAACAAGGTCATCTGGCTGTCCCAGACCACACTCAGCGTCGACGAGACCATGGAAACCGTGCGCCGGCTGCGGGAGAAGTTTCCGACGCTGCAGGATCCGCCCAGCGACGACATCTGCTACGCCACCCAGAACCGTCAGGTCGCGGTCAAGGCGATGGCGCCGGAGTGCGAGCTGGTGATCGTCGTCGGGTCCAAGAACTCGTCGAACTCTGTGCGGTTGGTCGAGGTCGCGCTGAACGCGGGCTCCGATGCCGCCTATCTGGTCGACTACGCCGAAGACATCGACCCCGCCTGGCTCGACGGTGTGACGACCGTCGGTGTGACGTCCGGCGCATCCGTGCCCGAACTGCTCGTGCGTGGAGTCCTCGAGCGGCTCGCCGAGTTACGGCTACGACACCGTGCAGCCGGTCACGACAGCCAACGAGACGCTGGTCTTCGCCCTGCCCAGAGAGATCCGGCCGGCCCGCGTCTAGCGGGTCAGATGTCGTATTCCCAGCTTTCGACAGCCCGATCGCGCGGGCGCCGTCGGCGGTGCTGCGCGTAGTCCTCGCCGTCTTCGCCACCGCGGTAGCGCACGCGCGATACCGGGTGATGAGTGCCGTTGCCGTTGCTGCCGTGTGCAGGGGCGGCTGGTCCTCGTCGTAGCGGCGCCGACGCTCGGGGCGCTCGTATCCGGTGCGGCGATCGGAGGGCGGCATCGCCCTGCGCCGGCCCGACTCTGAGCGCGGCTTGCGGCGCGGTTCGATGGGCGGCTCGGCCTGCCTGCGGGGGCGCGGGCGGCGTGGCCGGTCGGCCACGGGCTCGATGATCTCCGTGTCCGGGGGCCGGGCATGTCGTGACCGCGAGCGGCGCGGTGCGGCTCGCGGGCTTGCCGCTGCGGCTTGTCGATCGGCTGGGACGCTCGGCTGCGCTTCGCCGGCGCGGCGGCTCGTCGACCTTGTCGTCTTGTCGCCCGCGTCGCGGCCGCCAGCAGCGCGGAGATCTTGGACGATCACCGCCGATGCCGAGTCCGCCGCCACTCGGCTCCTCCTCGGCTGTGCGCGCTGGGCGTGCCCCGACGTGCGGACATCCCGAGTGTACCAGCGGGCCATCCCGATGAGCAGCACCACCGCGGAGGTGAAGAACATCAGCGGGAAGCGTTCGATGAGCGGATAGGCGCAGTTGATCAGTGTGTCTTTGATATTCGAGAGCTGACTGCCGGTGAACACGAAGTACGCCGTCGGAACGGCGCCGAACAGCAGCAGCGGCGGCTGGATGACGGCGGTGAAGATCCCGGCCTGCCGCACCGCCAGCACCGCGAGGATGCAGCCGACCACGTAGGTGCCGGCAAACACTGACGGTCAACTCTTTGGCGCCCGGAACCGGCGTCGAAGGCGAATCCGATCGGCCATCAAAGTGGCCGCGATGAGCACAGCACCCCACCAGGGAACGCCCGGGATATTGGGGTGCGCGGAACGATGGTCGGCGGTTACGGCCGACCTCGCGCGCTGTGCTGACACACGTAGACCGTACCGGCTATTGCTTAGCGAGGCTGTCAGCGCGCTGCTGGCGTGCCCGTCAAAGTCTCCTAGACTGTCGACTCTGTGAGCCTGAATCTCGGAATCGTCGGACTGCCCAACGTCGGCAAGTCGACGCTGTTCAATGCGTTGACGCGGAACGACGTGCTGGCGGCGAACTACCCGTTCGCGACGATCGAGCCGAACGAGGGTGTCGTCGCCGCTGCCCGATCCGCGACTGGCGGAGCTCGCGAAGATGTTTGACTCGGAAAAGATCGTCCATGCGCCGGTCACGTTCGTCGATATCGCCGGCATTGTCAAAGGCGCCTCCGAGGGTGCGGGCCTGGGCAACAAGTTCCTGGCCAACATCCGCGAGAGCGATGCGATCTGCCAGGTGGTGCGGGTGTTCACCGACGACGACGTGGCGCACGTCGACGGCCGCATCGACCCGAAGTCCGATATCGAGGTGATCGAGACGGAGCTGATCCTCGCCGACATGCAGACGCTGGAGCGGGCGCTGCCGCGACTGGAGAAGGAGGCGCGCACCCACAAGGACCGCCGCCCGGTGCACGAGGCGGCCGTGGCGGCGCAGGAGATCCTCGACAGCGGCACGACACTGTTCGCCGCGGGTGTCGGATGTGTCGGCGTTGCGGGAACTGAATCTTCTGACGACCAAGCCGTTCCTCTACGTGTTCAACGCCGACGAGGGCGTGCTCACCGACGACGCGCGGGTCGCGGCGTTGCGAGAGATGGTGGCGCCCGCGGACGCGGTGTTCCTCGACGCCAAGATCGAGGCGGAACTGCAGGAGCTCGACGACGAGTCGGCCGCCGAACTGTTGGAGTCGATCGGTCAGACCGAGCGGGGCCTGGATGCGTTGGCGCGGGCGGGTTTTCACACGCTGCGACTGCAGACGTATCTGACGGCGGGGCCGAAAGAGTCGCGCGCGTGGACGATTCATCAGGGCGACACCGCGCCGAAAGCGGCCGGGGTGATTCACACCGACTTCGAGAAGGGCTTCATCAAGGCCGAGATCGTCTCCTACGACGACCTGATCGAGGCCGGATCGATGGCCGCCGCGAAGGCAGCGGGCAAGGTGCGCATGGAGGGCAAGGACTACGTGATGGCCGACGGCGACGTGGTCGAGTTCCGCTTCAACGTCTAGACAACCGAGGAAACAGTAATAGGCGCCGCCGTCGCGAACTGGCTTTATGACGCGGCTGGCGACGTAGCATTCCCCGGTGAGCTTTGTCGTCCCGCCGGAGGCCTATGCACGTTTCATGGGCCGGTATGCCGATCCTCTTGCGGAGGTCTTCGTGGCATTTGCCGGGGTCGCCGTGGGCGATCAGGTGCTCGACGTGGGCTGTGGGTCGGGCGCGCTGACGGCGCATTTGCTGTCGGTGGGAGCCGAGGTCGCGGCGATCGATCCTTCGCCGCCGTTCATCGATGCGGTCCGTGCGCGCTTCCCAGGCCTTGACGTGCGTCGAGGTACGGCGGAGAAATTGCCCTACGCCACTGCCGCTTTCGACGCTGCTCTCGCGCAATTGGTGGTGCACTTCATGACGGATCCAGTGGTCGGCATCAGACAGATGGCCCGCGTGACTCGGCATGGCGGTGTCGTCGCAGCATGTGTGTGGGACGGGCCGACCGGCGCACTGGCGCCGTTCTGGGATGCGGTTCACATCATCGACCCTGAAGCTGAGGATGAAGCGTTACTCTCCGGGGCGCGCACGGGGCACCTGACTCAGCTATTTGAAGCTGCTGGCCTGCGCGACGTGGAAGAGGATTCCATTGCGGTCGATGTTGTGCATCCGACCTTTGAGGAGTGGTGGGAGCCGTACACATACGGTGTCGGTCCTGCTGGTGACTACGTACAGCGACTCGATGACGATGGTCGCGCACGTCTCGAATCCGTGGCTCGCGAACGTCTGGGTAGCGGGCCGTTCACCGTTACCGCCACCGCGTGGGCCGCCCGCGGGGCGGTGTGACGGCGACGTGGTCGAGTTCCGCTTCAATGTTTAGTTCGGATTCCAGTTCGACGTCCGATCCTCACCGAATGAGCGCGGCTTAATGGGCGGCGGCACCCGGCTCGCCTCGCTACCGTGGAGCGATGGCGGCTGTCAGGCAGTTCCAGGTCACCTTCGACTGCGCGGCACCCGAGCGGGTGGCTCGCTTCTGGTGTGAGGTGCTCGGCTACGTCGTGCCCCCACCGCCCGAGGGCTTCGCCGACTGGAACGCCTTCGACCGCGCTCTGCCTGCCGAAAAGCAGGGGTCCGCGTTCGCCTGCGTCGATCCCACCGGAGTCGGACCACGGTTGTTCTTCCAGCGAGTGCCTGAAGACAAGGCCGTCAAGAATCGAGTGCATCTTGACATAAGAGTCGGTACCGGACTGGAGGGCGCGGAGCGTCTCGCCGCGCTCGAGGCCGAGTGCGCACGGCTCGTCGAACTCGGTGCGGTCCGCCTACGACTGCTGCCCGCCGCTGACGGAGAAGAGTCGTGCATCGTGATGCAGGACATCGAGGGCAATGAGTTCTGCCTCGACTGATGTCGGTCGAGTTCCGGTTCAACTACTCAGGACAATCGACGCCCGGATCCCAAAGCCTTCGCTCACGCAAAGGTGCGGAGTTGTAGTGTTACCGTCGTTGTGTGGCAGGCCATTTCGAGCTGACCGGCGACGAGCTGCGTGAGGTTGCCCGTTACGTTGCAGAGTCGGCCATGCAAGTCCTGCCACAATTCGAGCGTGTCAGGCCCAACGATGATCGGCCGCGTGCGGCCATCGAGGCAGCATGGCAGTTCATCAATGGCGCGCGGAGGACCCGGCTCCAACGCGTCACCGCCATGGACGCCCATCGTGCCGCCAGTGCCGCTCCCACCGAGATCGCGCACTTGGCGGCGCAGGCTGCCGGAGACGCTGCTGCTGCCGCCTACTTGCATCCGATCGCGCGGGACCACCAAGTCGGGCACATCCTTCGCGCCGCAGCCAATGTTGCTCGAATCGCCGAGATCGAGGCCGGTGACGATCCCGATGTCGGCGCCAGGCTGATCGAAGAGGCCCACAACCGAGCGACACCGACCGTGATAGAAGTCCTGCGGCGATATCCCGTTGCACGTGTCGGCAGCACCCGCCCTGCACGACTCATGTCTTCATTGGATGCTTCGTTGCGGGCCACTCAGCTGTCGCGCGGTTCTATGAAGGAGATCGCGAGAATCATGGCGAGCAATCCGAAGATGGTGATCGCGGACAACAGATCGCCCCATTGGAACGGGTAGAGCTCGCCGTCGATCGACAGCACCAGCACCGTTTCGATAACCCCGAACACCACGAAGAACGCACCGAAGAGGATGCGGGAAACCTTGCGATGCAACGCGGTACGTCGCAGTTCGAGAATCAGCGTCAACAGCAGCAATGGCAGGATTTGCGCCAGCGCGGAAGCCGTCGGGCCGTCCATCACCACGATCGTCACGTGTTCGCTCCGCCCATCGCTTCGGACGCTATCAAGCGACGGCAGCTTCAACTAGCGATCGACGTTGGCATTTTCGAACTCCGGCTATGGTGACGACCATGAGCAAGGTTCCCAGCCGCCAGGCGCGCCTGGCCCATGCAGCCAAGCACGCTGACCTATGGAACGAGGGCAAGAAGGACGAATGGGTCGCGTCCTGGCGCACGATCTGCCCGGGCGAGGTCCGCATGTTCGACCCGGTCGGCACGGAGGAGAAGCACGGCTTCGCCGCGGCGACCTCGGACGCATATGACATGTTCCAGTCGATCCTCACGATCAAAATGATCACGGTTCAAGTCAACGGCAATGAGATGGCCTGGGTCTGCGAGAACCATTTCGGCACGGAACCTGACGTTCAAATCGCCTACAGTATCGAAACATTCGCCTGGGATGAAGACGGCAACCTCCTGATCAAGACCTACTACCCGATGCCAGAATCGGTTGGCGCCGAGAGCGATCCGTACGCCCACCTATTGGAGGGGAAGAAGTAGTCCAGTTCGGCCGTGTCCACCGATGCAGTAGCCAGGCCGGCGGAATCGTCAATCGCCAGGGTGACTACGAAGACGACGGGCCACAAGCCGGTGAAGACCGGCCAGTGCAACACCGACGCCATCACGATTTCCATGATGATCACGTGTAGTAGGAAGATCTCGTAAGAAATCTCGCCGAGCCTGACGACCGGAGCTGCACTCAGCAGTCGCTCGAAGCCGTTGCTTTCACCAAGAACCAACACGGCGACCGCTGTGCACCCGACGATGGCGTAGAGGGCGACCTTCGCCAGGGTCTGCCATAGCGCGGCTTCACCGGTGTTGACGTCGCCGGCGATCGGCGTGGACACGACCAGATAGCTGCCCACCGCGAGCGGACCTGCGATGACTAGGCGGCACACGCGCGCCGACGACCTGCAGCACCGCCAGCACCATTCCGCCGACGAAGTAGAGCAAATGTGCCGGCAGCCACATGCCTGCCGAGCTGGGTAGCCAGTCGGCCAAGTGTTGCAGCCACAGCCATACCGGGGTGATCGCGGCGAGGCAACCAAGGCCCGCAAGCAGCAGTCCCGGTCGCCAAACCCCCTTGCAAAGCACCGTCAGCAGCAGCGCGGCCAACAACGGCAATACCGCGTAGAAGGCGAATTCGACTGCCAGACTCCAGGTCTGCGTCAATCCCTGATGCATCACGAAGAAGTAGACCGGCTCGTAGATCTGCGTCAGGGTGAGATGCTCCAGCAGACCCTTCCAGGTGTGCCCGGGATTGGGGCCGGCGTCGCGGAACTGGTACAGCACATAGGCGACCAGAACCACGACCACATAGGCAGGCGCGATACGCCGCAGGCGATGAAATGTATAGCGGGTCAACGACGGTGGCGGTGTCCCGTCTGCGGCCGCTTGCACCCACGGGCGGAACAACAGAAACCCCGAGAGGACGAAGAAGATCGGGACGCCGATCTCGAGACGCGCATAGAGCGTCCCAAGGTAACCATTCGTCAGCTGCCCGGTGCCATACGCCGCGTGGGTCCCGATGATCAGCAGCGCTGCGACTGCGCGCAGACCGGTGAGCGACGCCGCCCGATCCCCGGTGCGGGGCAGGAAAAGTCGTCGGCTCTCCATAGGTATCTCTCAGTTCACTCTCAGATGGTCAAGGCAGGATTGGCTAATCAACTGTGCAATTTTGAAGATTCAGGAGCGATTAAGACGTCATGACCAACACACCTCCGCGTGCCCCACGACAGCCATACCATCCGCCCTATGCGGATCATGTTAGGGGACAGGCGCATCCGACTGGCGTCACGACCGACACGTATCGCTCTCCCTACGACTGGCGCTATGCGGGACAAGCGGCTATCCCGTCCTATGATCCGTATCACACTGTGCATCAGGAAATTACGGGCCCGATTCCAGTTCAGCCAAAGAACGGTCCCATGGCCGCATCAAGGTGATCGGCGGAGTCGTCGCCGTCGCCGTGGTGAGCGGGGGGATCGGCGCGGCTGTGGTAGCGGGTCAGTCAGAGCCGTCAGCCGTTGCGCACACCGCTGTGGCCGAAGGGCCGTCCAGCCGGCCGGCGGCCAACCAGCCAGCGGGTTCAGTGGAACAAGTCGCCGCCAAGGTGATGCCCAGTGTGGTCAAGTTGCAGATCGACTCGGGCCGATCCAGTGGCGAGGGTTCCGGCATCGTTCTCACGTCGGACGGGTTGATCCTGACCAACAATCACGTTGTCGCCGCCGCCGCTGCCTCGCCTGGATACGGAAGTGGTGGCGACGTTCGAGCCACCGTGTCCTTCTCCGACGGCCAGACCGTGCCGTTCGAGGTCGTGGGAACCGATCCGTCAGGTGATATCGCCGTCGTTCGCGCCCAAGGGGTTTCGGGCCTCACGCCGATCACCATCGGCTCGTCCGCCGATGTAGAGGTCGGCCAGGACGTCGTCGCCATCGGCTCACCGTTGGGTCTGCAGGGAACCGTGACAACAGGGATCGTCAGCGCGCTGAACCGTCCAGTCTCCGCCGGGGATGGTTCCGGTGAGGCACCCTCGGTGATCGATGCCATCCAGACCGACGCAGCGATCAATCCGGGTAACTCGGGCGGTGCCCTGGTGAACATGAACGGTGAACTGATCGGTGTGAACTCCGCGATCGCGTCGCTCGGTGGCGGCGGCCAAGAAGGTTCCGGGCCGCCCAACGGCTCGATTGGGCTCGGCTTCGCCATCCCCTCCGATCAGGCCAAGCGCATCGCCGACGAGTTGATATCGAACGGCACAGCCACCCACGGCTCGCTCGGGGTGCAACTCAGCAAGGACCCCGCCGCCAGCGGCGCGGCTATCGCAAAGGTTGTCGCCGGAAGCCCCGCCGCCGAGGCCGGGCTCCCCAGCGGTGCGGTGATCACCAAGGTCGACGACCGGGTCATCGACGGGCCCGAGGCGCTGGTTGCGGCGGTGCGGTCGAAGGCGCCCGGTGACACTGTCACGCTCACATTCGTCGACGAGTCCGGCGCAGCTCAGACCGCCGAGGTCACCCTCGGGCAGGCATAGGTCCCTTTGACCCTTCCCCCGGACAGTCGTAGCTACTACATTATGTAGTAGCTACGACTCAATGGGGAGGCGCGATGCGGTGGCGCGGTGTCAGTCACGTCGAGTTCGCGGTACTGGACTATGACGAGTCCATCGCGTTCTACGACGCGTTGTTCGGCTGGCTGGGATACGACAGCTTCTCGTCGCTGAACATGGAGTACCAGTCGATCTACTACTTCACGCGGTACGTCAACCCGCACAGCTACATCGGTATTCAGCCGGCGCGAACCGGCGGCAAGCTGACGCACAGCGACCAGGCGGTCGGCATCAACCACATCGCGTTGTGGGCCCGTAGCAGAAAAGAGGTCGACCGCTTTCTTCGCGAATTCTTGACAAGGCATGGTGTCTGCGTCACCGACGAGCCGAAGGAGTATCCGCAATACTGGCCCGGCTATTACGCGGTGTTCTTCGACGACCCGATCAACGGGATTCACTGGGAGCTGGCGTGGGTACCGAAAGTGCCTACGCCCCGCCAGGTTTGGTCGTTCTATCGAGCGCTGCGGGTATTAACCCGCAGTCGGCCCGATCTGGCGAGAACGGTGCCGGGCGTCACCCTGCAGGCGCGGAGAAGTCTGCCGCGCGGTTGATCGGCCTGTCTTACCGCAGCGGAATCGGGCACAATCGCGCAAGTGACGCCGCCGCAACGCCCCGGTCAGCCTGAATGGCGCGGCCGGGGTGGGCCACCGCCGGACCCGACGACCCAGCGGCTGCCGTCTGCTGGACGTCCGGAGCCGCCGACCGACCAGCTCCGCGCGCAGCGCCGATCCCCGCTCACCGAGCCGATCCGGAGAATCCGGCGGGCGCCGTCACCGGCTGATGCCAGGCCGACCCAGAAGATCCCGTCCGGTACCGGCGCCACCGTCGTTGCCGAACCCCGGAGCCCGCGCCGCCGTAGTCGTCGGACGATCGTCCTGATCGCCGTCATCGTGCTCGCCCTGTCGGCCGGCGGGCTTGCCGGTGCCGAACTCTTCGCCCGGCACCGCGCGGACTCGATATTGGTGGCGGTCGCCGAATGCGTCGTCGAGGACGGCGCCTCCGTCTCCTTCGGCGTGAATCCGCCCTTCCTGTGGCAGTACATCACCGGCGACTACACCAATATCTCGGTCACCACTGACGGCAAGCGGGTGCAGAGCGCCAACGGCATGATGGCCGAGGTCACAGTTGCCGACGTACGGTTGCATGATTCCGGAGATTCCAAGGGCACCATCGGATCGCTCAACGCGACGCTCAGCTGGAAGTCCGCCGGAATCAAAGACACGGTCGCCGAAAACCTGCCCGGTGTAGGCGATCTCGTCACCGGTGTACGCACCGACCCCGCTGCGGGCACGGTGATCCTGGAGGCCGGCGACAACAACGTCATCGCCAAGCCAGTTGTCAGCGAGGGTGACCTGAACCTGGAAGTTCTCGAGGTGACGGGCCCGTTGCCGAAGGATGCGGTGCAGAGCGCACTGGACGGCTTGACGAAGAAGCTGAACGACAACTACCCGCTCGGGATCCATGCCGACAGCGTCGACGTGACCGGCACGGGCGTTGTCGGAAAGTTCTCCAGTCAGAACGCGTCGATCCCCAACGAGGACGCCAATCCCTGCTTCGCGCGCCTCTAACCCCCGCTCGGCGGGTCGACGACGACTGCGATTTCGTCGCCGAGCTTGTAACCGGGCGCGAGCGGCAGCTCGTCCCCGCTCCAGAACACCCCGGGATCGAACCAGTTGTAGTGCTTCTCCGTCGACAGCAGTCCCATCTCCTCGTAGGTGATGGCGACGGTTTCGGCGCAGTAGGCGGTCTCGAGGCCGACCTGCAGCTTCTCCTGCTTCTTGCGTTGCGTTGCCTCACGAACCTTGTTGTGCAGGAACGGGATTCCCCGTGTGAAGTCCGCGGTGTTCAAGCGACCGCGAAACCACCGGCCGGTCAGTTTCGCCGTGCTGGGAAACGGCGTGCCGTCCATGCGGGCGACCACTTCGAGGGCGCGGTCCTCCTGGTCGCGGTTGGCGTATGGCGTCAGCTCACGAAACCAGCAGCGCTGGTGGTAGTTGTGCACCCATCGCTCCACGACCTGGCGCGCGTCATTGAGCTGCACCCCTCGGTGATTGCCGCCCGTCCACATGTCCGTCAGCTTGTCGCCCAGTTCGGCGTGCCAGATCAGCGGCGGCAGATCCTCGACTGCGATCGTCATCCCGACGTGGTTTACCGGGCTGTTGCTCATCGTCTGAATCGCACGATCGGGCCCTGAACTGCCACGGAACAGCCAGAGATCGCCGGTTCGGGTCTCATCGAGCGCCTTGGCCAGTGACACGGTGCTTGGATTCACCCACGCAGCTTAGGCAGACTCTCGGTATGCGTGGCATATGGAAGTGGGTCGGGCTGGCCGGGGTCGCCGGTGTGGTGGCGGGCGGCGCGTTGGTCGCGCGCGATCAGCGTCGTCGCAACGCGTACACGCCCGAGGACATCCGAGCGCGGTTACACAAGCGCGTCGCCGAGGCTGACAGGGGCAAGCCGACTAGGCCGCGACGGCATAGAGCCGGTAGGTCCCGCTGAACCCCTTGAGGTCGGCGTCGCGGCCGCCGTCGAACTCGAAGCCGTCAACGTTGGTGAGAGCGTCGCGAACCTCCTTGCTGACCAACACCTCACCGCCGTCGGCCTCGCTGGCCACGCGGGCGGCCATTGCGACGTTGCGCCCGAACAGATCATCGCCACGCCGCACCGACTTGCCCACATGGATCCCGATGCGCACCCGAATGCTGTTCGGGCTCCCTGCGAAGTGAGCGTTGGATATCGAGGCTGCACCGCACCGCCTGATCGGGTTGGGCGAAGGCGACCATGAAACCGTCGCCCTGGCTCTTCACCACATGACCCGAATACTTCGACACATGCCGGCGCACCATCTTGTCGTGTCTGCTGATCAGCCTGACCCAGGCCCGATCCCCGATGCGCTCGTTGAGTGCAGTGGACTCCTCGATATCGGAGAACACGATCGCGACCCGGCCGCTCGGTGCCAGCCGGGCCAGATCCGGACGTTCGACCTCGGCCCAGTCCGCGAGATCTTCGATCGAGGACCGCACCGCGGCGCCGAACCCGTCCTTGCGCAGGATGTTGGCGGTCTGCCACACCGTCTTGACGGCCTCGCGACCCCCGGAGAGCAGCATGTTTCTGGTGTCGACTCGGCTGCGCAGTTCCTCGAGTTCCGCGCGGTCGCGGTTGCGTTGCACATAGAGCACGACGAGGGCCACGGCCTCCACCGCGGCGACCGCACCAAGGACGTAGGCCGCGATCTGTGCACCCATCACGGCTCAAGTATTGGATGCTTAAGCCGTGATGTCACCGATGTCGGGAATGTCGGGGCAGGCCCCGTATTACGAGAGTCGCTATATCCGGGCAAACCATCCTGACCGGCCACAAGCGCTGTGGCTGCGCGAGACCCTGCTGCTTCCGACGGCGGGGGAACCCGTCGCAGACGTCTGGGTGATGGTTTTCGACCCCGACGGGTCGGGAAACCGGGCGCTCAAGGAGCCGTACCCCATCGACGCGGCCTCCTACGAGTACGACGAGTGGACTGCCCGGATCGGAGCCGCCACCCTCGACGACCGGTCCGCGCAGGGCGTCGTCACCGGTGGTGCCCGATCCGCGCGCTGGGACCTGCGGATCACTGCGGGTACCGACGAGCCGGTCAAGCTCCTCACCGAGCGCGCGTACAAGGCGCGCATCCCGACGGCCAAGACCACGGTGCGGCACCCGCTGGCGCAGTTCAACGGTCTGCTCGAACTCGACGACACACGCGTCGTCATCGACGACTGGACCGGCAGCGTCAACCACAACTGGGGGTCCAAACACACACCGGCGTATGCCTTCGGCCAGGTGTGCGGTTTCGACAACGCACCCGATTCAACCCTGGAGATCGTGACGGCACGCGCCGCGATCGGCCCGGTACTGACGCCCGCGGCCACGCTGTTCGTATTCCGGCACGCCGGGGAAGAATTCGCGGTGCGCTCAGTTCTGCACAGCCTGCAGACGCACGCGCGCTATCGGCCGTTCTCGTGGACGTTCGGCGGCCGGATCGGGGACCACATGATCGAGGGGGAGATCGCGGTCGAGCCCGAAGACGTCATCGGCCTGACGTACACCGATACCGACGGCGGGCAGAAGTACTGCTACAACTCGGCCATCGCGACATGCCGAATGCAGGTGGCGGGCAAGGCGTTTGCACGTGCGGAGCTCGTTGCTTCCCGGCGTGCGATGTTCGAGATCCTCACCGACACCCGCCACGACACGGTGCCGCTGCTGGCCTAGTTGCTCCGTGAGTGTGCGGTTTCGTCCGCGACACGCTGCTGCCGCGTACCAAACGGCACACTCGGCAACCGACACCCACGCTTAGCTGAAGGCCTTCGTCACCGTCGCCATATCGAAGTAGTCCGACCACTTGGCGATCTTGCCGTCGACGACCTCGAAGACGCCCATCACCGGCAGCGCGATCTCACCGCCGTCCTTACGGCGCATGACGTCGGTGCGCTCGTTCATCACGATGTTTCCGTCGCTGACCTGCCGGTGCACCTGGAAGTCGATGCCGTCGAACGCCGCCGTGAATCCGGCGATGAACTCCTTGATCGCCTCCGGTCCGGTCACCGGATCCATCGGGACGTTGTGGTACACGCCGTCTTCGGTGAAGTAGGACGCCAACTCGGCAGCATCGGGGGAGGCCCACTTCTTGCAGAACTCAGTGACCAGGCCGTCGGGATCTTGTGTCATCCGTTGATCATTCCAGCGGATGTGAAACCACTGCGATTTATCGGCCGATTTCTCGCTAGTGGTTTCACACGCGGGGCATGTCGGAGTGGGTCGGCACACTGACCCCGTGGGGGAGGGACCATTCATCGGCAGTGAGGCGATCGCGGCAGGGCGGTTGACGGCCTATGCACTACGAAGCCGGTTCGCCGCCATTCACCCCGACGTCTACATGCCAAAGGATGCCGAAGTCACGGCGGTCACCGCCGCCAAAGCGGCCTGGTTGTGGTCTCGACGCAGAGGAGTGATAGCGGGCCGGTCCGCAGCGGCGTTACACGGGGCGAAGTGGGTCGACGGTCACGGTCCTGCTCAGTTGATTTACGACAATCGACATCCTCCACACGGCATCCGCACGTGGGCCGACCGCTTCGACGACGAGGAGGTTCAACCGTTGAACGGCATGCTGGTGACGACCCCTGCACGCACCGCATTGGACCTTGCCTGCCGGTACGAAGTGGACTCCGCCGTCGCTCAGATCGATGCGCTCGCCCGTGCGACGAAACTGAAGATGGCCGACGTCGAAGTGCTCGTTGATCGGTACCGCGGTCGCCACGGGCTCAAGAAAGCACGTGTCGCAGTAAATCTCGTTGACGCAGGCGCGGAATCGCCGCGCGAGACGTGGCTGAGGTTGTTACTCATCCGGGCAGGGTTTCCCAGGCCGCAGACCCAGGTCCCGGTGTACAACGAGTACGGCGTGCTGGTGGCGACCTTGACATGGGCTGGGAAGACATCAGGGTAGGTGCCGACTATGAGGGTGCGTACCACTGGAATAGCCGTACTCAGATCGACCACGACATCAGGCGTTTCGAAGACATAAGCGAATCGGGTTGGATCGACATACGAGTGACCGCGCGGGACACCGAAGGTGGCGTCATCCGCCGCGTAGCTGCCGCTCGAGCGCGTCGGTTGTGAAGACACTGCGAATTTCCAAGCGGTTTCTCGCAGTAGTTTCACAATCGCGGATCGCGCAGGGCCCGCAGTCACCAGCCCTCGGTCAGCACTCGGTCCAGCGTGTCGATATAGAAGTCGGCACCCTCGACGTCAATGCACAACGGCGGCTTGGTCTTCAGGATGTTCAGATGATCGCCGGTCGGCTGGATGATCACGCCGAGTTCGAGCATGCGGTCACAGATCGCGGCAGTCTCTTCGGTCGCCGGCTCGAGAGTCTGCGTATCACGGACCATCTCGACGCCCAGGTACAGCCCGATTCCGTGCACGGTACCGATGATCGGATGCCGTTGCTGTAACGCCTGCAGGCCTGCCTTGAGGTGTGCGCCGACTCGAGAGGCGTTCTGCTGCAGCGCCTCATCGACCAACACGTCGAGCACCGTGATGCCGATCGCACACGACAGCGGGCTGCCGCCGGTCGACGAGAAGAAGTATCCCTGCGACGCGAACCTGTCCGCGACCTCGCGGCTGGTGATCACCGCGCCCAGCGGGTAACCGTTGCCCGTCGACTTCGCGATCGACACGACGTCGGGCACCGCATCCTGCTGCTGGAAGCCCCAGAACCATTCGCCGAGACGGCCATAGCCGACCTGGACCTCATCGGAGATAGCCAGCCCGCCACCCGCGCGCACCGCCGCATACACCTGTTGCAGATAGCCGTCGGGCAACGCCATGCCGCCGGCATTGCCGTACACGCTTTCGCAGATGAAGCCCGCGGGCGCTCGGCCGGCGGCGATCAGTTCTTCGATCTGCTGCACCGCATCGGCGGCGTATCGCACCGCCTCGGCCCCGCGGTACTTGCCGCGGAAGCTGTTGGGGGACTCCACCGTGTGCACCCAGTCAGGCCGGGTCGCAAGCGCATTCGGATTGTCGGCGATCGAGGTCGACACCGCGTCGGTGCCGTAGGTCCACCCGTGGTAGGCCTCCCTGACCGCGACCACATCGCGGCGGCCAGTCGCCGCTGTCGCCAGCCTGATCGCCAGATCGCTTGCCTCCGAACCGGAGTTCACCAGGAACACGGTGTCCAACGGGTCAGGCAGCGTCGCCGCCAGCCGCTCGCTGAACTCGACCACCGCCTCGTAGTTGAACCGCGAATTCGTGTTCAGCTTGCGAAGCTGACGGGCCGCGGTGTCGGCGACTCGCGGATGCGCATGTCCGAGCACGGTCACGTTGTTGACCATGTCGAGATAGCACCGGCCCCGGGTCGACAGCAGGTAGTTGCGCCATCCGCGTTCGATCTGCGGCGGCGTGCGGTAGTAGTGCTCCTGCACCTGCGCGAAACTCGCGTCGCGACGCGACAACAGATCGCCCGGAAGTCTGCACCTCCGTCGCACCCAACCCGAGCAGCGGCCGTGGATCTCTTGTCAGCGCAAGCCAGCCCGGCGCCAACTCCGCGGTCGTGAACAACGGTGCCGTCGGCGCGCCGACCGGCCGGACGCCAAGCTGCACCCACCGGCGGGCCGGTGCCTCCGCGAGCGTCTCGCCGGCCCGCAGGCTGCCCGATGCCGCCGCCTGCACACCTGACAGCGTCAGCTCATAACCGCCGCCGCGGAAGGTGACGGCATCGGCGGAGGCATCCACCACCTCGCCGTCCCACGGGGCGAGCAGGGCGGTGTCCGACGCCGGCCACATGCCGATGCCGGTCGGCACGACCGCGGGGCTCTCGTGACTCAGCTTCGGTGCCCGGTTCAGCCTCGGCTGCCCGTAGGCGGTGACCGCCAGCTCGGCGCCGCTCGTCGATCGCGGCGCGAGCCTGCACATCCTCGACATCCGTTGTGAGCCATCGACCGTCGTCGTACGCATCCGACGTGGTGGACAGGTCGAGCGTCACCACCGAGGCGGCGTCGACGAGCGGGAGTCGCCACGTCGACCGCTGCAGGAGCCCTGGCCAGTCCCAGGTCGGCCTTGATCACCGCGGTCATGACATCCATCGGCACCGAGATGGACTGTTCGAACATGCGCCACTCGCCGTCGGACTGCTCGGTGACGTAGTCGTTGTCGGGGTCGAGCGCGGCCTGCTGCGCGCCGCTGACGATCAGCACCGCGGTGCGCAACACCAGCAGCGGCCAAAGCACTTCTGCTTCAGCGGCCGACAGTGGCCGAATGTCGTTGAACGCCTGGATCACCGACAGCACCGAGGTGGGGTCGCTGCCCGCATGCCCAAGCACACATGACGCCGTGATCGCCAGTTCGGCCACGGCCCAGCTGTCGGTCAGGTCCCCGAAGTCGATGACCCCGTCGGCGCGGACACCGCCACGGTCTCGCGACACCACCACGTTCGCATCGGTGAGATCAAGATGCACCGCCTGCCGCGGCAGGTCCTCGGCCAGCGGCGCGATGCGAGACCACGCCGCCTGCGCCGCCGCCTCGAGCGCGGTCCGGCGCGCTGCGATCCGAAACGTGTGAAAGCAGTTCGGCGACAACGTCGGCGCCGTGGCGTAGATCCCATTGCAGGATCCGGTCCAACCCGGGATGCGTGAATCCGGCGAGTGCCCGGCTCACCCGACCCGCCACCTCGCCGAGACCGGCCGCCGCGGTGGGCGACAGGTAGCCCGCATCGAGCAGCGTCCCGCCCGGGAGATACTGCAGCAGTCTGACGTATGCGCGTGCCGTCCACCAAACCCGTTATGGTCGTGCACTTCTCACCGGCAACGTTAGGAAGTGGAACCGCGACGCGCAAGTCGGGTTCGGCCGCGGCGATCAGGTCCGCCGCCAGGTCCTGGGCGTGGAGTTCGGTTTCGTTGAAGGCGGGGTTCGCGATCTTCAGGACGCCGACGATCGCCCCGTCGTCCGCCCCTTCGACGGAAGTCACGGTGAAGTTCCGGTCCTGCTGGCTGCCAAGCGATTTAGCGCGGGCCCGCAATCCGTAGTGCTCGCGCAGGATCTGCTCGGCCTGCTCCTCGCTCACCTGCGGGGCCGGCAACTCCGGCTCCTCAAGGAAATTGAAACCGACGGTGCGGCGGTTGACGGTCACTTGCAGACGAACTGCACCACGACTTCGGAGAAAGCGTCATTGTCGTCCCCGGCGGCCGTGTGCCCGGCTTCGGAGAGTTCGACAAACTCGGCGCGGGGCACCTTCTCCAGAAAGTCTTTGACACCTTCGGAACTGACCACGTCGGAGAGCTTGCCACGGATCAGCAGGATCGGGATCGTCGATTCGACCACCGCCCGCTCGAGCTTCTCCACCCGGACGAACGGGTCGTCCATCGGTGCGGTGAGGAATGCCGGATCCCAGTGCCAGAACCACCGTCCGTCACGCAGCCGCAGATTCTTCTTCAACCCCTCGGGGCTGCGGGGCTTCGTCCGATACGGCAGATATGCGGCTACCGCGTCGGCCGCCTCGTCAAGCGATTCGAAACCATCGATGCCGCTGGCCATGAACTCGCGAATGCGGGCGCTGCCGTCCTTCTCGTAACGCGGCACCACATCGACGAGCACGAGTTTGGTCACCTTCTGCGGTCCGGCGACGTCCGCGACCAGCATTCCGGTCATTCCGCCCATGCTGGCGCCGATCAGCGACACCGGACGGCCGATCTGATCGATGACCGCCAGCGTGTCGTCGCACAGCGCGTCCACCGTGTAGTTCGCGTTCGGCGCCCGGTCGCTGTCGCCGTGTCCGCGGCTGTCCAGCGCGACCACGTGCAGGCCCTGATCGGCCAGGATCTGGCCGGTGTTCTTCCACGAGAACCGGTTCTGGCCGCCGCCGTGCAGCATCAGTACCGTCGGCTGATCGTCGCCGACTCGCCGCGGTTCCACTCGTCGGCGACCAGGGTGATGTCGGCTCTGCGCCGGACACCCGGAACTTCACGGTTTGCGGTTCGCTGCGTGTCGTACTCACGGACATCCTCCGGCTGGCCCCGAAGCCTCACGTTACCCAGGAAGGATTTGCGTCGAACTTCGGCCCGGCTGGCTTCGCGGCTTCCCTACACTTTGCGACGTGCAGCCCGAGACCGCCACCGATAGCGATGACCGCGAATGCATCATCGATGCCGCGTACACCTGTCTATCGGAGCCGCACAGCGGTCCGATTCCCGTCGCCGCGATCCTGCAGCGCGCCGGGGTGTCGACGCGGGCGTTCTACCGCCACTTCGAGTCCAAGGACGAACTGTTCCTGGCGATGCTGCGCGCGGAGACCGACGCGTTGGCCGAGCGCCTGGACCGCATCTGCGCCGACGTCCCTGGCGGCCCGGTGGATCAGCTCAGGGCCTGGATCTCCGGCATGTTCGGATTGATTCACGACGACCGGACCCGAATGCATTTCACGGTCATCGATTCCGACGAAGTGCGCGCCGCGAAGGGATACCGGGAGACGCGCGAGAAAGCCCACGCCGATCGCGAGCGTTCGCTGGTCGAGATCCTGCGCCGCGGCCGCGACGACGGCACATTTCCCCTGGCCGATCCCGAAGAGGATGCGATCGCGATCAGTGCGCTGATCAGCAGGGTGATGCTCTCCCAGCACTACGAGGACGAAGAAGGTATGCAGCGGGCGCAGAACCGGGTCCTGGACTTCGCATTACGCGCGTTGGGCGCGACGCCGCGATGAGTTTCGGGCGTGGCTGCAGTCAGTTCTGACATGCCATCGATTACGCCAAGCCTGTGGTTCGACAACAATCTCGAGGAAGCCGCCGCGTTCTACACAGCGATCTTCCCCAACTCCTCGATCGAGGGGTTCGAGCGCTATACCGAGGCCGGGCCGGGCACGCCCGGTGACGTCGCGTGGGGCACGTTCGTGTTGGACGGTCAGCGGTTCATCGGCATCAACGGCGGTCCGCAGTTCCCGTTTTCCGAGGCGGTGTCGTTCGAGATCCGCTGCAAGGACCAGGCCGAGGTCGACTACTACTGGGATCGGCTGGTCGACGGGGGCGAGGAGTCGCAGTGCGGCTGGCTCAAGGACCGATTCGGCCTGAGCTGGCAGGTCGCGCCCGACCGGCTCTACGAGCTGCTCGACGACCCGGACCCCGCCCGCGCCGCCGCGGCACACCGAGCGCATGCTCGGCATGCGAACAGGATCGTCATCGCCGAATTGGAGGAAGCTGTCCGTATTTGACGGTTACTGGCATCTAAATAGCGTCCCGGAAGTAGCCTTTCGTATGGCTTTCGGGGGGAAACGACGCCTCTGTCACGGACCTGATTGCTGGCCCTGAAATCCGTGATGTTACGGTCATCGCGCGTCACTGTGCTCGTGCCACGATTCACAGCATTTGCGGAGGCAGCGGGTCTGTTTCGGCGGAGGGAAGTAGCTAGTGGTCGCTTCCGACGTCCTTGCCAAGCCGGTTCGCGCTGTCGGCGGCTTCTACGGGATGGCGCTCGACACGTTCGTCGCGATGTTCAGGCCGCCGTTCGCATGGCGCGAATTCATCACCCAGGCGTGGTTCGTCGCGCGGGTGTCGATCGTGCCGACGCTGATGTTGACGATCCCCTACACGGTGCTGTTGACGTTCACCTTCAACATCCTGCTCAGAGAGTTCGGTGCCGCCGACTTCTCCGGCACCGGCGCCGCGCTCGGCACGGTGCGCCAGATCGGGCCGATCGTGACGGTCCTGGTGGTCGCCGGTGCGGGAGCGACCGCCATGTGCGCCGACCTCGGTGCCCGGACCATTCGTGAGGAACTCGACGCGCTGCGGGTGATGGGCGTCGATCCGATCCAGGCGCTCGTGGTCCCTCGCGTGCTGGCCGCGACCTTGGTGTCGCTGGCGCTGTCCGCGACGGTGATCCTCGTCGGACTCGCAGGCGCGTACTTCTTCTGCGTCTACATCCAGCACGTGTCACCGGGTGCGTTCGCGGCAGGCCTGACCCTGATCATCGGCGCCCTCGACGTCACGATCGCGTTGATCAAGGCGGCGCTGTTCGGGCTCTCGGCCGGTCTGATCGCCTGCTACAAAGGCATTTCCGTCGGCGGCGGCCCAGCGGGCGTCGGCAACGCGGTCAACGAGACAGTGGTCTTCACCTTCATGGCGCTGTTCGCGATCAACGTCGTCGCGACGGCGGTGGCGGTGCGGGTGACGATGTGAGCAGCCCACCGATGGAGAGGAGCCGCCGGCCAATCGACCGGCGGTTCCCGCGCCTGGCGAAGAGGCTCGACGGCTGGGTCGGGGCCTGGAATCAGGTCGGCCTGCAGACGAAGTTCTACGGCAAGACGCTGCGCAGCATCCCGTACGTGTTCACCCACTACCGGATCGAACTGATGCGAATCATCGCTCAGATGGGTCTGGGTACCGGCGCTCTGGTGGTGATCGGCGGAACCGTCGCGATCGTCGGGTTCCTGACGGTGACCACCGGCGCGCTGGTGGCGGTGCAGGGCTACACGGACTTCTCCGAAATCGGCGTCGAAGCGCTGACCGGATTCGCGTCGGCCTTCTTCAACGTCCGCCTGATCGCGCCTGCGACCACGGCCATCGCACTCGCGGCCACCATCGGTGCCGGCGCCACGGCGCAACTGGGCGCCATGCGGATCAACGAGGAGATCGACGCACTCGAGGTGATGGGGATCCGCAGCATCGCCTACCTCGCCTCGACCCGGGTGATCGCCGGCCTCATCGTGGTGATCCCGCTGTACTGCGTCGGCGTGCTGGCGTCGTTCTGGGCCGCGAAATTCGGCACCACCGTCATCTACGGTCAGTCGACCGGCGTCTACGACCACTACTTCAGGACGTTCCTGAATCCCACCGACCTCGTCTGGTCGTTCGTTCAGAGCATCGCGATGGCGGTGGTGATCATGCTGATCCACACCTATTACGGCTTCTCGGCAAGTGGCGGCCCCGCCGGGGTGGGCGAGGCTGTCGGTCGTGCGGTGCGAACCTCGCTGATCGTCGCGGCGTTCGTGGTGATGATGATCTCGCTCGCCGTATACGGGCAATCCGGCAACTTCAATCTGGCTGGATGACGCATGGCTGACGCGAGGGACGACGAGGGGTCTGCATCCCGGCTGGTGGACGCTGATCCTGCTGCTGCTCGTGATCGGCGCGATCTGGCTGACGTACGCGATGTTCACGGGCTCGTTGAAGAAGTTCGTGCCGGTCACCCTGACGTCCGACCGGTCCGGCCTGGTGATGGAGAGCGACGCCAAGGTCAAGCTGCGCGGCGTTCAGGTCGGACGGGTCGCCGCGATCGAAGGCGGCACCGAGCCGGTGAAACTCAAGCTCGAGATCTACCCGGATCAGATCGAGCACATCCCGGCCAATGTCGAGGCGCAGATCCGCGCCACGACGGTGTTCGGCGCCAAGTTCGTCGACCTCGTCTACCCGAGCGATCCCAGCCCGCAGCGCCTGCGGGCCGGCCAGGTCCTGGTGTCCCGCAATGTCAGCGTCGAGGTCAACACGGTGTTCGAGAACGTCGTCGGCGTACTCGACCAGATCGACCCGGCCAAGCTCAACAGCGTGCTCTCGGCGCTCGCCGAGGGTGTCCGCGGTAAGGGCGACCGGATCGGCCAGGCGACCACCGACGCCAATCAGGTGTCTCCTCGCGCTCAATCCGCGCAGCGAGACCGTGCGCGCCGACTGGCAGGCGCTGCAAGGACTTCAGTGACACCTACAGCGTTGCGGCACAGGACATTCTCGCGACGCTGAACGCGGCCAGCACGACCAGCGTGACGGTGACCAAGCATGCGGATGCCCTGGATGCGTTGCTGCTCGGCACAATCGGGCTCTCCAACAGCGGCATCAGTCTGCTCGCGCCCAGTCAGGCCAATCTGATCAAGGCCATCAACGTGCTCGAGCCGACGACGAACCTGCTGTACAAGTACAACCCGTCCTACACCTGCCTACTGGTTGGCGCCAAGCACCTGCTGGACCACGGCGGATACGAAGCGCCTGGCGGCAACGGGCGGTCGATCATCCTCGACGCCGGTCTCGCCCTCGGTGACGACCCGTACAGCTACCCGCGGCACCTGCCCATCGTCGGCGCCAAGGGCGGTCCCGGCGGCAAGCCGGGCTGCGGGTCGCTGCCCGATGTCAAGGAGAACTGGCCGGTGCGCCAGCTCGTCACGAACACCGGTTTCGGCACCGGAGTGGACTGGCGCCCCAACCCGGGCATCGGCTTCCCCGGTTACGTCAACTATCTGCCGGTCACCCGCGCGGTGCCCGAGCCGCCGAGTATCCGAAACCTGTTCGGCGGGCCCGCGATCGGGCCGATCCCGTATCCGGGTGCCCCGGCCTACGGCGCTCCGATGTACGCACCGGACGGAACGCCGTTGTGGCCGGGACTGCCACCGGCACCTCCGCCAGGAGCGCCGCGGGATCCGGGTCCGACGCCGGGATCGGAGCCGTTCGTCGTGCAAGCGCCCGCATTCCAACAACCGACGCCGTTGCCGCCGGTTCCGCTCCCGCACTTCGCCGCTCCAGGGCCGTGATTATCGCGACCGACCGCTTCCGACACTTCGACCAGAAAGGAATGCCACTATGACCGCCAGCTGGAAAAGCGCAGCCGTGCGTCTCGGCGTCTTCCTGGCCGTGTGTCTGCTGGGTGTCTTCGCGTTGTATGCGGTGTTCGGGCAGTTGCGCTTCGGCGAGAAAGTCCAATACTTACAAGGCCGAGTTCCTCAACGTGACGGGGCTGGAGACCGGCGACTTCGTCCGCATCGCGGGCGTGGAGGTCGGGCAGGTCGAGAACATCTCCATCCAGCCGGATACGACTGCACTCGTCGAGTTCACCGCCGACGATTCGGTCGTGCTCACCGACGGCAATCGGGCGGTGATCCGCTACGACGATCTGATCGGCGGCCGCTACCTCTCACTGGTCGAGGGCGCCGGCGGTACCACGAAGGTCAACCCGGGTGGCACGATTCCGCTGGCGCGGACCTCGCCCGCGCTGGACCTCGACGCACTGATCGGCGGGTTCCGGCCGCTGTTCTCGGCGCTGGACCCCGATCAGGTCAATGCGTTGTCCGGACAGCTGATTCGGCCTTCGAGGGCCAGGGCGCGCACCATCGGCTCATTTCTGACGCAGACCGCGGCGCTGACCAACACGCTGGCCGACCGGGATCAGTTGATCGGGGAGGTCATCGTCAACCTGAACACCGTGCTCGGGTCCCTCGGCGGCCAGAGCGAACAGTTCTCAAAGGCGGTCGACTCGCTGTCAGAACTGGTGAAGGGACTTGCGGCGCGCAGGACCGACATCGCCAACGGGGTCGCCTATGCGAACGCCGCCGCGGGCAGTGTCGCGGATCTGCTGTCGCAGGCAAGGCCGCCGTTCGCGAAGACCATCCAGGAGACGGACCGGGCGGCGGGGATCGTGGTGGCCGACGCACGACTACTTCGACAACCTGATCAATACGCTTCCCGATGCCTATCAGGCGTTGAGCCGACAGGGTATCTACGGCGACTTCTTCTCGTTCTACCTCTGCGACATCATCCTCAAGCTCAACGGTAAGGGTGGTCAGCCGGTGTACGTGAAGGTCGCTGGACAGCCGACGGGGAGGTGTGCGCCGCGATGAAGCCGTTCTCCGAGCGCAGTCCGCTCGTCCTTGGCGCTATCGGCCTCGGTCTGACCGCGGCGCGATCGTGCTGGTCGCCCTGGAGTACGACAAGCTGCCGTTCATCAACCAGACCAAGGAGTACTCCGCGTATTTCGCCGAAGCCGGCGGTCTGACAACCGGTGCGGGCGTGCAGGTTTCGGGGCTTCAAGGTCGGCGAAGTTCAGTCGATCGAACTGGACGGGCCGCAGGTGCTGGTCAAGTTCACCATCGACGACGACATCGCGCTCGGGGACCGCACCGAGGCGGCGATCAAGACCAAGGGCCTGCTGGGCACGAAGATCCTCGAGGTCATGTCGCGGGGCGACGGCCGGCAGGAGGGCACGATTCCGCGCGACCGCACGACGTCGCCGTACCAGCTGCCGGACGCTCTCGGTGAACTCGCGACGACGATCAGCGGCCTGAACACCACCCAGCTCTCCGATTCGTTGCGGGTGGTGGCGGATACGTTCTCCGAGACCCCACCCGAACTACGGGTCGCGGTCGAGGGCGTCGCCCGATTCTCGGAGACCCTCAACGAGCGCGACGCGGAGTTGCGCGAACTGCTCACCAACGCCAACAAGTCGACGGCCGTGCTGGCCGAGCGCAGCGATCAGGTCGTCAGCCTTGTCGCCGACACCAACGCGCTGCTGGCCGAGCTGGAAAACCAAAGCGCCGCAATCGATCAGATTTCGGGCAGCATCTCGGCGCTGAGCCAGCAGCTGCAGGGTTTCATCGCCGAGAACCGCGACACGATGAGGCCCGCGATCGAGAAGCTCAACGGCGTGCTGACGATCCTCGACAACCGCAAGGAGCGGCTGCAGAAGGGGCTGAAACTGCTGAGCTCCTACGCGATGTCGCTGGGGGAGTCGGTGTCGTCGGGGCCGTTCTTCAAGAACTACATCGCCAACCTGCTGCCGGGTCAGTTCCTGCAGCCGTTCATCGATGTGGCGTTCTCCGACCTCGGGCTCGATCCCAACGTCTTGCTGCCATCGGAGCGCACCGACGCGCCGGTCGGCACACCGGCTGTGCCCGCGATGCCGGTGCCGTATCCGCGCACCGGCCAGGGCGGCGATCCGAATCTTCAGCTGCCCGATGCCATTACCGGCAACCCCGGCGATCAAGGGCTGCGGTCCGCCGGGCCTGCCGCTGCCCGGCCCGACCGGCTGCTACCCGTACCGCGCGCCGCTTCCCGCACCGCCGCCGGGCGGGCCCCCGCCGGGACCGCCCGCGGTGGCACCGCCGGGGCTCGGATCCATCCCCGTCCCGACGCCGAGCCCGGTGATGGTTCCCGCGCCCGGTGAGGCACCGCCGGTGTCCGGGGAGGCGGGACGATGAACCGCATCCGCAAGAGCTGGGTCGCCATCGGCCTCGTCGTACTGCTGGTTGCGGGCGTGGTGGTGCTGTTCCGGACCAGCGACACCATCAACCGCACCAACGTCGTCGCGTACTTCGAGAACAGCAACGGCATCTACGTGGGTGACGACGTTCGGATTCTCGGCGTGAACGTCGGGAGGATCAACAAGATCGAGCCCCAGCCCGATCGGGTCAAGATCTCGTTCTGGTACGACAGCAAGTACAAGGTGCCTGCCGACGCCAACGCCGCGGTCCTGTCGCCGACGCTGGTGACCTCCCGCGCCATACAGCTGACGCCGGTGTACACCGGCGGTCCCACGATGGCGCGATGACGCGGTGATCCCGCGCGAGCGCACCGTGGTACCGGTCGAATGGGACACCCTGCGTCAGCAGCTCGAAAGGCTTGCCAAGGAGTTGCAGCCGACGGAGCCCGGTGGGGTGAGTCCGCTGGGTTCGGTCATCAACACCGCGGCCGACAATCTGCGCGGCCAGGGCGCCAACATCCGCGACACCGTCATCAAGCTGTCGCAAGCCTTTTCGGCGCTCGGCGACAAGAGCACCGACATCTTCTCGACCATCAAGAACCTGTCGATCCTCGTGTCGGCGCTGCAGGACAGCACGACGCTGATGCGTCAGCTCAACCAGAACCTGGCGTCGGTGACCGGTCTGCTCGCCGACAGTCCCGATGAGGTCGCCAACGCCGTGCGGGACTTCAACGCGGTGGTCGGTGAGGTGCAGACCTTCGTGGCGGACAACCGCGAAACGCTGGGCACCACATCAGACAAGCTGGCCGGTGTGACGCAGGCGCTGCACGACAGTCTCGATGACGTCAAACAGTTCCTGCACGTGGCGCCCAACACATTCCAGAACTACGTCAACGTCTATCAGCCGGCGCAGGGCGGGGCCAGCGCCATCCTGGCGGTGAACAACTTCGCCAACCCGATCAGCTTCCTGTGCGGTGCCGTTCAGGCGGCGTCGCGCCTGAACGCCGAGCAGTCGGCGAAGCTGTGCGTGCAGTACCTGGCGCCGATCATCAAGAACCGTCAGTACAACTTCCCGCCGATCGGCCAGAACCTCTTCATCGGCGCCCAGGCGCGGCCGAACGAGATCACCTACAGCGAGGAGTGGATGCGGCCCAATTACATTCCGCCGCAGCCACCGGTCGCACCGCCGCCCACCGCGCCCGATGGTGCGGCGCCCCCACCGCCCCCCGGGCCCCCGCTGCCTGCCGAGGCCGTGGTCGCCACGAATCCCGCTGACGGACTGCAGGGCCTGATGGTGCCGCACGGGAGCGGGACGATGATGGGCAGGCAACGAATTCGATTGCGCGCCAGCGCGGGACTGCTGGCGATGGGCCTCGTGGTGTCCGGGTGCGGTGATTGGCAGGGGCTGAACTCGGTTCCGCTGCCCGGGGTCGAGGGCCGTGGCCCCGGCGCATTCACCATTCAGGCGCAGATGCCCGACGTCGACAACATCGAACCGAATTCCAGGGTCCGGGTCGCGGATGTCACGGTCGGCAACGTGACCAAGATCGAGCGGCAGGGCTGGAACGCCCTGGTCACCATGGAGCTCAATGGAAATGTCGCGCTGCCCGCCAACGCGACGGCCAAGCTCGGACAGACCAGCTTGTTGGGTTCACTGCACATCGAACTCGCGCCCCCGACCGAAGCGGCGCCCGAGGGCAGATTGCACGAAGGTTCGCTGATCCCACTGGAGTCGGCGAGCAAGTACCCGAGCACCGAGCAGACGCTGGCCGCCGTCGCGCTGATACTCAACGGTGGTGGGATCGGCCACGTTCAGGACATCACCGAGGCGTTCAGCACCGCGTGGGCCGGTCGCGAATCCGACCTGCGCAGCCTGATCGAGCAGCTCGACATGTTCATCGGCTACGTGAACGACCAAAAGGG
Organism: uncultured Actinomycetota bacterium; assembly: GCA_963720345.1. Lineage (GTDB taxonomy): Bacteria > Actinomycetota > Actinomycetes > Mycobacteriales > Mycobacteriaceae > Mycobacterium. The sequence goes on from CAVRFN010000047.1 coordinate 603,244, forward strand.
CGACATCATCGCCGCCAACGAGAGCATCTGAACAATCTGGTCGGCCAATTCGCCGAGCAGAAGCCGGTGGTGGACAAGGCATTACGCACCATCCCCGATGCCCTCGCCGTGCTGAAGGATCAGCGGAACAACCTCGCCGAGGCGCTCGTACAGCTGGGCAAGTTCAGTGCGCTGGCCGCCGATTCGGTCGACCAGACCAAAGACGCCCTCGTCCAAGAGCTCAAAGACCTTGGCCCAACGCTCGAACAGCTGGCCAACGCGGGCCCGGCGCTCACCAGGGCGCTGAGCTTCCTGCCGACGTTCCCGTTCCCGAAGGAGACACTGACCAACTGGATTCGGGGCGATTACGCGAATCTGTCGTTGATCGTCGACATGACGTTGAGCCGCATCGACCAAGGGTTCTTCACCGGAACACGGTTCGAGTGCAATCTGACGTGGATGGAGTTGTTCTGGGGCCGCACCATCGGCCAGATGCCAAGCCCGTGCAACCACAACGTCCCGCCACCTGGCGGTAACCCGTTGCTCGAGGCGTATCGCTGGGATCAGGGGCCGTGACATGCGACTGACTCGACAGATCGTCATCCAGCTGCTGATCTTTTCCATGCTGGCCGTGGTGGCGCTGGGGATCATGGTCATCTCCTACATGCGCCTGCCCGCGCTCATGGGCGTCGGGCAGTATCGCGTCACGCTGGAGCTGCCCGAAGCCGGTGGGCTCTATCCGCGGGGAAACGTCACCTATCGCGGCACCCAGGTGGGCATCGTGAAAAGTGTCAACCTCACCGACAACGGTGTCGCAGCTGATCTTTCGCTCGATTCCAACGTGCCTATCCCCGCCGACCTGGAAGCGGAGGTGCACAGCCAGTCCGCAGTCGGTGAGCTGTACGTGCAGCTGATCCCGCGCAGCGGCGAGGGTCCCAAGCTGAAGGATGGCGATGTCATCCCGCAGGATCGCGCGCGGGTTCCCATCGACGTGAACACGGTCCTGGACGCCACCAACCGAGGTCTCGCCGCGATTCCACGTGACAACCTGCGGACCGCCGTGGACGAGGCGTACACGGCGTTCGGTGGACTCGGGCCTGAGCTGTCCCGGCTGGTCGACGGTGGGACTTCGCTGGCCATCGACGCCCGCGCGAACCTCGACCCGTTGACCACCCTTATCGATCAGTCGAAGCCGATCCTCGATTCCCAGACCGACAGCGGTGGCGCGATTCAGGCGTGGGCGTCGAACCTGGCGTCGGTCACCGATCAGCTCCAGGCGCAGGACGGTGCGGTGGCGGGCATCCTGGAAAAGGGGCCGGGTGCGGCCGAAGAGGTGCGAGCCCTGTTCGACAGGTTGCAGCCCACGCTTCCGATCGTGTTGGCAAACCTGGCGAGTATCGGCGAAGTCGCCGTCGCCTATCAGCCGAGCCTCGAACAGCTACTGGTGTTGTTCCCGCAGGGCACCGCGACGACTCAGGCGATCGGTGTCGCCAAGGCGAACACCAAGCAGGACTACATGGGCGACTACCTGACGCTGAACCTCAACCTGAACCTGCCGCCACCGTGCACGACCGGATTCCTCCCGACCCAGCAGCAGCGGGTGCCCGCACTCCAGGACTATCCGGACCGGCCGGCAGGCGACGTGTACTGCCGCGTCCCGCAGGATGCGCCGTTCAACGTGCGCGGTGCGCGCAACCTGCCGTGCGTGACCGTGCCTGGCAAACGCGCCCCCACGGTGAAGATGTGTGAAAGCGACGAGACCTACGTTCCGCTCAACGACGGCTACAACTGGAAGGGCGACCCCAACGCCACCCTGTCCGGACAGCCGATTCCACAGCTGCCACCCGGTACGCCGCCTGCAGAAGTAGCTCCTCCGCCGGGTCCGGCGCCGCCGCCGATAGCGGCCGCCGAATATGATCCGGCGACAGGCACGTACGTTGGACCGGACGGACGCGTGTACACGCAGTCCAACCTGGCCCGAAGCGCGGTAGAGGAGCAAACATGGCAGACGATGCTGCTGCCCCCGACGGGGAACTGACCGAGTCTTCGGCTGCTGAGGAGCAATCCAGCGCCGCCGAGCCCGATTCAGCCGCGCAGGAGGCCGATCGCGTCTGCCGACCGAGGCCGCCGAGCACTGAATCTGTCGACGGGACCGAGGACACCGACGACGAGGCGGCAGAGGAGGGCGACGAGAAGGCGGCAGACAGGGCGGCAGATGGTGCGGCGCCTGCGAAGCCGCGGATGTCGCACGTTCGGCTGGCGCTGATCGCCGGGCTAGTGGCGGTGGTGGCACTCGCCGGGCTCACCGGGTGGACGGGCTACCGCGCCTACAACTCGTATCAGGGTGAGAAGCAGCGCCAGCTGTTCCTGCAAGTCGGCAGGCAAGGCGCGCTCAATCTCACGACGATCAACTGGGAGCATGCCGAGGCAGACGTGCAGCGTGTGCTCGACTCGGCGACGGGACAGTTTTACGACGATTTCCAGAATCGCGCGGCCCCCTTCATCGAGGTCGTGAAGCAGGCGCAGTCGAAATCGGAGGGTTCGATTTCCGAAGCCGGGTTGGAGTCGGCATCCAGTGAAGAGGCGCAGGTGCTCGTCGCGGTGACGGTGAACACCTCGAATGTCGGTGCACCCCAGCAGGAGCCGCGGGCGTGGCGAATGCGGCTGACAGTGACAAAGATTGGTGACGAGGCAAAGGTGTCCAACGTGGAGTTCGTGCCGTGAGCAGCAGGCACCGTTTACCCAAGGGCCGGCCCGACAGCGGGAAGGAAACCCCGGAGTCGACGGACGCCACAGAAGCGGCTGAGGCCCCCGATGCCGCGGTGACCGAAACTGCGGACGCCGAAACCGCGGACGCCGACACGACCGACGCCGAGACGACCGAGGCCGAGGCGGCCGAGGCCGAGACCGCCGAGCGCCGAAACTGCGGACGCCGAGGCAGCGGAATACCCTGAGGACTCAACGGAATCCGCCGAGGTTCCCAAGGCCGCCAAGCGGAAGACCGATTGGCCGCGCGTTCTCGCCTACGGCGTGCTGCCGGGGCTCGCACTGCTGCTCGCAATGGCAGCGGGCTTCGCCCGGTGGGAGTACGTCTCAAGCGATTACGGTGCACTGCCACCCGTTGCGTCGGAGCAGAACCCTTCTCCGGCAACGGATTCGATTGCCGCAGCCAAGGACAGCACCATCAAGATGTTGTCGTACAAGCCGGACACCGTCGAACAGCAACTCAACTCCGCCCGCGACCTGCTGACCGGGGAGTTCCGCGATTCGTACACCTCGCTGATCAACGACGTGGTGATTCCGGGCGCCAAGCAGAAGCAGATCTCGGCCGTCGCGTCCGATTCCGGCCGCGGCATCGGTTTCGGCCGATCCGAAGCACGCCGTGGTGCTGGTCTTCGTCAACCAAACCGTGGTCGTCGGCCAGGATCCCCCGTCCGACACCGCATCCAGCGTCCGCGTGACGATGGAGAAGGTGGATGGCCGCTGGCTGATCTCGGAGTTCGAACCCGTCTGATGCTCGAACCCGACACCATCGACGTCGCGACGCCGGCGGTGCAGTTGCGTGTTCTGTCGTGGGGGCCGGAGGATGCGCCGATCGCGTTGTGCCTGCACGGTTTCCCGGACACCGCCCATGGGTGGCGGAAGGTCGCGCCGTTGCTCGTCGACGCGGGCTGGCGGGTGGTCGCGCCGTTCAATCGGGGATACGCGCCGTCGTCGCTGCCCACGGACGGCAGCTTCCACATCGGTGCGCTGATGGATGACGCGTTGCGGGTGCTCGACGCGGCCGGGCCGACGGGCCGCGATGTGATCATCGGTCACGACTGGGGTGCGATGGCGGGCGCGGGGCTGGCGGCGATGCCGGACAGCCCGTTCAAGAAGGCGGTGATCATGTCCGTTCCGCCGAGCGCATCGTTCCGTCCGCCCGGTGGTGGGCTTCCCGATGCCGGCCGCCTTGTTGCGACATTGCCGGCGCAGCTGCTGCGCAGCTGGTACATCCTCTACTTCCAGTTGCCCTGGCTGCCAGAACGTTCCACCGAATGGATCGTGCCCCGGCTGTGGCGAAAATGGTCACCCGGATATCGAGCCGACGAGGACGTGCGTCACGTCGAGGCGGCCATCGGCGCGCCCGAGCGCTGGCGCGCCGCACTTGGTTACTACCGCACCGTCGCGCGCAGTACGAAGGCGCCCGCGCCATACACGGAGCTGCACGAGCACTGGCTGGCTCCGCCGCGGATCCCCACGCTCTATCTGCACGGTCGCGACGACGGCTGTGCCACAGCCGGATTACGCGCACTGGGTCGAGAAGGTTCTGCCCGACGGTAGTGAGGTCGCGATCGTCGAAGATGCCGGGCACTTCCTTCAGCTGGATCAGCCCGACGTGGTCGCCCGCCAAATCGCCGACTTCGTGGGGCCGGTGCGCTAAGTCCTTCTTCAGGCCCGGGTGATTGCGGGCAACCATCGGCAACAACAGCCGCCGCGGCAGGTGATGGTTGATCACCGATGCCACGCGGTTGGGTGCGCCGGGAACGATCACGCGCTTTCCCGAAGCCAATCCGTCAATGCCGGCCTTGGCCACCGCGTCGGCCTCTCTTCCACAAGAACTTCGGCAGCGACTTCTCGGCCTCCTCGTCGGGGATGCCCATCCCCTCACCGAAGCCCGTGCGAACCGGGCCCGGGCACAGCGTGGCGCCGTTACGCCCGTGCCGTGCAGTTCCTGCCTCATGGCGTCGGTGTAGGACAGGACGAACGCCTTGGCGGCCCCATATGTCGCCTGACCGGGCACCGGTCCGAACGCGCCGACCGATGCGACGTTGAGCACCGCGCCGCGTCCCCGGTCGACCATGCCCGGTACGAACCGGCTGCACAGGTCGACCACCGCGCTGACGTCGACCTCGATCAGGCGGAGTTCGGCCTCGGGGTCGGATGTGCGACCGGACCGAGGTTGGACATGCCCGCGTTGTTGACCAGGATCTCCGCGACGAGGCCAAGCGCCGCGACCTGGTCGGGAAGGGTGGCCCGCTCTGCGGGTGACGACAGGTCCACGGGCAGCACATGTGTTTCTCCGCCGAGCGATTCGGCGATGGCTCGCAGCCGGTCGGCCCGTCGTGCTACTAGCACCAATTGGTAACCACGACGGGCGAATTCGCGTGCGAACTCCTCGCCGATCCCAGACGACGCACCGGTGATGACGGCGGCGCCGCCCTTGCTTGGAGGCGGAAGCATGCGCGAGAGCCTAGCCTGGATGCATGACGGTCCGCCGACTGTCTGCCGTGGATGCGCAGACGTACTGGATGTCGGCGAAGATCCCCAACGACACCGTGCTGCTGTACGGGTTCTCCGGCGGGCCTGCTGACCCGGATGCGGCCCTCGAGGAAATCGCCGAGCGGGCCCGCGGCTGTCCCGATCTGACGGTGCGTATCGAGGATGGCGGACGCCTCACTTATCCCGCTTGGGTGCATCGCGAGGTCGACCGGTCGCTGTTCGTGGTGCACGACACCGAGGACCGCACCTTCCAGGCGTGCCTCGACGAGGCGAGTGCGCTGACCGCCGATCGGCTGGATGCCGCGGGTGGCGGCGTGGCGGATGCACGTGTTCACCGACGTCGAGGGCGTACCCGGCGCGGTGGGCCCGGGCACGGTGGCGGTACTGCAGATCTCGCACGCGCTCGGCGGCGGCGGGCGAACCTCGGCGCCCGCCGCGATCATGTTCGGCCGGCGCGACGGCGTCGTACCGGGAATCGACGCCCCGCGCACCCGGCCTTTCGACCTGCCGATCGTTGGGCTTTCGTGCAGCGCGGGCGCATCGCCGAGATGGTCGAAGATACCGAGGCAGGAAGGGTTCCGCCGCCGGCCGATCTGCGTCCGGCGCTGCGCACCAATGCGCGACCTGCGGGACCGCGACACCTGCGGACCTTGGAGCGGCGGCGTTCGGACTTGTCCGGTCCCACCGTGACGGTCGCGGCGCTGTCGGCGGTTTCGGTCGCGCTTGCTGAGCATCTGCGAAGTCTCGGCGAGGATCCGTCGTGCCTGGGTGCCGAGGTGCCGATGGCGAAGCCGCCGCCCCGCTTGGCGTACAACCACTTCGGGAATGTCGGTGTCGGTCTTTACCCGGAGCTCGCCGAGCCGGAACGCTCGGCGCGGATCGCCGCCGACCTCGACGCGCGGCGTCGTCGAGCGGCGCATCCTGCGATGCACATGGCGGATCTGGCGTTCGCCGCGACGCCGGCACCGTTATTGCGGTGGGGGATGGACCGATTCGATCCCGATGTCCGGGTGTCGCAGGTGACCGGAAATACCGTCGTGTCCAGCGTGAACTTCGGCGCCGCAGGACTTCACCTTCGGAGGTGCACCGGTGACGGTGGCGACTGCCTTTGCCGGACTGTCGCCGATGATGGGCCTGACGCATGTGGTCGGCGGCGTCGGCGACACCATCTCCGTGGGCGTGCACGCGGCCGAGTCGGCGGTCGGCGATATCGATGCCTACGTCGAACGATTGGAAGCGGCGCTCTAACACTGTCATTCGCCGAGATCCACACCGGTGCTGTGGGACCATCTGTTTATGGCCGAGGACGACCCCGAGGAGCGCATCGCGGATCTCGAACGCCGTCTCGCTCAGCCGCGCGCTGCCGATGGTCCGCGAGCGTTTGCGGCGAGTGATCGCCTTACCCCAGAGCAGGTCCACAACGTGGCGTTCTCCAAGCCGCCCCTTTTCAAACGGGGCTACAGCGAGGACGAGGTTGACGCGTTTCTCGACCGCGTGGAGTCAACGCTGCGAGATCCGACGCGTTCGGCGGTCTCACTGCAGCGGATCTTCACAATGTCGCGTTCTCCAAACCGCCGATCGGCAAGCGGGGCTACAACGAAGACGAGGTCGATGCATTCGTGGAACTCGTCATGAATCGAGCTGTCTCGCATCGCTGCGTTTATCGGGAGAACTGACCATCGACTGCCGTCAAAATGGCGGCGGATCGTGGTCGCCCGCGGCCGCGGCCGGGATGGGAAATAGGTTTCGTCGCAGGCATTCTCGGGATCCTCACGCTGTTCGCCGTGCGCGTGCTTCTGCCTCGGCTTGGATGAGGATTTGGTTGTGTCGGCGTTCGTCGTTGATGGCTTGGGTGCGGTTCTGTGCGCGGGTTGCTGTGCGTCGGGGCATGGCCAGTCCGCGGTTGGCGGCTCGAGGCGCAGGGGCCGTCGCAAGTGGGTGACGGGTGCGGTGGGTTTGCACAGGGTGGGGAACAGGAGTCGGCTGCCGGGGTGGGTGGTGTAGGTCTGCCCGTGCGGTGAGGTCCATACCACGGTGCCGTCGGGTGCTGTCGGTCGTGCCAGCCGCCGAACGTTTTGAGTAAGTGGTGTTTTCGGCACAGGCATTTCAGGTTCGACGCCTGGGTCGGTCCGGCGGGGTAGGCGATGGTGTGGTCGATATCGCAGTGGCTGGGCGGGTTCATCGCAGCCGGGGAACCGGCAGGTCATATCGCGGCACCGCACGAACGTCGCCAACACCGCCGACGGGATGTAGCGCCGCTGCGGTCGGCGCGTCGCCGGGGTGGCAGGATCGGCACGATCTTGGCGGTGCCGGCGATCTTGGCCGCCAACAGCGGGGCGGGCAGCATCCCGCCACCCAGCAGTGCCGCCGGTGCGGTGGCGGCGATGGTCGGGGCCACTCGGGGCCGGGGTGAGGGCTTCTCGCAGAGTCATCTCCAGCAGCGGCTTGGTGACGGGGTGCGGTGGTTCTTGGCCCTCCCACTGGACAGGGGTGTCATCGGACAGCGAGTCTTCGTGGGTGATGACGTGCACGACGACGGTGCTGGGCTGGGTGCCGGCGGCGTCGCAGTCGGGGTCGTCGCATGCGCAGGCCAGGCGGTCGGCGCCGTGGGCCAGTGCGCCCAGGGCGTCGGCGCGGCGTTGGTCATTGGTGCGCGGATCGCTTCTCGCACACCGCACCCGCCATCGCATCCAGGCGTTGGTCCAGCGCGTCGGCGTCAGTGGCCAACAGCCGCGCTTCGACGTCCGCGGTCCCCGACCCGTCATCGGGTGTGCGGACATCGGCGTAGCGTCCGCGCACGCAGTATTCGGTGCGCCGCACCGCGGCGGGGTCGTAGCGGTCCACCCAGTAGTCGATCTCGTGCTGGGTCTTATCCACCGACAATGACCCCCACCCCACCATGTGGGCGGCGATCTCGGTGTCGACTTTGGCCAGCGCGTCCGGGTCGCGGACCAGCCGGGTGCGCGACACCACCGCGGCCACCATGCGGTAGGAGATCGCTCCGGCAGCGAACACCTCCGCCACCCGGGGCAGCCGGCTGGCGCAGCGCGTCGGCGACCAACAGTTGATGGACGGCCACGCCCAGCGAGACGTTCTGCGCGGCGGCCACCGACGCGGCGACGGCGTCCCAGTTGTCCAGACACCACTGCTCGCGCTCAACGGAGCCGTCGGCGGCCAGCATCGCTCGAGTTCGTCGGCCATCGCGCAACAGCCGGCGCGCGCAGGCGGCGTTTTCCACCCGCGCCCACGCCCCCACCGCAGCCGGAGCCCGGCTGTCGAGGGCTGCGTCGACCAATGAATCGAACATACATTCGACACTACCCACGACGCCGACACAAACCAGCAGCTCAAACCCAACCTGTGGATAAAACCCCGATTGGGGATAACTCAACGCCCGGAGGTCACGGTCGCAGCGAAGCGATCCCGATATCGAGGGCGGCCTCGAGGTAACTGAGGTCGCCGGTGGCCAGCATGATGCCGACGCCACCCTGGATCCCTGCGAGCAGAGCAGCGGCGACCCGGTCGGCGTTGAGTTCGTCCGACACCTTGTCGTCGGATTGCATGTGCCGCACACCCGCGGCGACCTCGTCGTGCCACTGCCGCATCAGCGCCGACGTCACCGCCTGCGCCCCGGGAGTCGTGCGCCCGATCTCCGACATCAACACCGACAGCGGGCAGTTCTGGCCCTGCCGCCGGTAGCGGTCCACCACCGCGTCGCGCCATCGTTGCCACGCCGCCCACGACGTCAACTCCCCGAGATAGGGCTGCTGGTCGTCGAGAACCTGTTGCGCCTCGTGTGTGGCGACGGCCAGTAGCAGCTGCTCCTTGCCATCCGGGAAGTAATGGAACAGCTGGCTTTTGGAGGTCTCGGTTCGCGCCATGATGTCTTCGAGGGTCGCCACGGCGACGCCTTGTTCCCGGATTTCGGCGGCGGCGCCGTCGATGATCCGCTGCCGCGTCGCGCGTCCTTTGGCCGTCAATTTCTGGACTTGCGAGTCCATTTTGAGAAGCGAACCATGTGGACTCATGAGTCAAAACAGTACGCGGCTCGCGGGCCGCACAGCGTTGGTCACCGGCTCCACCGGCGGTCTCGGCGTCGCCATCGCCACCGCACTCGCCGATGAGGGCGCGTTCGTCATCGTCAGCGGCCGTGACAAACAACGCGGTGACGCCGTCGTCGCCGACATCCGTTCTGCGGGCGGCCAGGCCGACTTCGTCGCCGCCGACATCGGCGCAGGCGAAGCCGAAGTGCGCCGCCTCGCCGAACAAGCCACCGCGGCCGCAGGTGGACACATCGACATCCTGGTCAACAACGCCGCCATGCTGCTGATGCCGACGCCACCGCCGACATCGACGAACAACTGCTGAGGACGCATTCGCCGTCAACGTGTTCGCGCCGTTCCTGCTGACCGGCCTGCTCGCGCCGGCGATGGTCGAACGCGGGAGCGGGCTCGATCGTCAACATCGGATCGATCACCGGATTGCGCGGAGCGGCCGGTTCCGCGATCTACGACGCCAACAAGGCGGCGATCCACTCGTTCACCAGGTCCTGGGCCGACGAGTACGGGCCGAGCGGGCGTGCGGGTCAACGCCGTCGCGCCCGGGCCCATCGCCACCGAACGCCAGGCGCAGTTCGAGGAGCACGTCGCTCCGGTGCTGGCGCGCATCCCGTCACGCCGGATGAGCACCCCCGCCGAGGTGGCCGCCAGCGTGGCTTTCCTGGCCAGTGACGACGCCGCCAACATCCACGGAGCCATCCTGAGTGTGGATGGGGGCTGGGCAGCGACTTAACACATGGCCTAGATTTTGTTGCATGACTGCATACGGCCCCGCTGCTGAAATTGGCCTGCTGATCCTGCGAGTCGTGCTCGGTCTCACGATGGCCGCGCACGGCTACAACAAGTTCTTCGGCAAGGGCGGATTGAAGGGCACAGCCGGCTGGTTCGACAGCATGGGCATGAAGCCGGGCATGTTCCACGCCCGGATCGCCGCGACCACCGAGATGTCGGCGGGCATCGGCCTGGCCGTCGGCCTGCTGACCCCGATCCCCGCTGCGGGCTTCGTCGCGCTGATGCTGGTGGCCGCGTGGACCGTGCACCGGCCCAACGGCTTCTTCATCGTCAAGGAGGGCTGGGAGTACAACCTGGTGCTCGCGGCGTCGGCGGTCGGCATCGCGACGATCGGGGCGGGCAAGTACAGCCTCGACTACCTGTTGTTCCGGACCTCGGCGCTCTACGACTTCCTGCACGGCTGGTGGGGCCTGGTCATCTCGCTCGGCCTCGGTCTGGCCGGCGGCATCGGCCAGCTGGCCATCTTCTACCGGCCGCCGGCCAAGGCTGACGCTTAGATCGCCAGCTTGAGCAACAAGTCGGCAAGGACCTGCGGCGCAGACAGCATCGGCGAATGGCCGCCGGGCAGTTCGATGAGCTCGGCGTCGAGCCGTTCACGAACGGCCTTGACGGGACCATTCGGGCCGCAGCATCCGGTCGTCGCTGCACACGACGTACGTCGTCGGCAGACGTGGGTGTTCGGTCAGTGAGAACGGAAAGAGCGCCGGATTGACCGACTGCGGTCGAAGGCGATCCAGCGCAGCCTGCGCGGTCTGCTCGTCGCAGTCGAAATAGAAAACGTCGCGTGCGATGCCAAGGTCTGTCCACCGCTGACACATCTGATCGTCGAGCGCGCTCAGTCCCTGTTCGTAGGCGGGGTTGAGCATTTCCGGTTTATCGGTCAGCTGCTCGGCCAGGCTGCGGCCGACGTCGGGGATCATCGCGCACAGAAAGACGAGATGCCGCAGCGGTCGGCGCGCGGCGACCAAGGGGATCGTATTTCCGGCGTAGGAGTGTCCGACCAGCACAACGTCGTCGCCGCAGTCGATCGAGTGCCGCACACACGACGTCGGCGTAGGTATCGAAAGTCGCGGTGCTGTCCTCCAGCGGCAGGTCCATCGTCACCACGCCATGCCCGGCCTGCTGCAGTAACGGTGTCAGTCGCTCCCAACACCATGCGCCGTGATACCCGCCGTGAACCAGTGCGAACGTGGTCATGCGGTGAGCCTAGGGGCCAGCCAGTCCGCTGAACTGATTCCACAGGCCTAGAACACGTTCTAGTCTTGCGGCCATGGGATTTCTCAAGCCCGACATGCCCGTCGTCGACTTCGCCGAGTGGAGCAAGGGTTCGCGCTCCGAGAAGATCCGGCCGATGGCCCGGCACTGGGCCGAGGTGGGCTTCGGTACGCCAGTCGTGATGCACCTGTTCTACGTCGTCAAGATCCTGCTCTACATCCTCGGCGGCTGGCTCTTCGCGCTGGCCACCAAGGGCGTGGACGGGTTCACCAACGTCGCCGAATGGTGGACCGAACCGATCGTGTTCCAGAAGGTCGTGCTCTACACCATGCTGTTCGAGGTCATCGGCCTCGGCTGCGGGTTCGGCCCGCTGAACAACAGGTTCTTCCCGCCGCTGGGATCGATCCTGTACTGGTTGCGGCCCAACACCATTCGGCTGCCACCGTGGCCGAACCGGATACCGCTGACCAAGGGCGACGCCCGCAGCCCGGTCGACGTCGTGCTGTATGCCGCACTGCTGGTGGTGCTCGTGGTCGCGCTGTTCTCCGACGGCACCGGGCCGGTTCCTTCGCTCGGCACCACCATCGGCGTGCTGCCGATGTGGCAGATCTGGACCATTCTCGGCCTGCTGGCGGTGGCCGGTCTGCGCGACAAGGTGATCTTCCTGGCCGCCCGCGGCGAGGTGTACGCCTCCTTCACGGTGGCCTTCCTGTTCGTCGGCTACGGGGTCGACATGATCATCGCCGCCAAGCTGGTGTGTGTGGCGATCTGGATGGGCGCTGCGACGTCAAAACTCAACAAGCACTTCCCATTCGTGATCTCGACGATGATGTCGAACAATCCGCTGATCCGGACGAAGTGGCTGAAGCGCGGTTCTTCGAGAAGTTTCCCGACGATCTGCGTCCCGGCCCGGTGTCGCGATTCATCGCTCATTTCAGCACCGCGATCGAGATGCTGGTGCCGTTGGCGTTGCTCTTCTCCCACGGCGGCTGGCCGACCTACATCGCCGCGTTCGTCATGCTGTGCTTCCACTTCGGCATCCTGTCGGCGATCCCGATGGGCGTGCCGCTGGAGTGGAACGTCTTCATGATGTTCTGCGTGGTAACGCTTTTCGTGGGCCACGCCGAAGTCGGACTCAGTGATATGACCACGCCGCTTCCCGTCCTGCTCTTCGCCCTGCTGGCCACCATCGTGGTGCTCGGCAACCTGTTCCCGCGCAAGATCTCGTTCCTGCCCGGGATGCGGTACTACGCCGGAAACTGGGACACCACGTGGTGGTGCATCAAGCCGTCGGCCAACGAGAAGATCGAGCGTGGCCTCGTCGCCATCGCCAGCATGCCGGCCTCTCAGCTCGAGAAGGTCTACGGCAGCCCGGAGCAAGCGATGATCTACCTGTACAAGGGATATGCCTTCCGCGGCTTCAACTCTCACGGCAAGGCACTGCTGACCCTGGTGCACAACGCGCTGGCCGGCCGCAACCAGGACGAGTATGTGATCACCGAGGGTGAGCGGCTCTGCAGCACCGCCGTCGGCTGGAACTTCGGCGACGGCCATATGCACAACGAGCAGCTGATCGCCGCGATGCAGAAGCGGTGCAACTTCGAACCCGGCGAGGTGCGCGTCATCCTCCTCGACGCGCAACCGTTCCACCGGCAGCGGCAGGAGTACCGGTTGGTCGACGCCGCGACGGGGGAGTTCGAGCGTGGCTACGTGAACGTCTCCGACATGGTGACGGGGCAGCCGTGGAGCGACGACATCCCCGTGCACGTGACGTGGTCGGCGACGACGACTAGCCCATGATGTAGACGGTGATCCGCAAGCTTCTCATACCATGACGTCGCGGACCTTGACGTCCTCGAGCCCCTCCAGCATCAAGTTGCGCGCGACGTCGAGGTGCTTGCGCCAATGAGCTTCGGCCGCGGCGCCGTCGCCGGCGCGCAGCAGCTGCATCAGTCGCCGGTAGGACCGCATGAGCTTGTCGAAGTCCGCCTTGGACACCGGGCGGCCTTCCTTGAAGGCGAATGCGGTGTGCCGCACCGTGATTTCGTGCAGCATTCCGGCGATGATCGTCAGCGTCGTGTTGCCCGACAGCTCGACGAGCCGTTGGTGGAAGTCGCCTGTCGTCTCGGCGAGCCGACCCGACTCCCACCCGCCGGGAACGTGGTCGGCCAAGCATCCGGTCCAGCTCGTCGAACGCCTCCTGCGTGCCGGACTCGGCGAGCAGCCGGGCCGCCATCGGTTCGATACCCGACCGGGCTGTCAGCAGGTCCGCGATCGTGGCGCCCGACAGCTCGAGCAGCAGTCCGGCGGGACGCGCGACGATCTCGGGACCGGGCACTCGAACGCGGGCGCCGGTGCGTGAGCCGCGACGAACTTCAACGAGACGCTCGGATTCAAGTACGCGGACGGCTTCGCGCAGCGTTGGCCTGCTGACGCCGAAATGCGTCATCAGTTCTGCCTCGTTGGGCAGGAAGTCGCCGTCTTTGAGCTGGCCGTCGACCACCATGCGCCGCAACGTGCCTGCGACGAGCTCGGCGGTCTTCGGCGACCGGACCGCCGTCCCCCGCCGACGCCGTCTGGCCCGATCATCGGCGCCAGAGGTGTACTTCGAGCCACTCCCACTCCCAATAACAACGTGACTGGCGGTGTAGCCAGCTGTGCAACTCAGTAAACCATGTGGGACAGGTGGGCGACTGGAGGCGCACATAGGCGCAGGTCGCTGACCGTTTTACCAGCGTAAACGCGCTAGGGATGAAACCATATCGGGCATGACGGCGTGCGGGGTCTGCGCCACGGATGTGCAGGTCAACGCGAAGTTCTGCCATGAGTGCGGAGCGCCCGTCGTCGCGCATGCGCCCGCCGAGTACAAACAGGTGACGGTGCTGTTCGCCGATGTCGTGCACTCGATGGATCTGGCCGCGGCCGTCGGCCCAGAACGGCTTCGCGAAATCATGGCGGAACTGCTGGATCGGTCGGCAGCCGTGGTGAAGCGCTACGGCGGCACCCTGGACAAGTTCACCGGCGACGGCATCATGGCGGTGTTCGGCGCCCCGATCGCGTTGGAGGACCACGCACTTCGCGCCTGTATGGCGGCGTTGGAGATTCAGGCGCAGACCGATCTGACGCTGCGGGTCGGGCTGAACTCGGGCCAGGTGATCGCCGGTGAGATCGGTTCTAGCACTGCGAGTTATACGGCCATCGGTGAGCAGGTCGGCTTGGCACAGCGGATGGAATCCGTTGCTCCCCCTGGCGGGGTGATGCTCAGTGAAAGCACCGCGCGGCTGGTCGAGAACGCCGTCGTACTCGGCGTGCCGGAAAGCGTGCGGATCAAGGGCGGCGATACGCCGGTCGCCGCGCGGCGGCTGCTGTCCATCGGCGAGCACCAGCCGCGACGACGCAGCGAAGCCCCTTTGGTGGGGCGCACCTGGGAACTAAATGCCGCTACGGCGATCCTCGACGAAGCGATCAGCGGAGCCGGGTGTGTGATCACGATCGTGGGTTCTCCGGGCATCGGAAAGAGCCGGCTTGTTCGCGAGACCGCGGCGGCGGCGGTCGCTCAGGGTGTTTCGGTGTTCACCACTCATTGCGAATCGCATGCCACCGACATTCCATTCCATGTGGTGGCACGGATGATGCGGGCCAACACGGGCATTGACGGACTCGATGCCGTACAGGCACGGGAGCGCGTTCGAGAACGGCTACCCATGGCCGGGCTCGACGACCTATCGCTGATCGACGACCTTCTGGGCATCAGTGATCCCGACGCGCCAATACCCGAGATCGGGCCCGACGCTCGGCGCAGACGAATCACGGCGGTGGTCAAATCGGCGTCTGTCAGTGGACGCCAGCCGGCGGTGTACGTCATCGAGGACGCACACTGGATCGACACAGCGAGTGAAGCGATGCTCGCCGACTTCATGACGGTCGCTCCTCAGACGCCGACACTGATGGTGATCACTTATCGTCCTGAATACCGCGGTCTTCTCAGCCAAGTGCCCGGCGCACAAACGATCGCACTGCGTCCGCTGAGTGATGCGCACACCACCGAGTTGACGACTGAACTCGTGGGGACAGACCCTTCGCTGGCACCGCTGGTCGAACGAATAGCCGCGCGCGCCGCCGGAAATCCCCTCTTTGCCGAGGAGATCGTGCGCGACCTTGCCGAGCGCGACGTCGTGGACGGCCACCCCGGTTCATATGTGTTGCGCGCCGAAGGTGCCGATGTCGACGTGCCGGCCAACCTGCAATCGACAATCGGCGCGCGCATCGATCGCCTGCCCAGCGCAGCGAAGAAGACGCTGAACGCTGCGTCGGTCATCGGCATGCGGTTCGAGGCGGAGCTGTTGGCCGAACTGCTAGGCGACGCCGAGATGGACCAGTTGATCGCGGCTGAACTCGTCGACCAGGTGAGCTTCACCACGCCCGTTGAGTACGCGTTCAGGCATCCGCTGACTCGCGCCGTCGCATATGAGTCACAACTGAAGTCCGATCGCGCAGCGCTGCATCGCCGACTCGCTGATGCGATCGAGACTCGTGGCACCACCGACGAGAACGCAGCGCTGATCGCTGCGCACCTGGAGGCCGCCGACGAGCTACCCGCGGCGTTCAACTGGCACATGCGCGCTGCGACCTGGTCGACGTTTCGCAATTTTGCTGCCGCGCAGTCGAGTTGGCTGCGAGCACGGCAAGTCGCCGACCGCCTGCCGGGGGACGACGAAGACCGGCTGTCGATGCGTATTGCGCCGAGAGCTCTCCTCTGCGCCCACGAATATCGAATCCGCAGCGGTCGTGGAGACGCAGAGTTCAGTGAGCTCAAGGAGCTGTGTACTGCAGCTGGTGACGACAGGTCGCTGGCGATCGGACTTGCCGGAGTGACGTTGGCGACTCAGCTCAGCAGCGGTCCACGCGAAGCGGCTTCCCTTGCAAAGGAACTCGTACGACTGGTCGAATCCATCGGTGACCCAGCCTTGACAGTGGCACTTTCCGTCGCGTACTTGAACGAGATCCTCGCCGCAGGCGACGTGTCTACAGCTGTTCGATTGGCTCAGCGCGTCATCGACCTAGGGGATGGTGAACCGGTTGGAAGCGAGTTGATCTCGGTGTCACCCATGGCAAATGCACTGGCGATACGCGGGACCGCCCGGTGGTGCTCAGCGCTGCCAGGCTGGCGCGACGATTTTGACCGCGCGTTGAACCGAATTGCCGCAGTTGCACCGGAATTCCGATCCGGTGCATTTTGGATCATCTATCTCATGGCCGTACCGAACGGAGTGTTGATACCCGATGCCGCGACCGCCGCCACTGCTGCGGAGATACTGTCGGCATCTGAGCAGTTCGGTGAACAAGTCACTATCGACTTGGCTCGAATAGCGCGCGGCATCGTTCTGTCCTATTGCGACGGCCCTGAACGCGACATCGGGTTCCGGATTCTTGGCGAGGTGTATGAATCCTTCCAACACGAACCCCTCACGATTCCGCACAATGAGCAACTGGTCGAAATCCACATCGCGCGAGAGATGGGTCGGCTGGGGGACTTCGACAATGCGATCGGACTCGCGCGTAGTGCCCTCGACGACTATTTCCGTTCGCAGGAGGTGATCTGGCTGGGGCCGAGTACGGCGGTATTGGTTGATCTGCTTCTATTCCGCGGTGCCGCGCCAGACGTGCGAGAGGCCCGAGAGGCGATCAACAGACTCGCGGGCGCACAGGCGATCGCAGGCCTTGCTGTCAGCGAGATCTGGCTGACGCGGCTGTGGGCCCTGCTTGCACGGGCGGAAGGCGACGACGTCACCTATCGGGACCAGCGGGACCGATATCGCGAAATGGCCCATGAACTGGGTTTTGAGGGCCATATCGCGATGGCGGAAGCGATGGCGTGATGTGATGTGGCCCTGCCTACCAACCAGTAGGTTGACCTAGTAAACTTTGTTCCTCTACCTTCGGGGACTACACGACTTTCAAAGGAGATGGGTCATGGCTGAAGCCGTCATCGTCGAGGCTGTGCGGTCGCCAGTCGGCAAGCGCAACGGCGGGTTGTCGGGTGTTCACCCCGGCGAGCTGTCGGCGCAGGTACTCAACGGTCTGGCCCAGCGCTCGGGCATCGACCCCGGCATCGTCGACGACGTCATCTGGGGCTGCGTCATGCAGGCCGGCGAGCAGGCGCTCGATATCGCGCGTACCGCCGTGCTGGCGGCGGGCTGGCCCGAGACGGTGCCGGGCGTGACCGTCGACCGGCAGTGCGGGTCGAGCCAGCAGTCCATCCACTTCGCCGCGGCGGGTGTCGTCGCCGGACACTACGACGTCGTCGTCGCCGGTGGTGTCGAGTCGATGTCGCGCACACCGATGGGCGCCTCGCTGGCCAACGGCGGCCACCCGTACCCGGAGGCGTTCCGCAACCGCTACACCCAGACTCCGAACCAGGGCATCGGCGCCGAGATGATCGCCGAGCAGTGGGGTTTCGATCGCACGGCGGTCGATCAGTACTCGCTGGACTCCCACGAGAAGGCTGCTGCCGCACAGGATGCCGGCGCATTCGACGACCAGATCGTCGGCATCAAGGATCAGGACGGCAATGCCGTGCTCAAGGACGAGGGCATCCGTCGGGGCACCACCATCGAGAAGATGGCCGGCCTGAAGCCCGCGTTCAAGGAGGACGGAGTCATCCACGCGGGCAACTCCAGCCAGATCTCCGACGGATCGGCCGCCATCCTGTTCATGTCGGCCGAGAAGGCGAAGTCGTTGGGCCTCAAGCCACTTGCCAAGGTGCACACCGCCACGCTGGCCGGCGCCGATCCGGTGATCATGCTGACCGCACCGATTCCGGCCACGCAGAAGGCGCTGAAGAAGTCGGGCCTGCGGCTCGAGGACATCGGCGTGTTCGAGGTCAACGAGGCGTTCGCCCCGGTGCCGCTGGCGTGGCTCAAGGACATCGGCGCCGACGAGAAGAAGCTCAACCCCAACGGCGGAGCCATCGCGCTGGGCCACCCACTCGGCGGCTCGGGCGCCCGCATCATGACCACGATGCTCTATCACATGCGGGACAAGGGAATTCAGTACGGACTGCAGACCATGTGTGAGGGTGGCGGCCAGGCCAACGCCACCATCATCGAGCTGCTGTGACCGCTGACGTCCAAGCCCCGGCCGCTCTCACGGAGCGGCGGGGCAACGTCCTGGTCATCACGCTCAACCGGCCGGAGGCGCGCAACGCCGTCAACAGCGCGGTGAGCATCGCGGTAGGTGACGCACTGCAGGCCGCGCAGGACGATCCGGAAGTGCGTGCGGTCGTCATCACCGGCGCAGGTGAATCCTTCTGCGCCGGCGCCGATCTGAAGGCGATATCGCGCCGCGAGAATCTGTTCCATCCCGACCACGGCGAATGGGGTTTCGCCGGATACGTCCACCACTACATCGACAAGCCGACGATCGCCGCCGTCAACGGCACCGCACTGGGCGGCGGATCCGAACTCGCACTCGCCAGTGACCTCGTCGTCGCAGAGGAACGTGCCAAGTTCGGGTTGCCCGAAGTCAAGCGGGGTTTGATCGCCGCCGCGGGTGGCGTGTTCCGCATCGTCGACCACTTACCGCGCAAGGTCGCGATGGAGCTGATCTTCACCGGCGAGCCGATGAGTTCGGCCGACGCGCTGAAGTGGGGGCTCATCAACCAGGTCGTGCCCGACGGCACCGCGGTCGATGCGGCGCTCGCGCTCGCCGAGCGGATCACTTGCAATGCGCCGCTTGCGGTATGGGCGAGCAAGCGGGTCGCCATGGGTGTCGACGATGGTGTGATCGTCGGCGACGAGCCCGGCTGGAACAGGACCATGCGCGAAATCGGCACACTGATTCGTTCCGAGGATGCCAAGGAAGGGCCGCTGGCCTTCGCAGAGAAGCGCCAGCCGGTCTGGAAAGCCAAGTAAAGTAAGCGAAGTAGGAGAAACAAGTGAAGCGCACGATCTACGACGCCGAGCACGAGGCGTTCCGCGACACCGTCCGTGGTTACATCGAAAGTGAACTCGTTCCCAACGCCGAGAAGTGGGAGGCCGACCGTATCGTCGACCGGTCGGCATACGTGGCCGCGGGCAAGCACGGACTCATCGGGTTCAACATGCCCGAGGAGTTCGGCGGCGGCGGCTCCGACGACTTCAGGTTCAACGCGATCATCGACGAGGAGATCGCCAAGGCCGGCGTCCCCGCGCCCGCGCTGAGCCTGCACAACGACGTCGTAGGCCCGTATTTCAAGGACCTGACCAACGACGAGCAGAAGAAGCGTTGGCTGCCCGGGATCACGAGCGGCGAGATCATCATCGCCGTCGCGATGACCGAACCCGGCGCGGGCAGCGACCTGGCGGGCATCCGCACCTCGGCGGTGCGCGACGGTGACGACTGGATCGTCAACGGCTCGAAGACATTCATCTCGTCGGGCATCAACTGCGACCTCGTCGTCGTGGTCTGCCGCACCGATCCCGAGGCCGGCCACAAGGGCTTCACGCTCCTGGTCGTCGAGCGCGGGATGGAGGGCTTCACCCGCGGCCGCAAGCTGGACAAGATGGGCCTGCACGCCCAGGACACCTCCGAATTGCACTTCGAGAACGTCCGGGTGCCGAACGCCAACCTGCTCGGCAAGGAGGGGCGCGGCTTCTACCACCTGATGACGAACCTGCCCTCGGAGCGGCTCTCGATCGCGATCACCGCGGTCGCGGGCGCCCGCGAAACCTGGAGGCAGACACTGCAATACGCCAAGGACCGCAAGGCCTTCGGTCAGCCGATCGGCAGCTTCCAGCACAACCGGTTCCTGCTCGCCGAGATGGACACCGAGCTCGAGGTCACCGAGACCTACATCGACCGGTGCCTGCAGGGTGTCGTCGACGGTGAGCTGACCGCGGTCGAGGCGGCCAAGGCGAAGTGGTGGGCGACCGAGACCGCCAAGAAGATCGTCGACCAGTGCGTGCAGCTGCACGGAGGCTACGGCTACATGCTGGAGTACCGCGTCGCGCGCGACTACGTCGACGGACGCATCCAGACGATCTTCGGTGGCACCACCGAGATCATGAAGGAGATCATCGGCCGCGACCTAGGGCCTGTAGCCGGCTCGGCCGGCGTGGGCTGTAAGGCCCTCGGCGTCAGCCGATCGGGGCGTCCGCCGCGGGCATCGGCTCGACGGGGGCCTCGGCGGCGGGAGCCGCAGGCGTCGTTGTCGGCGTCTCGCTCGTGGTCGTCGTGGTGGTGGTCGTGCTCGACGTCCCCGACGGCGTGATAGCCGTCGGCGGCGTCTTGGGATCCAGCACCGTGTCGATCAGATAGATCCGCGCGTCCTTCGCGAAGATCGCACCGCAGACGAGCTTGGCCGTGTCGTTGACCTTGATGTCGCCGCCCTCGCCGTCGACCTTGATCTCGGCACCCTGCTGGGTCGGCCGCTGGCCCTTGACGTCCTCGTTGCCGAGCAGGCCGAGGAAGTCGTGGTAGTAGACCAGGTCGCTCAGCGCGGCCGGATCGGCCTTGAGCGCATCGAGCTGCGCGGGAGGCAGCTTGGCGAAGGCCTCATTGGTCGGCGCGAAGACCACGTACGGGCCGTTTTCGAGCACCGGGACGATGTTGACGGCGGGGTTGAAGCCACCCGAGATCGCCGAGTAGAAGGTGCTGGCGTCGGGGATGCTCTGCAGTGCGGTCCCGACGGGTGAGTCGACCAGCGACTTGTAGGTGGGCACCGCGGTCTTGAAAGCGTCACAGCCCGGACCCTGGGGATCGGGGATCTCGAGCTTCGGTGCGGGCTCGGCCGGATCGGCGTATGCGGTCACGGCCAGCGGTACCGACAGCGCGATTGCGGCGATTCCGGCGGCGGCGCCAATGGTCTTGCTGGTGCGGGTCTTCACGTAGGTGCTCCTCAGGTCTTCCAGTCGCATCGCATGTTAAAGCCCGCAAGACGCCATCGCCAAAGTGAAAAGCTCGTAAAACCTACGTTGCGGGTACTCTGACCTGCGCTTTGCGGATCTGGCCACACCACGCCGCCGCGACGAAGCAGAGACCCCCTAACGACCGTCGGGCAGCACCGTCGCCACCATGCGGGCGAGGTCGTCCGCCGTCTGCTGGAAATTGTCGATGCCGCAGCTCGCGTGCACCAACGCGCCGACGAGCCCGAATTCGAGAGTTTGCGTCACCTCGGGCCACGCGCCCGAGCGAAGCATCGTGCGTACCCGCCGGTGATACTCGCCGTTGATGCGCTCCCTGACGGATCGCACGGACGGGTCGGCGCAGACCAGCGCGCTGGAGCACGCGGCTGCAAGGCCGGGCTCGTCGGCCAACAACATCACCAGGTGTGAGAACTGGGCCACTATCCGTTCCTGTGCGCCCAGTTCGACGTCGACGTCCAGCGGCGCGGCTCGCAGCCGGTCGAGATAGATCTCGGCGACGATCGCGTCCTTCGACCAGAAGTGCTCGCGCAACAACCCGACGGATACGCCTGCCCGCCTGCTGATCGCCTGCATCGTGATGTCGGAGTAGGCAGTCTCACGTAACAGTTCGACGGTCGCGGTCAGCACCTTGCGGGTTTCCTCGTCGTCGCGGCTGCGGTCGTCGTAGGACCGCAGGTGCACGACGTCAGCCATGTGTCTCAGTGTCCTGTACTCGCAACGGCACAGAGTCGCTCCGAGACATCCCACAGCTGCTGCGCGTGGGCCTCGTCCATCGCGTACGGTGCGAGGTCTTCCCGGTCATCTTGAATTCGGCAGTCTGCGAGATACACCGAACCGGTGTCCGCGAGGTCGGCGCCGACCGCGGCCCACACCTGCGTGGCCGCCCGTGTTCGGGCATCGTGAAGTCGCGGCGTACGTCGACCCTCTCCTGGCCGGGGTCCGACGGCACGAACTGGGTCAGCGCAGTGAAGTCGTCGCGGGACATGTGCCGTGCAAGCGATGTCGCAACGACGCCCGGGTGCACCGCGTACGCCCTGACGCCCTGGTCGCGCAGCCGCCGGTCCAGCTCGACCAGTATGAAGAATGTTGGCCGTCTTCGACGCCCCGTAGGCGGCGAACTTGTCGTACTCGCGGTGCTCCCAGTTCGGGATCGTCGAGGTCGACGTCGCTGAGCCGGTGCCCGTCGGACGACAGGTTCACGATGCGCGCACCGCCGGCGGCGACGAGCCGCGGCGCCAGTAAGCCGCGTGAGTTCGAAATGGCCGAGATGATTGGTGCCGAATTGCATTTCGAAACCATCGTTCGTTCGGCCGAACGGTGTGAACATCACCCCCGCGTTGTTCATCAGCACGTGGATCGCGGGCGCGGTGGCACTAATGGCGTCGGCTGCTGACCGGACCGCGGCCAGCGAGGTGAGGTCCAACTCCACCGTCGACGTCACCGCGTCGGGAATCTCGGCGCGAATCCACGCCTCGGTATCAGCCAGGGCCGTCCGATTGCGTGCGGCAAGGACGACGTGCGCGCCCGTCTTGGCGAGCGCGCGCGCCGACTCCCTGCCCAACCCGGCCGATGCACCGGTGACGACGCAGATCTTGCCGGTCAGGTCGACGCCGTCGACGATCTCGAGTGCTGTCGGGGCGGGTGTCACCCCGACAGAATGTCACGGTGCATACGATGACGCGCATGCCTGAGCCGCTGATTCTGACCATCCGCGGTCGTGCACCCGCGCTGCACGACCAAAGTTGGGTCGCGCCCAATGCGAGCGTGATCGGTCAGGTGACACTCGCCGCGAGGGCCAGTGTCTGGTACGGCGCCACGCTGCGCGCGGAGGCCGAGCCCATCGACGATCGGTGCGGGCACCAACATCCAGGACGGGGTGACGATTCACGTCGACCCCGGGTTTCCCGTCAGGATCGGCGCCAACGTCAGCGTCGGGCACAACGCCGTGCTGCACGGCTGTGAGGTCGAGGACGGCTGTCTCATCGGGATGGGAGCGGTGATCCTCAACGGCGCCAAAATCGGCGCGGGATCGTTGATCGCTGCGAGTGCGTTGGTGCCGCAGGGCTTCGTGGTGCCGCCGCGGTCACTGGTGGCCGGCGTGCCCGGCAAGATGCGTCGCGATCTCAGTGACGCCGAGGTGGCGCACAACCGGAACACCGCGCAGGTGTACCAGGCGCTGGTCGAGCTGCATCGCGACTCGAACAGCGCCTGAATGCGCCGAGGTTCCGATTCGGCTTCTTCGGGTACAGCCGTACGGTGAGCAACGTGCGAATCCTGGTTACCGGCGCGACCGGCTATGTCGGATCGCGGCTCGTCACCGCCCTGCTCGACGAGGGCCACGACGTCGTCGCCGCCACCCGAAACCCTGCCCGGCTGGCCGATTTCGGCTGGCACGACCGAGTCACCGGAGTGGCGCTGGACGCGCACAACCAGGAGTCGGCACGGCACGCTTTCGACGCCGCCGGGCCCGATAGACGTCGTGTACTACCTGGTGCACGGCATCGGGCAGCCCGGCTTTCGCGAAGCGGACAACGCGCCGCCGCCACCGTGGCGAACGAGGCGAAAGACGGCAGGCGTGCGCCGGATCGTGTACCTGGGCGGGTTCGTACCCGACGACGACAATCTCTCCGAGCATCTGACCAGCCGCGCCGAGGTCGCGCAGGCGCTGACCGTGACGGCGGTCCCGACGTCGTCTGGCTGGGTGCGGCGATGATCATCGGGTCGGGCTCGACGTCGTTCGAGATGTTGCGCTACGTCGGCGACCGGTTCCTGCTGATGCCGATGCCCGGGTGGTCGGTCAATCCGATCGACCCGATCTCGATCAGCGATGTCATCTATTACCTGGTCGCCGCCGCCGACGAGCGGGTGCCCGCGGGGTCGTACGACATCGCCGGTCCGGAGACGTCGTCCTACGCCGACCTGCTGCGGGCATACGCGCGCATCTCCGGCAAGTGGCGCGCCGAACTGCCGGTCAACGGTGTGGATACCGGACTGGTGTCGTGGGTGACGTCGGCGGTGCTACCGGTGCCCGGCGGGCTGGCGTCGGATCTCGTGGAATCGCTCGACCATCCAATGATGGCGTCCGGCAACGGTCTTCGCGATTTGGTGCCCGATCCGCCCGAGGGTCTCGTCGGGATCGACGAGGCGATCACAAGGGCGCTCGAGAGCCGCAAGCCGCAGCCCGTCGATGCGCTCGCCGATCCGCACCATCTGGCCGACACCGACCCGGTGTGGGCCGGCGGCGACACATTGCGCATTCGGCAATTGGCCCGCCACATCACCCCGGCGTTCGCGCGACCGGCTCTGGGCCTGCTCGGCGTCGTGCCGGGACCCGTTGCCGGCGCGGTGCGCACCGGACTCGACACGGCCATCGGCCTGGTTCCGAGGATGAAGTCGGCGTGACCCAGCCCTCCGCGACCCGGCCACGATGGCTGGCCGAGGCCAAGGACGTCGTCGGCGCATGCCCTGTTCCGCATCACGAGCCACCCGCGCTGATCCGGCGCAGGCGCATCGTCGTTGCGCTCGTGTTGGTGATCGGCGCTGGGCTGCTTGGGTATTCGCTCGACCCGCCCGCCGGGAGACGCCTCGTTCTACTGGCTGACGCTGGCTCTGGCCGCGGTGTGGGCCGTCGGCGCGCTGGCGTCGGGACCCCTGCACCTGGGCTGCATTCGGTTCCGTGGTCGCAACCAGCGCCCGTTGATCACCGGAACCGCAGTGGGCCTCGCTACTCGGCGCGGTCTTCATCGTCGGCGGGTTGATCGCCCGTGAGATTCCCCCTGTGCGCGAATACATCACTCGCGTACTGGAATTCGCCGATTACGGGCCGCTGCTACTGGTCACGTTCATCACGGTCGTCAACGGTGTGGCCGAGGAGATGTTCTTCCGCGGTGCTCTCTACACCGCGCTGGGCCGGTTTCATCCGGTGCTGGTTTCGACGGGGCTGTACGTCATCGCGACGGGCGTTGCCACGGGCAACCCGATGCTGGGTTTCGCGGCGATCGTCCTCGGCACGGTGTGCGCGCTCGAGCGTCGGGTGACCGGGGGAGTGCTCGCACCGATGCTGACCCACTTCTTCTGGGGTCTGGTCATGGTGCTCGCACTGCCCCCGATGTTCGGCGTCTAACGCAGCGGATGCGCCAGCTCGTCCTGCCGCATCCTGGCCGCATACATCGCGATCGCCGCCAGCAACACCGGCGCGATGCCGGCCACCAGGAAGATCGTCTGCATCGAAACGACTTTCGACAGCGGGCCGACGATCGCGAACGACACCGGCATGAAGGCCAGCGAGACGAAGAAGTCCAGGCTCGACACCCGGCCCAGCATCTCCGTCGGGTACCCGCCGTTGCAGCAGCGTGCCCCAGATGACCATGCCCGCGCCGTCGGTGACGCCGATGACGAACGTCGCGACGGCCATCAACGTGAACGACGACGTGAAGCCGACGACCACCAACGGGATGGAGCCGAGGCCCCACATCGCCATCATCACCGTCAGGTAGCGACGCGGCAGCCGTCCCGATGACACCGCAAGTGCGCCAAGGGCGCTGCCCATTCCGAAGAACGCCAGGATGAAGCCGTACATCCGGGCGCCGTCGTCGAACCGGTCGTTGGCGATGAACGGCAACAGCACCTCGATGGGGCCCAGCACCACGAGCACGAACATGCTCGCGAACAGCAGCGTCCACAGCAGCCACGGCGTGCGAAGCATGAACACGAAGCCGTCCCGCAGATCGCGCAACATATGCGGCTGTTCGTGTTCCGAGCTTCGTGGACAGGCGCTTTCGCGGTCGGCCTCGGTCGCGACCAGCAGCACCAGGCCGATGGCGAACAGCACCGCCACCACGACCGAACCGACGGCAGGGAACGTCGCACCCACCAACATGCCCGCGACGGCGGGTCCGACGGCGCGCTGGAACACCGGGCGCACCACACCTTCGACGCCGTTGGCGGCCAGCAGCTGTTCGGCGGGCAGGATCCTCGGCAGGATCGCGCTGTAGGCCGGGAAGAAGAACGCCGCAGCGGTTCCCAATGCCGCCGCGGCCACCGCCAGATGCCAGACCTGCAGGGCGCCAACCAGTCCCAGCACCGCGATCGCCGAGGCGGCGATCACGTTCACGGTCTCGACGCCGATGATGATCGTGCGCTGGTTGATGCGGTCCGCGGCGATGCCGCCGACCAGGACGAAGGCGACCAGGGCCGCGCCGAAGCAGGTCATCACGATCGACAGCGACACGGGGTCGTTGTCCAGCTCGATGACCTGAAGGGCCATCACGACCGCGAACATGCCGTCGGCGAAGATCGACAGCGAAACCGCCGCGATCAGCAGGCGGTACTCGCGGATCTGAAACGGTGCGAGCACGCGCCAACCGCCGGCGTTGCGCACCGGCTGCTGGATCTCGTATTGCGTACTCACCTGTCGATGGTCGCTGACGAGCTGCGCGCGAGTCCAACGATTTTCGGCCGCGCCGGACGCCTAACTGTCGGTGAAATTCGCCTTCCGGCGCTCCTGGAACGCGCGAGCGCCTTCGCGGAAGTCGTGCGAGACGAGCAGCACCAGCTGACCCTCTGTTTCGCGGCCGATCGCGGCCTCGAGCTCGGTCAGCGTCGCGGCGTTGATGGCCTGTTTGGTCTTGCGCAGCGAGACGGCCGGGCCGCTGCAGCAATGCGGAGATCACCTTGTCCACTTCGGCGTCGAGTTCGTCGGCGGGATGCACGGCGGTGACGAGACCCCACTCAAAAGCATCGTTGGCGCTGATCCGTTCGCCCATCAGTGCCATCCGCATGGCGCGGATACGACCGACCGCCGCGGCGATCAACGCCGACGCGCCGCCGTCGGGCATCAATCCGATCTTGGTGAAGGCGAGCATGAAAAACGCCTTCTCCGAAGCCACTACGACGTCGGACGCCAACGCCAGCGAGGCACCGACACCGGCGCACGGCCCCTGCACGACTGCCACCACCGGCTGCGGCAGGTTCACGATCGACCGCACGGCGTCGTTGGCCGCGTTGAGAACCGATTCGGGCCCGTCGACCGACTTCTGTGCCTGGTCTTCGTCGCTGATGCCCGCGCCCGATGAGAAGCCCCGACCTGCGCCGCCGAGTCGCACGACCTTGACCCGCGGGTCGGTAGCGGCCTGTTCCAATCGTCGAGGTGATGGTCCTGAACATCGCAGCGGTCAGCGAGTTGAGGCTGTCCGGCCTGTTCATCGTGACGCGCAGAACGCCGTCGACCAACTCGACGAGCAGGTCGTCGATACCGGTGTAGGTCTGCTGGCCCGAGTCGACGGTTGTCATGGCTGCACCCTAGGACCGAACCACTTGGTTATACAAGTAAGCTATGTCGGCGTCGACAGCGTTCAGTCGGACGAAGGGCGGTTAGAGAGCATGGCGGGACCACTTCACGGATTGCGCGTCATCGAACTGGCCAGCATCGGCCCAGGTCCGCACGCTGCGATGATCCTCGGCGATCTCGGCGCCGACGTCGTGCGCGTCGAGCGGCCCGGAAAACTGGGCGGCATCCCGACCACAAAACGCGAAGCCGCCTTGCGCAACCGCCGCTCGGTGACCGCGGACCTCAAGTCCGATGAGGGCCGTGAACTCGTCCTGAAGCTGGTCGCCAAGGCCGACGTCCTGATCGAGGGACTGCGGCCCGGCGTCACCGAGCGACTCGGCCTCGGACCCGAAGACTGCGCGAAGGTGAACGAGCGGCTGGTCTACGGCCGCATGACGGGGTGGGGTCAGACCGGGCCGCGGCGCCTGCAGGCCGGCCACGACATCAACTACATATCTCTCAACGGCGTGCTGCACTCGATCGGCCGCGCCGGTGAACGGCCGGTCCCGCCGCTGAACCTGACCGGCGACTTCGGCGGCGGGTCGATGTTCCTGCTCGTCGGCATCCTCTCCGCGCTGTGGGAGCGGCAGACCTCGGGCAAGGGCCAGGTCGTCGATGCCGCGATGATCGACGGCTCCAGCGTTCTGGCGCAGATGATCTGGGGCTTCCGCCAGGACGGCATGTGGTCCGACGACGCGTGGCGTCAACATGCTCGACGGCGGCGCCCCTTACTACGACACCTACACCTGCGCCGACGGCCGGCACATCGCGATCGGCGCGATCGAGCCGCAGTTCTACGCCGAGATGATCAAGGGGCTCGGCCTGGACGGTGCCGATCTGCCGGACCAGAACGACATGGGTCGCTGGCCCGAGCTGCGCGCCGCGATCACCGAGGCCGTCGCCTCCAAGGATCGTGACCACTGGGCGAAGGTCTTCGCGGACACCGACGCCTGCGTGACGCCGGTGCTGTCGTTCGGCGAGGTCGAGTCCGAACCACACGTCACCGAGCGCGACACCTTCTACCGGGATGGCGACTACCTGCAGCCGATGCCCGCGCCGCGCTTCTCGCGCAGCGTGCCACCGACCCCGACGCCGCCAGGACAGGCCGGCGCCGACACCGAAGCCGTACTCCGAGACTGGGTTTAGACCCCGGTCTATCAGAAAGGAACACATTCAGTGGAGATCAAAGACGCCGTAGCCGTCGTCACCGGCGGTGCCTCCGGGCTGGGCCTGGCGACCACGAAGCGGCTGCTCGACAAGGGGCGCGTCCGTCGTCGTGATCGACCTGCGAGGTGAAGAGGCCGTCGCCGCGCTCGGTGATCGGGCCAAGTTCGTCGAGACCAACGTCACCGACGAGGCCGCGGTGGGCAAGGCGCTCGATGTCGCCGAGTCGATGGGCCCACTTCGCATCAACGTCAACTGCGCCGGCATCGGTAATGCCGCCAAGACGCTGAGCAAGGACGGGCCCTTCCCGCTGGACGCCTTCAAGAAGGTCGTCGAGGTCAACCTGATCGGCACGTTCAACGTGCTGCGCCTGTCGGCTGAGCGCATCGCCCAGCAACGAGCCGATCGGCGAGGAGCGCGGCGTCATCATCAACACCGCCTCGGTCGCGGCGTTCGAGGGCCAGATCGGCCAGGCCGCGTACTCGGCATCCAAGGGCGGCGTCGTCGGCATGACCGTGCCGATCGCCCGTGACCTCTCCCGCGAGTTCATCCGCGTCGTCACCATCGCGCCCGGCCTGTTCAAGACCCCGCTGCTGGGCTCGCTGCCCGAGGAGGCGCAGCAGTCGCTGGGCAAGCAGGTGCCGCATCCGGCCCGTCTCGGCGACCCCGACGAGTACGGCGCGCTGGCCGTGCACATCATCGAGAACCCGATGCTGAACGGCGAAGTGATCCGCCTGGACGGCGCGATAAGGATGGCCCCCCGATGAGCGATCAACACGAAGTTCACCGAGACCTTCGGGGTCGAGCACCCCGTCGTGCAGGGCGGTATGCAGTGGGTCGGCCGTGCCGAACTCGTTGCGGCGCGTGGCGAATGCGGGCGCGCTGGGGTTCATCACCGCGCTGACGCAGCCGACGCCGGCGGACCTGGCGAACGAGATCGCCAAGTGCCGGGATCTGACGGACAAGCCGTTCGGCGTGAACCTGACGATCCTGCCGACCATCAACCCACCGCCGTACGACGAGTACCGCCAGGTGATCGTCGACGCCGGCATCAAGATCGTCGAGACCGCGGGCTCCAACCCGGCGCCGCACCTGCCGATGTTTCACGACAACGGGATCAAGGTGCTGCACAAGTGCACCTCGGTGCGGCATGCGGTCAAGGCGCAGAGCCTGGGCGTGGACGGCATCAGCATCGACGGCTTCGAATGCGCCGGCCATCCCGGTGAGGACGACATTCCCGGCCTGGTGCTGATCCCGGCGGCGGCGACGAAGATCGACATCCCGATGATCGCCTCGGGCGGATTCGCCGACGGGCGTGGTCTGGTGGCGGCGCTGGCGCTGGGCGCCGACGGCATCAACATGGGCTCGCGGTTCATGTGCACCGTCGAGTCGGCCGATCCATCAGAACGTGAAGGAGGCGATCGTCGCGGGCAGCGAGCTCGACACCGAGATGATCTTCCGGCCGCTGCGCAACACCGCCCGCGTCGCCAGCAATGCGGTGTCACGCGAGGTGGTGGAGATCCTCAACCGCGGCGGTCAGTTCGAAGACGTCAAGGATCTGGTCGCCGGATCGCGAGGCGTCAAGGTCTACGAGGTCGGCGACCTGGATGCGGGCATCTGGTCGGTGGGCACCGCGATGGGGCTGATCAACGACATCCCGACGTGCGGCGAGCTGGTGTCGCGGATCGTCGACGGAAGCCGAGGAGATCATCACCGGCAGGCTCGCCGGCATGGTCGAGGCCGATCAAGAAGAGAACGTCGCGTAGGACGGGATTTTAGAAAGCAGGAATCAACGAACTGGGCCCCGCACCGGGGCAAACCGGTCGCGGAAGACGCGCGCCCGCTAGGGCGCGCGTTTTGTCAAACCGCGGTGGGCAGCGTGTGCTCGTCGTCGAGCTGCTCCGAGGTGTCGCCCTCTACCAGGAAATCACCGTGGTAGAGCGCCTCGAAGTCAACTTTGATGACATCAGCACTGGTGTCGTCGATCCACATGTACTGAACAGTAACCATCACCATTAAGAGTTCTTTGAGTCACGTTTCGGAAAATGGTGGCAATTCTTACCGCCGGGTAGGGTCCGTCACTACCCGTGAGTAGGGTCTGTGGCTACCCGCCAGTAGTTTTAGCTGGTCGGCGCGTTGAAGTGGATCGGGTTGGTCCCGTTGAGCAAAATCCACGTCAGAATCGCGGCCGCGAACGCCAGGATCAGCAACCCGAGTGCGACCCTGGCCGACCAGACCGTTCGGCCGAACAACTGCGCGTCCACGGAGTAGGGCGCCGGCGCCGGTGAACAGCAGGGTCGCGGCGCCGAGCGCGATCAGAAACGGCACGTTGAACGGGCTCGGACCAGAACGCCGCGGCGGAGACGTTCACCGCCCACGCATCGATCATCGCCGCCGATGACCGCGCACGCCGCCAGCGGCGTAAGGACGCCGAGCAGCAGTCCGATCCCGCCGAGCGTTTCGGCGGCCGTCACCAGGAACGCGGCGAACGTCGAGGTAGCCGCCAGCCGCTGGACTCCATGAACCCCACGGTGGCGCTGAAGTCGAAGGCCTTGATCAGGCCGCCTGCAGCATGGCCGCGCCGACCCCGATCCGCAGGATCAACAGGCCGATATCGGCAAGCGCGGTCGTGTTCGAGGTGGTTACTTCGGCGGTCGAGGTTGTCATGCATCGAGTAGACCAGCCACGGCCGCGCGAACTCATCGCGGCAGCCATTGAACGTGGGATCGGTCCGCGCCGTACATAGGGAGGGACGCATTGCCGCCCTAAGTTATCGTTGATAAGTTAGCGACGGTATTCCGAAGCTTAGGGGAGGACGCGACGTGCTTGAACGCATCGCAGGGCTGGCGATCAGCGGCGCCGACGGCGCATCGTGGCCATCGCGGCACTCGTCATGGTGGCCTGTGGGATCTTCGGCATCCCGGTCGCCAAGAGCCTGTCCGCCGGAGGCTTCCAGGACCCCACGTCGGAGTCGGCGCAGGCGACCCAGCTGCTGGTCGACAAGTTCGGCCAGGGCGATATGGAGCTGGTGATCAGCGTGACCGACGACAGCGCAGCCGCCGGTGCCCAGAGTCCCGCGGCCCGCGCGGTCGCCACCGACATCGTCACGCAGCTGCAGGAATCGCCGAGCGTCGGACAGGTGACCTCGGCGTGGACCGCGCCACAGTCGGCTGCGCCGGCTCTGGTCAGCAAGGACGGCAAGACCGGTCTGATCGTCGCCGGTATCACCGGCGGGGAAAGCGGCGCCCAGAAGCACGCCAAAGAACTCACCGACAGGCTCGTGCACGACCGCGACGGCGTGACGGTGCGGGCGGGCGGTGTGGCGATGACCTACGTGCAGATCAACGCGCAGAGCGAAAAAGATCTGCTGATGATGGAGGCCATCGCGATCCCGCTGAGCTTCATCGTGTTGGTCTGGGTGTTCGGCGGCCTACTGGCCGCGGCGCTGCCCCTGGCCGTCGGCGGGTTCGCGATCCTCGGATCGATGGCCGTGCTCCGTGCAACCACATATGTCACCGATGTGTCCATCTTCGCGATGAACCTCACCATCGCAATGGGTTTGGCGCTCGCCATCGACTACACGCTGCTCATCATCAGCAGGTACCGC
Source organism: uncultured Actinomycetota bacterium (assembly GCA_963720345.1). GTDB lineage: Bacteria > Actinomycetota > Actinomycetes > Mycobacteriales > Mycobacteriaceae > Mycobacterium. Next base: position 635,554 of record CAVRFN010000047.1, read on the forward strand.
GACGAGCTGGCCGACGGCGCGGATCGGGACCGGGCGCTGATCCGCACTATGACGACCGCCGGTCGGACGGTGCTGTTCTCGGCGCTGACCGTCGCGCTGTCGATGGTGGCGATGGTGCTGTTCCCGATGTACTTCCTCAAATCGTTCGCCTATGCGGGGATCGCCGTGGTCACCTTCGCGGCCGTGGCCGCGATCGTGGTGGCGCCCGCGGCGATAGTCCTGCTCGGGGACCGGCTCGACGCGCTGGACACGCGTCGACTGTTTCGCTACCTGCTCGGTCGGCCCGAACCCGTGCGCAAGCCGGTCGAGCAGATGTTCTGGTACCGCAGCACGAAATTCGTTATGCGCCGGTCGATTCCCGTCGCAGTCGCCATCATCACCCTGCTTCTCCTGCTCGGCGCGCCCTTCCTGGGGATCAAGTGGGGCTTCCCGGACGATCGCGTACTGCCGCAATCCGCGTCGGCGCGCGAGGTTGGTGACGATCTGCGCAGTGAATTCGCCGTCGACTCGTCGACCAACGTCACTGTCGTGATACCCGATGCGGCTGGGGTGGCCCCGGCCGAACTGGATCGCTACGCGGCGGCACTGTCGCGGGTTGCCGACGTGTCGTCGGTATCCGCTCCCGGCGGTTCGTTCGTCGACGGCCAGTTGACCGGCCCGCCCGCCGCAGCCACCGGGATGAAGGACGGCAGCGCCTTCCTCACCATCGGCAGCTCCGCGCCGCTGTTCACCGACGCCTCCGAAACCCAGCTCGACGCGGTGTACGCCGTCACCACACCGGACGGAAAGCCGGTACTCGTCACCGGACTGGCGCAGATCAATCGCGATAGTGCGCAGGCGATCACGTCACGGCTACCCCTGGTGCTCGGCGTGATCGCGGCGATCACGTTCGTGCTGCTGTTCTTGCTCACCGGCAGCGTGGTTCTTCCGCTGAAGGCGTTGGTGCTCAACGTGTTATCGCTGACCGCCGCGTTTGGTGCGCTGGTGTGGATCTTCCAGGACGGTCACCTGGGTGCGTTTGGCACCACCCCGACCGGAACTCTGGTTGCGAACCTGCCGGTGCTGTTGTTCTGCATCGCGTTCGGATTGTCGATGGACTACGAGGTGTTCCTGGTTTCCAGAATCCGCGAATTCTGGTTGAAGTCCGGCAAGACCCGCGCGGACATCGACGAAAGCGTCGCACTCGGTCTAGCCAAGACCGGACGCGTCGTCACGGCGGCCGCGCTGCTGATGTCCATTTCGTTCGCCGCTCTGATCGCTGCTCAGGTGGCCTTCATGAAGATGATGGGCGTCGGTATGACGCTGGCCATCATCGCCGATGCCACACTGGTTCGTATGGCGTTGGTGCCCGCATTCATGCACTTGCTCGGACGGTGGAATTGGTGGGCGCCCAAACCCTTGGTCAAGCTGCACGAGCGGATCGGAATCAGCGAGTCCGCAGACGATCCGATAACAGCGGCTGAAAGACCGACGGTCGAGCCCGCGCGATGAAGCGGCGGCGCGCCCCCCGCGGATCGGGTGAGCAGCTCCGCGACGAGATTCTCGACGCGACGACCGATCTGCTGCTGGAAACCGGTCACGCCAAGGAGGTGTCCATCCGATCGGTAGCGCAACGCGTCGGAGTGACGCCACCCTCGATTTATCTGCACTTCACCGATAAGGACGCGCTGCTGGATGCGGTGTGCGCACGGTATTTCGAGAAGCTCGACGAGGAGATGCAGGCGGCCGCCGCCGGTCAGCCCGCACCCATCGATGCGCTACGCGCACAGGGGCTTGCCTATGTGAGCTTCGCGGTGAAAACCCCTGAGCTGTACCGAATCGCGACCATGGGAGAGGGCCGACCGGGCAGCGATATGGACACGATGCTGAACACATCGGCGTTCGTTCATATCCGCAACACAGTCGAGTCATTGATGGCCGAAGGCATCCTGCCGGAGAACGATTCGACAAGGATTGCGCTGGAACTGTGGACCGTCGCGCACGGCGTGGCGGCGATGTTGATCTCACGGCCATACTTGCCGTGGGGTGACACGGAAGAGTTCGCCGACCGGGTGCTGGGAACCGTCGTCATCGGAGAGATCGTGTCAGGCGCGATTGGACCCGGGACCGCCCCGCAGGACGCCGTCGCCAAGTTGAAGGGACTGCTGGATGCAGAACACAGTCGATAACCCGTTCTTCGCCCGGTTGTGGACGGTGATGTCCGCCCACGAGACGGACGCCATCCGGCGGCTGCGGCGGGAGAACCTCGCCGGCCTGACCGGTCGCGTGCTGGAGGTCGGTGCGGGCACGGGGACGAACTTCGAGTTCTACCCCGACACGGTGACGGAGGTGGTCGCCGTCGAGCCCGAGCGTCGGCTGGCTGAGCTGGCGCAGCAGGCCGCGGCCACGGCGCCGGTGCCCGTCACCGTCAGCACTGACACCGTGGAGCAGTACATGGCATCCGGCAGCGAGCCGTTCGACGCGGTGGTGTGCTCGCTCGTGCTTTGCTCGGTAGAGGATCCCGAAGGTGTTCTGCGGGAGCTGCATTCGTTGTTGCGCCCCGGAGGGGAGCTTCGGTACCTCGAGCACATTGCCAGCAGCGGGGCGCGCGCACGCCTGCAGAAGTTCGCCGATGCCACATTGTGGCCGCGGATGCTGGGCAACTGCCACACGCATCGTCAGACCGAACAAGCCATCGTCGGCGCCGGGTTCTCGGTGTCGGGCGCACGCCGCGAATGGACGATGCCGAGGTGGGTGCCGCTACCGGTGGCAGAGTTCGCGATCGGCCGCGCGGTCAAAGCGGCCTAGCCGAGCAGCGCGGGCAACCTCTGCAGGAGGCCGGGCAACGCACCCGCCGCGGTCTCACGCAGCGACACCGTCGCGGCGGCGGACAGTGGCGTGGGCTCGGGGTTGACCTCGATGACCACCTTGCCGTTGGCCAGCGCCATCTCCGGTAGCCCCGCCGCGGGATAGACGATCGACGACGTGCCGACCACGATCACGAGGTCGGCCTCTGCGACAGCGTCGATCGAGCGCTGCCATTCGTCGTCGGGCAGTGCCTCTCCGAACCAGACGACGTTGGGCCGGATCAGTCCGCCGCACGCGCACCGCGGGGGATCGACGGTCTCCACGGGTTCGGCCATCGCTGGTAACTCGCCGGTGTACGCGGATTGACAGCGATCACAACGGAATTCGAACAAGCTGCCATGCAGGTGGTAGACGTTCTTGCTGCCGGCGCGCTCGTGCAGATTGTCGACGTTCTGAGTGACGACGTGCACGTCGGCGAAGTCCTGCCAGGCCGCCACGGCCCGGTGGCCATCGTTGGGTGCAACCGAGCCCATCATGTAGTGACGCCACAGATACCAGGCCCACACCCGCTCGGGGTTCGCCTGCCAGCCCTCTGAACTGGAAATTTCGTAGGGGTCGACCTTGGCCCACAGCCCGGTCTCGACGTCGCGGAACGTCGGCACACCGCTCTCCGCCGAGATGCCCGCGCCGCTGAGGACCGTAACTTGCACATGACCAAAGTAGCGGCTTTGGGCAATACTGAGCACGTGACCAAGTTGGGGGATTGGGTTTGCATCGACCATCGCGCATCGGGCCCACTGTTTGACCAGCTCAGGACACAGATCATCGACGGCGTGCGCGACGGTCGGCTGCCGCCGGGCACGCGGTTGCCCACGGTACGCGAACTGGCCGGTCAACTCGGCCTTGCCGTCAACACGGTGGCCCGCGCCTACCGTGAGCTGGAGACTGCAGGCGTTCTCGAAACCCGCGGCCGATTCGGCACTTTCGTTGCCCGTGTCGACCCAGCCGATGCCGCGATGGCCACCGCCGCGCACACCTATGTGTCGGCGGCCAAGGCTCTTGGTATCGGTAAGGCCGACGCAGTGCGCTACGTCGAAACCGCGTTCGGCTAGCGCTAGCCGAACTCCAGGAGCGTGTTCACCGGGCGCACGGAATCGAACAGCGGAACTCGCTGAACCGTCGACACGACGGCGTTGAAAGCTTTGCCGCGTCCAGGTGGCATCGGCAAATCGTGCACCGCTCGAATGCCTGGCACCTCGTTGACAAGGTTTGCCAGCTCCGAAGGCGTCATGCTGAACGGCATCGGCGGCACCCGGTAGCGCAGTGAAGGCCGCAGCATCCCGCGGGTGATCGCCTTGGTGAACCAGGCCGGCGGCAGGTCGAACATCATCCGTCCCCCGGCGAAGCGCTCGGCGCACGCGGCGATCAATCCGAGGGCTTCGGAGGGCTGCAGGTACATCAGCAGGCCCTCGGCGGTGATGAACACTCCGTCGTCGGTCCGAACCCGCTCCATCCAGCTGAAGTCGAGCGCCGACTGTGCGCACATCTCGATTTGCTCCGACTGCGGCAACAACTTACGGCGTAACTCGATCATCGGCGGGAGATCGACGGTGAGCCAGCGGAATTCGTGACCCACCCCGGCGGCGTCGAGGCGATAGAAGCTGGTTTGCAGACCCTCCGCCAGCGCCACCACCGTGGCTCGCGGGTGGTCGGCCAGGTAGCGGCGTGCCTCGGTGTCGAAGGCGAGCGTGCGAATCGCTATGTCCTGACGGCGGCTAAGCCCGAACTTGGCCCATTCGAAATCGATGGAGTCCACCAGCCGGATCGCCATCGGGTCGTCGATGATCGAATCGGGCCTGCGCGCCTCGTTGGCGCGTACCTGCAACGTCAGCAGGGCCGTTTCGGACACACCGGTCAATACAGCGCCGTCGGCCTTCGCTATCGGATCGGAGCTCACACGGCTGAATGTACCTATCGCAGAATTTTCTCGATTGTCCGCAGGTTGCGGGTGGTCGTCGACGACTTGTAGCGCTTCTTGCCCATCGTCTTGCCGATCGTGGTGTCCAGCGTGCCCTTGTTGGGAACCTGCCAATAGATGACGCCCTCACCGCGCTCGATCTTCTCGTCGGGTCCCGCGTCGTCGCCGAGGTGCGCGAGTTCGTCGAGCAGGTCGGCGTCGGTGACGAATGTGACGTACGAGTGGTACCCGTCTACCTCGCGTTCGAACGGGAAATGTTCGGAAATCGACCGCACGGTGTCGGAGTCGTACGCCAACACCCAGGCGTCGTAGCCGAAGGTGTCACGCAACGCCTTTTCGGCCTTCTTGCGGACTGCGTCCACCCCGGAACGGCTGTCCAGCAACACGTTACCGCTAGCCAAGATCGTTTTCACATTGGTGAATCCGGCTTCTTCGAACGCCTGGGCCACCTCGGCCATCTTGAGGTTCACGCCGCCGACGTTGACGCCGCGAAGAAAGGCGGCATATCTGGTCATAGGGCGAGCCTAGAACTGCAGCAGCGTGTAGCTCGGGCGATTGCGCCGGTAAAAGCCGAGGCGATCCAGCGCTTGCCAGGCCATCACCTTCCATAGGAGGCCCCGCCCTGCGGGTTGTGCCCTGTCATGCGCGGCGCGGACGCCGGGAATACGGCCGGCCAGCTCAGTGGCCTCGTCGGCGCGCAGCCCGAACGGCATCGGCGGGGCGATGTAGCGGTCGGAGAGCTTGAGTCCCTTCAGCGTGCGCCGGGAGAACCAGGGTGGCACCGAGTCGAACATCATCTGTCCGCCGGGGAAACGGGCGGCGCAGTCGCGGATCAGGCCAAGTGCGTCGTCGGGTTCGAGATACATCAGCAGTCCTTCGGCGGTGATGAACACCCCGTGCGAGTCGTCGAGGCGGTCCATCCAGCTCAAGTCCAGGGCCGACTGGGCCAGTGGCACGATTCGGTCGTCGGTGGGCAGCAGCCTTTCCCGCAATGCCATGACTGGCGGGAGATCGACTGAGTACCAGGTCAATTGGTCGGCAACGCCCGCGCGCTCCAGACGCCAGAAGCTGGTCTGCAGGCCCTCGGCCAGCGCTACCACCGATGCCTTGGGGTGAGTCGTCAGATAGGCGCTCGCCGCGGCGTCGAAGGCGACCGCCCTCAACGCGTGCGACTGGTTGGGTTTGCCGAACTTGCGGTAGTCGTAGGAGATCGCATCGAACAACGTGACCGCCCACGGGTCGCGGATCACGCCGTCGGACCGCTTGGCCTCGCTACCGCGGTTGTGCAGAGTCCACAGCGTGGTGGCCGAGACGCCTTCGAGGATGTTGCCGTCGATCGCAGTCATTAGTTCGATGGTAGGGACGTAGGCTGCAGTCATGGGACGTCACGTTTTCGACGACAAGCTATTGGCGTTGATCGGCGGAAACTCGCTTGGCGTCCTGGCCACGATCAAGGGTGACGGCAGGCCGCAGCTGTCGAACGTGTCGTACTACTTCGACCCGCGCAGTCTGACGATTCAGGTATCGATCACCGAGCCGCGGGCCAAGACCCGCAACCTGCGGCGTGACCCGCGCGCCTCGATCCATGTCAGCTCGGACGACGGCTGGTCTTACGCAGTGGCCGAGGGCGACGCGACACTCACCCCGCCGGCCGCCTCACCGCAGGACGACACCGTCGAAGCGCTGATTGCGTTGTACCGCAATATCGCCGGTGAGCATCCCGACTGGGACGACTACCGGCGGGCAATGGTCGACGACAGGCGGGTCGTGATGACACTGCCGATCAGCCACGTCTACGGCATGCCGCCCGGCAAGCGATAAAGCGCGCGACGTGGCCGCAGGCGCGCAGTAGGCTGCGGTTATGCCTGATGCGCCGGAAGACGACACCAAACGCAAGTTCCGGGAAGCACTTGAGCGGAAAAAGGCCAAGTCAGCGGGTGGTTCCGACCACAAAGACAAGGGCGCGAAGCAACCGCGGGCCCATGGTCCCCTCGAGAGTCGCCGCGAGTTCCGGCGCAAGAGCGGCTAGTAGCTCAGACCTCAGCGCCGGCGCGACGGGATTCGCGGGCCTCTTGCGCGAGGATCGCCACCAGGCAGATGCCGGCCAGGATCGCCACGGCGACGGCGAAACTCACCCCGGCTGTGCGCAGTCCCCATTCGCGGGCGGCCAACCCCTCGCCGACGACGGGCAATGAGATGGCCACGTACGCGACGACGAAGTAGGTGGAGCTGACCTCGGCGCGGCGCTGCGCCGGTGTGCGTTCGACGACCGCGGCCAGCCCGCGGCTGAAGGTCATGCCATGGCCCACGCCTGCGACGAGTCCGCCCACGACCAGCCCGGCTAGCGACGAGAAATACAGCGCCACAACGAGAATCGCCATCGCCACGACGAGCACGCCGCAGCCGATCGCTACCGCGCGCTTCGGTTCGACGCCTCTGGCGCAGACTTGTGCCACCGCCGACGCCGCGAAGATCGAACCGGCGACGAGTCCGGCAAGGGCGTGGTTGTCGATGCCGACGACCTCGGACACGAACGACGGCGCGACGGCCATGAACATGCCTGTGACGGCGAAGCCCGCGAAGGCGGCCAGACCCGCGATGACGAACACCGAACGCACCTCGGCGGGTATGGAGAGCCGCTGCACGCCGATGCTGCCGGTGCGCTGTGAGGTCTCGGGGACGACGAGCACCGCGAGACCGGCCAGCAGCGCCAGCACGATGTGCACGACGAAGCTCAGATGCAGCGGCGACGACGCGTACTGAACGAGGAGGCCCGCCACCACGGGCCCGGCCCCGAGGCCGCCGACATTGGCGATGGTGGCGACCGCGGCCGCCTTCGTGCGCCAGGCCGGCGGTGCCGCTTCGATGACCGCGGCGGTGGCCGTTCCGGTGAAGACACCCGCCGACAATCCGGACAGCACCCGACCGATCAAAAGCATCGGCACGGAATCCGCCAGCAGGAACACCACCGCGCTGGCGAGCGCGAATACGACGCCAGCGAGCAAAAGCGGCCGCCTGCCGACGGCATCGGACCAGCGGCCGAACACCAGGAGCGCGAATAAAACGCCGCCCGCGTACGTCGCGTAGATGACTGTGGTGGTCAGCACTGAGAAGTTCATCTGCTCGCCGTACAGCGAGTACATCGGCGTCGGCAGCGTCGTGCCGATCATGATCGCGGCGAAGGCATACGCCAGCAGTGGAAAGGCTAGGCGTTGCGAGGTCACGCAGAAGTTAACCCCGATCCGAGACCGGATAATCCCGCGACAGCTTCCACAGGCCGACGACTGTGAACCTGACGACGAAATCTGCTGGAAACGTCGTGAGATTCACAGTCGCGCCTAGAAATCAGTGGTCGGTGGCCTTCTCGGCGCCGACGCCGGTCAGGGACCGCACCTCGAACTCCGCGTTGATCTCCGGGTCGCCGCGGTCGGGCGAACTCAGAGTGCCGACGATGCCGAGGACGAATGCCAGCGGGATCGACACGATGCCGGGGTTGGCCAGCGGGAACCAGGCGAAGTCGACGTTCGGCAGCATCGCGGTCTTCGCGCCGGACACCGCAGGCGAGAAAATGATCAGCACGATCGTCGAGATGAGACCGCCGTACATGCTCCACAGCGCACCGCGGGTGTTGAACCGCGGCCAGTACAGCGAGTACAGGATCGTCGGCAGGTTGGCCGCGGCGGCCACCGCGAACGCCAGCGCGACCAGGAACGCGATGTTCTGCTCGGCGGCGAGGATGCCGAGGCCGATCGAGAGGATGCCGAGCACTACCACCGTGATGCGCGATACGCGGACCTGTTCGCTCCTCGGTCACCTGGTCGGCTCTTCAGCACGCTCGCGTAGATGTCGTGCGCGAACGACGTTGCGGCCGTGATGGTCAGGCCGGCGACCACCGCGAGGATCGTCGCGAACGCGACGGCCGAGATGATGCCGAGCAGGACCACGCCACCGAGTTCGAAGGCCAGCAGCGGCGCGGCGGCGTTCTGGCCGCCCGGTGCGGCCAGGATCGCGTCGGGTCCGACGAGCGCCGCGGCGCCGTAGCCGAGCGCGAGGGTGAACAGGTAGAACGCGCCGATGAGCACGATCGCCCACACCACCGAGCGGCGTGCCTCCTTGGCGGTCGGCACCGTGTAGAAGCGCATCAGCACGTGGGGCAGGCCGGCGGTGCCGAGCACCAGCGCCAGCGCCAGCGAGATGAAGTTGATCTGCGATGTCAGCGAGGCGCCGTACTGGGCGCCGGGTGCCAGGACGTCACGGCCGGCGACGGCTTCGCTCGTCGAGCCCGAGACCGCGGTCTGCGCCGCGCCGAGCATCTCGGAGAAGTTCAGGCCGAACTTGGCCAGCACCCAGACCGTCATCATGGCCGCGCCGCCGATCAGCAGGACCGCCTTGATGATCTGCACCCAGGTGGTGCCCTTCATGCCGCCGATCAGCACGTAGACGATCATCAGCAGACCGACGACCGCGATCACCAAGGCTTGGCCGACGTCGCTGGTGATGTTCAGCAGCAGGGCGACGAGTCCGCCGGCACCCGCCATCTGCGCCAGCAGGTAGAACAGGCACACGGCCAGCGTCGTGGTTGCGGCGGCCAGCCGGACCGGGCGCTGCTTCAGCCGGAAGCTCAGCACGTCGGCCATCGTGAATTTACCTGCGTTGCGCAACAACTCGGCGACCAACAGCAAGGCGACCAGCCATGCCACCAGGAAGCCGATGGAGTAGAGGAAGCCGTCGTAGCCGTAGACGGCGATGGCACCCGCGATCCCGAGGAAGCTGGCCGCGGACAGATAGTCACCGGAGATAGCGATCCCGTTCTGCGGCCCGGTGAAAGACCTTCCCGCGGTGAAGAACTCGGCGGCGGTGGCATTCTTCTTGCTCGCCCGAATGACGATGAAAAGCGTGATCGCTACGAAGAGACCGAAGATGCCGATGTTTGCAATGGGACTGCCGACCGTGGTGCCGTCGGCGGCGAGAATGACTACGGTGTCATCGATGTCGTGGTTCATGCCACGCCGCCCTCGAGCTTGTCGCGGATCGCTTTGGCGCGCGGGTCGAGTTCCCGGTTGGCGAACCGCACGTAGATCGCGGTGATGACGAAGGTCGACACAAACTGGCCGAGCCCGACGATGATGCCGACGTTGATATCGCCCCACACCTTGATGGCCATGAAGTCATGGGCGAAGGCGCCGAGGATCACGTAGGCGGAGTACCACAGCAGGAACAGCGCGCTCATGGGGAACACGAAGCGGCGCAATCGGCTTCGTAATTCCTGGAATTCCGGGCTGGCCTGGACGGCCAGATACTCCTGACCGCTGACCGCGGTTTCTGTTGGCGGCATCGTGTGCTCCTAGGCGTCGAATATGAACCGGCTCAACTGAGAAACTAGATGAGATTCCGGTCACATACCCACTGCATACGGCCTCGACACGGCGAAACCCGTGGGTGATGCGGTGAGCGGTCGATCGGTGACGACGCCTATGCCCAGCCGTTCGGGCACATGCATGCGGGCGAAGATCTGCGCGACGTCGGCGAGGCCCGGGTCAGTCTGCTGACCAGGATCATCGTCGCGAACGCCAGCGCAACGGTGACCGCGGCGGGGTAGCCGATCATCACCGCTGGCCAGCCGCCCAGGACGTCGTCGTCGATCCCGCCTGCCACCGCAAGAATTTTTGCGAGCTCGCCGGACACTCACCTCACCAGATCGAGGTCAATTTAAACTGGCGGGGTGGCGAAACTGCAGCTAGTTCAAGATCCCGCGGCCGACGAGCTGCTGGAGTCGAATCCTTTCGCGTTGCTGGTGGGCATGCTGCTCGATCAGCAGTACCCGATGGAGGCGGCGTTCGCGGGGCCGAAGAAGATCGCTGACCGCATCGGCGGGGTCGACGCGCGAGAGATCGCCGACTACGACCCCGAGAAGTTCGCGGCGCTGTGCTCGAAAACCCCTGCGATACATCGCTTCCCGGGCTCGATGGCCAAGCGGGTGCAGGCGCTGGCGCAGCTCGATTGTCGACGAATACGGCGGTGACGCGTCGGCGCTGTGGACCTCGGGGGACCCGGACGGGGCCGAGGTGCTGCGCCGGATCAAGGCGTTGCCCGGGTTCGGTGAGCAGAAGGCGAAGATCTTTCTGGCCCTGCTGGGCAAGCAGTACGGCGTGACGCCGGACGGGTGGCGCAAGGCCGCCGGCGATTACGGCAAGGCGGGGTCGTTCCTGTCGGTCGCCGACGTCGTCGATCCCGGCTCGTTGGAGAAGGTCCGCTCGTACAAGAAGCAGGCCAAGGCGGCCGCGAAGGCCGCGAAGGGCTAGTGCCTGGCGGTCGGGCTGCAGGTCGAGTTCAGCCAGGCTGCGCAGGATGCCGGCGACGACGCGGCCGGTCGACGTGCCGGTGTCCAAACCCTCCCGCAATGCGCGCAGGCGTAATCCGCGGTCGGTGAGGTCGGCGATGGTTCGGGTCACCTCGGTGGTCGTGCGGCCAAGGCGGTCGAGCGCGACGACGATGACCGTGTCGCCAGACTTGGCGTAGCTCAGCAGGGCGTACAGACCGCCCCGGGCCCGGTCGGCTGATTCGGACAACTTGTCGGTGAACACCCGCCTGGGGTCGACGCCCTCGGCACTGAGCGCCGCGAGCTGACCTTCGAGGTTCTGCCCGACGGCGCTCGCTGTGGCGTAACCCAACATGCAGGTCATGTTCACAAAGGTCCCACGTCGGCCACCAGTGCGGAAGAGATGCGGCGCCTTTGAGTCTGGCTAACTGCCGAACCGTTATCGAACGTCCACCTACCGGCGAGAACCGCGCTCTAGGCCCGAAACGGCTCACCGTCGAATCGGTCGCGGGTCGCGATCTCGGAGACCGGTTTACGGGTGAGCTTGCGGATCTGCTTTACCGGCTTGCCGATCGGCAGCAACGCCGCGATCGCGTAATCCTCGGGGATCCCGAGCAGTTCCTTGACGCGGGGTTCCTCGGCCACGGTCACGGTAGCCAGGACCCCGCCGAAGCCTTCGTTACGCGCGGCCAGCAGGATGTTCCACACGAATGGATACACCGAGGCGCCTGCGATGAGTCCGATTCGGTCGAGGTTTTGGTCGAATGCCGCGCACACATTGAGGTCAACGCAGACCACGAGTACGGCGCCGCAGTAGACGAACGGCGTGTAGGGCCCCGCCTCAGTGGCAGCGACTTCCTCCGGCGTGACTTTCATGGGCTTCGTCGGGTTCCACGGGAATTCGCCGTTCTTGACTTGCGCCGTGTAGCGGCGCGCACCCGTCACGCTGAGGTCTGCCAGTGCCTGACGGGTATCCCCGTCGCGGACCACGATGACATGGGTGCCCTGGCGGTTGCCTCCGGTGGGCGCGAAGCGGGCGTTGTCGAGGATGCGCTCGAGCACCTCATCGGGCAGGGGGTCGTCGGTGAATCGACGGACAGCACCGGTTGTTCGCATGACGTCGAAAAGCTCCATGCTCAACATCATGGGCTGTGGGAAGCTGAACGAATGAAGACACACCTGAATTGCCCGTGTGGCGAGGCGATCACCGGTGAGACCGAGGACGATCTCGTCGAGAAGGCCCAGGCTCATCTGTCGGAGGTGCACCCCGGCCGCGACTACGACCGGGACGCCATCCTCTTCATGGCTTACTGAGCCAAATCGCTACGGAACGACCGTCGAGCCGATGGTCGGCATGAACTGACACTGCATCTCGGTCGTGCTGACCTGACCGAAGATGGTGGAGATGATGCTGCCCGAGCCGGTGTCGGCGATCGCCGTCAGCGTGGTCGGCCCCTGCGGATTGATATCTGACTGCGGCACCAATGTGGCCCCGCCCGATTTGCCGGTGGTCAGGTTCACCCAGGTGACGTTCAGCGGCAGCTTCTGCTCCGCGGCCGGTCCCGGGGTGCCGATCGCGGTGAAGACGTAGGCGGTCTGGCCCGGTCCCGGTCCCGGCGTCGGGATCTTCGCGGGGCCCGCCACCGAAATCGCTGTGGCGAGCACGTTTCCGCCGTCCTTCAGGCAGCCGTTGCTGATCGACGGATACAGGAAGTCCTGCGTCGTCGGAGCATCCGGACCGAATTCGGGGCCGCCGGGCGCGGCCGCCGGTGCGGCGGCTGCCGGATCCGGGACGGGCGCCGGCGCGGGAACAGGAACCGCGACTTCCGGTGCAGGACCAGGAGCAGGCGCGGCCGCTGCCGCGGCCTCTGGGGCGGGTACAGCTTCTGGCGCTGGCGCCGCCTCCGGCACGGGACCGACTGCGTGGGCCGGGTTGATCCCCGAGGGCAGGTGCGCCACGGTGCCCGGCACAGCACCCGGAGCCGGGGTGTGGGCGACGAACTGATTGACGGCCGACGCGACGTTTCGGGAATCGGCCGGGGCGGCGGCGTCGCCGGCGAACACCGCGGCGGCCGCCATCAGCGTGGATGCCGCGCTGGTCGGATCGGCAGCGGCCGCCTGAATGACGGGTCCGAGACTCTGCACCGCCGGTAGACCCGGGGCCTGGAGAGCGTCGATCGGCAGTGGTGCGGGTGGCGCCGGCTCAGCGTTGGCAACACCGGTCACGCTGCCGAACAGCAGCGTGACCGATGAGCCGATCGCAACGGCAGCGGTGGCGAACATCGTCCTGGTTGACATGACTCCCTCAGAGAGTGGTTGTAGTGGTCTTCTCGGTCGATGTCGCCGCTGCCGTCAGGGCAGTGCCGACAACGGCAGAATCAGCGGTGCCGCCGGAAGAGCCGCGGGAGCGGCGGCCGCAGCTGGAAGTGCCGCCGCAGGTGCGGCGAGCGCAGGTGCGGCGGCAGCAGCAGCGGGTGCGGTGGCCGTCGAAGCCGAGGGCAGAAGGCCGGTCAAGGGCGTTCCGGCGGGCATCAACGACGCGAGACTGTTCAGCGGCCCCGCGGCCTGCGTCAGCAGGTCGGCCGGGTTGGTTGCCGGCGCAGCCGCTGTGCTGATCGGAGCGGCGGCAGCAGGCAGTCCCGGCGGATTCTGCGGAAGCGTGATCGATGCGGTCGCCGTCTGCGGCGGTGTTGCGGGTGTCGCCGGTGTCGCGGCCGGGGTGGCGGCGGTGTTCAGCAGCGACGTGAAGCCCTGCATGAGCTGTGTCGCGGCCGCCGGATTCGATGCGAGCTGCTGGATGAACGGAAGACCCGGTACGCCGGGGGTAGGGGCGGGCGCCGCAGGCTGGGCGGCAGCGGTGCCACTCAGCGCTACCGCGGCCGTGACGGCTCCCGCAGCGGCAATCATCGTGGTCGCGAAGAGTTTTCCGGTGATGTGCATGGTTCTCCCATTCAGGTTTGTCGGCACGCCTTGGCCCGAAGCTACGGAGTTACTGCTGTGACTCAAGTGACACGTGTGGCATTTATTCAACCGTTACGGATGCGAAGGGAAACGGTTACCGATCGATAGAGTCGTACGGATAAACACGCCGACCGCCGCCTCGACCGCTGCGCGAATGCCTTCCCGACTGGCCGCCGCGGCGCCGATTCTGTTGGTGATCAGCATCGTCGCGCGCCTCGCGTGGACGTACCTGGTGCCCAATGGGGCCAACTTCGTCGACCTGCATGTGTATGTCGGCGGCGCGGGCATGCTCGAACATCCGGGCACGCTCTATGACTACGTCTACGCCGACCAGACGCCGGACTTCCCGCTGCCGTTCACGTATCCGCCGTTCGCGGCCATTGTGTTCTACCCGCTGCACCTGCTGCCGTTCGGACTCGTCGCGTTCGCCTGGCAACTCGGCATCGTCGCGGCGCTGTACGGCGTCGTGCGCATCAGCCAGCGGCTGTTGGGCTCCGGCGACCATCGCACGGCGATGCTGTGGACGGCCGTCGGCGTTTGGATCGAACCCCTGCGCAGCACGTTCGACTACGGGCAGATCAACGTGCTGTTGGTGCTTGCGGTGCTGTATGCGGTTTACAGCACGCGATGGTGGATTTCGGGACTACTCGTCGGCCTCGCGGCCGGGGTGAAGCTGACGCCTGCGGCGTCGGGGCTGTACTTCCTCGGTGCACGGCGGTGGGCGGCCGTCGCGTTCTCCGCGGTCGTGTTCTTCGGCACGGTGGGCGTCTCGTGGTTGATCATCGGTGACGAAACCCGTTACTACTTCACCGAATTGCTGGGCGACGCCTCCCGTGTGGGGCCGATCGGAACATCGTTCAACCAGTCGTGGCGCGGGGGGATATCCCGGATCCTCGGGCACGACGCCGGGTATGGGCCGCTCGTGCTGGCCGGTATCGCCGTGACGGCGGTGCTCGCGGTGCTGGCGTGGCGGGCGATCGGCGGGGCGTCGGACCGCCTCGGGGCGATCGTCGTCGTGCAGTTGTTCGGTCTGCTGCTGTCGCCGATCTCGTGGACGCACCACTGGGTGTGGCTGATCCCGCTGATGATCTGGCTGCTGCACGGGCCATTGCGCGAGCGACTCGGCGCGCGCGTGCTGGGCTGGGGTTGGCTGGGGTTGACCTTGATCGGAGTGCCGTGGCTGTTGAGCTTCGCGCAGCCGACGATCTGGGTCATCTCCCGGCCGTGGTACCTGGCCTGGGCGGGGTTGATCTACATCGTCGCGACGCTGGCGACGTTGGCGTGGATCGCCGCTACTGGCCGACGATCGCGTTGATCTCTTTCGCCATCTCGACGTCCTTGTCGGTGATACCGCCCTCGGAATGTGTCACCAACGCGAAAGTCACTGTTCGCCAACGGATATCGATATCCGGATGGTGATCCTTCTCCTCGGCCTTCTCGCCGACGCGCCGCACCGCGTCGATGCCGTCCAGGAAGGCAGGGAACTTGATCGACCGGCGAAGGGCGCCGTCGGCGCGCTCCCAGCCGTCGAGATCGGGCAGTGCGGCATCTACTTGGTCGTCCGTTAACACAGCCATGCTTTCGACCGTATACCGTCGCCGGTAATGCCGAGTCAGACCGTCGTTGCGGGTGCATTGATCGCGGCCAACGCGCTGTTGGTCGCACAACGCGCCAGGCCGCCCGCGCTCGCCGGGCTGTGGGAGCTACCCGGCGGCAAGGTCGCGGCGGACGAAACCGACGAGATCGCGCTCGCCCGTGAACTCAAGGAGGAACTCGGCGTCGACGTGACCGTCGGTCCCCGGCTCGGCGTCGACGTCGCGCTCACCCCGACCACCGCACTGCGCGCCTATCGCGTCACCCAGACCGGCGGCACCCTGCATCCCAACGACCACCGCGCACTGCGCTGGATCACCGTCGACGAACTCGACGACCTCGACTGGGTGCCTGCCGACCGAACCTGGCTCGCCGAGCTCAAACAGGCGCTGACGACCTAACGCTCACATTATTCTTCCGGTCCATGCGGGCGCTGCGGGAGTACCGGATCGACGCGGCCCGCGAGTGTGAACGTATTGCGAGAAATTCGTCGAAATCTCGCCGCGGTTTCACAAGCGCGGGTCTGCTGGGTACACGTAGATGACGCGGGCGCTGCAGTTCATCTGGCGAGGGGTGCTGGCCTTCGACCGGGTCGGCAGTCGGATACCGCAGCTCATCCAGATCTGGCTCATCGAGTTCTTCTTCGCCGTGCCGCTGATGTTCTTCATCGCCAAGGTCATCGATATCCGCGGCGGTTTCGGCGTGTCCGGAACCGGTGAGTCGCTACCCGGTGTCTTCTGGGGCGCGCTCGTGGTCTCGCTGGTGTTCGGATTCTTGTTTTTCCGCAGCCTGATACGGCCACGCGTCGTGCACGGGTCGTGGACACCGATGGTGAGCGCCGACATCGGCGACGTCACGATTTACGGCGGCAATCGAAGTTGGACGAGAAGCTACGACTACCTGACCAGCCATCCGTCGTACTCACTTCTCCTGCTCATCACCGCACCGATTCCGGCCACGATGGTGCTGATGACCATCAACCACGGGGACAGCACCTTCTACTGGCGGGTGGCGGGCATCGTCGGGCTGATCATTCTCGCGCTGATGGCGCTGGCGCGCCTATTGGCTTGGTATGTCTTTCGATTCGGCCGCACACAAGTCGACAACCAAGCCGAGTCCAGGGGCATGTCCCAACGGCGGCTTGGGTGGGAGATCGCCTGGAAGCCCGTGCTGATGCTAATGGTGATGATGTACGCGATCGTCTGCATTCCTCTGGGCATCATGTTCTGGCAGCAGGACCGCAAGATCGCGAATCTTCCAATGGTCACGGTCGCCGATACCGACCACGCCGGCGAGTACCGCCGCGTGGAAGGCTCCCTCGCTTCTGATCCGGTGTACTGGGCGCCGCGGGGGACTGGCCGTGGCGGCAACAACTACTCAGGCGCCGGAATTCTTGTCGAATTGCCCTCCGGCGGTGAGGCATTGCTGCTTGCCGAATCGTTGTCGGTGCCCGACTTCAACGGCGTCATGGACGATGTCGAGGACGGTGAGATCAAGACCCAGGGCAAGGTGATCGACTACATCACCGGGGGCCAGGAGGAGTACTACGGCTTCGATGAGAGCGACTTTTCAAATCCGTCCCCTGACGGTCGCGTGATGCTGCTGCTGTCCTACCCCTGAGGCCGGCCAGCGATTTCCGGGCCGGCGCTCAGTACCGCAGCGAGTCGGTCAGCACCCGGACCCGATGAGTCGGGTGAGTGACCGCATGGAGCGGGTGCAACAGGAGCGGGTGGCGGCAATGCGGGCATGACGCCTGTGGCTGATTCGTCGGCGCCGTGGTCAGGTGATGGCACGCCGTGCAGTGCACCACGTGGAATCTGCCCATCCAGTTGAGCAAACCGAGATAGATCGCCAGCGTCGCAGCCGAAGCCACCACGAAGATCAGCGCAATGGTGAGAACCTCGTAAACCGCCATATTCGGCACCTCCAACCGCAAGTGAGAACACCTGGGAGACCTTTTAACGGTACGCCGCGGGGTCAGTTCTTGCGGGCGCGCTTGTATATCTTTTCGAGCTCCTTGCCGCGGATGCCCATGAATTCAGCCTTGCGCACTTTGTGCAGTACGAGCGGACATTTCTTGCACCTGGGCTTGCTTCGGCAGCACTTCTTCTTCGGTTTTATGGCGAGCAGCTTGCTGGCCTTCAAGTGACCTATCTCTCGTGGAAGTCTCTCGTTTTCGCGATTGAGTACCCGCACTGCGACACTTACCGGCGTGGATTTTAGGAATGTCGCCATTGTTGCGCACGTCGATCACGGGAAGACGACCCTGGTTGATGCGATGCTGCGGCAGTCCGGCGCCCTGACCCACCGCGGTGATGATGCCATCGAGCGATTGATGGACTCCGGCGACCTGGAGAAGGAAAAGGGCATCACAATCCTGGCGAAGAACACCGCCGTGCACCGCCGGCACCCCGACGGCAGCATGACGGTGATCAATGTGATCGACACCCCGGGCCACGCCGACTTCGGCGGTGAGGTCGAACGCGGTCTGTCCATGGTCGACGGGGTGTTGCTGCTGGTCGACGCATCCGAAGGCCCCCTGCCGCAGACCCGCTTCGTGCTGCGCAAGGCGCTCGCCGCGCACCTGCCGGTGATCCTCGTGGTGAACAAGACCGACCGGCCCGACGCCCGCATCGCCGAAGTCGTCTCCGACAGCCATGATCTGTTGCTCGACGTGGCATCAGACCTCGACGAGGAGGCCCAGAAGGCCGCCGAGGACGCCCTCGGACTGCCGACGCTCTACGCATCGGGTCGTGCCGGGATCGCCAGCACCGTCGAACCGGCCAACGGCGAGAACCCCGAGGGCGAGAACCTCGACCCGCTCTTCGACGTGCTCCTCGAACACATACCGCCGCCCAAGGGTGACCCCGAAGCCCCGCTGCAAGCCTTGGTGACCAACCTCGATGCCTCGGCGTTCCTCGGCCGCCTCGCGCTCATCCGCATCTACAAGGGCCGGATCCGCAAGGGGCAGCAGGTCGCGTGGATGCGCGAAGTCGACGGCCATCCGGTCATCACGAACGCCAAGATCACTGAGCTACTGGCGACGGAAGGTGTGGATCGAACGTCCACCGACGAAGCCATCGCCGGAGACATCGTTGCCGTCGCGGGGCTACCCGAGATCATGATCGGCGACACGCTGGCCGATACCGAGCACGCCCACGCGCTGCCTCGGATCACCGTCGACGAACCCGCCATCTCGGTCACCATCGGCACCAACACCTCACCGCTGGCGGGCAAGGTGTCCGGCCACAAGCTCACCGCCCGAATGGTGAAGTCGCGGCTGGACGCCGAACTCGTCGGCAACGTCTCTATCAGGGTGGTCGACATAGACCGACCCGACGCGTGGGAGGTGCAGGGCCGAGGCGAGCTCGCGCTGGCGATCCTCGTCGAGCAGATGCGCCGCGAGGGATTTGAGCTGACGGTCGGTAAGCCCCAGGTGGTCACGCGCACGATCGACGGCAAACTGCACGAGCCGTTCGAAGCGATGACCATCGACTGCCCCGATGAATTCGTCGGCGCCATCACCCAGCTGATGGCCGCCCGCAAGGGCCGCATGGAGGAGATGACCAACCACGCCGCGGGCTGGGTCCGGATGGACTTCATCGTGCCCAGTCGCGGGCTGATCGGCTTCCGCACCGACTTCCTGACGCTGACCCGCGGCACCGGCATCGCCAACGCGGTGTTCGACGGCTACCGGCCGTGGGCGGGGGAGATCCGTGCCCGCCACACCGGATCGCTGGTCTCGGACCGAACCGGCAAGATCACGCCGTTCGCCTTGACCCAGCTGGCAGACCGCGGTCAGTTCTTCGTCGAGCCGGGCCAGGACACCTACGAGGGTCAGGTCGTCGGGATCAATCCGCGCGCTGAGGATCTCGACATCAATGCGACTCGCGAGAAGAAGCTCACCAATATGCGCTCCTCGACGGCGGATGTCTTCGAAACACTGGCCCGGCCGCTCGAACTGGGGCTGGAGCTGGCCATGGAGTTCTGCGCCGAGGATGAGTGCGTTGAGGTCACGCCGGAGATCGTGCGGGTGCGCAAGGTCGAGTTGAACGCCACAATGCGGGGTCGTGCGAAGGCACGCGCCAAGTCACGCGACAGCAGTTGAGCCCCTCCGGTCAGGAGAGGGCTCAACCGGTGCTCGGAAACGCTCAGCGGCTGCCGATACCCTGAACAGCGTGCCGAGGCCTGTACACGTCATTGCCGCGATATCGGCGCTGATGACGCTGATATCGGGCTGCACCGTCAGCCCCCCGCCTGCACCGCAGAGCACCGACACCACGGAGACGACCGCACCGCCACCGCTGAAGGCGACGCAGATCATCATGGCCATCGACTGGATCGGCCCTGGCTTCAACCCGCACCTGCTGGCCGATCAGTCGCCGGTCAACGCAGCCATCAGTTCTCTGGTGCTGCCCAGCTCCTTCCGGCCGGCGCCGGATCCGAACACCCCGACCGGATCGCGCTGGGAGCTCGACACCACCCTGCTGGAGTCGGCCGAAGTGACCAGTCAGGATCCGTTCACCGTCACCTACAAGATGCGGCCCGAGGCGTCATGGACGGATAACGCCCCGATCGGCGCCGACGACTTCTGGTATCTGTGGCAGCAGATGGTGAGCCAGCCCGGTGTGGTCGATCCCGCCGGGTATGACCTCATCACCGGCGTGCAGTCGGTGGAGGGCGGCAAGGTGGCGGAGGTGACCTTCTCGCAGCCGTATCCGGCGTGGCGCGAGCTGTTCAACAACATTTTGCCCGCCCACATCGTCAAGGACATCCCCGGCGGTTTTTCGGCAGGCCTGGCTCGCACGTTGCCGGTCACCGGCGGTCAGTTCCGGGTCGAAAACATCGATCCCCAGCGCGACGAGATCCTGCTGGCCCGCAATGACCGCTTCTGGAGCGCACCCGCCAAGCCCGACCTGATCTTGTTGCGTCGCGGCGGTGACGCGGCCGCGCTGGCCGATTCGATCCGCAACGGTGATACCCAGGTGGCCCAGGTCCACGGCGGCACGGCCACCTTCGCGCAACTGTCGGCGATTCCCGATGTGCGGACGGCGCGAATCGTCACCCCCCGCGTCATGCAGTTGTCACTGCGAGCGCAACAGCCTGCACTGGCCGATTCCCAAGTGCGCAAAGCGATCTTCGGCTTGCTGGATGTCGACCTGTTGGCCGCGGTGGGGGCCGGCGACGACAACACGGTGACGCTGGCTCAGGCTCAGGTGCGGTCGCCGTCCGATCCGGGCTACGTGCCGACCTCGCCACCGGCGATCTCGAGAGAGGACGCGCTGGGGCTGCTGATCGAAGCCGGTTACGAGGTAGAGCCCGTCGCGACGCCGTCTGCGCCGACACCCGGTACGCCGGCTCCGGACAGCGATCGCGGCCGCATCCAGAAGGACGGGGTGCCGCTGTCGCTGGTGCTCGGCGTCGCCGCCAACGATCCGACGTCGGTGGCGGTCGCCAACACGGCAGCCGATCAACTGCGCAATGTTGGTATCACCGCATCGGTTTCGGCGCTCGACCCGGTCGCCCTCTACGGCGACGCCTTGACGAACAATCGCGTCGACGCCGTGGTGGGCTGGCATCAGGCCGGGGGCGACCTCGCCACCGCGCTCGCGTCGCGGTACGGCTGCCGTGCACTGGAGGCCACCCCGATAGCGACCGCTGACACCGAGACGTCTGCGCCGCAGACACCGACCGCGACCGCCACCGCGACAACATCTGCGCCGCCGCGTCCGACGACGACCGCGACCCCGACCACCAACCCGAGCCCCGCGCCGCAAACCGGCGAGCTGGTCCAGGCGCCGAGCAATATCACCGGGATCTGCGACCGCAGCATTCAGCCGAAGATCGACGCCGCTCTCGACGGCAGCGAGCCCATCGATACCGTGATCACCGCGGTGGAACCGCGATTGTGGAACCTCTCGACGGTGCTGCCGATCCTGCAGGACACCACCATTGTCGCCGCGGGCCCGAGCGTGCAGAACGTCAAGCTCTCCGGCGCGGTGCCGATCGGAATCGTCGGCGATGCGGGCACGTGGGTGAAAACCCGTCAGTGAGAAGGCAATGCCGCTTGGCGGCGTTCGCGCATTACCCGTAGGCCGTGTGCGGCGAACGCGGCGATCGCGAACACGATCAGGAACCAATACGGCGGGTGCGCCAGTTCCCACACGAACAGGGCCGCGAAAAGCGGCGAGCGCTGGGTGATCGCCAAGACTCCGGCCGCACACGTCAGCGCCAGCGCTGGTACGTGGATGTGCGTGCCTGCCAACTGATTCAGCGTAAGTGCGACAACCGATCCGGCCGCCGCACCCGTGGCCAAGGCGGGAGTGAGCAGGCCGCCGACGGCCCCGGCGCGCAGAAACACCGCTGTCAGAAGCGGTTTCAATAGGAGCAGCATGCACGCGGCGCCGAGCGTCATTCCGCTGTCGACCGCCACCGTCAGAATGCTTCGCCCGTTGCCCGGCAGTTCCGGGTACCAAATCGAGCAGATACCGATCAGCAGACCGGCCGCCGCGATCGCGGGAATCAGGATCCACGAGTGGTACTGCATTTTCGGGCGGGCGACGGTCATCACGCGGTTGAACGCCAGGCCGATGGCGCCGGCGAGCGGTGCGATGGCCAGCGCCAGGAACGCGAACAAATAGGAGGTCTTCGCGTCCGGCCAGTTCAATGGGTGCTCGAGGTGGGTGACGGGCGCGGCGACGGCGACCGCGAGACTCGACGTGATCAAGGCCGTGCCCAGCACCCGCGGGTGCCAGCTGCCGAGCAGTATCTGCGCGGCGAACAGCGCCCCGCCCAGCGGGACGCTGTAGACGGCTCCCAGCCCCGCACCAGCTGCACAGGCGAGCAGAATCTCACGGTCGCGCGCCGTGAGCGCCAGCCGCGTGGTGCCGAAATCACCGAACGCAGCGGAGAGTTGGCGGGGCGCGCCTTCGCGGCCCAACGACGCGCCCGCGCCGACGAGCAGGACTTGAAGGAGTGCGTCGATGGACATCGACAGGCGGGGGATCGGGCGATGCGCCTTGATGGTCTCGGCCAACGGCGGAACTGTTGTCCGTCGACGCAGCATCCACCACCCGAAGCCGGCGAGCGCACCGCCGATCATCGGACCGAGCGCCCGCCGCACCGGACTGCTGTCGCCGACGCCGGACAGCAGCGTGCCGAATGAGTAGTGGTATGTCAGGTGTTCGATCGCGTGCAGCAGCAGCGTGGTGCCCGCACCCGCGACTCCGGCGAGCAGGCCGACAATGATGATCGCGCATGCGAACTCGACTGCGCGGCGCGACACCAGGTGAATCTATCTGCCAGATATCGTGCAAGCTGTGGCAATGGAGAGTCCGCGGCTGCTGTTCGTACATGCGCATCCCGACGACGAGACGCTGACGACGGGCGCCACCATCGCGCACTACGTGGCACAGGGGCGCGCGCGTGCAGGTGGTCACATGCACGCTGGGCGAGGAGGGCGAGGTGATCGGCGACCAGTGGGCACACCTGGCTGTCGACAAAGCCGACCAACTCGGCGGGTTCCGCATCGGTGAGCTGACTGCGGCGCTGCGCGCGCTCGGAATCGACGAGCCGGTCTTCCTCGGCGGAGCGGGCCGCTGGCGCGACTCGGGTATGGAGGGCACGCCGCAGCGGCACCATCAGAGGTTCGTCGACGCCGATCCCGCGGAAGCGGTGGGTGCTCTGGTCGCGATCATCCGCGAGTTGCGCCCACACGTCGTCGTCACCTATGACCCGCACGGCGGCTACGGCCACCCCGACCACATCCACGCCCATGAAGTGACCATGGCGGCGGTCACGGCATCGGCGGGCACCGACTATCCCGGCGAGCCGTGGACCGTGCCGAAGGTGTACTGGACCGTGATATCGAGAACTGCGATGGGCGCCGCGCTTGACGCGCTGGACGACGTACCCGATGAGTGGATTCGGGTGTCCATCGACGACGTGCCATTCGGCCACCCCGACGATGCGATCGACGCGATCATCGACGTCCCCGACCAACTGCCGGCGAAGGAGGCGGCGCTGCGGGCGCACGCCACCCAGGTCACCGTTTCACCCGACGGCCGGGCGCTGGCGTTGTCGAACAACATCGCGCTCCCGCTTGGCGCTCTCGAGCACTACATCCTGGTCTCCGGCGATGCGGGCCCCCGCGATCACCGCGGGTGGGAAACCGATCTGCTTGCGGGCCTGAACCTCGAATAGCGGGGCCGCAACGGGGTAAGCTCCGGACAACTCGCTGCGTGTGGAAGGGATGACAATGGACCCGGATTTGGATCCGAACCTGCAGCACTGGCAGGACCGGCTCGACAACTTCCAGTGGGTCATCGGTTCGATCGCCAGCGTGATCGATAGCATCCCGACCTGAGTTCGTCTGCACCCACCGCTGACTATCGGCGAATCCTTGTTCTGACGCTGCTCGCGATCGACGGCGTTCTCTGCGCGATCCTCGCGTCGTTCTTTCTTCCGACCTATATCGGTACCTGGCCGTTTCCGGTCAGTGCATTGATCGCCGGCCTGGTGAATGCCGCACTGGTGTGGGCCGCGCTGCACTGGACCTCGTCGCCGAGAACTGCGGCACTACCACTGCTCACGTGGCTGCTGACAGTGGCTGTGCTGTCGCTGGGCGGGCCGGGTGACGACATCGTGTTCGGCGGCGCCGGAATCATGCGGTACGGGACGCTGCTGCTGATCGCACTCGGCACGCTGCCCCCCGCAGCGGTGCTGTGGCGCTACGTGAACGCCTGAGTGTCTCTCCGCGGCGGTTGCGTTCCCGGGGTCGCCGCCCGGGTCGGCCGTGTTCTTCCGCGCGCCGTCATCATTTGTTGACGGTGCCGGGAGGGCAGTGCCGGTCGCCGGTCCGTCGGCTCCTGGTCGAGTTCGCCTTCAGGCGACCCGTGTCTTGCTCGATCAGTTCTCTCACCATTGGCACCCTCGGCGAGCCGCGGACTACTGTGACCGATATGTCAGGCGCCGATGTTTCAGAATGTGAGACGTGCGGATGATCCTCAACGAACGCGGGGTTACACGGGAGTGGCTCTGAACCCCCTGCCCGGCGCCGATCTCCCCAGCCCGGTGGTCCCACCGAAGTCAGGCACCTCCAGTCCCGCGGGCCTGCGTCGCGTGCTGCGACGAGCACGCGACGGCGTAGCACTCAATATCGAAGAAGCCGCGATCGCGATGACCGCCCGAGGGGATGACCTCGTGGACTTGTGCGCCAGCGCCGCCCGAGTGCGTGATGCTGGCCTCGAGGCGGCCGGCCGCCGCGGACCCGCCGGACGGCTGCCGGTGAGTTACTCGCGCAAGGTGTTCATTCCCGTCACCCATCTGTGCCGCGACACCTGCCACTACTGCACGTTCGTCACGGTTCCCGGCAAGCTGCGGGCGCAGGGCGCCGGCATGTACATGGAGCCCGACGAGATCCTCGAGGTGGCGCGTCGCGGTGCCGAATTGGGTTGCAAGGAGGCGCTGTTTACGCTCGGTGACCGGCCTGAGGCGCGGTGGGACGAGGCCCGGCAGTGGCTCGACGAGCGTGGCTACGATTCGACGCTGGACTACGTGCGGGCGATGGCCATCCGGGTGCTGGAGGAGACCGGTCTGCTGCCGCATCTGAACCCCGGCGTCATGAGCTGGTCGGAGTTGTCCCGGCTCAAGCCGGTGGCGCCGTCGATGGGCATGATGCTGGAGACCACGTCGCGGCGGTTGTTCGAGACCAAGGGCCTGGCTCACTACGGCAGCCCGGACAAGGATCCGCAGGTCAGGCTGCGCACGCTGGCTGACGCGGGCCGCCTGTCGATCCCGTTCACCACGGGACTGCTGGTCGGTATCGGGGAGACTCTGGACGGAGCGCGCCGACACCATCCATGCGATCCGACGCTCGCACAAAGAGTTCGGCCACGTTCAGGAAGTGATCGTGCAGAACTTCCGGGCCAAGGACCACACCGCGATGGCGGCGAAGCCGGATGCGGGCTTCGAGGACTTCGTCGCGACGGTGGCGGTCACGCGCCTGGTGATGGGACCCAAGGTGCGTATCCAGGCCCCGCCCAACCTGGTGTCGCGGCAGGAGTGCCTGGCGCTGATCGGCGCCGGCGTCGACGACTGGGGCGGGGTGTCGCCGCTGACCCCCGATCACGTCAACCCCGAGCGGCCGTGGCCCGCACTCGACGAGTTGTCTGCGGTCACGGCCGAGGCCGGCTACGACCTGGTGCAGCGATTGACGGCACAGCCGCAGTATGTGCAGGCCGGCGCCGCGTGGATCGATCCGCGGGTGCGCGGGCACGTCGATGCGCTGGCCGATCCGGATACCGGTCTGGCGCGCGACGTCAACCCCGCCGGACGGCCGTGGCAGGAACCCGATGAGGCATGGGAGTCCCTGGGCCGTACCGACCTTCACTCGGCCATCGATGACTCGGGCCGGCTGACCGAGACCCGCAGCGATCTGGGAAGTGCGTTCGGCGACTGGGAGTCGATCCGCGAGAAGGTGCATGAACTGGCGGCCCAGGCTCCTGAACGCATCGACACCGACGTGCTGTCGGCGCTGCGCTCCGCTGAGCGTGATCCGGCCGGACTCTCCGACGACGAGTACCTGGCGCTCGCGATGGCGGACGGTCCTGCGATGGATGCGGTTGCCGCACTTGCAGACTCATTGCGGCGCGATGTCGTAGGCGACGATGTGACCTTCGTCGTCAACCGCAACATCAACTTCACCAACATCTGCTACACCGGCTGCCGTTTCTGCGCTTTTGCCCAGCGTAAGGGCGACGCGGATGCGTTCTCACTTTCGGTCGACGAGGTCGCCGATCGGGCGTGGGAGGCGCATGTCGCGGGCGCGACCGAGGTGTGCATGCAGGGTGGCATCGACCCGGAGCTACCGGTGACCGGCTACGCCGATCTGGTGCGGGCGGTCAAGGCGCGCGTGCCGTCGATGCATGTGCACGCGTTCTCGCCGATGGAGATCTCCAACGGGGTGACCAAGAGCGGTACCAGCATCCGGGACTGGCTCACCGAGCTTCGTGAGGCCGGGCTCGGCTCGATTCCCGGTACGGCCGCCGAGATTCTCGACGACGAGGTCCGGTGGGTGCTGACGAAGGGCAAGTTGCCGACGTCGATGTGGATCGAGGTCGTCAGCACCGCACACGAGGTCGGGCTGCGGTCGAGTTCGACGATGATGTACGGCCACGTCGACACGCCGCGGCACTGGGTCGGCCACCTCCGTGTGTTGCGCGAGATCCAGGACCGCACCGGCGGTTTCACCGAGTTCGTACCGCTGCCGTTCGTGCACCAGAGCTCGCCGCTGTACCTCGCCGGCGGGGCGCGGCCTGGTCCGACGCACCGCGACAACCGCGCCGTGCACGCGCTGGCGCGGATCATGCTGCACGGCAGGATCTCCAACATCCAGACCAGCTGGGTCAAGCTGGGCACCGAGCGCACGCAGGTGATGCTCAACGGCGGTGCCAACGATCTGGGCGGCACGCTGATGGAGGAGACCATCTCGCGGATGGCCGGCTCGGAGTTCGGCTCGGCCAAGAGCGTCGAGGAACTCGTCGCGATCGCCGAGGGCATCGGCCGCCCAGCGCGGCAGCGCTCCACGACATACGCCCCGCTCGCCGCATAGCCTTACCTAACCAAAGGGCAGCGAAACACGCTGCGGTGGTTGGGTTTAACGTCGGATCGACTCGAATCAGCCGACAGAAAGGCGTTTCGACGCTCCTGACGTCTGATGGGTATACCGTGGGTGTGTTGCCGTCCGCAACACCCGGGAGCGCCATGAACACCATCTCCGGAATTCCCGCACACGCCCTGCTGGTCCACGGCATCGTGGTACTCGCACCGCTGACCGCGCTGCTTGAGATCTTGTGCGCGTTCTGGCCCGCAGCGCGGCGTCGCTGGTGTGGCTGGTGTTGGCGTTCGCCGCGGTGACCGCGGCGCTGACGCCTTTGACAGCCTCAGCAGGCGAGTGGCTCTTGCAGCATGGCGGGCCGCCGCGGCCGATTCTGCAAGAGCACGCCGAGCGCGGAGAGTGGATGATCTACTTCTCGGTCGCCTTGCTGATCGTCGCCGTGGCGTTGGTGGCGTTGCACTGGTCGGAAGGCCAGTCCGACAAACCCAGGAAGGCTGCGACCGTGGTGGTCGCCGTCGTCGCCCTGGTTGTAGGGGTGTCCTCGATCGTTACGGTGATTCGGATAGGTGATGCCGGCGCGCAGGCTGTCTGGGGTGACAAGGGCTGACTCTGCCGGCTGGGTATGCACCGGACCACGGTCCGGAATAGAATCGGACCGTAGTCCGTTTTGACTGGGAAGAGCCGGGAATGCCGGCACCGACAGTCAAGGAGATCTGCAATATGACCGCGCGCCGTAGCCACCGACCTGAGCGCAGGCCCTGGGCCATTGATCCCGTGCACTCGACCGTCGGATTCTCAGTACGTCACCTCATGGTGAGCAAGGTGCGTGGGACGTTCGACACGTTCAGCGGCGCGATCGTCGTCGCCGAGGACGGCACTCCGTCGGTGACGGCCGAGATCGCCGTCGACTCCATCAACACCCGCAACGAGCAGCGTGACGCTCACGTCCGGTCCGCGGACTACTTCGACGCTGAGAAGTATCCGACCGCCACCTTCACCTCGACCGGTGTCCGGCCCGGAGGCGACACCTACCTGGTCGACGGCGACTTCACTCTCAAGGGCGTCACGAAGCCGGTCACCCTCGAGCTGGAGTTCAACGGCGTCAGCCCCGGCATGGGGCACGGCGAGGTTGCGGGATTTGAGGCATCGGTGGTGTTGAACCGCAAGGACTTCGGCATCGACATCGACATGCCGCTGGAAACCGGTGGCACCGTCGTCGGTGACAAGATCACGATCACTCTGGAGATCGAGGCGCTCAAGCAGGCCTAGAGCCGGGCCGCCAGCTCGGTGCCCTGCTTGATCGCACGCTTGGCATCGAGTTCGGCGGCCACGGCCGCGCCGCCGATAACATGCGGCTCAATGCCCCTGGCGCGCAACGCATCCTCGAAGATCGCGTACCGACTCCTGGCCGGCACAGATCACCACGTTGTCGACCGCGAGCACGCGCGGACTCGACCGATCGGATCCAAAGGTGATGTGCAAGCCTTCGTCGTCGATGCGTTCGTAGTTCACGCCCGATAGCTGTTGCACGCCTTTGGCCTTCAACGAGGCCCTGTGCACCCAGCCCGACGTCTTGCCAAGCCCCTTGCCCTGCGGGCCTTTCGTCCGCTGCAGCAGGTACACCTCGCGGACCGCGGGCGCGGGGATCGGTGTCGTCAGCGCACCACGAGTCTCCTGGGGATCGGCCACGCCCCATTCGGCTTTCCACTCCTTGAGAATTACTGACGGCGACCTGTATTCGTCTGCCGGCCCGGCCGGCGTGGTCACCAGAAACTCGCTCACGTCGAACCCGATTCCGCCCGCGCCGACGACGGCCACAGTCTTGCCAACCGGCTTCCCGGTGATGGCTTCGGCGTAGGAGAGCACCATCGGATGGTCGATGCCGGGAATGTCGGGCATCCTCGGCGTCACCCCGGTCGCGAGCACCACCTCGTCGAAGTCGGCCAGTTCGTCGGCCGTCGCCCGCGTGCTCAGCCGAACGTCCACATCGTGCTTGCCGAGCATGCGGGTGTAGTAGCGAAGCGTCTCGCTGAACTCCTCCTTGCCTGGAATCCTTCGCGCCAAATCGAACTGACCGCCGACGGCGTCACCTGCCTCGAACAGCGTTACCCGATGGCCGCACTGCGCCGCGCTGACCGCGGTGGACAATCCTGCGGGCCCCGCCCCGACCACCGCGACGAACTTGGCCCGACGCGTCGGGCTGAGCACCAGCTTCGTCTCGTGCCCCGCGCGCGGGTTCAGCAGGCACGACACCGTCTTGTGCACGAACGCGTGGTCCAGACAGGCCTGATTGCACGCGATGCACGTGTTGATCTCATCGGCGGCGTCCGCCTCGGCCTTGCGTACCCACTCCGGGTCGGACAGCAGCGGCCGCGCCATCGAGATCAACTTGACATGTCCCTCGGCGAGAATCTGCTCGGCGGCCTGTGGCATGTTGATCCGGTTCGATGCGACCACCGGAATGATGACGTGCTCTGCCATCGCGTTGCTGATATCGACGAACGCACTGTTGGGAACCGAGGTGACGATCGTCGGCACCCGGGCCTCATGCCAACCGATGCCGGTGTTGATGATCGTCGCACCCGAATTTTCGACTTCTTTTGCCAGCGAGACGATTTCGTCCCAACTCTGCCCGTCCTCGACGTAGTCGGCCATCGACATCCGGTAGCAGATGATGAAGTCACGGCCGACGGCTGCGCGGGTACGGCGCACGATCTCGACGGGGAAGCGACGCCGATTCTCCGGCGTGCCACCCCACTTGTCCTTGCGCTTGTTGGTGCGCGGCGCCAGGAACTGGTTGAGCAGATAGCCCTCGCTGCCCATGATCTCCACGCCGTCGTAGCCCGCATCGCGGGCCAGCAGCGCGCACTTCACGAAGTCGTCGATCGTGCCCTCGACGTCACGCAACGCGCGCGGTTTGAACGGGTTGATCGACGCCTTGATCGACGACGCACTGACCGAAAACGGGTGATACGCATAACGTCCCGCATGCAGGATCTGCAGCAGAATCTTGCCGCCGGCGTCGTGCACTGCACCGGTGATCCTGCGATGCCGACGGGCGTCTGACGAGGAAACCATCTGCGCCGCGAACGGTAGCAGCCAGCCCGTTCGGTTCGGCGCGTAACCACCGGTGATGATCAGCCCGACCCCACCGCGGGCGCGTTCGGCGAAATACGCCGCCAGCCGGTCGGTATCACGGGCACGATCCTCCAAGCCGGTGTGCATCGACCCCATGACCACGCGGTTGCGCAAGGTGGTGAAGCCGAGATCCAACGGCGACAACAGGTTCGGATACGTCACCGATCCTCCTTCAACGCTTATAGGGCTGCGATCACTTCGTCGAGCCAGTCGATGGCGCTCTCCTCCGCGCGGATTCCGCCGCGCAGCACCAGGTATTGGTGCAGGGTGGCGCCGCTCAATGCGGTGGGGTCGGGAAACTGACGCTTCTCGAATCCCCGATACGTATCAAGCAATTCAGCCCGCTCGGCACGTAGCGACGCGACCTGGGCGCGCAGCGCGTCGATGTCACCGTGCTCGACGCCGCGCACCTTGACGGCTAGGTCCCGGGTGCGATTGTCAGCCACCGTGCTCCCGCGACCGGACAGCGGTTCGGCGATCCAGCGGGCGAGTTCGACACGGCCGGCCTCCGACACCGTGTACACCTTCTTGTCCGGCCTGCCCTGCTGGGTGACCGGGGTGACGTGCACCCAGCCGTCATCCTCCATCGCGCGCAGCGTGCGGTAGATCTGCTGGTGAGTGGCTGCCCAGAAGTATCCGATGGACCGGTCGAACCGCCGCGCGAGCTCGTATCCAGATCCGGATTGCTCGCACAACGCCACGAGAATCGCGTGGGGGAGGGCCACCTGCGCAGCGTAGGACGGAGGGACCGCATATGCAACTTGTTGCACTGCACTCAGGCGCATATGATGCCAACGCTCGCACCGCGATGCTGAGCACTCGACCAGCGCACGGCATGATGGGGTGTGGCGACTGGTCTAGGTGTATCTGCGACGTCTAGTATCAGTAACCACGCGCCACCCTTAACCGGGCGGCGCGTGAAGTTAGGGCACACTGAGACGACCGTCCAGGTATGGACTACGCATACTTGCTCGGAACTCATGGGCCTTGACCCGAGATGGCAGCCCCACTGGACAGGAGATCGAGGAGCACCTGTGACGTACACGATTGCCGAACCCTGCGTCGACATCAAAGACAAGGCGTGTATCGAGGAATGCCCGGTCGACTGCATTTACGAGGGCGCCCGCATGCTGTACATCCACCCCGACGAGTGTGTGGACTGCGGTGCATGCGAGCCGGTCTGCCCGGTTGAGGCCATCTATTACGAGGACGATGTGCCGGACCAGTGGTCCAGCTACACGCAGATCAACGCCGACTTCTTCGGCGAACTCGGTTCGCCCGGTGGAGCGTCCAAGGTCGGCCAGACCGACAACGACCCCCAGGTGGTCAAGGACCTGCCGCCTCAGGGCGAGGACTGATAACGGCTCGCCGTTCTGCGTCTTTGCCGGTGTTCCCCTGGGACACGCTGGCCGACGTCACCGCGCTCGCCCGGTCGCACCCTGAGGGCATCGTCGACCTGTCGGTCGGGACACCGGTGGACGATGTGGCTCCGGTCATCCGCGACGCCCTGGCCGCCGCCAGTTCGGCACCCGGCTACCCGACGACCGCGGGCACACCTGCATTGCGGGCTTCCGCGGCGGCGGCCCTGCAGCGCCGATACGGCGTCACAGGTTTGGCGGACGATGCCGTGTTGCCGGTGATCGGTACCAAGGAGCTCATCGCCTGGTTGCCGACACTGCTCGGTCTCGCATCCGATGACCTCGTCGTGGTGCCGGAGCTGGCCTATCCGACTTACGAAGTCGGTGCGCGGTTGGCGGAAGCACCTTTCGTGCGTGCGGATTCACTGACGCAGCTGGGCCCGCAGTCGCCCGCGCTGGTGTATCTGAACTCGCCGAGCAATCCCACCGGCAAGGTGCTGGGCGTCGACCACCTGCGCAAGGTCGTCAGTTGGGCGCGAGACCGAGGTGTACTCGTCGCCTCCGACGAGTGCTATCTCGGGCTGGGCTGGGACGCCGACCCGATCTCGGTGCTGCATCCGTCGGTCTGCGACGGTGACCACACCGGGCTGCTGGCCATCCACTCGCTGTCGAAGACGTCATCGCTGGCGGGCTACCGCGCCGGGTTCGTCGCCGGCGATCCGTCGGTGGTTGCCGAGCTGCTGGCTGTGCGCAAGCACGCGGGGATGATGATGCCGACGCCGGTGCAGGCAGCGATGGTTGCCGCACTCGACGACGACGATCACGAACGCGAGCAGCGCGGGCGATACGAGCGGCGCAGGGCTGTGCTCATGCCCGCCCTGCAGTCGGCCGGACTGACCGTCGATCATTCCGAAGCGGGGCTCTACATCTGGGCCACCCGTGGCGAGCCCTGCCGCGACACGGTGAGCTGGCTGGCGCAACGCGGGATCCTGGTGGCGCCCGGCGAGTTCTACGGACCTGCCGGTGCGCAGCATGTTCGGGTCGCGTTGACCGCGTCCGACGAGCGGATAGCCGCTGCCGGACAACGACTTATGGCATAGCGAGCCGCTGCATCTGCCCGTAGGCGTCGATGGGGCTGGCCAGCGCCAGGCCACCGTCGGCGAACACGGTTTGTCCCGTGACCCAGGACATTCCGAGCACCGCGACGATCGCCTCGGCGATGTCGTCGGCCTCGCCAAGGCGGCCGAGGGGGGTGCGTTCGGTCAGGCCTTCGACCCAGCCCGGCAGTTGCTCCGGCCGGGCAAGCATCGGGGTGCGCGTCACGCCGGGTCCGACCGCATTGACACGAATGCCGTGTGCGCCCCACTCGGACGCCGCGACGCGCACCAGCATGTCGACGCCGGCTTTCGACACGCAGTACGCGCCCATGGCCCGGTCGGCGACAGTTCCGCTGATGCTCGACACCGCGACGATCGACCCGCCGCGGCCGGTGTCCATCATCACGCGCGCGACGGCGCGCATCGTCAGCCAGGTGCCGGTGAGGTTGGTGTCGAGCACCCGTCGCCAGCCATCGAGGCCCTGGTCCACCAGTGTCTCGCTGGCCCCGATGCCGGCGCACGCGACGAGTTTGTCCGGTGCACCGTAATCGGCAACGCTCTTTTCGATTGCCGCCGACACCGAGTCGGGATCACTGATGTCGCAATCGATATCGCCGTTCTCGAGGTCCCATACGACGACGTCGTCGCCCGCATCGCGTAACCGCGCGGCGGCGGCACTACCGATGCCGGACCCACCGCCGGTGACGATCGCCGTCATTGCGGCGGGCCGATCAGCTCGACCAGGACACCGTCCGGCGCGGTGATCAACGCCATCGCCACGGAGCTCTCGCCGGGGCCCGGCATCGAAATGCGGCGCACGTCTTCGGTGAATCCGAGTTCGGCCAGCTCCGTCAACGTCGTGTCGACGTCCCGCTCCAGCGACAATAGGAAGAAACCGTGCCGCGGGCCCGATGGCGTTGGCGCCGCCTCCTGCGCGCCGTCGAACATCCACCAACTCGACGATTCCGGTCTCGGGGTGGTCGGGATCGGCGAGGAAGACCGACCGTAGCCGATCGGTCTTCGCGCCGAACAAGGTCGGCCAATCGCCACGGAATTCGTAGTCGAGCAGCTCGGTGAGCCCTAATCCCTCACGCCAGAACCGCTTCGAGCGTTCGACATCCGAGGTGACTATTGCCGAATGGTGGATTCCGCGCACGATGATCCGTCCTTCCTGCGGCCGTCGGCCGGTTGGCAGTCGAAGTGTTCGAGGCTCACCTGGGACAGCCGATCGGCGAGCATCTGGCCGTGGTACGGGAACTGGGTGACGATTTTGCCGTTGGGATGACGAAAGTAGTTGTTGCATCCGGCAAGCCACACCGTTCCCGCCAGCGCATCCTGGATTTCGTCGTTGTAGTCGTCATGGATCTCCTGTTTCACATCGACCGCCTGGCATGCCGCGTGGCCCATCGAATCCAGCAGACGCCGGACGAATTCGACCTGAGCCTCGATGATCCAGATGATCGATTGGACGCCATTGGTGTTGGGGCCGTAGAGCGTGAACAGATTGGGATAGCCCGGAACGACCGTGCCGAGATACGCCTCGGCGCCGTCGCGCCAATCGTCGTGCAGCCCGCGGCCGCCGGCCCCGTAGACCTCGAGGCTGCCAAGGTAGTCCGCGGCACGAAAACCCGTGCCGTAGATGACGGTGTCGGCCTCGTGCTCGACACCGTCCGATGTGCGTAGGCCGCGCTCGGTGAACTCCACGATCGGCGTGGTCTCCAGCCGGACGTGGGGTAGCTCGAACGTCGGATACCAGGTGCCCGAGAACAGCGGTCGTTTACAGCCGACCGGGTGTGACGGGAGTGAGCTTGGCGCGCAGGTCCGGGTCCTTCACGCTTTCCACCACGAAGTTGCGGACGAATGTCGTGAACTCTTGGTCATGGCCGAATCGACGGCGAAGTCGCCCGACTCGTAGGCTTGGAACGCCGCATCGCGCAGCTTTTGCGCCTCGCCGGGATCGCGCTCGAAAAGTTCCTGCTGCTCGGTGGTGAACGGCTCGTCGTAGCGCGGGCCCACCCACGTCGGCGAGCGTTGGAAAACCGTCAGGTGGGCGGCATCGCGCGCGATCTCAGGCACGTACTGGACGGCGCTGGCGCCGGTGCCGATCGACGCAATACGTTCGCCCGCAGTCGATTTCGAGTGGTCCCAGTTCGACGAATGGAAGATCCGGCCGCGGAATCGGTCCGCGCCGGGGATGTCGGGGATGAGGGGCACGTCCAGCATGCCCACAGCGCTGACGACGACGTCGAATTCGCCGGTGACACCGTCGTCGGTGGTCATCGTCCAGCGCTGATCGGCATCGGACCAGCGCAGTGTGGTCACGCGGGTGCGCGCTCTGAGGTGACCACCGAGGTCATGGTCGGCGGCGACGCGCTCCAGATACGCAAGAATCTCCGGCTGGTTCGCAAACGTCTTGCTCCACCGCGGATTCATTGCGAAGGAGTAGGAGTAGAGGTGCGACGGCACATCGCAAGCCGCTCCCGGATAGGTGTTGTTCCGCCACGTGCCACCGAAACCGTCACCGCGCTCGAAGATGGTGAAGTCGTAGCCGCCGTGCGCGGAGCTGGATCCCATCGCGATGCCGCCCGGGCCCGCGCCGATCACCGCGACGGTCGGCTTCGCGTTCATCGGCCTCCCGATCAGAATGGGCGCTGTCGTTTCGGCGGATCGGCCCGGCGTGAAGGTGACCGGAAGTTTCG
Organism: uncultured Actinomycetota bacterium; assembly: GCA_963720345.1. GTDB lineage: Bacteria > Actinomycetota > Actinomycetes > Mycobacteriales > Mycobacteriaceae > Mycobacterium. The sequence continues at coordinate 671,101 of CAVRFN010000047.1, forward strand.
CCAGGCCGGTCATGCTCGGGTTACCGAGGTATTCGTCGACGCCGGCGACGTCCACCCGGTAGTCGGGGATACGCTCGAGGACCGCCTTCACCATCACCTCGAACATCAGGCGGGCCAGGTGGGATCCGATGCATCGATGCGGCCCGAGTCCGAACGCGACGTGGGGGTTCGGCGTCCGGTCCAGGACGACCTCGCCGGGTCGGTCGAACTCGGCTCTCGTCGTGGTTGGCGCCAAGCCAGCTGATGATGAGCTGGTCGTTGCGCCGGAGCTGCTGCCCGCCCAACACGACGTCGCAGGTAACTGTGCGGCTGAGCTGCTGATTGACGGAGAAGTAGCGTAGGAACTCGTCTCCCGCGGTCTTGTAGAGCTCCGGGCGGTCGATGAGTTGTTGCCGCAGATCCGGATGCGTGCCCAGGTGAAGCAGGCTCAGCGCGGTCTGCGACGTCGTGGTGTCGACGCCGCCGCCGATCAGGTTCCACAGGATGTTCAGCAGCTGCGCGTCGTCGAGGCGCCGGCCGTCGAACTCGAACTGGACGAGAAAGCTCGTGAGGTCCTCGCCGGGCTCGGCTCGTCGCTCCGCCAGGAACGCGAGCAGACCCTCCATCATCGCGGGCACTTCGCCGATAGCGTCGGCGTACTCGGCACTGTCCTGGTAAACGGCCATCACCGAATGGAAGAGGTTGGCATAGAGGGGCCAGTTGTCGTAGGGCAGGCCCATCAGCTGCATGGTGAGGATGGCGGGAACCGGACTTGCGTAGTCGAGGACGAGGTCCATCTGCCCGTCGCCGATCTTCTGATCGAGAAACCAATGGACCGACTGCTCCATGAACGGTCGCATCGCCTCGACCGCGCGCGGCGAGAAGAACGGGGCCAGCGCCCGCCTCAGCGCCTGGTGGTAGGGACCGTCGACCTCACCGATGCCCAGGGCCGGTTGCCCAATCGGGCCGCGGAATGCCCATTTCGCCCTGGTAGCTCACGCCGTCGGGGGCAGTCGGGGTCGTATTTGTGCGCGAACGTTTCGCCGTCTCGGGCGATCTGGGTGACCTCGTCGTAGCCCGATACGAACCAGAAGCCGCCGTAGTTCTCGTTCCACGCCACCGGACAGCGACGGCGCAGGTCGGCGTTGACCGCCAGCTCGTTCTGGTTGAACTCGTCGGAATGATGGTCGAAGTCGACGACGACGTCGGGGCTCAGTCGGGGCGGACAGCCATCGAAAAGCCTTCCTGCACAAGGCGATCTGCGAATTCCGCCGAGGCGAGAACCGCGTTACCGTTAGGCTAGCACTCGATTAAAGAGCTATTTTAGTATTTTTACTGGCTTGGGCGCAGGAAGAGGTGGGCCATCGACGGTTGGTCGGCAGGAGCGACCATCGGCGGGTCGGCGATCCCGGACCGTGCCTGACCTCGCCCGGATGCGCAGGCAGCGATTCGGCAGGCTGCAGGATCAGCTCGACAGCCAGGGTGTCGACGGCCTCGTGCTGCTCGGCTCCAGCTCGGTGGCATACGCCACCGGCGTGAACACGCCCGCCCACGACGGCGACCACGCGGCGCTGTTCCGTCCGGTGGCGGTAGTGTGGCGGGCGACCCGGCGCCTCACCTCTACACCCTGCACGTCGACGGTGCGCCTGCTGAGCTGCCCGACGGATCATCTGCACGGGCCGCTGTTCCCGGATCTCGACGACGGGATCGACCAGTTCGCCGAACGCGCTTGGCCGATCATTTTGCCCCGGGGGCGCGCATCGGCGTCGACGACCAGACCCATGCGATGTTGCGTGGCCTGCGGGGGTTCGACTGGGTCGACGCCGTCAGCCGTCGTCGGCGCGGCCAAGATCACCAAGACACCCGACGAAGTCGCCTGCATCCGCAGCGCGCAGCGGATCAACGAACTGGCGATGGTCGACGCATTGGCGATCCTGCGGCCCGGCGTCCGGCAGATCGACCTGAGCGCCGTCTTCCTGCGCCGCATCTTCGAACTCGGCGCGTCCGCGAACGGAATCGATCCGATCTGGCAGGTCATGGCGCCGAGCCGGAGCTCGGCCCGTGGACTCTGCACGGCGATCTCGCCTACCCGACGGTCACCACCGACCGGTTCCTGCGCGAGGGCGACGTCATCTGGGTCGACGCCGGCATCACCTTCCAGGGTTATGCATCCGACTACGGCCGGACGTGGATCACGAGCGTCGACCCTGTCCCGGATGTGCGGCAGCAAGAGCAGTTCCGGCGCTGGCGAGCCGTGGTCGACGCGGCATTGGACGTTCTCAAGCCAGGAGTTTCGGCGCTGGATCTCGTGCCGCGCGGCCATCGACAGCCAACGACGGCGTCCGCCCTTGGATCGAACACTTCTACCTGGCGCACGGCGTCGGCACCGAAAGCGCCGAAATGCCGTTGATCGGAACGGATCTCGGAGAGAGCTTCGACGAACAACTCATCATGGAGCCGGGAATGGTGATCGTCTTCGAACCGGTCATCTGGGAAGAGGGCGCGGCTGGATACCGATCGGAAGACATTGTGGCCGTTACCGATACGGGTGGGTCAAACTCAGCGGCTCGACCTACGAGCCATACGGCCTCTCCGCATGAGCCCCGTCGCCCGCGACCGCGGACTGCTCATCGGGACGATGGCACTGGAAGACGATGCGCGCGTCGATTTCACCCGGCTGCGCGCATGACCGGCGGGCGAAGGTATTCGCCGGCATGGAACGCCACGGTCTCGACGCGCTGATGCTCGGTGGGGTCGGCAACGTGCGGTACGTGTCGGGCGCGCGTCAACTCGGGCGGGCGGGCGTGTTGCCGTTTGCGCCCGTCGCCGTCGCGGTGCGCTCGACAGGGCGCGTGCACCTGCTCTCGACGTGGGACGAGGGAGTGCCGCCCGAGATCGGCTGCGACGAGCTGTACGGCCTGAGCTGGAATCCTGCTAATCTGCTGGCCTCGCTCGCGGCGATACCCGGCGTGGCCAGTCGCGGCGGGTGGGCACCGACGGGTTGACGCCGATGTTCGCGCGGCTGCTGTCGTCGACGTTCCCGTTGGCCGAAATTCTTGATGCCGCAACAGTGCTGGCGACGCGCCCGCAGGATCAAGACACCCGACGAGATCACCTGCGTGGAAGTGGCGGCGGCCATTGCGGAATCGGCGCTGAGTGCGCTGGAAGACGCTCTGGCGCCCGGCATCACCGAGCGGGAACTGCTCGGCGTCTATTACGAGCGGGTGGCGAGCCGCGGCGCGCCGACGGCGCCGACGGAGAGCGTCTGCTTCGCCACCGCCGACCACGGCCCGGTGCGGTTCCGCGCACCTGGTCTACCGACCGACCCGATCGGAGACGGCGAATTGGTGGTGCTCGCGCCGGGTGCGTTGTACGCGGGCTATGAGGCCGGTCTGGCCCGCACCCGCGTGGCCGGGGATCCGGCACACCGGCGGCGGCGCAGACTGGCAGGCCGGTGCGCCCGGTCGATGGACGCACTGCTTGGCGCCTGCCGTGCCGGCAATACCGGCGCACGACCTGTACCGCGCGTGGCAGGACGCCGGCAACGGGGAGTCGCTCGTGCCGCTGGCCCACGGGTTGGGACTCGGTGCCGAGCCGCCGCTGATCGGCCTGGGCCGCGGCCGCGACGCGACCCTCGATGAGGGCATGGTCCTGAGCGTCCAATCCTGGGTCACCGAGGAGGGCGTCGGGGGATGTCTGGAGCGGGCTACGGTGCGGATCGACAGCGCGGCGGATCGATCGGCCCTCACGCGCTACGGAAGGGTCGTGATGAGCAGTCACCGAACGGTTTTCAACCATGTCGGGCTCTGCGTCGCAGACCGCGGACGGTCACGCCGCTTCTACGAAGAGCTGCTCGGGTTCCAGTTCTGGTGGGAGCTCGAACCGCCCGACGAGGGCACCGGCGAGCTGCTGCAGCTCGACAAGCCGGTCGGGTTGCATGCGACCTATCTGGTACGTGACGGTTTGGTGCTCGAACTTCTCGACTACTCGGGACGCGAAGTACGGCACTGGGCCCGGCCGCGTGATGGACGAAGTCGGGCTGACCCATCTGTCGCTGTCGGTGTCGGACCTGGCCGGCATCCTGGAGTTGGTCGAGGGCTTCGGGGGCTCGGTGCGTGAGACCGACGGTGTCGGAGTCGTCGGCGATGATCCGCGACCCAGACGGCCAGCTTCTGGAGCTGCTCGCCGACGGATGGCTGTCCGTACTGCCGCCCCGGCCCTAGCGGAGCAGACCCATCGACATCGCGGTCGTCACCGCCGCGGTGCGGTCCGAAACGCCGAGCTTGTTGAACGTCCGCAGCAGATGGGTTTTGACGGTCGCCTCGCTGATATGCAGTTCGCGTCCGATTTCGGCGTTGGTCTTGCCGGTGGCTACCAGGCCGAGCACCTCGATCTCCCGTGTCGACAACGCCACCGAAGAGGGTTGGCGCACAAAGCGAACCAGCCGATCGGCGACCGTCGGCGCCAGTACCGTCTTCCCGCGCGCCGCGTCACGAACGGCTTCCGCGAGTTCGGCGCGGGACGCGTCCTTCAGCAGATACCCCGCCGCACCCGCCTCGACCGCGCGCAGGATGTCGGTGTCGGACTCGTAGGTGGTGACGACGACGATGCGTGTCCCCGGCAGCAGTCGCGAGGATGCGCTCGGTCGCCGTCACACCGTCCACGTCCGGCATCCGCAGATCCATGAGAATGACATCGGGCTGCAGGGATTCGGCCATGACTATCGCCTCTGCGCCGGACCCCGCCTCGCCAACGACAGTGAGGTCGGCTTCGGCGTCGATCATTCCGCGCAGCCCCTCACGGACCACAGGATGGTCGTCGACCAGCAGCACCTTCGTGGCGGAGGCGATCACGAAGGCACCTCGACCGTCAGCGTCGTCCCGCCGCCTGCGGCCGCCGAGACGCGTCACCGCGCCACCCACCTGCGCGACCCGGGCGCGCATCCCGCGCAGTCCAAAACCCTCGACCTGTCCGCTGTCCAGTCCAATTCCGTTGTCCGTCACCGCAAGCCGGACTCCTGCATCCGAGGACGACAGCTCAACCGTGACGGCGCTCGCGTGGGCGTGCTTACGGATATTCGCGAAGGCTTCCTGCGCGGCACGCAGCAGCACCACGTCGGAGGCCATGCTCTGGGGTGGCAGGTCGCCGGCGATGTGCACGGTCACGGCGGCGCCGATCTCTGCCGCGAGCCGGTCGCACTGACGCTGAATTGCGGCGGGCAGTGGCTCTTCGAGGGGGCTCGGAGTCAGTTCGGCCACCATCGCCCGCGCTTCGGCGAGGTTCTCCCGCGCGGTGGCGCCGATCAACTCGACGTGTCTCCTCGCCGCCGCGGTATCGGTTTCCAACTCGGGTTCGATGGCTTGGGCGAGCATGACGATGCTGGTGAAACCCTGAGCAAGCGTGTCGTGGATCTCGCGGGCCAGCCGTTCCCGTTCGGCGGCGGTGCCCGCCTCTCGCGACAAGCGGGCGCTCTCGGCGCGCGTGGCCGCGAGTTCGGCAACCAGTGCTGCCAGCTGTCTACGTTGCCGCATCGACGTGATGATCACGGTGCCGATCACCGGCGCGATGGTTACCCCAATGAGCGTAAAGGCAATGGCGATACTGAGATTCGGCGACCGAATCCCTTCCCTGACTATCACCAGGGTCAGGGGGATCAGGTTGATCGCCGTGGTGATCACCAAGGCGGCGCGCAGCGTCAATGTCGCGAACACAATTGGGTAGATCGTCGGTACCGCTGCCACCGCGACCGGAGAAGCACACAGCGCGAGGGTCCACAGAGCGACGACCAATCCAACGAATAATACTGCACCCCAGCTATTTTCAGGCAGGACAAAGACCCTACGGCCCAATGTCACCACGCAGAGCATCATCCCTGCTATCGCGGCGATGGCTACGGGTATGTTCCCCGGAAAGCGATGATCGAGCACGACCACCGCGAACATGGCCGCCCCGCAGACGCCGACGACATAGACCATCCACAGCCAATGCCACTCGGCGCCGCGCGGAGCGTCCACACTCATGCGGCGATATCCCCTAGCTCCGCTGTGGGCCCAATCCCTCCGTCGGTACCCAGTTGCCGTGAAAGCCGTGCGGTACCCGGACCGGAAGGTGCACGGTCGCCATCGTTTCCATGGTCTGCCCGTCGAGCAGCACCAGATCGCTGCGGTCGGTGGATTTGTCGTAGACGAATCCCATCGCCACCCCGTCGTCCTCGGCGGCGTCCGCGCTGGATGGGACGAAGACGAATTCGCCGGGTTCGCGGCCGGGCCCGAAACCGACGGGACTGGGTGCGTCGCGTGGTGAGGTCGTGCTTGAGGATCGCGTCGGGCTGCAGAGATACCCGCCGTATCCCGCGGGATATGCCGACCGAGTATCCGTAGCGGTACCGGCGGCCGACCAGTCGCTCGTCGACGCGCGGGAATTCCTGCGACGTGTCGTCGATGCGCTCTTCGGCGACCTTGCCCGTGGTGAGATCGACGGTCCACCGGTCCAGCGTCGGGTGTCCGGGCACGATCGCATGGCCCGCGGTGAACACCGAGGGGTGCCGCACGACGTCCAGCACGATGCCTTGTCGGCGATCGTCGTAGGCGTTGAGCGGGTGGAACACGTAGCACGCGTTCACCTCGAACCATCGGATGTCGGCCGCGGTGCCCTCGCGCGGCATCACGCCGACGCGGGCCTGCCGTTCGGGGGCCCAGCGGTACGGCATGCCGCCGAGCGGTGCCGCCGCCTCCGCGTGCCGATCCGCGCATCGCGGCGCGCAGGAAGAAATCCGGTGCGGCGTGCCGCTCGGCGAACCGGGTCAGCAGTGTCGCGACGGTCTTGGCCGGCCTGCTGTGCAGATTCGAGCCGAGGTCCAACGCCACCGGAAGGTCGTAGAGCACGACATACTTCTCGGTCAGCGAGAAGTCGTGCATCATCGTCTGCGCCCTCAGGCGGATGTCGACGGTGCGACGCACCTTCCCGTCGACTCCGGTCACCGTGTACTGCACGATGTTTCCGCGCATCGGGTTGTAGGAGACCGCGTGCAGTTCACCGGTCAGCGGGTCGCGCTTGGGGTGGGCGGTGTATCCGCCGAACAGCGTGCCGCAGAAGTCGGACGGTCCAACGGTTTCCAGTTCGTCGGTCAGCTCGTAGGGACGCGCGCCGGCCTCGACGATGGCCAGCGTCCTGCCGCCCTGTCCGATGATGTTGGTGTTCGCGGCGAAGTCGAAGCCGCCGTCGGTCGGACCGCCGCGCCAGGTCTCGCCCAGCTTGCGCGCGACGTCCGCGGAGCGCACCCACCGGTTGCGGTACCAGTGCGCCTTGCCGTCGCGCAGCCGCAGACCGTGCGCCATGCCCGACGCCGAGGAACCAGTGGTAGCGGGCGGGATCCGGGTCGCCGATCGGGTTCGGGCCGATCCGCAGATAGCGCCCGTCGAGATAGTCGGGAATCGTGCCGGTGACGTCGAGATCGAGCGCCGTGATCTCCTCGCGCACCGGAGCGAAGTTGCCGTTCAGATACGGGTTCTCTGTCTCGCGGACAGGGGCTGCTGTCGTCATGAGGCAATCGTGCGCCTTAAGACGGTGTTCGCGCGACGCCTTGACGGATGAACTTCGTGTCCATCGATCGGTTGACACCCGGCCTGCGGCTACCGTTCGGTGGCCCGCAATCCCAGCGCAAGCACCAGCCGCACGTCGGGATCATCCAGCGAGGTGGACATCAACTTCTCGATGCGCCGGACCCGGTATCGCACGGTGTTCGGGTGCACGTGCAGGTGCTTCGCGACGGCGGACACGTCGCCGAAACCGTCCAGATAGGCCCGCAGCGTTTCGGCGAGGATCGGATCCTCGTTCGCGCAACAGCCGCACCCGGGGGTCGACCAGTCTGGGCCGCTGGGCCACCTGCGAGACGATCTCATCCAGCAGCACCGTGGTGTGCGCCTCGTCCAGCGAGGTGATCTGCGCGATCGCACCGGGATGGCGATCGGCGCTGTCGAACACGCGGTCCACCTCGGCGCGGGCCGCTGCGGCGCCCGCCAGTCCGCCGAGCGGTGCGGCGACGACGGCGCGAAGGGTCAGGCCGAATTCGCGATGCATCGCGGCCACGACTCCACGCACCCACGACATCACCGATGACGGCGCGCCGATCTTGGGCAGCAGCGACGTAGACCCGCTCGCCGATCGACACCGCTTGGGCGTCGGATCGAAATGCGCTGGCACTCAACGCAATGACACCGGTGGGCGAGACGGGCGCACCGCACTTTGGAATCCGACGAGCGCTGCCCGGCCGTCGACGGTGATTCCCAGCTCGCGCGCGATCGCGGCGGCGTCGACGTCGTCGCCGGCAAGCCCGAGCAGTTCGGCCACCTGTGCCGCATGGGTCGACGGCGTCGACGCGAGCCGCGCCATGATCCGCGCGGCCAGCACCGCGCCGCCGCGCAGAATCTCCTCGGCGTCGTCGGCCAGCGGCGCGGAGCCCTGCTGCAGCCAGATCGTGCCCCCGAACGCAGGCCGGACGACGTGCGTCGGCACTCGGCAGGTGGATGCCGACCGCCAGGCGCGGGCGCAGGCCCAGCTCGGGGCGCTCGGAGACACGAACGACGTCGCCGCCTGCGCGCAGCGCGTCGAAGATGCCCCACTGACCGATCCACTCCAGGTGTTCGGGCGGACCGGCGCGGCCCAGGATCGTCAACCGGCGCAGTTCGTCTGCTTCGTCGCTGGACGCCGAGTACGCCAGCACGTGCGACTGTTCGTCCTCGATGCTGACCATGCCGCGGGTGCGGTCGGCGATCGACTGGGCGAGCCCGAACAGGTCGGTCCCCGAGTCATCGGTCGCCGCGGTCGCCGTGGTGCTCGAAGGCGTGGTTGACCAGTCGGTAGAGCGACTCCCAACGCGCCCGCGGGTCGACGGCCACGACCGCGGTGCCGAGCGCGACGGCCCGAGCCACCGCGGCGTCGGTGGGTTCCTTGACGAAGATGGCCGCCGGCACCCGTGCCGGTGCCCGCGAACTGCTGCTCGAGCCAGCGCACGGCCTCGGCGTCGGCGACGCCGAGCAGGAAGAAGAGGTCCGCGGAACCGGCGCCGACCGCCAGGCCCAGCCGGACGTCGTCGGCGTCGACGAGGGCGACCGAGCCGACCGGCATATCCAGGCCGCGGGGGGCCTCGACCAGCGTGACCATCGTGCGGTCCAGGGCCAGCAGCAGCTGACCGAGCCCGAGGCCGGAGGACGGTGTCGCCATCGCGCGCTCCTTTGTCCGATCCAACTATAGAGCTAGATGCTCTTTGTCCGATCAGCCATCGGTTAGAAACGCCGCGACAGCGGGGATTCTTAGGGCATGGACGCCATCACCGACGTGCCCTCGCCGGCCAACGAGCCGGTTCTCGAATACGCACCCGGCTCGGGGGAGCGCTCCCGGCTCACCGATGCCCTGACGGCGCTCGCCGCCGACCCGATCGATCTGCCCCACGTCATCGGCGGCGCCCACCGCATGGGTGGCGGGACCCGCACCGACGTGGTTCAGCCACACCGCCACAGCGCGCGGCTGGGCACCTTCACCAACGCCGAGCACTCCGACGCGACCGCCGCCATCGATGCGGCGATCGCCGCCAAGCCCGGCTGGGAAGCCACCCCGTTCGACGAGCGCGCCGCGATCTTCCTCCGCGCCGCCGACCTGCTCGCCGGACCGTGGCGGGAGAAGTTGTGCGCGGCGACGATGCTGGGCCAGTCCAAGACCGCGTACCAGGCCGAGATCGACGCGGCGTGCGAGCTGATCGACTTCTGGCGGTTCAACGTCGAATTCGCCCGTGAGATCCAAGCCGAGCAGCCGATCAGCATGCGTGGCGTCTGGAACCGCACCGACTACCGGCCGCTCGAGGGATTCGTCTACGCCATCACGCCGTTCAACTTCACCGCGATCGCAGGCAATCTGCCGAGCGCACCTGCGCTGATGGGCAACACCGTGGTGTGGAAGCCGTCGCCTACCCAGACGTTCGCCGCATACCTGACCATGCAGCTACTCGAGGCGGCCGGCCTGCCGCCGGGCGTCATCAATCTGCTGACCGGCGACGGGGTCGCGGTTTCCGATGTGGCACTTGCCGATCCGCGACTTGCCGGGATCCACTTCACGGGATCGACGGCGACGTTCCAGCACCTGTGGCGCGAGGTCGGCACCAACATCGACCGCTACCACACATATCCGCGGCTGGTCGGTGAGACCGGCGGCAAGGATTTCGTGCTGGCCCACGCCTCGGCGCGGCCGGATGTGTTGCGCACCGCGCTCATCCGCGGCGCATTCGACTACCAGGGTCAGAAGTGTTCGGCGGCATCGCGCGCGTTCATTCCCCGGTCGGTGTGGCAGCAGATGGGCGACGACTTCCTGTCGGCCACCGAGGCGTTGACCTACGGCGACGTCACCGACCTGACCAACTTCGGCGGCGCACTGATCGACGAGCGGGCGTTCGCGAAGAACGTCACGGCGATCGAGCGCGCCAAGAGCGCTGCGGGCGTCACCGTCGCGGTCGGCGGCGAATACGACGACAGCGAAGGCTATTTCGTCAGGCCGACGGTGCTTGCTGTCCGACGATCCGACGGACGAGTCGTTCTCCACCGAGTACTTCGGGCCGATCCTGTCGGTGCACGTGTACCCGGACGGCGACTACGAGCGCATCATCGACGTCGTCGATGCCGGCGCCCGCTACGCGCTGACCGGAGCGGTGATCGCCGACGACCGTTCGGCGGTGCTGACGGCCGAGCAGCGGTTGCGTCATGCCGCGGGCAACTTCTACGTCAACGACAAGCCCACCGGCGCGGTCGTCGGCCAGCAGCCGTTCGGCGGCTCGCGGGCGTCGGGCACCAACGACAAGGCGGGCTCGCCGCTGAATCTGCTGCGCTGGACCTCGGCCCGGTCGATCAAGGAGACGTTCGTCCCGCCGACCAGCCACGACTACCCGCACATGGAGGCATGAGATGGGCGTCTTCGAACAGGTCGCACGCCCGGCGATCATGGCCGCCAGCCGGTCCGGCGGGTTGCGCCGCACCGCGGAGCGCCTGCCGGTCACCCGGGATGTGGTACATCGCTTCGTGCCCGGTGAGACGGTGGCGGATGCACTGGAATCCGTTGGGCAGCTGAGGAATTCGGACCGTCTGGTGTCGATCGACTACCTCGGCGAGGACGTCACCGACGTCGACGCGGCGAGCGCCACCGTCGAGGCCTATCTGGCGCTGCTCGACGCGCTCGACCAGCGTGGGGAGCCCGCGGCGGCCGTGCGACCGCTCGAGGTGTCGCTGAAGCTGTCGGCGCTGGGGCAGGCGTTGCCCCGCGACGGCGAGAAGATCGCGCTGGAGAACGCCCACACCATCTGCGAGCGGGCGCAACGCGCCGGGGTATGGGTGACCGTGGACGCCGAGGATCACACGACGACCGACTCGACGCTGTCCATCGTGCGTGATCTGCGTACCGAGTTCGGGTGGCTGGGCACGGTTCTGCAGGCCTACCTGCGGCGCACCGAGGCCGACTGCGCAGGAGTTCGCCGCATCCGGTGCGCGCATCCGGCTGTGCAAGGGCGCCTACGACGAGCCCGCGTCGGTGGCCTACCGAGATCGTGAGGACGTCACCGCGTCCTATCTGCGGTGCCTGCGGGTGCTGATGGCGGGCGACGGCTATCCGATGGTCGCCTCGCATGATCCGGAGATCATCGAGGCGGTGCCGGCGATGGTCCGCGAGTTCGGCAGGGGCGTGGACGATTTCGAGTATCAGATGCTCTACGGAATCCGCGATCGCCGAGCAGCGCAGGCTGGCCGGCGACGGCAACCATGTGCGCGTCTACGTGCCGTTCGGCACGCAGTGGTACGGATATTTCGTGCGTCGGCTGGCCGAGCGGCCGGCCAACCTGACGTTCTTCCTGCGGGCGTTGGCCGAGCGCAGGCGCTAGTCGGTCTCCGTAGCGTGGCCCCACGCGTACGCGACGAGCGACGTCGCGTGACATCTAGCTCGAGATCTCGAATTGCACCGGCGCTGCCATCGAAGAACGGCGGCCACTCCGTTTCGTCGATGCCGCGACGCCCCTGAGCGGCACTCGAACATCACGATCACATGTCGCACGTCGAATCGCGGATCAGCGTCAGTGATCAGTCCGATGCCGCCGTCAGTCATTCGATCGATGCCCCTTACGTTCGTCGGTGCCCTCAGATGACACGAGGACGTAGCCGGCACTGGCGAACAGGACGGGCACCATCGCGATCATTCCGAATGCCATCGAAGAAACCAAGGTCATCGGGATCACTCCTCTCGTGCCGATTCTGTCTACTCAGTTCTTACAACGAGATAGACCGTCACGCGGTTCAAATCTCATCGGTATCGGTCAGCGTTCGGACAACAACAACAGCGCCAAACGCCGCGATGGACTGGGCGTCGGTGATCTCGCCGTCGCGCATCATCCGCTCCACCTCGGCACGGCTGAACCACGCGCTGTGCATGTCCTGTTCCTCATGCTCGCGTGCGTGTTCGCCCTCGGTGATGCCCGTCGCAAGGAACACCCAGCCACGCTGGCTGCTCAGGCCGGGCGCCAGGTCGAGTTGACCGAGCAGCGTCATCGTCTGCCGCCCGCAGGCCCGTCTCCTCGCGCAGTTCCCGCGCGGCGAGCTCGATCGGCTCGAGGTCCCTGGTCGGGCGCAGTGCCCTGGGGAAACTCCCATCGCCGCAGACCCAGCGGGTAGCGGAACTGCTCGACCAGGTGGAATCGATCGCCGTCCTGCGCGATCACCAGCGCATACGTCGGCTTGTCGACGACGGCGTAGATGCCGTTGCTGCCGTCGGGCCGCCGGATATCGTCTTCGCGCAGCGAGAACCAGCTGTTCCGGTAGATCTCCCGCGAGCGCAACTGTCTCGATCGCAATCCACCAGCCCAGTATCCTCACGATCGTGCTGCTGTCCTCTTTGAACCCCGCGACGGTGGCCGCCGGCGCCGACATCGGCGACGCGGTGCGCATCGACGGTGCGGTGCTGAGCCGCAGCGATCTGGTCGGCGCCGCCACCTCGGTCGCCGAGCGGGTGGCGGGCGCGCAACGCGTCGCGGTGCTCGCGACCCCGACCGCCACGACCGTGCTGGCGGTGACGGGCTGCCTGATCGCCGGCGTGCCTGTCGTCCCGGTGCCCGCCGACGTCGGCGCCGCCGAACGCACGCACATCCTCACCGACTCCGGAGCCCAGGCGTGGCTGGGGGAGAAGCCGTCGGACACCGACGGTCTTCCACACATTCCCGTGCGGTTGCACGCGCGGTCATGGCACCGCTACGCCGAGCCGCATCCCGAAGCGACGGCGCTGATCATCTACACCTCGGGCACCACAGGTCCGCCCAAGGGCGTGGTCGTGAGCCGGCGGCGCGATCGCCGCGGACATCGACGCGCTCGCCGAGGCCTGGCAGTGGACCGCCCGAGGACACCCTGGTGCACGGCCTGCCCCTCTATCACGTGCATGGACTGGTGCTGGGGCTGCTCGGGTCGCTGCGCATCGGAAACCGGTTCGTGCACACGGGAAAACCGAAACCCGACGCGTATGCCGCGGCCGGCGGGTCGTTGTACTTCGCCGTTCCGACGGTGTGGTCACGGGTGGCCGAGAACGCCGCGGCGGCGTCGGCGCTGACCTCGGCCCGTCTGCTGGTGTCCGGAAGCGCCCCGCTGCCGGTGCCCGTGTTCGAGCGGCTGGCCGAACTGACCGGGCATACGCCCGTCGAACGCTACGGGTCCACCGAGTCGCTGATCACCATCAGTACGCGCGCCGACGGCGAACGCCGCCCGGGGTGGGTGGGGCTGCCGCTGACCGGAATCGAGACGCGGCTGGTCGACGAGTCCGGCGCCGCCGTGCGCACATGACGGCGAAACCATTGGGCGGCTTCATGTTCGGGGGCCGACGCTGTTCGACGGCTACCTCAACCGCCCGACGCCACCGCCGAGGTGTTCGACGCCGACGGCTGGTACCGCACCGGCGACGTCGCGGTGATCGACGCCGGCGGCATGCACCGGATCGTCGGCCGCGAGTCGGTCGATCTGATCAAGACCGGTGGCTTCCGCGTCGGCGCCGGTGAGATCGAGGCCGCGCTGCTCGGGACATGCCGGTGTCACGGAAGCGGCGGTGGTCGGCGTTCCGGACGACGATCTCGGCCAGCGCATCGTCGCATTCGTCGTCGGCGATGCCGATCCGCAGGCGCTGATCGATTATGTCGCACAGGAGCTTTCGGTGCACAAGCGACCGCGGGAGGTGCGGATGGTGGACAGCCTTCCGCGCAATGCCATGGGCAAGGTGCTCAAAAAGGAGCTGGCGCAAGTGGCACTGAGGTTCGACGAGATCTGCATCGATGCCCGCGATGCCACCGCCCTGGGCAGCTGGTGGTCGCAGGTGCTGGGCTGGCCGCACGATGTGGACGATGACGGCGACGTCGTGCTGCACGCTCCACCGGGTGCGGGCGTGAACTGGATATTCATCGCGGTTCCCGACGAGAAAGTGGTCAAGAACCGTATCCACCTCGATTTCCGTCCCGACGACCAGCAGGCCGAGGTGGACCGGGTCCTGGCCCTGGGTGCGCGCCGCGTCGACATCGGGCAGCGCGGCGACGAGAGTTGGGTCGTGCTGGCCGATCCGGAGGGCAACGAGTTCTGCATCCTTGCTGCCGCAGACGATTGACCCCGCCAATCCCGGGCGTCCGCATGCTGGCGGCGGCAGTTGCGCTCCTGCTTTGCGCTCGTACGCGACAGCGCACGCGCAACCTCCAACCGCCGCCGCCACCGGCGCCGAGCCGACGCCGACCAGCCGCTCAACATCGGCGCCGCTGCCACCGATACGTTCGGCGGATGGCTGCCCGACGGCGTCACATCTGAGTCCCTTCGACGTGGCGAACCCGATCGTCGGTTCGCTGGATCCCGCGCTGCTCGGCGCGATTCAGGACGCCGCACGTAAAGCCGCGGCCGAGAATATCGACATCCAGATCAACTCGGGATGGCGATCGAGGGGATTTCAGCAGCGACTGTTCGACGATGCGGTGCGCACGCTACGGCAGCGCCGACATCGCGAGGCAGTTCGTCGCGTCGGCCGACACGTCGAAGCATGTCGAGGGCAAGGCTGTCGACATCGCCCCGGTGGAGGCCGACAAGTGGCTGATCGCCAACGGCCAGCAGTTCGGGCTGTGCCAGATCTACGCCAACGAGATATGGCATTTCGAGCTGGCTGTCGACGACCAAGGCCGCTGCCCGCCGCTGAAACCCAACGCCGCGGGCTGAGGCGTCAAACGCTCTGGGGGAACGCTTTTCGCGCTGTCAGCGCCACCGCGAGTCCCAGCCCGACCAGGACCGCGGCCACCCAGGGCAGCGACGTGAGACCCACGGTGTTGAAGCAGGACCGCGCCGATGGCGGCCCCACCGGCGATACCGACATTCGCCGTGGCGTTCACCCAGGCGCCGGCCTGTTCGGGGGGCAGCGCATGAGTGCGTACCGCGGTGGCCTGGTAGATGGACGGAATACCGCCGAATGCCCCACTCCACAACGCCGTCGCCGCGAGCACCGCGATGAGCGTCGGCCAGGAGATGCCCAGTGCCACGACCGCGACGATGACGCCGCCGAGCGCGACTGCCGCGGTACGACGTGGGCTGCGGTCGAGATTGCGCCCGACCCACCACAGGCCGATGAGCCCACAGGCGCCGCACGCCAACAGAATCGGGCCGACGAACGCCGGCCTGACTCCACTGGAGAGCAGCAGCACACTGATGAACGTGTACGCCGTGAAATGTCCGAGGAACGTCAGCAGATTGGATGCCGAGACGGCGACGAGTGCTCGACGGCCGCTTCTCGTCGCTGCGATTGGTGTGCGGTGCGTGATCCACCCGGGGCAGCAATTTGTACACCGCGACCACCGTCAGGCACGACAGCGCCGCCAGGACCGCGAAGGACACCCGCCACCCCGCAGCGGTCCCGACCACGGTCGAAAGGGGCATTCCGAGAACGAATCCCGCCGATGCGCCGCCGGACGACGATCGCAAGCGCGCGGCCGACATCTGCGCGCGCCACCAAGCGCGGGACGTATCCGATCGTCAGGGAGAAGAACAGCGCGTGCGTCAAGCCGCCGACGGCACGGCCCGCGGCCACGACGGCGAACGTCGGCGCCGCGGCGACGAGGACATTGCTCACGACGTAGCCGAGCAGGGTCGCCAGCAAGAGGGGGCGCCGGTCGAACCGCGTCGTGGCGACGGTCAACGGCACCGCAAGCGCGGCGACCATCATCGCGTAGAGGGTGACCAGCAGCCCGGTGACGGACTCGGGCATCGAGAACGTCGCGCCGATGTCGGGCAGGAGGCCCACCGGCAGCATCTCGGTGGTCACGGCCAGGCATGAGGCCATCGCGAGCGAGAGCAGTCCGGGCAGGCGGCTGCGAAGCCCGTGCGCGGCGGCGCGATCGGCGGTCAGGGTCACACGGTCGAGAATATACTCGTTGGACGAGTAAATACAAATGAGATACTTCCGCCGATGGCCCACGACCCGAGACAGTCGGCACAGTTGCGTTGGCTGGGCGCCGCTGCGCTCCTCGCGGTCGTGCGATCCGAGCCGGGGATCACCAGGACCGCCGCCGCGCAGCGCCTGGGCATCGGCAGCGGCAACGCCACCGAGCTGGCCACCCGGCTGCGTGGGGCCCGGCTGCTCGACGAGCAACCGGCTCCGGCTCAGGGGCGCGGTCGTCCGACGACGGTGCTTGGGCTCCACGCCGAAGGGCCACTGGTGCTCGCGGTCGATCTGCGGGCGAGCGACTGGCGGCTGGCCCTGGCGGGTATCGACGGCCGACCGACGGTCGTCACCCAGTCCGGATATGCCGAGAGAATCCCGACGCCGCACTGGCACAGGTGGCCAAGGCGATCGGCGCGGTCTATCGACGAAACACCAAGCGGCTCAGAACCATTTCGATCGCTGTCGCGGGACCCGTCAGCGGTGTCCGGTTGGGTCAGTTCCCCTCTCGGGGGTGGAACGACGTCGACCTGTCGGTGCTGACCGCGAAGGTCCCCGACCGTGCCGACGTCAGCCTGCTGGTGGGCAACGACGCCACATTGGCCGGACTGGCCGAGGCGCGCACCGGCGCCGCGCGTTCGGCGGCCACGGCACTGCACCTGATCGTCGCGCAGGGCATCGGCGGCACGCTGGTGGTCAACGGCGAACCGGTGACCGGGGCGCACGGAGCGGCGGGCGAATACGGCCACATCCCCTTCGCCGATCCACATCTGGCCTGCCCGTGCGGGGCGCGGGGCTGTTGGGATCTGACCGTCGACGGGCGCGCGCTGGCCCGTCATCTCGGTGAGCCGCCACCCGATGACGCGGTGGGCTACGTGCACGCGCGTCATCGACCGACCCGACCGGGATGCACGTACCCGTCGCGCATTGAACGCCGTGTCCGATTCGCTCGGGCGGGGCATCGGCGGCTTGGTGAACCTGCACGATCCCGACGTCGTCACGCTGGGCGGTGCGGCTGTGCTGTTACGGGCTGCCGCCCCGGAGGCCTTCGACGACGCGTACCGCAACGCGTTGATGGCGTTCCGCAAGTCGGCGCCACCGCCTGTGCGCGACGGCGTCCATGGTGAGGACGGGCCGCTGCACGGCGCGGTCGAACTCGCGCTCGACCACGTTGTCAGCGCCACAGGTATCGCCGATTGGGTTGCCCTGCAGGACGTCTAGTTGGCGTGCAGGGCCTCGTTGAGCGTGATGCCGGTGCCGTCGCGCTTGACGACCTCGACGGCGCCGGTCACCGAATTGCGCCGGAACAGAAGGTTATTCGCACCCGAGAGCTCGCGAGCCTTCACCGTCTGACCGTCAGAGGTGGCCACCTTGGTGCCCGCGGTGACATAGAGACCGGCCTCGACCACGCAGTCGTCGCCCAGTGAGATGCCCAGCCCGGCGTTAGCGCCGAGCAGGCAGCGCTTGCCCACCGAGATCACCTCGGTGCCGCCACCGGAAAGCGTTCCCATGATCGACGCGCCGCCGCCGACGTCGGAGCCGTCGTCGACGACCACGCCCGCCGAGATGCGGCCTTCCACCATCGAGTTGCCCAGCGTTCCCGCGTTGAAGTTGACGAAGCCCTCGTGCATCACGGTCGTACCTGCGGCCAGGTGCGCACCCAGGCGCACGCGGTCGGCGTCGGCGACGCGCACCCCCGAGGGCAGCACGTAGTCCACCATGCGCGGGAACTTGTCGACGCCGTACACGGTCACCGGGCTGCGCCGGCGCAGCCGGGCCCGCACGATCTCGAAGCCCTCGACCGCGCACGGCCCGTGGTTGGTCCACACCACGTTGGTCAGCAGGCCGAAGAAGCCGTCGGCGTTCAGTCCGTGCGGCGCAACCAGCCGGTGCGACAGCAGGTGCAGCCGCAGATATGCGTCATAGGCGTCAGTGGCCTTGTCGTCCAGCGACGAGATGGTTGTGCGGACGGCGACGATCTCGACGCCGCGGTCCTCGTCGGGTCCGGTCAGCACGCCCAGTTCCTCGGGAATCTCGGCGACGGAAAGCCGGACGGTGCCCGACGCGCCTTCGGCGCCCAGTTCCGGCGCGGGGAACCACGTGTCGAGGACCGTTCCGTCGGCCGCGAGCGTCGCCAGGCCTATACCTGCAGCAGAAGTCACGCTGCTCAGACTAACGTCAGGCGGGTGGGCCTTGATCTGCACGGCGACCCGATCGCCCTGACCGCGGCGCTGGTGGACATCCCCAGCGAATCGCGCAGTGAGCGCCGCATCGCCGACGAGATCGAAGCCGCCCTGCGTGATCAGACCACCGGTTTCGAGATCGTGCGCAATGCCGACGCGGTGCTTGCGCGCACCAACCTGGGCCGGCCGTCGCGCGTGCTGCTTGCCGGTCACATCGACACCGTTCCTGCCGCCGACAATGTGCCCAGCCGCCTGGCCGACGGTGTACTGCACGGCTGTGGCACCTCGGACATGAAGTCGGGTGACGCGGTCTTCCTGCACTTGGCCGCGACGGTGGCCGAACCGCGACACGACATCACGCTGGTGATGTACGACTGCGAGGAGATCGAGGCCGCCGCCAACGGTCTCGGCCGCATCGAACGCGAGCTGCCCGAGTGGCTGGTCGCCGACGTCGCCATCCTCGGCGAGCCGTCCGGTGGTTACATCGAGGCCGGCTGCCAGGGCACGCTACGCGTCGTGGTGAGCGCGTCTGGCACTCGTGCACACTCCGCGCGATCCTGGTTGGGCGACAACGCAATCCACAAACTCGGTGCGGTGCTGGACCGACTGTCGTCATATCAGGCGCGCAATGTCGACATCGATGGCTGCACGTACCGCGAGGGGTTGTCGGCTGTGCGCATCGACGGCGGGATCGCGGGCAACGTGATTCCCGACGCCGCCTCGCTGACGGTGAACTTCCGATTCGCGCCCGACCGCACCGTCGACGAGGCCACCGCGCACGTGCACGAGGTGTTCGACGGGCTCGACGTCGAGATCGAGTTGACCGACGCGGCCAACGGTGCGCTGCCGGGTTTGACCGCACCCGCTGCCGCCGCGCTGGTGGACGCCGCCGGGGGACAGGTACGCGCCAAGTACGGCTGGACGGACGTCGCGCGATTCGCGGCGCTGGGTATCCCGGCGGTCAACTACGGACCCGGCGACCCGAATCTGGCCCACCGCGTCGACGAGCATGTCGACACCGCGGCGATCACCGCCGCAACCGACATGCTGCGGAGATATTTAACCGGTTGACACCGATCCGTACGCTGGAAGCATGCGGTGAGACAACGACTCCGGTGTCCAAAGTCGTTTCTGTACGAGAGATCTCTCGCATGTCTACTTCTTCTCCTTCGTCATCACTGTTCCAACTTGTCGTTCGCATTCGCCGACGGCACACCCCTGTTCACCGACCTGTCCTTCACCGTCGGCGATGGCCGCACCGGTCTGGTCGCGCCCAACGGCGCCGGTAAGAGCACGCTGCTCCAGTTGATCGTCGGCGATCGCAAACCCACCGGCGGATCGATCAGTGTCGACGGCACCGTCGCCTATCTGCCGCAGACGCTGCCGTTCGTCGCGGACAAGACCGTCGCCGAAGTGCTCGGCGTCGCGCCCGTCATCGACGCGCTGAATGCGCTGGCCGGCGGCGATGCCGGTGACGACGTGTTCGCCGCGATCGGTGACGACTGGGATGTCGAGGAGCGCAGCCGCGCCCAGCTGGACAGGCTGGGCCTGGGCCACCTCGACCTCGACCGTCGCCTCGGCTCGCTGTCCGGCGGCGAGGTCGTCTCCCTCGGGCTGGCCGCGCAACTGCTCGAACAGCCCGACGTGCTACTGCTCGACGAGCCGACCAACAACCTCGACGTCGACGCGCGGCACAAGCTGTATGACGCGCTTGACGACTTCACCGGATGCCTGTTGCTGGTCAGTCACGACCGGGTGCTGCTCGACCGGATGGACCGCATAGCGGAGTTGCATCGTGGCGAAATGCTCTTCTACGGAGGCAATTTCACACTGTACGAGGAAGTGGTCAACGAGGCCCAGCGGGTGGCCGAGAGCAACATCCGCAACGCCGAACAACACCTCAAACGCGAGAAGCGCGAAATGCAACAGTCGCGCGAACGCGCGGCCAAGCGGTCGTCCAACGGCCGCGCGCAACCTCAAGGATGCCGGGCTGCCGAAGATCATCGCCGGGGCGAGGAAGCGCAGTGCGCAGGAATCCGCGGGCCGGATCGACGGGGTCAACGCGGCGCGCGTTGCCGACGCGAAGACCCGTCTCGACGACGCCGAGCGCGCACTTCGAGACGACGACGTGCTCGTCCTGGAGCTGCCGGACACGAATGTGCCCGCCGGACGAACGGTGGTGCAGGCCGAAGGTCTGGCGGCCCATCGCGGTGGCCGGACGCTGTTCACCGACGTCGATCTGTCGGTCCGCGGTCCCGAACGCATCGCGCTCACCGGCCCCAACGGTGCAGGCAAGTCGACCCTGTTGCGCATCATCGGCGGCGAGCTGGCACCCGACGGCGGAAACGTCGCAGCGCGCCGACGGCCGGGTGGCGTATCTGTCGCAGCGACTCGACCTGTTGCGCCCCGAGAGCACCGTCGCGGAAAGCCTCGCTGCCTCCGCGCCGAGCCTGTCGGAAACCCGGCGCATGCATCTGCTGGCGCGGTTCCTTTTTCGTGGCAACCGCATCCACCTGCCGGTGGCCGCACTGTCGGGGGGCGAGCGGCTGCGCGCGACGCTGGCGTGCGTGCTCTACGCCGAACCGGCACCGCAGCTCCTGCTGCTCGACGAGCCGACCAACAACCTCGACTTGGTCAGTGTGGGTCAGCTGGAGGCGGCGCTGAACGCCTACCAGGGCGCATTCGTGGTCGTCAGCCACGACGAGCGATTTCTGGGGCAGATCGGCGTGCAGCGCACCCTGCGGCTATCAGCGGGCCGACTGGATCCGATGTAGTCACCGCTGATCGTTGATCTTGACCGGCCGAAATTGCGGACCGACAGCTACCGGCGGCACGGTAAATTTGGTCCCTATGGCGATCGAGCCCGACACCAGCCCGTACGGGGGGCAGACAGTGACCGGCCCGGGCTGGCCGAACGTCGACGAGGAGGCGCTGGCCGCGGCGGCCACCACCTACGAGGCGCTGGCGGCCAAGATCAGCGGCACAGTGGTCCCTCAGCAGCAGGGCCAGCTGATGAAACTCACCGACGTATGGGAGGGCACGGGATCGATGGCCGCCGCGGGCGAGGCGACCACGATCATCGGCGGCCACGAGGCCAACGCCATGCACGCCACCGCGATCGCGGCCAAGCTGCGCGCCATGGAGGCCACCGTCGTGAAGACGAAACTGCTGGCCAACACCATCGCGCAGGAGACGCAAGCCGAATGCGAAGCGATCGCAGCGATGCCCTTCCCCAACGCTGCGGAACTCGCCAGGAGCCGGGTCATGATGGGCCTGTCGCAAAACATGGCCAACGTGACCACCAATACGACCGAGCTCGCGAACACACTCGGCGTGCCGCCCAGCCTCCCGCTGCCCGGCGCCCCGTCGGTGCCCGGTGCCAAACAGGCCGAGGAAGCCAGCGAGGAAGCCGGGAAACAAGCCGGTCAGGGTTCCGACCAGGCGATGCAGATGCTCAGCCAATTGGGGTCGATGGCCGGACAGCTCCCGCAGATGCTGATGCAGATCCCGCAGCAGATGATGCAGCCGCTGCAGCAACTGTCTCAACCGCTGCAGCAGCTGACCTCGATGTTCGGGCAGGGCGGCAAGGCGGATTCGATGGGTGCCGCCGGTATGCCGTTCTCGTCGTTCTCCAACCACCCACTGGCAGGTGGCGGCGGTGCGGGCGGCGGCTCCGGCATGGTGCGCGCGGCATCGCTGCCCGGCTCCGGCGGTGTGCCGTCACAGACGCCGTTGATGGCAAATCTGGTGGGCGGCGCTAAGCCGGTGTCCACCGCTCCGTCGGAGGGTGCGCTGGCAGGCAGCTCCGCGGTCGGCGGGGTGGCGCCGATGGCCGCGGGCGGCGGCATGGGCGGGCATGGGCCCGATGATGGGCGGTGCGCGCGGCGAGAGCGGCGGCACATCGCCCGGACTGGCCGTACCTGCGCCGCTCGATCATGATCTCGACGAGGACGACGTGGACGATGACTGGTGAGAAACGGGGAGGACTGCGATGGGTAGTCCGCTGAAAAAGCCCGAGGGCATCAGCTGGAACGCGGCTTCGATCGAATTGCCCGAGATACCAATGCTTCCCCCGGGCCCGGACGCGATGAGCGCGACGATCTCGGCCGTGCTGCCCACGTTGGCCGCGCAGTTGACGGCCAACGTCGCCGCGCTTCAGGCGAAGGAGCACACGTACTCGGGCAAGCTGGGCGCCGCGCAGGCGGCATATACGAACTCCGATGACTCCGGATCCCAGTCCGTCGGTCAAGTCGTCGGCATGCTCGGCAAGCTCGGCGAACAAGCGGGCCAGATGGGTCAGATGGCGGGCGCCCCCGCGCAGGCCGCCCAAGGCGGATCCGGCATGTTCGGTTCGCTGATAGAGCAGGCGATGAA
The DNA here is from genome assembly GCA_963720345.1 of uncultured Actinomycetota bacterium. GTDB lineage: Bacteria > Actinomycetota > Actinomycetes > Mycobacteriales > Mycobacteriaceae > Mycobacterium. The sequence goes on from CAVRFN010000047.1 coordinate 694,104, forward strand.
GGCGGCTCAGGGTGGCGGAGGCGAGGCTGGTCAGCCCCCGGCCGGTGGCGCGCCGGTAGGCGCGACCGCCCGGCGGCGGGGCGGGACCGGCCCCAGCAGCAGCAGCCGGGGCGTGACCCGCTTGAAGAGCGCGTCGAGCGCCTCGAGCAGCGCGCTGACGCCGAGGATCGTCCGCACGAGCAGCAGTCGCCGCAACGCGAGGAACGCGAGCCACTGATGCGCGCCGACGACCGCGATCTGGCGTCCGGGCCCGAGAAGAGCAGTCCCGGTGCGGGCCCGGCCCCTGTCGCACCGCCGGAGCCAGCCGCGTCATGCGGCCGACGACGACTTGGGCCGCAGGCTGTAACCGTCTAGGTGCCGGTGGCCTGCGCGGCCGCGTCCTGGGCGGCGCGGTGCATCCCGATTGCAGTCAGCCGCTGTGACGCCTCGCGCAGGCCCGCGGCGTCGCGACTGACCAGTGCGCGGGCCTGGGCGAGCGCCAGTTGTCCAATCGCACAATCACATTCGGCGCTGGCGCGCTCAATACCGTCGGCTGCCCGATTGTCGCCGAGCCGTACCGCATCAAACAGGGCCCGCAGTGCGACCGCCGCCTGCCCGCCACGCTCGGCAGTGCGTGCCGCGTCGCGCGCCGCGGTGATGGCGCCATGCGTGTCACCCCGCGCGGACATCGTCCACGCGCGCGCCAACGCAAGCTCGGGCGCGAACAGCATCGACTTCAATCCGTGCCGAGACTCTGCTCGGGACAACGCCTTTCCCGCTTCGACCGTCGCACCCTGTTGGCCGAGCGCCTGCGCCAACAGCATCCACGCCAGCGGGCCCCACGAGTAGCCGGTCGGTGCCAATGCGGCAGCCGCCCTGCGCAACAGCCGGACCGCTGACTCGAGTTCGCCCTTCGCGATCAGCACATCGGCCACCAACACCTCGCCGATGGCACGCCCAGGCTGCTGCAGCTGCGCGAAGTCGGTGAGCTGTTGGCCCAGTTCCTGTGCCTTGTCCAGTTCGCCTGCCATCAACAACGCTGTCGTCTGGCCGAATCCGCTGGTGAACCGCAACAGTCCTGGATGTCCCGCTGCGATCGCTCGTTCTGCGAATGTGTCGACCTCGGCGAAGCGTCCCATCCGTGCCGAACTCAACGCCGCGGCAGCGGCTGCCCACCCGACCGCGGTGTCATCTGCCGACGGTGACGCCAGGACCTCGCCCGCGATCTGAAGTGCGCGACCAGGGCCGCCCGCGTTCATCGCGAACGTCGCCGACAATGCGTCGAGAGTGGTTCGGGCGGCAGGGGAGGACACCTTGTTTCGCGTCGCCTGCAGGAACGCCGTTGCGCGCTCCGGCTCGGACAACATCCAGAATTGGTTGGCCGCCATCGGCAATGCCCACGCCATCAGCTCGGCTTCCGAAAGTGTGGACGGATCAACCTGAGCCAGAACAGAATCGGCGTCGCGGCCACGGCCCTGCCAGGCCAGCGCGTAGGCCAGTGTGAGCCGCGCGGGCAGGCCGGCCGCGCGTTGCAGCGCAGCGCGGCCGAGGCGCTCGGACAGCACTAGGTCGCCGAGCCGCAGGGCCTCCCCGGCGGCCTTGACCAATTCTGCGGTCGGCTGCGGTCGGTCGGCGTCCAGTGCCAGGACGGCCAGCCGTAGCAGGTCCACCACGTCGCGTGGGGGCGCGGCGCCGAGCCGCTCGACGAGCTCGGTGCGCAGTCGGCGCAGCTCTGGACCGCCCATCGCGTCGCGCACGGCGTCGACGAACAGCGGATGGGCCGGTCGCACTTGGTCGTCGTCGACAACGACCGCGCCGGCGGCCTCCGCCTCGGCGACGGCTTCGCGGCTCACCAGTTCGGAGAGCTGAGCCAGCGGCAGCGGATCGTCGACGGCCAGGTACTCCAACACCCGATGAGCAGTGGCGGGCAGCGCCGCGACGAATTGTTCGACCAGAGTGGCCACTCGACTGTCGTCATGGCCCGCGGGTTGCAGCTCGATTCGCTCGAGCAGGTCGTCCTCCCAGAGCGCCGAAATCTCCTCGGCCACAGGTCCGTTGGGCGCGACCGCCACGATGAGCTTCGTTTTCCCGCTCACGGCCAATTGATGGACCAGCGCCGCCGACAACTTGTCCAATAGGTGAGCGTCGTCCACCACCAACAGCCGTCCGTCGCCGAGTGACTCGCGGGCGTTCCGCAGCACCTCCGCTGTCTTGCCGGTATCCGGTACCTCGATGAGGTGGCTGAATGCGGCGAACGGAATTGTGGCGGTTGGCGCCGTCGCGGTGACCCAATCCACGCGGTCGAACTGTGCGCCTAAACGTGCGACTGCGGCCCGGGCCAGCGTGGTCTTACCCACTCCCGCCGGGCCGATGATCACCGTCCCGGCCCGCGCGCCCCACCCGGCTTCGAGTGTTTCCAGTGCCGGCTCAAGCGGCACGGTCACCCACTCAACTGGCACGGCCGGAGTCTAAAGCTAGGTTGTGCTCGTGTCCCAGAAAAAGTCCGCAGACCCCGACCGCGAATGGGCTGTCTGTGTGTACTGCGCGTCGGGACCGACGCATCCCGAGCTGCTGACGCTGGCCGAGCGGGTGGGCGCCTCGATCGCGGAGCGCGGCTGGACGCTCGTGTCCGGCGGCGGAAACGTGTCGGCGATGGGTGCGTTGGCCGTCGCCGCCAGACAGCGCGGTGGTCACACGGTCGGCGTGATCCCCAAGGCGTTGGTGCACCGCGAGGTCGCCGACGTCGACGCCGACGAACTCGTCGTCACCGACACCATGCGGATGCGCAAACAGGTGATGGAGGACCGCGCCGATGCGTTCATCGCTTTGCCCGGCGGGATCGGCACGCTGGAGGAGTTCTTCGAGGCTTGGACCGCCGGTTACCTGGGTATGCACGACAAGCCGGTGGTGATGCTCGATCCGTTCGGGCATTACACCGGTTTGCTCACTTGGCTGCACGGGCTGATCGACAGCGGCTACGTCGCCCAGCGCGCGCTGGACCGGCTGGTGGTCGTCGAGGACGTCGATGCCGCCCTGGCAGCCTGCGAACCGCGCAGGTGATCGCGGTCACCCGCGCCGATAGGGTGTGTTCGGCAAGCGAACACCGGAGGGGACTCACCGCATGACCGACCAGAAACCCGACGTCCGGAAGAGCGTCGGACTGCTCGACATCGCCACCCGCGTACCGCGCCTGCTGTTGGACGTGCCGGTGATGCTGCGCGGCGCGATGACTGGCTTCATGGCGCGCCCCACGGCCAAGACGTCGATCGGCAAGGTCTTTCAGGACCGCGCGGCGCGCTACGGCGATCGGGTATTCCTACGATTCGAGGATCAGGAGCTGACCTACCGCCAGTCGAATGAGACCGCCAACCGCTACGCGGCGGTGCTGGCCGCGCGGGGGGTCGGGCACGGCGATGTCGTCGGTGTCATGCTGCGCAACTCGCCGCAGACCGTGTTGCTGATGCTGGCCGTCGTCAAGTGCGGCGCGATCGCGGGAATGCTCAACTATCACCAGCGCGGCGACGTTCTCGCCCACAGCATCGGACTCCTCGACGCCAAGGCGGTCGTCGCCGAAACCGATCTGATCGAGGCGATCACCGACAGCGGCGCCGACACCACCGGGCTGATGACGCTCGAGGAGCTGGACCGGCTCGCTGCCACCGCCCCCACCCAGGACCCCGCGACGACGGCCGCGGTGCTGGCCAAGGACAAGGCGTTCTACATCTTCACGTCGGGCACCACGGGGATGCCCAAGGCCAGCGTCATGACCCACTATCGGTGGCTGCGTGCGCTCGCCGGCTTCGGCGGTCTGGGCCTGCGCCTGCACAGCGACGACGTGATGTACTGCTGCCTGCCGCTGTATCACAACAACGCGCTGACGGTGGCGCTCGGATCGACGGTGAACGCCGGTGCGACCCTGGCGCTCGGTAAGTCGTTCTCCGCCTCGAAGTTCTGGGACGACGTGATCCGCTACCAGGCGACGGCGTTCATCTACATCGGCGAGATCTGCGCCTATCTGCTCAACCAGCCGCCCAAGGACACCGACCGCAAGCACAAGGTGCGGGTGATCATCGGCAACGGACTGCGGCCGGCCATCTGGGACGACTTCACCAAGCGGTTCGGTATCCCGCGGGTGTGCGAGTTCTACGGCGCCAGCGAGGGCAACACCGCATTCGTCAACGTGCTCAACATCGACAAGTCGACCGGGATCTGCCCGACGCCGGTGGCGTTCGTGGAGTACGACGCCGAGACCGGAGATCCGGTGCGCGACGACAACGGCCGCGTTCGCAAGGTCAAGACCGGCGAGCCGGGTCTGCTGCTGTCGAAGGTGAGCAACTTTCAGCCGTTCGACGGTTACACCGACAAGAAGGCCAGCGAAAAGAAGCTTGTCCGCGACGCGTTCAAGGAGGGCGACACCTGGTTCAACACCGGCGACCTGATGCGCTCGCAGGGCTTCGGGCACGCCGCGTTCACCGACCGGCTTGGCGACACCTTCCGGTGGAAGGGCGAGAACGTGGCGACCACGGAGGTCGAGGCCGCGGTGTCAAGAGACTCGCAGATCGAAGAGGCCACCGTGTTCGGCGTCGAAGTCGAAGGTGCGGGCGGTCGCGCAGGCATGGTGGCGATCCAGCTCAAGGACGGTGAGGAGTTCGACGGCAAGGCCCTTGCGAAAGCGGCCTACGAGCGCCTGCCCGGCTACGCCGTGCCGTTGTTCGTCCGGGTGGTGTCCGAACTCGCTCACACGTCGACGTTCAAGAGCCAGAAGGTGGACCTGCGCAAGCAGGGCTACGGCGGCACCTCGGGCGAAGGCGACGAGGAGGCCGAGAAGATCGAGGACCCGATCTATGTCCTCTCCGGTCGCGATGAGGGCTACGTCGAGTTCTATGACGAGTACCCCGAAGAGGTCGCCGCGGGCAAGAAGCCCAAGAACTAGCGATTCCGGTAGTGCAGAAGTAGCGCACCGCTCTCGGTGGCCTTCGAGTCGACCAGCTCCAGGCGGCGCAGTTCCTGCTGACCGTCGAACATCCGCCCGCCGCGCCCGGCGAAGGTAGGTGCGATCAACAGCCGGTAGTCGTCGATCAGACCGGCGTCGTGCAGCGACTTGGCCAGCCCGACGCTCGCGTGGATGCCGATGTCCGCGCCGTCTTGTTGCTTGAGGTCGCGGACATACGGTTCGGCAGGGCCGTCGATGACGACGGTATTGGACCACTGCACGTCGAGCGGTCTCGAGGTGAACACGTGCTTCGTGGTGGCATTGATGAAGCTCCGAAACGGCTCCTCACCTTCGTTGGGCCAATGGCCCGACCAGTAGTCGTAGGTGCCACGGCCGAGCAGCACGGCGTCCTGGCTGCCGATCACCTCAGCGATGTTGTCGAATACCGCCTGGTCGACCTCGAAAACCCAGTCGCCAGGCTCCTCGGCAACACCATCGAGCGACCACATGTGAAATAGGACGACCCGTCGCATCGCGGCTCCTTTTGTCGGGTTTCCGTGCTCAATGCTCACTTGGGTTGACTATGCCGCGGCCGAAACCTCATCACTTCTACGCAGGCCCGTAGCCTTGGGGGCGTGCAGTCGACGTTTCTGGGTCGCCCGGTGGCCGCCGACCGCGCGCTGATCATGGCGATCGTCAACCGCACGCCGGATTCGTTCTACGACCGCGGCGCCACCTTCACCGATGAGGCCGCCAAGACGGCCGCCCGTCGCGTGATCGAGGACGGTGCCGACATCGTCGACGTGGGCGGCGTCAAGGCCGGGCCCGGCACTTCGGTCGACGTCGACGAGGAGATCACCCGGGTCGTGCCGTTCATCGAATGGCTCCGCGACACCTATCCTGACCAACTCATCAGCGTCGACACCTGGCGCGCGGTGGTGGCCAAACAGGCCTGTGCGGCCGGTGCGGACCTGATCAACGACACCTGGGGCGGCCACGACCCCGCGTTGCCGGAGGTTGCCGCCGAGTTCGGCGCCGGGCTGGTCTGCTCGCATACCGGCGGCGCTGTGCCGCGCACCCGTCCGTTCCGCGTCAACTACGGCATCTCAGAACGCGGCGTCGTCGACGATGTGGTCGCCGAGGTGACGGAGGCCGCTGAGCGCGCCGTCGCGTCTGGGGTGGCGAGAGACGCGATCTTGATCGATCCGACCCACGATTTCGGCAAGAACACTTATCACGGTCTTAGTTTGTTGCGCCACGTAAAAGACCTTGTAAACACTGGATGGCCGGTCCTTATGGCGCTGAGCAACAAAGACTTCGTCGGGGAAACTCTGGGTGTGGACCTGACCGAACGCTTGGAAGGCACCTTGGCGGCGACCGCGCTGGCCGCGGCCGATGGTGCCGCCATGTTCCGAGTGCACGAGGTGGGGCCCACTCGACGCGTACTGGAGATGGTCGCGTCGATCCAGGGAACGCGTCCACCGGCGCGCACAGTGAGGGGACTGGCATGACACTGCTACCGGAGCTGGCCGCCGCGCATATCGCGGAACACCCCTGGCTGGCCGACAACAGCTGGAGCCGGCCCATGTGGACGATCGCTGAACTCGAGGCCGCCAAGGCCGGGCGCACCATCTCGGTGGTGTTACCTGCCCTCAACGAGGAGGAGACCGTCGCGAGCGTCGTCGAGACCATCACGCCCCTGCTCGGTGGCCTGGTCGACGAGCTGATCGTGCTGGACTCCGGCTCGACCGACGACACCGAGATCCGCGCGCTTGCCGCGGGGGCGAGGGTGATCAGCCGCGAGGTCGCGCTGCCCGAAGTGGCACCGCAGCCGGGCAAGGGCGAGGTCCTGTGGCGGTCACTGGCAGCCGCGACCGGCGACATCATCGTCTTCGTCGACTCCGACCTGATCGATCCCGACCCCATGTTCGTGCCCAAGCTGGTGGGTCCGCTGCTCACCGCCGAGGGCGTGCACCTGGTCAAGGGCTTCTACCGGCGGCCGTTGAAGGTCAGCGGCAGCGAGGACGCCAACGGCGGGGGCCGCGTCACCGAGCTGGTGGCCAGGCCGCTGCTTGCCGCGCTGCGGCCCGAGTTGACCTGCCTGCTGCAGCCGCTGGGCGGTGAATACGCGGGCACCCGCGAACTGCTGACATCGGTGCCGTTCGCGCCCGGGTACGGCGTCGAGATCGGTCTGCTCGTCGACACCTACGACCGTCTCGGCCTGGACGCGATCGCGCAGGTCAACCTGGGCGTGCGGGAGCACCGCAACCGGCCGCTGACCGAGCTCGCCGCGATGAGCCGCCAGGTCATCGCAACGCTGTTCTCCCGGTGCGGGGTGCCGGACTCCGGCGTCGGCCTGACACAGTTCTTCGCCGACGGTGACGACTTCACGCCGCGCACGTCGGAGGTGTCGCTGGTCGACCGTCCGCCGATGAACAGCCTGCGGCCGCGCTCAGATAGCGGGCACGTCGCCGCGCGACGTGTCGGCGGCCTCAGGCAGTATCAGCGGCGTGACCCTGGTTCTGCTGTATCTGGTCGTGCTGATTCTGATCGCCATCGTGCTGTTCGCACTGGGCAGCGTGCTCTTCGGGCGTGGCGAGTCATTGCCGCCGTTGCCGCGCGATACGACCGCCACCGTGCTGCCCGCCTCCGGCGTCACCGGCGCCGACGTCGACGCGGTCAAGTTCAGCCAGACACTGCGCGGCTACAAGACCAGCGAAGTGGACTGGGTGCTCGACCGGCTTGGTCAGGAACTCGATCTGGTGCGCGGGCAACTGGCCGCGGTGCGTGCCGCCTACGGGATCGTGACGACGACTGAGGGTGCCCACCGCATCGAGGGTGGCGCGCACGCGCTGCCTGTCGTCGGAGGCAGAGGGCGAAGCGTGACCGCGGACGATGCCGCGTCCGCTGTGCATGGATCGACGAATCACGCTTGTCGTCAGATGATTTCGTGATTTACCGGGACTATCACGACACCGAGTGGGGCCGGCCGCTGCGGGACTCCAAGGCGCTGTTCGAGCGAGTCACCCTCGAGGCGTTTCAGAGTGGGCTGTCGTGGCTGATCATCCTGCGCAAGCGAGAGAACTTCCGCCGCGCGTTCCACCAGTTCGACGTCGAACGCGTCGCGCGCTACGGCGAGCGTGACATCACGAGGTTGATTGGCCGACGCCGGCATCGTGCGCAACCGCGCGAAGATCGAGGCCACCATCGCCAACGCCCGTGCGGTCGGCGATCTGGATGTGGACCTCGCCGAGTTGCTGTGGTCGTTCGCGCCGCCGCCCGGCCGCGGCCGGCCGCCATGGCAGACGTCCCGGCGGTCACCCCGGAGTCGACCGCGATGGCCAAGGAACTGAAGCGGCGCGGCTTCCGATTCGTCGGGCCGACGACCGCCTACGCCTTGATGCAGGCGACCGGAATGGTCGACGACCACACCGCAGACTGCTGGGTGCCAGCGACATTCCAGTGACCCGTCGATGGGCCGTCGAGGCGGCCATCGCCGGGTCTTTGCACACGCGAAGCCGCGGATAGGGAACAATAGAGGGAATTCGTTAGGCCCACCGTGCGGGCTGGCTCATGTGGAGGGAGCACTCGATGGCGGCGATGAAGCCCCGGACCGGCGACGGTCCCCTGGAAGCAACAAAGGAGGGGCGAGGCATCGTGATGCGGGTACCGCTGGAGGGCGGCGGACGTTTGGTCGTCGAACTGACCCCCGATGAGGCGGCCGCGCTCGGCGACGAACTCAAGGGCGTCACCAGCTAGTCGGCGTGTGCCCGCGAGGGTTCACGCCTAGGAAGCAACCTTCCGATAGATCTCCAGGGTCTGCTCGGCGATGTGCGCCCAGGAGAACTCCTCGATACAGCGCTGCCGTCCGGCCTGCCCGTACTGCTGGGCGAGCTGCGGCTCGGCCACCACCGCATTGACCGCGTCGGCCAATCGCGATTCGTAGCCCGTCCGGTCGTCCGCGTCGTAATGCACCAAAACCCCGGTGTGACCGTCGGCCACCACCTCGGGGATACCGCCGACGTCGGAGGCCACCACCGCCGTCGCGCACGCCATCGCCTCCAAGTTGACGATGCCAAGGGGCTCGTACACCGATGGGCATACGAAAACAGTTGCAGCTGAGAGTATTTCGCGAATCTTGGAAATCGGCAGCATTTCGCGTACCCAGAACACGCCGGTGCGGCTGCGCGCCAGCTCTTGAACGGCCTCGGTCACCTCTGCCGCGATTTCGGGGGTATCCGGTGCGCCGGCGCACAGCACGAGCTGGATGTCGGGTGCAAACCGGTGTGCCGCCGCGATCAGATGCGGGACGCCCTTCTGACGGGTGATCCGCCCGACGAACGCGACGATCGGGCGGCTCATGTCGACGCCGAGTTCGGCGAGCACCGACTCGCCCGGCTGCGGCGGAGCCGGATACCAGACCTCGGTGTCGATGCCGTTGCGCACCACGTGCACCCGGTTCGGATCCAACGACGGATAGGTGCTCAACACGTCATCGCGCATGCCCGAGCTGACGGCGATCACCGCGTCGGCGGCTTCGACCGCGGTCTTCTCCACCCAGGAAGAGACGCGGTACCCGCCGCCGAGCTGTTCGGCCTTCCACGGCCGCATCGGCTCCAGCGAATGCGCGGTCAGCACATGCGGGATGCCGTACAGAAGCCCGGCGAGGTGGCCCGCCAGCCCGGCGTACCAGGTGTGCGAATGCACCACGGTGGCCTGCCCCGAAGTGTTGACCATGTTCAGATCCGCCGACAGCGTCGACAACGCGGGGTTGGCGCCCAGCAACGCCGGATCGGGCTGCGCGACGACCGCGCCCTCGCGAGGTGCGCCCATGCAGTGCACGTCGACCTCGCACAGATGGCGCAGCTGCGCGACGAGCTCGGTGACGTGTACGCCCGCGCCGCCGTAGACCTCGGGTGGATACTCCCGAGTCATCATCGCCACCCGCATGGTGACGACGGTAGTAGCCGTAACTCTCGACCGCAGCCTTGTTTCGTATGCGGGATAGGTGTCAATAACCTTGACAGACAGGAGCGAATGCCTAGCCGAGGGTGGCGGGTGCGGATAGGTTTGAATCATGCGGGAACTGCCACACGTGCTGGGGATCGTCCTGGCTGGCGGCGAGGGCAAGCGGCTCTACCCATTGACCGCCGATCGCGCCAAGCCGGCCGTCCCCTTCGGCGGCGCTTACCGGCTCATCGACTTCGTACTGTCCAATCTGGTCAACGCGCGGTACCTCCGAATCTGCGTGCTCACGCAGTACAAGTCGCATTCGCTGGACCGCCACATCTCGCAGAACTGGCGGCTGTCCGGCCTTGCCGGCGAGTACATCACCCCGGTCCCGGCCCAGCAGCGGCTCGGCCCGCGCTGGTACACCGGTTCCGCCGACGCCATCTACCAGTCGCTGAACCTGATCTACGACGAGGATCCCGACTACATCGTCGTGTTCGGCGCCGATCACGTGTACCGGATGGACCCCGAGCAGATGGTGCAGTTCCACATCGAGAGCGGTGCGGGCGCGACCGTCGCGGGTATCCGGGTGCCGCGCGCGGAAGCCAACGCGTTCGGTTGCATCGACTCCGACGAGTCGGGCCGCATCCGCAGCTTCATCGAAAAGCCGGCCGACCCGCCGGGCACGCCCGACGACCCCGAGCAGACGTTCGCCTCGATGGGCAACTACATCTTCACCACGAAGGTGCTCATCGACGCCATCCGGGCCGACGCCGACGACGACGACTCCGACCACGACATGGGCGGTGACATCATCCCGCGTCTGGTCGCAGACGGCATGGCCGCGGTCTACGACTTCAACAACAACGAGGTGCCCGGCGCCACCGAACGCGACCACGGTTACTGGCGCGACGTCGGCACGCTCGACGCGTTCTACGACGCGCACATGGACCTGGTGTCGGTGCACCCGGTATTCAACCTCTACAACAAGCGCTGGCCCATCCGCGGCGAGATGGAGAAGCTGGCACCCGCGAAGTTCGTCAACGGCGGTTCGGCCCAGGAATCGGTGGTCGGCGCGGGCAGCATCATTTCGGCTGCGTCGGTGCGTAATTCGGTGCTGTCGTCCAACGTCGTGGTCGATGACGGCGCGATTGTCGAGGGCAGCGTGATCATGCCGGGCACCCGTGTCGGCCGCGGCGCGGTCGTGCGCCACGCGATCCTGGACAAGAACGTCGTCGTCGGGCCCGGCGAGATGGTAGGCGTGGACCTGGAGAAGGACCGAGAACGCTTCGCGATCAGCGCCGGCGGCGTGGTCGCCGTCGGTAAGGGCGTCTGGATCTAGTGTCGCGCGGGTTCGCTACGCCGTCGGCGCACGATCCGCACTGCCGCCCAGAACAACACGACGAGGGCCACCAACACCAGCACCGGGACCAGCAGGGCCACGAATACCAAGCCGATACTGATTCCGTCTTCGATCGTGCTCAGCACCGGCGCAGCCATTCCCGCGGTGGCGACATTGGCGGCGGGTCGCACAGTCGATTTCGTCAACGACACCACCAGCGCGACAACGACACCGATCGCCACGGGGATCCACTGTCCGGACTGCGCGAAGGCGCCAGGGTCGGCGACTGCGTTGGTCTGCGCCGCGGTACCCGACCCAAACACGATTCCGCCGGCCGTGGGCCGGACGAAGGTTTGGATGGCGTCGTTGACACTGTCGAGGGCCGGAATCTTGTCGGCGACGATCTCGACTACCAGCAACACGGCGACGATAGCCATCACCCAGCCGTTTTCGAGCCAGGTCCAGCCGTGCGGCAGCGTGACCAGATCGGTGAACCGCGACAGCAGCCCGAGCGCCAGCAGCGGGATGTAGGCGTTGAGCCCCGCCGCCGTGGCCAGCCCGAAGCCGGTCAGCAGTTCCATGGGCATCAGTATGCGGTGGACCGAGCACAATTTGTCGGAGCCACGGAGTAGGATCGAAAGTATGTTCGAATCAGCCCGGGTTGCCGACCCGATCGCTTATGAGGCGTCGCTGGTCGAACTCATCGCGGAGTTGGAACGCAGTAAGTCTGCCGCAGCCGCCGAGCAGGCCAGGGTCACCGCCGATCTCGACGCGGCCCGCCGCGCTCGCGAGGCGGCTGAAGGCGTACCCGCCGCCAAACGGGGTCGCGGCCTTTCCGCCGAGATCGCGCTCGCCCGCCACGATTCCCCCAATCGTGGCGGGCGGCACCTCGGCTTCGCTCGCGCACTCGTCCACGAGATGCCTTATACCCTGGCGGCATTGGAATCCGGCGCGCTTTCCGAATGGCGCGCCACCCTCATAGTGCGCGAGTCGGCGTGCCTGTCCGTCGAGGACCGCCGAACCCTAGACGTCAGAATGTGTGCCGACCAGGCGGCATTGGAGGGCCTCGGCGACAAGCGGATTGAGGCCGATGCCAAGGCCATCGCCTACCAGCTTGCCCCGCAGACTGTCGTGGACAAGGCGGTCCGCGCTCAATCCGAACGTACCGTCACCGTCCGGCCGGCGCCCGACACGATGACCTACGTGACCGCGCTTCTGCCCATGACCCAGGGCGTGTCCGTCTACGCCGCCCTAAAGCGCGCCGCTGACACCAGCTTCGACGACCGCAGTCGCGGCCAGGTCATGGCCGACACGCTCGTCGAACGCGTCACCGGTCACCCTGCTGACGTCCCGGTCCCCGTCGCAGTCAACCTCGTCATGACCGATGAGACCCTGCTTGGCGGCGCCACCACGCCGGCGCACGTCCCTGGGTACGGACCGGTGCCTGCGGCAATCGCGTGCCGCCTGGCGGGCGACGCCATCGCCGACGAGCAGTCCAAAGCCACCCTGCGCCGGCTTTATCGGCACCCCGATTCCGGAGCTCTGGTCGCGATGGAATCCCGATCACGCCTGTTCCCAAAGGGTCTCGCGCAATTCATCGCGCTTAGAGACGACACCTGCCGGACTCCGTATTGCGATGCGCCGATTCGGCACACCGACCACGCGACCCCCCATGCGCGCGGTGGCCCCACCACTGCCGCCAATGGTCTCGGCGGGTGTGAGGCCTGCAACTACGCCAAGGAAGCACCCGGTTGGCGTGTCCATACATTCAATGCCGACGGTCAGCGCCACAAGGCGGTGTACGTCACGCCGACCGGCGCGAGCCACGAATCACACGCGCCGCCATTGCCCAACGACGTCGTGGTGTTCAAGCCGAGTGCGGTCGAAGCCCTAATCGCTAGTCATCTCGCAGGATTGACCGCCGCCTGACGTCACCACATCCTTGGCGCCAGGCTTCAGGTGAGCACACCGAAACTGAACCGGCGAAGCCGCTGCGGGTCGGCGTCGATGAATATCTGGGTGATCTTCTCGCCCCTCACCGTAAAGCGCAGCACGATCGCCAACCGTCCGTTCGGTGCGGCGACGATGCCGACCGCGTCGTCGACCAGAGTGGGCTCAGCAAATCGCGCGTTGGCTGAAAACATGCGTGCGTTGGCCGCAACTGTTGCCGCACCGCGGATCGTCGTGGCCGTCCCGGCAGCGGTCGCGTCGACGTGCAGCACGACGTCGTCGTCCAGCACCGCCAGCAGAGCGTCGAACTCACCCTCACGCGCCGCTGCGAGGAAGGCTTCGACGAGGCGACGCTGGCGGACGAGGTCCGTTGTGGAGCTGGGAGCTTTGCCGCGGACGCGACGACGCGCCCGTGCGGCGAGCTGGGCCGCGGTGTTCTCCGATCGGCCGACCAGCGGGGCGATTTCGGAGAACGGCAGATCGAACATGTCGTGCAACACGAAGGCCAGCCGCTCGGCGGGCGACAGGGTCTGCAGAATGACGAGGAGGGCGATGCCGATCGAATCGGCAAGCACCGCCTCGGCTTCGGGATCGACCGGGTCGGTGACTTCGTGGGCCTCGGCAGCGTCGTCGAGAGGCTGTTCCGGGTGGGCGCTGCGGGCTCGCAGCATGTCCAGGCAGATCCGTGCCACCACGGTGGTCAACCAGCCACGCAGGTTGTGCACATCGGTGATGTCGGTGCGATCCATCCGCAGCCACGCCTCCTGCACGGCGTCCTCGGCCTCAGCCACGGTGCCCAGCATTCGATAGGCGACCGCACGCAGATGCACGCGATGCTCTTCGAAGCCGTTCACGGCGCCTCCTCCGATGTCATGATCCGCCCCGGCGGTCCGTCATATCTATGACGGAACGAAAGGACGGAACATGACCGCGACGACGATGCGGACGCCCACCTCCTTGCGTGTGGTGTTCGTTGTGCATGGCCTGATCACCCTTGCCGGAGCCGTCGTGTTGACGGTGTTTCCGACAGCCATCCCGTCGGCGGTGGGCATCACGCTCGAAGAGGCCGACTATCTGCTCGTATACCTCGTCGCGGCGGCGGAACTGGCCGCGGCGGTGCTGAGCTTCGGTGCTGCGCGGCTGAACGATCCCGCAGCGCTACGGCTCATCGTGATGACGTTCGTCGTACTCCACGGCGCCAGCGGGGTACTCGATCTCGTCTACATGGCGGTGACCGACGTGAACGGCACGATGATCGCCAACACCGTCGCGCGGTTCACCGTCGTGGTGGTGTTCCTGGCGGTTGGGCGGACAGCCCGGCCTCACCAGACTCCGGGCACCAGCCGGTAGGGCACCTTCTGCGTGTACTCCTGGTATCCGTCGAGTTCCTCGCGCAGCATCTTCTCCTCATCGGTGATTCGGACCGCGAGGATCAGCAGGGCCGGTGCGATGAAGGCGAGTCCCCAGTACGAGTCGAGCGCTAGCGGGGTGCCGAGCATCATGACGAGAGTTCCGACATACATCGGGTGGCGGACAAGGCCGTACAGGCCGGTGGAGACCAACTCTTGATTCGCCTCGACGGTGACGGCGGCCCCGGCGTAGTTGTTCTGGATGACGACGAACTGGGTGATGGTGAGCCCGAGGAAGACCAGAAGGTTGCCGATGACGACGAAGGCTGTCGGCACCGTCGACCATCCGAACCGATGGTCGAACGCGCTGACCACGAGAACCGCTGCGACCGAAAGGATGGTGCCGGCGATGATGACTTTCTGCAGCGGTCTCGTCTCCGCGAACGGACCCGCCTTCATGCGGCGCTGCAGTGCATCGGGCATCTTCACCGCCAGATAGAGGCTGGGCCCCATGGTGGCGAACATGAACACGAAGATGAAAACCCAAGCCTGCCAATAGTGGAACGTGCCTGCGGGCCAGAACAGCGCCAGGCCGAAGAAGACGAGGCCGAAGACCACCGATGCCAGCGATTGCAGAACTATCTTCATGATTCTCCCTTCGACGGGTTCAGGCGGCGTCGCGATGGCGGTAAATCGCCCCGGCGCACAAGGTCAGTAGAGCCGCGACGACGACCATCACGGTCAGCGCGAGAACCGGGTAGCTCGCCGGCGCGGTGGTCTGGCCGACGGGGGACAGGTCGAGGAGCCAACTGGGGAGTCGTAATAGCGCGCCGAGATACAGCGCGACGACGACGAATGTGACTGCAAGCCAGCCGATCCAACCCCTACGTACCGCCACGCCGATGGCCGCGATACCGGCCATCACGGCCATCGCGGGTACGTACGCCAGCCCGCCAAGCGTCAGCCGCACGATCGTTCCCGGCTCACCCAGAGTGATGCCTGCGCCCAGCCCGTTGCCCAGGCCCGCGAAGAACATCAGCACGGCAGAACCGACGAGCGCGGACGCGACCGCGGTCAACAGCCAGCGCCACCGCGACACCGCGCCCGCCAGCACAGCTTCGCCGAGGCCCTTCTCTTCGTCGTTGAGCAATCGCAGCACCGCTGAAACGACGTACGCACTGGCCGCGGCGGCGAGGAACTGGGTCATCGTCGTGTAGACGCTGTCGGTGCCCTGTGCCACCAGGACCCGTTGAATCAGCTCGTTGTCCTTGGCGGCGTCCAGAAGCGACTTCGTCATCGACCCGAACGCCAGCCCGCCCAGGAACAACCCGACCGCCCAACCGATCGTCTGGCCGCGTTGCAGCGTCAGGTGCAGGCCGAGCACCGATCTGATCGCGTGCGCGTTGGGACGTTCGCCGGTGGACGGGAGATTGCCGTCGTCGTACTGACGCCTGCTCTCCAGTGCGGCCGCCGCGGCCATCAGCGCGATCGCCAGCACGACCAAGGAGCGCGAACGGCCACCACCGCAGGTCGACGAAGGCGCGCATCTGCTGGGCCCACGCGATCGGCGAGAACCAGCTCAGCACGCTGCCCGAATTGTTGATGACGTCGCCGATCCCGCGGACGAAGGCGGCCAGCGCGAGCACGGCCATCGCGGCGCCGGTCGCGGTGCGCGACTGACGCCACAGCTGCGCCGTGACCGCGGCGACTGCGCCGAACACCATCGCCGCCCCCGTGATACCGAGACACATCGCCGCGGTGTTCACGAAGCTGAAACCTGTCGACGCCATCGCCAGCGTCATCGTCACGGCCAGCACCGCGTTCACCGAACCGACGAGGATGAGCGCCGCATAGGTTCGCGCATAGCGGCCGACGACCGAGGACAGCACCAATTCGGCTGCGCCGCTTTCCTCCTCGGCGCGGGTGTGCCGGATGACCGTGAGAATCGACAGGATCGATGTCGCGATGATCATCGTGAGCATCAGCTCGTTGGCCATCATTGCGCCGAGGTCGGCTTCGTTTCCGCCGAACATCGGTCCGCCCATGATGATCGCCGCGGGCGTCTTCATCAGGTTCACCCGGGCCTGGCGCTGCGCCTCCTCCGGGTAGGCCAGTTTGATGGCGTTCGGGGCGTACACCATCATCAGCGTCAGGCTGGCGACCCATACGGACAGCCGGATACGGTCGCGGCGCAGCGCCAGTCGAAGCAGGCTCTATCGTGCCCGTCCACGGACCCGTTGCGGCACTTCGCCGTTCGGTTCGCGGTGCGATGGCGGTCGTGCTCATCGCGTCGCTCCTTGGTACTCGCGCAGGAACATGTCCTCGAGCGATGCCGGCGTGACGGTGAGGTCGAGAATCCCGAGATCGGTGAGTTGGGCCATTGCGCTGATCCAGTTCGTTGCGGTCGATCGAGAAGGTGTAGTGACCGTCGGCGATCGCGAAGTCGTGCACCGACGGATTGCGCTGCAGTGCCTGGCCGTCGGCTCGGGTGCGCACTGTCACTGTCGTGCGCATCAGGTGTCGCAGCTCGTCGAGGGACCCGGAGCGCACCGCTGTTTCCGGCGCGGATGATCGTGACGTTGTCGCAGAGCTTTTCGACCTCGGCCAGGATGTGACTGGACAGAAGCACCGCCGCCCCGTGGCCGGCCACCTCCTCGACACACTGCTGGAATGCCTTCTCCATCAACGGGTCCAGGCCCGAGGTGGGCTCGTCGAGAATGTAGAGCTCGGCGTTGGTGGAGAACGCGGCGACGATCGCCACCTTCTGCCGATTGCCTTTGGAGTAGGTGCGCGCCTTCTTGTGCGGGTCGAGTTCGAAGCGCTCGATCAGCTGGTCGCGCCGGCGGGTGTCGACGCCGTTGCCGCGCAGCCGGGCAAGGAAGTCGATGGCCTGCAGGCCGGTCAGGTTGGGCCACAGCGTCACATCGCCAGGGACGTAGGCGATTCGGCGGTGCAATTCAACGGCGTCGCGCCACGGGTCGCCGCCGAGTAGCCGCACGGTTCCGCCGTCGGCCCGCAACAGACCGAGCAGCACGCGGATCGTGGTGGACTTGCCCGCGCCGTTCGGTCCGAGGAATCCGGTGATATCTCCGGGCGCGACGGTCAGGTCGAGGCCGTCGAGTGCCTTGGTCCGCCCGAATGATTTCGACAATCCCCTGATCTCGACCGCCAAGTGCGATCGCCCGCCGGCGTTAGCCCGCTGCAGGGACATTGCTGTCGGGGTCGTCATTTCCATCTCCTTCTCCAGATGTGAACGGGATGCCTTTTTCGTGCTGAGCCATGAACGCGTCGTACATGGTCGAGTCGGTCATGAGGCCGTTGGTGAACATCTCCAGCGCGGGCAGCATCATGTCTTCGCCGTAATCGCGCAGTACGGCCCGAAGGTCGGTGGGGTCTTCGTGCATCTGCAGGTAGAGCAGGAAACCGCCGCCGTTGATCATGCTGAGGTACCTCGCCCTGGCTTTCGGGTCGCGGCTCGGCTTGAGAATGCCCGCCGCAACGCCCTCCTCGATGTACTGCTCGGCGTTGTCGATCATGCGCTGCCAGAACGACTTTGCGAGGTCGCTACCCGACTGCATGCTGCGCACCAGATACGCCATCATCGGGGCGTAGTCCTCGATCTCGGCGACCTGTGCGAGCCAGTTGGCCGGGTCGGTGGTGCGCATGGACTCGGTCTTGGACTCGCGCACCATCTCGGCGATGTGGTCGTCACACGCCTTGCGCAGGCCCTCTTTGGAACCGAAGTGGTGGATCACCAGCGCGGCGGACACGCCCGCGGCCTCGGCGATGGTCCGAAGCCCGACGTTGAACCCGTCTCGGCCCCACAGGTCGATCGCGGCATCGCGGATTCGGGCGATGGCCGTTCGATCGTCAGGAGCTGAACGCATGTTTAGTACGCTAAACGCGCGTTCAGCCGACGGTCAAGGGGTCAGGCCGTCAAGACGCCGTAAAGATCCCGCCAGAGCATTGCTCGCGTGGGCCCGGCTCGCGGGGAGAAGGTCAGTCGCGGGCGGCGGCGAGCAGGCCGTCGCCGAGGGGGATCAGCACCGGCGTGAGCCGCTCGTCCTCGGCGATCAAGCCGCGCGGCCTCGCGGACCGCGGCCACCTCGGCGTCTTTCGCGCTGGCGTCACCGGCACGGCCACCCAGCGCGGCGCGGTGCACCACGATGGCGCCACCGGAGCGCAGCAGTCGCACGCCCTCGATGACGAACTGCGGCTGATCGGCGGGATCGGCGTCGATGAACACCAGGTCGTAGGAGTCGTCGGCAAGGCGGGTGAGGACTTCCTGCGCCCTGCCGCTGATCAGCCGGCTGCGGCCAGGGCCGACGCCCGCCTCGGTGAATGCCTGCTTGGCGATGCGCTGATGTTCGGGCTCGACGTCGATGGTGGTGAGCACGCCGTCGTCGCGCATGCCCGACAGCAGCCAGAGCCCGCTCACCCCGGCGCCGGTGCCCACCTCGACGACAGCTTTGGCCCCGGTCATCTTGGCGAACACGCACAGCAATGCCCCGACGGCGGGGGTCACCGCGCCCGCACCGATGTCGATGGCGCGTTCCCGGGCCGCCGCAACGATCGCGTCCTCGGAGATCGACTGCTCGGCGTGCTTGACGATCGACTCGGCACGGCTCTGCTGTGCCCCGCCTCCGATGACGTCGTCAATGCCTGCCATGCCCGCAGCGTAGAGCTAACCCCAGAGGCCGAGCCCGCGACACGCCCGTCCCCGAACTGCGGATTTCGGTCGAAATCGCATGGTTTTCGCAGGTCGAAAATGGGTAGAAAATCTTTCTCAGGAAATGTTCAGTCTGCTCATATGCCAAGCACACCAGGGTCGGAGACGGTATGTCGCATGGACGACGGCGGACGCTGGGACGCAGGGAATAAGCGCAGGGAGTTTCATGTTGCCGCGAACATCGAGCCGTCGATACATAGATGACGGCTGTGACCAGGAGGATCTGACGAAGAATTCAAACGCCCCCACCGCCCCGGTGACGATGGCTCACCTCGAGCAGTTCACCGACGGGGAATGGGTTGAGCCTTCCGATGAACTGACAGGGACCGCCGTCTTCGACGCGACGGGGGACCAGACCACGATGCCGTCCTGGGACGAGTTGGTGCGCCAGCACGCCGACCGCGTCTACCGGCTGGCCTACCGCCTGTCCGGCAACCAGCACGACGCCGAGGACCTCACGCAGGAGACCTTCATCCGCGTCTTCCGCTCGGTGCAGAACTATCAGCCCGGCACGTTCGAGGGCTGGTTGCACCGCATCACCACAAACCTGTTCCTGGATATGGTCCGCAGGCGTAGCCGCATCCGCATGGAGGCGCTGCCCGAGGACTACGACCGGGTGCCTGCCGACGAGCCGAACCCCGAGCAGATCTATCACGACTCGCGATTGGGCCCTGACCTGCAGGCCGCACTGGACTCGCTGCCGCCGGAGTTCCGCGCCGCGGTCGTGCTGTGCGACGTCGAGGGTCTGTCGTACGAGGAGATCGGCGCCACGTTGGGCGTCAAGCTCGGCACCGTGCGCAGCCGCATCCACCGCGGCAGGCAGGCGCTGCGCGACTACCTGGCCCGCCATCGGCAACAGCGATTCGGCCGGGGAATCGGCCCACTACCGGGACACGGCCAAGTCGGCCTGAGTGTTCGCAGGTGTTTGGCGCCGCGCGCCGCGCTACATTCGAGTAAGTAACGTTTACGCGATGCGAGTACGCCGAGAGGAGCTGGGCGATGGTCGACCCGGGACATGTGTTCCGCCGGGCGTTCTCCTGGCTGCCTTCTCAGCTGGCGTCCCAGAGCGACGCGCCCGTCGGACCGCGGCAGTTCGGCTCCACCGAGCATCTGTCGACCGAGGCCATCGCGGCGTTTGTCGACAATGAATTGCGCCTGACTCCGCACCTGCGTGCGGCCAGTCACCTGTCGTTATGTCCACAATGTGCGACAGAGGTCGAGGCCCAGCGGCAGGCGCGCAGTGCACTGCGGGAGTCGCATCCGATAGCCATACCGAGCTCGCTGCTTGGCCAGTTGTCGCAGATTCCGCTACACAGTGCCAACACGGCCAGCACAGCCGACGCCGGCGCCGATCGGCCGCGTCGACGCAGAGTCACAGTTTGCTGACGGCGCGCAGCAGGGGCGCCGTAAGCGCCGGTAGGGTGAATGCAGAGTCGATCAACGGCGTGCGCCGGTCATTGCTGGCGCTCGGATAGAGGGTGATGAACGGGTGAGCAATCTGGACGAGACCGGTCGTGAACGTCTCGAGCCGCGACCGGTGTCGCGGCCGCCCGTCGATCCCGCGTCAAGCCGCGCGTTCGGCAGGCCCGACGGCGTGCGCGGATCGTTCCTGGGTGCGGACAAATACCGCGATCAAGGTGCCTTCACGCCGAAGGATCAGCCTCCCGATCCGGTGCTGCACGAGGCCTTCGGCCGGCCCTACGCCGGTGGCGATTCACTGCAGCGTCACCCGGCGGATGCGGGTGCGCTGGATGCCGAGCGCGCCGGGCAGGGCGCCGACGAACCCGACTGACCCGTGGCGCGATCCCGGCGCCGCGGTCGGCCTTGGGCACCCCGGCGATGACCGCAGCCCCCGCGCGCGACCGTCCAACGTCAGCACGGGCAAGCTCGGAGTGCGCGACGTTCTCTTCGGCGGCAAGGTGTCCTACGTCGCGCTGGCCGTCCTCGGCATCGTGGCGCTCGTCATCGGTTTCGCCGGCGGCTGGGTCGGTCGTACGACGGCCGAGGTGGTCCAGGCGTTCACCACGTCCAAAGTGACACTCGAGACCAGTGACGCGGGCGACGCGCCCGAGGGCCGTTTCGCCAAAGTTGCTGCGGCAGTGGCTGATTCGGTGGTAACGATCGAGGCGAAGAGTGACGAGGAAGGCTCGCAGGGCTCCGGCGTCGTCGTCGACGGCCGCGGTTACATCGTCACCAACAACCACGTGATCTCCGAGGCTGCGGTCAACGCGAGCAAGTACAAGATGACCGTCGTCTTCAACGACGGAAAGGAAGTGCCCGCCAACCTGGTTGGCCGCGACCCCAAGACCGACCTCGCCGTGCTGAAGGTCGACAACGTCGACAATCTGACGGTCGCCAAGTTGGGCGACTCCGACAAGCTTTACGTCGGCGAAGAGGTGATCGCGGCGGGTGCCCCGCTGGGTCTGCGCAGTACCGTCACGCAGGGCATCATCAGCGCGCTGCACCGCCCGGTCCCGCTGTCGGGCGACGGGTCGGACACCGACACCGTCATCGACGGCGTGCAGACCGACGCGTCGATCAACCACGGCAACTCCGGTGGCCCGCTCATCGACATGAACGGCGACGTGATCGGCATCAACACCGCGGGCAAGTCGCTGTCCGACAGCGCCAGCGGCCTCGGCTTCGCGATTCCGGTGAACGAGGTCAAGACGGTCATCGAGTCGCTGATCAAGGACGGCAAGATCGCGCATCCGACGCTGGGCCTGACCGCCCGCTCGGTGAGCAACGACCTCGCGTCGGGCGCTCAGGTGGCCAACGTCAAGGCGGGCAGCCCGGCGGAGAAGGCGGGCATCCTGGAGAACGACGTCGTCGTGAAGGTGGGCGACCGGACCGTCGCTGACGCAGACGAATTCGTCGTCGCCGTGCGCCAACTCAAGATCGGGCAGGATGCGCCCATCGAGGTGATGCGCGACGGCCGGCCTGTCGTCTTGATCGTCAACCCCGGCCCCGACAACAGCACCTAGACGATGTTCGCGAACGTCGGCTGGGGCGAGATGCTGGTCCTGGTGATCGCCGGTCTGGTGATCCTGGGGCCGGAACGGCTGCCGGGCGCGATCCGGTGGACGTCGAGCACACTGCGGCAGGCCCGCGACTACATCAGCGGCGCCACCAGCCAGCTGCGCGACGACCTCGGCCCGGAGTTCGACGACCTTCGCGAACCGTTGAGTCAGCTGAACAAGCTGCGGGGGATGACGCCGCGTGCGGCGCTCACCAAACATCTGCTCGACGGCGACGACTCGATCTTCACCGGCAAGATCGACACCCCCGCAACCAACACCGAGAAGCCCGTCAGCGACGGTGCGCCGACGCCGGCGACGCCGACGCCGGAGCGCCGAGCCCGACGGCGCCCGAAGTGTCCGCGAAGACCCCCTTCGACAGCGACGCGACTTAGCGGCCCGCGGGGTCCAGGCCCAGCGACATGCCCGCCAGTCCGCGCTTACGGCTGGACAGGGCGTCGGCGATACTGCGTAACTCCTTGCCCGCCACCGAATCCGGTGCCGACAGCACCAGCGGGACCCCGGAGTCGCCTGCGGCCACCAATGCGGGGTCAAGCGGAACCTGGCCGAGCAGCGGCACATCGGCGCCGACCGAGCGCGAAAGGCTCTCGGCGACCTGCTTGCCGCCGCCCTCGCCGAAAGATCTGCATGGTCGTGCCGTCGGGCAGCAGCAGCCCGGACATGTTCTCCACCACGCCGACGATGCGCTGACGGGTCTGCAGCGCGATCGCGCCGGCTCGCTCGGCGACCTCGGCGGCCGCCAGCTGAGGCGTCGTCACCACCAGGATCTCCGCGCCCGGGATCAGCTGGGCCACCGAGATGGCGATGTCTCCGGTGCCCGGCGGCAGGTCCAGCAGCAGGATGTCCAGATCGCCCCAGTAGACGTCGGCAAGGAACTGCTGCAGCGCACGGTGCAGCATCGGTCCGCGCCAGACGACGGGGGTGTTGCCCTGGGTGAACATCGAGATCGAGATGACGCGGACATCGTGGGCGACGGGCGGCAGGATCATCGACTCGACCTGAGTGGGTCGATCGGTGGTGCCCATCATCCGCGGTACCGAATGCCCGTAGATGTCGGCGTCGAGCACGCCGACCGACAGCCCGCGCGCGGCCATCGCCGCGGCCAGGTTGACGGTGACGCTGGACTTGCCGACGCCGCCCTTGCCCGATGCCACGGCGTACACCCGGGTCAGCGAGCCGGGCTGGGCGAACGGAATGACGGGTTCGCGGGAATCGCCGCGCAACTGCTTGCGGAGTTCGGTGCGTTGCTCGTCGCTCATCACGTCGAGGGTCACCTTGACGGCGCCGGTGCCGGGACATCGGCGACCGCCTGGCTGACGCGCTCGGAGATCTCGCTCTTCTTCGGGCAGGCCGAGGTGGTGAGGTACACCTCGACGTGCACGCCTGCCGTCGGGCTCGATGGTGACGTTCTTCACCATGCCGAGCTCGGTGATCGGCCGCCGCAACTCGGGGTCGATCACCTTCGTCAACCCGGAACGGACCGCGGACTCCAGGTCAGGGGAAGTAGAGGACATCACCGTCGAGTCTAGGCCGACTCGACGCGCGTCCTAACCGGCCGGTCCGGGCGGAGGACCGGGCAGCGGTGCTTCGGCGGGACCTGGCGGCGGTCCCGGCGGCGCACCCTGCGGTGCCAGCCGGACCGGGCGGCAGGTGCCAGCGGAGCGGGCCCCGGGAGCAGGCCCGGCGCGGCGCGAGCGGACCGGGTGGCGGTGCCATTCCCGGCGGCAGCATCGGTTGCGCCGCGGGCGGTTCGCCTAGCGCGGCCTGCAGCGGCGCGGGCTGGTCCCTGATGCAGAACACCGCGCACTCCGGCGCCGGCTTCGGAGGCGGCTGCATCCACGGCGGCACCCACGGTTGCGGTTGGGTCTGCGTCGGCGGAGCTGCCAGCGGCCCCGGTGCGGGTCCAGGCAGCGGGCCGAGCCGCTGGCCGGGCACGAATCCGGGGAGCTGGCTGGCGACGTCGCTGCGCGCGAGCATCGGCATCAGCGCCAGCGGATCGTTGGCGGGCAATCCGAGCGCGTTGAGCGGCAGCCCGGGCCCGAGGCCCTGGTAGTCATCGAGATGCGTGTCGCCCCCGTCGCCGAGCACGGGGACCGCTCCGGTGATCGGCGGCAGGTCGACGGGCACCACGCCGGTGGCGTATGCGGCGGCCCAGCCCAGCACGTTGCGGGCGTAGGCGACCGAGTTGTTGTAGCGAAGGATCGCCGACATCACGTGGGCCTGGTCGCGCAGGTTCATCCCGCCGCTGCACAGATAGCGCGCCGTGGCCAGGCTCGAGTCGAACAGGTTCTGCACCTCGGCCTTGCCATCGCCGTCGCCGTCGGATGCGTAGCGAGACCAGGTGCCGGGCAGGAACTGCATGGGCCCCATCGCCCGGGCGTAGGTGACGCGGTCGGCCGAGCGGCTCTGCACGATGACCTCGTTGCCGGGCAGCGTCCCGTCCAGCGCGGGCCCGTAGATCGGCCGCACGGCGGTACCGCGGGAGTCGGTGGCGCCGCCGTAGGCGTGCATCGACTCGATACGCCCGATGCCGGCCAGCAGGTTCCAGCTGACACCGCAGCCAGGGGCCGCCACTGCCATCATCCGTTCGGCGTTGCGGTAGGCCGACAGGGCCATCGCCGGAATGCGAAGTGTGCCAGGAGCATTCACGACCATCGCAGGCGCGGGAGACGACGAAGAGGACGAGGCGATGTGAAACTCGGTCGGTGTCTTGGTGACCGCAACCACGGTCGCGCCTGCGCGGTCGGCCGAGGCGGACTCGACAGCGGCCAGGGGCCTCACCGCGGAATCGCGGACCGGCGAGTTCGGTTGCACGGATGCGCCTACGGCGCCGACCAGAATGATCGGCGCGATGACTGCGAATCCGGAGGCGACGCGGGCGCGAGCAGGTGTCAGGGCGCCCCGGACGCGAGACGGTCGCAGGGTGCCGCGGATATCAGCTGCGCGCACACGAGAAACAGCGCCGGTGACGCTGTGCGCGACCCGCCCGGCGTGGCGTCGCGCTGCCTTGAGGGCGGCGCCTCCCCCTATGTGCACTCGACCGTCCTTGGTCTGTCGTGGTTGTGAACCAAGTCACCATACCCAGTCGATTCCACGCGTGTTACAGCAATGGCTCCAGCTGATATCAAGGTAATTCAGCTCTGCTTTTTCGAGCGGCGCTCATTCTGCTCTGTTTTTCCGCCGCCGTCGCGCTTATCGGACCCCGTTGGCGGTTGCAGGCGATTCAGCAGCTCATGGATTTCCTCGAGTTCGCGCCGCAGGTAGTCGCGGGTGGCCACCTCGCCGACCGCCAACCGCAATGCGGCCAGCTCACGGGCCAGATACTCGGTGTCGGCCTTGGTCTGTTCGGCCCGTCGACGGTCTTCGTCCAACGACACCCGGTCCCGGTTCTCCTGGCGATTCTGAGCCAGCAGAATCAACGGCGCCGCATATGCCGCCTGCGTGGAGAACGCGAGATTGAGCAGGATGAACGGATACGGGTCCCATCGCAGTCCTACGGCAAACAGATTCAGGATGATCCAGACGATCACCAAGATGGTCTGCCAGGCCAGGTACCGGCCAGTGCCGAGGAAGCGCGCAATCGACTCCGAGAACTTGCCGACGGCCTCGGCGTCGACGTTGGGCGCGAACCGGCGACGGGAGACCCGCGGGGTGTCCAGGCGCTGGCGCGCCGTCAGGTCACTCATGACGCGCCCTCGGTGGTGGTGAACAGCTCGGGTTCTTCGCGCTCGCGCCAGTCGTGGGGCAGGAGATGGTCGAGCACGTCGTCGACCGACACCGCGCCGAGCAGGTGGCTCTCCTCGTCGACGACCGGACCGCACACCAGGTTGTAGGCGGCGAAATACCGCGTCACCGCGGACAGCGAGTCCTCCGGTGCCCAGATTGGGCAGGTCGGTGTCGATGATTCCGCTGACCAGCGACGCGGGGGGTTCACGCAAGAGCCGCTGAAGGTGTACGCAGCCCAGGTAGTGGCCGGTGGGGGTGGCCGTCGGCGGGCGCGTCACGAAGACCAGGGACGCCAGCGCCGGGGTCAGATCGGGGTCGCGGACCCGGGCCAGGGCCTCGGCGACCGTGGTGTCCGGTGCCAGCACGACCGGTTCCGAGGTCATCAAGCCGCCCGCGGTGTCGGGGGAGTGCGAGAGCAGGCGGCGCACGTCCTCGGAATCCTCGGGATCCATTCGCCGTAGGAACTGCTCGGCATCGAGTCGGGGTCATCGAACCCAGCAGGTCGGCGGCGTCATCTGGGTCCATGGCCTCGAGCACATCGCCGGCCCGCTCGGCAGGCAGCTGCCTGAGCATGTTGGCCTGCTGGTCTTCTGGCAGTTCCTGCAGCACGTCGGCCAGCCGCTCGTCGTCGAGTGCGTTGACCACCTCGTAGCGGCGCTTGTCCGGCAGCTCGCGAATGGCCTCGGCCACCTCGACCGCGCGCTGCCCGACGAACTGCTCCAGCAGTTGTGCCACGCCTTGGTCGGGCATCGCCAGGCCGGACGGGGTCAGCCCCTGGACGTGCTGCCAGTCCACGATCTGCACGTTGCCGCGGCGGCCAAGGCGCCGCGCAGCCCGCACCGCCACTTTGGTCACCATCCAGTCGCGAGTGCGGGTTGGCTCGATGCCCAGATCGACCACGTGCATGTCGACGCCGGACAACTGCTCCTGGTCGGGATCGTCGACCCTGACCTGCGTTTCGACCACCTGGCCGAGCACAAGCACCTCACCTGGGCGCTGGGTGAACTTGCGCAGCGAAACGCTGCCGGTCGCCAACGTCACAGCGCCGGGATCGATGGCCGTCACCCGCAGAATCGGCACGAAAATTCTTCGGCGCGTGAGCAATTCGACGACCAGACCGAGTACGCGCGGCTGTTGGCGCACGATGCTGATGCTGATCACCACATCGCGGACGCGGCCGAGGGACTCCCCGTCGGGCCCCAGCACCACCATCCCCACGAGTCGGGCCGCATAGACCCTGTTCACCGCCGCCATGCCTAGAAGGGTAAAGAGTGTGGTTGTGGAAAACCGCTATCGACCCCGCCGAACGATACTTTCGGTTCCCGGCAGCAGCGCGAAGATGATCGACAAGGCAAAGAGTCTGCCCGCCGATGAGGTCTTCCTCGATCTCGAAGATGCGGTCGCGCCCGACGCCAAGGCCGAGGCGCGCGCGCAAGTGGCGGAAGCGTTGGCCGCGTCCGGTTGGGCCGGGCAGTTGCGCGGAGTTCGGGTCAACGACTGGACCACGCCGTGGACCCATGCCGACGTCATCGACGTGGTGTCGGCCGCAGGGGCGTCGCTGGACATCGTGGTGCTTGCCGAAGGTGACCGACGTATCGCACATCCACGCCCTAGACCTCCTGCTGAGCCAACTCGAAGTGACTCACGGACTTCCGTTGGGCGCGCATCGGTATTGAGGCGCAGATCGAGAATGCCGCAGGGCCTGACCAACATCGACGCGATCGCGGCGGCCCCCGGATGCAGGCGCTGGTTCTCGGTCCGGCGGACATGGCGGCGAGCCTGAACATGCGCACGCTGGAGGTCGGCGAACAACCCGAGGGATACGACGTCGGCGATGCCCATCACCACGTGCTGATGCGCATCCTCATCGCCGCCCGCACCCGCGGCATCCTCGCGATCGACGGTCCGTATCTGAAGGTGCGCGACGTCGACGGCTTCCGCCGGATCGCCGGCCGATCCGCCGCGCTCGGCTACGACGGCAAATGGGTGCTGCATCCCGACCAGATCGCGGCGGGCAACGAGATCTTCAGCCCGCGCCAGGAGGCTTACGACCACGCCGAGTTGATTCTGGAGGCTTACGAGTGGCACACCTCGCGGGCCGGCGGGGCGCGTGGCGCGGTGATGCTCGGCGACGAGATGATCGACGAGGCCAGCCGCAAGATGGCGTTGGTGATCGCAGGCAAGGGGCGCGCCGCCGGGATGGAACGCAAGGGCGAGCCGTTCCGCCCGCCGGCTTAACGCACTAGGTCCACTGCCAACCGCTGAACATGAGCGCCAGGTAGAGCACCACGACGATCAACGTGCCCGCGAGCGTGAGGCCGCCGATGATCGTACCGGCCAGCGCCAGACCGTAGCCGTCCTGTCCGGTGCGTTTGGTCTCGCGCATCGCAATCACGCCGAAGATGAGCCCGACGATCCCCAGTGGACCGCAGCACAGGAGTCCGCCGATTGCACTGACGAGCGCGGCGATCGCATTGCCATTCGTGCCCGGCGGCTTGATCGGCCGATATGGGTCGTACGCCGGGTAAAACCCCGGTGCCCCCTGATAACCCGGCGGTGGCGGATAGATCAGTGGCGGCAATCCGGCGCCGGCGGGATAGTCAACGGGCACGTAGGGATTCGGGTGAAGCGGGTTGTCCAGCGGCGGGTACTCGACGGCCCCGGACGGGTGCGGCTCCTGTGCAGGACGCTCCGGGTCGCTGATGCTCATCTGGTCGCCGGTGCTCGTCGATCAACTACTCATGGCGCCGATGGTCCAGGCCACGTTGAGGAGCAGTGACAACACGCCGACCACGATGCCCGCGATCGCCAGGCCGTGGCCCTTCTCGCCGCTCTGCTTGATCTGGTTCATCGCGACGATGCCGAGCACGATGCCGACGATCGAGCCGATGCCACAGCAGACTCCGACCACGGAAGCCACCAGCGAGCCGATCGCCATCGCGTTGGTCTTCTCCGTGGGCGGGCCGTAGGCCGCATAGCCCGGCGCCGGATAGCCGGGCGGCGGGCCGAAACCGGGACGGGCATACGGCGGGCCGAAGCCGGGTGGCGGGGGCCGAAGCCGGGAGGCGGCGTGTTGTACGGCGGAGGCGGCGGATATCCGGGCGCGTCCCGGTGTGCCGAAGCCGCCGGCATCGGTGTACGGCGGGGGCGGTGGATAGCCGGACTGGTCGACAGGCGGTGGGAAGCCGCCCGGCGGATAGCCCGGAGCCGACTGGTACGAAGGCGGCGATTGGTAGGGCGTGGGGTCGTATGCCGGCGGGGGCGTGTACCCGGGCTGCTCGAACGGCCTCGGCTCGTAGACTGGGTCGGCTGCTCGGCGGGCTGCTGCTCGTAGACCTGGGTGGCCTGCTCGTGACTTTGCCCGGCCTGCTCCTGGCTCTGCTCGATCGGCGGGGCCTCGTAGCTGGTCGATGTCGGCTCGGATGCGCCTTCGCCAGAGCCGGATGATGCCGTTTGGCCAGCGTCCTCGCCCGGATTTGTCATGCTGTTCAACCTAGCGCAAATACAGGGCACCTTTGCGGGGCCGAAGGCGTTGATCTGGATGAGATCGCCAGCCGAACAAGCGGCGACACCAGGCGCGCAATAGAGGAGAATGAGCAGCGATGACCAGCCCGTTTCAGCCTGGACAGCAGACCGGCGCAACACCTGGCACCCCGACCACCCGCCGCGGGCCGGCGGCGCTGCCCACCCCTCCGAAGGGCTGGCCGATCGGGTCCTATCCGACCTACGCCGAGGCGCAGCGCGCGGTCGACTATCTGTCGGACCAGGAGTTTCCGGTCGAGCACGTGACGATTGTCGGCGTCGACCTGATGCAGGTGGAACGTGTCACCGGCAGGCTGAGCTGGCCCAAGGTGCTCGGCGGTGGCGTACTCACCGGCGCCTGGCTGGGCCTGTTCATCGGGCTGATCCTCGGATTCTTCAGTCCGAGCCCGTGGGGCGCGCTGATCACCGGTCTGGTCGCCGGTGTGTTCTTCGGCCTCATCACCTCGGCGATCCCGTATGCGATGGCACGCGGCACAAGAGATTTCAGCTCGACCATGCAACTCGTCGCCGGACGATACGACGTGCTGTGCGACCCGCAGAGCGCCGAGCGCGGCCGGGATCTGCTGGCACGCTTGAAGATCTAGACCTCCCAGTCCCGCGGCGCGGGCGTTAGCTGGCACTTTGCCCAGTTCCCGTGTCCCCTGCAATTGAGTAACGGTGCGCGACGCGCGCGCCGAAGTGTTGCAAATCACCGGTAACTGGCAATACGGTTCTCGCGCAGGAGGGTTCCTCGGAGCCGCTCCGGTGGCGACATGAGACCCGGACGGGAGGCAGCGGTGCGCCCACGGCGGCTTGGTGCTGCGGCGTTGGCCGCGCTTGACGACGGCGTCGGTGGTTTCGGCGTGCGGATCGGGCGGCGGCGGAATCGTCATCAACTACTACACGCCGGCAAGCGAGATGGCCACGTTCACGGCGGTGGCCAAGCGGTGCAACGAAGAACTCGGCGGCCGCTTCACGATTCAGCAGGTGAGCTTGCCGAAAGATGCCGACGACTCAGCGTCTGCAGCTGGCCCGGCGGCTCACCGGGCAACGACAAGACGCTCGACGTGATGGCACTCGACGTGGTGTGGACCGCCGAGTTCGCCGAGGCGGGTTGGGCGTTGCCGCTGTCCGACGACCCGTCGGGGCAGGCCGAATCCGACGCGACCACCGACACGCTTGCCCGGGCCACTGGAAACCGCCAAGTGGCAGGACAAGCTCTACGCCGCGCCGATCACCACGAACACCCAATTGCTCTGGTACCGAGCGGATTTGATGGACGAGCCGCCGGCGACGTGGGACGGCATGGTGGCCGAGGCGACCCGGCTGCACGCCGAGGGCAAGCCGAGCTGGATCGCATTGCAGGCCAAGCAGTACGAGGGTCTGGTGGTGTGGTTCAACACGCTGCTGGAAAGCGCTGGCGGTCAAGTTCTTTCCGACGACGGCAAGACCGTCACACTGACCGACACCGACGAGCACCGGGCCGCGACAGTCAAGGCGCTGGAGATCATGAAGGCGGTTGCTACCGCGCCGGGCGCCGATCCGTCGATCACGCAGACCGACGAGGGCACTGCACGGCTGGCGCTGGAGCAGGGCAAAGCCGCGCTCGAGGTGAACTGGCCGTTCGTACTGCCGTCGATGCTGGAGAACGCGGTCAAGGGCGGCGTGTCGTTCCTGCCGCTGAACGACGATCCCGCGCTGGCGGGCAGCCATCAACGACGTCGGCACGTTCTCGCCGACCGACGAACAGTTCGAGGCGGCTTACGAAGCGAGCAAGAAGGTGTTCGGTTTCGCCAACTACCCGGGCGTCACCGAGGCGAGCCCGCCAAGGTGACGCTGGGCGGCCTGAACCTCGCGGTCGCCAAGACCACGCCAGCACCGTGCGGAGGCGTTCGAGGCGATCAGGTGCATGCGCAGCGCCGGAGAACCAGCGGTACACCTCCGTCGAGGGCGGGCTGCCCGCGGTGCGCGCATCGCTGTACGACGATCCGACGTTCCAGGCGAAGTATCCGCAGTACGAGATCATTCGCGAACAGCTGACGAACGCTGCGGTGCGGCCGGCCACGCCCGTCTACCAGGCGGTCTCGACCAGGATCTCGGCGACACTGGCCCCCATCACCGACATCGACCCGCAGCGCACGGCCGACGAGTTGACCGTGCAGGTGCAAAAGGCCATCGACGGTAAGGGGCTGATCCCATGACAGCCGCTGCGCCGGTCAAGGGTCGGCACCGACGACACGAAATCCGAACGGCGGCCTGGCGTTCGGGCTGATCGCCCCCGCGGTCATCCTGATGCTCGCGGTCACCGCCTACCCGATCGGGTACGCGGTGTGGCTGTCCCTGCAGCGCTACAACCTCGCGCAGCCCGACGACACCGAGTTCGTCGGCCTGGAGAACTACATCACGGTGCTGACCGACCGGTACTGGTGGACGGCGTTCGTCGTGACGCTGGCGATCACCGTGGTGTCGGTGGCGATCGAGTTCGTGCTCGGCATGGCGCTGGCGCTGGTGATGCACCGGACGATCTTCGGTAAGGGCGTGGTGCGCACCGCGATCCTGATTCCGTACGGGATCGTCACCGTCGCGGCTTCCTACAGCTGGTACTACGCATGGACACCCGGCACCGGTTATCTGGCCAACCTGCTGCCCGAGGGCAGCGCACCGCTGACCGAGCAGCTCCCGTCGCTGGCGATCGTGGTGCTCGCCGAGGTGTGGAAGACGACGCCGTTCATGGCGCTGCTGTTGCTCGCCGGGCTGGCGCTGGTGCCACAGGATCTGCTCAACGCCGCGCAGGTCGACGGCGCAGGGCCGTGGAAGCGGCTGATCAAAGTGATTCTGCCGCTGATCAAACCGGCGATCCTCGTCGCGCTGCTGTTCCGCACCCTCGACGCGTTCCGCATCTTCGACAACATCTACGTGCTCACCGGCGGCGCCAACGACACCGGTTCGGTGTCGATCCTGGGCTACGACAACCTGTTCAAGGCGTTCAACCTCGGGCTGGGGTCGGCGATCAGCGTGCTGATCTTCCTGTCGGTGGCGATCATCGCGTTCATCTACATCAAGCTCTTCGGTGCGTCGGCGCCCGGATCCGACGAGGAGAGGCGCTGATGGCCGAACGGGCAGGCGCGGGCCGGGCAACGGGATGGACCGTCGTCAACATCCTCGTCATCGTCTACGCGTTGCTCCCGGTGTTGTGGATCCTGAGCCTGTCGCTCAAGCCGACGTCAAGTGTCAAGGACGGCAAGCTGATTCCGGCGCAGGTCACCTTCGACAACTACAAGGGAATCTTCTCCGGCGACGCGTTCAGCTCGGCGCTGATCAACTCGATCGGGATCGGGCTGATCACCACTGTGATCGCGGTGGTGATCGGCGGAATGGCGGCCTATGCGGTGGCCCGTCTGGCGTTCCCGGGTAAGCGGCTGCTGGTCGGCGTGGCGCTGCTGATTGCGATGTTCCCGCAGATCTCGCTGGTGACACCGCTTTTCAACATCGAGCGCAGACTCGGGTTGTTCGACACCTGGCCGGGTCTGATCATCCCGTACATCACCTTCGCGCTGCCGCTGGCGATCTACACGCTTGTCGGCGTTCTTCCGTGAGATCCCTTGGGATCTGGAGAAGGCGGCGAAGATGGACGGCGCCACACCGGCGCAGGCGTTCCGAAAGGTGATCGCTCCGCTGGCCGCCCCGGGCATCGTCACCGCGGCGATCCTGGTGTTCATCTTCGCGTGGAACGACCTGCTGCTGGCGTTGTCACTGACGGCGACTCAGCGAGCGATCACGGCGCCGGTGGCGATCGCCAACTTCACGGGCAGTTCACAATTCGAGGAACCGACCGGGTCGATCGCCGCGGGAGCGATGGTCATCACCATCCCGATCATTATCTTTGTTCTCATCTTCCAGCGACGGATCGTCGCCGGCCTCACGTCCGGCGCGGTGAAGGGGTAGTTCCATGGCCGAAATAGTGTTGGACCGGGTGACCAAGAGTTACCCCAACGGCGCGACGGCCGTGAAGGATCTCTCGATCACGATCGCCGACGGCGAGTTCATCATCCTGGTCGGACCGTCCGGCTGCGGAAAGTCGACCACGCTCAACATGATCGCCGGCCTCGAGGACATCTCGTCGGGCGAGTTGAGCATCGGTGGCGAACGGGTCAACGAGAAGGCGCCCAAGGACCGCGACATCGCGATGGTGTTCCAGTCCTACGCGCTCTACCCGCATATGACCGTGCGGCAGAACATCGCGTTCCCGCTGACGCTGGCCAAGATGAACGAAGGCCGAGATCGCGCAGAAGGTCGACGAGGCCGCGAAAATTCTTGATCTGACCGAGCTTCTGGACCGCAAGCCCGCACAGCTGTCCGGCGGGCAACGGCAGCGGGTGGCCATGGGGCGCGCGATCGTGCGCAATCCCAAGGCGTTCCTGATGGACGAGCCGTTGTCGAACCTCGACGCCAAACTTCGCGTGCAGATGCGTTCGGAGATCGCGCGCTTGCAGAACAAGCTGGGCACCACCACCGTCTACGTCACCCATGACCAGACCGAGGCCATGACGTTGGGCGACCGCGTGGTGGTGCTTCTCGCCGGGGAGGTGCAGCAGATCGGCACGCCCGAGGAGCTTTACAACCGCCCGGCCAACCTGTTCGTCGCGGGCTTCATCGGATCTCCGGCGATGAACTTCTTCCCGGCCACCATCACCGACGTCGGTGTGCGCCTGCCGTTCGGCGAGGTCACGCTGACCCAGGAAGTCCACGACCTGCTCGCCCGGCACCAGAACCCCAACAACGTGATCGTCGGCATCCGGCCGGAACATCTCGAGGACGCCTCGGTGCTGGACGGATATGCGCGGATCAGGGCGTTGACGTTCGACGTGACGGTCGACATGGTCGAGTCGCTGGGCGCCGACAAGTATCTGCACTTCAAGAGCGAGGGAGCAGGCGCCCAGGCTGCCCAGCTCGCGGAGTTGGCCAGTGAGTCGGGCGTCGGTGAAAACGAGTTCGTGGCAAGGGTTTCCACCGAATCCCAGGCGAAGAAGGGCGACACGATCCAGCTGGCGTTCGACACGTCGAAGCTGACGATCTTCGACGCCGATACCGGCAAGAACCTGACTGCCTCGACACCGCGGCGACTCGCACCGGCGCCCCGCCGCCGGCCGAGTGATCGACGTCCTGGCGAAGGTCCGCGCGCACCTGCGCGAGCACTTCGCCAGGTGTCGGCATCACCGCCGACCCCGACGAGGCCAGCGTCACGTTCCTGGGTGCCGAGAAGATCGACGTGCTGCGCTTCGGCCCCGATCTGCGCCCCGAGTTCGAAGGTGTCTTTCACTATGTGTCGCTGGGGTGTTCGCGACATCCGATGTTCGATCCGACCGAGCTGGTGACCGACGCGTTGCACGGGCCGCGCGCCGAAGTGACGGTTGGCGCTGCGCGGGCCGTCGCCGACGGGCCTGCACCGTTCGGTGGCGCTGCTGGCGGCGGCACCCGCGGTCGAAGGCCTGATGCTCGAACCCGACGCGCTGATCGATCTGGAGTCGCCCCTGTGGGAGTCGGCGCCGTTCACCGCATTCCTGTTGGGCCGCAGCGATATCGACGATGTCCGTTGACACCGCCGCTGCCGCCGGTGACGGTGCTGGCCGCGACGCCGATCACCGCCACCGAGGCGGCGTGGGTGCGGCTCAAGGGTGCCGACGCCATGCGCGAGGCGTGGCAGCAGGACGGCGTCGACGTGTTGGATCCCGCCAGGAGAGCGCGCAGCCGGGTTAGAGCCAGTGGTTGTGCCGGAACGCCCGGAACAAGAGAGTGCAGATGATCGACCATCAGCAGCAGCACCGCGGGGTAGCCCCACGGCTGCATGAATTCGGGCATGTAGTCGAAGTTCATCCCGTAGATACCGGCGATCGCCGTTGGCACCGCGGCGATCGCGACATATGCCGAGATCTTGCGCATGTCGATGTTCTGCTGCATGGCCACCTTGCCGACCGCGGCCTGCACCAGTGAGCTGAGCATCTCGTCGTAACTGGCGATCCGGTCGGATGCCTGAATGTTGTGGTCGAGCACGTCGCGCATGTACCGGCGGACCTCGATCGAGATCAGGTCGTTGTGGTCGGTGCCGATTCGCTGCAACCCCAAGGTCAGCGGCGCGACCGCCCGGCGCAGCTCGACGACCTCGCGCTTGAGCAGATAGATGCACTCGATGTTGGTCTTGCGAGTGGGGGAGAAGATGTCCTCCTCCATGGCGTCGATGTCGGTCTCGATCAGATCGGTGACATCGAGATAGCTGTCGACGACGTGATCGGCGATCGCATGCATGACCGCGTAGGGCCCGAGTGACAGAGTGGCGGGCGACGCGTCGAACGCCTTGCGGACGCCGGCGAGCCCACCGTGTTCACCATGGCGGACGGTGACCACGAAATCGGGTCCGACGAAGATCATGATCTCGCCGGTCTCGACGATCTCGCGGGCCAGCGCCACGGATTCGTGCTCGACGTAGTTGACGGTCTTGAGCACCAGGAACAACGTGTTGTCGTAGCGCTCCAGCTTCGGTCGCTGGTGGGCGTGCACGGCGTCCTCGACGGCCAGCTCGTGCAGGCCGAACACGTCGGCGACGGCCTGCATCTGGTGTTCGTCGGGGCCGTGCAGGCCGATCCAGACGAATGCCTGCTTGCCCGCCGCCTCGAGTTCGTGCACCTTGTTCAGCGCCGCGGCGTGGGTGTACTTGCCGGGCAGACGGGTGCCTTCGCAGTAGACGGCGCAATCCACCATGGCCCGCGCGACGGGAACATGGATCGAGGCGGCATCCGGTTGGGCGGACTTGGTTCGCACGTTGGGTCGCAGTGACGGAGGTAGTTGACGAAACGATGGCATCGAGTCACTCTCCCCGGTCAAGACCGGCAACGCCGGTCTGATGGGCCTTGGTGAATGCTACGCGGCACGCCACTTACCCACCCTGCTAGTTTCGTCCCCGAAGGCAACACGCCCGCGGTGCGGGCAATCCAAATCCGTCCAAGGAGCACCTGACGTGAGCACATCTCCCCTCAAGGTCGCGGTCACCGGTGCCGCCGGCCAGATCGGCTACAGCCTGCTGTTTCGTCTGGCCAGCGGCTCATTGCTCGGCCCGGACCGGCCGATCGAGCTGCGTCTGCTGGAGATCGAGCCCGCGCTGAAGGCGCTCGAGGGCGTCGTGATGGAACTCGACGACTGCGCGTTCCCGCTGCTGGCCGGGGTCGAGATCGGTGCCGACGCCAACAAGATCTTCGACGGCGTGAACCTCGCGCTTCTGGTCGGCGCCCGTCCTCGCGGCCCGGGCATGGAGCGCGGCGACCTGCTCGAGGCCAACGGCGCGATCTTCACCGCGCAGGGCAAGGCACTCAATGAGGTCGCCGCCGACGACGTCCGCATCGGCGTGACCGGCAACCCGGCCAACACGAACGCGCTGATCGCGCTGAGCAACGCGCCCGACATCCCGAAGGAGCGGTTCTCGGCGCTTACCCGCCTCGACCACAACCGGGCGATCTCGCAGCTGGCCCGCAAGACCGGCGCCGCGGTCACCGACATCAAGAAGATCACCATCTGGGGCAACCACTCGGCGACTCAGTACCCCGACATCTTCCACGCCGAGGTGGGCGGCAAGAACGCCGCCGAGGTCGTCAACGACCAGGACTGGATCGAGAACGACTTCATTCCGACCGTCGCCAAGCGCGGCGCGGCGATCATCGATGCGCGTGGCTCCTCATCGGCCGCCTCGGCCGCATCGGCGACCACCGATGCCGCCCGTGACTGGCTGCTGGGCTCCGCGAAGGACGACTGGGTGTCGATGGCGGTTCTCTCCGACGGCAGCTATGGCGTGCCCGAGGGCATCATCTCGTCGTTCCCGGTGACCACCAAGGACGGCAACTGGACGATCGTGCAGGGGCTGGAGATCGACGACTTCTCCCGCAGCCGGATCGACAAGACCACCGCGGAGCTGGTCGACGAGCGCAAAGCCGTCACTGACCTGGGACTTATCTGAGACAAAGTCGATTAGGTTACCTACCAGTTCGTCAGTAACGTGATTGCCGTGTCCCAAGCGGTGAGAAACCTGTCAGACAAGAGGCCTCCAATCGTCCTGCATGACGACGAGATCTTCGCTGCGCATGTGGGCGGAAAGCTGTCGGTAGCACTGAACACGCCGCTGGACACCCAGCGCGCGCTGTCGATCGCGTACACCCCGGGCGTCGCTCAGGTCAGCCGTGCGATCGCCGCCGACCACACGTTGGCGGCGCGCTACACCTGGGCCAACCGGATGGTCGCGGTGGTCAGTGACGGCAGCGCGGTCCTCGGCCTCGGCGACATCGGGCCTGCGGCGTCGCTGCCCGGTCATGGAGGGCAAGAGCGCACTGTTCAAGGCGTTCGCCGACCTCGACTCGATCCCGATCGTGCTGGACACCAAGGATCCCGACGAGATCGTCGAGACCCTGGTGCGGCTGCGGCCGTCGTTCGGCGCGGTGAACCTCGAGGACATCTCGGCGCCGCGTTGCTTCGAGATCGAACGTCGCCTGATCGAGGCGCTCGACTGTCCGGTCATGCACGACGACCAGCACGGCACCGCGATCGTCGTGCTGGCGGCGCTGCTCGGTGCGGCGGAGGTGCTCGACCGCGACATCGCCTCATTGCGCGTGGTCGTCTCCGGTGCCGGCGCCGCCGGTGTCGCGTGCGCAAAGATATTGCTGGCCAGGGAATCCGCGACATCACGCTGCTGGACTCGCAGGGCATCCTGCACAAGGACCGCGGAAACCTCAACTCGTACAAGGCGGAGATCGCCGCGCAGACGAATCCGGACGGCTGTCGGGTGGGATCGCCGAGGCGTTGCAGGGCGCGGATGTGTTCCTCGGGTTGTCGGCCGGTGTCGTGCCCCCGGAGATCGTCGCGACGATGGCGCCCGATGCGATCGTGTTCGCGCTGTCCAATCCCGACCCGGAGATCCATCCCGACGACGCGAAGAGTATGCGGCCGTCGTGGCCACCGGGCGCAGCGACTTCCCGAACCAGATCAACAACGTGCTCGCGTTCCCGGGTGTGTTCCGGGGTGCGCTCGACGCCGGGGCCCGCCGCATCACCGAGAGGATGAAGGTGG
Source organism: uncultured Actinomycetota bacterium (assembly GCA_963720345.1). GTDB lineage: Bacteria > Actinomycetota > Actinomycetes > Mycobacteriales > Mycobacteriaceae > Mycobacterium. The sequence continues at coordinate 732,727 of CAVRFN010000047.1, forward strand.
CGGCAGCCGAGGCGATCTTCTCCGTGGTGGGCGACGATCTCGCAGTCGACCGCATCGTGCCCAGCGTGCTGGACCCGCGGGTGGCTCCCGCTGTGGCGCAGGCGGTTGCCGCGGCGTCGGGAGCCTAGGCTTTCCCGGTGCGTCGGCTCGCCTGCGCGCTCGCAGCGCTCGTCGTGCTGAGCACTGCCGGATGTGGCGGCGGTGACGAGACTCCGTCCGTGGCGGTCGGGTCGACGCAGGACCCCGAATCGGCGCTGATCGCCCACATCTACGCCGCGGCGCTACGGTTCTACGGCAGCCCGGCGCACGTGGAGGTGTCGCCGGATCCCCTGACGAAACTGGACTCCGGGGACGCGCGCGTCGTGCCCGGTTTCACCGGCCGCATGTTGCACAGATTCTTCCCCGACTCGACGGCGCGGTCGGCGACGCAGGTGTACCGGGAGATGGTGTCCGCGCTGCCCGAGGGCATCGCGGCCGGCGACTACACGACGTCGGCCGAGGACAAACCCGCGCTGGCCGTCACCGAAGCGACCGCCAAGGCGTGGGGTGGGCGGGATGTGACCGCGGCGGCTCGCAACTGCGACAAGCTCAAGGTCGGACAGGTCGTCGATGTACCCGCGCCGCCCGAGTCTTCGGTACGTGCAAACTGCCAAACCTCGCGAATATCCCGACCGCGCAACGTTGTTCGCCGCCGTCCGGGCTGGGGACGTGAACGCCGCATGGACCTCGACCGCAGCCCCGAACATCCCGACCGAACTGCTCATGTTGTCCGACCGGACGTCGCTGATCCGTGCCGAGAACGTGGTGCCGCTCTACCGGCGCAACGAGTTGAACGAGTCGCAGGTGCTGGCGCTCAACGAAGTTGCCGGCGTGCTGGACACCGCCGCGCTGGCCGATATGCGCGCTCAGGTCGAGGACGGCACCGACCCGGCCTCGTCGCCGGCGCGTTCATCGACGAACACCCACTGGGCGACTGACCCTCTTTGCGGGAGTGCGCGACCAGCGCGTCGGCGGAAGCAGCCTCTTGTTCATCGGAACGAAGAGCCGC
>CAVRFN010000048.1:0-337324 GCA_963720345.1 uncultured Actinomycetota bacterium
CAGGGAGCTGACGCGGCATCCAACGAGCGTTCCGTAATCCCTTCAACGCGTCGTGGCCTAATCGTGCAGGCGCACATCGTCCGCAGTACAGCTGCCTGTCCGAAGACCGAGAAGTGCGGGCTGCAAATCCGTCGGTATTACGTCTGGGCAGGTTTCAAAACTGCTCTGCCCTGGGTAGTTCGGTCCGTCTTCAGGAAGCCTGACTACCCGGCATGGATAGCAACGCGGATAGCAACGGCACCCAATTTGTACGTATCCGCAATATCCGCCGACATACGGAAACCAGCGTTCAACTGCTCAGACGGAATGCCGGCGGATGCCCGCGAAGGTCGAAAACGACACTGGGGGTCAAGTCGTCGCAGGTTCAAATCCTGTCAGCCCGACCAGATCAGAGGCACTTTCCGGAGTACGGAAGGTGCCTTTTCTGCTTCCGTACCCAAACCCTGTACCCAAACCAGGTCGAACGATTGTTCACAGGCCGAGTGAAGCCGCATCCCAGCCGCGCTGGTCAGACGCTCGAGAGAACACACCTAGAAGCCGTTGCGCCAGCACTAGGGTGCGCGGTATGACAGAACCTTCACCTGTGCCAGGCTTTTGGATGGCGTCAGACGGCAAATGGTATCCGCCACGATGGGAATACAACTGGCGCTCCTATGGCGATCCAGACTGCACGACAGCGATGAATCGCCTAATGGACCTCGCGGAAGAGTTGGGCCAGAAGGATGGGAGATGGTCAGCCACACCGTGCAAGGCACTCCTAGTGAGCCCCGGTTCATGTTCATCGCTACTGCATTCTTCAAACGGATGGTGATCCAGCAGTAGCCCGAACCAACTCGCAGGGGCGGGTGTTCATTGCGGCCGAACACCGTTTTCAGTCCTTCGGCGAGCAGTTTGGTCGTCAGATTCGTTCGGTGTACACGCTGTCGATAGACAGTCCAGCGATCCGCATTGATAGCAACCCGTCTACGTGTCGGCGCGCCGCGGCTTCGGTGTAGTGGGACTGCACTAGCTTCTTCGCTTTGTCGCTGCGAGTTTCGAGCCGTTCGGCGGGGAGCTTCGGATCGGCATCGGCATCAACACCGGCACGGTGATCGCGGGCACCATCGGCGGTGGAAGCAAGCTGAAGTTCACCCTGATCGGCGACACCGTCAACGTCGCGGCCCGCGTGGAGCCGCTCACCAAGACCACCGGCGACACGATCCTGTTGACCCAACAGACCTTCGATGCCCTGATTTCTCGACCGTCCGGACTCGTCGATCGGGGATCGCACGCGCTGAAAGGTAGGTCAGCCGAGGTGCATGTCTTTGGCGTCGACCTGGAGAGTCAGTTTTCGACATAGTCGAGAGTTGAAGGTCGCGAAGCTGGGTGGCGGTTGTCGCCTTAACCTGCGGTTTCGTGTGACATTCTGATCGGGTGTCTGCGGGGGTGCCGCCGTCGGGGGTGGTGACCTTTCTATTCACCGACGTAGAGGGGTCCACTCGTCGGTGGGAAGCCGACGCCGACGGGATGCGAGCGGCCCTGGCGGCCCACGACGAGGTGCTGCGGTCGGCGATCGAATCCCACGGTGGTTACTTGTTCAAGCACACCGGTGATGGTGTGGTCGCAGCATTCTCGTCGCCCAAGTCCGCTGTGGACGCGGCGGTGGCGTCGCAGCGGGCGCTGGAGTTGCCGGTGCGGATGGGGCTGGCGACCGGAGAGGCAGAACTGCGCGACGGTGACTACTTCGGTGCGGTACTGAACCGGGCAGCGCGGGTGATGGCCGCTGGCCACGGCGGCCAGATTCTCCTGGCTGATTCGACGGCGGTTCTCCTGAGCGGAGTCGAGCTAACTGATCTCGGTCCGAGGCGACTGCGGGATGTGCCGATACCCGTGGGTGTCTTTCAAGTTCGAGCGTCGGGTCTAGAGACAGAGTTCCCGCCACTTAAGGCACTCGACACGCCTTCGGGCAACCTCCAGCCTGCGCCACGAGCTTGATCGGGCGCGAATCAGAAATCGGTGAGATCCAGACGGCGCTGAAATCTCACCGCCTGGTGACGTTGACCGGGGTGGGTGGGGTCGGCAAGACTCGTCTCGCGATAGATGTCGCCTCCCGGCTAGCCAACGAGTTTACCGATGGGGTATGGGTTTTCGAACTGGCGGCAGTGACCGATCCGACGGCGGTTCCCGACTCTGTGGCGGCGGTTTTGGGCATCACCCAGCAGGTGGGCAAGACCGTGAGCCAGTCGGTGGCCGCTGCGCTGGAAGGCCGTATCCGGCTGCTGGTGTTCGACAATTGCGAGCACGTTCTTAATGCCGCCGTTGAATTGATCGTAGCGATCCTCGCGCAGTCCACGACCGTGAGGGTCTTGGCCACCAGCCGCGAAGGACTCGGAGTTACCCAAGAACGAGTACATCCGGTACCGGCCCTGGATGCGGCGGCTGGAATCGACTCTTCGGCGGTGAGGTTGTTCGTCGAACGAACCCACGGTATCGCGCCTGGCTTTTCGATGGCCGATCGCGACGAAGCCGCCGCAGTCAGCGAGATTTGTCAACGCCTGGACGGGATTCCGTTGGCCATCGAGTTGGCGGCGTCACGCATGGCGTCGATGACCGCTGGCGAGGTGCGTGATCGTCTGGACCATCGGTTCCGCCTGCTGGTCGGTTCTCGGCGCGGCCTGGAGCGTCATCAGACATTGCGACAGGCAGTGTCCTGGTCCTATGACTTGCTCGATGACGCTGAGAAGGCGTTGTTGGAACGGTGTTCGGTGTTCACGGGCGGCTTCGACGTTGAAAGTGCTTGTGCGGTTGGTGGATTTGATGACGATTACGCCGTGCTGGATTTGCTGGACGCCTTGGTTCGCAAGTCGCTGCTTGTGGTCGACCGGTCACGGGGGCGCACCCGGTTTTCGATGCTGGAGACGATTCGGCAGTTCGTCGAGGAACAACTCGCCGCCGACGGACAGGCGGTCAATGTACGTACCGCACACGCCCGTTATCTCGCAGAGCGAGAACGCGCCATCATGGTGCTGTGGGACAGCCCCCGCCAGCGGGAGGCGCTCCAGTGGTTCACCGTCGAATTTCCCAATCTGCGCACCGCATTCCGCTGGGCCGCCGACAGCGGCGACTTGGATGTCGCCGTCGACATCGCAATTTGCACGACGATGCTCGGCTTTGGAGCAGCCGCCTATGAACCGATCGCATGGGCAGAAGAGTTGATCGAACCCGCACGCGCAGTTGGCCATCCCCGCCTCGCGGCGCTGTACGTGATGGCGGCGCAGTGTTGGCAGGCCGGACGGCTCGAGGCGGCTGTCCGTTACAGCGACGCCGGACAGCCGGTTGTCAGCAGTAATCCCGACCAGGTGCCATACGGCATCCACGGCTGGACTTGCAGTGCGTATCTGGCCGTCGGTCAGCCCGAACGGACGATCGAATGGGCACGCGCGCAGCTTGAACGCGGACACGACAACACCCTCACGCGGGGTGCCTTGGCCCAAGCGCTGATGATCGCCGGTTGCCCTGATGACGCGATGGCCGTGGCGACCGGTTTGATCGACGCCGCCGAAACCACTAATAACCCTTATCTGCTCGCGTATGCGCGCCTCGCCTATGGCTTCGTCTTTCGTAACGCCCGCCCGGGTCGTGCGCGTGATGCGCTGCGGCGGGGGGTGGAGATCGCCCGAGACAGCGGCAACCGCCTCACCGAGACCTATCTGGCGCAGGTTCTCGCGCGATTAGAAACCGACCATGGCGACCCGCTGGCCGCGCTCGACTATACGATCGCGGCGATCCGCGGTCACCACGACTCTGGCAACACCATCCAGACTTGTGACACTCTGGCGACGACCGCGCGCTTGTTCGACTGTGTCGGACGCTACGAAGCAGCGGCGACAATCGCGGGTTTCGCGTTCAATCCCATCACCGACGCATGGCAGCCCAAGTTCGACGCCGCGATCGACCATTTACGCGAGGTCCTTGGCGACGAGACGTATGAATCGATTTCCGGCGAGGGTGGGGCAATGACCACCGCCGAGATCGTGGCCTATGCGTACGACCAAATCGACCAGGTCCGAGCGGAACTCAGCGCTATCGGGTGATCACGATCGTGTTAGATCCGGTTCCACATCTACGTGGCGACGGCCAGGAGATGCCATTCGCCGGGCACACCCTTGAGTTGGTGCACGCCGCGATCATCGAACTCGAGTCCTGACCCGATCACCAGGTCGCGGAGCGTGCTGGACACCAGCACCTCATTCGGCCGGGCCAGGGCGCTCACACGAGCGCCGATGTGCACGGCGATCCCGCCGATGTCATCGCCGCGAACCTCGCACTCGCCGGTGTGCAACCCGGCGCGCACCTCGATGCCAAGCGCCTGCACGGCGTCGCGGATTGCCATGGCGCAGCGGATCGCTCGCTGCGGGCCGTCGAACATCGCCAGGAAGCCATCACCCGATGTGTTCACCTCGCGGCCCCGGAACCGAGCCAGTTGCGACCGGACAACGGCGTCGTGCGCGTCCAGTAATGCGTGCCAGTGATGGTCGCCCATCTCTGAGGCGCGGCGCGTCGAATCCACGATGTCGGTGAACAACACCGTCGCGAGCACCCGGTCATCGGCTACCTCTACCTGGTGGCCGGTGAGGAACTCGGCGATCTCCTGGAACGAATCCCGCCACGGTTCCACGAAGTGGTACAAGTTGCGCCCAGGCAGCTCAACGTATTTCGCGCCCGGTACGTGATCAGCGACGTACTTGCCCCAGGCGGGCGGGACCATCAGGTCGTCGGCATGCTGGAGCACGAGAGTTGATACGCGGATGCTCGGGAGCACCGCCCGCACGTCTACCTCGGTCAAAAGGGGCAATAAGAGAGCGTAGGTTCGTGGGCTCGCGGCAAGCCGGTCATGTCGCCCAACCGCGGCGCTGATCTCCTCGTTCCACGGCATGTCGGGATTGATCGAAAGCCAGTATTCGCCCGTGCCCCACATGGCTGCCAGGGCAGCGATGACTTCGTCGGGATTGACGCCATCAGTGCGTTCAGCAATCGGATTGGCGTGGCCTTCCAGCACTACGAGCGCGGTGGTGCGAGCCGGATATGTAGCAGCGAATAGCGCACCCGGCGCTAACGCGCCGGGCGGGGTGAGGAGCACTGCTTCGCGGATTTCGAGATCGTCGAGCACCGCAGTGATGCTGTCGGCCCATTGCTCCAAGGTTGGCAGCGCGCCCGGCTCGACGGGATCGGACGCTCCACTGCCGGGCTGGTCGAAGAAGATCACTCGACCGAGCGACGTCATCGCCTCTACCCACCCCTGAAGAGGTGGCAGCTCCGGCAGGAGTTCGCAGCATGTGAACCAATTCGGGACGAACACGATGTCGCGCTCACCCTTGGGCGACGCCCTATAGGCGACGCGCAAGTCTCCGTTCATCGCATACCGCGTCGGCGAGAACACCGCGGAAGTCTAAGCCGAGATGCGGGCCGGGTTTGCGGTGTCAGGCAAAGATCGCCGTCACCGTCCTCGGTCGCCGAAGATGTATCGGTCTGCGCAATCACAAGGGGCACCAAGCACCGGGTCGTCGTTGATCCCGGGCACGTCGTCGGCGGTCGCGACAGGAGCCCCGACGATTATCGCGGCGGCGATCCCAACCCCCATTGCGGACATTGCCTCCGCCCCTTGGTCAGGTTGCTGAAGCAGACGCGTAGTCCTTCATGGGGCGACTTCGGCAAATCTCACCAACTGCTGCCCGACGACCGCACACCATCCAGTTCATGGTCCAGCTCTGATGGCTTCGGCGAGTGCTGTGTTCCTCGGCGAGGAGTTTGGTGGCGGGTTCTCTGTTCGGGTGACTTCGCGGAACTTGTTACCTGCGCCGGCGGCCCAGGGGGCTGCGCTGCTCATGAGCGGTACCGGCGGACACTGACAAGTCCCGAAGCGGTAGCTAGGAATTGGTCTGCATCCGGTCCAGCATTTCGCGGGCGACGTCGCGTAATTTGATGTTGCGCCTTTGGGATTCATCCGCAAGCTTGTCGAACGCCCCTTTGGGATCGCAGCCGTGCAACGCGATTAGAGCGCCTTTGGCCATGTCGATGTCGGAACGGGAGCGAAGTGCTGTCTCAAGCTGAGTGACTGTCTCTCGGGCGCTTTGCCAGCGACTGGAGTTGCTGATCGCTTGACCCGCGGCCACGCTGTACAGCCGCATGAGTTCAGCATCGAACGAGTCGAATGCGGTTGCGGTATGGCTGTAGATGTTGAGCGAGCCGACGAGTTCCTGCTCGTAATCCATGCCTACGATCAGCAGCGGAACTGACAAACTTGCGCGGATTCCGGTTCGCTGAGCGGCCTCTACGAATTCCGGCCACCGTTGATGTTCTTCGTCGATGACCGCTCGCAGCGGTGTGCCCTGCAATGCGGCTTCAAGGCACGGCCCCCGGCCTGAAGCGTATTGCTGGTGGTCGAGTTCGAGCGCCTGTTCGTGGGTGCAGGCTGCGGTGCGGGCATCGGGCCACGAGAGCACGGTGATGCTGATGATGTCCGCGTGCGGGATCGCGGCGAGTGCCGTCTTGGCGACCCGCTCCGCCACAACGTCTAGGCCCTCTTCGGCAGCGAAGAGGTCTCGTAGACCCTCGATCGCCTCTGCGGTGGTTTTCAGCCTGGCCAATGGTGCACAAAGATCATCAGCACTCATCATGATTGGTGCCCTTCAGAGCATGCGATAACCGCTGCTACGGGCACACTATGGCCTCAGTGTATGCCTGATACCAGTTCGGCGTGGTCGAACGCGTGTGCGGTGGGATCGGGATTTGTGACGACGCGTTCCCGACTCGTTCGGCCGTTAACCAATCCGCCTCCTGGACGGGCCAGCCCGGGTGCGCTAGGACCTTGTAGGCAAAGTTTTCAACCTCGGCCCGTCATCCTGCTTTGGGTGGCGGGCCGAGAAACTAGGCTTCCCTTTATGGCTCAGATCGACATCGAGTACGCGGGGCGTACTTACACGGTCCCGTGGACGGATGACAATGTGGAACGACTCAAGGGCATTGCGCAGCACGTCCGCGATGGACGCGCCGAAGTGTTCACTGTGTTGGGTGATGGCTTTGCGCTCACCATCGTGGTCGGTCCCACAATCCCGGTAGCAATTACTTACGTCGACTGACCGCGACAAGGATTGGATTGAGCCATGGTTGTTGGGGTCGGCGGAAAAGGTGTCGTCGGTACAGGGCGCTACCCCCGTCATCCGAGAACACCCGAATCGTCTTGACGTGCGGTTCCAAACGTGCCGAACCGGTCGACCGCCTCGGCGCTTCGCTCTAAGGGGGCGTAGGCTAGCTGGTGAGCGGGGTTGATCGGCGAACCTGATCTGGTGGCTCCTATTGGAAGCCGTGCCGCAACCCCGCCCGCTCGATTGGCACCGGTTCCGGTACTTGATTCCCGCCTCAATGAGGACATCTGCGACTCGCGGAAGTTCGTCTCAATACCCGTGTATCCGGTGACCGCGCCCCAGGCGGAATGCTCGAACATGTACGCGCTTTCAGGCCTGGGTTGATCGTCCGGCGCAGAAATCGTGGGCCTCGTCGTAGCCATAGTCCCCGCCCTCGCCGAGCTGTACCCCCGATGGGGGATCAACTCGATGTGGTGCAGGAGTTTCATGCAGCGGCCCGGCCGTCACGTCGTGCGCCTCGTCGTACTCATAGTCGTAGCCCGGGGGGATGCGTGGGTAATCGGCACCGGGGTCGCGGGCGGGCCTGTTCTCTTCCACGTCACACATTCCTTCATGGGCGCTCGACTCGCCGGCGGGCGGTCGTCGCAATTGATTATCGCGCGATTGACGACAGCGGGAATAGGGGTGACGCTTTGTTCGATTTTTCTGTCGGCCGGACCAGCGATGGGTTGACTGGGCCCGATCCGCCGATGAGCGAGGTAGGAGCGTGTCTGGTGTGACATTCTGCGGGGGTGTCCGCTGATCGGACGGCTGCTCCTTCGGGGGTGGTGACTTTCCTCTTCACCGATGTCGAGGGTTCGACCCGTCGGTGGGAAGCCGACGCCGATGACATGCGGGCGGCGTTGACGGCGCATGACCAGGTGTTGCGCTCTGCGATAGAGGCGCACGGTGGCTTCCTGTTCAAGCACACGGGTGACGGTGTGGTCGCTGCGTTCTCGTCACCAAAGTCTGCCGTGGATGCCGCCGTCGCCGCACAGCATGCGCTGGACTTACCGGTGCGGATGGGGTTGGCGACCGGAGAGGCAGAACTGCGCGACGGCGACTACTTCGGTGCGGTACTGAACCGGGCGGCGCGCGTGATGTCTGCCGGGCACGGCGGTCAGATCCTGCTGGCCGACTCGACAGCCGTCCTGCTCAGCGGAGTAGATCTGGTCGATCTCGGACGGCGACGACTCCGCGATGTACCAATGCCCTTGGGAGTATTTCAAGTACAGGCCGAGGGTCTCTGTACGGAGTTTCCACCGTTAAGGGCGTTGGATACGACTCCGGGGAATCTGCGCCCTTCGGCCACCAGTCTGATTGGGCGTGACTCCGAGGTCGGCGAGATCGAGGCGGCGGTCAAGACGCATCGGGTGGTGACGCTGACCGGAGTGGGTGGGGTTGGTAAGACCCGCCTGGCGCTGGAGGTCGCGGCGCGATTGGCCGATGAGTTTCCCGACGGGGTATGGGTTTTCGAACTGGCGGCCGTTACTGACCCGGCGGCTGTGCCCGACGCGGTGGCCGCGCTGCTGGGTATCACCCAGCAACCCGGCAAGACAGTGGGTGAGTCGGTGGCCGCTGCGTTGGAGGGCCGTGTCCGGCTGCTGGTGTTCGACAACTGCGAGCATATCCTCGACGCCGCCGCCGAGCTGATCGAGGCGATCCTCGACGCGTCCGCGACGGTGAAGATCTTGGCGACCAGCCGCGAAGGACTGAAGGCTCGCCGACGAGCAACTGTGGCCGGTGCCGTCGCTGGACGTCCGCGCGGGAATCGACTCTTCCGCGGTCTCGCTGTTCGTTGAACGCGCGCAAGCTGTTTCGCCGGGCTTCTCGGTGGCCAACACCGACGAGGCTGCCGCGGTGGTGGAGGTCTGTGGTCGCCTCGATGGGATCCCGCTGGCCATCGAGTTGGCGGCCTCCCGCACGGCGTCGATGACAGTGACGGAGGTGCGTGATCGGCTCGGTCAGCGGTTGCGGTTGCTGGTCGGCTCGCGGCGCGGAATGGAACGCCACCAAACGCTGCGCCATGCGGTGGCCTGGTCCTATGACCACCTCGAGGATGCGGAGAGGACACAGCTGGAGCGCTGTTCGGTGTTCGCCGGGGATTCGATCTCCAAAGTGCTTGTGCGGTCATGGGTTCCGATGATGACCTCGCTATCCTGGATCTGCTCGATGCGCTGGTGCGCAAGTCGCTGCTGGTCGCCGATAGGTCAGCCGGGCGGACCCGGTTTTCGATGCTCGAGACGATCCGTCAGTTCGCCGAGGAACAACTCGTGGCCCGCGGCGAAGCATCCGAGATTCGGACCGCCCACTCGCGGTACTTCGCCGGACGGGAAACCGACATCATGGTCCTGTGGGACAGCCCCCGACAACGCGAGGCCTACGACTGGTTGGCTCTCGAGCTGGCCAATCTGCGCACCGCATTTCGCTGGGCCGCCGATCGCGGCGATCTTGATGTCGCCGCCACCATCGCGACCTTTGCCGGGTTGCTCGGCGCTGAGGTCCAAACCTATGAGCCGATCGCCTGGGCCGAAGAGCTGATCGAGCCCGCCCGCGCGGTCGACCACCCGCGGCTGGCGTTCCTGTACGCGATGGCGTCGATGTGCTACACGACCGGGCGGATCGAGGCGGCTGTCCGCTATAGCGACGCCGGCCAGATCGTTCTCGCCAGGAGCCGCGAGGCGCTGCCGTGCGGCTTCGAAGTCGCGCTTGGAGCTGTACACTCGGCCCTCGGGCAGCCCGAGCGGATGGCCGAGTGGTGCCGCGCCCAGCTCGCACGCCGCCGCGACACCCACGTCCACATCCGGGCATTCATGGTTATGGCCCTTTCATTGGCGGGTTCCAATGAGGAGGCGATGGATTCCGCCGATGGCCTCATCGAGGCTGCGGAGGCAACAGGCAACCCGTGCATGGCTCGCGTGGGCGCTGGGTGCCTACGGTTTCGCTTTCCGTGACGCAGATCCCGTCGGGGCGCTCAACGCCCTCAGCCGGGGTCTGGTGATCGCTCAAGACAGCGGCAACCGCGCCGGCGCGTCAGCCCTGGCGGCAGTTTCTGGCATGACTCAAGGCCGAGCACGGCGACACGCTGGCCGCGTTCGATCACCTCACTCTGGCAATCCGCAGCTACCTCGATTCGGGCGACACCACGACGATCCGCGTCCCGCTGGCCAGTCTCGCCGTTCTTTTCGACCGGCTCGGACGCTACGAACCGGCGGCCACCATCGCCGGGTTCGCCCTCAGTCCCGTCGCCGCAAAGGGGGTCCCCGAAATCACCACCGCGATCGCCCACCTGCGCGATGTCCTCGGTGAGGCGACCTACGAATCGCTCGCCCACAAGGGAAAGTCGATGACGCCCGCGGCTATGGCCACCTACGCCTACGACCAAATCGACCAGGCCCGAGCAGAACTGAATGCCGTCTCGAAATAGACGACATACAAGAGTCTCAAAACATCGTTTCGATGGTGGCATGTCGATACGGCGTACTGATCGACCGCGGTGACACAATACTGACGTGGACGACAGTCACGATGCAGTGGCGGCGGGACAGTCGTGCGTTTCGTGTAGCGCTGAGCTGCCGCCGAAATCGAAGTTCTGCAACGAGTGTGGCGCGGCGGTGATGTCAGCGCCGGAACCTGCGGAATCCAACAGCGCAGCGGAAAACGCCGGTCCAGACGCTCCTGGCACTGATGCCTCGGCGACCCCCGCCGACGTGTCCACGCCGCCGAAACCAAAGCGGGGCATGCTGCGCAAGGCCCTAGCCATGGTGGCCAGCGTCGTGTTACTTCTGGTGGTCCTGGGCGTCTTCGGTTCGAAGGTCGTCGCTCAGCCGTACAACGTTCCATCCGAGTCGATGGCACCGACCCTTAATGCGGGCGAGCGCATCATCGTCAACAAACTCACGTATCGGTCGCGCCGCTTGGGTTTGCCGCAGCCCGGCGACATGGTCGTGTTCAAGGCCCCGCCAGGGTGGAACGTCGCCTACAAGTCGATCCGATCGCCCAACACTGGCCGTGCGGTGGCTGCAGAACGCGCTTTCATTTGTCGGATTCGTCCCCCCGGATGAGAACCACCTGGTCAGCCGGATCATCGCGGTCGGCGGGCAGACAGTCCAGTGCCGGGTAAACACCGGAATCACGGTGGACGGCGAACCGGTCACTGAGCCGTATCTGGAGCTGAAGACGCTTAGCGTCGACCCGTCCATCTCCCTGTGTCTCGGTCCCGAGTTCGGCCCCGTGAGGGTGCCTTGGGAACGGCTGTGGGTGATGGGAGACAATCGCACACGCGAGGCGGATTCCCGCGCACACTGCATCAGCCTTCCCGCTGACCTGCAGCGCGGAATTGTGTGTACTGGCGACCCGATGTCGGGGACGATCCCGGTGGAGAATGTCATCGGAAAGGCGCGGCAGTTCTGATCACAGATGGACCAGGGAGCGGCAGCGGGCATCCGAGCGATCGTCAAGGGGCGGATCTGAGCTGAATCATGTCCACGTAGTTGGCTTTTCGCCATCCGCCTGCCGCAAGAGGTGCGGATAGCAACCGCATTCATTTGGGCTCGCCCATCCGACCCTATCTCGGAGTAGAGCACATCTGCGACACTGATCGATCCCCTTGCCGCGCGGATGATTCCACACGTCGCGATGTCTCAGATGGTCGTCTCACGACGACGTGTCTGATCTTCCGCCACTAAGGAGTGATCAGACGCCTGCCGAGATCGAAACGAGGATTGCAGAACCACCAGCGTCATGGCATCGCCTCGGCCTACTTCATGTGCCCCTCGAAGCCCAGGGATGTCGCCATGGCTCGGTATCTATCCCGATCGTCGTGATACTCGGTGTCAGCGCCGTGGACACGAGCCACCCGCATCAGCAAGCTCTTCGATTCCTCGCCAGTTGGGCCGACGAGAAGGGTGCTGAAGCACTGACTGTCGACGACGCTGCCAACGACGGCCGGAAGTCGTAGACACCTGTGATTTCGACAGAAGCGAAGAGCTACTAGACGACAACCACGGCGCGAGATCGTCAATGATGAGGCGGGGGACCATATCTCGCCGGCCCGGCGGGACAAGGCACACAGGCCCGCAGGTCCGGCAACCGTTACCCCGGTAACTGACGACAACTGCCAGCCACATCAGCACCGGTGCCGTCGAGACGTGCTGCGCGGCACAATGAAACGATGCGCCCGCGGCCCGGTGCGGGGGTAACATCCCCGTGCGGGGGGCGAGCCAGGCCGTTGTCCCGAACGCGGTGAAAGCGAGGAACATCATCACGAAGCGGGTCGACGCCGGCGTCACTGTCTGCATCCCCTGGCGAGCGTCGCCGTCGCGGATGGCGCCGTTCCGGCGCGTCATGGAGTTCTGGCAGCAGACGGGCTGGCCGATCATCACCGCCGACTCCGATACCGAGATCTTCTCAGCGAGCCAGGCGCGCAATAACGCCGTCCGGCAGGCAGAGACGGAGACCGTCGTCCTCTGCGATGCCGACACCATCCCACCGATGGACAACGTGCTCACTGCCGTCGCCGACCCGGTAGGCGTCACCTACCTGCACGACACATGGCGGCTCATCCCCGCCGGCTGGGCTGACAAACCGATCAGCGAATTTCCGAAGGCGCCTGTAGTGAAGGAATTCAATAGCAGCTTTTGCGGGGCCATCGTGACGACCACTACCGAGTACTGGCGGCTGGGCGGGCAGCCCCAGGAGTTCGTCGGCTGGGGGTACGAGGACACCGCGTTCCACTTGGCGCGTACTCACCCGGTCGACGTTCCGCAGACTGCCCGGCATCACCTACTCAATGGAACACAACCACCCTGACGGAAGCGCCGATACGCCCGGGTGGAGCCGAGACTTCGGCCGCAACAAGGAGCTGTTCGAGCAATACCGCAACAAACAGGACCAGGAGTTGTTCAAGCGATACAGCAACGCCGAGGACAGAGAGTGGTTGACGCAGGAGCTCATCAAGATCAACGAAGATCCGCGCCGCTGAGAATGTCCTTTTGGGTATCCGAGCGGCCGTCCAATCCTGTATCTTTCACTCGTGACCGACACACTCAGCAAACAAATCACTGAGCACTCCAGCGTAAAGGGGCCGCGGGCATGACCGCGTTGGACGCCGTGTCCGGTCGGATAATCGACACCGACAACCACGAATTCGTGCCCGCCCACATGTGGGTTGAACAGTTCGGTGAGGCGTCGGAATTCGTCGCCGACTTGTTCATGAACCTGCACGACCCGAACGGGCTGGAAAGCTACACCGCCCCGGTCTACGAAGATGATGGGCCGGTGAGCAGGGAGCTCATCGAGAAGGGCTGGGGAACCAACCGCCCGCCGGTCGGGGCGATTGCGCCCGGCGCGATCAACATGAGACGGCGCGTCGACGTGATGGACGCCTACGGCGTCGATCAGACGTTGCTCTTCGCCGGCGGCCCCGGCGTCATCGGCAACACCTTCATCCAGGTCTCCCCGGACCGCGTCGGTTGGCTCATGGGCAATGCGAACATGACACAGGAACAGCTGCTGGAGTGCGGTCGCTCCATGCTGACCGGCTACAACGACTGGTGTATCGAGACTGCGAGGATCAGCCCCCGTCTGCGGCCGGTGGCATTCATCGACACGACCGACCTCGGCCGGGCTGTCGCCGAGATTGACCGAGTGGCCGCCAACGGGATCCGCGCAGTGGCCATACCGCAGGGAGTGCCGCCCGGCGGTATCTCGCCGGGGCACCCCGACGCGGATCCGTTGTGGGACGCCGTCGTTCGCCACGACCTGCCGGTGCTGTTCCATGCCGGCGGTGACCCCGGAATCCTCGCCTCGCCGGCCTGGGCCGAATATGGGCACAACAATGGCGTTGGCAGGGCGCTCGAAACCCCTGAGGGTGTGCTTGATCCCTTTACCTGGTCCTCGATGCATCTAGGCGCGCAGGCCATGATCTCGGCGATGATCTTCGGGGGCGTGTTCGAACGCTTCCCCACGCTGCGGATGGGCGCCATCGAAGTGAGCGCGCACTGGGTCGGCCCGATGGGCGAGAACATGCGCAACGTCGGATCACAGTTCCGGCGTCTGACCGGCCATCTGACCCTCACCCCCGAGGAGTACATCCAGCGCAACGTGCGGGTGTCCGGATTCCTCTGGGAGCCGATCGACGCCTACTTCGACCGTTTCCCGTGGCTGCAGAACGTGCTGGTGTACGGAAGCGACTACCCGCACTACGAGGGCGGCCGGGATCCGAGCGCGCAGTTCGCCGAGAAGCTGGAAAGGTTCGGCCCGGAGGTGCTCGAGAAGTTCTTCGTCACCAACGCCCAGTTACTGATGCCCTAATGATTCACTCAAAGCTGTAACGGCCTAGGCCCCAGCTTCTTTCTCCCGGAGGCTCGATGTCGCGCACGAGTTGTCCATCCTTGAATACCTCAACCCGAACAATTAGTCCTTGCGAAATTGCTTCTGTCCAAGCTCTGTGTCGGCCCTTCTCCCCACCAGAACCACGGCGTGAGGTCGTCGATGACGACACTCGTTCCGGAATAGCTCAAAGCCCTCATATTCGAAATGTCTTCTCGTGCTTGCTCATACTCGTGTCCGCCATCGATGAAGACGATGTCGAACGAAGTATCAGGATGCTGCATTCGATACTTGGGAACCGTCAACGCGGAGTCGCCGATGATGAGTTCGTGCCGACCCGGATACTGCGCGTCCACGAACTCCTTGGCATGACCCACGACGTCGTGGCAGCCGATATCGAAGGAGACGACCTGCACGTCCGGACTGGCACTCAGAAAAGCCAGGCTGGAAAGTCCTGCGTTGAAACCGATCTCGCCAACCAGCCGAGCCCCTGACTGCGTGACCAGGTTCCGTAGGTAGTTTTGCTGCTCTGGCGACGACGAGCCTTCAGTTGGCAGGTGTCCGCGAGCCTCGAGGAAGCTGATGACTTCGTCCATAACGGCTTCACCTGGCGGCGGCCGCGGAAAGGGCCGAATAGAAGGTGCGCGCGCCGGTCTCCATGTCTGGTTCGGGCACGATTTCCCAGCCGTCCGTTCCGGCGTATTGCCCGCACTCCATCTCCCAGGCGTTGGCGCCGTGGCGGATATAGATGAAAAGCCCCTCGGCGTCGATCGCCTGCAGCCGGGAGCCCATGTCCAAGGCCTGCTGGAGGAAGATGGCGTCCTCGGCCAGCGATTGGTCGGGGAACTTGGCTTCCTCCCAGATCCGGCGCCGGTACGTCATGGTGGCCCCGTGCACGTCGCCGATGTAGAAGATGCGGCGATGCAGATCGGGTTCGCAGCGCCAGAAGCGCCAGGTCGACAGGTCGAGCATCAGGCTGTCGCGCAGCGCGGTGAGGTCGGCTTGAGCGGAGCTGATCGGCTCGACCTGGCGGGTGAGCCGCTGGGGTCCGTACCAGTCGTCGTCGTCCCAGTGGGCCACGATCTCGCCGCGCGCGTTCTCGCACGCCTCGTTGCGCATCGCCCCGATACTGCGCAACGGTTTCCCGGTGGCGATATAGCGGATGCGGGGGTCGTCGGGCAACCGATCCTCCAGGGAGGGGGTGCCGTCCTCCATCACCACCATTTCCTTGTTCGGATAGTCCTGATCACAGAAGTAGCGAACGGCCTGCAGCGCGAATTCCGGTCGGTCGCGGGTGGGCATGATCGCGGTCACCAGCGGCGGATCGGGCACGAGCGGCAGCCATAGCGCATACCGTAAACCATTTGCGGGCGGCCGTGCACATTGTCATGCAATATGTTTGCTTGAGCCCGACCGGAATGCATCGTTTATGCGTCGACCGCCCGCGCTGGGCGCCCCATCACAAAGGCCGCCGGAGCCAGCGCAAACGGGTGCTTTGACCTTGCGTGTGACCTTGCTGTGTGGCGATGAACGGCTCGCTCGTAGGACTATGATTTCGCGTTGCGCAGCCGCGCGATTTGATCTTCGTGTATCGTTTGCTCGTGTCGTCTCGCACAAGATCAAAGAAAGGGCGACTTCGTTGAGAAGCCTGGTCGCGCAGTGTTAACGGGGGCAGTACGGGATGATTCGGCGACCATCCCGGTAGACCTGCCTGTGCTCGCCCATCACGTGGAGCAGTACCCTGTAAGCCGTCGTCAGTCGTCCTCGTAACGCACGTGCTCGATACGGCGGTGCGCTTCGTGGAGCTTGTCGCGTCGACCGCCGACATAGCCAGCATCGTCGCAATCCCGTACTCGACCACCGACACGGCCCGCGGCAAGCTCTGTACTCAGTTTGATTTGCTCGAGCCCGTCACCGCGGCAGACATGATGATTGCTGTCAGCGAAGCCGTCCGCACCGCGCTCGACGCATTCGGCCGAGCGCAGCGTGATCGTGCAGGAGATCGGCGGGTATTGCTCGTCCCAAATCGCGCAGCTCGCACGTCGTGAGAACTTCGCCGGCGTCGTCGAAGACACGATGCAGGGTCATTGGCGATACCAGGCGATCGGGGATCTGGCATGCCCGGTGCTGTCGATTGCGCAGAGCCCGCTCAAAGCGTTGGAGAACCGTCAGGTCGGTCGCGCGGTCGCATACTCCCTCGAGACGATCCTGCGATCACGTTTCTTCCGTATCCCGGTTGAGGCCAAGATCGGAATTCTGGGCTACGGCGGTATCGGCGAAGCTACCGCTGCGAGTCTGCGGGGGTCGGGCGCGCAGGTTTCTGTCTACGATCCGAACCCAATACGCATGGCACGCGCGTTCGTCGAGGGTTTCAACGCCCCGGACCGGGCAACGGTTCTGCGTAAATCGGATGTGTTGATCGGCGTGTCGGGGCACCGCTCGATAACCGTGGACGACGTGGCTCTCATGAAGGATGGGGCGATACTCGCCAGCGGAAGCTCGAAGTGCGTCGAGATCGATGTCGAGGGTCTCTATGCGGCAGCGGATGACGTTACGACTGATCACGGGTTGACCCGGCTGATGATCGGCGGAAAGACCATCTGGCTGTTAAATGACGGAACGCCAATAAATTTCGCCGACCAGGGAGTGCTGGGCCACGTACTGGACCTGGTGTACACCGAGTTGTACATGTGCATGCGCAAGTTGTCAGAAGGGGCATGTCAGCCCGGACTTCAGACTCTGGACATCGTTGAACAGGAAGCCATCGCCGATGCATGGCGGCAAATCTACTCGTAGTCGATGAATCCTGAACGCTCAGAAATCAATTCAGAGGATCAATCGTGAAAACAACTACAGACCTGATTAATGAGACGGCCGAGTACGTCAAGCAGATCGATGCTCGGCGATGCCACTGGACACGACTGGTGGCACATCTACCGGGTATGGCAGATGGCGATCCGTATTGCGCAGGAGACCGATGCCGACATGACCGTCGTGCAACTAGGCGCACTGTTGCACGATATCGCCGACTGGAAATTCCATGACGGCGATACGGAAATCGGCCCGAAGGTAGCACGGCAATGGCTTAGCTCTTGCGGCGCCGACAGCGAAGTGATCGATCACGTGGGTTACATCGTCTCGTCGGGATCCTTCAAAGGGGCCGGCGTTGCGGATGTACACGCGACGTTGGAGTCTGAGATAGTTCAGGACGCTGACCGACTCGATGCCATTGGTGCACTTGGGATTGCGCGGGCTTTTGCTTTCGGCGGTGCGATCGGCCAAGCGATGCACGACCCCGGCGTCGAACACCAGTTTCACGACTCGCCCGAGGCTTACTTCAGTGGTGCTTCGACGACAGTCAACCACTTTCACGAAAAGCTCTTGCTGCTGAAGGATCGGATGAACACCGAGCCTGGCCGGCGGATCGCAGACGAACGACATAGATATATGGAGGGCTTCCTCGAGCAATTCCATCGCGAGTGGAACGGCGAGAGATGAGCAACAAGCAGCGGCGAGAGCTTTACGGCTTGAACAGTCCGGCGAGCGACTTCGCCCGGGCAGCAAGGTCTGGCAGGCGCCGACTGGTACCGCATGCGACATTCCTCGCAAGCAAATGAAGGAGTTGATGAAGCGCACGGATATGCCCGCGATCCGGGACACGATCCTGTGGATCGGGCTGGCCATCGGCTTTGCGACTGCCGGCGTGCTCCTTTGGGGGACCTGGTGGGCGGTGCCCTGCTTCATCGCGTACGGCGTGCTCTACGGATCGGCATCTGACTCGCGGTGGCACGAAACGGGTCACGGTACGGCGTTCAAGACCCGCTGGATGAACGAGGCGGTCTATCAGTTGGCCTCGTTCTGCATGATGCGAAACCCCACCCCGTGGCGGTACCAGCACACTCTCCACCACACCGACACGCTGATCGTCGGAATCGACCCAGAGGTCCTCGCGATGCGGCCGGCGCGGCTGGCCAGCATCGTCGCCAACTTCTTTGGGCTGCTTGATGTCCCAGGGGGCCTTTATCAGATGCTGGTGCACGCAAGCGGCCGCCTGACCGAAGCGGAGAAGGACTGGGTTCCCGAAGAGGAGCGCCCCAAGGCGTATCGAACCGCGCGCATATGGGTTGCCATCTATGCGACGACGATCGGCGTTGCCGTCGTGACCCAAAGCTGGATTCCGATAGTGCTCATCGGCGGCCCGCGGGCGTACGGCGCCTTCATGCATATCCTCTATGCCCTGACCCAGCACGCCGGCATGGGCGAGAACGTCCTGGATCACCGCCTCAACACCCGAACGGTACTGATGGGAGCGAGTCAACCGTTTCCTCTACTGGAACATGAACTACCACCTCGAACATCACATGTTCGCTGCGGTGCCGTACCACAAGCTTCCCGACTTGCACGAGGCCATCAAGAACGACGTTCCGGCCCCGTACCCGTCGATGTGGGCAGCGCTGAAGGACATCATCCCCACGCTGTGTGCGCCAGAGGAAGGACCAGACGTACTGCCTCAAAGGCGAGCTTCCTCCAACTGCTGCTCCTTACCACGGGCCGGTTGACGGCCTCATGCCCGAGGCGGCCAGTCCCCGATAGTGGAGGGAGGCACGAATGACCATGTGGGTCAGGGCCTGCGCGACCGAGGAAGTTGACGAAGACGACGTGATCGCCGTCGTCATTGACGGTAAGGACTACGCGATCTACCAGTCTGAAGACCGAGAGTTCTACGCCAGCGACGGGTCCTGCACGCACGGGCGAGCCCCTCTTTGCGACGGTTTGGTTATGGACGGCGTCATTGAATGCCCAAAGCACAACGGCCGCTTTGACTACCGCACCGGGAAGGCGCTCGGGGCGCCGGTGATCGAAGATCTGCGGACCTACCAGACCAAGGTCGAGGGTGACGGCGTTTACATCCAGCTCGATGGATAGTGATCGAATGGTCATCAGAGATCTCTCCCAGCAGGGGCCGTGTAATGAGGGCGGCAGGTACGTCACCGCGCATCGCCACGACCCCGCCCCGGGTGGACACGTGCTGTTCGTCTCTGGCCCAGAGGGTGCCGTCGATCAGGTGCGGCTTACGGATCCCGCCTACGCCCTCAGAAGCTCCACGATCGACATCCACTCCTTGAACGGAACAGGGC
This sequence comes from uncultured Actinomycetota bacterium, assembly GCA_963720345.1. Classification (GTDB taxonomy): domain Bacteria; phylum Actinomycetota; class Actinomycetes; order Mycobacteriales; family Mycobacteriaceae; genus Mycobacterium. Next base: position 19,634 of record CAVRFN010000048.1, read on the forward strand.
CCCATCCGACCCCTGAGACGTCGACCCTCCTGGAGTTGTTGACCGGTGCCTTGACGGTGCCGTGTGGAAGCTCGCTCGACTTCGCCATCGCGCTCGACTGGTTCAACAAGGTCGTTGATGGTGTGGTTGCTGACCTCACGGATCTCGCTGACCTCGTGCACCGGGGCAAGTACTTGTACATGCCTCTCGGCGACGTTCAGAATTTGAAGGAGGTCGGCGGGGCTGTCGTTGACGAGTTGGCCGAGTTCGTCGGCGAGCATCCACTCTTGAAGGGCGTGGACGCGATCGCGGCCCCTCCGGGTCATGATCCAGCGGTGCTCAGCTTTGGATCGCGGGTCGCGGCGGGAGTTGCGAAGCGTCGCGACATCCCGCTTGTGCGCTGCACGTCACCACAGGAATCTCGCGCCCCGGCACGGAGCCTTGCGTTTTCCGCCCGTGCTGATGCGCTGCGCGGGCAGTTCCGTTGTCCCGACGATGTTTTCGGACAGCGCATATTGATCGTCGATGACGTGTGGGCCAGCGGAGCGACAGCGGAGGAGACTGCTCGAGCCCTTCGTGCAGCCGGCGCGCGCGATGTAGCGAGCATCGCAGCCATCAGGACGATGGAGTTTGAACTTGGTCACGTGACGAAGGAGTTCGCCGAGGCGAGATTTCGTGCCGATTCAGCGCTCGCGCGGGCTGCGGCGCACAATGCCGCGCGGCCGTCAGATCAGGTTCCTACCGGCATGCCCCATCCCGACGATGACGACTGGACGTTCTAGCGAATCGAGCGCCAAGTGACCTCCCGGTTTGGGCGGGAGATAAAGGACCTGCGACCCCCGGGGCCCCGACGGTGTCGCCGGCGGCTTCCGTTCGGCAACATGTTACTTGCGGAACGGTATCGCTGAGCTCAACCGGTGACTCCGGCGAGTGGCCGCGGGGCCATCTGTCTGCCGTTGGTCGTGGGTGGGTAACCTCAGCCGGTACCGAACAAGACCGGTGAACGCCACGGCGAGCACCACCAGCATCGCCATGTCGAACAGCCACCACGAGCCCTTGTGGGTCCACAACGTGTCTTCGATCGGCAGCAATGGCGACACCGTCATCAGATCAACCGTCGAGGCCGACGCGGCGAAACCCCATCGACCTGGCAGCAGCCACGAAATCTGGTCCAGAACCAGCCGGCCGTTGATCTGAATGAGCCCGTTGCAGAACACCATGGACATCATGATCACCACGACCACCATCGGCAGGATCTGCTCCGGTGGACCTCGCCAGCGAGGACAGCGCGAGTCCGGCGATCGCCGACACTATCGCCGTTCCGGCCAGGGTTAAGTACAACTCGATGCTGCTGTTGCCCAACAGGACTGCGCCCTGAGTCGGACCACCTTTGCCGATGACGACGATCGTCGTGAGGATCGCGGCCTGGATGGCGGCTGCCACGCTGAACACCACGATCTTTGCCGCCAGATACGCCGACGCCGACAAACCCACCGCCTGTTCACGCCGGAAGATCGCCCGCTCGCCCGACGAGGTCCCGGATGGTCAGCGCGGTGCCCATGAAGACGGCCGAGATGTTGATCAGAATGAGCAGCTGGGTGGGTTCATTGGGGGTCTTTCCCTGCGGATCTGCCGGGCCGAAGCCCACATTCCCGGGCACCACCAACGCCAAGACACCGACGACGAACGGCACTGCGACCAGAAAAATGAAATATCCGCGGTCGGCGACGGTCAGCCGCACCTGGCGCCGCGCGACGGTGGAGATCTGGCGCCACAGGCTGGTCTGAGTCGGCTCGCCCGGCGGCCCGGTAGATGTCGGCGACGCTTGTGCCGGCGGATCAGTTACGTTGTGGCGGGCCAGAAATGCTTGATGGGCGGCTTCGGGGTCGGTGCTCACCCAGGCGAAGATGTCGGCCCAGTCATCGGAATTCATCGCCCGCCAGACGTCGGCGGGCGAGCCCACGAAAGCGGTCTTGCCGCCAGATGCCAACAGCAGCACCTGATCACACAGCTTCAAATAGGCCAGCGAGTGTGTCACGACGATGACCACACGGCCCGCGTCGGCGAGTTGGCGAAGCATCGTCATCACCTGACGATCCAGCGACGGATCAAGACCCGACGTCGGTTCGTCGAGGATCAGTAGCTGCGGACCGGTCAGCAGTTCCATTGCCACGGACGCGCGTTTGCGCTGGCCGCCGGAGAGCTTGTCGACCCGTGTCGTGCGATGGGCCGTCAACTCCAACTCGTCGAGCACCCGCGCCACGACGGCGCGCCGATCGGCGGGCGTGGTGTCCGGCGGAAGCCTCAATTCGGCGGCGTAGTCCAGGGCCTGCTCGACAGTGAGCTGCCGGTGCACGACGTCGTCCTGCGGCACGATTCCGATCCGCGACCGCAGCGAGGCGTACTCGCCGTGAACGTCGCTTCCGTCGAAACTGACCCATCCGAAGCTGGGTTGCGTTGCGCCGCCGAGCAATCGGATGAGGGTTGACTTGCCTGCGCCCGACGGGCCGATCACCGCCGTGACTGTTCCCGGGCGCGCCGTGAACGAGATGTCTGTCAATAGATTTCGGCCATCGACGACGAAGCCCAGCCCGTAGGCCTCCAACCCACCCGTTTCCGCAGCGGCCGCGGCCGCGCGTGGCTCGAGACGGTTTCCCGCGACGATGAAGTCGGCGTTGCCGACGGTCACGATGTCGCCCGAGCGCAGGAGCGCCTGGGTAATGCGGCAGCCATTGACGAAAGTGCCGTTGCTGCTGTGGTTGTCGCGGATCTCGAGCCCAGCCGACGTGGGTATCAGGAAAGCATGTACGTGAGAGACCAACGCGTCGTCGACCACCATCGCGTTCTCCGGTGCCCGGCCGATCGAGGTCGCACCGGGCGGCACCGGCGGCGGACGTTGCGGCAGGAAATTTCTGACCACGTCGGCTACGCGAGTTGCCGCTGTCGGGGAGTTGGCCCCGGCAATGGGCGGCGGCCTCCGTGGCGGTTCTCTTCTTGGCGGCGGTCTGAATGGCGGGGGAGCAGCCACCGCCGTCGGAGCACGAGACGCAAGCCGCAGTGCTGGGGGCTGTGCCTTGGGCAACCGGAAGACAAGGCGCGGTCCGCCCGGATCACCGATCGTGATGTGGCCGCCGTCGCGAATAGACACCATGGCTGCGCGCGCGCCGTCGACGAAGATGCCATTCCGGCTCTTGTCGACGGCAAACCAGCGGGTTCCGTCGACACGGAGAAGCACATGGATGCGCGAAACCAATGCCAGGCGGGGTCCGTCGAGGTAGATGTCGGAATCCGGGGCGCGGCCCACCGTGACATCCCGATCCGGGGGAAAGGTGTAGACCGCTGATCCGAGGGCCACCGTCAACGGTGGAGCGGACGCCGGGTTGGACACTCGTACATCCTTTCAGCGCAAATGGGACGCCGGGAGCAAACTCTAGATCGTCTCGTCATGAGCTGATGAACTGAACGACGTGCCACAGCGCCAACGCGATGAGCAGGACGCCCAACACCCGCAACAGCCTTCGCGCCCCTGGCCCGTCCAGTTGCCTGCGGCGGCGCTGAAGGAACCGGACCAAGAGCACGTATCCCGCCGTGACGCCGGCTGCGGCCGAAAACGGGAAGACGACGCGATCCAGCATCGAGGGTTCCAACCCGGCCACCGATACCGCGATCGCCACGATCGCTGACCACGAGAACAGGTACTGCGGATTGAGTACCCCGACAATGAATCCCGCGGTGAAGCCCCACCTGTTCCTGCGCGGCGCTTCTGCTGTGCCATCGGTGTTGGCGGGCGTCGGAGTCGCTTTGGCCACCAGCAGCCACGCACCGACCGCGAGGAACATCACGATCGCCAGCACCTCGATACCCGTCCGCACCATCGGAAAGCGTTCGAGCAGTGCAACCGTGCCGAATGTCGCCAGCGTGCAGTAGATCATCTCCGCAGGTACACGCCCTAGCCCGAACCGCAACGCCCCGGAGGGATCGCCGGCGAACGTCCTGTGCACGACGAGGACGGTCACCGGGCCCAGCGGCAGGACGGCACTTAGGAACCCGAGGACACTGCCGCCTGCGACCACCGCGACGGTGCTACCCAGCATGCAGTGCCCCTTACCCGGCTATCGCCCGTACCGGGATACCAGCGTCTCCGCCTGACGGTGGGCAAGGGCCATCGCAGTGAGCATCGGGTTGGCCGACGGACTCGAAGGGAAAACCCCTGTGTCGCAGACATATACGTCGGAGAGGCCGTACACCGCACCCCACGAGTCAGTGACATGCCGGCGGGCGTCCGATCCCATCGCCGTCGAGCCGAAAACATGATTGGCGACAATGCGGAAGTCCTGCGGAGCCAGCCTCGCTCCGCGGATCGCGTCCGCGGCGTCTGCGGATTCGTACCGCGGCGCCAAGCCGTGCACGCCGGGTAGGACCGTGCGTGCGCCCGCCGCGACGTACATCTCGGCCAGCCGCGCGGCGCCCTCCTGCATGCGGGCGGCGTCGCCCGCACCGAGGTCGTAGCGCACGCTCACCGTGCCGCCCGGCAGCGCGCGAACTCGTCCGACCGAATCATGCCCGTTGACCCACGCTGTCCAGGTCGCCACATGTCCGTAATCTGCCAGCGACCGCACAAAGTCCTCGCCTACGCCGGGGTTCATCATGCCGAGAATCGATGGTGTCGCCCAGATCGACTCGAGCTTGATCCCCTCCTCGAGGAATCCGGTGATGTGGTAACCCTGCGTCGCGCCGTGCCATGGCGAGACCTGCTCGTCGAACACGCCCAGTACGACGACGCCGGGATGCATCCGGACGTTGCGTCCCACGGGATCCGCACTGTGCCCGCTGCGCTGCAAGATCTGCGGCGATGCCAAGGCGCCCGCGGCGAGCACCGTGCATTTGGCTTCGACACGCACCCGATGTGTGCGCCGCCCCGTCACGGGATCGACCACCGCGCCGCGCACCCCGCGCACACGATCACCCTGTCGCAGAAGACGATCGACCTGCACCGAGGTGTACACGCGGCCCCCGGACTGCAGCAGTTCCGGGATCCCGCGGCGGTCCATCGACTGTTTGGCCCCGGTCGGGCATCCCGTCATGCACTGACCCGAGCCGCGGCAGTTGTGCTCGTTCCGCCGCAGCGGTTCGATCTCGTACCCGAGCGCCTCGGCCCCGGCCCGGAACAGATCGTTGCGTCGACCCTGCACCTCCGCCTGGACTGGTCGCACACCCATGAATTTCTCGACGGCGTCGTAGTGACGGCCCATCTCTTTCGGTGTCACCCCGTCGACGCCGTGCTCTGTTGCCCACTGCTGGAACGCGAAGTCCGGCGCACGCATGCAGATGCCCGAATTGATGACCGAACCCCCGCCCAAGCAACGCGCCTGCAGCGTGGGTACGGCAACGTTGCCGCGCGTGGTGCGCAAACCTCCGTCCCAGAACCAGCGGGCCAAAGTCTCACCCGACTCAGCGCCCGTGTCGCGCTGACGCATCGCCGCGCCTGCCTCGAGGACGAGGACGTCGAGTCCCTCGGTGGCCAACTGATGAGCGAGCACCGTGCCTGCCGGCCCAGAACCGACCACGCAGACGTCGCAGTCCAGGGCAAGTGCGCGGTCGTAGTCGGAATATTCTTGTACGCGCTTGCCCCCGTTGGTCTTCGGGCCGCCGGCAGTCACGGGTCTCCGCGCCTCGAGCCTTGTCCGCGCTTCTTTCAACACGTGCCTTGTTGCGCCGGCCGCCATCCCGACGACCGGGCCGGATGCGGGTCGGCGATAGCCGGCGAGCACCTCCTCGAACGCCCGCAGGAACCAGCGCACATCGTCGTCGGTCAGAATCAACGGCGGCAGGATCTTGATCATGTTGAGGTTGAATCCCGGGATCTGGACGAGGATCCCGCGCCGATGCAGATCGATGTGCACCGCGGCCGCGAATGCTCCCGGCTCGACGACGCCCAGGAGAGTCTGCTGCACACGCAGCGCCAGGTTCGCCGAAGATTTGAATGCCACGCCGATGATCAAGCCCTCGCCGGTAATCCGGTCGATCACGTCATAGCGGTCGGCGAGATCCTGCAGCCCGCTTCGGATCTTGCCCGATAAGGCCCGCGCACGGTTGGGCGCGTCGAGATCTTCGAGGACGTCGAGTGTCGCGAGGCCGGCGGCCATGGCTAGGTTGTTCTCGGCGAATGTCGAAATGTAGATCGGGCCGGATTTGAAGGCTGCATACACGCGGTCGTAGAGGTCCTGGGTCAGCAGCACCGCACTCACGGGTGCCTGACCGCCGGACAGCGTTTTGCTGACGGTCAGCATGTCCGGTTGGACACCGGCTGCGTGGCAACCGAACCAGTGGCCAAGGCGCCCCAGTCCGGTCTGTACCTCGTCCATGACCAGGGCCGTGCCGTACTGCGCGCAGAGCCTCTGGGCTTCGCGGAGGTATTCCGCCGATACGACTTCGCACGTCATGCCTTGGACGGCTTCGACGACGAAGGCGGCTACGTCCCCGTAGGCCAGTTCGCGGCGCAGGGTGTCAATATCATTGCGCGGCACCGGTGTACAAGTCGGCATGAGCGGATCCGCGTTGATCTTCATCTCGTCGAACCCGCACATCGAAATCGCGGCGTATGTGCGACCGTGAAACGCGCCATCCAGGTACAGATAGCGACGCCGGCCAGTGGCCTGACGGGTGAATCGGACACAGATCTCCGTCGCCTCCGCGCCCGAGTTCGCGAACACCACCTTCTGGAACTGCGGGCCGGCCAGGGCGATCAACCTCTCGGCCAGCAGGCCGCCCAGCACCGACGCGTTGGCGATAGACAGGTTGGGCAGATCCATATCGATGACGTCGTGCAGCGCTGCGCGGACATGCGGGTGGTTGCGCCCGATGAAGTGGACGCCGCCGCCGCTCAGCAGATCGAGGAATCGGCGGCCGTCCTCGGTCCAGAAGTACGCGCCGTTGGCCCGGGTGAAGACCGCGTCCATGCCGGCGACCTCGTACATGTGCAGCAGCTTCGGATGCACATGGCGCTTGGCCAGGTGTGTGCTCGAGTGCAGGTGCTCCTCGACGAACTCGTGGAACGTCATGATCGATGGTCCAACGAGTAGCCGTACTCGTCGAACACTGACTTCCAGTGGTCGCGGACGAGGTCGGCGAGTTCGTCGTCGATGCTCAGTGTGTTGGTCTGATAGGCACGCAGGCTGTCCAGATAGCCGCCGATCGTTGTGTCGTAGCGATCGCCCTGCGGAATCTCGAGGTGACGGTAGATGCCGTCGAGCACGTCGCGCGGGCGCGCCACCAGATCGTGGTAGGCCACCTCGATGAAGTTTTCGGGCGGGATGAGTGCGCGGTCCTCGAAGAAGCGCTCGAACAGCCGCTGCCCGACGACCGCCACCTGCGTCGGCCGGTTCTGGATGAACGCCGTTTCGGGCACCTGCAGGAAGTTCTCCCAGTCGGTCTGCTTGCGCATGTGGATGGTGGACGCCGCGACCGTGAACGGATTGCGGTGAATGTGAATGAATTTGGCGTCGGGAAAGACGTCGAGCAGCATCCGGATCCGGGCCATGTGCGCGCAGCTCTTGATGACTGGGCGCCGTTCCCCGGAGTGCAAGCGGATCTTGCCGACGAACCAGCGCAGCGCCGCTTTCCACTCTTGCCGCTCGTCCTCGCGTGCGTGGAGGAAGTCGAAATAGCGTTCGTAGCGGGGCAGCAGGTCAGGCAGCATGAACGCCAGGTACGGCGAGAGCCCGGTCAGCTTGGCCAGCGCGATCTCGTCTTCTGCCGCCTCTCCCCAGCCCTGCGCGACGTTGTCGTATCCGCGCGTGTCCGCCAGCAGTCCCCCGGTCAAGGGGGGAATCGTGTTGCCGGTTGTGATGAACGCGGTGGGAAATATCACCTGATAGACGGTGGGATATGTGTTGTCAGGGTCCCGGCCGAGCAGGTTGTGAAGGTGGGTCGTGCCGCTGCGCCAGTGCCCCAGGACGAAGATCGGCGGTGGGTCGATCGGGGTCGAGGCGATGCGCCTGTCGTAGCGGCGACGCTCGATCGTGCCGACAGCGGTCGCACCGACGCTAAACCCGGTGATCCACGCAACCCGGTGAAGATAACGGGCGCTCACCCGGAAACGCGCCCCGGCGAGCATGCGGTACCACTTGGGGATCTCGATCCCGAGAATGAGCTGATCGGTGCTGAAGTGCCGCTCGAGTCGCTTCATCCGCGGAGCGCGACGAAGCCGCTGTGGTCTGCCGGGACGTCGCAGCGAGGCCGGCGGACGCGCGGCGGACTGCGGCAGACCGATGCTTTGTTGGACTTGGGGGTCGGCGAGATAGGCCATCGTGAAAAGCCAACGCAGCGCCGAGTGCAACGCTCGCAGGGTGTAGCGGTCGGCTTGTTGCCACGCCTGGAGTCGCGAGACCCGTTCGTGCAGCGGAGCTGCGGAGAACACTGCTCCGCGGTGTGTGATCGCCGTTCCTAGCTCGAAAATCGCCAGAAGGCCCCGCAGCTGGATGCGCTCCGGTAGCGCCTGCCGGGCCAGCATGGTGTCGACGTAGGTTACGGCGCCCGCGGCATCACCCCCGATACCGATCGGCTCACACGCGGGGAAAAACGCCTCGGCGATCGCAGCGACGATTATGCATTCTCTGCTGGTCAGCACCTGCAAAGGGGTCCCCCTCAAGTTGCTGGGAAACTGTATCGCGGATCAGAGACCCCCGATGGGCGGAATGCGAGGTCATTCGCTGTGTGGACCCAGTTCCGTTAGCGAAGGGCGTCCCCGCGCGATGCCGGGTGCCGTCCGAGTTAGCTCGAGAGGACCTAGGCCAGCGCGGCGTGCGGATGCTGCTCGGCGGCCTCCGTTCGCCGGTAGACGACCGCCAAGGCGCCATCTCCCGGCGCGAAGACCACTCCGTGATCGCGCGGTCGTTCACCGGGCGCTTCAGTGGGTACGAGCCGAAATTCGCGCAGCAGCGTGCGCAGCGTCACGTCCATCGCCATGTTCGCGAACGTCGCGCCAATACAACGTTGGAATCCGCCTCCGAAGGGAATCCATCCCTCGGGTCTGGTATCGACGAATCTGTCCGGATCGAATGATCCTGCGTCGGGGAAGTTGTCTTCGGACGAGTGGGCCAGTGCGACGTTGATCATCAACGTGGTGCCTTCGGGTATGACCCACTCGCCCAATCGAATTCGGGTCATTGCGCGCCGCAGCACGAAGTCGGACACCGGGCGCGCGCGTTGCACTTCCCAGATCGTGGCCTGCCGCCATTGCGAACCGCCTGCATCAACTTCGGCTGTCAACCGCGCGAGCAATTGCGGACGCCGGCGCAGCCGCTCCACTGCCCAGGCCAGCGTCGCGGCGGTCGTCTCGTAGCCGGCCGCCAGCAGACTGAGTAATTCGTCGGCGATGTAGGCATCCGACATCGACTCCCCGTTGTCGTAGCGAGCCTGCAACAAGATAGCGAGGATGTCAGTGCGCTCCGTGAAAGCGGGGTCGGCGCGTGCGGCTGCCATCATCGCGTAGACCGCTGTATCGAAATCGGATCGGTATTGGAGTAGTCGCGCGCCCGGACTCCATGCGCCGAAGTCCTTCCGCACGAGCGGCGGCAGTAGACCGATGCGCGCGCCGAGCGACACCGCGGTGGGCAGCAGCGCGGACAGTTCGTCGACCGTGGAGCCATCGGCACCGAGCACCGAGCGTAGGAGGCCGCGAAGGGTGATTCGCGTCATCGCGGGCAGCATCTCGAACTCGAGCCCGAGCGGCCAGTGCGCGGATTCGCGCAGCACCTCTTCTTCGAAGATGTCCCGGTACTGAGCGACGTGCTTGGAGTGAAACGGTGGGGCCAGCAGTCTGCGGCGGTTGAGGTGTTCGTCGCCCGAGAGGTTGAACATAGAGCCGGGGCCGAAGACCTTGCCGAGATTGAGCGTCGAGCGCCCCAACACGTCCCTGCTCGTCCCGAACAGATCCTTGATCTGATCGGGATCGCCGATCACCACGGTCCGCCCGAAGCCGGGCAGATCGAGGGTGAACATGTTGGCGTGCCGCCGAGCCAGCGCCGCGACCAGCCTGCGCCGGGCCAACAGGAACGCAAGGCCCTGTACCGCCTTCGGTAACCGCAGCGCAGGCGGTAGCCGTATCGCCTCGGTTGACGCTGTCGCCATACTTGCCACCGTGCACCCTGACGGCCGTCACCAGAGCACTTGTCCTTCTGCCGTCGTCATCATTTGATGACGCCGCTTTATCGAAGCACGCATCGGTCGCGGATGACTCCCGCTTTCACCGAGATTCCCTGGGGAAGTCATCGGGTGTCGAGAATGGGGTGCTGGCTCCGTCCTAGGGATACGAGCGGCCACAACGGGCCGCGCGACGAAGGAGGAGAACCGACCATGAAGTACCTGCTGCTGAAGCACTACCGCGGCGCCCCGGCCGCGGTCAACGACGTGCCGATGGACCGGTGGACGCCGGAGGAGGTCGACGCGCACATCCAGTACATGCGCGACTTCGCGAACCGCCTGGAGGAGACGGGCGAGTTCGTCGACGGCCAGGCGCTGGCGCCCGAGGGCGCGTTCGTGCGGTACGACGGCGAGGGGCGCCCACCGGTGACCGACGGTCCGTTCGCCGAGACCAAGGACCTCATCGCCGGCTGGATGATCATCGACGTGGAGTCGTGGGACCGCGCGGTCGAGCTGGCCGGGGAGCTGTCCGCCGCGCCCGGGGCCGGCGGCAAGCCGATCCACGAGTGGCTCGAGGTGCGACCGTTCCTCACCGAGTCGCCCACGTTCACCGAGTGAACGAGTCGCTGCTGCGGGAGCTCGTGCCCGCGGTGATCGGTGTCCTCGTCCGGCGCGGAGCGGACTTCGCGTCGGCCGAGGACGCCGTGCAGGAGGCCCTGATCCGGGCGCTGGAGACCTGGCCGGACGATCCACCGCGCGATCCGAAGGCGTGGCTCGTCGCGGTCGCGTGGCGCAAGTTCCTCGACGCCGCCCGTGCCGAGACGTCGCGGCGGGGGCGGGAACTCGCCGTGGACGTCGAGCCTCCCGCCGGCCCGGTGCCCGCCACGGACGACACGCTGCGGCTCTACTTCCTGTGCGCGCACCCCACCCTGCCGCAGACCTCGGCCGTCGCCCTGACGCTGCGCGCGGTCGGCGGCCTGACCACGCGGCAGATCGCGACGGCCTATCTCGTCCCCGAGGCGACCATGGCGCAGCGGATCAGCCGGGCCAAGCGGCGCATCGCCGGGCTGCCGCTCGACCAGCCCGGCGATCTCGGGACGGTGCTGCGCGTGCTCTACCTCGTCTTCAACGAGGGGTACAGCGGAGACGTCGACCTGGCGGCCGAGGCGATCCGCCTCACCCGCCAGCTCGTCGCCTTGACCGACGAGCCCGAGGTCGCGGGGCTGCTCGCGCTCATGCTGCTGCACCATGCGCGCCGCGCATCTCGCACTGGCCCGGGCGGCCGCCTGGTGCCGCTTGCCGAGCAGGACCGATCGCGCTGGGACACCGGCCTGATCGCCGAGGGGGTGACGATTCTGCAGGCCGCGCTGGCCCGCGACCGGCTGGGCGAATACCAGGCGCAGGCCGCGATCGCCGCCCTGCACGCGGACGCCCGGAGCGACCGCCGAGACGGACTGGGTGCAGATCGTGGAGTGGTACGACGAGCTGCTGCGCCTCACCGGCAGCCCGGTGGTGCGGCTCAACCGCGCAGTGGCGGTCGGCGAGGCCGACGGACCGCAGGCCGGCCTGGCGGCGCTGGCCGACGTGAGACCCCGACCTGCCCCGCTACACCGCGGTGACGGCGTACCTGCACGAACGCGCCGGCGACCTCGAGCACGCCGCCGAGCTGTATGCCGAGGCCTCCCGCGCCGCCACCAGCGTGCCGGAGCGCGACCACCTCACCCGAGAGGCCGCACGGGTGCGGCAACTGCTGCGGCCCTGACCGCGGCCCTCCGCGCACGTTGGTGTAAGTAGATGGTGCGCTCACAAACAACACCAAGGAGTCAACGCCACCGATGATCAGATTCGCACTCGGCGTTCTGCTAGCCGCCTCACTCACGCTGACGGGTTGTCAGGAACCCGAGCGAACTTCAGAGGGACAGGGCTATCCGGCCGGACCCGTCACGATGACGGCGGGAGCCAACCCGGGGAGTGGATTCGACATCACGATCCGTTCGGTCGTCGAGGCCTTGCAAGCCGAGCACATCGTCGATGTGCCTCTCCCCGTGGAGAATCGGCCGGGAAACAGCGGAGCAGATTTCCTCGCCACAATGGTGGAGCAGTACAGGGGCGACGAGAATCAGGTCTCGGTCACGTCGCTGTCGATGATGATGAACGAGCTTCTCGGCAAGTCGAAGTACGGCTACGACGACGTCACGATGATCGCGCGCGTGATGACCGAGTACTTCGTCGTCGTCACCCGTCACGACTCCCCGTACAACAATCTCGGCGACGTCATGTCGGCGATCAAGTCCGACCCAGGCAGCGTCGTGGTCGGTGCCGCCAATGACGATCAGGCACCTTTCGACCTGTTGGTAGCGGCGGCCGGGGGTGACGCATCGACGATCAATTACGTCCCCTTCGAGGGCGGCGGTGACCAGATCAAGGCGCTGGAGAACGGTGACATCAGCGTGGCGATCGGCGGTGTGAGTGAGTTCGTCGACCTGTTGACGTCGGGAACTCTCCAACCCTTGGGGGTGTTGTCCGAGGAACGGCTGCCCGGACTCGATGCGCCCACCGCCAGGGAACAGGGCCTCGACGTCACCCTCTCGAACTGGCGAGGCCTCTACGGGCCGCCGGACATGCCGCAGAATGCCGTCGAGTACTGGCAGAACGCGCTCGGCAAAATGGTGGAATCACCGACATGGAAGCAGATCGCGAAGGACCGGCAGTTCACGACAACCTTCATGATCGGCGACGAGTTTCAGACCTTCTTGGAAGAGACCCAGGCCGACGTCAACGCGGCACTCGCCTCGTGATCAGTCGTTCGGCATCGGGCTCATGGAGCTGATGTAGTAGGTCTCGTCGCCGGTGGCATATCCGCCGCCGGCGGTGGCGATGTGCACATGGTCGAAGTGGTTGGCGGTCTCGTTGCCGTAGTCCGCGGTCCAGCTCGGTGCACCGATGCCGGGGTAGAAGCCCTGCCGCCAGATCACGTGCAGAATTCCCCACCGCTCCGCGTTCGCCAGCGCAAGTCCGGCGATCTGGTTGCCCAGTTCGATGCCCTCTTCGCTGTTGTGGTTCGGGATCATCACGTCGATCGCCAACCCATTGGGATGCCACCTCAACGGATCCTGTCGATAGCCGCCGATGGTGGTGATCTCGGGGAACATCACGCTGATGGCGCGGGCGGCCCAAATGGTCCTGACCTGCAAGCCGTTCTCGGGAGCGACGCCCTTCGGCAGCTCGAACGGGAGCTCGCGCGCAGCGGCAGGCGCACTCGCCGCCAGCAGCTCGGCCTCGGCGGGGATCGGGACCCTCGGTGCAGCGGGCGGTGCGGACTCGGGAGAGGACGGAGCTACTGCCGCGGGCTGCGCGCTGCGTGGAGTATCGGCGTTCTGGGCGTACAACATGGCACCCGAGACGATCAGCGAAACCACGACCGCCAACCAGCGGCCGCGGCCGTTAGCTAACAGGTTTCTCGCCACGGAAGAGCACTTTACTGTCGTCTCCGACGTGGTATCGCAGTCTTGGCGGTCTCGTAATGTTCTCTTAGGTCCGATGACCTCAACGGCCAGCAAGTTCTACGCCGGCGAAAACGCCAAAAAAGTCGCCAGCGCGGAGTGTTGGGTCGCGAAGCGCGTAGTACTACTCATCCACTGTCGCCGACGGCACGGCATCCTGAACGCATGACGCTCACCAAGCCTGTGTCCGGTGCTGGCAAGGTCGCTGCCGAGACTCCTGCAGACCGCGACCGCGCTGTCGACGTCGCCCGGCTCGCTGCCCTTGTGGTCGTGATGTTCGGGCATTGCGCGCTGCTGCTGGCCACCATCGACACCACCGGACTGCGGATCGGCAACCTGCTGGGCGAGGCGCCCGCGATCGCACCGATCACGTGGATCGTCCAGGTCATGCCGCTGTTCTTCCTGGCCGGCGGTGCGGCAGGTGCCTACGGCTGGCATCAGAGCTCGTCGTGGGGCACCTGGCTGTTCAAGCGAGCGCAGCGACTGTGCCGGCCCGTGTTCTGGTACCTCGCCGCGTGGTCGATCGGCGTCGCGGTGACCTATCAACTCCTCGGAGCCGACTCTGCCGCGAGCATCGGGCGCGAGTGCGTGGCTCTGCTGTGGTTCCTCGGTGTGTACCTCGTCGTGCTGGCTTTCGTCCCGGCGCTGACCCGCATGTCCACGGGCCGCGCCGTCGCCGTCGCGGTCGTCGCGCTGATCGCCACCTCTGCGGGGTTCGACGCGGTCCGATTCGCCGTTGGCACACCGATGGCGGGCGTGGCGAACTTCGTCATCGTATGGCTGATCCCGATGGTGATCGGTGTGGCCTACGCGCGACATCTGATCGGCCCGCGCGCGGCACTCGTCGCCGCCACATCCGCATTCGTCGCACAGCTCGTGCTCGCTGCCGTCGGACCCTACGAGGTCTCGCTCGTTGTCACGGGAACGGAGCGGATCTCGAACGTGTCGCCGCCGACGCTGTTGCTCGCGCTGCACTGCACTTGGATGTCCTTTCTGTTTGTGGCCGCCGCTGGTGCGATTCGACGGTGGGCGCAGCGGCCCCGCGTCTGGTACGTCGTCGCGATGGGCAACGGGGGAGCGATGACGCTCTACCTCTGGCACATCCCCGCGATCGCGGTAGCCACCTTCACCCTGCACGCCATCGGCCTCGATGCGTACCACGTTGACGCGCCGTACTTTTGGGCGATGCTTGCGCTACGAGCGGTGGTATTCGCGGTCGTGATGGCCGCCATGTTCTGGATGCTCTCGCCGCTCGAGCATCGTCGACTGCCATGGTGGGACGCGCCCGTCGCGGCCACGGGTGTCCGGTCGACCGCGGCAGGCGTGCTCATCGTCCTCGCCGGGGTGGCTCTGGTGTTGCTCGCCAAGAACGGTTTGGGCGATATCCAGGGACTGACGACGCTCGGATGCTTCATCGCTGCAACCGCCGCCGCGCGTGTCTGCGCCGGGTCGAAACAGCAGTCGCCCCAACCGGTCACGGCCTAACGGTCGACGAGCTGCTCCGGCGGTTTGGGCTTTGGCCACGGCGCCGGCACCGGCCGGCTGCGCACCATCTGCGGCCACCAGAACCACTTGCCCATCAGCGCCGCGATGGACGGGGTCATGAACGCGCGGATCACCAACGTGTCGAACAGGAGTCCCATTCCGATGGTCGAACCCATCTGGGCGACCACCGTCAGCTCACTGACCACCATCGAGATCATCGTGAAGGCGAACACCAGCCCAGCTGAGGTGACGACCGAGCCACTTCCGCCCATCGCACGGATGATCGCGGTGTTCACCCCCGCGTGGAGTTCTTCCTTCAACCTTGCGACCAGCAGCAGGTTGTAGTCGGCGCCGACGGCCAACAGGATGATCACCGCCATGGCCATCACCATGAACTGCAGCTCGATGCCCAGCACGTGCTGCCAGATCAGAACCGAAAGGCCGAACGATGCACCCAGCGAGAGCACCACGGTACCGACGATGACGGCGGCCGCGACGACGCTGCGAGTGATGATCAGCATGATCGTGAAGATCAGCGCCAGCGCGAGGATGGCCGCGATGAGCAGGTCGTAGTTGTTGCCGTCCTGCATGTCCTTGAACGCCGCAGCAGTCCCGCCGAGGTAGATCGTGGAGCCCTCCAGCGGCGTGCCCTTGATGGCCTCCTTGGCCGCGTGCTTGATCGCCTCGATGCGTTCGATTCCGTCGGCGCTGAGCGGATCTCCCTCGTGCTGGATCATCATTCGGACCGCATGACCGTTCGGCGAGATGAAGCTGTCCATGCCTCGCTTGAACTCTTCATTGTCGAAGATCTCCGGTGGCAGATAGAACGTGTCGTCGTTCCAGGAGTCATTGAACGCGTCGCCCATGGCCGACTGGTTCTCGCCCAGTGCGGCCTGCTGATCCTGCATGCCGCCCTGGGTGGCGTGCATCGTCAGCATCATGTTCTTCATCTTCTTCATCGTCTCGATCTGCGGCGGCATGAGCGCCAGCAGTTGCGGCATCAGTGAATCGAGCCGCTCCAGATCCGGGAGCAACGCCTGAACGTCTTGGGTCGTCGTGTCGACGCCGTCGATCGTGTCGAACACCGACCGCATCGACCAGCAGAGGTTGATGTTGTAGCAGTGCGGTTCCCAGTAGAAGTAGTTGCGGATCGGCCGGAAGAAATCGTCGAAATTCGCTATGTAGTCCCGTAATTCGGCGATGTCGACGGTCATGTTGCGGGTTTTGGCGACCATGCTGTGCGTGGTCGCGCTCATCTCGCCCATCAGGTTCGACATGCGGGTCATCGTGTCGATGGTGACCTGCATCTCGTCGGCCTGCTTCAACATATCGGCCATGCGGTCCTGCAGGTACTTGCGGTTCAGGTCCTGGCCGACTCCGCCCAAACTCATCTGTGCCGGAATCGTGCTGAACTTGACGGGTTTACCGTCGGGGCGGGTGATCGCCTGGACCCGCCCGATGCCCGGCACCCGGAAGATGGCCTTGGCGATCTTGTCGATCACCAGGAAGTCGGCCGAGTTGCGGAGGTCGTGGTCGCTCTCGATGAGAAGCAACTCCGGGTTCATCGTCGCGGGCGAGAAATGGCGTTCGGCTGCTGCAAAACCCAGATTCGCAGGCAGGTCGGGCGGCAGGTACTTGCGGTCGTTGTAGTTGGGTTGATACCCGGGCAGGGTGAGCAGCCCGACCAGGGACAGTGCGACCGTCGCGAGCAGGACCGGACCCGGCCAGCGGACGATTGCGGCACCGATCTTTCGCCAGCCCCGAATGCGCATGGCGCGCTTGGGTTCCAGCAGGCCGAACCGGCTCGCCACGGTGATGATCGCCGGCCCCAACGTCAGAGCGACCAGCACGCCGGTGGTCATACCGACGGCCAGCGGAACGCCCAGCGTCTGGAAGTAGGGCAACCGCGTGAACGACAGGCAGAATGTCGCGCCCGCGATCGTCAACCCCGAGCCCAGCACGACGTGCGCGGTGCCGTGAAACATCGTGTAGTAGGCCGATTCTCGGTCCTCGCCGAGCGTGCGCGCTTCCTGGTACCGGCCGATGAGAAATATCGCGTAGTCCGTCGCCGCGGCGATCGCCAGCGTGACAAGCAGGTTCGTCGCGAACGTCGACAACCCGATCAGCTCGTGATAGCCGAGGAACGCCACCACTCCGCGCGTCGCCGATAGCGTCAGAAACACCATCACCAGCACAAGCAGGACAGTTCGTATCGATCGGTAGACGAGCAACAGCATCGTGATGATCACCGCGAATGTGACCATCTCGATGATCCGGATGCTGCGGTCGCTCGCGATCTGTTGGTCGGCGATCAATGCCGAGCCGCCGGTCACGTATACCTTGACGCCCGGCGGGGGAGTCATCCCGTCGACGAGCCCGATGACCTGCTCCACGGACTCGTTGGACAGCGCCTCGCCCATATTGCCGGCGAGATACACCTGCACGTATGCGGCTTTTCCGTCCGCGCTCTGCGCGCCGGCCGCCGTGAGCGGATCACCCCAGAAGTCCTGAACGTGCTCGACGTGTTTGTTGTCGGCTTCGAGTTTGGCGACGAGTTCGTCGTAGTACTTGTGCGCCTCGGCGCCGAGCGGCGCATCCCCTTCGAGGAGGATCATCACCGCGCTGTCGGACTTGTACTCCTCGAAGACTTCGCCGACCTTCTTCATCGCGATCACCGACGGCGCTTCGGCCGGGCTCATCGACACCGACCGCATCTGGCCGACCACTTCGAGCTGCGGCACGGTGACGTTCACCAAGGCGACGATGACGATCCAGCCGATGATGATCGGGACCGAAAAGAGGCGGATCCACCTGGCGATGCCGGTCCGCCGCTCCTGCTCGTGTGGCGCGACGGGATTGCGGGTCGGAGCGCTCATCGGAGTGTCATCGGGCGCGACGGGCTTGTTCCGCTGATATTGCACCCAGCCTGAACGCAGTTGGGCACCTCGCGGAACTCCTCCCTAGATTGTTAAGCTTGCCTTAGTTCCTACCAGATCAGGGCTGCTAGCGGCCACTCACAGCCGCCCCACAGCGAACGAAGCCGCCTGATCGACCATTCCCGTCCGGACATAGGCGCCGTGCGCGCCCCAGTCCCGTCCGCCTTCGGAACAAATCGGATCGTTGGGCACACACATCTCGACGGTTTTGGCGGCGTAGAGGGGACCAACGCCGGGGAGCGGGCCAGGCGACAGCGAATCCGCGAAGCTACTCCTCGGACCACCGAACACGGCAGCCGCTGCGACGTGGTCGGCAACCGCCGATGGCATTGCGGTGGTAGCCAGATCGACCACGGCGGCGCCCTGGGAGTAACCGCCGAGCACCATCTGCGTATTCGGACAACTCGCAGCCATCGACTGCACATGAGCGCTCAGATCGTCGCGCCCGGCAGGTGTACTGCGGCCGAAATCTCGACTGGCAGGGTAATTGACCGCGTAGACCCCGACCGAACGCTCGCCGAGTTGTGAACGCAGCGAGTCGACGAATGCCTGCCCGGTCCCACCGACGCCCGGCGGTTCGGTGGTGCCGCGCGCGAACACGACCTCGACGTCGGGACAGGGCGCCGCGGCGGCGGGCGGAACGGTGATCAGTGCGATTGGCAGCGCGGTTGCTGTCAGTCCAAGAAGCCCGAAAATGCGCAATATGGTCGTCATACCCATACGTCGCTTCGCGCGCCCAAGATGTCACATCAGCTGCGGCGAGCCAACCCCAGAAACTGACGCGGCGCATTAAAGCGCAGCCGCCCAGCAAAGAAGGGGTCAGTTACGAATGAGCATTACCGTGACAGCCGGGACCGTGGTGTTCGGTGATCTTGAATGGACTTTCCGGGGGCCAGGGGGACGCCTATTCGGTCGCGGCGGCCATTTTCGGATCGGTGAACTGGTAATACAGCGTGCGGTACGGCGTAATCTGCCATAGTTTATGAGTTGCCGCACGTCACCTTGACTGCGTCAGGTAGGAACAACCAAATACTGCCCAGTTATCTTCGCGCGGGGGGCGCGGCACCTGGGCAGCGGCCGAATCAGATTCGCCGACGAAGGTGGTGGTGAAGCGTGGAGACAGTACTCGGACTGTCCGTGACGTCGAACAGCGTCGGCTGGGTGCTGCTCGACGGACCCGGCGTCGACGCACCTACGCTCGATCACGGCGTCTTCGACGTCTCGGTCGGTTCGGTGGATGACGGTGATATCTCCAAGTACATATCCGCCGTCCAAGGGATGCAGGCGATCGCGGCTACGAGCGGCCACGAACTGAAGTCGATCGGCCTCACGTGGACCGCCGACGCCGCCGCGACGGTGAACCTGCTGCTGACTTCGTTGCCCGACCTGGGTTTCGAAAAGGTGGAATCCGTGCGACTTTCGGAGGCCGCCTCAACGTGGGCGCATGTATTCGGCGCTGCTCTCGGATTCGAGAGGGCGGCGGTGTGTGTCGTCGAGCCTTCGGCCGCGACGCTGCTGTCCTGTCGGCGACGGCGCGGTTCGCACTTTCGCCACCCACATGCGGGAAAGCGACGACGGCCTGAGCCGGTGGCTGAAAGACGCATTCGAAACCAACCGTGTCGACCCCGAGCATCTGTTCCTCATCGGGTCGCGCGGAGACGTCGAACTGATCTCGGGACGGCTCAGCGAAGCGCTGGAGATGTCGGTCGTGACATCGAACGAGGCACAGTTGATCCTCGCGCGGGGTACCGCGCTGATGGTGAGGGCGAACGCCGAGACGGTCGCCGTGCCGTTGTCCGGCGAGCAGCCTGCCGAACCGACTCTCGGCAGAAGTGCGTGTTCAAAATGCCTGCCGCGCCTCGCGCTGATGGCGGCGTGGCTGCGGTTTTCGTGATGGGCCTGCCCATGTTCATCAGTCAGCCGGAGTCCCCGTCGACGCCGGATCAATGGGTATCCAATTCGTCGGACCACCTCGGTGAGTATCGAAGCCGTTCCGGCATCGCCCGTGCCACCACCCGTCGAAGAAAGTCATTGAGCGGATGGTGCAACCCGCACCGGCTTCGCTTCCTCCCAGCGCACGTCGCCACCCGTCGCGGAGGTGAGCGCGCCGGAGGCGCCGCAGTCGAACCGCTGGCCGTTCCGGAGACACCAATCGCCGCGGTGCCACCCGAGGCGCCAGCCGCGGACATGCCGGAGGGGCCACCCGAGGCGCCAGCCGTGGACGTGCCGGAAGGGCCACCCGCGGAAGTGCCGCCTGAAGGAGCACCACTGCCGGCGCCGGCTGAGGTCCCACACCTGCCAGCGCAGACTGCGGATGTGCCGGCCGAGATTCCACACCTGCCGGCCGAAGGCGCGCCGCACTTACCCGGGGCGGCTCCGGTACTCGCAGCAGAGGCGCCGACGGCCGAGGCCGCTCCCGCGCCGACAACGCCTACGCAGGCAGCGTCGAGCCCGGTGTGGGGCGCGCTGCCGTAGTCGAGCCGCTCGCGGTTACCAGTTCCAGACGGATGGATCGTTCGGCGGGTAGTTCATGCAGACGTCCGTGGCGTGCGCGACGACGCCCTTGTTGTTGAAGAACAACTTGGCCCAGTTGCCCCAGCGAGTCGCCATCTGCTCGTAGTAGACGTTGGTCGCGGTGTTCTCCGAATACTGCCGGCGACCCGCGTAGTCCAGCGAGAAGAACCAGTAGATCCGGTTGCGGGCGCCGGTCTGAACGTCGACCGGCCGGTTCTTGTAGTCGATCATGTACCGCTCGTAGTACACCGGGTCGTGTCGCGAGCGGCGGCCATGTACTGGTCGACCGTGCAGGTGGTCTTCATGATCCGATTCGGGATCGGGTAGTCGTCGGTGGCGTCCGCCGACGCCACGCCCGGAAAAATCATCGCCGCACAACTGAGCGCGGCGGCCGCAATGCTCGCTTTGCGTAACATGTCGTTCTCCTTGCTATCGCGCCGCTAGAGATCGGCAACTTGTCGGGGCAGTACGCTGCGCAACGCGGCACCAAGGAACTGCCACGCCTGCTCGGTGGTGGTGTCCTTAATCAACTGATTATGAACGAACTGGGCCGACATGTTCGCGTCCGTGTCGAGACCCTTATTCAACCGCTTGCACGTGATCTTCCCGATCCAGGCGTTGTAATCCTTCTGCCCGTAGATGCCGTATATGTGCAGCTCATTCGTGAAATCGGTGTCAACGTCGGCTTGCGCGGGCGCTGCCGACAGCAATGCTGCTGCGGCGAGCGAGATCCCGACCCCCAATAAACGCTTCACTGCTGTCCTCCCTCATCCCCGACATGGGCCAACTGCTGCGGTGGTTGCGGCCACGGCGAGGGCACCGGCCGTGCCCGAACTCGCTGTGGCCACCAGAACCACTTGCCCATCAATGCTGCGATGGACGGTGTCATGAACGACCGGATTACTAGGGTATCGAACAATAGGCCGAGTCCGATGGTGGTTCCAACTTGTCCGATAACTGTGAGTTCGCTGACCGCCATCGACATCATGGTGAAGGCAAACACCAGACCCGCGGATGTGACCACCGATCCACTGCCGCCCATCGCGCGGATGATTCCGGTGTTGATGCCCGCATGCAGCTCTTCTTTGAGCCTGGATACCAGCAGGAGGTTGTAGTCGGCGCCGACGGCCAGCAGGATGATCACTGACATCGCCAGCACCATCCAGTGCAGCTCGATCCCGAGTAAGTGCTGCCAGATCAGCACCGAGAGCCCGAACGAGGCGCCCAGCGAGATCACCACCGTGCCGACGATGACGGCAGCGGCCACCACGCTTCGGGTGATGATCAGCATGATGACGAAGATCAGGCCAAGCGAAGCGATCGCCGCGATCATCAGGTCGAAGAGGCTGCCGTCGGACATGTCCTTGAACACCGCCGCCGTGCCCGCCAGGTACACCGTCGACCCCTCCAGCGGTGTGCCCTTGATGGCTTCCTTGGCCGCCTGCTTGATCGCATCGATCCTCTCGATGCCTTCCGGTGTCATCGGATCGCCGTCGTGGGCGATGATGAAGCGCACCGACTTGCCGTCCGGCGAGATGAAGTTCTCCATGCCCTTCTTGAACTCTGCGTTGTCGAAGACCTCCGGCGGCAGATAGAAGGAGTCGTCGTTCATCGACGCGTCGAACGCCTCGCCCATCGCCGACGAGTTGTCCTGCATGCGCGGCCATCTGATCCTGCATGCCCTTCTGGGTGGCATACATCGTCAGCATCATGCTGCGCATCGTTCTTCATGGTCTCGATCATCGGCGGCATCAGCGTGACCATCTGCGGCATCAGCTGATCGAGGCGCTCCATGTCGGGGATCAGCTCCTGGATGTCGTCGGTCATCGTGTCGATGCCGTCGAGGGTGTCGAAAATCGACCGCAACGCCCAGCAGACCGGGATGTTGAAGCACTTCGGTTCCCAATAGAAGTAGTTGCGGATCGGCCGGAAGAAATCGTCGAAATTGGCGATGTTGTCCCGCAATTCGGCCACATCGATGGTCATGTCTTTCATCTTGGTGACCATCGAGTGCGTGGTTGCCGCCATCTCCTTGGTGAGCGCGGACATCTTCTCCATGGTCCCGATGGTGGTGTTCATCTCGTCGGCCTGGACGAGCATGTCCGCCATTCGGTCCTGCAGATACTTCTGATTCATCTGCTGGGTGGTGCCCTGCATGCTGATCTGGAACGGGATCGACGTGTGCTCGATCGGCTTACCGTCGGGCCGGGTGATGGCCTGGACCCGCGAGATCCCAGGTACCCGGAACACGGCCTTGGCGATCTTGTCGATGACGAGGAAGTCCGCGGAGTTGCGCAGATCGTGGTCGCTCTCGATCATCAGCAGCTCGGGATTCATCCGAGCTTGTGAGAAGTGCCGATCGGCCGCGGCATAGCCCTCGTTGGCCGGCAGGTCTGCGGGCAGATAGTTGCGGTCGTTGTAGTTGGTGCGGTACCCCGGCAGGGTCAACAGCCCGATCAGCGACAGAGCGATCGTCGCCACCAGGATCGGACCAGGCCACCGGACGACGGCAGCGCCGATCTTTCGCCAGCCGCGGACCCTCAACGCGCGCTTGGGCTCGAGCAGGTTGCCGAACCGGCTTGCGACGGTGATGATCGCGGCGCTGAGCGTCAGCGCGGCCAAGACCCCGACCGTCATGCCGATCGCCAGCGGTACACCGAGCGACTGGAAGTACGGCAGCCTGGTGAAGCTCAGACAGAAGGTGGCGCCGGCGATGGTGAGACCGGAGCCCAGCACGACATGGGCCGTCCCGCCGTACATGGTGTAGAAGGCCTGTTCGCGGTCCTCGCCTGCTGCGCGGGCTTCCTGATATCTGCCGATGAGAAATATGGCGTAATCAGTGCCGGCGGCGATGGCCAGTGTCACCAGCAGGTTGGTGGCGAAGGTCGAGAGACCGATGATCTCGTGGTATCCGAGGAATGACACCACACCGCGAGCCGCGGCCAGCTGCAGCACCACCATGACGAGGGTCAGCAGCACGGTGACGATCGATCGGTAGACGAGCAGCAGCATCACGATGATCACCGTGAAGGTGACGAGCTCGATCATCTGCATGCTTCGGTCGCCGGCGATGTGCTGGTCGGCCGCCAGTGCGGCCGGGCCGGTGACGAACGCCTTGACGCCCGGTGGCGGCTGCATACCGTCGACGAGAGTCTGGACGGCTTCGACCGACTCGTTGGCCAGCGCCTCGCCCTGGTTACCCGCGAGGTAGACCTGGACGTAGGCGGCCATACCGTCGTTGCTCTGCGCGCCGGCGGCCGTCAGCGGGTCGCTCCAGAAGTCCTGCACGCTCTGGACGTGCTTCTTGTCGGCTTCGAGCTTGCGGATCATCTCGCCGTAGAACGCACGCGTGTCCTCGCCGAGGGGCTTGTCGCCTTCCAGCACGATCATGGCCGAGCTGTCGGAGTTGAATTCCTCGAATACCTGACCGACGCGTTTCATCGCGATCATCGACGGCGCGGAATCCGGGCTCATCGAGACCGCGCGCATCTGCCCGACCGTTTCCAGCTGGGGCACAACCACATTCACGACAGCGATCACGGCGATCCAGATCAGAATGATCGGGATCGCGAACGCGCGGATCATCCGGGGGATGAACGGCCTCGCAGCGTGCTTGGCTGGCGGAAATGCGTCGGTGGGTGCTTCGCTCGTCGGTGCACTCATGCGGACTTAACAAAGCAGAAGGTTTGTGCGTTCAAGCCGTCCGAAGTTCTTTCGTCTTTGATTTCGTCGTCGACGGTGATGCGGCAAGTGATCGAGGATCCGTCACCCTGCGCGACGATATTCGGTGCGGCCGACGGCGCAGTGGTCTGCAACGTCAGCGACCACGGAAGTCCGGCACCGTCGATGCGCTGCGGTTTGGCGTCCAGGTCCAGATAGTTGATATCCGCGTACGAGCCCGAACCATAGATCTCGTACTTCACGACCTTGGGGTCGAAGGGCTCAGGGTCATCGGCGAAGACCTTCGGGGTGACGATGATGCCGTCGGCTCCGAAGAAGGTGCGGATGCGGTGGACCGTGAATCCCGCGACAGCCACCACAATCACGATGACGATCGGAATCCAGACTTTCTTGGCGAGGCCGATCATGCCGATCGCCCCCGACCCTTGCCACCCATATATATGCGCCCTCGAGTTTCGGTCAGTACCTGTACTTCACCTGTGCATAACTTAGCCCGTATAAGTTCTCACTTGCCACAGGTTATCTCAAGTTTTTGTGCTGCTGCCCACCACCGTCGCGACCGTGTGATCTGGGTCACGAGGAGGGCAGTTCGAAGCGCTCAAGGTAGTGCTTGATGAAGGCTTCGGCGTCGCTGTGACCACGGGTGATACCGAGCCCACGTTCCAGCAGCACAATCCGTGCCAGGCTGGTCACGATCATAGACATCACCACAGGCGGAAAGGCCGCCATGTCGACGCCGTGCGCCCGCATCGCCAAGGTCACCGCGCTTTCCTCCACCTCACCGAAACGTTCCGCGTAGGCGGCGATCTCACTTCGGATCTCCTTGCGGTGATTGGCCAGCGCCATGAACTCCATGAACAGGCGCGCTCCGTGAGTGCTGTTGAGCCGCCACAGCGCGTGGAGGGGCTCGTCATCGGCGAGGGCCTGGCGCTGACGCCGCAGGTTGGTCTCGGCGCCGTCGCGCAGCACTGCCAGGAACAGGTCGTCCATGCTCGGGAAGTAGTAGTGCACCAGCGCGGGCTTCACGCCGGCCTTGGCCGCCACCCGCCGGGACGTCGCCGCGGCGTAGCCCTCCTCGAGCATGACCTGGGCAGTCGCCCTGATAAGCGCATCGCGTGTCGCCGACGTGCGCCCACCTCTTGACCGCTCACCAGTGGCGCTGCTAGACATGGCCGCAGTCTAGATGTTGGGCGATCGCCCAACAATGGCTTGCGAACAACGAGGAGCGTCTGGATGGCCGGTCGGGTAGCGGGCAAGGTCGCGTTCATCACCGGGGCGGCGCGCGGCCAGGGCCGCAGTCACGCGGTGCGGTTGGCCCAGGAGGGTGCCGACATCATCGCGATCGACATCTGCCGAGGGTTCGACGACTCGACGGCGCCGGCCGCCACGCCCGAGGACCTCGCCGAGACCGCCGACATGGTGAAGAACCTCGACCGTCGCATCGTGACCGCCGAGGTCGACGTCCGCGATTACGACGCACTGAAGGCCGCGGTCGACAGCGGGGTCGAACAACTCGGGGGGCTCGACATCGTCGTGGCCAATGCGGGCATCGGCACCACCGGCGTCAAGTTGCACAAGATGCGCGAGGACATCTGGGACGAGACCATCGACATCAATCTCGGGGGAGTGTGGAAGACGGTCAAAGCCGCGGTGCCGCACCTGCTTGCCGGTGGCAGCGGCTCGATCATCATCACCAGTTCGGTCGGCGGCACCAAGGCCTACCCGCAGGTCGGCCACTACATCGCCGCCAAACACGGTGTCGTCGGCCTGATGCGGACATTCGCAGTTGAACTCGGCGCCAAGAACATTCGCGTCAACACCGTGCACCCGACCCATGTGTGCACCCCGCTGCTGATGAACGAGTCCACCTATCGTCTGTTCCGACCCGACCTGGAGAACCCGGGACCCGAGGACCTGGCGCCGATCTGCCAGTCGTTCCACTTCCTGCCGATCCCGTGGGTGGAACCTGTCGACATCAGCAATGCGGTCCTGTTCCTCGCCTCTGACGAAGCCCGCTACATCACCGGCGTCACCCTGCCCGTCGACGCCGGCAGCCTACTGAAATAGGGGATTTCCGTGACGACCACCAACGACACCGCTGTTTACTACGACCCCTACGACGTCGGCATCGTCGCGAGCCCGTATCCGACTTATGCGCGGCTGCGCGAGGAGGCGCCGCTCTATTACAACGAGAAGTACGACTTCTGGGCGTTGTCGCGGTATGTCGATGTCGAGAAATCCCTGAACAACTGGGAGACCTTTTCCAATCAGCGCAGCGACATCCTCGAACTGGTGAAGTCCGACTTCGACATGCCCAAGGGTGTGATGATGTTCGAGGATCCGCCGATCCACAGCATGCTGCGGGGCTTGATGGCGCGGGTGTTCACGCCGCGGCGAATGGCCGAGATCGAGGATCAGATTCGCCGCTACTGCATCAATTGCCTTGACCCCCTTGTCGGTTCGGACAGCTTCGACATCGTGGCCGAACTCGCCGCGATGATGCCGATGCGGGTGATCGGCATGTTGTTGGGCATCCCCGAGTCCGACCAGGTCGGGTTCCGGGACCGCAACGACGCCAACCTGCGGACCAAGCCGGGAGCACCGATGAAGGTCGCCAAGGCCGACGCGATCGCCGACGGCCGGATGTACGCCGACTACGTCGAATGGCGCTCGAACAACCCGTCCGACGATCTGATGACCGCCCTGCTCAATGTCGAGTTCACCGACGAAGAGGGCGTGACACGCAAACTCCATCGAAAAGAGGTGCTGCATTACACCCAGGTGGTCGCAGGCGCGGGCAACGAGACCACAGGCCGGCTCATCGGCTGGCTCGCCAAAGTGTTGGCCGAGCATCCGGATCAGCGCCGCGAGATCGAACACGACCGATCGCTGCTGATCCCCGCGATCGACGAGACGCTGCGCTTCGAGCCGACAGGTCCGCACGTAGCCCGCTACATGGCAAGGGATTTCGAGGCATACGGTCAAACCGTGCCCGCGGGGGCCGCGATGCTCCTGCTGTTCGGGGCCGCCAATCGCGATCCGGAGCGCTACGAGGATCCCGATACCTTCAACATCCACCGCGGCGGCTCGCACCTGACCTTCGGTAAGGGTCTGCACTACTGTCTCGGCGCCAACCTCGCCCGGCTCGAGGGACGCGTTGCGCTCGACGAGTTGCTCAACCGGTGGCCGGAGTGGGAGATCGACTACGAAACCGCGCAGCTCGCACCGACTTCGACTGTTCGCGGGTGGGAGAAGCTGCGAATCGTCGTCAGGCTGATTGGAACTTGCCGGTTTAGATCGTCGAATTCGGGGCAGATAATGACGCATGTCAAAGTTACTTCGTTCGGCGATCGTCGCGGCTACCTGCGCCCCCATCGCCGCGCTCTCGATTGCGATGTCGGCGACGGGCTCGGCACAACCCCAGCCCATCAACTGCCCGCCCGACCAGTACTGGGACCCGGGTTCCAATTCATGCAAGTCGGCGGTGCCGCTCAACTGTGCGCCGGGGCAGTACTGGAATCCGATAACCAACTTCTGCCGGCCCCTGGGCCAGTACTAGCTAGGCGCGCGAGTAGCGGGTGCCGCGCGGCTCGCGGACCCAGAGCTCGCCGTCGCCGGGCGTCGGACCCTGCGCCGCGAGTTCGCGCTTGAGCACCTTGTGCGTGGCGGTCGTCGGTAGGTCGCGCGCGATCCGGACAAACCGGGGCCATGCCTTGGGCGACAGATCGGACTGCTCCGCGAGGAATGACTCGAAACTCTCGGGTGTGAGCGCGGCGCCGTCGTTGAGCACGACCGCCGCCATGATCTGGTCACCGACGTTCTCATCAGGCACCGCGTATACGGCGACGAGGTTGATGTCGGGCAACCGGATG
The DNA here is from genome assembly GCA_963720345.1 of uncultured Actinomycetota bacterium. Taxonomy (GTDB): domain Bacteria; phylum Actinomycetota; class Actinomycetes; order Mycobacteriales; family Mycobacteriaceae; genus Mycobacterium. Next base: position 47,747 of record CAVRFN010000048.1, read on the forward strand.
AGAATGCGTTCGATCGGTGCGGCCGCCATGTTCTCGCCGTCGACGCGCAACCAGTCGCCGCTGCGTCCTGCGAGATAGATCCAGCCCTCGGCATCTCAGTACGCCAGATCGCCCGACCAGTACATGCCGTGCCGCATGCGTTCGGCGGTCGCGTCGTCGGCGTTGTAGTAGCCGGTGAAGAAGCCCTGTCCGTCGGTGTTGACGAGTTCGCCGATCGCCTCCTCCGCGTTGATCAGTGCACCGTCGGCGTCGAAGCGCGCAGGCGGGCATTCGGTGACGGTTTCGGCGTTGTAGATCGCGACCCCCGGAAACCCTTTGCCCAGTGAGCCTTTCGGTGTGCCTTCTTCGCGGGTGATGATGACCGCGTTCTCGGTGGAACCGAAGCCGTCCCACACCGTGCAGTCGAATCGCCGCTGGAACGCCTCGATATCCCGGTCGCTGGCCTCGTTGCCGAACGCGATGCGCAACGGCGTGCGTGCGTCGTCGGGGTGTTCGGGCGTGGCAAGAATGTAAGCCAGCGGCTTGCCGACATAGTTCATGTAGGTGGCGCCGTAGCGGCGGATGTCGTCGATGAAGTTCGACGCCGAGAATTTCGCGGGCGCCATCGCCGCGCCCCTGGCGACCGCGACACCCCAGCCCGCCACCAACGCGTTGGAGTGGAACAGCGGCATCGACAGGTAGCACGTGTCGTCCTCGGTGACCTCGAACTTCTCGACGAGGGCCTGGCCCGACATCAACACCATGAAGTGCGACACCCGCACGGGTTTGGGGTTGCCGCTCGTTCCCGAGGTGAAGATCAGCATGTAGGTGTCCATCGGATCGACCTCGCGCAACGGCGTCAGGTCGCCGGCGGTCTCGACCATGCGCGCCCAGTCGTCGGTCGAGGTGTCCAGGACATGCACCCCGTCGAGGTCGAGCCCGTCGAGCAGCGGCCGGTGCTCGGCATCGGTCACCACGATCTGACAATCGGCGCGCCGGATGTCGGCGGCCAGCGCATCTCCCCGTCGCGTCGAGTTGATGCCGCACAGCACGTAGCCCCCGAGGGCTGCGGCAGCCATCTGATTCAGGAATTCCGGGGTGTTGCCCATCAGCACTCCGACGTGCACCGGGCGGTCGTGGTCGACGAGCGAGAGCAGCGCGGCGGCGCGGGCGGACGCGTCGCGCAGGTGCTCACGCCATGTCCAGCTGTCCTCGGCGTACTTCACGGCGGTGGTGTCTGACGTCAGGCGCTCGCGCAGCAATTGCTGGATGGTCTCGCTCGGCATGCAGGTAGTTCTAGCATCCACCCATGCGGATCATCGACGCCGACGGTCATGTCGCCGAGGGAGCATCGCTGGCGGTCGAGGCGATGCAGCGCTGGCCCGAACTCATCGTGCCCAGAGAAGACGGGCGGGCCCTGGTCATCGAGGGCCGCAACTACCCCGAGGCCGACGGCCCCGGCGCCGGCTGTCCGCGCGAACACGGCCTGTCGACGGCGCACCGGGCATCGACTACTCGTCTCCAGAGGGCGTGCTGGGAGACGCCGACCGCGACCAGATCGACACGATGGTGCTGTATCCGAGCCTGGGACTGTGCGCGCCGACGCTGGAGGATCCCGAGTTCGCCGCGGGGTTCGCCCGGCTCTACAACCAATGGATCGCCGACTACTGCCGCCCGACGGGCGGGCGCCTGCGCGGCATCGCGGTGACTCCGATCGAGCACGGCGCCGTGGCGATCGACGTCATGCGGGAGGCCAAGGAGCTCGGACTCGTCGCGACCCACGTCCCGCCTGCGTTGAAGACGCGGAATCTCGACCATCCCGACCTCGACCCGTTCTACGCGGCCGCCGTCGAGCTCGACATGCCGCTGGGCATCCATGGCGCACCGGGCATGCACCTGCCGAAGGTCGGCGTCGACCGGTTCACCAACTACATCCAGGTGCACTGCGTGAGCTTCCCGTTCGACCAGATGACGGCCATGACCGCGCTCATCTCCGGCGGCGTCTTCGACAGACACCCCAACCTGCGGGTCGCCTTCCTGGAGGCCGGGGTCGGATGGGTGCCGTTCTTCATCGACCGGCTGCACGAGCACTTCGAGAAGCGCGGCGACTGGATCGAAGGCGGCTGGCAGCGCGATCCGCAGGAGTATCTGCAGGCAGGCAATATCTGGACGACCTGTGAACCCGAGGAGCCGATCCTGCCCGGCGTCATCGACGTGCTCGGAGACGACTTCATCATGTTCGCCAGCGACTATCCCCACTGGGATGGCGAATGGCCGCACAGCACAGAGCATTTGAGGAATCGCCCGGATATCGGCGACGACTCGCGCGCGAAGATCGGCGGGCTCAACGCCCAGCGCTTCTACTCCCTGAACTGATCGGCGCCCCGATCCATCCCAGCCCTCCGGCCCGTCTTGCTATTTTTGCTAAGATACGAAAACCGGCTGCCGCGGCATGATGGGGTGAGCACATGGCTGACGTGGAGTGGGCACCGCTCCCGGTGCCGTGGGCCGTGCGCAGTGTCGACCGCATCCCCAAGCAGCGCTACTACGACCAGGACTTCTATGCCCTGGAGACGGAGTTGTTCTGGCCGCGAGTGTGGCAGATGGCGTGCCGCCTGGAGGAGATCCCCAAGCCCGGCGATTTCGTCGAGTACGAGATTCTCGACCAGTCGATCATCGTCGTGCGCGTCGACGCCAGCACCGTCCGCGCCTACTACAACGCGTGCCGCCACCGCGGGATGAAGCTCGTCGAGGGCAGCGGGTCACGGCGCACCTTCGTCTGCCCCTTCCACGGGTGGTGCTGGGGACTCGACGGCAAGAACACCTTCGTGCTGCGTTCGAGATGTTCGACGACGCCAATCTCGACGTCGACGAACTCGGGCTGGCGCCGGTTCGGTGTGAGCTATGGGGTGGTTGCGCGTGGATCAATCTCGACGACGACGCACCACCGCTGCGCGACTGCATCGAACCGTTCGCGTCCCGTCACGATGAGTTCAAGGTGGAGGCGTTGCGCACCGAGTGGTGGAAGTCGTGCCTGCTGCCGGTGAACTGGAAGCTGGCCACTGCCGCCTTCATGGAGGGCTACCACGTGCCGCAGACGCATCCGCAGCTGCTGCCGTCGGCGTACAGCCCGGATTCGTCGTCGGTGCATCCGGTCGTGCAGGCGAGCCTGTATTTCATGCGGACGCTCGGATCCGGCATGGGCGGTATGACGCACGAGAACGACATCCGGATCGCCGAAGGGCTGCAACACATGTCGCTCCCGGACGATCCCGCGCAGGCGATGGCTACTTGGCGCGGTGCGCTCAACGACGCAGTCACCACTTGGCACAGAGCGCGTGACTGCGACTTCCCCGACCTCAACGATCTGGACCGTCGCACGCGCCATCGATCCGATCGGGTTCTGCTTCCCGCACTACTTCATCCTGCCGCAGTACAGCAGCGCGTCGTCATACCGGATTCGCCCGCTGGGCCCGGAGGAGACGCTGTTCGAGGTGTGGTCGCTGACCCGCTACCCGAACGACCAAGCGCCAGGGAAGCCCACCGCACCCGAGCCGCTGGCTCCCGACGATCCGAGCTGGCCGATGATCCCCGCCCAGGATTTCTCCAATCTGCCGAAGCAGCAGAAGGGCTTGCACGCCAAGGGATTCGAGTACATGAGGTTGTCGGATCAGATCGAGGGGTTGATCTCCAACTTCGAGCGTGTCATCGACGGCTTTCTCGCGGGCTTGCCGTACGAGAGCCTGGTGCCGGCGATTCAGAAGACGAACACGACAATCGACGTGCCCGTCGCCGACCTCGGGCTCTCGGAGAAGGTTCCTACATGGTGAATTGGGATGCGTCGGTCGACCTTCTGATAGCGGGGAGTGGCGGTGGCGGGATGGTCGCTGCGCTGGCCGCGCTCGACTCGGGGATCGAACCGCTGGTTGTCGAGAAGCAGGGCCTGATCGGTGGGTCGACCGGGATGTCCGGTGGCATGGTGTGGCTGCCGAACAACCCGCTGATGCGCGCCGAAGGAATACCCGATACCCACGAGGACGGCCTGGCGTACTTCGACGACGTGGTCGGCGACATCGGCGAAGCGTCCTCGCCCGCACGCCGTGAGGCGTTCCTCACCGCGGGCAACGAGATGATCAAATTCCTTGTCCGCAAGGGTGTTCGGCTGGTGCGATGTCCGGGCTAGAGCGACTACTACCCGAACCACAAGGGCGGCAACGCGGCCGGGCGATCGGTCGAGGGCATCCCGTACGACGCCGCGGCGCTCGGGGACTGGAGCGACAAGGTCCAGCCGTCGATGGCCAAGAACTGGACGGATTCGTCGTCAAGACCAACGAGCTGCGCGCGGTGCAGTACTTCAACCGATCGCCGCGGGCCTTCGCCGACGCCACGCGGGTGTTCCTGCGCACCACCTCGCCCAGCTCCGACGCCGCGACCTGATGACCAACGGTGCGTCGTTCATCGGACAGATCCTCAAGGTGCCTGATCGGATCGCCGCGCTGAGCCGCCCGATCTGGATCAACACCGCGATGGACGACCTCATCGTCGAGGACGGCCGCGTCGTCGGCGCCCGAGTGACGCGCGACGGCACGACGATGAACGTCGAAGCCCGCAAGGGCGTGCTGCTGGCCGCAGGCGGGTTCAGCCGCAACGCCGACATGCGCCGTCGCTACAGCGGCGACCAGCCCAACGAGGGCAAGTGGTCGATCGCCAACGCCGGCGACACCGGCGAGGTGTTGCAGACCGCGATGGCGCTCGGCGCGAAGACCGACCTGCTGGATGAAGCCTGGTGGCTGCCAATGGTCTTCATTGCAGATCCGGGTGCGGCGTCACTGGGTTCGGGGCGCCAGCGGCCCGGCGCCATCTATGTCGACAACACAGGCAAGCGGTTCTGCAACGAGTCGAACTCCTACGTCGAGGTCGGCAAGGCGATGTATGCGAACAAGGCGGTGCCGTGCTGGCAGGTGTTCGACGAGGGCTATGTCCGGCGCTACGTGTCGGGTGCGAATCCGCTCAAGAAGCGCAGCCTGTCAGAGAGCGTTGATCGAACAGGGTGTGGTCAAGCGGGCCGACACCATCGCCGATCTGGCACGGCAGATCGACGTGCCCGCCGACGCATTGGAATTGACGGTCAATCGATTCAACGAGTTCGCCGCCAAGGGCCTTGATCCCGACTTCGGGCGCGGCCAGTCGGCGTACAACGTGTGCCTCGGCGATCCCGGATACAAACCCAACGCCGCGGTGGGCCCGCTCGAACCGCGCCGTACTACGCGACCAGGGTGTTGCCTGCCGACGTCGGCACCTGCGGGGGAGTGATCACCAACGAGCACGCCCAGGTGCTCAACGAGCAGGACCAGGTCATCGAAGGTCTTTATGCGACAGGCAATATCACGGCGACGGTGATGGGTCGAACTATCTGGGTGCCGGCGGCAGCATCGCCAACACGATGATCTTCGGCTACGTCGCCGCCCGCCACGCCGGCGGGCAGCTAACTTTCCTCCGCGAGCTGGGCCCACGCGAAGCTGGCGAACGTGAAATCCCCTATTTTGGGGTGCAATTAGGGGAGTTCACGTCTGTCTCGGCCAGTCGAGGAGTATTCCTCCCCGTCGTCGATGAAATCCCTTGGCTTCTTGCCGGATTCGATCAGTAGACGCCGACGCTCCTGAACATCGGTGGCCGCCCCGACCATGTTCGTCAGGATATGGCTGACCTGAAGATGCACACGCATACCCATCAGCTCATAGGCCCGCTTGACGTTGTTCTTCACCGCCATCGACGTGGTCAACGGAATCTGGCCGATCTTGCGGGCCATCTCCTCGACCGTGTCCTCGAGCTGATCGCGGGGCACCACCTTGTTGAGCAGACCCCACTCCAGCGCCTCCTGCGCGGAAAGCGTGGGCGCCAACAGAAGCCAGTCCATGGTGCGATGCCAATTCATCAACAGCCACGGCTCGATCATGGTGTGCCCACCGGGCTCGCCGAGGCTCTGCGCGAGCGGCATCTGGAAGTACGCATCCTCCGACGCGACGCAGAAGTCCGTCAGGAGTCCGAGATAGATCCCGCCGCCCATGCAGTAGCCGTGAATCTGCGAGATCGTCGGCTTCGGGAACTCCCACAGATACAGCGTCGGCCACAGGAACAGGTCGGCGGTGCCCTTGTAGAGGTCCTCGAACGTGTCCCCGAAGTCCGGGTAGGGATTCTCGTCCGGACCCCACCGTGCGACGTGCCCGCCGCAGAAGCCCTTGCCGTTGGCCTTCAGGATGACGACCTTGATCTCCTTGTCGCGGTCGGCTTCCCGCAGGCACGCGTCGACCTCTTGAACGAGTTGGGCGTCCTTGGTGTTGGCCTTGTCGGGCCGGTTGAGGATGATCCGCGCGATGGGTGGCTCACGCTCGTAGATGACCGCTTCAAGCTCCCGTGTCATTGCCGTCTCCTAGAGAATCGCTCCGCTGTCCTTGGCCGCCGAAATGTCGTCCCAGTCGAGGTCGAGCTCCAGCAGGATCTCCTCGGTGTGCTGCCCATGTTCGGGTGCGCGTGCTGCCGACGGCGGAGTTTCGTTGAATTGCACTGGTGCGGCGACGATCTGGTACTCGTTACCCTGGTCGTCCACATTGGGTACGACGTAGCCGTTCGGCCTGACCTGCGGATCGTTGAGGGTCTCTTTCGGAGTGGCCAGCGCGGCCCACACACCCGGTTCATCCGCGAGCACCTTGCGCCAGTGGTCCAGATCCTCGCTGGCCAGCCGTTCCCCGACGAGCGCACACGCCTCCGTCGCGTTGGCGATCAGGTTGCTCGACGGGTACGAACCGCTCGTCGGTGGCGAGTTCGGGCAGGCCGATCCGTTCGCAGAAGCCTGCCCAGAATCGGTCCGGCTGCAGAAAGACCATCTGGATCCAGCGGCCGTCGCGCGTCTTGTAGCGGTTGACCAGCGGATTGATCGCCAAGCCCGGTGGTGCGCCGGGGATGCCGTCGATGTCGAAGAGGTCGGCGACCGAGATCGACGGGGCGATCGTCCACATCGCCTGCGCCAACAGCGACGAGTCCACGATGCTTGCCTCTCCGGTGCGCTCGCGATGGAACAGTGCGGCACACACACCGCCCGCGAGCGTGATTCCCCCTTGCAGGTCACCGAATCCGGGCCCCTGCACGGCGGGCGTCTCGGTGCCGAACGGTGTCATCGTGTACGACACCCCGCCGCGAGACAGATAGGTCGCGGCGTCGAAACCGCCCTTGTCGCGATCCGGCCCGCGCACGCCGGTGCCGGTACCGCGCGCGATGATGATGTTCGGATTGAACGAGCGGATGTCGTCCACGGTCAGCCGGGCCCGCTCCAACGGACCAGGCAGCCAGTTGGTCAGGAACACGTCCGCGGTGGCGAGCAGGCGTCCGAAGTACTCGCGGCCGGTCTCGGACTTGACGTCGATGGCAATGCTGCGCTTGCCCCGGTTGCCGATCTCGAGGATGAAGTCGATGTGCGCCCGCGCATTCTCCTTCGTGAATCCACCGATGACCAGCGCCCGGCCGGGATCGCCCGCCTTGACGTCCTCCACCTTGATGACATCGGCGCCCCAGTCCGCCAGCGCCGCACCGGCCGAGGGAACGTATGTCCACGAAGCCAACTCGACGACACGCACACCACTGAGAACTCCGGTCATTGCAATCCCCTCCCGACTTCCTCGAGATAACGGTCGGACGAACCGAGGAATCCGCTCCAACCCAACAATCGCTTCAGGTACAGGTGCGCGTCGTGCTCCCACGTGAAGCCGATACCACCGAACACCTGGATCGCCGTATCGCCGACCTTGGTCAGCTGGCCGGCGAATGCCTTGGCACGCAACGCAGCCAGGTGGTGTTCCGCGGGTTCGGCCGCATCAGCGGCCCACAACGCGTGGATCACGCCGCTGCGCGCGAGTTCGACCGCTTCGTACATGTCGACACATAGATGCTGGACAGCCTGGAAGCTCCCGATCGGCTGGTCGAATTGCTTCCGCACCTTGGCGTATTCGATGGCGAGGTTCATCACCGCGGTGGCCGCGCCGAGCGCGTCGGCGGCGTAAGCGATCAACACGTCGTCGACCACCGCGCCGATCGCTCTGTTCGGTCGCCGACGCCAGCCGTTGCGCGGGCACATCGTCGAGTTCGAGATCCGCCAGCGTGCGCGTCGGGTCCACGTGGCCGCACGGAGTCATCGCCACGCCCACCGACGACGTGTCGACGGAGTACAACCCGACGCCGTCGCCTTCCTCGGCGAACACCAGGACGACGTCGGCGTCGTCGGCGTCGGGAACTCCGGTGACGGTGCCGCGCAGAGTCGCACCGTGGATCGCCGTCGGCCGCGGACCGGCCAGCGGCCCGACCGTGGCGATAGCGGACCCCTGCGGCGATTCCGGTCAGCAGTCCGGCCGCAGTCTTGTCAGCACCCGTGCGCACCAGCGCCCGCGTCGCCGCGACGGCGGTGGACAACCAGGGACCCGGGTACAGCGCGGCGCCGAGTTCTTCGGCGACCACGCCGGCTTCGACCATCGTCATGCCTGCGCCATCGCAGTTCTCGGGGACGAGCAAGCCTGTGACGCCCATCGCCGCCAGCCCGCGCCAGACCTCATCGGCACCGGTTACCGCATCGTCGAGTACGGGACGCACATATGTTGCCAAGCTTGCCTTTTCGGCCAGGTAGCGCCGGACGGTGTCTCGCAGCGCCACCTGCTCGTCGGTGAGTTCGAGGTTCATCGCCTGGGCAGACCTAACACTCGGGTCGCGGTGATGCCCTTGTTGATCTGGGTGGTCCCGCCGGCGATGGTCAATGAGCGCGACGAGAGCCGACGGTCCGCCCATCGTCCACCGTTCAGCGGTCCGAGCACATCGAACGCCAGCTCGGCGAGGTCCTGACCCAGTTCGGCCCACACACTCTTGGCCAGGCTGGCCGATCCGAGCGCATCGCCGCCGTGCAACATCGCCGATATCGACCGCTTGCACAACAACTCGAGGTACTTGATGCGCACGGCGACCTCACCCAGCCGGCACAGCGTCGCACTGTTCTCGAGTGCGGGCCTGCCGTCGACGACATGCTCCTTGAGGTCGGCGACGAGGTCGGAGAGTTGCACCTCCATCTGCGCGTACAGCCGCGCCGCGCCCGCCCGTTCGTGGCTCAACGTCGTGGTCGCGACCTGCCAGCCCGAGTTGAGCGGGCCGAGCAGGGCGTCGGCGGGGACCCGGACATCGGTGAAGAACACCTCGGCAAAGTCGGCGGCCCCGTTGATAGTCACCAACGGCCGAACCTCGATGCCGGGCAACTTCATGTCAACGATGAGGCAGGAGATGCCCTTGTGCTTGGAGACGTCTGGATCGGTACGCACGTACAACTGACACCAGTCGGCCCGATGACCGAGCGAGGTCCAGATCTTCTGGCCGTTGACGACGAAGTCGTCGCCGTCGCGCGCCGCCCGCGTACGCAGGGAGGCCAGATCGGAACCGGCTTCGGGCTCGGACATGCCCTGACACCAGATATCGTCGGCCCGCACCATCCGGGGGAGAAGCTGCCGCATCTGCGCGTCGGTCCCGTACTGCATGATCGCGGGTGCGATGTTGTTGATGCCAATCACGTTGAGCGGCATGGGAGCTCGCGCCCGCGTCGTTTCCTCGGCGTAGACCAACTGCTCGAGTACCGTCGCCCCGCGCCCGCCGTACTCCTGCGGCCAGGACACCGCGCCCCATCCTGCGTCGGCCACTGTCGCATCCCACGCCCGCAGCATCTCGAACGCCTGTGCGTCGCGGCCGCGCCGCCGGTCAGCGGCCCGCACCTCATCCGTCAGGTTGGTGGACAACCACGCCCGCAGCTCCTTGCGGAACGGTTCCACCTCCGCCGGATATGAGAAGTCCACGGTTTCCTGTTCGGGATCGAGCTGATTGGTTTCTTTATAATTTTAGGTAGTATAGCTACCGCTGGCGTTACAGTCGCAGCAATGTTGCGGCACGGATATCGGGGATGTTCCGGGGCGGCCGCTTGCCGTCGGGCCGTCACACGCAGAGAGGTTCGGTCATGGGCAGGGTGACGGGCAAAGTGGCGCTGGTCAGCGGAGCTGCTCGAGGTCAGGGGCGTTCGCACGCGCGCACGCTGGCCGCCGAGGGCGCCGACATCATCGCCGTCGACATCTGCGCCGACATCGAGACCAACGACTATCCCCTCGCGCGGCCCGAGGACCTCGACGAGACCGCGAGGCTGGTCGAAAAAGAGGGCCAGCGCGCGTACATCGAGATCGCCGACGTCCGCGATCGCGCCGGACTCTCGGCGGCGATCGACCGCGGCGTCGCCGAGTTCGGACAACTCGACATCGTGGTCGCCAACGCCGGCATCTGCCCGATGACCGCGGGCCTTCCGCCGCAGGCGTTCGTCGACGCGGTCGACGTCGACCTCGTCGGTGTCATGAACCTCATTCACGCCAGCATGAAGCATCTGCACGCGGCGCGTCGATCATCGCTACGGGTTCGGTGGCGGCGTTCATGGCGACGGCGGTCAACACCGCCGGTATGGACGGCGGGCCCGGCGGAGCGGGTTACGCGTTCGCCAAACAGGTTGTCGCGCACTACGTCAACGATCTGGCTCGCACGCTGGCGCCGGAGCAGATCCGGGTGAACGCGGTGCACCCCACGAATGTCAACACCGACATGTTGCACAGCCCACCGATGTACAAGGCGTTTCGGCCGGATCTGCCGAACCCGACCCGTGAGGACGCCGAAATCGTCTTCCCGATGATCCAGGGGATGCCGATTCCGTACGTGGAGCCTGAGGACATCAGCGAAGCCGTGCTGTTTCTGGCCAGCGACGCCGCCCGCTACGTCACCGGTCAGCAGTTGCGCGTCGACGCGGGTGGCTTCCTGAAGATCAAGCCGTGGTCGGGCCCATAGGAAACATCAGACGGGAGTAACAGCGGTGCCCAGAGGGATCATGTACGTGGAGACGATGCCGGCCTCGCCGGATCGGGAGGCCGAGTACCACAAGTGGTACAACGACACACATCTGGCGCAGATCCTCTCGGTGGAGGGCATCGTTTCCGCGCGCCGGTTCGCGCCGAACGATGGCGCAGGCCCCTTCATCGCGATCTATGAGCTCGACTGCGACGACCTCGATGCCGCAGTGCAGCGGCTCGGGGAATTGGGCGCCACCGGAAACATGACGGGACTGGATAACCTCGCCATGGATCCGAAGCCAATTCCCAAGGTGTACCGCGAGATCGGGTCGCTGGGGCCGTGACGTATCCGTTGGACGTTCAACGCCGGATCTATGCGCTGATGGTGCTGATGAAGGCCGCCGACGACAGGCTGAGCAAGGGCATCGGGACCGGTGAGTTCATGTGCGTGTACTGGCCGTCGCGCGGCCAGGAGGCCATCGCGGCCGCGATGGGTGTCGCGCTGCGCAACGACGACCAATTGGTGACGACCTACCGCGGGCTGCACGATCTGATCGGCAAAGACGTTCCGCTGGAAGAGATCTACGGCGAGATGATGGGCCGCACCGTCGGGGCCAGCCGTGGCAAGGGCGGCACGATGCACATCGCCAACCCCGAGAAGGGCGTGATGCTGTCGACGGGCATCGTCGGCGCGGGACCTCCGGTCGCAGTCGGGCTCGCGATGGCGGCCAAACGCAAGGGCATCGACCGCGTCACGGTGGTGAGCTTCGGTGACGGGGCGACGAACACCGGGTCGTTCCACGAGGCCGCCAACATGGCCGCGCTGTGGGATCTGCCGGTGGTGTTCGTCTGCCAGAACAACCTCTTCGCGGAGATGACGCCAACTCGCGACACCATGAAGCTCGAGCGTGTCGCCGACCGCGCGGCGGGTTACGGCATGCCCGGTGTGCAGGTGGACGGGAACGACCCGCTTGCAGTGCTGGATGTGCTCGCCGAGGCGATCGGCAAGGCGCGCAACGGTGACGGACCCACGTTCATCGAGTGCGTGACCTTCCGCTTCCGCGGTCACTACTTCGGCGACCGGATGCCCTACATCCCCAAGGAGCAGCTTTCGGCGGCGATGGAGGCCGACCCGGTGCCGCGGTTCCGAAAACACCTGATAGACAACGGGCTCTGTACCGACGATGAGCTCAGCGGGATCGACGAGGGTGCACTCATCAAGGTGGAACAGGCACTCAAGACCGTGATCAGCGCCGAGTCCCCGTCGATCGACGAACTCGACCGCGACGTGTACGCGTCCCCGATCCGCTATCCCGTCTGAGGAAGACGCCCATGGACGAGAAAGAAATGACGATGCGCGAGGCGTTGAACCTCGCGCTCGATCAGGCGCTGGCGGCTGACGACCGGGTGTTCCTGCTCGGTGAGGACATCGCCGACCCGGGAGCATCGGGGCCGACGGCCGGACTGTCGACGAAGTACGGACATGACCGGGTGCTGGACACACCGATCTCCGAGGCGGCCATCATCGGTGCGGCGATCGGTGCGGCGATCGACGGGCTGCTGCCCGTCGCCGAGATCATGATCATGGACTTCATCGGTATCGCCGCCGACCAGCTGATCAACAATGCCGCCAAACTGCGGTTCATGACGGCGGGACGCACGACGGCGCCGATCACCGTGCGCACCCAGGTGTACGGCGGACTCGCCACCGGCGCAACACATTCGCAGACGCTGGAAGCCTGGTTCATGCACATCCCGGGTATGAAGGTCATCGTCCCGTCGACGCCGCGCGACGGTAAGGGCCTGCTGACATCGGCGATCTTCGACGAAGATCCGTGCCTGTTCGTCGAGACCATCCGCCTGCAGGGTCAAAAGGGCTTAGTTCCAACCGATCCCGGCTTCGCCATCCCGCTCGGCCAGGCAGACGTCAAACGCCCCGGGTCTGACGTCACCCTCATCAGCTACGGCCGCAGCGTGCTCGAATGTCTGAAGGCCGCCCAGCAGCTGCAGGAACAGGGCGTCAACGCCGAGGTCGTGGATCTACGAACCCTGGTGCCGTTGGATATCGAGACCATCGTCGAGTCGGTGCGTCGCACCCGAAGGGCGGTCGTCGTGCACGACGCCGTCCAGTTCGCGGGCCCGGGTGCGGAGATCGTCGCCACCCTGCAGGCCGAATGCTTCAGTGAGCTCACCGCGCCGATCGAGCGGGTGGGCGCACGATTCGTGCCGACGCCCGCGGCGGCGGCACTGGAGGCACAGCTCTACCCGTCGGCAGCACGGATCGTCGAGGCCGCGTCGCGGGCCCTCGCCTCGGCGGGCGCCCGTGGCTGACTTCGTCATTCGCATCCCGCGGGTCTCTGTGGCCGTTTCGGAGGCCGAACTCACCGAGTTTCTCGTCTCCGCCGGAGAACATGTCGAAGAGGGGACACCCATCTACGTCATCGCGACCGAGAAGGTGGAGCAGGAGATCGAGGCGGGTGCGTCGGGCACTGTGCAGTGGACCGGCGAGATCGGCACGACTTATGACATCGGCGCCGAAATCGGCGTCATCACTTCATAACGAAAGGTATCGACATGGATCTCAAAGAGACCCGCGAGCGGATCATCTACGAGAAGGACGGCGCGATCGCGAAGATCACGCTCAACTGGCCGGAGAAGGCCAATGCGCAGGACCAGAAGCTGGCCGAGGAAGTCGACGCCGCGCTGCTCGACGCCGACCGCGACTACGACATCAAGGTTCTGGTGCTGAAGGCGAACGGCAAGGGCTTCTGTTCGGGACACGCGATCGGAAACAACGCCGTTGACTATCCGTCGTTCGTCGAGAACGCCATGGTGACGGGTCATCCGTGGAAGGCGCAGTCCGATCTGTTCGTCAAGCCGACCCTTAATCTGTGGGAGTTCTCCAAGCCGACCATCGCCCAGGTCCACGGATACTGCGTGGGTGGCGGCACGCACATGGGCCTGACCACCGACATCGTGATCGCCTCCGAAGACGCCTACTTCTCCTATCCGCCGCTGCAGGGGTTCGGCATGCCCTCGGGTGAATGTTCAATCGAGCCTTGGGTGTTCATGAACTGGCGTCGTGCTGCCTATTACCTTTTCACCGCGGAGGTGATCGACGCGAAGAAGGCCCTGGAGGTCGGGCTGGTGAACGAGGTGGTCAAGCGCGAGGACCTCGACGACCGTGTCGACGCCATCGCCCGCCACATCGCCCAGGCTCCCTTGACAACACTGATGCTGACCAAGGCCAATCTCAAGCGGGCGTGGGAACTGATGGGCATGCGAGTGCACTGGCAGAGCTCCAACGACCTCGTCGCGCTCGCATCGATCAGCAAGGATGTGCAGGAGCTGATTCAGCGGGTGTTCAAGGACAAGGTGTTGCCGTCGGAAATGGCCAAGCGCCAGGCCGCCGCCTCCACAGACGGCGCCTCCGCCTAGGCGCCGAGATTGAACATCTCTGATCACGCGACCAGGGCCGCGGACTCTCCGGCCGTGGTCGTCGCGGGGGGCGATACCGTCACGTACGGCGAGCTCTACGCCCACAGTCGCCGTGTCGCCGCGCTGCTCTACGAGGCCGGACTGCGGCCGGGCGACGGTGTCGCGCTGGTGCTGCCGAATCGCTCCGAGTTCTACGAGATCACCTGGGCATGCCAACTTTCCGGCTTGTACTACAGCGCGGTGAATACTCACTTCACGGCCGACGAAGTCGCCTACGTCGTCGATGATTCCGAAGCCAAGGCCGTGTTCGTCGACGAGTCGATGCCTGAGCTGGCGGCGCATCTTCTCGAGGCCAACACCGGCGTCGACGTGCACATCAGCGTCGGCGCCGCACTGCCCGGCTGGATGTCCTACCACGACGCGCTGGCCTCCGCGGGTGATGCACCGCCGGTCTGTGACGGCACCGAGATGCTGTATTCGTCGGGAACCACAGGGCGGCCCAAGGCTGTTCGCCGGCCACTGCCGACCGACGGCAAGGGGTCGTGGGCGCAGAAGGTGCTCGAGTACTCACTGGGCCAGCGCTACGCGATGACCTCGTCGAGCGTCTACCTCTCGCCGGCACCGCTGTATCACGCGGCGGGCATCAACTACACGATGGCGGTGCACCGCGTGGGTGCCACGTCGATCCTGATGCGAAAGTTCGACGCCGAGGCGGTGTTGCGGCTCATCGAGACCCACCGCGTCACCCATGCGCAGTTCGTTCCGACGATGTTCGTGCGGATGCTCAAGCTGCCCGAGGCTGTCCGGAACTCCTACGACGTGTCGAGCCTGCAGTGCGTCATCCACGCCGCCGCGCCGTGCCCGGTCGACGTCAAGTACAAGATGATGGAGTGGTTCGGTCCCGTCATCCACGAGTACTACGGAGGGACAGAAGGATTCGCGGGCACCGGGATCGGGCCGGAGGAGTGGCTGGCGCATCCCGGTTCGGTCGGCAAGCCGATCACGCCGGTGCACGTCCTGGATGAGGACGGAGTCGAAGTTCCGGTCGGTGCCTCCGGGGAACTCTACTTCGAGGGCGGGCCGGCTTTCGAGTACTTCAAGGACCCGGACAAGACCGCATCGGTCTCCAACGACCGTGGCTGGCGATCGCTGGGCGACATGGGCTTCGTCGACGAGGACGGCTACCTGTATCTGACCGATCGGTCGACGTTCATGATCGTCTCCGGTGGCGTGAACATCTACCCGCAGGAGGTGGAGAATCTCCTGGTCATGCACCCGAAGCTCGTCGACGCCGCGGTGTTCGGAGTGCCGAACGACGAGTTCGGCGAGGAGGTCAAGGCCGTCGTGCAGCCGATCGGGGGAGTCGAGGCCGGGCCTGCACTCGAGGCCGAGCTGATCGACTACTGCAGATCCCACCTCGCCACATACAAGTGCCCGCGCTCAATCGAATTCGATCCGGAACTACCGCGTGATCCCAACGGCAAGCTCTACAAGCGGCGCATCCGCGACCGTTACTGGCAGGGCCGCGCGTCGCGCATCGTGTGACTCAGTCGAGGCTGAAATCGATGATGCCGCGGACGATCTCACCGTTGAGCTGGTCACGGTAGCCGTCGTTGATCTCGTCGAGCCGGTAGCGCCTGGTGATCATCTCGTCGAGCTGCAGCTGCCCGGTTTCGTAAAGCTTGGTGAACCGGGGGATATCGACCCGCGGATTACACGATCCGAACACCGTGCCCACCAGGTTCTTGTTCCACAGGATGAACTCCTGCAGGTTGATCTCGATGGAACTCGTCAACTGCCGCGTCATCCCGGTCAGCACACACGTTCCGCCCTTGCGCGTCAGGCTCAGCGCCGGCTGCACATCTGCCTCGGTGATCAACGAGGGCGAGACGATGACGCTGTCGGCCATCACCCCGTTGGTGAGATCGCGAACCAGGTCCGCGGCCTCCTCGGTGGACGCAACGCTGTGCGTGGCGCCGAAGCCCAGTGCGGACTTCTGCTTGAACTCCACCGGATCGACAGCGATGATCTGCGCGGCGCCGTTGATGCGTGCGCCCTGGATCGCGCCGGTGCCGATGCCGCCGACACCGATGACGACGACGGTGTCACCGGTGCGCACCTTGGCGCGGTTCTCCGCCGAGCCGTAGCCCGTCGGAATGCCGCAGGACAGCAGGGCCATCGGTAGCAGCGGCAGGTGTGGATCGATCTTGACGATCGAATCCGGGGATACCACAGTGTGTTTCGAGAACGCGCCGACCTTGGACAGGTGGCCGAGGTTGCGTCCGTCAGTCGTGTGATGGCGGAACGTGCCGTCGGTGGGCATGCCGGGAATCATCACCTGGGCGCCCATATCGCAGATGTACTCCATCCCGGAGTTGCACCACCGGCAGCGGCCGCACACCGCGACAAATGACGTCACGACGTGGTCGCCGGGCTTGAACGCCCCTACGCCATCACCGACTTCGAGGACTACGCCTGCGCCTTCGTGGCCACCGATCAGCGGGAACATCGACGGCAGCCCATAGGACTGCATCACCTCGTTGGATGCGGACATGTCGCCGTTGCGGATGTGCTCATCGGAGTGGCACAACCCTGCCGCGGCCATTTCGAGGAGCACCTCGCCGGCCTTCGGCGGGTCGAGTTCGAACTCCTCGACCGACCACTGCTGGCCCATGTCGTGCAGGATCGCTGCGCGTGTCCTCACGAGGCAGGCCGGAAGGTGACGGGCAGATGCTTGGGGGAGCGGAATGGCATACCGACGATCTTCGTATCGTCGTCTGCGATTAGTTGGAAATCGGTCAAACGGTCGAAGAGGCTCGTCAGCATCGCCTTCGTTTCGACCCTGGCCAGATGCATCCCCAGGCAGCTGTGGATGCCGCCGGCAAACGAGATGTGCGCGCGCCGCGGGCGGTGGATGTCGAACGCATTGGGGTTGTCCCAACGCTTCTCATCGCGATTTGCGGCCCCCATGCATAGGTTTACCTGCGCACCTTCCGGGATGGTCATGCCATGCATCTCGACATCGCGGGTGGTGTTGCGCGCCACCAGGACCAGCGGGGTTTCGAATCGGATCCCCTCCTCGATGGCGGCGGGAATCAGGTCGCGATCCCGTTGCAGCGCCTCGAGCTGGTCCGGATGAGTCAGCAACAGCTGCAGCAGATTTCCCGACGACCGGTAGGTGGTCTCCAGTCCCGCGGGCAGCAGCAGGCGCAAAAACGAGATGATCGCCTCGTCGGTCAGTTTCTCCCCGTCGATCTCGGCCGCGACGAGGTCACCGATGACGTCATCGGTCGGCGTGCTGCGCCGTTGATCCACCTGCTGCTGGAAATACGTGCCCAGTTCGACCGAGGCCATCAGCCCAGCCTCGATGTCTTCGGTGATCGAGATCAGGTCCAGCGACAGCCGCCGGAACATCTCGAGATCCTCCTGCGGCAGGCCCAGCAGCGCCGCAGTGACGCGCGTCGGGAACTCGAACGTCACCGCCTTGACCAGATCGACTTCGCCGTCGTTCTTGAACTCGTCGACCAGCTGATCGCAGATCGGGTCGATCACCTCGGGTTCCCATGCCGAAAGTGCGCTCTGCTTGAACGCCTTGCTCACCAGGCTGCGATGGTCGTGATGCTGCTTGCCTGCCATGCCGAGGATTGTCGGCCCGAAGACCAGCCCGATCGTCTGGTTGTACATCTCCGAGGCGAACACCGTGTCCTCGCGAAAGGCCGTGAACACGCTTTCGAAGTCGAACAGCACCCAATTCTCAGGGACTTTGAGCTCCTCCGGCATCATGCTGTGCTCCATGAGCGTGCCGCGCCACACCGGTGAGTTCCTGCGCATCTGCTCGAAGTACGGGTAGGGATCGTTCACCAAATCGGGGGCGGTCGGCTGATCGTGCGCATCCGTGCTGGTTGTCACACATGCCTCCCGGCGGCAGCATCTGGTAAGTCGGTCGCTCTATCTTTACTATTTTAGTATTCTAGGTCAAGGGACGAGGAGGTCATATGCAGCGCCGACCGGTGTGTGCGATCGACGACCTGCCTCCAGGAACGATGAAACTGGTGCAGGCCGGCAAGTTCGGCGTGGGTATCTACAACATCGACGGCTCGCTCTACGCGATCGCGAACTACTGCTCACACGAGGGCGCACCGCTGTGTCTGGGCTACGTCAGGGGCACCACCGAATACGCCCCGGAGATGCCTGACCAGATTCGCCATGTGCGCGCCGGTCAGATCGCGCGCTGCCCGTGGCATCAGTGGGAGTTCGACATCACCACTGGCGAGAGCCTCGCCGACCCGAAGAAGCGAGTGCGCACCTACGAGGTCGATGTCGCGGATGGGCAGGTGTTCCTCACCGCATGATCATCGACGCGAACGTCCAGCCGCACTTCCGGTACAACTCCGAGATCCGGCGCTACCTTTCGCCGCCGCACAAGCTGCGTGCCATCCCCGACGTCGAACAGCAGTGGTATCAGGCGCCGGGCGGGGACTACCGCCAGGACCTCTACGGCGACGGCTATCCGGGCTCCGACCCCGAGACCATGGCACGTCATCTCTTCGGCGAGAACGGGGCTGATTACGCGATTCTCAATCCGCTGACGCGCGGCAACATCGCCGACTACCTGTTGAACAGCCGGATCTGCGCGGCGGTCAACGACTGGCTGCTCGACCGCTGGCTCGATCCGGACACGTCCAACCGGTTCCGCGGCACCATCCGCGTCAACCCCGAGGACGTCAGGGGAGCGGTCGCCGAGATCGAGCGACTGGCCGACCACCCGAAGATGGTGCAGGTCGGTGTTCCGATGCAGTCGCGCGAGCCGTACGGCAAGCCGATGTTCGAGCCGATCTGGGAAGCCGCCGCCGCACACGGCCTGCCGGTAGCCGTACATATCAACGGCGGCAACGGCGTCGACCATGCGCCGACGTTCGCCGGCCACGCCTACACCTATCCGGGCTACGCCGCGTTCATGCCGCTGAACTCGTTCGTCCATCTGGCCACGCTGATCATCGAGGGCATGTTCGGCAGGCACCCCGACCTTCGGTTCGTGTTCGCCGACGGCGGCTACGACATCCTCACCCCACTGATATG
Source organism: uncultured Actinomycetota bacterium (assembly GCA_963720345.1). GTDB lineage: Bacteria > Actinomycetota > Actinomycetes > Mycobacteriales > Mycobacteriaceae > Mycobacterium. The sequence goes on from CAVRFN010000048.1 coordinate 67,144, forward strand.
GCGGCTGGACACGTTCTGGATGTCGATGCGGGACCAAACCCCTTGGGTGGACCGGTTTCCCAGTGAGTATCTACCAGACCACGTGCGGTTCTGTTCGTCGGCGCTCGACGGGCCGACCGATGAGAGCCAGGCTGAACGGTGGATGGACTTCACCGCCAAGGCCGACCTGCTCATGTACGGGTCGAACTACCCGCACTGGTCTACCACCGGACCTGACGCCGTCGTCGCCGGTCTCAACAGTGCTCAGCGGGACAAAGTGCTGTGGCGCAATGCAAGTGACTTATTCGGCGTCGCCGGCCGAGCCGGCAATTCAACAGACGCCGAAGTCGAAGGGAGTCTGACATGACAACAGTCGAGGACGTTGCGGACAGGACAACTGCCACCGACATCGCAGTGACGATCGTCGATACCGACGTCCACCCGCTGCCCGTGTCGAGCGAGGTGCTCAAGTCGTACGCGCCTGCTGAGTGGAAAGACAAACTGTGGCCAACGGGTAACGCAGTCTCGCCGGTTCCGCATTTCTACGACACGCCGGACTCCTACAAGACCAACTCGCTGCGGGTCGACGCGGGCCCGCCCGGAGGCGGTGTCGCGGGCAGCGATCCGGACTTCGCCGCCAAGCAGTTGCTGGTCGATGCCGGTGTGAGTATCGCTGTGCTGGAACCGATGTGCGACGCGCAGCTGCCGCAGGCCGAACATGTCCTGAAGGCCACACACAACGACTGGCTCGCCGACGTGTGGCTGGGCGACAACAACTGGCACGGCCGTTGGCGCGGCGCGATCAGCGTGACCGCCCAGGATGCCGACGCCGCCGCGCGGGAGATCGAGCGCTGGGCCGGGCATCCGTACATGGCCGAAGTGCTGATGACGCCACAAACCCGTGGAATCCCGTTCGGCAGCCCGCACTTCGATCCGATGTACGCGGCCGCGGCCCGCAACGGGTTTCCTGTCGCCACGCACCTCATGGGACAGACGCCGTTCGAGTTGATCCCGATCTATCCCGTCGGCAATCCCTCGCACTGGCATGATTTCTTCGCGTCATGGCCGCTGCTGTACGTGTCTCATCTGATGAGTCTGGTGTTCGACGGCGCCTTCGACCGCCATCCCGATCTACGGGTGGTGTTCGTCGAAGGTGGCTTCACCTGGGCGCTGCCTGCGATGTGGCGGATGGACCGCATATGGGAGCAGCGCAAGGCAGATCTGCCGCACGTGCGCCGCAAGCCGTCGGACTACGTCCGCGAGCATGTGCGGTTCACGACGCAACCGCTCGAGGAGGTCGACCTCGGCGAGTACCGCGAGTACCTCGAGATGATGGACCTCGGCAACAACATCATGTTCTCCACGGACTACCCGCACTGGAGCTACGACTCTCCGGACTGGGCGATCAGACGCTTTCCCGCCGACCAGCGCGAGCGAATCATGCGCGGCAACGCCACGGCGCTGTACGGCTTGCCCGCCACGGTCAAGGCGCTTCCGTCGGAACTGCCGGGCACAGGTGACGTCGCCATCTGACGCGCACGCTGTCGAATCGGCATTGACCGACCTGGTACGCGATTACGACAAGCGGTGGTCGAGCCTGGATTTTGTTGCGCTTGGCGATCTTTGGGTGCGCGATGATCCTGCACCGATCTATGTGGGCGACGAATACGCGGCACCGGTGATCGGCAATGACGAACTGGAACGACACTGGGCGAGGGTGGCGGGGCGGCTCATGGCGGCAACCGTCTCATCGGCATTGCACGAGTTCGACGTGGTGGACGACACCGTCATACGCGCCATCCTGCTGAGCCGCTGGCGACTCACCAGCCTCGAAGCCGACGGCGAGCGGAGCGGAGCCAGTTGGGTCACGTGGCTGCTGGTCCGCCGCGGCAATCGATTGCGAATCTTCCACCAAATGGAGTCGCAGGTGCACCTCGCCGAGTGACTGCGAAATCACTGTTTGGCGGTGCGCCGTTCGGCCTCCAGCGGAACCACGGGGGTGCGGGCATGCGGGCCGCGCGTGATTGCGTGCAGACGGATCTCGGGCAGGTCGACGGATGGGTCGAGGGTGTCCAGCCATGCCACCGCGTCGGCGACATCGGCTGCACGAATCGCGTACATCTCGAACGGCACATCCTGCAGCATCTCGGTCTCGACAGGTCCGGGTGTGACGATGTGCACGTTGATGCCGTCACGGTCGACTTCACGCGCGAGTGCTCCCGCGAACGCGTTCATTCCGGCTTTCGATGCGGAGTAGGCCGTTCGCGCGAGCATGGGCTCATGCGCCGCGGACGATGAGATGAACACAAAGCGCGAGCCCTGCTTCATCTTCGGCAACGCCGCAGATGTGACTACGAAACACGAGTCCAGATTCGCTGACATCGTCGCGCGCCACTGAGCGAAAGTCTGTTTACGTGCGTAGGTTCCGCCCAGGATGCCCGCGGCGTGCACGACTAGGTCGATCTCGTCGAGCGCGTCCACCGCGGGTGCGAACGTCTCGGGTTGCGCCGCGTCGGCGACGGCGTAGCGCGCACCGATCTCCGCCGCGGCGGCCCGCAATGGTTCCTCACGCCGGGCGGTCAGGACGACGTCGTAGCCGAGTTCGACGAGCTTGCGCCCACACGCGTTTCCGATTCCACCGCTGCCGCCGGTGACCAAGGCGCTACGCACACAGCACCTTTTAGGCCTTGCGTCGGGCCAGTGCCTGCGGCGACAGTGCCACGATCCGCTGCTCAGGATCGACTGCACTGAAGTAGGTCTGGGTATCGGCGATGTGACGGGCCGAAAGCTTGCGGGCACGTTCGCCGTCCCCGGCTTCGATGGCGTCGGAGATCTTATTATGAATGGACATTGCGATGCGGCGCTGACTCATCGACGGGTACTCGCCCCGCGCCGTAGTCTCCTGGGCCCACCAATTGAGGTGACCGGTCCACAGTGTCTCGAGGCTGCCCACCACGGCGATCATCGTGTGATTGCCGCAGCCGCGGACGACCTCGTCGTGGAACTGTCCACCGATCTCGGTGAACTTCGGTCCGTCCTCGATGTGCTCAGCCATCGACGCGTTGATCTCTTTGAGCTTGGGAACGAGTTCATCTCCTCGGTCGGCGCGTCGCGCGGCGAGGGCAGCGCACATCGGCTCGAGTTCTTGCAGTGCAGCGCCCAGGTCGGAGAGGGGAACGGTGTCGCTCTGCAGCAGCAGTCCGAGCATGTATGCCGCGCTGGCTTTCGCGGGCGCGTGTACGACGGCACCACCACGGTTGCCACGGCGCACCGATACCAGACCCTCGGTTTCGAGGATCCGCAAGGCTTCCCGCAGCGACACCAGACTCACCCGGAACTGCTCGACGAGCACCTCTTGGCGCGGCAACAGGTCACCGTCGGCAAGTTCACCGTCGATGATCTGTCGACGTAGTTCGTCCGCGACGATCTCGGCTGTCCGCCGCGAGCCCAGCCGGCGGCGGGCCTCGGGCCCAATTCCCAACGTGGTCATGTCGTCAACAATGCTAACAGCGAAAGGCCCGCGACCTGGGGTGTACGTAATCGCTATCTGACAAAAGTTACTAATATGACAAAGAAACCAGGGAGGCTCTGCTGGTGACTGAGACGGCACCTACGCCGCTGCATGATCTGCGCGTCGTCGAGATCAGCGATCGTATCGCGGGCGCCTATTGCGGAAAGCTGCTGGCCGACGCCGGTGCCGACGTCATCAAGGTCGAGCCTGCCCGCGGCGATCCAATGCGCCGCTTCACCGCGTCGGGTGCCGTGCCGCCGGACGGTGGGGTCGCACCGCTGTTCGCGTATCTGAACGCCGGGAAGCGCAGCGTGACAAAGATTTCCGACGAGCTGCTGACCGGCGCGGACATCGTGATCGTCACTGCGACCAGATCTGCGGCTGCCGAGCGTGGAATCGACCCGCAGCGCCTGCTGGAACAGGCACCTCGGCTCATCGTCGTCACCATTTCCGACTTCGGGTGGACGGGTCCGTGGGCCGAGCGCCCCGCGTCGGAGTTCACCCTGCAGGCCGACTCCGGGCTCACAGGTTTCCGCGGCGATCCCGCCGGTCCACCGATCTCGGTCGGTGGCGACCTGGGGGAGTACCAAGGCGGCGTGTGGGCGGCCTACGGTGCACTGGCTGCCCACCGCGGGGTGCGCCACGGGGGTCGCGGTGCGCATCTGGACATGTCGATGCTCGAGGCGATCACTCTGATGCAGAGTGGCGAGTGGCTGCACTCGCAATTGCTGAAGGCGCCGCACGTTCGGCGCTCCGTCGAAGTGCCCTCGATCGAACCGGCCAAGGACGGTTTCGTCGGCATCAGCATGGTCACGGGGCAGCAGTGGCTCGACTTCGCCGCGATGGTGGATCGTCCGGAGTTCACCGAAGTGCCCCAGTTGCAATTCCAGATCGGACGGTGGGATTACCGCGACTGGATCCGGGAGCGTATCGATCCGTGGATGCGGGAGCGCACGGTAGACGAGATCGTCGAACTGGGTCAGCTGTTCAGGTTGCCGCTGGCCGCGCTGGGAAACGGCGCCACGGTCCGCGAGATGGACCACCTGCAGGAGCGCTGCGTGTACGTGGACAACCCGGCCGGGTTCCGGCAACCGCGTCCACCGTGGCTGATGTCGGTCGCCGCGCCGTCCCCGATTCGCGCCGCGCCCGCGATCGGCGACTCCGACGCCGAATCCCTCTGGGAGCCAAGACAGTCCACATCTGAAGCGATAACGGCTGGGCGACCGCTGGCCGGGCTGCGGGTCGTCGATTTCACCGCATTCTGGGCGGGCCCGTCGGCCACGCACTCGCTGGCGGCGTTCGGCGCCGAAGTGATCAAGATCGAGTCGATCCAGCGGCCGGACGGAATCCGCTACTCGGGCGGAATGCGCAAGGACGTCGACGACTGGTGGGAGTACGGCTGGGTCTTCCACGCGATGAACACCAACAAGCGATCGGTCACGCTGGATCTGCAGACCGATGCCGGCCTCGGCCTGATCAAGACACTGATCGCGCAGGCCGACGTGGTGATCGAGAACTTCTCGCCGCGGGTGATGGATCAATTCGGCCTCGGCGCCGACCCTTTGCTCGAACTGAACCCGCGGCTGGTGATGGTGCGCATGCCGGCATTCGGGCTGACTGGTCCGTGGCGCGACCGCGTGGGCTTCGCGCCCACGATGGAGCAGATCGCGGGCCTCGCCTGGGTGACCGGCCTGCCCGACGGACTGCCGGTCGCACCGCGCGGCGCATGCGATCCGTTCGCGGGGACACATGCGGCGTTCGCGCTCATGGCGGCATTGGAGTTCACCGACCGCACCGGTCGCGGCCAACTCGTCGAGGTGCCGATGATCGAGAGCGTGCTCAACGTGACCGCGGTGCAGCCAATGGAATTCGAGCTGTTCGGGTCGGTTCTGGAGCGTCGCGGCAATAAGGGGCACCACCCGGGCGTGACGCAGGACATCTACCGGTGTGCGGGTGACGACAGCTGGATCGCCGTGACCGTGCGTACCGACGATGAACGCGATGCGCTGGCGACACTCATGGGCGGTCCAGATCGCGACCCCGTGCAATGGTTCGACACCCAGGACGCCGTCACCGTCGTCGACCGGCTCGTGGCGGCCGGTATCCCGGCGGCGGTGGTGATTTCGCCATCGCTGGTGATCGACAATCCGCAACTGGTGCACCGCGGCTTCTTCGAACCCCTGACCCATCCGAGCACCGGACCCGGCCTGTATCCGTGTCCCCCGTTCGCCCGGCTCGACGGCGTGGACAACTGGCTGCACCGTCCGCCCCCGACACTGGGGCAGCACAACAGCGAGGTGTTGACAGCGCTGTGCGGGCTGACCGAGGCGGATCTCGAACGCCTCGCCGCTGACGGTGTCATCGGCACCAGACCGAAAGGACTCTGAGTCAGCGAGGCGTCAGGGAAATCGACATCCCGTCGAAGATCGACATGTTGTTCGCCAGGTTGGGATGGGTGACCTTGGGGGTGCCGAGACTGATGTCGTCGGCCCGCAGGAGCAGCTCGTCGAGCGCCGCGCGAATCTCGGCCCGCGCCAGCATGGCCCCGAGGCAGTGGTGGGGTCCGCCTCCGCCGAAGGTGACGTGGGGATTGTCGGTGCGGCCGACGTCGAACACGAACGGGTCTTCGAAGACATCCTCGTCCCGGTTGGCCGAGCGCAGCATCGACACCACCCGATCGCCCTTGGGGATGGTGATGCCGTCCATCTCCACGTCGACCTTTGTGGTGCGGGTCCAGAACGCGACCGGCGAGGCCCAGCGCAACACCTCTTCGACCGAGCGCGCCCGAATCGACTCGTCGGCGCGATAACGCTGTATCTCACCAGGATTGGCCACGAAGGCCTGAAGACCAGCCGCCAACGCGTTCTTCGTGGTGTCACTGCCCGCGAACGTGAGCACGAAGAAGAAGATCTCGAGCTCGTTGGCGGGGATGGACAGCTCTTCGCCACTTTCGTCCGTGACGACGGCTGTGGCGAGCGTGCTCCAGATGTCGTCGGTCGGGTTGCGTCGTTTCTCGGCCGTGAGTTCGAGCGCGTAGGTGAAGATCTCCCCGAACAGCGCCATGTGCTCCTCGGCATTCGTCTGGCTCTCCGATGCGCCTGCCTTGAGGATGCGATCGAGGGTGTCGAAGATGCGCGGCCGGTCCTCGTCGGGGATGCCGACGATGTCGCCGATTACCGACATCGGCAGCACGTCGGCGACGTCTTCGATCCAGTCGCCGCCGCCCGACTCCAGCAGCCCGTCGATCATCGCGGAGGCGCGTCGTCGAATACCGTCTTCGAGCTTTCCGATCGCTTTCGGCGTGAACGCATGTGACATCACCCGACGACGCTTCGTCAGGACCGGCGGATCCATGGTGATGACGTTCGGAAACGCGCCGATGGGCCCGATGCCCTGAATCAAGGGTCCGTCCGCCGCGGTGAACGCGTCCGTGTCCCGGTGGATGCGTTGCGCGTGGCGATGCCTGGTCGTCATCCAGAAGTCGCGTTTGACCGAGTTGGCGACACCATCGGTCAGCTCGTGATGGAAGATCGGCAGCTCACGGCGCAGTTCGGTGAACAGGTCGTCGGGAAAACCGTTCTGCCACAACACAGAATCCGAGAGATCGACCGGAGTCGTCGTGGGCATGCGTTCTCCTCGCGTCGCCATCCTTGACCTAGAATGCCTAAAATAGTAAAAATAGGCAACGGGCAGGTTTCACGACCTGCGGTTATTGTGCGCGCGGACGGAGAGATGGCATGACGGCAGGGTCTTTTCAACAAGAAGAGGTTCACGACCCGCAGATCGATCCGTCTGAACGCGAGTTCGGCCCGAGCGGGATCAGCCTCTCGACCTACCGCTTTCCGACGGGCTGGTTCATTGTCGGGTTCGCCTCGGAATTGGAAGCCGGCCAGGTCAAGCGGGCGCACTACTTCGGCGAGGAACTGGTCATGTTCCGGACGAAGTCGGGCAAGGTGAACGTGCTCGATGCCTACTGCCAGCACCTCGGTGCGAACATGGGCGTCGGTGGGACTGTCGAGGGCGAGCACATCGTGTGCCCGTGGCACGGCTGGGAGTGGCGCGGCGACGGCACCAACGCGCTCATTCCGTACAGCAAGATCGGCTGCAAGCAGAACGTGCAGGATCAAGTCCTACCCCGCGCAGGAGTGGTACGGGTTCATCGTCGTATGGCACGAACGCCACGGCCGTGCGCCGTACTGGCAGCCGCCGGTGCTGCCCGAGCTGGAAACCGACGACTACTACCCGCTGCACCCGCATTCCCGGATGCTCAACCGGGTCAAGGTGCACGCGCAGATGATCATCGAGAACGCCGCCGATCCGTATCACGTGCAATTCGTCCACAAGGCCGACAGCGCCGCCAACACCACGTCGTTCGACGCCAACGGCTACCACCTACACGCGACGGTGACGGCGAACTTCGGCGGCGGACGCCCGTCCACATGGCTCACGCCTGAGGGCCCGGTCGACGCCAACATCATCTACGACAACTATTCGCTGGGGCTTGGCATCGTGCGCTTCCCCAAGGAGCTCGTCGCGACCATCGAGGTCACGGGGCAGACCCCCGTCGATGAGGACTACACCGACTACTTCTACACCCAGGCGTCGGTGCGCGAACCCGGTGACACCGGCGACAGACCGGCGGGCCGCGCCGCAAAATTCCTTGCGCTGCAACAGGAAGTCATCAAGCAGGACTTCTTCACCTGGGAGAACATGAAGTACCTCGAGAAGCCCAACCTGGCGCCGGAGGAGGCGCGCGACTACGCCGCGTTGCGACGGTGGGCACACCGGTTCTATCCGGGCGAAGAGCCGTCGCCGATCGACTTCGGCTACACCGCTGACGGCGAGCCCGATCCGGCTGCAGCGAGGGTGTGATGCCCCGTGGCCGGGAACGGCCGCTAGACCCGGCGGCGTTCGGCGTCGAATGCTTCAGCGTCCCTGCGGTGCTCGATCGTCGCGCCGATCAGTACGCCGACCGGGTGATGATGTCGATCGCCGGAACCCCGGTCACCTTCGCGCAGATGCGAGACCGTTCGTGCGCCGCCGCTCACGTACTCAAGGACCTCGGCGTGAAGCGCGGCGAAACGGTGGCGCTGTTCACCGGAACCTGTCCGGAGTGGGTGTACTTCTGGCTCGGCGCTGCCCGGATCGGGGCAGTATCGGCCGCGGTGAACGCGGCCAACAAGGGGGAGTTCCTGGCCCATGCGCTGAACCTGTCCCGGGCCGCGGTGGTGATCACCGACACCGACCACCAGGACCGGGTGGCCGAGGTTGCCGATGATGTGCCGACGCTGAGATCCACGCTGGTTCAGGATGATTCGCTCACCGAGGCGTTGGCGGCCGCGCCCGCGTCGGCGCCAGACCTCGAGCCCGTCGGGCCGGCTGAGATCGGCGCACTCTTCTTCACCTCCGGAACCACCGGGCCGTCCAAAGCCGTCGCCACCACCTGGCACTACTTGTTCACCGCGGCGGCAACTGTCGCGGCGTCGTGGGAACTGCAGCAAGGAGACACGCTGTGGACCGCGATGCCGCTGTTCCATCTCAGCGCCGCCCCCACGGTCCTGGCGCCCATGCTGATCGGCGGGACCAGCGTGCTGGCCGCCGCATTCCATCCCGGCCAGGTATGGGACGAGATCCGGAACTGCGGCGCAGTGGGTTTCGCCGGCGCCGGCGCGATGGTGTCGATGTTGTGGAGCCTGCCGCCTGATCCGCGCGACGCCGAGCTCGGTATCCGCTTCATCTCGGCGGCACCCATCGCCGCCGACATGTACCGCAAGATCGAACAGCGCTACCGCTGCCGCGTGGTGACGATGTACGGCATGACCGAAGCGTTCCCGATCGCCTACAAGGCAGTTTCCGACCCGGGCAAACCGGGTACCTCAGGTCAGGTCAACCCGGCGTTCGACGTGCGGATTGTCGACGGTCGTGGCCGGCCACTGCCGAGCGGTATCGTCGGCGAGATTGCCTGCCGGGCGCGGACTACGCATGCGATGAGCGAGGGGTATGTGTCGTCGGCGCCCGGCAGAGCAGGGCTGGACGTAGAGCCGCATCCGGAATGGTTCGGCACCGGTGATCTCGGCTCGCTGGACGACGACGGCAACCTCACCTACGTGGACCGCGCAAAGGACTCGCTGCGGCGCCGCGGCGAGAACGTGTCCTCGGTGGAGGTCGAACAGACCGTGATGGGCCATCCCGCCGTGTCGGAGGCTGCGGCGGTTGGCATTCCGAGTGAACTCGGAGAGGACGACATCCTCGTCGTTGTGAAGGTGCACGATGGTGCGACACTGGATTTCGCCGAACTTCTGGACTTCTGCGCGGCCCGCATGCCGTACTTCTGTGTGCCGCGCTACCTCGAAGCGATCGAAGAGATTCCCAAGACCGTCATCGGACGCGTCCGCAAGGACGTGCTCCGCAGCAGGGGACTGGGCGCAGACGCCTGGGACCGCGAAGCGCACGGCTACGTGCTCAGCCGCTAGGAGATGAAAAGGATGTCGTTGACATACCAACAGCAGTTCGTACTGGACGGACTGGCGGCGCGGGCCGCCATCCTGAATCTGGACGCGCGACACAATCGGCTGTACTCCGAAGGCGACCTTTTCGGCTGGATCACCACATTCCGCCATGCGGGTGCCACGTTTGTGCGGGCAGGGGAATCGTTCACGGATCTACGCAAGGCGTTCGACGGCGGAGACGGTGCGCGACTGGTGACCGTTGACCACGAGATCACGGTCGACGGCGTCGACGCGACGCAGAAATGTGTCGCGTTGCTGCTGCGCGACAACCAACTTCAGGCCTCCGGCACCTTCACCGACCGGCTCATCTACGAGCGTGGCGGCTGGTACTTCACGTCACGCGAACTCGAATGGGACCATGTGCCGCACGAAAGTGCGCTACCCGTGTGAGCGAGGGCATTCGGTACGAGTTTGCATTCGGCACCTACGAGGACGCCCTGCGCATGGTCGGCGTCCAGACGGAGCCGAGGTATGCCGGGACGGCGGTGAGCGGAGCACGCATCCAGCATTTCGCCTCGATGGTTCACGATCCCAACCCCGGCCTACTGGGACGCCGATTTCGCCCGCGAGGTGTGGGGAGGTCTGGTCGCTCCGCCGGCGTTGTTGATGGGCTGGCTGATCCCGCCACCGTGGTTGCCCACCGACGAGCCGCCGGTGGCCTCGATCGCCATCCGTGTGCCCTTGCCCGGAACGACGATGATCAACGCGTCCAACGATGTCGAGTTTCCCGCGGTCATACTCGAAGGTGACCGCCTGCACGTTGTCGAGGAACTCGTCTCGGTGTCGCCTGAGAAGACGACGCGGGTGGGGACCGGGCATTTCGTCGAAACGTGCGACCGATTCCACCGCGCCGACGGAGCATTGGTCGCCATCAACCGAAACACGTTGTTCCGGTTCACCCCTGCGAGGAAGCCGTGAAACCGTATCACCGGCGGTCGTGGGACGACATCGTCGTGCCCACCGAGCTTGCCGAGGTGGTCGACCCGCTCGACTACCAACGCGTCGTGATGAACCCCGGGGCGACATGGGACTACTTTCCCGGCCACTTCGATCCCGAATACGCCCAGCGGCACGGTCATCCGACGATTTTCGTCAACACCATGCACACCGCGGGATTCGTCGATCGGATCGCGACCGGCTGGGCGGGCCCCTACAGCAGGGTGGTGCGGCGCAAGGTTTCGCTGCTGGGCTCGTTCTATGCCGGCGATTCGATGATCGGTCGTGGCCGCGTCATCGACAAGCGCGTCGAGACGGCGGGCGACGTCCTGCGACAGCTCGTTGACTTCGAGATCGCCGTCTATAACCAACGCGACGAATTGTGCTGTCCCGCAGAGGTCACGCTCGAATTGCTGAGCTAAAGGCCCGCCTGCTCGGTGGGGATGAGGATGGTCTTGCCATGCAGGCGGCCGGCATCGGAGTTGTCGTGCACAGTCGCGGCCTGGTCGAGTGGGCGCCGCTCGGCGATCTCAACGCGCAGTTGTCCTGCGTCGACGCGGCTGACCAGACCAGCGAGTTGGGCAGCATCGCTGCGAACGAAGATCCGCTGCGTGCGGACTCCGCGGCCCGGATTCTGTGGCCCGAAGACCATGGTTCCGACGTGGATGCCGCCGTCGGCGACCACACCGATAAGAGCTTCAGTCTGCTCTTCGGTGGTGCTGATCAGGTTGAGCACCACATCGAACGGGGCACCCTCGACCTCGATCGGTGACCGGGAGTAGTCGATGTAGTCGATGATGCGGTCAGCGCCCAGACCGCGCAGCCGCTCGGCGTCGCGCGCCTTGGCGGTGGCGGTGACGACGGCTCCGGCCTGCTTGGCCAACTGGATGGCATACCCTCCGACTGCTCCGGAGGCGCCGTTGATCAGAACCGACTGTCCCCCGGTGAGCCCGGCGATCTCGAACAGCGCCTGCCAGGCCGTCAGTGCAGGCTCCGGCAGGGCTGCGGCATCGGCCAGTGGCACCGAAGTCGGTGCAGTGGCCAGCGATTCGACAGGCACGACCGCGAACTCGGCGGCAGCGCCGTCGGCGTCCAGCGGCAGAAACGCCACCACGGCGTCGCCGGCGTTCCAGCCCGTCACGCCCTCCCCGATTTCGGCGATGGTGCCCGCGACGTCGACACCGGGGACGTGCGGGAAGCTGACCTGGTACACCTGCGCCAGGTAGCCGCCGCGGATTCCGGCGTCTACGGGGTTGAACGAGGTGGCGGCCACCTTCACCAGCACTTGCGTCGGACCCGGCACCGGGCGGGGGGCGTCCTCGTAACGCAGGACTTCGCTACCGCCGTACCGGTGGAATCGCACAGCCTTCATGTCTTCCTCCTCGGATGAGTGCTTCGATATCGAAGCAGTTACATAAGGTTCAACTTGATTCGATCTCGAATCAATTCCCGGAGGCGCGGTGTGATCTGCCCCACTGCTTCGATATCGAAGCAGTAGGCTGACGCGATGGCCGAAGCTCTCAAGCCCGAGCAAATGCGCACCTACCTCGCGCTCACCGAGGCGGTCAGCCTGCTTCAACACGCCGTGCGACAACATCTTCAGGCCGAGGGCGGTCTGAGCTATGTGCAGTTCGAAGTCTTGGCCCGACTCGCCGATGCCGATGGGCAGCTCACCATGACTGACCTCGCCGATGGCGTGGTCTACAGCCGCAGTGGTCTAACCCATCAGGCCGGGCTACTGGAGAAAGCGGGGCTCATCACCCGCACAGCAAGTCCCCACGATCAACGAGCCACCATCGTCGATATCACCGCAGCGGGCCGAGCCCTTCTCGCGAAGGTTCTGCCCGGCCACATCCAGGTCGTGCGTGACCTTCTCTTCGACCCGCTCTCGGCCCAAGACGTGCAAATTCTCGGTGACATCATGAACCGCACTCGCGATCACATGCGCACCTTGCCGCCCCGATCAGCCCAGCCGCGCACGCGACACTCGGGCACGTAATCGATCATCGCAAGGCGCCGCGGAGACGGGTACTGTCTCGTTGGTAGGTCGAATGTTGGGTTATTTCACGGTTTTCGGCGTGAGGCGACGGGAGCTCACACTCGGCGCAGGCTCAGATTCCCACCGGACGTCCGCCGTCGACTTCGTTGTGGGCGCCGATGGTCACGGCCAACATCCGCGCGGTCGTCGTGCCGCGGTTGTGCCAGCGGTGCCGGGTGCCGTTCTGTACCACCACATCACCAGCGTGAAGGATGACCTCGGCACCGTCGTCCAACTCGAGGCCCATCGTGCCCTCCAGCACGATGTCGTAATCCATGGTTGCCGTGCGGTGCATCCCTGGTTCGTCGGGATCGGCCCACGGCGCCAACGCTGTCCGGACGAATTCGTGGAATTCGTCGCTCGCGGGCGCCAACTCCATCAGCGCAATCGAACTGCCACCCGGTGGAGGGAAGATGGTCGACACGCTCGGTTGGCTCCCGTCGTCCGGAAATCGGCCCGGGTCCTCTCGACCCCAGATCAGCGATGTCGCGGTACCGCCATCGCCTAACGCGATCCGGTCGACCTCGCTATCGCTGACCACCACCGCCCGTCCGGCATCCGTGTGACCGGTAACCACGCGCCTCATATCGCTCCTTGATAGCCGAATGTCCGCTTATACGACGCCTTTCGCGCAGAAGCGTGGCATAAGCGGACACTCGGCGGAGGGTTTACGCAAGGTCGGGCAGCTTGCTGGCACTCACCGTCGACTGCAACTCGACATACTCCGAGAGTCCCTCGGATCCAAACTCACGCCCGATTCCCGACTGCTTGAATCCGCCGAACGGTGCGGTGGTGTCGAGCGTGTACATATTGATGCCGTACGTGCCCGCTCGGACCTCCGCGGCGATCTCCAGACCACGCGCCACGTCGGCGGTCCAGACCGAGCCCGCGAGCCCGTAGTCGGTGTCGTTGGCGATCCGCACGGCATCGGCTTCGTCGCGGTACTTCAGCACGGTTAGCACCGGACCGAAGATCTCCTCCCGCGCGATCTTCATGTCGTTGGTCGCATCGGTGAACAGCGTCGGCTGGACATACCAGCCGCGATCATGCGGTTTGTCGGTGCCGCCCAGGACCATTCGCGCGCCCTCGTCGACGCCGGCCTGGATGTAGGACTGCACTTTCTGCTGTTGGCGTTGCGCCACCAGCGGCCCGATATCGGTCGCATCCTCGGCGGGGTCTCCTACCTGCAGGCCGGTCATCATCTCGGCAAGCGCGTCGACGACCTCGTCATGTTTGCGCTCGCTGACCAGAATCCGGGTCTGCGCGACGCATGCCTGACCGTTGTTCATAAGGCTGGCCATCTTCAGATGCTTGACGGTGTTGCCGATGTCGGCGTCGTCGAGGATGATCGCTGCGGACTTGCCGCCCAGTTCGAGGCTGACGCGCTTGAGCTGTTCACCGCACAGCGAGGCGATGTGCCTGCCGGTCGCCGACGATCCGGTGAACGAGATCTTGTCGACGCCGCGATGGCGCACCAGGCTCTCGCCGGTCTCCCTGCCGCCGGGGACAATCGACACCACACCTTCCGGCAGGTCGATCTCCTCCAGCATTTCGGCCAACCACATGGCGTCCAAAGGAGTTTCGGGCGCCGGCTTGACGACGACGGTGCAGCCCGCGATCAACGCGGGAATCATCTTGGGCATGATCAGGAACTGCGGCACGTTCCACGGAACGATCGCGCCGACCACGCCGACCGGGGCACGCCGCAGATGAACATCCCCGAACAGTCCCGGCCGTCGCTCGACCCACGGGAATTCCTTGGCCGTCGCCAAGTTGAGGTGCATCTGGGCGAGAGCGCCTGCGCCCTGCCCCAGCCGGCTGAAACTCTTGGGTGAGCCCATCTCCGCGGTGATGAGGTCGGCGATCGCGTCGGTTTCGGCAAGGTAGATGGCGGCGAGCCTCTCGATCTTCTCCATTCGTTCGCTCACGCTCAGCCGCGGCCACGGACCCTCGTCGAAGGCTTTCCTCGCAGCTGTGACCGCCTTGTCGACGTCCTCGGGGGCGGCCTCCGGCGTCTCGCCGATCGACTGTTCGGTATGCGGGGAGATCACCGACAACCGTTGACCTGTCGACGGTGCCTGCCAGCGGCCGCCGATATACAGCTCGTCGTAGTTGAGGGATCTCATGGTGTCGCCTCCGCCGCCTAAAGTTGCTATTAATATAAACATAGACAAAAAGGCAGGGCCCGTGAACCATCCGCAAACAGGCGATTGGCGCCGGTACCCGTTCGCGCTGGTACCGGGGGATCGTCAGCTCGACTTCCCGGCAGCCGAGGCGAACCATCCGGACTGCGAATCCGACACGTGGTTTCTGGCAGGCGAACTGACCGGCGAAAGCGGACGTGGCTATGCGTTCCTGTCGATCTTCAACAAGAACAGGCCGGGGCTCGGGGACATCGTCGCCGACTTCTATACGTTCGCGCTGTTCGACCTCGACGCAGGCGCCTACGGCACGTACACCGACTACGACATGCCGCCCGGAAACATGCAACCCGGCGCCGTTGGGAAGATGTCGGTTTCCGACGAATGCCTCGACATCGCCTTCGACAGCGGTGCGGGCAGAGCGCTCTGGCGTACCTGCCGCGACGAGCAGGGCGACCTGGTGCCCTACACCTACGACGTCACCTTCGTCGGCACCGATGCAGCCGGTGCGGCGATGCGGGTGGACCTGCACGTCACCCCGTCGCGAGCGCCGGTGCCGTTGGGCGCCGCGGATTTCGGCGGCAAGATCGAGTGCTTCGGGCAGGCCGATACCTACTCCTATCTCCAGACCGGCCTGACGATGACGGGAACGCTCGCGTGGGGCTCGTCATCGGAACCCGTCACCGGCACCGCGGGCCACGTCGACCGGCAGTGGTTCCCGCTGATCGCCAACAGCGGTGGCGCGGACGGCGACGTGCGCTGGCGCGCACACGAGTGGCGCACCATCAATCTCGACAACGGCGTGGACCTGAGTATCTGGCGGCAATTCGACCGTACTGATCGCAATGCACTGCAACCGTTTTCGGGTGCTACCACCAGCTCCCCGACGCCAGGCGTCGACCCCGAGTACGCAGACGACATCGAGGTGTCGATCGACAGCTACGTGCGCTGGCCCGAAGCGGTCCGAACCCTGTACCGGCCGCCGGCAGCCGCCAGATACCTGCCGGACCGGCACCGGCTGACGTCGCGCAAGCTCGACCTCGACCTGACGGGCGAGCCGCTGGTGCCCGCGCCCGGACACGGCTTACCGCTGGAGTACATGGAAGGCCCGTTTCACTATCGCGGGACACTGCGCGGAGAGGCGGTGAGCGGCTTCGCGTTCTACGAACGATCCCTTGCGCTGTACCGCGATTGGGAGTTGGTCGACGTCCTCGCCAGCGTGGTGGGTGACGCGCGGGTGGCGACACTGCGAGAACTGGTCGAGAGCGGGCGTCGCGACGAAGCGGTGGCACACCTGCGTGACGAGATCCTCCCGTCAGGGACCGGGATCGCGGAGCTCGTCGACGATCTCATCGTCGCGCTGTCGGCGAAGTGATCCGGGCCGAAACTGAGCTTATGTGCGAATTTCGCCGAAATGTCGAGCACAAGCTCAGGTCGGCGTTCGATCGCCTCGGCCCACGTCGTGTGGCGGTGCTGCAGCCCCGGCTCGTTGCGGCCGAAGACCAGGTGCTCGCGCACACCGGATTCCAGGTTGGCCTGAAGTCCGGCGACGAGAGCGTAGTCCTCGTCGCGGACCGTCGAGTGTGCGTACTCGAAGACCGCCGCCGCACCGGCGGCCGTGGATTCGTCGGACACGTCCAGCGGCGTGGAGTTCTGGTGCACGGTGATCGACCGCCCCGGCACATCGCCGGGGTAGACGCGGAACAGTTCACCGTTGGCGACGGTGCACGAGATCACGATGTTCGGGAACAGCGCGTAGATGACGACCATGGCCTGCAGCGGCTCCCATTGTTCCTCGGGAACGTCTTCGAGGTCGAGAATCCCGTTGAGCGGGAAGATAAGTCGGTGGTGGGGGCCGAAGGAGTCGAACACCGTGCAGTTACTGCGGGCGATCGTCGCGAACGTCGTCTTGTGCACCGTCGCGAAGTGGTAGTTCTCGGCGAACGTGTCGATCGCCAGCTTCCAGTTGATCGGGCAGTCGAGCACCTTCTCACCCAGCGGCGACCACCGGCCGATGCCCCACGAGTCGAGTTCTTCGGCCAGCGGCCCGAGAAAGGTGGGGATGTCCAACGTCGCGTCCTGATCGAGCGAAATCCACAGGAAACCCGCACATTCGGCCGCCGGCAATTCGGTCAACCGCGGTGTGCCCGATGATGTTTCGGGAAAGCCTTCCTTGCCGGGCACTCCGGCCAGATTGCCGTTGAGGTCATAGCTCCACGAGTGATAAGGGCACGCCAGCCGGCGGGCGGCACCGCAGCCGTCGGCGATGCGCGACTGGCGGTGCAGGCAGACATTCTCGAACGCGCGTACCACTCCGTCGGAGGCGCGGGTCAGCAGGATGGATCGTCCCATCACCGTCTTGGTGCAGTAAGTGCCGGGCCGGGGCAGTTCTGAGACGTAGCCGACCAATTGAGGGCTCGCCAGCAGCATCGCGGCGTCCTGCACGTGGCGTGCGGCCGACGTGTACGTCTCCGCGGCGACGGTGCACTCCGACGGCATGAGGTCGGTGGTCCTGTCCCGCGCAAGCTTTAATGCGCGGCGGGTGAGATCGATGAGCTGGTCGCGGTCCATCACTGGTCCTTGGTCGTGGGCTGGTTGACCATCTGCCTATTTTTATAATGATAGCGCTGGTATGTCAAAAACCCCTGGTGAGCGGCGTGCCCCGCGTATCGTCCGCAGCGGGGCGGGGCGAGACACGATGGAGGGTCTGCGATGGCGCTTGCGGGCACTACGCCGGGCGGCTTTTTCGCGCGCCTGGCGGTCGCACTGGTAGCCGTCGCACTGCTCCCGGGCGTCGTCGACGTCGTGGGTAGTTCCGCGTCTGCGACGGCGTTTTCGGATCCGAATCTGCCGATCGAACAACTCGAGGTCCCGTCGACGGGGATGGGTCGCAACATTCGCGTCGAATTCCTGTCCGGCGGCGCGGATACGCCCGCCCTCTACCTGCTCGACAGCATGGAAGCGGGGGAGGACTTCAACGGCTGGGACATCAACACCCAGGCCTTCGACTGGTACAGCGGGTCCGGACTGTCGGTCGTCATGCCCGTGGGAGGTAAGTCGAGCTTCTATAGCGACTGGTACGGGCCCGCCGTCGGGAACGGAGGGACCCACACCTACAAGTGGGAAACCTTCCTTACGCAAGAACTTCCGGCATGGCTGGCGGCAAACAAGGGTGTCCGCCAGAACGGCAACGCCATCGTGGGATTCTCGATGGGAGGCTCGTCGGCGTTGACCCTGGCCGCTTTTCATCCGCAGCAGTTCATCTACGCCGGATCTCTCTCGGGCTTTCTCAACCTGTCCGCTCAGCCGGGCCAAGTCAGCACGGCCATGATGTGGAATGGCGGGTTCAATCCGGAAGCTATGTGGGGACCGCGGGGCGACCCGGCGTGGGCACGAAACGATCCCACCGTCCAGGCGGGCAGGCTCGCCGCCAACGGCACCCGCGTCTGGATCTACTGCGGGAACGGCACACCGACTGACCCCGCGCTGGCGAGTCCAGACGCTCCCATCGCCGGCTTGGGCTTTCTCGAGGGATTCGCGGTCGAATCCAACCGCGCGTTCGTCGACGCATACATCGCCGCGGGCGGGACCAACGGCGTCTTCAACTTCCCCGACGGCATCCACAGCTGGGGCTACGCGGGTCAGCAGTTGCTGCAGATGAAGCCCGATATGCAAGGGGTGCTCGGCGTTACCGACACGGCCCGAACCTGAGTTGCGGCAATCGAATTCGCGGTAGGTGATCATGCGTGCGGAACGGGTGCTGTCCGAGGACGTACCGGCGTCGCCGGACGAGGTCCGCGCGTTCTATGTCGACCTCGACAACATCAAAACGGTTCATCCGCTGGTGGTCTCGGTACGCAGGACGACGCGGACAGAACTGGTGGACGGCTACTGCCAGAGCTACCGCGTGAAAGACCGAATTCCCTTCGGTCCGTTCACTCTGCCGACCAGCTACACGGCCAACCTGAGGGTTGCGTCAACCGGCCCGGTGATCACACAGGCGCGTCAGTTTCCCCACGTTCGCCTGTATGGCGTGGTGTCCTTCGAGCCAGTCGGCACTGGGACCAGGCTCGTCGAACGCCTGACGATCGACGCGCCGAGGCCGCTCGCCGCGATCACCACGCGTGAGGCGGTCAATGCCCACATCAAAATGCTGGCGGGTATCCGAAGCCACTTCGGCGGCTAGGCGTCCTCGGCCGGCGATTCGGATGCGTCGAGCACGCTGACCGCGATGCCGTACGGCAGGAACCGCACCTTGCGGGTGGGGTCGGTGTTGTTCTTGTTGGCGCGCAGCGCGTCCAGTTCGGCTGGATACACCTGCTCGATATGGGCGCCGCCGTCGCTGTCGACGGTGTAGATCGCCCAGACGCCGTCGCCGGTCTCGCCGGTGGTCTCGGGTTCCCTTTTCGGCCGTGAATGCCGGGTGAACTCGTCGACGAGATTGACCCAACCTGCGCGTTCACCGGAGGTGTTGAGGAACTTGCCCACGCCGTCCAATGCGTCGCGCAGTCCTTCACCCGCCTCGCGGACGACGCGGTCGAACTCCTCGGGGTCGATCCCGAAAGGCCTGTTGCTGCTCATAGCGGTTCCTCCTCAGGCGCGTGCGCCCTCCCCAGCTGACGCGGGGGCCCAGCACGGCGGTGATTCCAGTGTGCCTGCAGGTGGCGAAGTAGTCGACTGAGGCCGATGCGGATGGTAGGGAGTCGTATGGCCTTCACACGCTCGGATGCTCTGGCGACCGTCGAGCGATCCCCAGCGGCGTTCAGGCGTACACGACCGCCAGGCATGGGTCGACGCGTTCACCACATGACGGGCGCATCGAGGACCCGGTCGGCTCGCAACCGCATCGCGGGCGCGCGGCGATCACCCGCTTCTACGACACCTTCATCGGCCCGCGCGACATCACGATGCACCGGCCGACGTCGACATCGTGGTCGGCTCGACCGTGATCCGGGATCGTCGAGCTCGAGATCGCGATGGCGGCGGTTGACGATGCGACGTTCCCGCTTACATCCGATACAACCTGCAGGAGGACGGCGGCGAGCTCAAAATCGCTGAGCTGTACGGCCTTTTGGGAGTTACCCGCGATGGTCGGCCAGTTACTGCGCAGTGGGATTCGGTCGGCTGCCCGCCGGCATTGCAGCTGTCCAAAGGGCTGCTGCCAACCAGGGCGCTCGTCGGCGCCCTGGGATTCCTCGGCGGCTTGCGGGGAACCGGGCCGCAGGGAAAGCGGCGGATTCGGGAATTCCTCGACGACGCGCGGGCGGGCGACGAGGTCGCGGTGCGCCGCTGGCTCGGCAAGGGGGCGCGCGTGACGACCGGCGACGAGCTTCCGTTGACCACCGCAGACTTGCTGGCCCGGCTGGCAAGCGCCCGCCCCCGCAAGATGATCGCGTCCGGATACAGCGTGGTCGTGGGGTTGGACCGGGACGGGCGGCGTGACGTGCTGATCGCCGATGTGGCGGCCAAGCCGTTCGCCATCCGCAGAATCCGATACTTCACCGAAGACGCCGCAGACGGCTGAGCCGCAGGTTTGCGCGCGGTCGGGCTCGGGCAACCGGAGGACATGCGACTGTCTGACACCCGCAAGGTCACGATCGTCGGTGTGTTCGTGGCGGCGGTGCTCGCCGCCTGCTCTGGTCGTGCCGGCCTTCGGCCAGATGCTCACACTCGAAGGGACGTGGCTCGCCGCGGCGATTCTCGGGTTGCCGACTGCCGCTGTGCTGACGCTGACCGGCTACCGGCACTACGGACTGGGCCGCAGCCTGCTCGTCGCCGTGACCATCACGGTCCTCACGCTCGTCGTCACCTGGGTGGTCTCGGTGTTCGTGGTGGCCTCCGCGCTCGGCGGGTCGGCCACGAGTGTGGTCATGGGTGCAGTTCTCTACGGCGTCCCGGCCGTTGCGGTGGTCATTCTGGGCCTGCTCGCGCTGCGGCTGGTACCGGGGCGATCGGCTGCCGACAGATCGTTTGAGCACGTCGACGCCGGGTAACCGCAGCGCATGAGCCCGCGCGACGACAACAAGTCCGAATCCGACGTCGACGATGATGACCATGTCGCCGCATCGCGGGCGGGTAAAGACGGCGATGACGACGGCACGTACGTGGGTCAGATCGTCTTCCGACGACGCGCTCGACGTCGGCGAGTCGGGAGCCGAGGCGCGCAGCGAGGCCGGCCGCTAGCAGCGGTGTTGTCTCGATTCGGTCGCGTTGGACAGTATGCGACTGCAGGACGTGAGACGGTATGAGCACCATGCCCGTTGACGATGAAATGACCTACGAGGAATTCGGTCGCCAGTTCTTCGAGGTCGCCGTGACCGAAGATCGCGTCGGTGGCGCGATCGGCGCCATCGCCGGTGACGAGTTCGAGATGGGACCGATGGCGCAGGGCCCGGGCAAAGTCGCCAAGGTGACTGCAAAAGTCAGGATTCAGGAGCCCCGCCTGACCCGCGACGTCGGCGAGAAGATCACTTTCGCCATCCGGATTCCGCTGGAGATCGACCTGGTCGTCGACCTGCGGATCGACAAGCCGAAATTCATGGTTTTCGGCGAGATCGCGCTGCGTGCGACCGCGAGGGCCGCGGCACCGCTGCTGTTGATCCTCGATGTGGAGAAACCCCGGGCGTCCGACATCTCCATCCACGTGACGTCCAAGTCGCTGCGCGGTGAGTTGGTTCGGATACTCGGGGGCATCGACGCGGAGATCAAGCGGTTCATCGCGGCGCACGTCGCAGGGGAGATCGACAGCCCGGCCTCGCAGAAGGCGAAGATCATCGACGTCGCGGACAGCATCGACGGCGCCTGGTCGGGCGTCTAGCTAGGCAGCCACACCCTCGAGTCGCGGCCGTTTGGGCCTGCGGCCATCACCCGCCGACTTGCCCCGCACGTGATACCAGAGCCACGGCATCAGCATGTTCTGTGTCCACAACACCTGCGAATACGCCTGCGACCGCAGCGACGGACGTCGCGCAGGGCCGTGGATCATCGCCCAGTCGTGGCTGCTGCCGGGCAGGCCGAGCGCCTCGGCGGCCGCGGCGGCAAACAGCTTGTGTCCCTTGATCGATCCGTGCACCCGGTCGGGGCTCCACGTGCCCGGCTCTGTCATCGACGGTGCAGTCGTAGAGGTCGACGAGCCGAAATCCATGTCGCACTGCGGCTTTTCGGATCTCGTCGTTGATCTGTTCGACGCGTGACGCGATCACCCGTCCGATGGGCAGGATCTTCGCGATGTCCGGGAAGGTGGTCGTCAGGACAGTTGCGCCGGAGGCTGCCAGGCGCGTGTGCAGAATCGTCCAGTTCGGCCAGGGCGCTACCGAAATACGGGCCGGGACGAGTCACGTCGTTCATCCCGATGCACACCGAGATCAGATCCGGCTGCAACGCTAGCGCCGCGGGAAGCTGCTCATCGAGCAGGTCTTTGATCCGCCGGCCGCGGATGGCCAGGTTGGCGTACGTCACGCCGGGGTGGTGGGAGTCGATCATCGTGGCGAGGCGGTCGGCGAAGCCGACGAGACCTACCGAGTCATCGCCGTCCCACAGCCCTTCTGTTTGGCTATCGCCGATCGCGACATATCGGGAGTACCGAGGCACACCGGAACTCTAGCGGCGAAGCGCCGCTTCGACATCCGATGCTCCGGCGTTCGCCGCAAGTTCACGGTGGCGCGCAGACACCACGGCGCCGCCGGCGCGCAGGACATCGACTACCTCGACGACCGCCGCGGCGCGGTACCCGTTGAACGCCGCACCCACGGTCCACCACGCCATCAGCGAGTCCAGCCCGCGACCGGCATCGGCACCGAGTTCGACCATCGCGGCGACTGTCGCCGGAAGGATCATCCGTGCCGCGAGTTCGATCGGCTGGGTCCCGCTCGGCAGGGGTGCGTTGACGGAGGCGCCCGCGCGCACCAGTGCGCGCACCATCTCAGGGTTGACGTTGTCGGCCGAACTGCCGATCACATGCAGCGCGGTGGCGCCCTCGGAATCGACGAGCCCGGGATCGACGCCGTGGGCCAGCGCGTGGTTGAGCGCGACAGTGCGTCCCCGCCGCACGATCTCATGCAGGATCGTCGTGAATTTCTCACCGCGCGCGGATAATTCGATACGACGGGCTGCGTCGGCATCGTCGTCGATCAGGGCGACGGAGATGCCTGCGGCAGGCGAGCGCAGCGCGTACCACAGAGGAGTCGCGCCGCACGCGTCGACAGGGTCCGGATCTGCGCCCATGGCCAGCAGCTCGATGACCCGGGTATCGCCAAGATGCGCGCGCTCGAACAGATCGAGCACGGTCGGCTCCAGCGGTTCGGTCCAGGCGGGACGGCCCGCCCCGAGCGCGTCCAGCACCTGTAGCATTCCCGCGCGTTTGACCCCGAGGTCAAACCACGGCCAGGGCCCCGGGCCCTTGAGGAGAAATTCGTCGGCCGGGATGCGGTATTCCTCGGTGATCGTTCTGCCGTAATCCTCATACGCCGAGGAGAAAGTCAGATCGTCACCGTCGCGCGAAACAACGACCTCTACGGGTCCCTCTTGGTAGCGCGCGATTTCGGTCACAAGACAGGCATTGTCCCAAAACGCACGAGGCGCACCCGACTGGATCCCCTCCGTGTGGTCTTTGGACTACTCGGCGTGTTACGAACTGGCTAGAACGGCTGATTAGAGAAGTCGCGTCAACTTCGTCAGGTTCAGCGGCACGCCGGCGACGCTGAGTTGACCGAAGATGTCCTCCAGTCGCTTACGCGGCAGATCCATCTGCCATTCCGCAATCGACGCTGACAGGCACACCGCATCCGGGGCGAAGGCGATACCGGTGAGGCGTAGGCCGTGGGGCAGTTCGGGAAGGCGCACGGGATAGGCCGGGGTCTTCGCGGGCAGCGTCCAGCGTGATCGGCGAACACCCAGGACCCGGGGTCGGAGCCACAGCGTCGTACCGTCGAGCTGCGCGTCGATCTCGATGTGGCCGAGCATCGGGCGCCGGGCCATCCGCAGCCGCGCGACCCCGTCGCTGCCGACCTCGCCGGACAACCGCGGCGCCACCCATCGGAACAGATCGTCCAGGGCGGCGGTCGGCACCTCCAGCGTCAAGTCCACCGGTGCGGCCACCAAGACAGGCGGCGCGGTCGGCCGCATGTGCACGTTGTGCAGCACCGCCGTCGCACGCGTGAACCTCTGATCTTCCCAGTCGATATCGCGGACAACTATGCGGACGTCGTTCAGTTGCCCCACCGCCAGGCCGCGTACGTCGAGCCTCGAGTCGAATTCCGTGACTGTCAGTGTCAGCATGCCGTCGTCGAGCCGGATCGCGAGGCGACGTCCCACCACCAGCCTGCGCACGGTCGTGAACAGCGTCCGGTAGGCCATCGCCGCGCCGCTGCTCACCGGACCCACCGCCGCGGACGACCACAGCGACGTCAGCATGTCGATCGGCCGGAACGGATCGAACCGGCGCAGCGGACCCGTCATGGCATCCAGCATCCGCCATCCGCGCTACGGAATGAAAGGCACGTCGGATGAATCATGATCAGCGTCAGCTGTGTCACGCGCCGGGACCCGCCTTCCGTAAGGTGGAAACCGATGACTTCAGTGGTGGTGGTCGGCAGCGGGTTCACCGGTTTCGAATGCGCCCGTCAGCTGGCGCGAAAGATGCGTAAACACTCGTCGAAAACCGGGGCTTCGGTCGACATCTCGATCATCTCGCCGGTCGACTACATGCTGTACACGCCGCTGCTGCCCGACGTCGCCGGCGGGCTGGTGGACGCGCGGTTCGTCGCGATCCCGCTTGCCAACGCACTGCGCGGCGTGCAGGCCATCCGCGGGAGGGTGGACGAGGTCGACTTCGACGGCCGGACGGTGACGTTCACCGACCCTGAAGAGCGCGTCCGCAGTCTGACCTGGGACCGGCTGGTGCTGACGCCCGGTTCGGTCACCCGACTGTTCGACATCCCCGGACTCGCCGAGCACGCACGCGGCCTCAAGTCGACGGCCGAGGCGTTGTACCTGCGTGACCATGTGCTCGAACAACTGGAATTGGCCGACGTCGATGACGACGCCGGCCGGGCCGAGGCGCGGCGGACGGTGGTGGTGGTCGGCGCGTCGTACTCGGGCACCGAGTTGGCCGTACAGTTGCGGGCGCTTGCCGATTCCGCGGCCAAACAGATGGGCTTCGACCCCTCCGAGGTTAAGTTCGTCCTGCTGGATCTGGCCGAGCAGGTGATGCCCGAAGTGGGCGAAAAGCTCGGCGCCGCAGCGCAGCGGGTGCTCAAAGCGCGTGGCATCGACGTGCGGCTCGGTGTCACACTGGCCGAAGTCCACGCCGAACACGTTGTGCTCAGCGATGACTCGCTGATCCGCACGCATACCGTCGCCTGGGTCACCGGAGTCACGGGCGCCCCGCTCATCGAGAAACTTGGATTGCCCACCGAGCGTGGTCGCCTCAAGGTGACCACGGAGCTTCAAGTTCCGGGGCACCCCGATGTGTTCGGCGCGGGTGACGCGGCGGCGGTGCCGGATGTCACGCAGCCGGGCAAGATCACGCCGCCCACCGCGCAGCACGCCACGCGACAGGGAAAAGTGTTGGCCCGCAACGTCGCAGCGAGCCTCGGCTACGGCAAGGCGAAGGCATACAAGCACCGCAACATGGGCTTGGTGGTCGACCTCGGGCCCCGCTACGCCGTCGCGAACCCGCTCAACGTGCAGTTGTCCGGATTCCCGGCCAAGGTCGTGACCCGGGCCTATCACATCTACGCGATCCCGCGGTTCGTCAACAGGTGGGCGGTGTCGCTGGCGTATCTGACCGATGTGTTCTTCGATCGGTCTGTCGTGTCGTTCGGGCTGTCGACGCAGGAGGACGCGCGGTTCTCCACCAGCGAGGGCATCCCGATGCCCAAACCGGACTGATTGGATTCTCGGGCAGCGGGAACGTTAGACGGTATGGCTACATATCGCGTTCTGAACCCCGAAGGTGACGTTGTCGACACGAAGGACATCGAGAGCGCCGACGACGCGCACGCCTGGTTCGTCGACCAGAAGGCCGATCCGGAGCTGGGGTGGCGGATGGAGGTCAAGTCCGACGACGGTGACTGGGCGTTCTTCGACAGCAGCGAGGGCGACCGCAAGTACTGACTAGGCTGACGCGGTGCCCAAACTCAGTGCGGGTCTGTTGCTGTACCGCATCGCCGATGGTGACCTCGAAGTGCTGATCGGCCATCCCGGCGGACCGTTCTGGGCGCGCAAGGACGACGGCGCCTGGTCGATACCCAAGGGGGAGTACACCGAGGACGAAGATCCGTGGACGGTCGCGCAGCGTGAGTTCTGCGAGGAAGTCGGCAAGAGTGCGCCCGAAGGCCCACGCATCGACTTCGAACCGGTGAAACAGCCCAGCGGCAAAGTGATCACCGCGTTCGCCGTTCGGGGAGACCTCGAGCTGGAGGGCACCTTCTCCAACACCTTCGAGCTGGAGTGGCCCAAGGGTTCGGGAAAGATCAGGGAGTTTCCCGAAATCGACCGCGTGGGTTGGTTTCCCGTGGCGCAGGCTCGGTCGAAGCTGCTGAAAGGTCAGCGGCCGCTGCTGGACCACCTGATTTCGGCGGTCGGAGGCGACGAACCGGGTGCGTTTCGATCGCGTTGATGGTCAGCGCGCGGCCGTGGATTCGCCAGCCGGCCGGCATCCGCATGTACTCGTCGTCATATCGCAGATGCCAGACCAGGTCGGTGATTTGATCGTCGGCGACCGTCCAGTGATGCGCAATGCAGGTGATCCGGCCCAGCGCGTAGTCGACGCCGTCGCCCGCGGCATACACTTCGCCGACGATCGCATGCTCTGTGCGAGTCACGGCGGCCAGCGCCGCCATCGCGGAGCGGACACCGTCGCGGCCATGGTGCGGGCGCACCGGCTCCAACGACCGGGGCGGATCCGGCAATCTCAGTTCCGCTGTGTGCGTGAATAATTCGACCACATCATCGAATCGCCGGTCATCGACGGCCGACGCATATAGATGCACCAGGTCGGCGAGCGCAAGCCGGTCGGATGTCGTAAGGCTCATGGCAGCGGAGGTAACCCGTTGCTTTCCCGGATATCCCTGCGGCATTCGCGGCGGGTCTGTCCGGTTTGTTGCATGCACACCAGCACCGGGGACTCCTCGGCGACCGGCAACGGTTCTTCGGTCGGTTCGGTGGTGACCGTGGGACTCGGGACGTCACCCTGGGTCAGCGACCAGATCGAGGTACCGGTGCTCTGCAGCGTGGAGCAGTAGGCGGTGGACCCGTCGGCCGTCGTGGCCGTGCTGCCGACGGGCGAGCAGTCGGCGCCGATCACCGCGGCGGCAGGTGGCGCCGATGTCGTGGTGTCGGTGGTCGTCGGTGGTGTCGTGGTCGACGGTGACGAGGGCGGTTCGGGCGGTGGGGGTAGCGGTGTGAATGTCGGTTTGGTGACCGTGGCAGATGTCGTAGCCGGGGCCGCCGCGGGGCGGTCTTCGTTGTCTGCGCGCCCCGCCTCGAAGACCGCCACCACGATCGCCACCAGAAGCAGTACCGCCAGGATCGCCGGGACGATCACGCCGGCGCGCATCAAGGATCCTCGAGGAGGTTTCGGGTGTGCGACGGCCGGGGCGAGGCTGGTACCGACGTCGGCGGGTGTGCCCGACCCGAGCTGGTGGGCGAGGGCCCGCGCGAAATCCGCGCACCGTTCGAACCGGTCGGCCGGGGACTTCGCCAAGGCCTTGGCGAGCACCGGGTCGAGTCCCGCGAGGTCCGGGCGCTGGTCGCCGATGGTGGGCGGCGCCGCCGACAGATGCTGGCTGATGACGACTGCGGGGTTCGAATGCTGGAACGGTGGCGAGCCGGTCAGCAGATGAAATGCGGTGGCCGCCAACGCATATTGATCGGCCCGGCCGTCGAGTCGTTCACCCATCAACTGCTCGGGTGCGGCGTAGGACACGGTGCCGACGGTCATGTTCGTCGCCGTCAGGCCGCTGATGTCGTTGGACCAGCGGGCGATTCCGAAGTCCGCGAGAAGAATCCGTTGATCACTGGACTCGGGATTGGCGAGCAGGATGTTGGCGGGTTTC
Organism: uncultured Actinomycetota bacterium; assembly: GCA_963720345.1. Lineage (GTDB taxonomy): Bacteria > Actinomycetota > Actinomycetes > Mycobacteriales > Mycobacteriaceae > Mycobacterium. The sequence continues at coordinate 95,316 of CAVRFN010000048.1, forward strand.
ACGTCGCGGTGCAACAGGTTGCGCTGGTGCGCGTAGTCCAGGGCATCGGCCACGGCGCTGATGATCTCGGCGACTTCGTGTTTGGGCATGCCGTCGGGATAGCGCTCACGCAGCAGGCGCGCCGCGTCGGTGCCCTCGACGTAGTCCATCGAGATCCAGAGCTGGCCGTCGAACTCGCCGCGGTCGTGTACGCCGACGATGTGCGGATGCCACAGCGTGGCGGCGATGTCGGCCTCGCGGTCGAACCGCTCCCGGTACTCACTGTCGGCAGACACCGACGCGGGCAGTACCTTCAGCGCGTCACGGCGTGGCAGCCGCGGGTGTTGCGCGAGGTAGACCTCACCCATGCCGCCGGCGCCGAGTAGTCGCACGATGGTGTAACCCGCGAATGTCGCACCATCGGCCAACGGCATGGCCGAATAGTACGAGATGCCGCTACACGTCGAGCGTGAGATGCGACCCCTCAGTGGCACGGGATACGCAGATCAACATCATCTGGTTCTCGTGCTCGGGGTCCGTGAGCAGCGTGTCGCGGTGGTCCACGGTCCCCTCGCTGACACCGACCACCCGCGTCCGGCAGGTCCCGCAGAAACCCTGCTGACAGGAGTACGGCGCGTCCACATCCGACCGCTTCAGCGCTGCGAGCAGGGTCTCGTCGGCGCCCACGCGGATCTGTTGTCCGGTCGACGCGACGGTGACGTCGAACGCCCTGCCGTCCACGACGGGTGGTGCGGCGAACCGCTCGAAATGAAGTTCGACTTTGTCGCGGCCGGCCAATTCCGACCGGATGGCGGTCAGCATGGGCGCGGGACCGCACGCATAGACCGCGGTGCCGTCCGGGCAGTCGCCGAGCAGATCAGGCGCTGTCGGCAGCCCGGTGTCGTCGTCGGTGTGGATACGCACCTTGTCGCCGAATACTGCGACGTCGTCGAGGAACGGCAGGCTGTCGCGGCGTGCGTCCGGCGTAGACCATCGACCAGTCGACGCCGAGGCGCTGGGCCAGAGCCAGCATCGGCAGGATCGGGGTGATCCCGATGCCTCCCGCGATGAACCGGAAGCGCTTTGTCGGCGAGCCGTAGCCGGGGACGGTCAGCGGGAACGCGTTGCGCGGGCCCTGCGTCGTCGCTGTCGCACCGACGTCGAGGACGTCGTGCACCTCGATGGAACCGCCACCGCCGTCGGGAATCCTGCGCACCGCAATGCGGTACACGTCGCGTAGACCCGGGTCTCCGCACAGCGAGTACTGGCGCAGCCGTCCGCTGGGCAGTTGCACATCGATGTGGGCGCCGGGATGCCAGCGGGGTAGCGGTTCACCGTCCGCGGCCGCGAACGTCAGAGCCACCACGTTCTCGTCGTGGGCCACCGTCTGCCTGTCGACGACACGCAACACCCGTGTTCGGTCGGACGCTTCCGGAAGGGTGACCCGCCTGGTGACACCCGCGACCGCGTCCATACCGGAGATCACCGCACCGGCAAGTGCCGATCATCACGTCACGGCGCCCCTGCCGTAACGGATTGGACGGCAGCTGCCGGTAGCGCTCCCGCAGGCCCATCAAAGGTGAGCCGCGCGGGCGGCGGGCGAGGTGGCCAGATAGGCGACGGCCTGCGCGGTGGAACCCATCTGCTCCGGTGTGTAGGCGGGCCGGAAGTACGTGAGGGTCTGCGACCCGAAGAGAACCCGGAACTTAGGCAGCAGCCCGAGCTTTGAGTCGCGCATCCGAAGGCGCTGCATCTTCCACCATCCGATGTCGCTGGCGGGATCGGATTTGAACAGGTACCAGGTACCGCGCTGGAAGAACATGAAGATCGCCGCTGCGGACATCGTCATTGCCCTGATGCGGTCGGGGTAGCTGTCGTGGAAGTAGACCGCCACATCGTGGGCGACGCTGCGGTGCTCGACCTCCTCGCTGCCGTGCCACCGGAACAAGTCGACCATTGTCGGGTCGGCGCGGTGCTCGTCCCAGGTGGAGTTGAGCGCGAAGTCGCCGAGTACGGCCGTGTAGTGCTCGATCGCCGCGATCAGCCACAGACGTTCGCACAGGTTGTTCAACCGGCGTTTCGGATTGGTGGAAGTGGTTGGCGCCAAGACCTTTCCGAACATGTACTCGACCATTTCGAGTATCGGCGCGGGATCGACGCCATTGCCGACGAGGAAGTCGCGGATCACATCGTCGTGGGCGGCCGCATGCGTGGCTTCCTGACCGATGAATCCGCGGATGTCCTCGGCGAGCCGGGGATCCTTGACCAACGGCAGTGCCTCGTTGAACGTCTCGACGAACCAATGCTCGGCGGCCGGCAGCACGACATTGAAGAGGTTGATCATGGTGGACGCGACCGGGTGCGCCGGAATCCACTCCAGCGGGACATCGGCGAGGTCGAAGTGCACCTTGCGGGCCTGGATCTGCACAGGCCCAGGGTCGATCTCCCGGTCGAAACGGTGGCGACGCAAAGTGCCTTGTTGAGCCGGCGATCCTGCCATGGCGGACTCCCTGACGAGAAGGTGGTGCACGGGAGTTTACCGGAAGTAGGTGGGAACGCCGGTATCGGATTCTTTTGCGATATGGGGTTTCAAGCGCCCGTCCTTGGTCAATATGACCGCTATGGCGGGGTTTGGCGACGTTCTGAATTGGACCCGGCAGCAGGTCACCTCCCGTGTGCCGAAGGCCGACCTGGACCAACGCGACCCCGACTACATCCGCGAGCAACTACCTGGACTGTGGCTGCTGGCGTCGCTGTACTTCCGCGCCGATGTCCGCGGCCTCGAACGGATCCCGAAAGACGGGCCCGTGCTGCTCGTCGGTAATCACAGCGGCGGCAACCTCCCGCCGGACACGTTCGTCTTCACGCTGGCGTTCTGCTCGTACTTCGGCGTCGAGCGGCCGTTCTACCAACTCGCGCACAACCTTGTCGTCTCCATGCCTGGACTGGGATCGCTGCGCAAGTTCGGCACCGTGGCCGCCAACCACGAAAACGCCGAGCTGGCACTGGATTCCGGTGCGGCACTGCTGGTGTACCCGGGCGGTGATTACGAAGTCTTCCGACCGTTCGTGGCAGCGTCACGAGGTGGACTTCGGTGGCCGCAAGGGATACGTCAAGCTGGCTCGCGAGGCCGGCGTGCCGATCGTGCCCATCGCCAGCGTCGGTGGGCAGGAGGCGGCGCTGTTCCTCGACCGCGGGCAGTGGCTGGCCAAGCTGCTGATGGTCGACAAGTTGGCACGGCTGAAGAGCGTGCCGATTCTGCTGGCGCCGCCGTGGGGTCTCACCGTCAGCGATATGGTGCCGCGGCTGCCGCTGCCGACGAAGATCGCGATCGAGGTGCAGGACCCGATCGACGCCGACGACATCGCGGTCAGCGACGACGACGTCGTGCACGACAAAGTGGAGGCCGCCTGCAGGCCGGGGTGGACCGGCTGGCGGCTGGGCGCCGATTCCCGGTGCTTGGCTGATGAGGGTCCAACGGCAGTGCGTCGTCGACGCCGACCGCGACACGGTGTGGAAGGTCGTCAGCAGTCCCGACTGCTACCCGGAGTTCATGGCGAGCCTCGAGCGCTGGGAGGCGGCCGAAGACGCCCCGGCCAGCATGGGCGCCCGCTACACCGTGCACTGGAAGGTCGGGTCGGTGCCCATCGGAGGCGTCATCGAGGTCGTCGAATTCGATCCGCCGCGCGAGTTGTCCTGGGTCGGCCTCACCGGCGTGTCACAGCGTGGACGGTTCCGGCTGCGCGATACCGCGGACGGCCGCACCAAGGTCACGTTCCGATTGGCGTATGAATCTGCAGGCAACCTGCTCGGCCTGATCGCGGACCGCGTCGCCGCCGGCCAGGTGGGCCGGAACATGGGGGAGACGCTGAAGAACCTGCGCCAAATGGTCGAAGGCTAGCCCGTCGGCACGATTGGGGCAGGGGCCGGAGCACCTGGGGCCCGCGGAACGCCCGGAACGCTGGCGCCCGGAGCACCGGCAATCGGCACCATCGGCGTCGGGGTCACGGTCGTGACGCCATTACTGCCGACCCGCGGGCCGGCAGCCGGGCCCATCGCCTCGAGCATGTCGGCGGCGTGCTGGGTGCAGTCCAGCATCAGCAGGATTCGGCCCTCCGAAGTGATCTTCTGCGTGTCGACCAGGCAATTGGACTGCGACAGCACGCTGCCGAACGATCCGCCGAAGTATCCCTTGTAGCCCGCCCCCTTGAGGATCGCCAGCGCCTTGTTGTACGGCTCGCCGACGACGTTCATAGGAGCCGCTCGGCTGGGACATGGCGATACCCGCGCCGACCAGCGCGGCGGAGCCGACTGCCACGAGCCCCCCGCTCAGGACAACGAGCTTTTTCACGTGAAGAATCTCCCTATGTCGGTGCGGTGCGAACATATCGCAGACGTGACAATTGTGAAACCGGAGGAGAGTCGCCCAGCGTTACATCTGGGTGTTCACCGCGATCCGCATCACCTCGGCCAGCGCGGCCGCGCGCGGATCCGTGAAAATGTCTTCTAGCAGCACTTTCTTTCCTTCTGGACCCGCCAGCGGCACCCTCCAGTTGGGGTATTCGTCGGTCGTGCCCGGCTGATTCTGAGTGCGCAGGTCGCCGACGGCGTCGGCCAGGGACAGCGCCAACAGCCGCGACCGGGTCCGGCCCAGATACCGATACAGGGCACTGACCACCTGATCGACCCCGGTCTCGTCGAGATCGCCGCTCAACAGCCCGACCCGGCGCAGTTCGTCGAGCCAGGCCGTCTGCTGGCGGCGATCGGCGGCCAGTTCCTCCTCGGCCGACCGGGTCAGCAGCCCGAGTTCGTCGCGCAGGCGGACATGTTCGCCCGCCAGGTAGCCGGGGGTCGGTGGCAGATCGTGCGTGGTCACCGAGGACAGGCAGTACTCGCGCCAGCGCTCGGCGGGCAGCGGACCGCCGTCACCGTCGCGATCGAACTCGAACCACAGGATCGACGTGCCGAACAGGCCGCGCTCGCGCAGATAGTCGCGCACCCAGGGTTCGACGGTGCCCAGATCCTCGCCGACGATGACGGCGCCGGCGCGGTGCGCCTCCAGCGCGACGATCCCGATCATCGCTTCGTGGTCGTAGCGCACGTAGGTGCCCTCGGTGGGCGGGAGCCCTTCGGAATCCACCACAGCCGGAACAGCCCGATGATGTGGTCGATGCGGACGCCACCCGCGTGCCGGAGCAGTGTGTTGACGAGGGCACGGAACGGCGCGTACGCCTGGTTCGCGAGTTCGTCGGGGCGCCATGGCGGTTGCGACCAGTCCTGGCCGAGCTGGTTGAACTCGTCCGGCGGTGCGCCGGCGGTGACGCCGAGTGCGAGCACGTCCTGCAGGGCCCACGCGTCGGCCCCGTTCGGGTCGACCCCGACGGCGAGGTCGTGCATGATCCCCAGCCCCATACCCGCGGCCACCGACGTCGCCTGGGCCGCGGTGAGCTGATCGTCGAGCTGCCACTGCAGCCACCGGTGAAAGTCGACGTCCTCGGAGTGCTTGTCGGCGAATTCAGCGACGCTCGGGCTCTCCGGATGACGCAGCTCGTCGGGCCACTCGTGCCAATCGGCGCCGTGCTTCTCGGCCAGGGCGCACCAGGTCGCGAAGTCGTCGAGGCTGCGGCCCTGCCGCTCGCGGTAGGCCTCATACGCCAGGTTCCGGCCCGCGGATCGCTTTACGCGATACACCGTTTCCAGGGCGGTGCGCTTGACCTTCCACACGCCGTCACGGTCGATCAGTCGTGACTTCTGCGCGCGTGCCTGCGCATACTCCCGGGCCTTGCGGATGCGCCCACGGTCCAGTGGCGTAGGCGAACTCCGGGATCGCCTCCACCCGCAGGTACATCGGGTTGACGAATCTCCGCGAGGTCGGCAGGTACGGCGACGGCTCCATCGGCGCGGTGGGCGCGGCGGCGTGCAACGGATTGACGAGGATGAAACCCGCCCCGTACCGGGCCGCCGACCACACGGCAAGGTCGGTGAGATCCGTCAAATCGCCTATGCCCCAGGAGTTTTGCGATCGGACACTGTACAACTGGGTGGCCAGGCCCCATGTCCGTCCCGTCGGTGGCTCCAGCGACGCGGGGGAGACGACGATGGGGGAACTGATGTCGGACGTACCCAGTTGAAGGTGTAGTTCGTGATATCCCAGCGGCAGGTCGGCGGGTAACTCGAAGGTGGCCTCGCCGATCATGCGGCCGTCGAGATCATAAGGGGCCCTGTTGTTTTCCAGCTGGCGCAGGCCCATCCGGACAGACCCGTCCTCCAGCCGGATCCACAGCCGCACCGGATCGCCGTGGGTGACGTGCACCCAGAACGCCGATGTCGCTCCCGAGCGGCCCACGATCACCGGCGGTAGTGAGCGAGACCAGTAGTCTACGATCGTGTTCGGCCAATGCGGCCGTGCGCCGGTACTCGGTGGCTGCCGGCACACCGAGGGCGTCGAGAACGCCGACCAGGGTGGATTCGGGAACCGTGACGTGCCTGCCGGTCCAGTCGTCGTATTCCGTTGCGACGCCGTACCGTCGCGCCAACTCGACGAGTGACTCCGGAAGGTCGGTCATGGGGCCCATCTTGCCCGCCGCTAGTCGATGTCGCGCACCAAAAGGTCATCCCACGTGTCGCGGCGAACCACCAGTCGCGCCGCGCCGTCGCGGATGAACACCACCGGAACGCGGCGCGCGCCGTTGTACTGGTTGGACATCGTGTAGCAGTAGGCCCCGGTGACCGGCACCGCCAGCAGATCGCCGACGGATGGATCGCGCAGTGCGACACCGTCGACCAGTTGGTCGCCCGATTCGCAGTGTCGCCCGACCACGCTGACGGTCTCGCCGCCGCCCACCCGGTTGACGATCGTCGCCTCGAACCGCTGGCCGGTGAGTGACACCTCGAGGTTGTCGCCCATACCGCCGTCCACCGCGACGTGAGTGAGGACACCGCGCTTCAAGGTGGTGACGCGATACACCGTGCATGCGCTGTTGGCGACCATGCTGCGCCCGGGCTCGACGATGATGCGGCTGCCGTCGGGCAGCAGCGCCTTCGCCTGCTCGACCATCGCTTCGGCGTACTCGTCGAGTGACGGCGGGTGCTCGTCGTAGGTGTATCGAACGCCGAGGCCGCCGCCGAGGTCGTAGACCTCGAAGGTGCCGAGCTTGGCGATGGGTTCGACCGCTTGCGCAAGTTGTTCGACGTTGAGCAGTTGCGACCCGACGTGGGTGTGCACGCCGTCGAGCCGCATCTTGGCGCTGCGCTCGATCCGCGCGATCGCGTCGCGGGCGTCGTCGGGCATCAGGCCGAACTTGGATCCCGCGTGTCCCGTCGCCTGCGATGCGTGGGTGGCGGCCTCCACGCCGGGGATGACGCGCACCAGGCACGGCTGCTGATGGCCCACGGGGACGATGCGCTCGAGCCGGTCGATGTCGTCGAAGTTGTCGACCACGACGAGGCCGACTCCGTGCTTTACCGCCAGACCGAGTTCGTCGTCGGACTTGGCGTTGCCGTGCAGCAGCATCCGGGCCGGGTCGGCGCCCGCCTTGAGAGCGGTCCGGATCTCACCGCCTCCCGCGACGTCGAGATGCAGACCTTCTTCGACCATCACCCGCTGGACGGCGGTGCACGGGAAGGACTTCGAAGCGAACGCCACATCGCAGCGCGGCCAGCGACTGCGGAAGGCGGTCAGATAGTCGCGGGCCCGCTGCCGCAATGCGTCTTCGGAGACCGACGATAGCCGGGGTGCCGAACTGACGCGGCCACGTCGTCGAGACGGCAACCGCCGATCATGAGCGTGCCGTCGCTGTCGGTTCGGGTGCCCGGCGGGAAGAGGCCGATCAACTCGTCCGCCTGCGCGGTGTATCAGCACGGGCCTCAGCCTGCCACCGCGTGCGCGTGTGTGAACTCAGTGCGACAAAGTTCGCGAAATCTCGCCGTGGCTCCACGTACGACGTTGTGTTAGCTTCTGTCTGTAATGATCCTTACAGAGCAGTCGCCGACGAAGAAGCAGCAGCAGGGCGAGCAGTCCCGCGAGCAGATCCTCGACGCGACGGAGAAGCTGATGGGCACCCGCGGATACGCGGCGACGTCGATCAGCGACATCCGCAAGGCCTGCGGCCTGCCGGCCAGTTCGATCTACTGGCATTTCGGCTCGAAGGACGGCGTGCTGGCGGCGGTCATGGAACGCGGCGCGCAGCGGTACTTCGCGGCGATTCCCGCCGAGGCCGGCGTCGAACGGCAGCTGGACGCGGTGGTCAACCAGCAGGCGCAGCATCCCGACTTTCTGCGGCTGTTCCTCCTGCTGTCGCTGGAGCGCAGCGACGATCCCGCGGTCGCCGAGGTGGTGCGCCGTGTCCGCGACACCGCGATCGCGCGATTTCCGCGACGCGATCGCGCAGCTGCTTCCCGCCGACGTTGCCGAGACGCAGAAGGCCCAACGCGTCGTCGCCGAACTCGCCGCGGTCGCGGTCGCGCTGTCGGACGGCATCTTCCTGGCCGACCATCTCGAGCCCGACACCACCGACGTCGACCGGATGTACCGGCGGCTGTATCAGACCCTGACGGCCCTGATCCCGATTCTCTTGGAGGAGAAATGACTGCAACACCAAAGAAGACAGCGATCATCACCGGAGCCAGCGCCGGACTCGGACTGGAATGCGCCCGCGCGCTGCTTGACGAGCGACCCGTCCTGGCATGTCGTTTTCGCGGTCCGCGACGTGGCCCGCGGGGCCAGGCGGTCGAACAGCTCGGATACCCCGACCGGTGCACGGTCCTCGAAATGGATCTTGCGTCACTGAGCGTCGGTCCGCACCTTCGCCGAGGACTTCCGCGGCCGCGCGCTGCCGCCGCTGCACGCGATCGTCTGCAATGCCGGCGTTCAGGTGGTGTCCGGCACCGAGCGGACCGCCGACGGAGTGGAGATGACGTTCGGCGTCAACCACCTCGGGCACTTCGCCTTGGTGCAGGACCTGCTCGCCGACCTCGCCCATCCGGCGCGCATCGTCGTCGTCAGCAGCGGCACCCACGATCCGGCGAAGTTCACAGGTATGCCGTCGCCGCAGTACACCACGCGCCGCGGATCTCGCGCTCCGCGGAGCCGACTCGGCCGAAGGCCGCCGCCGGTACACCACGTCCAAGCTGTGCAACGTGCTCTTCGCCTACGAACTCGACCGCCGGCTGGGCCAGGGGAGCGGCGGCGTCACCGTCAACGCCTTCGACCCCGGCCTGATGCCGGGTTCGGGTCTGGCCCGCGACTACTCGCCGATCGGGCGGTGGGCATGGCGTTACGTGTTTCCGCTGCTGCGCGTCCTTCCGAACGTCAACAGCGCCCGGGCATCCGGTGCGCGCCTGGCGGCGCTGGTGGCGATCCGAGGTTCGACGGCGTCACCGGCGCGTACTTCGAAGGGAAGCGGCCGATCCGATCGTCGGCCGACTCCTATGACCGCGAGCAAGGCGCTCGACCTGTGGGAGACGAGCGAACAGTTCGCGATGCAGGCAACCTAGAGAAGGCTGAATCACCAGGATGAGACGCCGCGAAACCCGCGGTCGCCCAGCCGAGTAGGACGACTTCGGCTCTCGGTGTCGGCCGGTGATACGGCGTGCCCGTCGGCGCCCCAGCCAGACGACCAGCATCGCCAATAGCGGCCCCTACGACCGGCAACACCGTCCGCCCGTCGTCGAGGGGACCCTGGCCGAGCAGCGGCAGTGCTCCCGCGACGAGAAAGCTGAAAGCGCTTCGCTCCCAGGATAATTGGGTCCGCTCCGCCTGCAGTCCTGGCTTTTCCGGTCGAGTCAGGTGCATGCCCGGCTACGGCTGGACCGAGATCACGACGATCAACGCGATGGTCAGTGCGACGATGGCGCTGCCGAGCAATACCGGCATCCAGGATCGAGGCAGTTCGGCGCCCTCACGCATCGCGGTTTGCACACGCTGCCAGCGCCGAACCGCCAATACCGCCAGAACGCCGCCTGCCGCCGTCAGCGCCATCCCGAGGCCGTGGCGAATTCCAGGGATGGACAGGGCGGGTACCAGCTGGACGACCGCGACGCCACCGGCGATGAGTGCGAGTGCCGTGCGGATCCAGGCGAGGAACGTCCGCTCGTTCGCGAGCGTGAAGCGATAGTCCAGATCCTGGTCATCGCCGTCTGCGCCCACGAACAATCAGCCTAGAGTCCGGGATCGGTAGTGTCCGGTAGATGGCGTCCGAACGGCTGGATGTGGCCGGGGCGCAGAATCGAAAGGCCCGCATCGCCGTCGCGGCGCTGTTCCTGAGCAACGGGGCCATCTTCGCCAACCTGCTGCCTCGTTACCCCGAAATCAAGACCGACCTGCACCTGTCCAACGCGGTGTACGGCGCGGCGATCGCGGCGTTCTCCGCGGGTGCGTTGGTGGCGGGCCTGGCCGCTGCGACGCTGATCCGGCGATACCGGTCTTCACGAGTCGCTGTCGTCGGCACCCTCGGCATCGCGGCGTTGGTCTCGTCGCGGGCCTGGCAGGCACTCCCGCTGATTCTGGCCGCCGCGCTGTTCGTCGCGGGCGCGTGCGATGCGATCACCGACGTCGCGCAGAACGCGCACGGACTGCGACTACAGCGCCACTACGGCCGGTCGATCATCAACTCGCTTGCACGCCGTCTGGGCCGCGGGCGCCATCCTCGGCGGACTGATGGGCGCCGCGGCGATCGCGCTGCACATCTCGCGGACAACGCATTTGGCGTTCGCCGCGGTCGGTGTTCTCCGTCGTCGTCGTGATCGCCTACCCCTACCTGCTGAAGGGGCCGGATCACGACGACGATCCGTCGACACGGACAGGGAGCGGATGAGGCGCGGGCGTCGCGGTGTACGCGACGCTGGTCGCGCTCGTCGTCATCGCCGTCGCGGGAGCCACCGTCGAGGATGCCGGAAGTTCCTGGGCGACACTGTATCTGCGCGACAGCCTCGGCGCCCCCGGTGCGGTCGCGGTGTTCGGCTACGTCGCGCTGGTCGGATTCATGTTCATCGGTCGGCTGATCGGGGACCGGCTCGTCGACGGTTCGGCGAACGCTCGGTGGCGCGCGCCGGCGGCTCATCACCGCGGCGGGTATGGGTGCGGCGCTGGCTTTTCCGTCGACGCCCGGCACGATCGCCGGGTTCGCCGCCGCGGGTTTCGGGGTGGCCACCCTGGTCCCGGCGGCGATGCACCGCGCCGACCAGCTGCCCGGTATGCGCCCGGGCAGCGGGCTGACGGTGCTGACGTGGCTGATGCGGATCGGCTTCTTCGGCGCACCGCTTGATCGTCGGTGTCGTGGCCGACGCGACGAGCCTGCGGGTCGGGTTGCTGGCGGTTCCGATCGCGGGGCTGGTGGTGATCGCACTCGCCGGAGCGCTCAGTGCGCGACCCCGACCATCTCGATCATGAGCACGCCGCCGACGATGAGCGCGATGCCGGCCCCCATCATCCAGGTCAGCGGTTCGTCGAACAGGAAGCGCGCGAGTGACCGCGACCAACGCGACGCCACACGCCGACCACACGCCGTACGCGATGCCGACCGGCATGCCCAGCCCCAACGACACCCACAGCAGATAGAACGACACCAGATAACCGGCGACGATGGGCGCGATCCACGCCTTCTTGCGGAAACCGTCGGAAGCGCGCAGCGACAGGGTCGCGAACACCTCGACGAGAATCGCGCCCGCAAGCGCCAGCCACATCACGACTCGGCCGGCTTCGGCTCGATGGGATCCGAACTCGACAAGCAGCACCCCGGCGATGATGAGCCCGATGCCCGCCGACGATCGGCCAGGTGAACGGGTCACCGAAGAGCACGGCGGCAAGCACCGCGGTCGCCGCCGTGCCCAGCGCGCCCCAGATCCCGTAGGCGACCCCGACCGGTACGCCGGCCCGCAGCACCATCGTCAGCAGGATGAAGGAGGCGACATAGCCGGCGACGACCACGCACGAGCCACGCCGAATGGTCTGACGATGCGCGCAGACGACAGCGTCGCGGCGACCTCGGTGGAGATGGCTCCCGCAAGTAGCGCCCACTTCCGCACGGCACAAGCTTGCCACCGTTTTCAGATGGCGCGCTCCACCATCGGCGTGAGCACCTCGTGCGCGAACCGCCGCAGTTCGGCGTCGTCGCCGAAGTCCGGGTCCGTCGGCGGTATCGAGATGTACGTGAAGAACAGCCGGGCGAACACGTCGGCGACCCAGCGGACCTGCTGCGGCGGTTGCCCGGGCGTATCGCCGTGAATGTAGTTGGCGATGAACGCCGACCCCATCTTCAACAGTTCCGCCGAGTCTATCGGGGCCGGCTCGACATGCCCGGCGCGGCGCAGCATCGGGTTCTCGCGGGCGAACGTGACCGCCGCGATGAACGCCTCGGCCACCCCTTCATGCGGATCATCGGTGGCGTCGATGGCATCGGCGACCGCAGCGAGGAACCGTTGCGTCTCCCGGCGAACCAGCGCTTCGACCAAATCGTCGCGCCGAGGATAGCGGCGGTAGGCCGTCATCCGTGAGACCCCGGCGCGCCGGACCACGTCCTCGACCGTAATCCGTTGCAGCCCAACGGCCGCCGCTTCCTGCAGGGCGGCATCGAGGATGCGCTGGCTGGTTTTGTCGGCCGCGTCGTCCACGCTGCCGCCGGCTTGCCCATGGACACGGCGCCTCCGACGACCTCGATGAGCTGGGCGTCGATCACTGCGCGGCGACTTTCGGGCCGCACGCCCGCGGCACGCTCGCGGGCGAGCTGGGCGTACCGCGGCGTCCCGAACGCCCAGCGCAATTGCCGCGCGTCGAGGTGAAGTGCGGGGTCGATGAGCCTGCGGGTCAGCGCGGACGGACGGTCGTACCCGATGAGCTCGCGCGCCCATTCCGGTGCGCGGCTCATACCGGCGTAGATGGCGAATCGGTGTAGCTGCCGATCCACCGGCGCGGGCAGGTCGGGAAAGAACGGCGACGTCATCAAGAAGTCGATGAACTCTCGGGTCTGCGCGTTCACGCTCAGCTTCGGGCGCATGGCCTCGACATAGTCGTCGAGTTCGGCGGCCGTGGTCGGCACCCAGTCCGCGCCGCCCATCCTGCCGATCACGGCTTGCTCGGCCAGATAGCGGTCTTGCTCTTCGCGCGACAGCGGGCGCTTGGTGTGCTCGTACGTTCGCAGAATCATCCACGGGATGCAGGTGTGCACCCAGGCGATCAGCTCCGGGATCAAGTGCGCGGTACGGCACACCGTCGGGGCGGATGCCGTTGACGAAGGAGTGCACGTGTTTGACGTGTTCGATGACGCGCGTCGCGGCCTCGGTGTTGCCGAACGTCGTGGTCAGCACGTAGCCCAGGGTGGCGCGGGCGCGCTGGAACGGGTCGTCGCGGTAGTTGGATAGATCCTGGACGCCGGCGACCACGGACGGATGCAGGATCTCCAGCACGATCGCGGGCAACCCGGCCTGGGAGACCGAGGCCAGGTCGGCGTTGATCTCCCACGAGATGCTGTCCGGCCCGAGTAAGCCGGGATCACCAGGTGGTCCGCCGTAGACCGCCGGATCGTCGTGACGACCCGCGCCCTTCTCGAAGTCCTCGACGATGCGACGGCGCAGTCTTTCGGCGGCACCGGACCGTTGCGGTAGCAATGTGACACTCACAACACCATATATACCATCTCTCGGAGCCCGCGCGTAGCCTGGTTTGGTTGTGTCCACTCGGCTTGAGGAGGCCAATCGGTGACGGCGGAGGCCAACACACGACGCGCTGCAGACGACCGGCCCGTGGTCGACACCGGCTACGGCCCCGTTCGCGGCGTCGACAACGGAGCGATCAAGGCGTGGAAAGGGATTCGCTACGCCGCCCCGCCGGTTTCAGACTTGCGGTGGCGAGCACCCATGGCTCCCCAGCGGTGGTCGGAACCGGCCGACGCGACACGGGTGGGACCCGTCTGCCCGCAGCCCACGGATCCGAGGATCCCGATCGACCTCGGTGCGCCGCAGGGTGACGACTGCCTGACGTTGAACGTGTGGGCGTCGTCGGACACCGAGGCGGGGGACAACAAGCCGGTCATGGTGTGGCTGCACGGCGGCGCCTACATCCTCGGCTCATCAGCGCAATCGCTGTATCACGGCGGGGCGCTGGCGGGCAGCGGAGACGCGGTGATCGTCACCGTCAACTACCGGTTGGGTGCCTTGGGATTCCTGGACCTGTCGTCGCTCGGCGACGGGTTCGACACCAATCTCGGACTACGCGATGCGCTGTTCGCACTGCAGTGGGTGCGCGACAACATCGCCGGATTCGGGGGAGACCCGGACCGCGTGACGTTGTTCGGCGAGTCTGCCGGTGCGGGCATGGTGACGACATTGATGGCCAGCCCGCCCGCCGCCGGACTGTTCTCCGCGGCGATCGCCCAGAGTTCGCCGGCCACATCGATTTACGACCGCGACCGCGGCCAACGTACAGCCGACATGTTCCTCGACGCGCTGGACCTCGGCCGGGACGACGCCAAGCGCCTGACCGGCCTGCCGATCGAGGCGGTCCTCGCCGCCTCCAAGCGGGTCTTCGACGAGGTGCCGGTCCGCACGCCGGGAACATTGGCGTTCGCTCCGATCATCGACGGCGACATCGTCCCCGCGCATCCGGTCAGACTGGCCCGAGAGGGGCGCACACATCCCGTCCCGCTGATCATCGGCACCAACAAGCACGAGGCCGCGCTGTTCCGCTGGATGAAGTCGCCGTTGATGCCGATCACCCCGAACGCGCTGCGGACGATGTTCACCGAGATCGCCGCCGAGCAGCCGGCTCTGCAGCTGCCGAGTGAAGCGCAGATCCGGACCACTTACCGCGGCCGGCCCAAGGCGATCGGCATGGGCGTGGCCCGCGACATCGGCTTCCGGATGCCGTCGATCTGGTTTGCCGAGGGCCATCGCGACGTCGCGCCGGTCTACCTCTATCGCTTCGACTTCGCGACCCCAATGTTGCGCCTGTTGCGTCTCGGCGCGGCCCACGCCACCGAGTTGCCCTACGTCTGGGGCAACCTCGTTGCCGGGCCCAAGGACCCGACGTTCAAACTGGGCGGGCTGAAGGCGGGCAAGACCGTTTCGGCGCGGATGCGCAGGCGCTGGGTGAGCTTCGCGGTCGACGGCAGGCCATCGGCCCCGGCGGGGGATCCGGAGTGGCGGCCGTACCGCAAGGAGGATCGCGCGTCGCTGCTGATCGATGCCCAAGATCGAGTGGTCGACGATCTGGACCGTGAGCTGCGGTTGGCCTGGGGCGACGAGGTACTCAGCTTTCGTTAAGTGCTCAGCCGTTTCTGAATTCGGCGATACTGTCACGCCGTGGCAGTCACCCGCAGTGTGGACCGTGCGGTGTTCGGCGTGGTTTTCCTGCTGGTGTTCGTGTTCTCCTACAGCTACGAGATCGTCGGCGGCTTCTTCGATGCCATCGGGTACGGAGACCGTCGCGAGCTGTGGATCGTCACGGTGTTCGTTCTCGAAGCGCTCATCGTGGGTGCGACGGCCATACTCAAGCGCAGCATCGCACGCGGCGATGGCCGCGGGCCCCGATTGTGGCGTTGGTGGTTCGCCGCCTTCGCGATGGTGGTCGTCAATGACGTGGTGGTTTTTGTCGCGGAGCGACGGCAACAGAATTGCCATCGACATCCTGACGGCGACCGTCTTCATCGTCGCTATAGCGATCATCATGCTGTCGTCACTCAATGCCGACCCGCTGGTTCTGTTCAGCGGCGCCAGACGTCCGCCACCGTCGTGTTGATGTCGATAGGACTGATGGGCGCGGTGTCGACGCTGCCGTGGCGCAACGACGAGTGTGGCCAGATCCTGGCTGGTTGGCACGAGTACCTGACCTTCGTCTTCTCACTGCAGGCGATCTTCACCGGGCTCGTCACCCTGGTGTGGTTGCTGATCGTAAATGTGCCTAATCCAGGGGAGACCACGGCCGAAAGTTAGACTTGCCGCCGGAGGTGTCACCGTGGACTGGTCACGTGTTTTCTCGGACGTGCTACCGCCGCTGATGCACGACCCGGTGACGTTCGCCATTCCGTTCTTCCTGATCCTGCTGATCATCGAGTGGGTCAGCGCAGGGAAGCTGGTACATGACGAGGCGGAGCGGGCCCCGGCGGGCTCCTATCTGAAGCCCGACGCGTGGGCGAGCATCAAGATGGGCCTCGTATCGATCGCGACAAGCGGCGTCCTCAACGCCGTCGCCCTGCTGGCCTATGCCGCGCTCTACGTCTACGTCGCGCCGTGGCATCTGCCGGCGACCGCCTGGTACACGTGGGTGATCGCCATCGTCGGCGTCGACGTTCTCTACTACTTCTATCACCGCATTGCCCACCGGGTCCGCCTGATCTGGGCGACGCATCAGGCGCATCACTCCAGCCAGTACTTCAACTTCGCGACTGCGCTGCGCCAGAAGTGGAACATCAGCGGCGACGTGTTCCTGCGGGCGCTGCTGCCCTTGCTCGGCGTGCCGCCGTGGATGGTGTTCGCCAGCTTCTCGATCAATCTCGTCTATCAGTTCTGGATCCATACCGAACGCATCGGAAAGCTCTGGCGGCCAATCGAATTCGTCTTCAACACGCCGTCGCATCACCGCGTTCATCACGGCATGGACCAGCAGTACCTGGACAAGAACTACGGCGGCATCTTCATCATCTGGGACCGGCTGTTCGGCAGCTTCAAGGCCGAGGACGTCCGCCCGAACTACGGGCTGACCAAACAGGTCGATACGTACAACATCTGGACGCTGCAGACCCATGAGTACGTGTCGATCTTCCGCGATGTCCGGCGGGCGTCACGATGGCGGGACAAGCTTGGCTACGCCTTCGGTCCGCCGGGGTGGGAGCCCGCGCCGCGCGTCGTGTCGAAGAGCCGGCCAAGGTCCGCGTCTAGTGATTTTTTCGACGCTGCCGCCATCGGCCCCGTAGTCTCCGCGATGTGGAGACGGTTTTCGACGCCCCCGTTGACCCTCAGTTGGTCGAACATTCGCTTGCGGCAAGCAACTTCGGCTCGATGTGGCTGGACGTTCGGCGCCCCGATTACCCGCAGCTGACCGCGCCGCTCACGCTGTGACCTGCTGGTGGTCGGCGGCGGCTACACCGGGCTGTGGACGGCGCTGCACGCCGCCGAGCGCTATCCCGATCGGCGAATCGTGCTGATCGAGGCGAACCGGATCGGGTGGGCGGCGTCGGGACGCAACGGCGGTTTCGTCGACGCCAGCCTGACGCATGGAGCCGAGAACGGAAAGTCGCGCTGGCCCAACGAGATCGACACGCTCGATGCGATGGGCTTACAGAACCTCGACGGTATGCAGTCAGACATCGAGCGCCTTGGGCTGGACGCGGAATGGCAGCGCACCGGGATGCTCTCGGTCGCCACCGAACCGCATCAGGTCGACGTGGCTGCGGCACTGCCGCGGACTCCGGAGAAGGCCGCTTTCTCGATACGCAGCAGGTGCGCGCGGAGGCGAACTCGCCGACTTATCTCGCGGGCCTGTTCAGCCCAGACAGTTGCGCCATCGTCCATCCTGCCAAGCTGGCCTTCGAACTGGCCCGCGCGTGCACGGATGCAGGCGTGCAGATCTACGAACGCTCGAACGCCACCGGGCTGGACACCGACGGGTCGGCCTTGCGGGTGGACACCGCAACGGCGACGATCACGGCGCGCCAAGCGGTGCTGGCGACGAACGTCTACAAGAGCCTGCTGCGACGTAACCGGCTGCATACCGTGCCGGTGTACGACTACGTGCTGGCCACCGAGCCGCTCACCGATGGGCAGCTGGACCGCATCGGATGGCGAAACAGGCAGGGAATCGGGGACTGCGCCAACCAGTTTCACTACTACCGCCTGACCAAGGACAACCGCATCGTGTGGGGCGGCTATGACGCCGTCTACCACTTCGGAGGCAAGGTCGATCCCGCCTACGAGGACCGGCCAGCCACATACCGGAGCCTCGCCGCACACTTCTTCATCACCTTCCCCCAACTCGACGACGTCCGGTTCTCGCACCGCTGGGCTGGGGCCATCGACACCAACACGCGGTTCTGCGCGCACTGGGGTCTGGCCCGCGACGACCGGGTGGCGTATGTCAACGGATTCACCGGCCTCGGGGTGGGCGCGGCGAGGTTCGCCGCCGACGTGTGCCTTGACCTTCTCGAGGGCACTCCCACCCCACGCACCGAGTTGCAGATGGTGCGCGAACGCCCGATGCCGTTCCCGCCCGAACCGATCGCCAGCGTGGGTATCCAGGCGACGCGGTGGTCGCTTGACCGCGCCGACCACGCGGCGGGTCGGCGCAATATCTTCCTGCGCACGCTCGATGCATTGGGTCTCGGCTTCGATTCCTGACCGCCGTAGCCGTCAGCAAAGGCAGCGGTGCTAGCTCAGCGACGTAATTCCCTCGTATCGAACAGCTTTGGCCATTCGCTGTTGGGTAGACGTTGGACTCGCGGTGAGCCAAGCCCTCCCGCAACTGACCGTGCGTAAGTAGGCTCGAGCACATCCTGTTCGAATCATTTTCGAGGAAGGGGAAGGCCGTGGCCGACACACTCACCGAAGGGCAGAGGCTCAAGAAGGGGGACGCACTGACCTCCAGCAACGGGGCGTACACGCTGACGTTGCAACAGGACGGCAACCTCGTGCTGGCCGCGCGCGGGAACGCGGTGTGGGCGTCGGGCACCGACGGCCAGAACGTGGAGCGTGCCGAGGTGCAGACCGATGGCAACTTCGTCCTCTACACGTCCGAGAAACCGGTGTGGCACAGCGACACCAAGGGCAGCAAGGACGTCAAACTCGTGCTGCAGGACGATCGCAATCTGGTGCTGTACGCGAAGGACGGCCCTGCCTGGTCGACGAAGACGGAGACATCCGAACCGCCGCCAGCCGAGCCGGCCGCTGCGGCGCCCGAGGTCGCGGCGTCCGAGGTCGCCCCTGCCGCAGCGCAGCAACCCGCCCCCGCGCCCGAAGCGGCGCCCGCTCCACCGCCGCCACCCCCACCGCCGCCCCCGCCGACTCCGCGGACGTACACCGTGGTGTCCGGTGACACGCTCTGGGCGATCTCCGAGCGCTTCTACGGCGACGGCAGCAAGTACCAGGTGATCGCCGACGCGAGCGGAGTCGCCAACCCCGATCTGATCCACCCGGGTCAGGTGCTGACGATTCCCTGATATAGACCGACATAGATGGCCCGGCCCGAAAGGTCCGGGCCATCTTTCTCATCGCCGCCGCAGCGTCGCCGTTGCCGCTCTGTAACGTCCCCGTGATCCACGCCGATGGGCAGAAGTAGTACGACTGGCGTGTAGTTACTCCTGGTCGGGCGGGGTTATCAGTTCTCCCACTCGCCCTATGGGGTTGGCGATTCGCCGGTAGCCTTTACACACCTGAGACCAAGGGGGCCGACGATGCGCCGGAATTGGTTAAGCGTATTTGCCACGGTGGCGACCCCGCTCGTCGCGCTGGCTCTTCCCGGTGTGCCGGTGCAGGCCGATCCCGGTGTCGTGGTGTCCCCGGGGATGGAGATCATCCAGGGCACGAACGCCTGCACATTGGGATTCGTCGACCCGGCCGCGCGCGTCGCGTTCACCGCAGGGCATTGCCGCGGCGACGGGACTGTGCAGGACCGGGCCCGCAGATTCGTCGGCAACCAGGCTTCTTTCCGCGACAACACTCCCAACGGTGCGACCATCGACACCAACCACCAGATCACCGATTGGGAAGCCATCAACCTCGCCTCCGACGTCGTGGTCAACAACGTTCTGCCACGCGGCCTGGTGTTGGTGTCCGATCCCAGCGTAGGGCCCTCGCCCGGTCTGCCGGTCTGTCACTTCGGTGTGGTCACGGGCGAGAGTTGCGGAAACATCCAGGCCGTCTACAACGGCTGGTTCACGATGGCCAACGGAGTGGTGAGTCAGAAGGGTGATTCCGGCGGGCCGGTCTATTTCATCACCCCCGACGGCAGGGCCGCGATCGTCGGAATGTTCAACAGCACCTGGGGGCAGTTCCCCGCCGCGGTCTCCTGGCACGTGGCCAACCAGCAGGCGCAGGGGGACGTCATCTCCGCGGCGTCGGCTCCGGTGCCCTAACGCTGAAGTTCGAACACGGGGATCGACGAAGCGGCGGCGCGAAATTCGGTGTCCGACGACTCGGGCGTCAGCCCGCCGACGTGCCCCTTCACTTCCCAGAACCACCGATCGAGATAGCGCCTCAGTAGCTCCGGCTTGGCGTCATCGGCGACCTCGGTGATGCGAGCCTCGCGGCTGTGCCACCTCGGACCCATCCCGATGGCGCCTGCCGCGCGCGCGTTGCGGACCCACTGCGTGTTCCCGCGGGGTGAAACCAGGTAGTCACGGCCGTCGACGGTCAACAGATTGACCACCACGCCGCGGCGCTTTCCGGTGTTTCGGCCACGCACGCGAACTGCCACCGTGCCGGCGACGCTGATGCCGGCCTCGGCCAGCAGCCGGAATAGTTCGTTGAAGGCTCGGGCGGCCCCTGTGGGCTGGTCATAGCGGACAGTCATCTCGTTCTCCTCCATTTCGAGAGCGGTGCTCTCTATTGAGACTGGCACGACGCGCCAGAAAAATCAAGAGCAGTGATCTCGTTTTGTGCGACACTGGGCGGCATGGGCAAGCGGCAGGATGCTCGCGATCGAATCGAGCGCCAGATCGTCGAACTGGGCCGCCGCCACCTGGTCACCGAAGGTGCGGCCGGGCTGTCGCTGCGCGCCATCGCACGTGACCTCGGCATGGTGTCGTCGGCGGTGTACCGGTATGTAGCCAGCCGCGACGAGCTCCTGACACTGCTGCTCGTCGACGCCTATTCGGAGTTGGCCGACGCGGTGGATGACGCTTGCGCGGCAAAGAAGTCGTGGCGCGATCAGGTGTACGCCACGGCGCACGCTGCACGAGGGTGGGCCGTCGAACACCCCGCGAGCTGGGCGCTGCTGTACGGCAGCCCCGTGCCCGGCTACCGCGCGCCGGCAGAGCGAACCGTCGGCCCGGGCACCCGAGTGGTGGCTGCGCTGTTCGACTCCGTCGCCGCCGGAATCGCGGCAGGCGAGATCTCGAAGACCGAAGTCGCTGTGACACAGCCGTTGTCGTCGGATTTCGACGGCGTACGCACCGAGTTCGGCTTTTCCGGTGACGATTCTGCGGTCGCCAAGTGCTTTCTGCTGTGGGCGGGACTGGTCGGAGCCATCGGCCTGGAGGTGTTCGGCCAGTACGGTGCCGGACACACTCACCGACCCCGCGGCCGCCTTCGACCTCCAGGTGAGGCTGCTGATCGAGATGCTGACCAAATAGTTCAATATTGACTTATATAAGTCGAGTACTTTAATATATGGATGTGCACGCGTTCGATGTACTCGGCGACCCGGTCCGTCGGCGCATTCTCGAACTGCTTGCCGGGGGCGAGCTGATCGGCGGGAGCCATCGGTGCGCAGATCCAGGCGGAGTTCGCGATAAGCCAGCCGGCGGTGTCGCAGCACCTCAAGGTGTTGCGGGAGAACGGATTCACCTCGGTTCGTCCGGACGGCCAGCGCAGGCTCTATGCGGTCAACGGCACGGCGTTGCGCGATGTCGACGAGTGGCTCGACGGCTTCCGCCGCTTCTGGGCACCGCGACTCGACGCGCTGGGCACCGAAATCGCGCGCGGTAAACGACAACGCAGAAACCAAGGAAGGCAACATGACTGAGGTAGATGTCGAGCATCAAATCAACGCCGTCGAGCGCAAGCTGGGGACCCGCATCATCGACGCCAAGGACGCGCACGTCGTCACCATCAGCCAGTCCTACGACACCGACCAGGATGACCTCTGGGACGCCGTCACCAACATCGAGCGCATTCCCCGGTGGTTGATGCCGATCTCCGGTGACCTGACGGTCGGCGGTTCCTATCAGTTGGAGGGTCAGGCCGGGGGAACCGTCCTGACGTGCGATCCGCCGAAGAACTTCACCGCGACGTGGGAATTCGGCGGTGGCATCAGCTGGATCGACGTCAGTGTCAGCAGCCGACGGCCCCGACCGGGCGCGCTTGGTGATCGAGCACATCGCCCATGTCGACGACCACTGGGAACAGTTCGGACCGGGCGCCGTGGGGATGGGCTGGGACTCGATGCTGCTCGGGCTGGCGATCCACCTGGCCACCGGCGAGGCCATCGACCCGTCGTTCGGCGCAACAGTGGATCGTCACCGAGGACGGTCGCCGCTTCCTCGAGGCTGTCCGGCGAGCAGTGGTACGCCGCGAACGTGGCGTTCGGGACGGATCCCGTGGCGGCGCGCGCGATGGCCGAGCGATGCCTGGAGGCGTACCTCGGCGAGGAGTCAAACTAGAACACGTTCTAGCCATCGGGGGCGGCCGGGGATATCCTCGACGCGATGCATGCCCAGACACCTGTCCAGATTGCGTGGGTGACGCGGGACCTCGACGCCACCGAGAAGGCGCTGACCACGCTGTTGGGCGCCAAGAAGTGGGTCCGGGTGCCCGACGTCCACTTCGCGCCCGACACCTGCACCTTCCGCGGTCGGCCCGCCGATTTCACCGCGCACATCTCGTTCAGCTACGCAGGCGACACCCAGCTCGAGTTGATCGCGCCGGTGAGCGGCGAGAGCGTGTACTCCGAGTTCCTCGACACCGCGGGTCCCGGACTGCACCACGTCTGCATCGAGGCGCCCGACTCGGCGGCGTTCGACGCCGCGCTGCGCGACGCCGAACGGCAACGGCACGCCCGTCGTGGCGCAGGGGGTCATGCCCGGCGGCATGCGGTTCGCCTATCTGTCGGCCGCCGACGCCGGCGTGCCCATACATCGAGATCGCCGTACATCCCCGGCGAGATCAAGGCATTTTTCGACTACGTGAAACAGGAGCAACAGTGAGCGGTCTCGACATTCCGGACACCGTCAACGCGGCCGATGTGACGTCATGGTCCGACGAGGTCGACGTCCTGGTCATCGGCTTCGGCATCGCAGGCGGCTGCGCGGCGGTCAGCGCCGCGGCGGCGGGAGCGAACGTCCTGGTGCTGGAGAAGGCGGCCGCGCGCGGGCGGCACCAGCGCGATGGCGGGTGGCCACTTCTATCTCGGCGGCGGCACCGCGGTGCAGCAGGCCACCGGCCATGACGACAGCGCCGACGAGATGTACAAGTACCTCGTCGCGGTCTCGGCGGATCCCGACCTCGACAAGATCCGCCTCTACTGCGACGAAAGCGTCGAGCACTTCGATTGGCTTGAAGCGCTTGGCTTTCAGTTCGAACGCAGCTACTGGAAGGGCAAGGTGGTGGTCCCGCCCGGCACCGAGGGGCTGTCCTACACCGGCAACGAGAAGGTGTGGCCGTTCTGCGAGCAGGCCAAGCCCGCGCCGCGCGGACATTCGGTGCCGGTGCCGGGGGAGTTGGGCGGCGCCGCGATGGTCATCGACCTGCTCGTCAAGCGGGCCACCGATCAGGGCGTGCAGATCCGCTACGAGACCGGGGTGACCAATCTGGTCGTCGACGACGGTCGCGTGGTCGGAGTCCGCTGGAAGCACTTCGCCGAGACCGGGGCGATCAAGGCCAAGGCGGTCGTCATCGCCGCGGGCGGATTCGCGATGAACGCCGAAATGGTCGCCGAGCACACGCCCGGCCTGGGCCAGAAGCGGAAAACCAAACACCACGGTGAGGTCGAGCCCTACATCCTGGGCAACCCCCACGACGACGGACTCGGCATCGGGCTCGGCGTATCGGCCGGCGGCGTGGCAGAGAACCTCGACGGGCTGTTCATCACCGCCGCCGCCTACCCGCCGGAGATCCTGTTGACGGGCGTCGTCGTCAACAACCAGGGAGAGCGGTTCGTCACGGAGGACTCCTACCACTCACGCACATCGGCTTACGTGCTGGAACAACCCGACCAGCAGGCGTACCTGATCGTCGACGAGGCGCACATGCAGATGCCCGAGATGCCGCTGATCAAGTTCATCGACGGCTTGGAGACGGTGGCGGAAATGGAGGCGGCCCTGGGTATTCCGGCGGGCAAGCTGGCCGCGACCCTCGACCGGTACAACGAGAACGCCGCCCGCGGCGAGGATCCCGACTTCCACAAGCAACCGGAATACGTTGCCGCACAAGACAACGGCCCGTGGGCGGCATTCGACCTCTCACTGGGCGTCGCGATGTACTCGGGATTCACCATGGGTGGTCTCGACGTGTCGATCGACGGGCAGGTGCTGCGCGAGGACGGCAGCGCCATCGGAGGCCTCTACGCCGCCGGCGCGTGCGCATCGAACATCGCGCAGGACGGCAAGGGCTACGCCAGCGGCACCCAACTCGGCGAAGGGTCGTTCTTCGGCAGACGCGCGGGTGCGCACGCCGCGCAGGCCTAGACGTGGGCCGGTTCGTCGCCTCCCACCCGGCCGAACCGCCATTCGCCGTCGCCGAGCAGCTCGAGTTCGTGGGTGTGGTGCTGCTCGACCGCCTTGCGATGGCTGACGCTGACCAGGATGGTGTCGGGTAGTTCGGTCCGAACGAGGCTGTACACCAGGAATTCCAGACCTTCGTCGAGGGCCGACGTGGCCTCGTCGAAGAACACTGCCTTGGGCTTGGTCAGCAAGACCCGGGCGAACGCGATTCGCTGCTGTTCGCCAGGGGAGAGAACCTTTGCCCAGTCCTGGACTTCGTCGAGCCGTGCGACAAGATGCGGCAGCGCCACCTTCTCCAGCGTGCGCTTCAGCGTCTCGTCGTCGACGTCGCCTTCCTCGAGCGGGTAAGTAACGACGGCGCGCAGATCACCGAGGGGCACATAGGGCATCTGGGACAGAAACATCGTCTCGTTCGGTCCACACGGCCGGGTCAAGTTCCCGTGGTGAACGGCCACAACTCGGCGAGGCTACGCAGCAGCGTGGTCTTGCCAGCCCCCGATGCTCCTGTCACCACCAACGTGTCCCCGACTTCGAGACGCAAGTCGAGCGGGTTGACGAGCTGTTTCCCGTCGGGCGTCCGAACCTCGATCTTCTCGAGTTGCACCGTGCCGTCCTTGCACGGCGTGGTCGTGATCTCCGGCAGCGCCCTGCCCTTCTTCGTTCGCGGTCATCAGCCCATCGAGGCGGATGATCGAGGCGCGATAGCCGGCGAACGCGTCGTAGGCGTTCCGGAAGAAGGACAGCCCCTGTTCGATGTTGCCGAACGCCGACGCCGACTGGCTCATCGCGCCGAGAGTGATTTCGCCGTTGAAGAACCGCGGGAACTGGAACAGATACGGCGGCACGACGATGATCTGGCTCATCGACAGGTTCCAGCCGTAGAAGCCCATCATCCGGTTGATCCACCGCTTGTAGTTGGCGACGATGGGCGCGAAGAGCTTGCGTAATCCGGTCCGCTCGGCGATTTCGCCGCGGTAGAACGCGACGGCCTCCGACGCGTCGCGCAGCCGCACCAGCGCATATCGGAAGGCCGCGTTGAACTTCTCGTTCCTGAACGACAGCCAGATGATCGGCCGGCCGACCCAGAACGCGATGACCGAGGCAAAGAGCACGTAGGTCAGCAAGATCCAGAACATGGCCTTCGGGAGTTCGTAGTTCACGATCGGCAGCGTGAGGGTCCCTGACAGGCTCCACAGAATCGCGGTGAACGAGATCATCGAGGCGATGGCGTCGACCGAGCCGAACAACAGCGTCGACGTCGAGGTGTTTCCCGGGGTGTTCGGAAGACCGCCGACGCCAGCGGTGAAGATGTCGATGTCGTACTGAATTCGCTGGTCGGGGTTGTCGATCGTGTCATCGATGAAGCGGCCGCGGTAGTAGGCCTTTCCGTCGAGCCAGTCGCCCGTCAGCCGATCGGTCAGCCACGCGCGCCACGCCAGCATGAAGCGCTGCGTGACGAACAGATCGAACATGATCCGTACGACGTGCAGGACGGCCAGCGCCGAGAACACCACCATCGACATGTAGAAGCCGTCGCGTCCGGAGTTCTTTATCGCGTCATCGCCCGCGGCAACGCCTGACGCGACGACCTGGAAGCTCGTCATCATGTCGCTGCCCTGGAACTGAAGAGCACCGAAAGCCGGACGCCGGAAGATCACCGACAGCAGGATCACGGCGAGCCAGAGCCAGACCTTGACGCTCTCCGGGCCTTTGAAGTAATCGCCGGTGATGCGCCAGAACTGCCTGCCCCAGACCGTGTACTTGGCAATGAGGACACAGATCAGCAGCGTCGCGACCGCGGCGATCAACCATGCCTGGCCGATCCACTTCAGCGATACCAGGAGCTCATGCCCCCAGTCGAGCGTCGCGGCAAACATTCCCTCTTCCACTTTGGCAAGGTACCTCGCCGCCCTGCTACGGGCTTGCCAGTGGTCTTAACTCCCGGTGGCGAGTCGTTCGAGTCGCCACTCCCCATCGCCGGCCAACTCCAGGCGTCGGGTGTGGAACTGCTCGACGGTGGCACGGTGGCTCACGCTCACCACGATCGACTCGGGAAGTTCGGTGCGCAGCAGCTCGTAGAGCATCAACTCGAGGCCCTCGTCCATCGCAGAAGTCGACTCGTCGAGAAACACCACGGACGGCCGGTTCAACAGGATGCGGGCGAAGGCGATGCGCTGCTGCTCACCGACCGAAAGTGTCTTCGCCCAGTCGCCGACGTCGTTGAGGCGGATCGCGAGCTGCGAAAGGGCGACTTTGATGAGCGCCGCTTGGATCTCGCGGTCGTCGATCGACCCATTCTCGAGCAGGATAGGAAGCGACGGCCCGAAGGTCGCCGAGCGGGATATAGGGGAGTTGCGGCACGAACATCGCCTCGGTACGGCCGCGGGGAATCGAACAGTGCCCGAGGCGAACGGCCACAGCCCGGCGAGGCTCTGCAGAAGCACCGTCTTGCCGATTCCGGATGGCCCGGTGATCAACAGCGAATCACCCGGACCGAGTTTCAGGTCGAGCCCCCGAACGAGCGCGTCACCGGCGGGAGTGCGGACATCGACATCGTTTAACTCGAGCGAATCGTCGTGCTGATCCGCCGGAGTCTACCGCTGCGAACAAGCGCTGTTCGCGAGTTCTCGATCGGCCAGACCATCCAGCCGGATGATCACCGCCCGATAGCTCGCGAATTGGTCATAGGCGTTGCGGAAGAACGACAGCGAGTTGTGTATCTCAGTGAACGCGTTGGACGACTGCCAAACGTCGCCGAACGAGATCCGTTGTGCGAAAAGCGCTTGCGCCTGCACGATCCACGGAAGCGGGTTGATCGCCTGGCTCATCGTCACGTTCAAGCCGAAGAAGAGCATCATTCTGTTCAACCAGTTGCGGTAATTGGCCATGACTTCTGAGAGCCGGCCGTCGAGCAATTTCCGTTCGGCGTTCTCGCCGCGATACATACCGACGGCGGCACCGGTATCCCGCAAGCGCACCAACGCGTACCGGAAGCCTGCATTGCGTAGCTCGTTGAAGTAGCTCAACCGGATCAAGGGTCGTCCGATGACGAACGCGACGACCGTTACCACCAATACGTAGCCGATCACGATCCAGAAAAGCGCCTTGGGCAGCACCATGCCGCCAACGGTGACGGGTTCGGAAAGCCGCCAGAGAATCGCGCCGAACGAAAGGACCGAGACGACCGCGTACACCGCGCCGAACAGCAGTGTGTTGCTCGAGTTGAAGATCGGGTTGTTCGTGTCACCGCCTACGCCCGCGGTGAAGCTGTCGATGTCCTGCTGTATCCGCTGGTCAGGGTTGTCGATCGGGCGGCGGGTGAACTGGGCGCGGAAGTATGCGAAGTCGTCGAGCCAATCGCCGATGAAGCGGTGGCTCAACCAGATTCGCCACCGCATCATGAATCGCTGCGTCAGGTACATGTCGAGGAGCAACCGCACGAGGTAGCACGCGGCAAGGACTCCGAATACCGCGATCGATGCCCAGAATCCGTCGATACCCGATGAGCGCGCCGCCTCATTGGAGCCACCTTGGAAGGCGATCTGCACTGCGGTGAACAAGTCGTTGACGTAGTAGGTGAGCAGCACGTTGATGCGAACCGAGATGATCGTCGACAGCAGGAGCAACCCGGCGACGGCCCACACCGGCACGCTCTGCCTGCCCGTGAAATAGCCGGACGTGATCCGCCAGTACTGGCGCCCCCATTCAGTCAGGCGACCGACGAGCACCAGCACGATGAGCAGACATACCGCGGTGACGACGCATGTCTGCAGGATCCAGACCAGGGAAGCACCGAGTTCGCGGCTCCAGTCGATGGATGACTCGAACTGTGTGTTCAAGCAGCGACACCTCCATCACGCGCAAGCAGCCTGCGGCGAAGCTACCGCAGCGCGAGCCCGTGTGACTGGGCGATGGGAGCGGTGCAGTTAGCCGAACGTCGCCCGCAGGTGCGCCGCCAGACCGTCGACGTCAGCGTGGTCGCCGGCGAATCCGAGGTAACCGTCGGGCCTGACGACGAAGCTGGAATGCCCCAGCCGCCGAATACGTCGAATACGCAGTGGCGAATTTCGACGTCCGCGTCGCGGATCAGCGGCAGCACGGTGCTTGCGACGTCGGCGCCCGGCGCGGCGATCAGATAGACGTTCAGGTCGGCCGCCGGCGATTGCCGTCGCAGCATCGGCGGCACGCTCGAAATGCTCGACGTCAGCGGGGCCCGGCGGTGTCGTCTGCGTACAGGAGCAGGGTGTGCCCGGGCCCGAACAGGGTGAACAGCCGCAATGGGTCCGGTGACCGCGTCGCGGGTAAGGCCGGTCGCATCGGGTGCGCGCCCGCCCGCGTGCGCCGCCACGATGGGGCTGTCGGCGTAGTCGATCAGCAGCTGGGCTTCGCGGCGGATGACGTAGTCGACATCGGTGGAATCGGCGCCGATGCCCTCGCGCGCACTGCGCACCGTCCGGCCGACCACCTCCTCGCCGACGGGTCGCCGTTCGGCGTCGTAGCTGTCGAGCAGATCCGGGCGCCGCGCGTCCGGACACCGCGAGCGCGAGTTTCCACGCCAGGTTGTGCGCGTCCTGGATTCCGGTGTTCATGCCCTGCGCGCCCGTCGGCGGGTGGATGTGTGCGGCATCGCCCGCGACGAACACCCGGCCCCGGCCATAGGCGTCGACGATGCGGTGGCTGATCCGAAAGACCGAGGACCAGCGCAGGTTTCGCGCCGTGGTCGGCTCGGGCGACAGTCGGTCCAGCACCGCCTGAATGTGGTGCAGTTCGGGATTGCGGTCGCCCTCGAACCCGTGCGCGATCCCCTGCGACGGGGCGGCGGACAGTTCGTCGGGAACGAGCATCGACATCCGGTAGCGGCTGCGGCCCGGCAGCGGGATGCACACCAGCAGGTCGTCGGTCGCGCCGTCGGTCTGATGCATCGCACGGATGGCATAGCCACGCGGCATCGACCAGTCGACCTCGACGTCGCCGAGCATGTACTGCTCCTCGAACGCCGCGCCCTCGAACGTCAGGCCAAGTGCCTTGCGCACGGCGCTGTGCGCACCGTCGGCCCCGATGAGGTAACCGGCCTGCACCGTCTGCTCACCGCCGTCGCCGGCCAGGGTGGCGCGCACGCCGTCGGCGTCCTGTTCGAACCCGCTGAGCCGCAGACCGCGCTCGACCTCGTACGCCGCGCAGGGCCAGTTCCTCGCGCAGGATTCGCTCGGTCGCGTACTGGGGGATGGCGATGAAGCCGAACGGCACGTCGGCCGGAACGGAGAAATCGACCTGGGCGACCTGCTCGCCGTTGACATAGACGATCTGCCCGTGCATCTCGATGGCCGCGTCCAGGACGCGCCCCAGCAGGCCCATGGACTCGAATACTTCGAGCGTACGCGGTTGCACACCAACGGCTTTGGCGTACTGCGGCGGTTCCAGGAGGGGATCGACGACGCGGCAGTCGACGCCGCGACGGGTCAATTCGATGGCCGCGGTGAGGCCGATCGGGCCTCCGCCGGCGATGAGTACTTGCGTCTGCGAGGAGTTCGGCACGCGCTGATTATGCTGCCCCCATGAGCAACGACGCTCCACCACCTCGGCCGACTCGACGGTCAACGCCGGACACCTGATCGCCCGGCGGCTGCGCGCCAGCGGAATCGACACGATATTCACGCTGTCCGGCGGCCACCTGTTCTCGATATACGACGGCTGTCAGGCAGAGAACGTCCGGCTGATCGACACCCGACACGAACAGACCGCCGCGTTCGCGGCCGAGGGCTGGTCGAAGGTGACCCGCGTGCCGGGCGTCGCGGCGCTGACCGCCGGACCCGGCGTCACCAACGGGATGAGCGCGATGGCCGCCGCCGCAGCAGAACCAGTCGCCGCTGGTGGTACTGGGCGGCCGGGCACCCGCAGCGCGCTGGGGTCAGGGGTCGCTGCAGGAGATCGACCACGTTCCGTTCGTCGCGCCGCTGACCCGGTTCGCCGCGACCGCGCAGTCGCCGGACGCGGTCGGCCCGCTGATCGACGATGCGTTGCGCGCCGCGGCAGGTGCCGACGGGCAGCCGACGGGGGTGTCGTTCGTCGACTTCCCGATGGATCACGTGTTCGGTGCAGGCCCATGACAGCGGCGGACCCGGTGCGCTGGCACGTCCGTCCGCGGTTGTTCAGCCGGACGGCAACGCCGTCGACGTCGCCGTCCGACTGCTCACCGACGCGCGGCGGCCCGTCATCATGGCGGGCACCAACGTGTGGTGGGGCCACGCCGAGACCGCGCTGCTGCGCCTGGCGGAGACGCTGCGCATCCCGGTGCTGATGAACGGCATGGCGCGGGGAACCGTGCCCGCCGACCACGACCTCGCGTTCTCCCGCGCGCGGTCGAAAGCATTGCGGGAGGCCGACGTTGCCGTGGTGATCGGCGTGCCCATGGACTTCCGGCTCGGTTTCGGCGGCGTGTTCGGGACGGAAACCAAGCTCATCGTCGCCGACCGGGTCGAACCCGAGCGGCCGCATCCGCGCGAGGTCGCCGCGGGCCTGTACGGGGACCTGACGACCACGCTGTCGGCACTGTCGGGGACGACGCCGACCGATCACGAAGCCTGGATCGCCGACCTGCGCACCCTCGAGACCACCTCGCGGGCCGGTGAGGCTGCCGAGTTGGCCGACGACCGCACACCGCTGCACCCGATGCGGGTGTACGCCGAGGTGAGCGCGCTGCTGGACCGTGACGCGATCGTCGTGATCGACGCGGGTGACTTCGGCTCCTACGCGGGCCGGGTCATCGACAGCTATGTGCCGGGCGCATGGCTGGACAGCGGCCCGTTCGGTTGTCTGGGTTCCGGGCCCGGGTTACGCGCTCGCCGCCAAGTTGGCCCGGCCCGACCGACAGGTCGTGCTCCTGCAGGGCGACGGCGCGTTCGGCTTCTCCGGCATGGAGTGGGACACGTTGGTGCGCCACGGAGTTCACGTGGTGTCCGTGATCGGCAACAACGGAATCTGGGGTCTGGAGAAACACCCCATGGAGATGCTCTACGGCTATTCGGTGGTCGCCGAGCTTCGGCCCGGCACCCGCTACGACGAAGTCGTCACCGCCTTGGGCGGGCACGGTGAATTGGTGGCGACGCCGGCCGACCTGCGGCCCGCCCTCGAGCGCGCGTTCTCTGCCGGGCTGCCCGCTGTGGTCAACACACTGACCGACCCGACGGTGGCCTACCCGCGTCGCTCCAATCTCGCCTAGAGCTTGATGCATGCAGGTCCGCCGACACGACACCGTCGACGAGTTCCGCGCGATCGCAGAACCGCTGTATCGCCGCGACCCGATCGCCAACACCATTGAACTCACTGTGCTCCAGGCAGGCGAACTACCAGACGATTCGCTGCTGCTGACCGTATGGGACAACGAGGACATGATCGGTGCGGCAATCCAGACTCCGCCGTATCCACTGGCGTGCAATGCACTTCCGATCGACAGCGTCGGCGTGGTCGCCTCTGAAGTCGCCGCGGTAAACCCCGGATTGGCTGGCGCCAGGGGCGCGCGAGAGGCGACCGTGGCGTTCGCAGCCGCTTGGTGTGCGCTCACCGGGCATGAGGGGCACGTTTCGGTCGAAGAGCGGCTATATCGGTTGGGCACTCTTCGGCCGCCGGCGGGCGTTGAGGGCGGCGCGCGCAGAGCCACTGACGACGATCGCGATCTGCTGGTCGACTGGGTTGAGCAGTTCTTCGCCGAAACTTTCGGTCACCCCCGCGATGACGACGCCGGCACGCGATTCGTCGACTCAGCGGAGCCCAAGGGCGACCAGTTCATCTTCTGGAACGTCGAAGGCGCATCCTGCCAGCATGGCGATGCTGCGCGCCCCCGCTGCAGGGGTATCGCGCATCGGGCCGGTCTTCACGCCCGTGGACCTACGGGGCAAGGGATACGGGTCCGCCGTCACCGCTGCTGCCGCCCAACTGGCGCACCGCAGCGGCACCGTCGGCGTCGTGCTGTTCGCCGATCTCGCCAACCCTGTCTCCAATGCCATCTATCAACGGATCGGCTTCGAACCGGTCGCCGATTCAGTGCGCATAGACTTCGGCGCCAAAACCTAGACCACGCGGGGAAATGCGGGCCGCGTACCGTAAAGCTGTGGCGAAGACCAAGACCCGCACCTCAGGTCGTGTCAGCAATCGGTTCTGGCGGATGCTCGGCGCGAGCACAGACAGGGATCAGGCCTCGTCGATGGCCCAGGTTCGCGACTCGGCAGAGTTCGACGCGAAGGCCGCCGACCTCGACGACGAGCAACTACTCAAGGCCGCCAAGCTGCTGAACCTGGACGACCTCGCCGATTCCGCCGACATCCCGCAGTTCCTGGCGATCGCGCGGGAGGCATCCACCAGGACCACCACGCTGCGACCGTTCGACGTGCAGCTGCAGGCGGCCCTGCGGATGCTCGCCGGCGACGTCGTCGAGATGGCCACCGGTGAGGGCAAGACGCTCTCGGGTGCGATCGCCGCGGCGGGATATGCCATCGGCGGCCGCCACGTGCACGTCATCACCATCAACGACTACCTCGCGCGCCGCGACGCCGAGTGGATGGGTCCGCTGATCGAAGCGCTCGGCCTGACCGTCGGCTGGGTCACCGCCGACTCGACGCCCGAGGAGCGGCGCGAGGCGTACAAGTGCGACGTCACCTACGGCTCGGTCAACGAGATCGGCTTCGACGTTCTGCGCGACCAGCTGGTCACCGACGTGGACGATCTGGTGTCGCCGAACCCCGACGTGGCCTGATCGACGAGGCCGACTCGGTGCTCGTCGACGAGGCGCTGGTGCCGCTGGTGCTGGCCGGCACCACGCACCGGGAGACGCCGAAGGTCGAATTGATCCGGATGGTCGGCGAGCTGATCGAGGGCAGGGACTACGAGACCGATTCCGACAGCCGCAACGTGCACCTCACCGAGAGCGGCGCGCAGAAGCTCGAGGCCAAGCTCGGTGGCATCAACCTGTACTCCGAGGAACACGTCGGCTCGACCCTGACCGAGGTCAACGTCGCACTGCACGCTCACGTGCTGCTGCAGCGCGACGTGCACTACATCGTTCGTGACGACGCGGTGCACCTCATCAACTCCTCCCGTGGCCGCATCGCGCAGTTGCAGCGTTGGCCCGACGGCCTTCAGGCCGCGGTGGAGGCCAAGGAGGGCATCGAGACGACCGAGACCGGCGAGGTGCTCGACACGATCACGGTGCAGGCGCTGATCGACCGCTACCCGACGGTGTGCGGGATGACCGGCACCGCCCTGGCCGCGGGCGAGCAGCTGCGCCAGTTCTACAAACTCGGGGTGTCGCCAATCCCGCCGAATACTCCCAACATTCGCGAGGACGAAGAGGACCGGGTGTACGTCACCGCGGCCGCCAAGACCGACGCGATCGTCGAGCACATCGCCGAGGTGCACAAGACCCGCCAGCCGGTGCTCGTCGGCACCCGCGACGTCGCCGAGTCCGAGGACCTGCACGAGCGGCTGGTCAAGGCCGGTGTGCCGGCCGTCGTGCTCAACGCGAAGAACGACGCCGAGGAAGCCGCCGTCATCGCCGAGGCGGGCGCGCTCGGGATCGGTGACGGTGTCCACTCAGATGGCCGGACGCGGCACCGACATCCGGCTCGGCGGATCCGATGAAGCCGACCACGACGAAGTCGCCGAACTCGGCGGGCTGCACGTGAT
The DNA here is from genome assembly GCA_963720345.1 of uncultured Actinomycetota bacterium. Taxonomy (GTDB): domain Bacteria; phylum Actinomycetota; class Actinomycetes; order Mycobacteriales; family Mycobacteriaceae; genus Mycobacterium. Next base: position 129,335 of record CAVRFN010000048.1, read on the forward strand.
CGGCACCGGACGCCACAACACCGAGCGGCTGGACAATCAGCTGCGCGGGCGCGCCGGACGCCAGGGCGATCCCGGGTCGTCGGTGTTCTTCTCCAGCTGGGAGGACGACGTCGTCGCCGCTCACCTCGACGCGAGCAAGCTGCCGATGCAGACCGACGACGACGGCCGCATCGTCAACCCCAAGGCGGCCAGCCAGCTCGACCACGCGCAACGCATCGCCGAGGGGCGCCTGCTCGAAGTCCACGCCAACAACGTGGCGCTACAACCAGCTGATCGCCCAGCAGCGCGCCATCCTGGTGGAGCGCCGCGACACGCTGCTGCGCACGCCGACCGCACGCGACGAGCTGCGGGAGCTGTCGCCGGACCGCTACGAGGCGCTGGTGGAGGAGATCGGCGAGGAGAAGCTGGAGAAGATCTGCCGGCTGATCATGCTGTATCACCTGGACCGCGCCTGGGCCGATCACCTGGCATACCTGGCCGACATCCGGGAGAGCATCCACCTGCGGGCGCTTGGTCGGCAGAATCCGCTGGACGAGTTCCACCGGATGGCCGTCGACGCGTTCGCCTCGCTGGCCGCCGATGCGATCGAGGCCGCGCAGCAGACCTTCGACACCGCCGCGTCCATCGAGGACGAGCCGGGTGTCGACCTGTCCAAGCTCGCGCGGCCGACCTCGACGTGGACGTACATGGTGCACGACAACCCACTCGCCGATGACACGATGTCGGCGCTGAGTCTGCCCGGGGTATTCCGCTAGGTTTAGCCCATGGAGGAGCCGGCGGACGGCGACACAGACACGGCTGCGCAGTCGTCGAACCGGGTGCTCACGGTGCCCAACGCGCTCAGCGCGCTGCGCCTGGTGCTGGTGCCGGTCTTCCTCTGGCTGCTGCTGGTGGTGCACGAAAACGCGTGGGCGGTGGCCGTGCTCATGTTCAGCGGATTCTCGGACTGGGCCGACGGCAAGATCGCGCGGCTGGTCGACAACCAGTCGTCGAGACTCGGCGAGCTGCTGGATCCGGCGGTCGACCGCATCTACATGGTCGCCATCCCGATCGCCATGGCGATCCACGGCTCGGTGCCCTGGTGGATCGTGCTGACCCTGCTCGGACGCGACGTCGTACTGGCCGCGACGCTGCCGCTTCTGCGCAGCCGGGGACTGACCGCGCTGCCGGTCACCTACATCGGCAAGGCGGCGACCTTCGCGCTGATGTCCGGACTCCCGCTGATCCTGCTCGGACAGTGGGACGCGTTGTGGAGCCGGGTGATCCTCGCGTGCGGGTGGGCGTTCCTGATCTGGGGTCTTGCGATGTACCTGTGGTCAGGTGTGCTGTATCTGATTCAGGTCGGGATGGTGATGCGCCACATGCCCAAGGTGGGGCGCTGAGGAGATGACGCACCTCGGCGGCTATGACCCGGAAGCCGGGCGCAGCGCCCACCAGGCGCGCAAGCCGACGCTGATCCCGGTGCCGTCGCTGTTGGCATCCCTGTTGTCGGACCACCTGGATCCGGGCTACCAGGCGGCAGCGGACGCGAAACAGCAGGGAAAGCACGCGGAAGTCGGTGGCAGTCGTGGGCATGGCAGATCGCAGGAGCGGTGCTGATCGCGGTGGTGTTCGTCGCCGCGGTCGCCCAGGCCCGGTCGACCGCGCCCGGCGTGCGCGAGACGCAGCATGTGCTTTCCGGCAGCGTGCGCTCCGCTGAGGCGCAGGTGGCGGACGCCTCCACCCGACGCGATGCGCTGGCGGCGCAGGTGGACACCGAACGGCGCCAGCGTCTGGAAGGCGACGCGCGGGGCCGACTGCTGCTCGGCCAACTCGACGAGTCGAATCTCGCCGCGGCGGCCACCGCGAGTGATCGGCCCGGGTCTGGAGATCACCGTCACGGATCCGGGAATGTCCGAGGACCTCAGCGACGTGTCCAAGGAGCGCGTTCCCGGCAGCCAGCAGGTGATTCTGGACCGCGACCTGCAGCAGGTGGTCAACTCGCTGTGGGTCAGCGGCGCGGAGGCGATCTCGGTGGGCGGCGTGCGCATCGGACCGAACGTGACGATCCGGCAGGCGGGCGGGGGCATCCTGGTCGACAATCAACCGATCAGCAGCCCATACGTCATTCTCGCGCTCGGACCGCCGCACTCGATGCAGGACGTGTTCGAGCGCAGTCCCGGACTGCAGCGCCTACGGCTGCTGGAGACCTCATATGGTGTGGGAGTCAGCGTGAGCACATCCGAGGCACTCACCCTGCCGGCCAGTCCGGTTCGGGATGTCAACTTCGCCAAGGAGATTGGGCAGTGACAAACAGATGAGTCCAGCCACATGATCGGAATCGCCGCACTCGTCATCGGCATCGTGCTGGGTTTGGTGTTCCACCCGGAGGTGCCCGAGTTCGTCCAGCCGTACCTGCCGATCGCCGTCGTCGCCGCGCTCGACGCGGTGTTCGGCGGTCTGCGGGCCTATCTGGAACGCATCTTCGACTCGAAGGTGTTCGTGGTGTCCTTCGTGTTCAACGTGTTGGTCGCGGCGCTCATCGTCTACCTCGGAGACCAGCTGGGGGTCGGCACGCAGCTGTCGACCGCGATCATCGTGGTGCTGGGCATCCGGATCTTCGGAAACGCAGCCGCCTTGCGGCGCAGACTGTTCGGCGCATGACGTAAGCGATGACCGACGAGTCGCCGCAAGCACCCGGCCGAGCCTGATCAGCACGGCCGCCACGAACTGCCGCCCGATGCGCCGCCGCCCGAGATCGGCGACCTGCACGGCGGCGGCGTCGCCGGCGTCGTGCGGCGCGGCCGGTCGCAGATCGTGTTCGGTGCGCTGGCGGTGCTGCTGTGTGTGCTGTTGGGCCTGGCGATCATCACTCAGGTCCGGCAGACCGAATCGGGCGATTCGCTGGAGACCGCCCGGCCCGCCGATCTGCTGGTCCTGCTGGACTCGCTGCAGCAACGCGAGGCGGCACTGAACACCGAAGTGGCCGACCTGCAGCGCACCTTGGCGCAACTGCAAGCGTCCGGGACCAGCGATCAGGCGGCGATCGAGAACGCGCAGGCCCGGCTGGCCGCGCTGTCGATTCTGATCGGTACGGTGCCCGCGACCGGCCCTGGCGTGACGCTGACCATCACCGACACCACCCCCGGCGTGCCGGCCGAGACCATGCTCGACGTGATCAACGAGCTGCGCAACGCCGGGGCCGAAGCCATGGAGATCAGCGGCGGAGGATCGGCCGTGCGGGTGGGCCTGGACACCTGGGTCGTCGGCGCCCCCGGCGCGCTGGTCGCCGACAGCGTGACCCTCAACCCGCCGTATTCGGTTCTGGCGATTGGTGATCCGCCGACCCTGGCCGCGGCCATGAACATCCCCGGTGGTGCAATGGACAGCGTCGAGCGGGTCGGCGGCACGATGGAGGTGCAGCAGTCCGACCGAGTGGACGTCACCGCCTTGCGGCAACCGAAACCTCGCCAATACGCTCAGCCAGTCAAGTGAGATGTGCGCGAGGCAGCAGTGAAAATGCGGACAACAACACCGCGGTGAACCGCGAAAGAGACCAAGGAGCGCCGTGAGCGAAATCCCAGCCGACCTGTACTACACCGAGGAACACGAGTGGGTGCAGCGCACCGGCGACGACACCGTCCGTGTCGGTATCACCGATTACGCGCAGTCCGCGCTGGGGGACGTGGTTTTCGTCCAGTTGCCTGACGTCGGCGCCGAGGTGACGGCGGGCGAGTCGTTCGGCGAGGTGGAATCGACGAAGTCGGTGTCGGACCTTTACGCGCCCGCTCAGCGCGAAAGTCGTTGCGGTCAATGGTGATCTGGAGGGCAACCCGCAGCTCGTCAACTCCGACCCCTACGGCGGGGGTTGGCTGCTCGACCTGCAGGTCGAAGCCGGCGCGCTGGCGGACGGGTTGAGCAAGCTTCTTGATGCCGACGGCTACCGCGCCACCGTGACCGAATGACGGGTTGTTAGGGTTCTGCAAGACCGGATACCAACCAGAGGCGGATCCGGCGGTGGTGGACACAACGATGTCCACCTCGCGGTACGGTCGACACCAGACGGAGTTCGGCTGAGGGTTCGGCCTGATTTGCACTGAAAACGCCACAGCAGCCAGTGAGGAGCAGCGGGTGACGGACAAGGACCAGAATTCTGGGGCGGACCAGACGTCTGACGATCTCACCGTGGAGACGACATCGGTTTTCCGCGCGGACTTCCTCAACGAGTTGGACGCCCCGGCGGCGGCGGGCGCCGAAGGTGCGGTTACGGGGGTCGAGGGCCTGCCCGTGGGTTCCGCACTGCTTGTCGTCAAGCGCGGGCCCAACGCCGGCTCGCGGTTCCTGCTCGACCAGCCCACCACATCGGCGGGTCGCCATCCCGACAGCGACATTTTCCTCGATGATGTGACTGTGAGCCGACGTCACGCCGAGTTCCGACTCGAAAGCAGTGAGTTCCAGGTCGTCGACGTCGGCAGCCTCAACGGCACCTACGTCAACCGCGAACCCGTGGATTCCGCGGTACTCGCCAACGGCGACGAGGTGCAGATCGGCAAGTTCCGCCTGGTATTCCTCACCGGGCCCAAGAGTGACGACGACGGTGCCGGCTAGTGGCCCATGAGCGCTCCCGCGACGAGTAAATGAGCCAGCCCGACACCCCCGCTCTGACTGGGATGTCGATCGGAGCGGTCCTCGATCTGCTGCGACCGGACTTCCCGGACGTGACCATCTCCAAGATCCGGTTCCTGGAGGCCGAAGGACTGGTCACGCCGGAGCGCACGGCGTCGGGTTATCGGCGGTTCACCGCCTATGACTGTGCTCGGCTGCGGTTCATCCTGACCGCCCAGCGTGACCAGTATCTGCCGTTGAAGGTCATCAAGTCTGCGCTGGATGCCCAGCCCGACGGTGAATTGCCGCAGAGCGGATCCGCTTACGGCGTACCGCGTTTGGTGACGGTATCCGGTGACAGCGAGGACTTTGCGGACTTTGACGACGGTGCGGCCGGAATATCGGCCGTGGCGCGGACTCAGGTGCGGCTGTCGCGCGAGGATCTGTTGGCCCGTTCCGGCGTCGACGACGAACTTCTCACGGCACTGGTCAAGGCGGGCGTGATCACCACCGGGCCTGGCCGGCTTCTTCGACGAACACTCCGTGACGATCGCCCAGTGCGCCCGCGCGCTGGCGGAGTACGGCGTCGAGCCGCGCCATCTGCGCGCGTTCCGTTCGGCGGCCGACCGCCAGTCCGATCTGATCGCACAGATCGCCGGACCGGTGGTCAAGGCCGGCAAGGCAGGGGCCAGGGACCGCGCCGACGATCTGGCGCGTGAGGTGGCGGCGCTGGCCATCACCTTGCACACGTCGTTGATCAAGTCGGCGGTGCGCGACGTACTTGATCGCTGAGGATTAGACTCAAATTTTGCAGGCTATTGCGCGAAGGGCGGACACAGATGGGTGAGGTTCGTGTGGTCGGCATTCGCGTGGAGCAGCCCCAGAATCAGCCGGTGCTGCTGCTTCGCGAGTCCAACGGCGACCGCTACCTGCCGATCTGGATCGGGCAGTCGGAGGCCGCGGCCATCGCGCTCGAGCAGCAGGGTGTGGAGCCCGCGCGACCGCTGACTCACGACCTGATCAGAGATGTCATTGGCGCCCTTGGTCATTCGCTCAAGGAAGTGCGCATCGTCGATCTGCAAGAGGGCACCTTCTACGCGGACCTGATCTTCGACCGGGACATCAAGGTGTCGGCGCGCCCATCGGATTCGGTGGCGATCGCGCTGCGCGTCGGAGTGCCGATCTACGTCGAGGAGGCGGTGCTCGCCGAGGCCGGCCTGCTGATCCCCGACGAGAACGACGACGAAGCCACCGGTGCGGTGCGCGAGGACGAGGTCGAGAAGTTCAAGGAATTCCTCGACAGCGTGTCGCCCGACGACTTCAAGGCCACATAGGCCTTTCGCGGGCGCTTTTCGGCTTTTGCGTGCGTTTTGTCACGGAAGCGTCTCGTCGGCCTCGACACGCGGCGCGGGTTTCTTCCAACCGTTAATCGGGCAGCCATACTTTGGGAGTCGGACCTGCTGATGGGCAGTCGCGGGCTCGGCGAAAGCGTATGCTCGACACATTCGAGCTTGGGCAAACGTGCTGCCATGCAGGTCACAGACGCGAGTTCGACCGGCGAGAGGATTCGAAAGTGGGAGACACGCCACGTCAAGAGGAGTTCGATCTGTCCTCGACCAGCGGTCCCGCCGAATCGGGAATCACCGTAACCAGTGCACCCGTTCAAGGGGGTCTGTTCCCCGACGACTCGGTGCCCGATGAGCTCGTCGGCTATCGCGGTCCGAGCGCATGCCAGATCGCCGGAATCACCTACCGGCAGCTGGACTACTGGGCCCGGACGTCGCTGGTGGTGCCCGTCCATCCGCAGTGCCGCCGGTTCCGGCAGCCAGCGGCTGTACTCGTTCAAGGACATCCTGGTCCTCAAGATCGTCAAGCGACTGCTGGACACCGGCATCTCGCTGCACAACATCCGGGTCGCCGTTGATCACCTGCGTCAGCGCGGTGTTCGCGACCTGGCCAACATCACGCTGTTCTCCGATGGCACCACCGTTTACGAGTGCACCTCGGCCGAGGAGGTCGTCGACCTGCTTCAGGGTGGCCAGGGCGTATTCGGCATCGCGGTGTCCGGCGCGATGCGCGAACTGACCGGTGCGATCGCCGACTTCCCAGGTGAGCGGGCCGACGGCGGCGAATCCATCGCCGCGCCCGAGGACGAACTCGCGTCTCGGCGCAAGCACCGCGACCGCAAGATCGGCTAGTACTCCCTCACGACGCAGCGTCGTTCTGGCGTGTCAGGGCCTTCACTGCTCGGCAGTGAATCCAGCCTGACCGGTAAACTCGTCAGCGCATCGCCCTTGTGCGGGAGAGTTCCGTGACCGCCAGCCACGGACGCCGAAGGAGCAACACCTCTCCGTCAACCTCTCAGGCACCCCGGACCGCGCAGGGCCCCGATGCCTCTGGAAAGTGGTAGGCTCAGGCCTACCCGCCCATGGGGAAAGGCGTATCTCGCGTTTCTGCGAGTCGCCGAATCTCTCAGGCACCGACGACAGAGGGAGAGGAACCCAACGGTTCTGAACCTTCACGCGTCTGGAGCAATCGCCGGTGTCCGACTCGTTCGAGAAACGACCTTCACCTTCGCCGCGCGCCATATCGGACCTGACGCCGACGCCATCGCCACCATGCTGGCGACCATCGGTGTGGGTTCGCTCGACGAGCTCGCCGACAAGGCGTTGCCCGCAGGCATCCTCGACTCGCTGACCGCGGATCAGGTGGCGCCCGGTCTGGATCAGCTCCCGCCGGCGGCCACCGAGGACGAGGCGCTGGCAGAACTGCGGGCGCTCGCCGACGCCAACACCGTCGCGGTGTCGATGATCGGGCAAGGCTACTTCGACACGCTCACCCCACCGGTGTTGCGCCGCAACATACTTGAGAGCCCGGCGTGGTACACGGCTTACACGCCGTATCAGCCGGAGATCAGCCAGGGCCGGCTCGAGGCGCTGCTGAACTTCCAGACCATGGTCTGTGACCTCACCGGACTCGAGGTCGCCAACGCCTCGATGCTCGACGAGGGCACCGCAGCCGCCGAGGCGATGACCCTGATGCATCGGGCGGTGCGCGGGTCGTCGAACCGGCTGGTCGTTGACCGCGACGTTTACCCGCAGACCGCCGCCGTGCTGGCCACTCGCGCCCAGCCGCTCGGCATCGAAATCGTCGAGGCCGACCTCGCGGCAAGGCCTGCCCGAAGGCGAGTTCTTCGGGGTCATCGCCCAGTTGCCGGGCGCCGGCGGCGCCATCGTCGACTGGAGCGACATGGTCGCGCAGGCGCACGACCGTGGTGCGCTGGTCGCCATCGGCGCCGACCTGCTCGCCATGACGCTCATCACGCCGCCCGGCGAGATCGGAGCCGACGTCGCATTCGGCAGCACCCAGAGATTCGGCGTGCCAATGGGATTCGGGGGACCGCACGCCGGCTATCTCGCCGTGCACGCCAAGCACGCCAGACAACTGCCCGGCCGCCTCGTGGGAGTGTCGCTCGACGCCGACGGCGCCCCGGCGTACCGGCTGGCGCTGCAGACCCGCGAACAGCACATCCGGCGGGACAAGGCGACAAGCAATATCTGCACCGCGCAGGTGCTGCTGGCGGTGATGGCGGCGATGTACGCGAGCTATCACGGTGCCGACGGGTTGACCGCGATCGCGCAGCGGGTGCATCGGCCATGCCCGCGCGGTGGCCGCGGGGTTGACCAATGGCGGTGTGGAGGTCGTCCACGACGCGTTCTTCGACACGGTCCTGGCCCGGGTGCCCGGCAAGGCGGCGGAGATCCGCGACGCCGCCAAGGCGCACGGGGTGAACATCTGGCTGGTCGACGACGACCACGTGTCGGTGTCCTGCGATGAGGCCACCACCGCGCAGCACGTCGAGGCCGTGCTTTCGGCCTTCGGAGCCGCGCCGGCGGCGACATCGGAGCGGAGGAGTCGCGCCGCGGGCGCGTTCGACGGAACCGGCGCCATCGCGACCCGCACGTCGGAGTTCCTGACCCACCCCGCGTTCACCAGGTACCGCACCGAGACGGAGATGATGCGGTATCTGCGATCATTGGCGGACAAGGATATTGCGTTGGACCGCAGCATGATTCCGCTCGGGTCGTGCACGATGAAGCTCAACGCGGCCGCCGAGATGGAGCCGATCACCTGGCCCGAATTCGCCAGGCAGCATCCGTTCGCCCCGGCGTCGGATACTCCTGGCCTGCGCAAGCTGATCGCCGACCTCGAGACGTGGTTGATCGGCATCACCGGCTACGACGCGGTGTCACTTCAGCCCAACGCGGGATCGCAGGGGGAGTACGCGGGTCTGCTGGCGATCCAGGCCTACCACGCCGAGCGCGGACAGCCCGACCGGGACGTGTGCCTGATCCCGTCGAGCGCGCACGGCACCAATGCCGCATCGGCGGCGCTGGTGGGTATGCGGGTCGTGGTGGTGGCGTGCCGGGCCAACGGCGACGTCGACCTCGACGACCTTCGCGCGAAGGTGGCCGAACACGCGGATCGGTTGTCGGCGTTGATGATCACCTATCCGTCGACCCACGGCGTCTACGAACACGACATCGCCGACATCTGCGCCGCCGTTCACGACGTCGGTGGCCAGGTGTACGTCGACGGGGCCAACCTCAACGCCCTCGTCGGCCTCGCCCGGCCCGGCCGGTTCGGAGGCGACGTCAGCCACCTCAATCTGCACAAGACGTTCTGCATTCCGCACGGTGGCGGCGGTCCCGGTGTCGGACCGGTCGCGGTGCGCTCGCATCTCGCCAAGTACCTGCCCGGCCATCCGCTGGCCGATGAGTTGGGCGCCGATTACACGGTGTCGGCGGCGCCGTACGGTTCGGCGTCGATCCTGCCGATCAGCTGGGCATACATCCGGATGATGGGCGCCAACGGCCTGCGCGCGGCGTCGCTGACGGCGATCGCGTCGGCCAACTACATCGCCCGTCGGCTGGGGGAGCACTACCCCGTCCTCTACACCGGCGAGAACGACATGGTCGCCCACGAGTGCATCCTGGATCTGCGCGCCATCACCAAGGAGACGGGTGTCACCGTCGACGATGTGGCAAAACGGCTGGCGGACTACGGCTTCCACGCTCCGACGATGAGCTTCCCGGTGGCGGGCACGTTGATGGTCGAGCCGACCGAAAGCGAAAGCCTGGCCGAGGTCGACGCGTTCTGTGAGGCGATGATCGCGATCCGCGGCGAGATCGACGCGGTCGCCGCGGGCACCTGGCCGGTGGACGACAATCCGATGCGCGGTGCTCCGCACACCGCGGAATGCCTGCTGGTGTCGGACTGGGATCATCCGTACACGCCGCGAGCAGGCCGCCTATCCACTCGGCAAGAACTACCGCCCGAAGGTGTGGCCGCCGGTGCGCCGCATCGACGGCGCGTACGGCGATCGCAACCTCATGTGCTCGTGCCCGCCGGTGGAGGCGTTCGCGTAGACGCGGCTCAGGCGAAGCGGTTGATGATCGCCTCGGCGATCTGGTCCCGGTGCGTCCTCCTGGATGTAGTGGCTTGGCGTTCGGCAGCTCGACGAGGACGTGATCGGGGAACGCGGTGCGCATGCGTGGGAGGTTCGGCCCCGGCCGGAACGCGAAGTCCTTCATGCCCCAGACGAACAGCGCCGGTTTCGATCCGAGCTTCGCGGGCACGTCGCGGGCGAGCCGTTCGAGAAGTGGACGGGCCGCAAGAATCTCCTTCGGCATGCGCGCCACCCCGGCACGGGCCTCCGGCAGTCGGCTGGACTCCGCGATAGTGCTCCATCACCGCGTCGTCCAGTGATGTGGCTGTGCCGGCCGGAATCAGGCGCTCGACGAAGAAGTTCTGCTTTGTGATCGCCCACTGCATCGGCGGGCTGCCCATCACCGTGCTGAACATCTTGGTGGACAAGCTCCGCGGTGGGCCAGAACCAGGTGTTGCCGAGCACGACTCCGCGCACCCGCTCGGCACGTTCGGTGCCGACGGCCATGCTGATCGGGCCGCCCCAGTCCTGGCCCATGCTCAGATACTGCTCGAGTTCGAGGTGATCGACGAGCTCACCCATCACGGCGGCGTGCTCCTCGATCCGGTAGGTGAAGCCCGAGGGGCGCTCGGAAAGTCCGAAGCCGAGGTAGTCGGGGGCGATGCACCGGAAACGATCGCGCAACCCGGCGATGATGTTGCGGTACAGGAAACTCCACGTCGGATTGCCGTGAAAGAACACGATCACCGGACCCGTGCCCTCGTCGATGTAGTGCACACGTCCGCGTGAACTGTCGAACCATCGGGAGGTGAACGGGTACAGCGCCGGATCGGGCGTGAATTCACCTTGCAATTTCTGCCCCTTCCCACGGTGTTGATACGGTTCGTCACGTGTTACCCCCCAGCGTGGCAGAGTGGCGCGACGGCGGCACGCTGATGGACACGCCCGCTGGTCGGGTGTTCGTCCGCTCGGCGCCCGGCGACGGCCCGACGATCCTGCTGTTGCACGGCTACCCGTCCAGCTCGTACGACTACCACCAGGCTGGTGCGGCATCTGGACGGCAGGGCGTGGGTGACGCTGGACTTCCTCGGCTTCGGGCTGTCGGACAAGCCGCGTCCACACCGCTACAGCCTGCTCGAACAGGCCGACATCGTGGCGGCCGTGGTGGCGCAGGCGGCGTCGGGTCCGATGGTGTTGATCGCGCACGACATGGGCACCTCGGTGGCCACCGAACTGCTGGCACGAGATCTGCAGGGCCAGTTGCCATTCGAGCTGCAACGCGCGGTGATCGGCAACGGGAGTGTGATCCTGAACCGGGCCAGCCTGCGGCCCGCCCAGAAGCTGCTTCGCGGTCCGCTCGGGCCGGTCTTGTCCCGGCTGTCCAATGAGTCGTCGTTCGTCACGGGGTTTCGGCAGGCTATTCAGCGCCGACCATCCATTGACCGAAGAAGAGGGGCAGGCGCAGTGGGCGCTGTGGTCGGCTACAACGACGGGCACCGCATCGCGCACCTGCTCATCTCGTACCTCGACGAACGGGTCCGCTATGCGCCGCGATGGCACGGCGCCGTCGCGGGACTGGCCCAAGCCGCTGAGCTTCCTGTGGGCACTCGACGATCCGGTCGCGACGACGAATGTGCTCGACGGGTTACGCGAGCTGCGGCCCGCCGCAACCGTTGTCGAGCTTCCCGGCGTCGGGCATTACCCCCAGGTGGAGGTGCCGGACGAGTTCATCCGAGCAGCGCTGCAGCCTGCTTGTCAGACTGCGCACTAGCCCAGCAGCTCTGGCGACCGCCGACGTCAACTCGGGGCCCGTCGAGCCGGCCAGGTTCTGATAGCTGCCGCCGCTGATCTCTGCGACCGCCTCCCAGGTGGCGCGGTCGGAGTCGGAGCCGAAGTCGATCACGTTCACCTTGACCGGCCGGGCGGGATCGACCGCTCCGCGGATGAACTGCTCGAGGCCCGCGCCGTTCAACGACTGGTCGGTGTGCGGACCAGTGGTGATGACCAGAACCGAATTGCTCTGGCCCTGCACGGAAATTCTCCTTGGCCTGGTTGTAGACCAACCGCAGCGTGGTGAAGGAGACGGCGCCGCCGCCCGAGGCGGTCTGTCCGTCCAGCTCGTCGGTGAGCGCCGCCGACCGGGGTCTGCCGTCGACCTGATCGGACAGCGGGCCCATCGACACCTCGGACCGGCCCTCGACACCGTCGAAGGTCCACAGACCGACTGCGGAGTTCGGCGGCAGTGCCTGCAGCCGGGCGTCGAGTGCCGCGGCCACGTTGGCCAGCCGCGATTGGCCGCCCTCGTCGACAGGCATCGACTGGTCCAGCATGATGGTCACCGCGGGGCTCGCCACAGGTGCCGTCAGCGTGTCGGCAAGCGAGACGCGCGTCGCGTTGTCACCCACCGACAGTGGCGCCGCAAGCGGCGCGAAGTCGGTGACGTCGCTCTGCGGCGGGGTGCCGCCTTCGGTGCGGAAGCCCGCTTTCGCCAGCTCGGCCAGCTGTTCCGGCTTGCGCATGAACCGCGCGAACTCGCTGGCCGCGGTCACCTGCTCCTGCGACAGCCAATCGCCCGGCCAGCAGTGACCGTCGGGTAGTCCGCGAGCGCCACCGGCCCCGGCGGCAACCAGGAGGCCACCACGCTCTTCGCGTCGGGCAGCTTGGCGGCGCGCTGGAAGAGCTGCTGTTCGGTGGTGACGACCGCATGCACCGGTGCGGCCGCGGGATCGGTGGCGTTCAGCAGCGCGTCCATTGCCGTCGAGGCCTTCTTGTCGGCCAGCTTGGGTTGGCCGGCCACCAGCGAGTTCACCGCGCCGATGCCCGAGCTCGGTGGTGCCCCTGCGGGTGCGGACTCCGCCGCCACCGCCTCGGCCGCCAGGTACGAGGCATCGCTGTCGCCCGACAGCGGTAGGGCCAACCGCAACGAGCCCCAGCCTGTCAGGCCCAGCCCGTCCAATGCGCTGGGATTGGTCTGCAACGACGGCAGTGAGCCCCAGTTCTGTTGACCCAGAGCGGCTTTGAGTTGCGGCGCGGACCGCGAGCACCACGGGTGAGGTGACCAGCGAACGGCTGTCGCTGATCGTCTTCTCGCCGGCGCTGGCCTCGAGGCGGGCCGCCGAGACCGAGCTGGCCGGGATCCACAGAGCGGGCCGCTCGCCGAGTTCGCCGGGCCACTGGCCGATGAAGCCGTTGACTACCTGATCGGATTCGGCCGGTGTGACGCCGACCTTCACGCAGCGGTCGCCTACCGGCGCGGCGTCGCGGTTGTAATTGTCAGCGAGAGTCTGGATCTGGCCGGAGACCGAAGGGTCGGCGACGACGGCGACAGTGAGTTCGCCGTTTACGCATCGGGCGGCGGCGGCATCACTGCGATTGGACAGAGCGTCGCCGAAGAAGCGCCACAGGATGACCGCACCGACGACTACGACGACAGCGACGAGGGCGACGATCACGCTGATACTGACGCCCCGCCTGCCGGTGGTCACCGCGCGGTGGCTGCCTGTCCATTCGCCACCGTCCCATTCGCCGCCGTGCTGCGGGGCCGGAGCGCGGACGGCTGGGCGGGGGCGGAGTTGACGACCCAACCCGCTGTAGGTCGAAAGAGCCGCACGGGTTCGAGGTCTTCGAATTCCACCTGACGGTAGTCGGGTTCGTCGAAGGTGAATGCGTCAGGATCCGGCCGCTCGAAGTCCGAATCGCCGAAATCGGGTTCGGACAACTCCGGCGCCCGGTACGGCGGATCGAGGTGTTCGGAATCTCCGTGTTGCGGTGCGTCGTATTGCGGCTCGCTGACGCCGGGCCCGTAATCCGCCTCGGGGTCGTCGGATTGGCCGAAGCGCTGGGTCTGAGGTTCCTCGTGCTGCTCGTCGCCGGCCGAATCTTCGGGGTCGGGAATGCTATGCCTGCCCACGGAAGCCCTTGTGCTCGCTACGTCGACGGGTCATCGAATCAACCACCGTTGTTTGCTGCCTTGAACTCGCGGCGCTTGCGGTGCAGGATCGGTTCGGTGTAGCCGTTCGGCTGGGCGGCGCCGGACAGGATCAGCTCCTGGGCGGCCGTGAACGCCACGCTGCCGTCGGGATCCGGTGCCATCGGCCGGAATTCCGGATCCTCCTCGTTCTGCTGGTCGACCACCGCGGCCATGCGCCGCAGGCTGGCCTTCACATCGTCCTCGGTGATCACGCCGTGGCGCAGCCAGTTCGCCAGCAGCTGGCTCGAGATACGAAGGGTGGCACGGTCTTCCATCAGCGCGACGTTGTGGATGTCGGGCACCTTGGAGCAGCCGACACCCGCGTCGATCCAGCGCACCACGTAGCCGAGGATGGACTGGCAGTTGTTGTCGACCTCTTCGCGGATCTCCTCGGGCGCCCACGCGAGTTCCTTGCCGAGCGGGATGGTGAGCAGCTCGTCGACCGTGGTCCGCGTCTTGCCCTCCAGCTCCTTCTGCACCGCGTACACGTCGACCTCGTGGTAGTGCATGGCGTGCAGGGTGGCCGCCGTCGGCGACGGCACCCACGCCGTGGTGGCGCCGGCCTTGGGCTGACCGATCTTCTGCTCGACCATGTCGGCCATCAGCTCGGTCATCGCCCACATGCCCTTGCCGATCTGCGCGCGCCCGGAGAACCCGGTGGCCAGGCCGACGTCGACGTTCTGGTCCTCGTAGGCCAGGATCCACGGCTGCGTCTTCATGGCGCCCTTGCGGATCATCGGGCCCGCCTCCATCGACGTGTGGATCTCGTCGCCGGTGCGGTCCAGGAAGCCGGTGTTGATGAACACCACGCGGTCGGCCGCCGCCTTGATGCAGGCCTTGAGGTTGACGGTGGTGCGGCGCTCCTCGTCCATGATGCCGACCTTGATGGTGTTCTGCGGCAGGCCGAGCACGTCCTCGACCCGGCTGAACAGCTCGACGGTGAACGCCACCTCGTCGGGTCCGTGCATCTTGGGCTTGACGATGTAGATCGAGCCGGTGCGGCTGTTGACCAGCGGGCCGTTCTCGTCGCCGGACTTCAGACCGTGGATGGCGATCAGGCTGGTGAACAGCGCGTCCTGGATGCCCTCGGGGATCTCCGTTGCCGTCACGCGTCGATGATCGCGTCGTTGGTCATCAGATGACCGACGTTGCGCACGAACAGCAGGCTGCGGCCGGGCAGCGTGAGCTCACCCTCGCCGTCGGGTGTGGTGTAGGTGCGGTCCTCGTTGAGCACACGGGTGAACGACTTGCCGCCCTTGGCCACCTCTTCGGTCAGGTCGCCGCGGTTCAGGCCGAGCCAGTTGCGGTAGCCGAGCACCTTGTCGTCGGCGTCGACGGCGGCCACCGAGTCCTCGAAGTCCATGATCGTGGTGATCGCGGACTCCAGGACGACGTCCTTGATCCCTGCCGGGTCGGTCGCGCCGACGGGGGAGTCGGGGTCGATCAGGATCTCGACGTGCAGGCCGTGGTTGAGCAGCAGCACCGACCACGGCGGGCGAGCCGAGCTCGCCGGTGTAGCCGACGAACTGCTCGGGCGCGGCCAGTTCCGTCGACTCACCGTCGTTCAACGTGACGACGAGCGAGCCGTCGTCGATCTTGATGCCGGTCGCGTCGCTCCACGCACCGGTCGCCAGCGGGACGGCCTTGTCGAGGAAGCTGCGGGCGTAGGCGATGACCTTGTCGCCGCGGACCTGGTTGTAGCTGGTGCCCTTCTCGGCGCCGTCGTCCTCGGAGATGACGTCGGTGCCGTACAGCGCGTCGTACAGCGAACCCCACCGGGCGTTCGCGGCGTTGAGCGCGAACCGGGCGTTGAGGATCGGGACCACGAGCTGCGGGCCCGCGGTCGTGGTGATCTCGTCGTCGACGCTCGCGGTGGTGATGGTGAAGTCGTCCGGTTCGGGCAGCAGGTACCCGATCTCGGTGAGGAACTGCCGGTAGGCCTCGGCGTCGATAGGCTCGATGACCCGCTGACGATGCCACTTGTCGATCCGGGCCTGCAGATCGTCGCGGCGGGCGAGCAGGTCCTGGTTCTTCGGTGTCAGGTCGGCGACGACCTTGTCCACGCCCGACCAGAACGTGTCGGGATCGAGGCCGGTACCCGGCAGCGCCTCATCGTTGACGAAGTCGTACAGCACCTGGGCAACACGCAGGTTGCCCACCTTCACGCGATCGGTCATGTTTCCTCCCTCGCCTGCAAAGGCGCGTCAACGCAGTGCCGTCGATCCAGCTTACCCGCGGGTAAAGGCGACTATTCCCTCGCGCGTCTCTCGCACACCACGCCGGTGCTTTAGCAGGTCACCGCTTCAGCTGTCTCGCCCACCGGGGTGAGCAACTGCTGGCACAGATCGGCCAGGCGCTCCCGCAGCGGCGCCGCCCGCTCGGCGACGTGCTGCTGGATACGAACGTATTCGGCGCGCCCTGCCGGCGTTTCGATCGCGATCGGCTCGAATCCGTAGTCGCGGAGATCATAGGGGCTGGCTCGCATGTCGAGTTCGCGGGCTTGGGCCGCGAGCTCCAGACATTCCATCACCAGCGCCGAGTCCACCAGGGGACCCAACTTGTACGCGAACTTGTAGCAGTCCATGGCCGCGTGCAGGCAGCCGGGCTGTTCCGCGCCGACCTGGCCTTCCCGGGTCAGCTGCTCGCTGTTGCGCTCGGCGGCCGTGTCGGTGAAGAACCGGAAGGCATCGAAGTGGCTGCACCGCAACGGCATTGATTCGACGACGGCATTCGTCGCTGCGGCACCGAGCCGAAGTGGAACCCGGTCGTGGCGCACGGTCGGCGCCCGGTAAACCATCGCCCATTCGTGCAGTCCGAAGCAGTTGAGCCGCGCCGGCCGCGACGCCGTTGCGCGCAGCAGTTCGGCGATGAATCGCACGGTATCGGCGCGGCTGGCCAGGAACTCACGGGTCACTGTCACCCCCGCCGGGGCGCGCCCGTAACCGCTGCGGCCGAGATAGCGCGCTGCAGAGTCGCCGGCCAGCACGACGCCGAACCCCGGATGCCATGTGCGCAGCTGCCGGGGCCGCAGGCTGTAGTACGTGAACAGGAAGTCCCACACGGGATGGGGCTCGCCTGCCGGTGGCGCGGTAGGACCGCAGGAAACCGTCGACCCGCTCGCGGTGCATCTGTTCTCGGGTGGTCCAGTCGGGCTCGTCGAGCACCGTCTCGTCGAGGCTGCTGTGCGCGGCCTCAGACACGGTGCGTCCCGTCGCGCACCGTGCCGACCAGGTCCTCGACCAGGTCCTCCAGCGCCACCATCGCCGACACACTGCCGTCGGGTGCGGTGAGAAGCGCCAGGTGAGCGTTGTCCCGTCGCAGCCGCGACAGCGCGTCGGGCAGCGGCATCGAGGCCGGGACCCGCGGCAGCGGACGCACCATCGCGACGTCCACGCACCGCGTCGGCGGTCGTGGACCAGCGGCAGCACATCCTTGATGTGCAGGTAGCCGACGAACTCGCCGGACGGGTCGTGACCACGGGAAGCGGGAGTAGCCCGGTTTCGGCGAGCGCGCGCTCGATCGCGCCGACCGTCGGGTCCGGCGCCTTCGGCGGCGACGGCGACGGCGTGGATCTCGCTCAGCGGCATCGCGACGTCGCCGGCGACGCGGTTGCGGATCTGCAGCGCGCGGGTGAGCCGGTTGTGCTCCTCGGGGTCGAGCAGCCCCTCCGACACGCGACTCGGCGATCATCTCGGACAGCTCGACCGTCGAGACCGTGACGTCCAGTTCGTCCTTGGGCTTCGACGCCGAACGCGCGCAGCGTGATGTTGCGCGCACCAGTTGTAGAACGCGATGAACGGCCGCGCCGCCCGGATGTAGACCAGGTACGGCGGGATCAGCAGCATCGCCGCCGATTCCGGGCCGGCGATCGCGATGTTCTTCGGCACCATCTCGCCGAGCAGCACGTGCAGAGTCACCACGACGGCCGAGCGCGACGAAGAACGACACGGTGTGCAGCACCGCGTCGGGGATGCCGAACAGCGCGAACGGCTTCTCCAGCAGGTGCGCGACCGCGGGCTCGCCGACGCGGCCCAGCAGGATCGAACAGATCGGTGATGCCCAGCTGCGCGCCGGCAAGCATCAGCGACAGATTCTCGCCGGCCCGGATGACGGTCACCGCGCTGTTCTTGCCCTGCTCGGCCAGCGCCTCGAGCCGGTCGCGGCGGGCGGAGATCAGCGCGAACTCCGAGGCCACGAAGAACGCGTTGGCGCCGAGCAGCAGCACGGTCAGCAGCACGCCGAAGAGGTCACCCATCAGTGCCCTCATCGTCCTGCGCCTGCGTCGGCGCCGAGCTCGGTCAGCTCCAGCAGGTCGATGCGGCGGCCGTCCATCCGAACCACCGTCGCCAGCCACCGCACCGGGTCGTCCGACCGGCCCGTCGGGATCGAACGCCGTCAGCTCCACCGACTCGCCTGCTTCGGGGATGTGGCCGAGCTTCTCGCAGCACCAGACCGCCGATGGTTTCGTATTCGCCTTCGGGCGCGCGGAATCCGGTCGCTGTCGGCGACCTCGTCGATGCGCAGCAGCCCGGACACCTGCCAGCCGTCGGCCTGTCGGCTACCACGTCGGGGGTCGCGTCGTCGTGCTCGTCGCGGACGTCGCCGACGATCTCCTCGATGAGGTCCTCGACGGTGACCATGCCCGCGGTGCCGCCGTACTCGTCGACGACCAGCGCGGTCTGCAAGCCGTTGGCGCGGATCTGGGTCATCACCGCGTCGCCGTCGAGGGTGGACGGCACCGTGGCGACGGGCAGCGCCAGGGTGGCCAGCCGGGTTGCGGCCCGCCGCTCCGGCGGCACCTCGAACACCTGCTTGACGTGCACGATGCCGATGGTCTCGTCGAGGTCGCCCTCGATGATCGGGAAACCGCGAGTAGCCGGTCTCGATCGCGGCGGCCATCAGGTCGGCGACGGTGTCGTCGGCCTCCAGCGCCTCGATCTTGGACCGCGGCGTCATCAGTTCCTCTGCGGTGCGCTCGCCGAACTGCAGCGAGCGGTCCACCAGCACGGCGGTGACCGGATCCAGCGACGCCGCTGCGCGCCGAGTTGCGCACCAGCGACACCAGCTCCTGCGGGGAGCGGGCCGACCGCAGTTCCTCGGCGGGCTCGATGCCCAGCCGGCGCAGGATCCAGTTGGCGGTGCCGTTGGTCAGCCGGATCAGCGGGGTGAACAGCATCGAGAACAGCAGCTGCGGGCGCCGCCGACCAGCGCGCGCGGTCGGCACCGGGCGGGCGACCGCGAGGTTCTTGGGCACCAGTTCGCCGAACACCATCGACACCGAGGTGGCGATCAGCACGGCGAGGAACAGCGCCAGCCCGCCCGCGAAGCTGGTCGGGCAGGCCGAGCGCGTCGAGGCCGCGGCCGGATCAGCCGCCGCGACGACGGGTTCGGCCAGGTAACCGGTGGCCAGCGTGGTGATCGAGATGCCGACCTGCGCGCCGGAGAGCTGGAACGACAGCGTGCGGTGGGCCCGCTGACCATCTGGTCGCGCCGGTCGCCGGTGCGGGCGTTGGCTTCGACGGTGCTGCGTTCCAGCGCGGTCAGCGAGAACTCGGCGGCGACGAACACCGCGGTGCCCGCGGTGAGCAGCGACGATCGCGCCGAGCAAGGCGAGCAGAGTGAAATCGTGACGCTCATCGCGTCCTCGCCGAGAGGGCGCCGGGCCCGTCGCCCGGCCGACTAGGGGAGGGCTCGGCGTCGGTCGGCTCGTCGCCGGGCCGCTCGGCCCGGCAAGCTCGACGGCCTCGACGGGTGCCTGCGGCACGGGGTCCCTTTCGAGTAGACGCATGAAGAGTGGAATCCATGTTAGCCGGTGGCGACCGGCCGGCGGACTCACCAGCCCGTCGGGCAGCGGATGGCCCTCGGCGAATCCCGCCGCGGACTGCACGCCGAGCACGACCTTCTCGTGTAGCTCGGCGATGTTGGTGGCACCCACGTAGGTGCAGGTGCTGCGCACGCCCGAGGTGATGTGGTCGAGCAGGTCCTCCACCCCGCCGCTGGACGGGTCCAGACCCATGCGCGACGTCGAGATGCCCTCCTCGAACAGGGACTTGCGGGCCTGGTCGAACGGGCTGTCGGCGGCAGTGCGTGCCGCGACGGCGCGCTTGGACGCCATGCCGTAGCTCTCCTTGTACGGCCGGTCCTCGCGATCGCGCATGAGGTCGCCCGGCGACTCGTAGGTGCCTGCGAACCACGAGCCGATCATCACGTTCGACGCCCCGGCGGCAAGCGCCAGCGCGACGTCGCGAGGGTGCCGGACGCCGCCGTCGGCCCACACGTGGCCTCCGAGTTGCCTTGCCGCCGCGGCACATTCGACCACTGCGGAGAACTGCGGCCGGCCGACACCGGTCATCATCCTGGTGGTGCACATCGCGCCGGGCCCGACGCCGACCTTCACGATCGACGCGCCTGCGGAGATCAGGTCACGCGTGCCTTCGGCGGACACCACGTTGCCTGCGGCCAGCGGCAGCCCGAGGTCCAACGAGGAGACCGACTTGATGGCGTCCAGCATCTTGAGCTGATGTCCGTGTGCGGTGTCGATCACCAGCAGGTCGACACCCGCCTCGGCCAGACTGCGGGCTTTCGCCCCGACGTCGCCGTTGATGCCCACCGCCGCGGCGATACGTAGCCGGCCCTGGTCGTCGACGGCGGGTGTGTAGATGCCCGCCCGGATGGCGGCGGTACGGGTGAGCACACCGGCCAGCGTGCCGTCGGACTCGGTCAGCACCGCCACGTCGACCGGCGCGTGTTCGAGCAGGTCGAACACCTTTCGTGGGTCGGTGCCTGCGGGTGCGGTGACGAAATCAGTGACGGCGATGTCGCGGACCCGGGTGAACCGGTCCACACCCACGCATCCGGCCTCGGTGACCAGGCCGATCGGCCGTCCCTCGAAGATCACCACCGCCGCACCGTGCGCGCGCTTGTGAATCAGCGCCATGGCATCGGACACCGAGTCGTCGGGGGAGAGCACCACCGGGGTGTCGACGACCAGGTCGCGGCTCTTGACGAAGTCGACCGTCTGCTGCACCACCGAGATCGGAAGATCCTGCGGCAGAACGACAATGCCGCCGCGGCGCGCGATCGTCTCGGCCATCCGCCGACCCGCGACCGCGGTCATGTTGGCCACCACCACCGGGATGGTGGTGCCCGAGCCGTCGGACGTCGAGAGGTCGACGTCCATCCGGGACATCACGTCCGAGCGTCCGGGGACGATGAAGACGTCGTTGTACGTCAGGTCGTAGGCGGGCTTTTGGCCGTCAAGAAACTTCATCTCGCTACGAGTCTAGTTATTGCCCAGACTCGGCGGGAAAAGTGCCAGGCGAACCTAGGCTTCGACTTCGCTGCGATCCCCGCTCCACAGCGTGTGGAACCGCGCCGAGGGGTCGGAGTCGATGCGGCCGTACGTGTGGGCGCCGAAGAAGTCACGCAGTCCCTGGGTGAGCGCCGCGGGCAGCCGCTCGGTGCGCAGCCCGTCGTAGTACGACAGCGCCGAGGAGAAGCCGGGGATCGGGATGCCCAGTTCGGTCGCGGTCACGACGACACGGCGCCAGCTGTCGATGGCGGACTCGATCGCACTGCGGAAATACGGGGCAACGATCAGCGAGGGCAGTTCGGGGTTCTCGTCGAACGCCTCTTTGATGCGGTTGAGGAACTTGGCCCGGATGATGCAGCCGCCACGCCAGATGGTGGCCATGTCGCCCGGGGTGATGCCCCAGTCGTATTCGGCACTGCCGGCCTGAATCTGGTTGAAGCCCTGCGCATAGGCGATGATCTTGGATGCGTACAGCGCCTTGCTGACGTCATCGATGAATCGCGCTGCGTCACTGGGCTTCTCGCCCAGATCGCCGGTTGCCAGACCCGTCGTGGCCTTGCGTTGGGCCACCGAGCCCGACAGCGCGCGCGCGAACACCGCCTCGGCGATCCCGGTCACCGGCACTCCGAGGTCGAGCGCCGACTTCACCGTCCAACGGCCGGTGCCCTTCTGCTCGGCCTCGTCGAGGATGACGTCGACGAGCGGCTTGCCGGTCTTGGCGTCGGTCTGACGCAACACCTCGGCGGTGATCTCGATGAGGAAGCTGTCGAGGTCGCCCTTGTTCCACTCGGTAAAGACGTCGGCGATCTCGGGTGCGGTCAAACCCAGCCCGTCGCGCAGCAGCTGGTAGGCCTCACCGATCAGCTGCATGTCGGAGTACTCGATGCCGTTGTGCACCATCTTCACGAAGTGCCCCGCACCGTCGGGACCGATGTGGGTGCAGCACGGCACGCCGTCGACGTGGGCCGAGATCTCCTCCAGCAGGGGGCCCAGTGATTTGTATGACTCGGCGGGACCGCCGGGCATGATCGACGGGCCCTTCAGGGCGCCCTCCTCACCACCGGAGATGCCGGCGCCGACGAAGTGCAGGCCGCGCTCGCGGATCGCCTTCTCGCGGCGGATGGTGTCGGTGTAGAGCGCATTGCCGCCGTCGATGATGATGTCGCCTTCCTCCATCGCATCGGCGAGCTCGTTGATGACGGCGTCGGTCGGATCGCCCGCCTTGACCATGATGATCACCCGGCGCGGCTTCTCCAGGGCGGCAAGGAATTCGGGGATGGTCTCGCTGCGCACGAAGTTGCCCTCCGAGCCGTGCTCGGCGAGCAGCGCATCGGTCTTGGCGACGGACCGGTTGTGCAGTGCCACGGTGTACCCGTGGTTGGCGAAGTTGCGCGCGAGGTTGGATCCCATGACGGCGAGGCCGGTGACCCCGATCTGAGCGGTGCCGGTCGTGGGACTTTCAGACGAGCTCATACGGGCAGCCTTTCGTTTTTTGTTGTGCAGAACCGGCCTACTACAGAGAAACGCCTACGCGGTGAACAAACGATTCAACTCTGTCAACCATGGCAGGACCACCGCCACGGTAGGCACCACGAGTACGGCGGCGGCGGCCACGTAGGCGCACGCAGCCACCGCCAGGCTGTTGCCGCTACCGCCGAGGCGGCGCACGCGGACCACGGTGGTCGGCCCACCGGCCGCCAGCGCGCCCGCAGGTGTGCGGCCGGTCGCGCAGGCGACCAGGGCGCGAGCCAGGGGAGTGGGACCGGCGGCACGCACCGCGGCGTCGTCGGCCAGCATCTCGATCAGTAACCGCACGGCGTCCAGCGCGCTGGCACTGCGGACGAACCGCGGGAACGCGGCGTGTACCGCGGTGAACATCTCGAGCACCAGGTCATGCCGGGCCCGCAAGTGTGCGCGTTCGTGCGACAGGATTGCGGCGATCTCGTTGTCCGCCAAAGTCGTCAGCGTGCCTTCGCTGACGACGACGCGACTGCGCACGCCGGGCAGACAGTAGGCCAGCGGTTCCTTGACGTCGAGAATGCGCAACCCATCCCCGGCATGCGAGTGGGCCCACTTCCGCGATTTGCCCACCAGGTCGACGACCATCCGGTGATGTGCGCGCCTGCGCCGGGTAGCTATCGCGACCTGCACGATGGCAACGGCAAGCCGCGCCCCGATCACCAGCGTCAGCGCGAACACCGCGAGATAGGTGATCCACAGCGGCCAACCCAGAACGTCGATCTCGCTCGCGATCGTCGCGGTCGGCCTGCCGTCCAGACCTGGCGCAAAAAGCCTGCTCGCGATGGCGATTCCCGCGGAGAAGGCCGACAGGACGGCGGCCAGGGCGATCGCCTGCCACAACACGATGGCGGCCCGCGGTGCCCGCGACGGCCACGTTGCCCGCGCCAGCATCGCCGGCACCGGTCCCGACAGGACCAGCGCCATCACGGTGAAGGCCAGCGCGGACACGCTGTAAGTGTCTCTCAGCCGGTGCCCGGCTCGCCAGCGGGTGGCGATATCCGGTGCTTACTTTCCAACTCGGACAGGGCACGACGCAGAGCCGCTGCCTCATCGGCGTTGACGCGCTCGACGAAATGCACCAGCGCAGCCTCCCGACCACCCGAGTCCGCAGCTTGATCCAGGGCATCGACCATCAACCCGGCCACCAGCTCGTCGCGTCCGTGCGTCGGGGCGTATCGATGGGCGCGGTCATCGCGATGCTGAACGACGAGGTTCTTCTTCGCCAGCCGCTGCAGGACGGTCATGATCGTGGTGTAGGCAAGGTCGCGCCGGGCCGCGAGTGCCTCGTGTACCTGGCGCACGGTCTGGGGCTCTCGCGCGGACCACAGGTGGTCCATCACAGCGCGTTCGAGTTCCCCTAAACGCGTCATCTTGGCCATTCTTCGTTCATCTCCTAGAGACGGTAGATCCAGCGTACTACGGGTTTACTACCGTGCGTCGTATCGCGCACGGCTACGTCGTTCGGCGCGGTCCCGCGCGTGCCCGACGCAATGGTCCGCCTCAGTTCTTCCGAGGTCACCGCCCCTTCGCCCACCCTTGTGAGTCCAATCACAGGGTCTGGCTCCGACGGTCGGCCTGACTATAGTAAGGCTAACCTAAGTCACATCGGGAGGTCCCATGACGGTTCTGGTCGACGACCCGCTCATCTCGAGCATGGCCATCGCACAGTCCCTGCCATTGCACGAATCGAGCCGCCGACTGCGCGAGCTCTATCCCGAATGTCCGAGGGTCTACGGCGTCGCGGTGATCGGCGATCTGTCGCGCCGGCGCTGGTGGCCGCTGACGCAGGCGCTGACGACCGACCGGCTGCATTCGATGTTCAAGCTCGCGGCCGAGGAGACCGAAAGCCGCGCCGCGGTGGCCCAGCAGCTCGCCGCGACCTTGGCGCACGTCGTCATCGGACGCGTCGTGCCGCTGATCGTGCTGGAGGGCCGCGCCTGGGATACCGGCCTGGAGAACCTGTGGGTGCACGTGGATTCCGAGGGTGCGATCGACTGGGTCGGGGTCGTCGATCCGACGCTGCGCGCCCTGCCCGACGACCCGTTCTTCGGTGGGCGCTCGGCGGCCAGGGCGAACAGTTCCGCCCGCGACGGGATCGTCGCCCTGCCCAACGAGGCGGCGCTGACGACGTGGATCGCACACCGTAGCCATCGCACTCTCGCGCCGCTGTTCGGCAAGCTCGCCGAGGTCAGCGGTTCGGCGATCTCGATTGCGGCGATGTGGCACATCGTCGGCGCCGCGGTGGTGAGTGCGGCGACGCAGGTGCCCCTGCTGGCCGGTTCGAGCGAGCTGACCAGCATGCGGCGCGGTCAGGCAGTGCTCGACGCGCTGGTCGGATTCGGTCTGCCGGTTCGGGGCACCACACGGACTTCGGCGGGAGCCGCAACGAAGGGCTTGCTAAATTAGGGCAGCCTTGCCTATGCTCTTGACAGAACGAACTTGAACCACCGGACCGCACCGGAGTCCTGAGGGCTGCAGAGACTCCCGGTCCACACGAAGGACGGGCCCCGCACACTGTGCGGGGCCCGTCCGCATTTCCGGGCATCCGACGCAGGCGTTCCGGCATCACCGTGTAGACAAATCTGCGTGACCACAGACATCCCGCCCGGCTTGGGTGCCGGGTTCGACTCGGCGATCGGCCTCGAATTCGTCGAGCTGACCCCCGACGGCGGCAGCGCCCGCCTTCAGATCGACGACAAGCTGCTGCAGCCGTGGGGGATCGTGCACGGCGGCGTGTACTGCTCGATCATCGAGAGCCTGGCCAGCGTTTCGGGGCAGATCTGGCTCAGCGAGAACGGCGGCGGCCATGTCGTCGGGGTCAACAACAACACCGATTTCCTGCGCGCCATCTCCGCAGGGACGGTGACGGCGGTGTCGGTACCGATCCACCGCGGCCGTCGCCAGCAGCTGTGGCTGATCACCATCACCGACGACAAAGAGCGGGTGGTGGCGCGGGGTCAAGTGCGACTGCAGAACCTTCCGGCCGAGTAACAGCCGCCTTTCCTCGCGCTGCTGAGGTGTGCAGGCCGTGGCAGTATCGCCGACTATGCGATTAACGCCGCATGAACAGGACCGGCTGCTGCTGTCGTACGCCGCGGAACTGGCGCGTCGCCGTCAGGCGCGCGGCCTCAAGCTCAATCACCCCGAGGCGGTCGCGCTGATCACCGATCACCTTCTCGAGGGGGCGCGCGACGGACGCACGGTCGCGGAGTTGATGGCCAGTGGGCGTGAGGTTCTCAGCCGCGACGATGTCATGGCCGGCGTTCCGGAGATGCTCGACGACGTCCAGGTGGAGGCGACGTTCCCCGACGGAACGAAGCTCGTCACCGTCCACCATCCGATCCCATGACGGCGGACGCGCCCGTCGTGGGCTCCCGGCGAGATCGTCTACGGGCAGGGCGATATCGAGATCAACGAGGGTGCGCAACGGCTCGAGATGGACATCGTCAACACCGGCGACCGCCCCGTTCAGGTCGGCAGCCACGTGCACCTTCCGCAGAGCAACGCCGCGCTGCAGTTCGATCGCGCCGCCGCCCACGGCCACCGGCTCGACATTCCCGCCGGCACGGCCGTGCGCTTCGAACCCGGTGTCGCCCAGCGGGTCTCGTTGGTCCCACTGGGCGGATCGCGCGAGGTGTACGGGCTGAGCCTGCAGCCGCCCGGCCGATTGGATCCGCAATGAGCGCCGTTTCCCGGGCCAGATACGCGGCACTGTTCGGGCCGACCACCGGCGACCGCATCCGACTGGCCGACACCGATCTGTTCGTCGAGATCACCGAGGATCGCAGCGGCGGACCGGGTCTGGCGGGTGACGAGGCGGTGTTCGGTGGCGGCAAGGTGCTGCGCGAGTCGATGGGACAGGGCCGCGCAACGCGGGCCGACGGCGCACCCGACACGGTGATCACCGGCGTGGTGATCATCGACTACTGGGGAATCATCAAGGCCGACATCGGTATTCGTGACGGCCGGATCACCGCGATCGGCAAGGCGGGCAACCCCGACATCATGTCCGGGGTACATCCGGATCTGGTGGTCGGGCCGTCGACCGAGATCATCGCGGGCAACGGCCGCATCGTCACCGCGGGCGCGATCGACTGTCACGTGCACCTGATCTGTCCGCAGATCATGGAGGAGGCACTCGGCGGCGGTATCACCACCATCGTCGCCGGCGGCACCGGGCCCGCGGAGGGCAGCAAGGCGACGACCGTGACCCCGGGGTCGTGGCACCTCGCGCCGCATGCTCGAGTCGCTGGACTCCTGGCCGATGAATGTCGCGCTGCTCGGCAAGGGCAACACGATCAGCGCCGAGGCGATGTGGGAGCAGTTACGTGGCGGCGCAGCCGCTTTCAAGCTGCATGAGGACTGGGGGTACGACGCCCGCGGCAATCGACGCGTGCCTCGCCGTCGCCGACGAGTCCGGCGTCCAGGTGAACATCCACACCGACACCCTCAACGAGATGGGCTTCGTCGAGGACACCCTCGCCGCCATCAAAGGGCGGTCGATCCACGCGTATCACACCGAGGGCGCCGGCGGCGGGCACGCGCCCGACATCATCACGGTCGCCTCCCATCCCAACGTGCTGCCGAGTTCCACCAACCCGACGCGGCCGCACACCGTCAACACGCTCGACGAGCACCTCGACATGTTGATGGTCTGCCATCACCTCAACCCTGCGGTGCCCGAGGATCTCGCGTTCGCCGAAAGCCGCATCCGGCCGTCGACCATCGCCGCCGAGGATCTGCTTGCACGACATCGGCGCGATCTCGATGATCGGCAGCGACGCCCAGGCCATGGGCCGCATCGGCGAGGTGGTCATGCGCACCTGGCAGACCGCCCACGTGATGAAGCGGCGCCGTGGCGCACTACCCGGCGACGGAGCCGCCGACAACAACCGTGCCCGCCGATACGTCGCGAAGTACACGATCTGTCCGGCCATCGCACACGGACTCGACCACGAGATCGGCTCGGTGGAGGTCGGCAAGCTCGCCGATCTCGTGCTGTGGGAGCCGGCGTTCTTCGGCGTGCGCCCTCATGCGGTGCATCAAGGGCGGCATGATCGCCTGGGCCGCAATGGGCGACGCGAACGCGTCGATCCCCACGCCGCAGCCGGTGCTGCCGCGGCCGATGTTCGGTGCCGCACCCGCCGCGGCCGCGGCCACGTCGGTGCACTTCGTGTCCCAGCAGGCCATCGACGACGGGCTGGCCGACCGGCTCGCCGTCAACCGCAGGCTCGTCGCGGTCAAGAACGTCCGCGCGTGTCGGCAAAGCCCAAATGCCGCTCAACGATGCACTTCCCGAGATCGAGGTCGACCCCGATACCTTCACCGTGCGCATCGACGGCGACGTCTGGCAGGAAGACCCTGCCGTCGAATTGCCGATGGCGCAGCGATATTTCCTGTTCTAAGGGGTCACTGTTGCGATGACGAGCCTGGCGACGCTGCTGACACTGTCGGACTCGCGGCTGCCGACCGGCGGTCACGTGCACTCCGGCGGCGATCGAGGAGGCCGTCACCGAGGGTCTGGTCCGCGACCTCGTGACGCTGCGGGCTTTCCTATGCCGGCGGATCCGCACCACCGGCTTGGTGACTGCTTCGGTGGCCGCGGCCGTGCACAGCGGCAGCCTGCCGGTCACCCAGGCCGACCACGAGATCGACGCCCGCACACCGGCACCCGCCGCGCGCCAGGCATCCCGCGCGCAGGGGCGGGGCCTGCTACGACTGGCTCGGCGAGTCTGGCCTGCCGAGAACTGGGAAGCGCTCGGTGCCGCACCGCACCTCGCCGTGGTGGCGGGTGCGGTCGGGGCGGCCAGCGGTCTGGAGCCTGAACAAACGGCGCTGACGGTCGTGTACACGACGATGACCGGGTCGGCGACAGCCGCACAACGGCTACTTGCCCTCGACCCGGGCGATGTTGCGGCACTGACCTTCGAGCTGGCCACGTCGTGCGAGGCGACCGCCGCATCGGCCTGCAAGGAGTTGGCCGACCTGTCCGATCCGCTGCTCGACGTGCTGGCTCAGAGACACAGCCAACGCGAGCGACCCCTGTTCGCATCCTGAAAGAGAGTTCCCCATGCCACCGCATTTCCTCGACGGCCAGCCACACGGTCACTCCGATCGCCCCAAGCGCCAGCGGACGGCGGGAGAGCCGCTGCGCATCGGCATCGGCGGCCCCGTCGGTTCCGGTAAGACGGCGCTGGTCGCCGCGTTGTGCAGGCAACTGCGTGACGAACTGTCACTGGCGGTGCTCACCAATGACATCTACACGACCGAAGACGCCGATTTCCTGCGCCGTCATGCCGTCCTGCCTGACAGCCGAATCACTGCCGTGCAGACGGGCGGCTGTCCGCACACCGCCATTCGTGACGACATCACCGCGAACCTCGATGCGATCGACGACCTCATCGCGGGCAACGAGCGGCTCGACCTGATCCTGGTGGAATCCGGCGGCGACAATCTGACGGCCACCTTCAGCTCAGGGCTTGTCGACGTACAGATCTTCGTCATCGACGTCGCGGGCGGTGACAAGGTGCCGCGCAAGGGCGGTCCGGGCGTGACCTACTCGGATCTGTTGGTGGTCAACAAGACCGACCTGGCACCGCTCGTCGGAGCCGACCTGGAGGTGATGCGCCGGGACGCGGCCACCGTGCGCGGCGACCGCCCGGCGGTGCTGATCTCGCTGACCGAAGACCCCGGTGCGACGGCGGTCCTGGCGTGGGTGCGTGAGCAGCTGCGGGTGCCGGTCTATGCGATCCGATGTCCTCATCGTCGCGCATCGCGACCGGCGACCGCGCATCGAATCCAGGGGCGGGCTCGCCGCGCGGGAAACCGAACCCGACACCGTGCATCTGGTGTCGGCGGCGGCCACCCCGCTCGGCGGTGATTCCGTGTGCGTGCGCATCGTCGTCGAACCGGGGGCATTACTGCGAGTACGCACAGCCGCGGCGACGGTGACGCTTCCCGGTCCGATCACCGCATGAGTCACATGCGATGTGGACTCTGGAAGTCGCGGGTGAACTCGATCTCGATCCACAACCGACGGTCGTCGCGGCCGCCTCCCGCCATATCACCTCGACACACCTGGCTCTCGACGGATCCGGCCGCGTGAAGCTGCGCGAACGCATTCAGATCGGCAGAAGCAATGAGCGACAGGGGTTTTGGTCCGGGTCACTCCACGCCGACGTCGACGGATCGGCGCTGCTGCGGCACCGCATCGAGCTGGGCCGCGGCTCGGTGGCCGACGACGAGCTGGCGGCGCCGATGGCGTGCATCAGCGAATTGCATTATCCCGAAACGGAAGCCGACACCGCGGGCATGGCGCTTGCGTTGGCCGGCGGCGGCTGTCTGTCGACGTGGCAGGGCGCGCGGCTCTAGACCGCCGCTTTCTCCGGATCCTGTACCAAGGCCGCGATCTCCTCGAGTTCTTCGATCCTGGTGCGGGCGTACGCCTGTTGCTCCGTGATCGTGAGGTTTCCGCGCGCCGTCGACAGGAACGTCACCGTCCACGACAGCAGCGTGGTGATCTTGCGCCGGAATCCGACGAGATACACCAGGTGCAGCACGAGCCACGCCAGCCAGGCGATGAAGCCGCCGAACTCCAGCGGTCCGATCTTGGCGACCGCAGAGAAGCGGGACACCGTGGCCATGGAGCCCTTGTCGAAGTACTGGAACGGCTCGCGCTCGGCGGGGTTGGCGCCCTTCAGCTCGGCCTTGACCGCCTTCGCCGCATACCTGCCGCCCTGGATGGCGCCCTGCGCCATACCGGGAACGCCTTCGACGGCAGCCATGTCGCCGACCACGAACACGTTCGGATGACCGGGAACGCTCAGGTCGGGGAGCACCTTCAGCCGTCCGGCCCGGTCGACCTCGGCGTCGGACTGCTCGGCGATGTCGCGGCCAAGAGGGCTGGCCGACACGCCGGCCGACCAGACCTTGGTCGAACAGTCGATGCGTCGGAACTTGCCGTCGGGATCCTTGACGGTGATGCCGTTACGGTCGACGTCGGTGACCATTGCTCCGAGCTGGATCTCGACGCCCATCTTCTCAAGGCGTGCCTGCGCCTTCTTGCCGAGCTTCTCGCCCATCGGGGGCAGCACGGCGGGGGCGGCGTCGAGCAGGATCACCCGCGCAGTCGTCGAATCGATATGCCGGAACGCGCCTTTCAGCGTGTGGTCGGCGAGTTCGGCGATCTGCCCGGCCATTTCGACGCCGGTCGGACCGGCGCCGACAACCGTGAACGTCAGCAGCTTCTCGCGTCGGGCGGGATCGCTGGACCGCTCGGCCTGCTCGAATGCGCCGAGGATGCGGGCGCGCAACTCCAGCGCGTCGTCAATCGACTTCATGCCCGGTGCCCATTCCGCGAAATGGTCGTTGCCGAAGTAGGACTGGCCGGCGCCTGCCGCGACGATCAGCGTGTCGTAAGGAGTGACGTAGGTGTGCCCGAGCAACTCGGACCTGACGGTCTGGTTGGACAGGTCGATGTGCGTCACGTTGCCCAGCAGCACCTGCGCGTTCTTCTGATTGCGCAGGATCATCCGGGTCGGGGGCGCGATCTCGCCCGAGGAGATGATGCCCGTCGCGACCTGGTACAGCAGCGGCTGAAACAGGTGGTGGGTGGTCTTGGCGATCATCTTGACGTCGACATCGGCCCGCTTGAGCGCCTTGGCAGCGGTCAGTCCGCCGAACCCCGAACCGATGATGACGACCTTGTGCCTATCAGTTGCAGTGGCTCCGGGATGGCTCATTCTTCGGGCTCCTCGACGGTGCTTCACGTGCATTTCCTACCCACTACGGTAGCCGCCTGAACCTCCGATAGTCGCATCGTTTCGCTGTGTTGTTTCCCACGTCAAGGGGCGGAATTATGCGCCGAGGAGTGGTTTCAACAGCTTTCCGACGGCGGTGACACCACCGGGGTGATAGCCGTCGATGCTTGGTGATCGGGCTCAGGATCACGCCGTATCGACGCCCGCATCGAGCACCTTCGTCTTGATCTGTTCGGCGATCTGCTCGGCGCCGCCGAAGACAACATTCTGCCGGAAGTCTTCGGGGATCAGATCCTCGGTGGCGTTCTCGTCGATCAGCGCCATCACGAGCATGCTCGTCTCGAGAGTCGCCGGGTCGCGGCCGATCTGCCTCGCAGTTCTGTTTGACCACGTCGACCTTGCGGGCGCAACTCGTCGAATCCCGCGATGAGGTTGAGGTGGTCGAAGTGCTTGGCGGCCAAGGGAATCGTCTTCTTCTCGCCGCTGCCGCCGATCATCAGCGGAATGTGGTCACGGAACCGAGGATTCGCCATCGCCTCGACGGTTCGGTAGTACTTGCCGTAGAACGTCGGCCGCTCACCGGAGAGCATCGGCAGGATGATCTGCAGGGCTTCGCCGAGCTTGTTGAAGCGGTCGGTGAAGGTGCCGAACTCGTAGCCGAGTTGGTCGTGCTCGAGTTCGAACCAGCCAGTTCCGATGCCCAGAACCGCGCGGCCCTGACTGATGACGTCGAGGGTGGTGATCGCCTTGGCGAGCAGCGTTGGGTTGCGGTAGGTGTTGCCGGTGACCAGGGTCCCGAGCTGGACGCGATTCGGTGGCGGTGGCCAGCGCGCCAAGGGCGGTGTACGCCTCGAGCATCGGCTGGTCGGGGGTTCCGAGGTCCGGCAGTTGGTAGAAGTGATCCATCACGAAGACGGAGTCGAAGCCTGCGGCCTCGGCTTCCTGAGCCTGGGCGATGACGGTGGGGAACAGTTCGGTGACGCCGGTGCCGTAGGAGAAGTTGGGGATCTGGAGTCCGAGGTTTATAGCCACGTCTTCACGTAACCACAACTAACCGGAACGGTCACCCCGCTTTAGCTTTCGGCGAACGAAGGAATATCTAGCCGAAATTCGCCAGCGCACCGTGGCTGACGTGCAGCGTCTGACCGGTGATGTGCCGGGCGGCCGGTGTGGTCAGGAACAATGCGAGCCGGCTGATCTCGTCGGCCACCGGCGGTGGGGTCCGGGACAGCCCGTCGTAGCCGGGCTCGGCATTTCGGCCCGATGCGACGGCGTTCACGGTGATGCCCCGGATGCCGAAGTGCGCGGCCTGCCCTGCGGTCCAGTCGGATACCGCGGCCTTGATGGCCGCCTCTGCACTGCCTTCGGCCGGGTTCTCGGGTACGACGGTGATGATCGAACCGCCCGACCGCAGATGATCACCCAGAATCTGCACGGTGAGCACGGCCGAAAGCACCGTCGCATCGAGCGCGTTGCGCCAGGCCGTGGCTTGATCCGCCAGGGAGTACAGCCGCGGATCGCCGGCTTCCCAGCGCGGGGCGGGCACGTTGACGATGGTGTCGAGATGGTGGGGGAACTGGTCCCGCGCGTCTTCCAGGCTCGCCGCATCGGTGTTGTCGAACACGATGGCGTCGACTTCGAGTTCCTTCGCGGCGACCTCCAGGTCATCGCGGCGTGCGCCGGCGATCACCACCTGGTGCCCCGCGTCACGGAAGCTCTCCGCGATCGTGCGGCCTAGATCGGTGTCGCCTCCGGTGACTAGCACCTCCATCGCCAGGACCTCCTCCGTGTTCAGCGCTGAACCCCAGCCAGTGCACAAATGTTACTGGACAGTAGCTATAGGACGAAACGCGGCACGCGGACTTGCCACCACATCGCGGCCGAAGTGCCATAGGGTCGTGATCTGTGAAGCCCATCGCGGCGGTGACCACCTCGAAGGCCAGCGCGATTTCCGCAGCTCTCGCCACGCCTTGAACCCGTCGGCCGTCCTGCCTCGCTGGATCTACGTCCCCGCCGCGCTCGGGGCGCTGTTCGTCGCGGTCCCTCTCATCGCGGTCGCCGCCAAAGTCGACTGGCCGCGCTTCTGGACACTGATCACGAGTCCCGCGTCGCTGTCTGCGCTGGAGCTGAGTCTGAAAACCGCGACGGCGAGCACTGCGCTGTGCTTGGTCCTCGGTGTGCCGATGGCTCTGGTGTTCGCCCGCAGCGACGCCCGGGTGGTGCGGATGACCAGGCCGTTGATCCTGCTTCCGCTCGTGCTTCCGCCGGTGGTCGGTGGCATCGCGCTGCTGTACGCCTACGGCCGTCTTGGCTTGATCGGGCAATATCTGGACGCCGCAGGGATCCAGATCGCCTTCACGACGACGGCCGTCGTGCTGGCGCAGACTTTCGTATCGCTGCCGTTCCTGGTGATCTCGCTGGAAGGCGCTGCCCGCACCGCGGGGGTCGACTACGAGGTGGTCGCCGCGACCCTGGGTGCCCGGCCCACCACCGTCTGGTGGCGGGTATCGCTGCCGCTCCTGGCTCCCGGCCTGGTGTCGGGCGCGGTGCTGGCTTTCGCCCGCGCGTTGGGCGAGTTCGGCGCCACCCTGACATTCGCGGGTTCGCGCGAGGGTGTCACCCGCACCCTTCCGCTCGAGATCTATCTGCAGCGGGAGAGCGACGCCGACGCAGCCGTCGCGCTGTCGCTGCTGCTCGTCGTGGTCGCCGCGGTCGTCGTCCTGGGTCTCGGCAGCAGGCGCCTGCGGGCCGGGGGCGCCAATGCGTGGTGATCGATCGTGACTGACGTCAGCGTGCGAGCGGTCGTCGAAAACCGGGGTGTGGACATCGAATTCGCGGTTGCCGCCGGAGAGGTACTCGCCGTCCTCGGCCCGAACGGCGCTGGTAAGTCGACGGCCGTTCACGTAATCGCCGGTCTTGGTGCGGCCCGACGACGGCGTCGTTCGCGTCGGCGACCGCGTGCTGACCGACACGGCCGCGGGCACGCATATCGCGACCCATGACCGTCAGGTCGGCTTGTTGCTGCAGGATCCGCTGCTGTTCCCGCATCTGAGCGTCGCCGCCAACGTCGCGTTCTCGCCGCGCAGCTCGCGGGCGGATGCAGCACGTTGGCTGGACGAGGTCGAGGCCGCCGACCTCGCCGACCGCATGCCCCGACAGCTCTCAGGAGGGCAGGCGCAGCGGATCGCGCTGGCACGCGCGCTGGCTGCCGAGCCGGATGTGCTGCTCCTCGACGAGCCGCTGGCCGGCTTGGACGTGGGTGCCGCGGCCGCGATGCGCAAACTGCTGAGCCGGGTGCTTGTCCGCGACGGCCGATCGGCGGTGCTGATCACCCACGACCTGGTCGACGTGCTCACCCTCGCCGACCGCGTGCTGGTCCTCGAGGCGGGCAAAATTGCTGAAATAGGTTCCACCGCAGCTGTTTTGGCTGCACCCCGCAGCAAGTTCGGTGCGCGCTTCGCCGGCGTGAACCTGGTCGTCGGGACTGCGGGTCCCGACGGAGTGCTGACGACACAGTCGGGCGTCTGCCTGGCACGGAGTCTCTGGACCCGACACCGTATCCGGAGGGTCGACGGTGGCGTTGTTCTCACCAGCCGCGGTCGCCGTGTACCGAGACAAACCGCACGGCAGCCCCCGCAACACCGTGGAAGTGACGATCGCCGAACTCGACAGCCGCGGGCCCGCCATCCGCATCCGCGCTGAGGAGCAACCGGACGGCGCGCCGGGTTTGGCCGCCGACATCACCGCCGACTCGGCCGCCGAATTGCGACTGACGTCGGGGGAGCGCGTCTACTTCTCGGTGAAGGCGCAGGAGGTCACGCTTCTCCCGAGCCCGTAACGGTGCGGCTCGTCGTCGCGATTTACCGACTGATCGCCTCGGACAGACCGGCGCCAGCCGCCGTGCGCGCACCCCGCGCCACGCGTGGATGACGTCGTCGTCTCAGCAATCGGCTATTGTCATGCCTTGCTTGAGGTTTAGTGCTGACAGCAATGTCACAATTTAGCACTTTTGGAGCAACTCGCACTTGCGTCACGGCGGTAACACGGTAGTTTCTTCCCCATGGATGAGCGAGACGCGATACGCGAACACCGCAAGGGCCTCTCAAAGTCGCTGGCGATCGCGGCGCTGACCGGCGCCACCGCGGTGGCGCTCGCGTTGCCTTCGATCGCGCAGGCGCAGCCGGAGCCCACACCGACGCCACCACCGCCACCGAGCGGGAATACATTCCTGCAGGGGCCGCCTCCGCCGCCCGCCGACCCGAACGCGCCTCCGCCGCCCCCACCGCCGCCAGGAGCCCCAGCTCCGCCGCCCCCGCCGCCGGCGGATCCCAACGCGCCGCCGCCTCCGCCGGCGGATCCCAACGCGCCGCCGCCCCCGCCGGCAGATCCCAACGCGCCGCCGCCGCCCGTCGATCCGGGCCGCGTCGACAACGCCGCCGGCGGCCTGAGCTTCGTGGTCCCTGCGGGATGGAAGATTTCGGATTCCACCCAGCTGTCCTACGGCCAGGCGCTGTTGACGAAGGTCGCACCGGAAGGTGCGGAACCGCCGAACGACACGAGCGTTCTGCTCGGACGGCTCGATCTGAAGCTGTTCGCCGGCGCCGAAACCGACAACACCAAGGCCGCCCAGCGGCTGGCATCGGATATGGGCGAGTTCTTCATGCCCTTCCCCGGCACCCGGATGAATCAGGAAACGATTCCGCTCGATGCCAACGGCATGCCGGGCGTCGCCTCGTACTACGAGGTGAAGTTCACCGACACCAACAAGCCCACCGGCCAGATCTGGGCGGGCGTGGTCGGTGAGCCGGTCGAACCCGGCACCCCGCGCGGCCAGCGCACACCGCAGCGCTGGTTCGTCGTCTGGCTCGGGACGGATACGAACCCGATCCCCAGGGAAGAGGCCATCACACTCGCCAACTCGATCCGGCCCTACGCCGGCGCCTGTCGCACCGCCGCCGCCGGCTCCAGGCGCTCCGCCGCCGCCTGCCGATCCGAACGCGCCGCCGCCTCCGCCGGCGGATCCGAATGCGCCGCCGCCTCCGCCTGCACCCGCGGCCGTCGGGGTTCCCGTACCGGTGGCGCCGCAGGATGCGCCAGGAATGCTGCCCGCCCGGCTGACCGGCAAGGACTGGCGATAGCGCAGGCACAACGCCGATGTCAATGTGCCTTCGAGCCGGCCAAAGGCGCGGACGAACGGTTTGTCGACCCTCATATGCGAACCGAAGATGGATCGCCTGCGGTTGACCTCGTAGCGGTTAGAACCACCGATGGTGTGACCGTCGCCCGAGCAAGACATCCAGCCATCGAGTTACGCCGTGGTCAATTTTGGTGAATCGATTCGCCGGGCGCCCTAAGATTAGGAGTACAGCTGAGGTCGGGGATCGGCGAGGGAGCCTCAATGATGACCTTGATTCGTCGTGTGACGGCCAGAGTGGCGGCAGTTCTCACTTCGCTTACTTTTGTCTCGCTGGTTTCGCCGGCGGTGGGAAGCGCAATCGAGTGCGGAGTCGGAACTATTTATGACCCACCCTCGGACACCTGCATCGCCGCTCCACTTCCGCCGCCTCCGCCGCCACCTCCGCCGCCGCCTCCGCCGCCGCCAGCCTGGAACGGCGATCTGACGCCGTATTTCTCGGTGGGGATCTGCGCGCCTATTCCCTTCGTGTCGTTGTGCACCGGTATCTGAAATTCGACGGCTGAAAACTAAGCGGCGGGCCGCGGCCTGGGCACCCGCGGCATCGTTCGTCTTCACGGGAAAGTCGACGCTCGCGAGTCGGTCGCGCAATCTATCGCCGGGTGTACAGGCCCGATGAAACTATCCGGCTGGAGCCGGCGAACTTCGATTGCAAACGGGAATGCCGCGATTGACGTTTGCTGATCTTGACCGCGGTGGCCGCCGAACCGTTACCGGGGTGCGGTATATCTCAAGTTGGCCCGGCGGCTGCGCTGAGCCACGGCCAGCGATAGGCAGGAGATCCTGATGGACATCATTGCGGCTACTCAATTCCTCGGAGAACGGTCGACAACGCTCACCAGCGTTGGCTGGATCGGCTACATCATCATCGGAGCGCTCGCCGGCTGGATCGCCGGAAAGATCGTCAAGGGCGGCGGATCCGGCATTCTGATGAACATCGTGATCGGTATCGTCGGTGCCTTGATCGGTGGCTTCCTCCTCAGCTTCTGGTTCGATACCGCCGAGGGTGGTTGGTGGTTCACGTTCTTCACCGCGATCCTCGGGTCGGTGATCCTGCTGTGGCTCGTCGGTATGGTGCAGAAAAAGAACTAGGACCACGATGGGGTGGTGAGCACCCCGACCATGAAGGCGTGGCGGGTTCGTCAGCCGGGCCCGATGGACAGTCGGCCGCTGGAGCACATCACCACCGATGCGCCACGGCCCGCGCTGGCGAGCTTCTCGTCGCGGTGCGGGCATGTGGCGTGTGCCGCACCGATCTTCACGTCGCGGAGGGCGACCTGCCTGTGCACCGCCCCGGCGTGATTCCGGGCCATGAAGTCGTGGCCGAAGTCATCGAAGTGGGCCCCGAGATCGATTCGGCGACACCGCAGGGCGGTGAGTTCGCGGTCGGCGACCGGGTCGGTATCGCGTGGCTCCGATACACGTGTGGCCTGTGCAAGTTCTGTGTGAGCGGCAACGAGAACCTGTGCGCAGAATCCCGCTACACCGGGTGGGATGCCGACGGGGGATATGCCGAATTTGCCACCGTCCCAGCGGCTTACGCGCACCCTCTGCCGGATCGATACTCCGATACGGAGCTCGCGCCATTGTTGTGCGCGGGCATCATCGGCTATCGCGCATTGCAGCGAGCCGAACTGCCCGCGGGCGGGCGGCTGGGCATCTACGGGTTCGGAGGAAGCGCACACCTCACCGCGCAGGTAGCACTGGCCCAGGGTGCCGAAGTGCACGTGATGACGCGCGGCGACATGGCAAAGGAGTTGGCATTGGCGTTGGGTGCTGCGTCAGTGCAGGGCGCCTATGACCGTCCGCCAGTGGCGCTGGACTCTGCGATTCTCTTCGCGCCGGTTGGTGATCTCGTGCTGACCGCACTCGAGGCGCTGGACCGTGGCGGCACGCTGGCCGTTGCCGGTATCCACCTCTCCGACATCCCGCCGATGAACTACCAGCGCCACCTCTTTCAGGAGCGCCAGTTGCGGTCGGTGGCATCAAACACCCGCGCCGACGCCCGCGATTTTCTTGCCTTTGCCGGCCGCCATCACCTGGAGGTGACCACTCCGCAGTACCCACTGGGCAGGGCCGACCGCGCGCTCACCGACCTCGCCGAGGGCCGTATCTCGGGCGCGGCGGTACTGGTGATCTAGAGCGCAGCGAGGGCGGCGCCGAGCCGGCCCCGCAGATCGCCGCGCCCGTATCGGTAGAGCGGACCCGTTCCGTCGCGCAGAATCTGGCGCAACCGCGCCATCCCGCGCGCGTTCACCGGCCGCGGTGAGTGCAGCCGCAGCGTGACCGCGTCGATCACGTCTTCGGCCGCCGCGATGTTGGGGACATGCAGCGGCACCCGTGACGACAGCAGGAGGCCGCGCCCACGGGCATCGGCAACCGTCGCGCGCAGCGACCGTGCGATTGCCTCCCGTTCCGCGCTCGACGTCAGGCGCGCCTCATGAGCGGCGAGCGCACTGCCCGCCGGTGCGGGCGCGCCGACGGCAAGAAGCCCGTCGAGCCGGCCGGCCAGAAGTCGGCGCAGTCAGCCGTGACCTCATCGACGGCCGTGGGAGCGCCTCGGCCCGAGTGCCGGCGGGTGCGTAGGAAAAAATGGAAAGAACATCGGCTGGAATCTTGTTGTCAGCCATGGATATCTACCTCTTTGCCGGGATTCGGCGTTTGCTTTCTTCTGTGACTGTCTATCAGGGTACAGTGGTCATGCATGACCAGTCAAATTGATTTACCGGTCATACAGGCTTACCATGGATTCATGGTCGCCGAACCGACGCGTTGGCTTGCGGACGACGAATCCAAGCCGGCGCCTGGACGGCTGCTTCGAGTTCAAGCGCTGGTCAACACCGTAGAGTTGCCCACCGGGCCCGACAGACTCGCTGATCCCGAGGATGCGCGCCCGTGGCTGATCGACAACGAGATGTTGGCATCCGACG
Source organism: uncultured Actinomycetota bacterium (assembly GCA_963720345.1). Taxonomy (GTDB): domain Bacteria; phylum Actinomycetota; class Actinomycetes; order Mycobacteriales; family Mycobacteriaceae; genus Mycobacterium. The sequence continues at coordinate 169,054 of CAVRFN010000048.1, forward strand.
CCGTCCTCGATGACGCCGATCTGCAGCTGCTCCGTGATGTCCGTGAGGCGCTGCGCGCACTGTTGATGCACAACAGTGGTGGGCCGTCGCCGGCCGAGGCGGACTTGGCGCCGCTTCGTGGGGTGGCCGCTGGCGGCGCCGCGCGCGCCGAACTCGACACCGACGGGGTGGTAGGACTCGCGGCCACCGGTAGATTCGGTGGCCGAGCGGCTGGTCGAATTGTTGTTGATCATGCGCGACGCACAACGCGACGGCAGTTGGGCGCGTCTGAAGGTGTGCGCGAACGACGAATGCCGGTGGGCGTTTTACGACCGATCCCGCAACCACGGCGGAACCTGGTGCGAGATGTCCGCATGCGGGAACAAGCTCAAGAACCGTGAGTTCCGCGCACGCCGCCGAAAGGCGAGCAGCTGAGTGCCGGGGCGGGCCAGCGACGGGATGACTGCTGGGAGCGGGCGAAGCGACGATGTCGACGTCAGTCAGGTCGACAGATGCCACACCAGAGCGGCGGCCAGCGCACCCAATCCGTTGAGCGACCAGTGCAAGGCGATCGGTGCGATCAGACTCCCGCTGCGCCGACGCAGCCAGGTGAACACGAAACCGGCGAAGGCCGTGGCCGCTACCGCAAGGACGACGCCGGCCACCGTGCCGAGCAGGCCTCCGCCGAATATGCGGGTGAACCCGACGTTACTGCTGGTCAGGCCGAATGAGGTCGCGATATGCCAGAGGCCGAAAAGCAACGAGCCGGCCGCCGCGACACCGCGGAAGCCCCACGCGCGGTTCAGCGCCCCGTGCAGTACTCCACGGAATGCCAGCTCCTCTGGGATCACCGTCTGCAGCGGGATGATGATCATCGACGCGAGCAACGCTCCGGAGATCGTCGCGTAGTTGTTGTTCATGAACATCGGCCGCGTCCACGGCAGCAATGCGCCGATCGCGATCACCGAGACCACCAGCGCGACGGCGGCCAGGGCGTAGCCCGCGCCTGACTTCCAGTGCTCCCTGCCCAGGCCCAGCTCGGCCCAGCCCAGGCCGCGCGACCGCACGAGAAGCAGGAGGCCGACGGCGGCCGCGGGCACCGTGGCGAAACTGGCCCACGGGGTGGTGAAGTGCGCGATCAGATTGGTGAGCGCGAGCACCACCACAACCACGGCGATATCCGCATAGATGCGGAAGTGATGAAGTGCGGACAATTGGTCGATCAGCGGGTGCGGAGGCTCGGCTACCAGCGCTTGATCGGACACGGGTGGCGATTCTACCGGTTTTCGCTGAGTGTCTCCTGAGACAGCGAAGGCATACACACCACGGTCGTTGGTAGCCGACCGGTGAACAAGTCTCACACGTCGGGCACGACGTGAACTACCGGCGTTTGATGGGTATGGGAAACCCGACCCCGACGCGACAGGAGCACGGTGCGATGACCACCTTGACGCAGAATTGGCCTTCCGCCGAATCGCACTCGCTGAGCAACGAGTCACTCGCCCAGATCGACGGTTGGTGGCGCGCCGCGAACTACTTATCTGTGGGTCAGATCTATCTGCTGGCCAACCCGCTGCTGAAAACACCGCTGTCGCGGGACGATGTCAAGCCTCGTCTGCTCGGTCACTGGGGAACCACCCCCGGCCTGAACTTCTTGTACGCGCATCTCAACAGGGTCATCAAGGAGCGTGGGCAGTCGACCATCTACATAACCGGGCCTGGCCATGGCGGTCCCGGGCTGGTCGCCAACGCCTACCTCGACGGCACGTATTCGGAGGTGTACTCCGAAATCACCAAGGACACCGAGGGCATTCGGCGGTTGTTTCGCCAGTTCTCCTTCCCCGGCGGCATACCGTCTCACGTTGCTCCGGAAACGCCGGGCTCCATCCACGAGGGGGGAGAGCTCGGGTATGCGCTTTCGCACGCGTACGGCGCCGCGTTCGACAACCCGGACCTCTTGGTGGCGGCAGTCGTCGGCGACGGCGAGGCCGAGACCGGCGCGCTCGCGACGAGTTGGCATTCGAACAAGTTCGTCAACCCCGCCAAAGATGGTGTGGTGCTGCCGATCCTGCACCTCAACGGGTACAAGATCGCAAATCCGACGGTTCTGGATCGCATACCCGCAGATGAACTTCGAAGCCTGATGGTCGGCTACGGCCACAACCCGTATTTCTTCGAGGCGAACGAGGACGACGACATTGCCGACGTCCATCGGCGGTTCGCATCGTTGCTCGACGAGGTGCTCAACGAGATTTCGGAGATCAAGGCCAGAGCGGCCGAACGCGATGAGCGGCGGCCGACGTGGCCGATGATCGTCTTCCGCACCCCGAAGGGATGGACTGGTCCGGATTACATCGACGGAAAGAAGACCACGGGATCCTGGCGCGCACACCAGGTTCCGCTAGCCAGCGCCCGTGATACCCCTGAGCATCTGCAAGTGCTCGCCGACTGGTTGGGCTCCTATCGGCCCGATGAACTATTCGACGCGGACGGCAAACTCGATCCTGCGATCGCCGAACTCGCACCGAATACCGCGCTGCGAATGAGCGACAATCCGCACGCCAACGGCGGCATGTTGTTGAAAGATCTACGGCTGCCCGACTTTCGGAAGTTCGGCGTGAACGTACCCGCGCCGGGCGCGACCATCGCCGAGGCGACCAAGGTGCTCGGCCAGTGGCTCACTGAAGTGATTCGGCTCAACCCTGACAACTTTCGGATCTTCGGCCCCGACGAGACCGCTTCGAACCGCCTGCAACCGGTGTTCGATGCGACTGCCAAACAGTGGAACGCCGACTTCGTCGGGCCGGAAGTGGATGAGCATCTCGCCCGCGCCGGGCGCGTCGTCGAGATGCTTTCCGAGCACCAGTGTCAGGGCTGGCTCGAGGGATATCTGCTTACTGGCCGGCACGGTCTGTTCAATTGCTACGAGGCGTTCATCCACATCGTCGACTCGATGGTCAACCAGCACGCCAAATGGCTAAAGGTTACCAACCACATACCGTGGCGCCGACCAATCGCCAGCTTGAATTACCTACTGTCAAGCCATGTTTGGCGACAGGACCATAACGGCTTCAGCCATCAGGACCCCGGCTTCATCGACCACGTTGTCAACAAGCGAGCCGAGGTCGTCAGGGTATATCTGCCTCCTGACGCGAATACCCTGCTGTCTACCTACGACCACTGTCTGCGCTCCCGCCAGTACGTGAACGTGGTCGTGGCGGGCAAGCAGCCCCACCCCAACTTCCTCACCATGGACGAGGCGATCGCGCACTGCACCAGGGGACTGGGCATCTGGGAGTGGGCGGGCACCGAGGAAGTCGGCACCGACCCGGACGTCGTCATCGCGACCGCCGGGGACGTGCCGACTCTGGAGGGTCTCGCGGCCGTCGACTTGCTCAGGCAGCACCTGCCCGACCTGAAGGTGCGCTTCGTCAACGTCGTCGACCTGATGCGCCTGCAGGACGAAACGGAGCACCCGCACGGTCTGTCGAATCGCGCATTCGACATGATCTTCACTCGCGACAAGCCGGTGATCTTCGCCTATCACGGTTATCCGTGGCTTATCCACCGGCTCATCTATCGCCGCGACGGCGCCAACAACGTGCACGTGCGGGGCTATAAGGAAGAGGGAACCACCACCACCCCCTTCGATATGGTCATGCTCAACGACCTCGACCGGTTCCACCTGGTGATCGACGTGATCGACCGCGTGCCGTTCCTGCAGTCGCGATGCGCCACGCTGCGCCAGCGCATGGCCGACATGAGGATCACCGCCCGCCAATACACCCGTGAGCACGGCGACGACCTGCCCGAGGTGCGCGACTGGGTGTGGCCCGACGCGCGCAAGTTGGCGGGGCAGACGAGTATCGCCGCTACCGCAGCGACCGGAGGCGACAACGAGTAGTCGCGAATGCACGCATTACCCTGTCGGTCGTGCTCGGATTCGCAGTGCCGCAATACGGTGCGGCTGCCTACGCAGAGCTGACCCGCTTCGCCTCGACGGCCGAGGAACTCGGCGCCGACAGCCTCTGGGTCGGGGACCGGCTGCTCGCGGCGGTTCAACCCACCGTCGGATACGCGGGCAAGGACACCATTCCCGAACAGTTCCGCACCGGAATCGATCCGTTCATCGCCCTGGCGGTGGTCGCAACCGCGACGACGAGGGCCCGCCTTGGTGCCAGCGTGTTCGTGGCCCCGTGGTATCCGCCGGTCCAACTGGCCCGGCAATTGACCAGCCTGGACGTGGTCAGCGGTGGGCGACTGCTGCCGGGCTTCGGTATCGGCTGGTCGCCCGAGGAGTACGAGGCGGCGGGCGCACCGTTTACCCGCCGAGGCGCACAGCTCGACGAGCTCCTGGATGCGCTGGAGACGTTGTGGACGACGAATCCCGTTGCGCACCAAGGCGAACGTTGGTCCATTCCGAAATCTTGGGTGGACCTCAAACCGGTGCAACAACCGCGACCGCCGATCTATCTCGGTGCATTCACGCCGGCCGGACTCAATCGGGTGGGCACGCGCGCCGACGGCTGGACTCCCGTGGTGGCTGTGCCGCGCGGCGTAAACCTCGGCATGCTGAATCGGCAGCGGCAGACGATCGACGACGCGGCGCGCGTCGCCGGACGTGATCCGTCGGCGATCCACACCTACGTCCGGATCAATGTCGCCGAAGGCGCTCCCGTGGAGCAGGTGGCCGAGGCCGTCAAGGTGCTGGCCGACAGCGGCTATCCCGACATGTTCGTCGACCTACTCTATGTCGCCACCACCACCGACGCCCATCTCGACTGGGTGGAACGGCTGGTGGCCCGGTGAGCGGACTGCTGGCGTCCGTACGCGTCCTGGACTTGGGCGGCGCATCATCCGATGGCGTCGGTCGCCTGTTCGCGGACCTGGGCGCCGACGTCTTGAAGGTCGAGCTCCCCGGCGGGAGCGAGGCGCGTCACGCACTGCCCGGCGTCGGGGGAGCGAGCATCGCGTTCGCGGTGCACAACGCCAACAAGCGCAGTGCGGTGCTCGATCCGGACAGTGCCGAAGACCGGCAGCGGCTGGTCGAGTTGGCAGGTGCGGCCGACATCGTCGTGGACAGCGGCAACCCAGGTACCGCTGCGGCCTTCGGAACATCGTGTGCTGCACTTGCCGATCAGTTCGGACGCCTGGTGGCGTTGTCGGTGACCGACTTCGGCACCGCCGGTCCATATCGTTCGCGGCGGGCCACCGACGCCGTGCTGTATGCGATGTCGACGGCCCTGTCACGAACCGGTCCGACGACGGGCAGGCCGGTACTGCCGCCCGAGGGTGTGGCATCGGGGACGGCCGCGGTCCAGGCCGCGTGGGCGGTGCTGGCCGCCTTCTATCGCCGATTGCGGGACGGCAGAGGCGATTACATCGACTTCTCGCGCTTCGAGGCGGTTCTGCAGTCGCTCGATCCGCCGTTCGGTTCGGAGGGCCAGGCCGCCGTTGGTCTGAAGGCGGCGGGGGAGCTCTGGCGGGGCAGGCCGCGCAATCAGCAGATCTATCCGATCTTCGCCTGCAAGGACGGCAACGTTCGCATCTGCCTGCTTTCGGCGCGGCAATGGCGCGGAATGCGTGGCTGGCTCGGCGAACCCGAGCGATTTGCCGACCCCAAGTTCGACACGATCGCGGCACGCTACGCCGCCTCGCGCGAATTGAACGCCGCGATCGCCGACCTGTTCGCGTCGCAGACGATGGAAGAGTTGGTCGCCGGTGGACAGACGCGCGGGGTGCCGGTGGCCGCGGTCCTCACCGCCGCAGAGACCTTGGCGTCAGATCACTTTCGCGCGGTAGGTGCACTGACCGACCTGCCGATCACCGATGATGTGACCCTGACCGTTCCGGTGGGGCCCGTGGTCGTCGGCGGTCACCACGCCGGGTTGGCGCGCCCCGCACCGGAGGCGGGCGCCGATGACGCCGGCTGGGCCGCAGCTCCGTTCGCAGGCAAACCGCGCGACGCCGATGTCCAGCGGCCGTTCGATGGCCTGCGAATACTCGACCTCGGAGTGATCGTCGCAGGCGGAGAACTGGGCCGGCTTTTCGCCGACCTGGGCGCCGAGGTGATCAAGGTGGAGAGCGCCGCCTATCCCGACGGCCTTCGCCAAACCGCGCCCGGCATGACGATGAGCAGATCGTGGGCCCTGACGCACCGCAACGAAAAGAGCCTCGGCCTCGACCTGCGACACCCCGAGGGGGCCGAGCTCTTCCGGCGCCTGGTCGCAGATGCGGACGCCGTATTCGCCAACTTCAAGCCGGGAACTCTTGATTCGCTTGGCTTTTCATATGAGCGACTGCGGGAGATCAATCCGCGCATCGTGCTGGCGGAGAGCAGCGCGTACGGGGCGACCGGCCCGTGGAGCGACCGCATGGGCTACGGCCCGCTGGTGCGCGCGGCGACGGGCGTCACCTGGCTGTGGACCTCCCAGGACGCCGAACCGGGCAGCTTTTATGACGCGACCACCGTTTTCCCCGACCACGTCGCCGCCAGGCTGACTGCGGTCGCGGCGCTGGCCGCGATGATCCGGCGGGAACACACCGGAACCGGTGCGCACGTACACATCCCGCAGGCTGAGGCGGCGGTCAATCAGCTCATCACCGCCTACGTCACCGAAGCCGCACTCACCGCGGGGGTGCCGGTCACCGAGGATGAGGCGATCCACGGCGTCTATCCGTGCGCCGGCGACGACGAATGGTGCGTCATCTCCATTCGGTCCGAGGCCGACCGCGCCGCGCTCGCGCAGGTCATGGGCCAGCGACGATCTTCCACATGAGCGAGCGCCGTTCATCACCGCAGTATCGGAGTGGACGCGCGCCAGGGACAAGGCTGATGTCGCCGAAATGCTGCAACAGGCAGGGCATTCCCGCCGGGCCGATGAACCGGGCGGTCGATGTTCCCGCCGATCCGCAGGTGGTGTTCCGGCAGCTGTATTCCGACATGGCGCATCCGTTGTTCGACGCGCCGATGCTCAGCGAGACGGGACCCGCGCCGTACACGGGCATCCCTGCCGCAGAGCTCCGGCCCGCCCCGATGCCAGGGGAGCAGACCCGACAGATCTGCCAGGAGGTGCTCGGATTGAGCGCCGACGAAACCGATCGGCTCATTGCCGACGGTGTGCTTTTCACTCAACAAGGGAGCCCATGATGGATCCGCGGACGCCGGTGCTGATCGGCTACGGCCAGGTCAACCAGCACGACGAGAACCCCGAGGTGGAACCGGTCGACCTGATGGTGTCGGCTGCCCGCGCCGCAGCCGATCCACGCGTGCTGGAGGCCGTCGACTCCGTGCGCGTGGTCAACCTGCTGTCCTGGCGGTACCGCGATCCGGGACTGCTTCTGGCACAGCGTATCAGGGCCGACGGTGCCGCCACGCGCTACACGGGCATCGGCGGAAACGTGCCGCAGACGCTGGTCAACAAGGCGTGCCTGGACATCCAGGCGGGCCGATCGGACGTCGTGCTGATCGCGGGAGCCGAGACATGGCGCACCCGTTCACGAGTACGGAAGGCAGGAGCCAAACTCGACTGGACTAGCCAGGACGATTCCGTTCCGATTGCCGAAGGTTCCGACGAAGGCATCGAACTCGCCGGCCCGTCGGACCTCCGAATCAAGCTGGACCGTCCCGCTTACGTCTATCCGATGTTCGAGCAGGCACTGCGGATCGCAGCGGGCGAATCTCCGGACGACCATCGGCGCCGCATCGGCGAACTCTGGTCACAGTTCAGCGCGGTCGCTGCGACGAACCCGTATGCATGGAGCCGAGAGGCGTTGTCGAGCAACGACATCGCCGAGCCCAGTCCGAGTAACCGGATGGTCAGCTGGCCGTACACGAAGTTGATGAACTCGAACAACATGGTGGATCAGGGTGCGGCGCTGGTGCTGATGTCGGTCGACAAGGCGACGTACCTGCAGATCCCTCGAGACCGTTGGGTGTTTCCCTACGCGGGCACCGACGCGCACGACACCTACGCCATCAGCGATCGCGCCGAGTTCCACACCTCGCCGGCCATCCGGATCGCGGGCAACCGCGCGCTGGAACTGGCAGGCGCCGGGATCGACGACATGGCGCTGATCGACCTCTACTCGTGCTTCCCCTCCGCGGTGCAGGTGGCGGCCAACGAACTGGGCCTGCCGACCGGTGACCCGTCCCGGCCCCTGACCGTGACGGGCGGGCTCACCTTCGCCGGCGGTCCGTGGAACAACTACGTGACGCACTCGATCGCCACCATGGCCGAACGCCTGGTCGCCAATCCAGGCCAGCGCGGTCTGATCACCGCCAACGGCGGCTACCTCACCAAGCACAGCTTCGGCGTGTACGGGACCGAGCCACCGACGCACGAATTCCGCTGGGAGGACGTGCAAGACGCCGTCGACCGCGAACCCACCCGCGAGGCGGTGGTCGAATGGTCGGGGGTGGGCACCGTCGAATCGTGGACGACCCCGTTCGACAGAGCGGGATCGCCGGAGAAGGCTTTCCTCGCCGTCCGCACGCCCGAGGACGCGCGGGCGCTCGCCGTGATCACCGGCGACGTCGAAGCTGACTGTCCGCGAGGACATCGCGGGGGCCAAGGTCCAAGTCAACCAGGATGGCACCGCGATTCTGTTGTGATCTCAGTCGAGGTCGGCCAGTAGGGCGTCGACGCGCTGTCTGGCCACACGGTCGGCGCCGGGTCCGACGACCGCGTGCACACGCCCCGCCTCGACGGCGTCGATCGCCGCTTGCGCCACGATCGCGGGGCTGATCGCGCCCTCGCATCGCCATCGTCCTGGCCTTCGGCAGGCGATCGTCGGCAGCGCCTCGCGGTGCGAACGCGGCCGAGTTCCGCCCCAGCGGGGTGTCCACCATTCCCGGACACAGCACGGTCGCGCCCAGATTGCTCTGACACAGACTTTCAATTCGGCATTCAGCGTCTCGGTCAGCCCGACGACCGCGTGCATGGTCGCGTTGTACGGCGCGAGAGTGGGCAGCGGCATCAAACCGCCCGCGGATGCCGTGTTGAGAAAGTGTCCCGAAGCCCTGCGCGATGAACAGTGGTGCGAACGTCCGCACGCCGTGCACGACGCCCATCAGCTTGACGTCGATCAGCCAGCGCCAGGTTTCCAGCCGCTGCTCCCACATCGGGGCCATGTTCGCCCACCACGCCCGCGTTATTGCACACGAGGTCCACCCGGCCGAACCGTTCGATGGTCTCGTCGGCCAGCGCGTCCACATCGGCGTCGATGCTGACATCGGCGTGCACACCGACAACTCGGCCGGGTTGCCGTGACAGCGCATCGACGGCGGTGGGGATCGCGTCCTCGCGCACATCGGCGATCATCACGTTCACACCGCGCCGCGCCAGGACGGTGGCCAGGCCGAAGCCGATGCCGCTCGTCCCTCCGGTCACCACGGCGACCTGTCCCGCTTCGAGTTTCATGGGACCTCCGCGGGCACGTCGGTGTACTGCGGCGCGACACCGTCAGCGGAGAAGGTGAAGCCCTTGCCGCTGAACTCGCTGAGACACGACACCCCCGCCGTCTCCTGTACGTTGCAGCGGAATCCGGCCGCGGCCAGGATCTTGTTGAACGGCAAGACCTTCGCGGGTCCGGGATCGAGTGAGAATTCCGGCTGTTTCGAGCGCCACGAACTGGGCGGCGCCCTCACGCGCAATGACAAGTGCGTTAGGGGTGGTGGTCTCACCGGCGGCGTCGGTCACCGAGTCCGGCTCGCCGGCGACGCCCATTGCCGACGGCCAGTTCGTCGCGGACTGACAGCCCACCTTCACTCGCGGCATGATCGCGCACGCCCAGGTACCGCTGGGGGAGGTGAAGTAGTAGCTCGTCCCGCCGGGTGGGTATGCGACGTAATCGAATGCGTTCGCCAGATGCGCGTTGCTCGGCGGCGGGACCGGGAGCCGCCGACGTGCTGGCGGGCGCCGCCGTCGGCGACTCGTCGGTGTTGATGACTGTCCCTCCCGAGCAGCCCGCGGTCAGCATCGCCAACGCAGCCAGTGCCATGGGGAGTGTGCGCACGTTCACCTATGCGCCGACAAGTTGGTCCGGGTCGACCGGCTCCCGTGACTGGATCAGCGATTTGATGTCGTCGAGCCCTTCCCAGATGTTGACGTTCATCCCGGCGAGCACGCGGTTTTCGCTGTCGAGCCAGAATGCCGTGAACTCGCGGCCGGCCACATCGCCGCGAGTCACCATGCGGTCGTAGTCGGGCGCGTGCCCGACGTACTCCATGCCGAGGTCGTACTGGTCGGTGAAGAAGTAGGGCAGTTCGGTGTACTCCTGCGGCTTGCCGAGCATCCCGGCGGCCGCGACGGCAGGCTGCTTGAGCGCATTCGCCCAATGCTCGGTGCGAATCCGGGTGCCGAAGAGTGGATGCTCGGCCGCGGCGATATCGCCGACCGCGAAGATGTCCGGGTCGCTGGTGCGTAGCGACGCATCCACGAGCACGCCGCCATGCCCGGTCGCGAGGCCGGCTTGTTCGGCAAGCCCGATGTTGGCGGCCGCTCCGACGGCTACCAGAACCGCATCGGCGGCGACGGTGGAACCGTCGCCCAGCTTGAGCCCCGTCGCTCTGCCTGCGGATGTGGTGATCTCATCGACAGTCGTGTTGAGCCGAAGATCCACGCCGTGGTCGCGGTGCATGGCGGCGAACACCTCACCGGCCTCGCGGCCGAGTGCCGCCATCAACGGCACCTCCGCGGTTTCGACGACGGTGACCGATGCGCCGCGTTCGCGAGCGCCGGCGGCGACTTCCAGTCCGATCCATCCCGCGCCGACGATCGCCAGCGAAGCACCTTCAGTCAGAAGGGAAGTCAAGGTTTGAGCGTCGTCGATGGTGCGCAGGTAGTGCACGCCGTCAGCGTCGGCGCCGGGGATCGGTGGCCTGCGCGGAGTGGACCCTGTCGCCAGCAGGAGTTTGTCGTAGCTCACGGTGGTGCCGTCCGGCAGGGACACGGTGTGGGCACCGGGGTCGATCGCGGATACCTCGGTGCCCAGCTGCAGCTCGACGTGGTGGTCGCGATACCAGGCCGACGGGGCGGCGGTGAAATCCGCGAGCTGCTTCTTGCCGAGGAGAAAATCCTTCGAAAGCGGGGGGCGTTCGTAGGGCAGATGCTCCTCTGCGGCGAACAGCACGACGTGACCGTCGAAATCCTTGTCACGCAATGCTTCTGCGGCCTTGGCCCCGGCCAGGCCGCCGCCCACGATGGCGAATGTCGACGACGTTGTCATGACATCCGAGCTTACTCGCGACGGGGTGCGGCTGGGTCAAGCCAACAGTTCTTTGAGCTTTCGCGCGTTGTGGATGGCGTGTCCGCCCAGGTCGTTGTTGAAGTAGACCAGCACCCGGCGCCCCTCGTCGTGCCAGTCGGCGATTCTGTCGGCCCATTCGCGCAGCTCGTCGTCGGTGTACGAGCCCGCGTAGATCGAGTCCTGCGGCGGTCCGTGCATGCGGATGTAGACGAGATCGCTGGTTGCGCGCGGAACACACGACAAGCCGGCGCCGCTCATCACCACATACGCGGCGTTGTGTTGTTCGAGCAGGGCGAAGACGGCGTCGTCGTCCCAGGAGGGATGTCGTAGCTCCATGGCCACCGGAATCCAGTCCGGCATGAGGGTCAAGAAATGAGCTAGCCGCTCGTCGTCGCGTTCCAGTTCGGGATGCAGCTGAACGAGCAGGGCCTCTCGCCTGTCACCGAGCGCGTTCCAAGCATCGCTCGAACCGCTCCACCCACGGTTCCGGTGAACGCAACCTGCGGTAGTGGGTGAGTCCCCGCTGGGCCTTGACCGACATCGTGAAGCCGTCGGGCAACCGTTGTCGCCAGCTCTCAAAGGTGGTGTCCTTCGGCCACCGGTAGAAACTGGCATTGAGCTCGACCGTGTCGAACTCCTCGACATACGTCGCCAGTCGCTTGGCCACCGGCAATTTGGGCGGATACAACACGCCCGCCCAGTGGTCATATGACCATCCGGAGGTGCCGATGCGAATCACCGGTATCGGCTAGCCCCGGGAAGTCACCCCGAAACCTACTTGGGAGGCAGGCTCTTCGCGTAGTCGAGTCCGCGGCTCACCCAGCCCTGCAACTGGCGTTTTGTCTTGACTCCGTCGGTCGACACCCGCAGCCAGCCTCGGGTCTCGCGCCCCGCCATCACCATCGGTTCGACATGTTCGCGTGCCAGCAGCTTCTCGGTGTCGTCGCGCGGCACCCGCACCATGAGCCCGCCCTGGCCGCTGACGCACACCGACATGTTGCCGTCGATGAGGAACGCGAGCCCGCCGAACATCCGCTTCTCGGCGACACCGTGCTCGCCTGAGAAGAGTTCGCGAATGCGGTCAGCCAGGTCTTCGTCATAGGCCATGCGATGACGGTAGTGCCGCCCACCGACAGCTACTGCGGAAGCGGTTATTGCACTCAGGGTCGTGACCCGCAACGGGGCCACGACCCTGAGTGCACTCTCGCGGTTAGGCGGCGGCCGTCGCCTCAACCTCCGCAGGCGCCAGCGCCTGCGCGATGATGTCCGCGACGTCGACCATCGGCTTGACCTCCAGCGACTCGAGAACATCGGCCGGGACGTCGTCCAGGTCGGCCTCGTTGCGCTGGGGGATGAAAACCGTTGACAGTCCCGCTCGTTGCGCAGCCAACAGCTTCTGCTTGACGCCGCCGATCGGCAGCACGCGGCCGTTGAGTGTCACCTCACCGGTCATACCGACATCGGAGCGGACCTGCCGCCCGGTGGCCATCGACACCAGCGCCGTCACCATCGTCACGCCGGCCGACGGACCGTCCTTGGGCACCGCGCCCGCGGGCACGTGCACGTGGATTCTGCGGTCCAGAGACTTCGGGTCGACGCCCAGCTGCTCGGCGTGGGCACGCACGTAGGACAGCGCGATCTGCGCGGACTCCTTCATCACGTCACCGAGCTGACCGGTCAGCTGCAGCCCGGCCTCACCGTCGGTCGCGCCAGCTTCGATGTACAGCACATCGCCGCCCAGTCCCGTGACCGCCAGTCCGGTGGCCACACCGGGCACCGCCGTGCGTTCCGCCGATTCCGGCAGGAACCGCGGGCGGCCCAGGTAGTCAACGAGATCGGGCTCGTCGATCGTCAGCGGCGAATCGCCAGCCTCGGCCAATTTTGTCGTTGCTTTGCGCAACGCCTTGGCCAGCAGTCGCTCGAACTGCCGCACACCCGGCTCGCGGGTGTAGTCGGCCGCGATCTTGCGCAGCGCGTCCTCGGTGACCGTCACCTCGGCTTCGGTCAGCGCCGCACGCTCGCGCTGCCGGGGCAGCAGGAAGTCCCGTGCGATGGCGACCTTGTCGTCCTCGGTGTAACCGTCGATCTGGATCAGCTCCATGCGGTCCAGCAGCGCCGACGGGATGTTCTCGATCACGTTGGCCGTCGCCAGGAACACGACGTCCGACAGGTCCAGATCCAGCTCCAGGTAGTGGTCGCGGAACGTGTGGTTCTGCGCCGGGTCCAGCACCTCGAGCAGCGCGGCAGACGGATCACCGCGGTAGTCGGAGCCGACCTTGTCGATCTCGTCGAGCAGCACGACGGGATTCATGGACCCCGCCTCGCCGATCGCGCGCACGATGCGGCCGGGCAGCGCACCGACGTAGGTACGACGGTGACCACGGATCTCGGCCTCGTCGCGCACGCCGCCCAGGGCGACGCGGACGAATTTGCGGCCCAGTGCCCGAGCGACGCTCTCACCGAGCGATGTCTTGCCGACACCCGGGGGACCGGCCAGCACCATCACGGCGCCGGAGCCACGGCCGCCGACAACCTGCAACCCGCGTTCGGCGCGCCGGGCGCGAACTGCCAGGTACTCGACGATGCGGTCCTTCACGTCATTCAGCCCGTGGTGGTCGGCGTCGAGAATCTCGCGGGCCGACTTCAGGTCGGTGGAGTCCTCGGTGGTCACGTTCCATGGCAGGTCCAAAACGGTGTCCAGCCATGTCCGGATCCAGCCGCCCTCCGGGCTCTGCTCGCTCGAGCGCTCCAGCTTGCCGACCTCGCGTAGCGCGGCCTCGCGGACCTTGTCCGGCAGATCGGCCGCCTCGATGCGGGCCCGGTAGTCGTCTGACCCGTCGGGCTCGCCCTCGCCGAGTTCCTTCCGGATGGCGGCGAGCTGCTGGCGCAGCAGGAATTCCTTCTGCGTCTTCTCCATGCCCTCGCGGACGTCGTCGGCGATCTTGTCGGTGACCTCGACCTCCGCCAGATGATCGCCGGTCCACTCGATGAGCACCTTCAGCCGCTCACCGACGTCGGGGGTCTCCAGCAGCTGGCGCTTCTGCACCTGTGTGAGGTACGACGCGTAGCCGGCCGTGTCTGCCAGCGCCGACGGGTCGGTCAGCTGGTTGACGAAGTCGATGATCTGCCAGGCCTCACGACGCTGCAGCATCGCGAGCAGCAGCTTCTTGTACTCGGCGGCCAGCGTGCGGACCTCGTCGTTCGGTTCGACCTCTTCGACCTCGGTCACCTCGACCCACAACGCGGCGCCGGGGCCGTTGGCGCCCGCGCCGATGTGCGCACGCTTGGTGCCGCGCACGACCGCGGCGGTCCCATTGCCGCCTGCGATCCGGCCGACCTGCACGATCGACGCGAGCACGCCGTACGAGGCGTACCGGTCCTCCAGACGGGGCGCGATGAGCAGCTCACCGGATTCGGTGGCCTGAGCTGCGTCGACGGCCGCGCGGGCGGCGTCATCGAGCTCGATCGGCACCACCATGCCGGGCAGCACGATCGATTCGCTCAGGAACAGCACCGGCACTGATTTGGCTTCAGCCATGGTTCCTCCAAAGTTCAGTCAGATCGACTCAACCTTGGGGCGGTGCGATTTGTTCCCCACGGAAATGGCAGGGAGCCTGCCGGTCGGGGGTGACGGCAGGCTCCCTGTTGTGGGTGGAACTCAGGCGGTGGCTTGCGCCCCCAGCACCCGCTGGATATCGGGCTTCATCATCTCGAGCTGCTGACCCCAGTAGCCCCAGCTGTGCGTGCCCTGCGGCGGGAAGTTGAACACCCCGTTGGTGCCACCTGCCGCGACGTAGTTGTCCTTGAAGCTGACGTTGGTGCGCAACGTCAATCCCTCGAGGAACTGCGCGGCCATCATGTTGCCGCCGCCACCGCTGGTGTCCAGATCCGACGGCGTACCGGAGCCGCAGTAGATCCAGACCCTGGTGTTGTTGGCCACCAGCTGATTGATGTTGACCATCGGGTCATTGCGCTTCCACGCCGGATCCGAAGACGGACCCCACATGCTCTCGGCGTTGTAGCCGCCCGCGTCGTTCATCGCCAGCCCGATCAGCATCGGCCACCAGCCCTCGGACGGATTGAGGAAGCCCGACAGCGATGCGGCGTAGATGAACTTCTGCGGGTAGTAGATCGAGTACGTCAGCGCCGTGGCACCGGCCATCGAGATGCCGACCACCGCGTTGCCGAGTCTGCGACACACCCTTGTTGGCCTCCAGCCAAGCGGGCAGCTCGTTCGTCAGGAACGTCTCCCACTTGTAGGTGTAATCCTGGCCGTTACCCCGTGACGGCTGGTACCAGTCGGTGTAGAAGCTCGACATGCCACCCACCGGCATGACGGTCGACAGACCGGAATCGTTGTACCACTCGAACGCCGGGGTGTTGACGTCCCAGCCGTTGAAATCGTCCTGCGCCCGCAGACCGTCGAGCAGGTACACCGCATGCGGCCCACCGCCCTGGAACTGGACCCGGATGTTGCGGTTCATCGACGGGGAGAACACATCCAGATACTCGACCGGCAGACCCGGCCGGGAGAACGCACCAGCCGTCGCCGAACCCCCGACGAAGCCGATCAGCCCGGGCAGAGTCGCCGCCGCAACGGCGCTCACCGCCAGCCTGCGGAACCACTTACTCCGAAACCTCTCAAAGACCTTCATAACGGCAACCAACCCACCTTTCATTGCGTGCCACAAAGCATTTGCCGTTGCTCTGCCTGCGTAATGAAACACGTGGCCCGGGCGAGTTCGGTTGCTCAACACCCGGTTGCGATATCGCGGTTGGCTAACGATTCCGACTCGGCGAGGACTCAGGAACAGCGGATTTGTGGTGTGGCCAGTGGGAATGTTGTGACTGGAGTGATCTAGCCGAGCTATGACGCGCCGGGCGCAAACCGGTGTAGCTGTGTCACATGCCGAGGCGTCAACTCGTCGAGCGACGTCACACCGAGAAGCCGCATCGTGCGGCTGACCTGGCCTGACAGGATTTCGATGGCGCGGTCCACGCCCGCCTCGCCGCCGGCCATCAGGCCGTATAGATAGGCGCGTCCGATCAACGTGAACCGCGCTCCCAACGCGATCGCCGCCACGACGTCTGCGCCGGACATGATGCCGGTGTCCAGCAAAATCTCGGTGTCGTGTCCGAGTTCTGCGGCGACGCGTGGCAGCAGGTGGAACGGCACCGGTGCGCGGTCGAGTTGGCGGCCGCCGTGATTGGACAGCAGGATTCCGTCAACGCCGAGGTCGACCACTGCCTTCGCATCCTCGAGGGTCTGAATTCCCTTGACCACCAACTTGTTCGGCCATTGGGACTTTATCCAGGCCAGATCCTCGAACGTCACGGTCGGGTCGAACATGGTGTCGAGGTACTCGGCGACAGTGCCCGGCCATCGGTCCAGCGACGCGAACGACAGCGGTTCTGTGGTCAGCAGGTCGAACCACCAGCGGGGGTGGGGCACCGCGTCGAGGACGGTGCGCAGCGTCAACGCGGGCGGAATCGACATCCCGTTGCGGGTGTCGCGCAGACGGGCTCCCGCGACGGGCACGTCGACTGTGACTAGCAGCGTGTCGAAACCCGCGGCGGCGGCCCGCTCGACCAGCGCCATCGACCGATCCCGGTCTTTCCACATGTACAGCTGAAACCAGTTGCGCCCATGTGGATTTGCAGCCTTGACGTCCTCGATGGAAGACGTTCCCAGCGTGGACAGCGAGAACGGGATACCGGCGCGAGCGGCGGCATGCGCGCCGGCGATTTCGCCTTCGGTCTGCATCAACCGGGTGAAACCGGTCGGCGCGATCCCGAACGGTTGAGCCACCCGGTCGCCGAGCACGGTGGCGCCCGGTGTCTATCTTGGCGACATCGCGCAGGATCGTCGGGTGGAATTCGATGTCGCGGAACGCTTGTCGCGCCCGCGCCAGCGACAGTTCCTCTTCGGCGGCGCCATCGGTGTAGTCGAACGCCGCCTTGGGGGTGCGTCGTTTCGCGACGCGCCGCAGATCCTCGATCGTCAGCGCGGTGTCGAGCCGGCGTTGCTTCAAGTTCAGTTGCGGCTTGCGGAACTGCAATAGCGGCGGCCAACTCCTGTGGGCGGGGCAGGCGGCGCTTCATCGTGACTGCGCCTCAGTCCTCTGCCGCGGCCAACGCCCGCCGCAGGCTTTCGCGCCGTTCTTCGATCGCACGACCGAAGTCCTGCAACAACATCGGCTTTCGCGACACCAGGTCCTCGATGACTTCGCGATCGAACTGCAGCACAGTCACTTCGTCGAGCGCATACGCGGCCGCGGTGACGGGTTCGAGTGTCAGCGCTGTCTGTCCCAGGAAGTCGCCCGACTCCAGCGTCCGCACGGGGATGATGCCACCCGCGCGGTCGGTCGCCGCGAGCCTGACTTTCCCGTTGACGATGAACGTCATCCGCTTGGGGATCTGCCCGGTGTACTGGATGTACTCGTCGGTGCCGTAACGCGTGAGACGGACCCGGGGGAGCAGTTCCTCCTGGTCGTCCTGGTTCAGCCGCAGCGTCGGCGCGATGATCCGCAACGAGGTCTGCAGCCGCTCCGGTGTCGCGAACTCGTCCTCGGCCTCGTCGAGATGCAGACCGGCGCGCCGCGAGGCGTACCAGACCCAGCGCAGGAACTGCGATTTGGCGGCGAAGTCGTCCGCGGGGGAGCGCAGCGGGATTCCCGTGCTGTATTCCAGGGCGCCGGAACGGACGCTGGACGGCGTCGCGTCCGGCCGTAGCTGCGGCAGCATGGTGGCCACCCGGTTCAGCATCGCGATGACGTCGTCGGGCGGGTCGTCCACCGAGAAGACGGTGGTAACGCTGAGGGAGTGGGTGCCCGGCCGGCCGGCTGAAGTTCTTGAACGACGCGGCGGCCAGCGCCGAGTTCGGCATGATCATCATGCCGCTGCCGGTGTCGATATGCGTTGCACGCCAGTTGACTTCGACGACCCGGCCACGCGCCGACGGAGCGTCGATCCAGTCACCGAGCTGAAACGGCTGTTCGAACAAGAGGAGCAGACCCGAGATGATCTGCCCGACCGAGTTCTGCAGCGCCAGGCCGAGCACGATGGACGAGACGCCGAGCGCGGTGAACAGGCCACCCACGTTCGCGCCCCAGATGTAGGCGAGCATGATGCCGAGGCCGACGGCGATCACCGCGAATCTTGCGACGTCGAGGAAGATCGACGGAATTCGCTTGCGCCAGCTGCCTTCCGGTGCGCCTTGGAACAGCGTGGCGTTCAGGCCGGACAGCAGCAGTACCAGCACGACGAATCCGAACACGGTCGCGACGACGCGCACCGGCGTCGCCTCGCCGGAGACCTGGATGGCCTGCACCAGCAGGACCAGCAGCGCACCGAGCGGCAGGATGTAGTTGCGCACCAGAGTGCACCGGGCGGGCAAGCGCGCTGCCGCGGCGTAGCAGCGCGTTGTGCACCTCGGTGAGCAACACCAGGCAGACGGGGAAGCCGACGGCCACCCCGACGGCCCAGTAGAACCACGGGGAATCGAACACGGTGCTCATTGCTGCGCCAGCCGCCAGACGGGTTGTTCTTCACCGTCGACGGTGATCACGCCCGCCGAGGTGAAGTTTCGGCTGTCGCGAATCGTGTCGTACACCGTCGACGTGACGTAAACGCCCGGTTGCGGCGACCCGCTCTGTACCTGGTACGCCAGGTTCACCGCCGACCCCCACATGTCGTAGGCGAGGGTGGACCGTGCGACCAGGCCGCTGGTCACTGTTCCGGTGTCGATGCCGGCCCGCAGCTCCAGCTCGTGTCCGGTTTCGGCGTTGAACCTTTCGATAATGCGTTGCATCTCGATCGCGAAATCGACTGTGCGCCTGACGTTGTCGAGGCGCGGCACACTGAGCCCGCAACTGGCCAGGTAGCCGTTGTGCAGGGTACGTACCTGCTCGACGCCGAGATTCTCTGCCGCGGCGTCGAATTGGCGCGTCAGCTTGTTGACGATCGTGAGCAGCTCGTCGGAGTTCAGCTCCGATGACAGTTCGTCCAGACCGACGACATCGGCGAAGATCACCGTGACGTCCCGGTGGTCCTGTGCGATCGTTTCCTCGCCCTCCCGGTAGCGCTGCACCACCGGCTCCGGCATCAGGGACAACATCAGCCGGTCGTTCTCGCGGCGCTGCTCGGCGAGCAGTTCCTCCTTGATGGTGAGGTTGCGGCTCATATCGTTGAACGCGACGGTGAGGTCGCCGAACTCGTCGCGTGAATGCACGGGCAGGGTGATGTTGTAGTCCCCGGAACTGATCTTCTGGGCGCCGGTCTCGAGTCGGCGGATGGGTCGCACGAACAATCGCGCGAGCAGCATCGCCGCCAGACAGACGACGAAGATGATCGCGACCGTCGACAGCACCAGCGTGCGGGTGAACGCCGACAACCGGGGCGAACGCCTCTGACGTGTCGATCTTGGCGATCACGTTCCACCGCAGGCCCTCGATGTTGGCAGGGGCGTAGGCCTGCAACGTCTCGTGACCCAGATAGTCCTGCGCGATCAGCGTGCCCGATTGTCCGCGCTGCGCGAGTTTGGTGGCCTCCGTCGGCACCGGCTGTACCAGGGTCGTGCCGCCTCGCTCGATCGCCTCCTCAGCGACATCGGGTGGCGTGCCCGCCTCGACGACGTCGCGCTTGTAGGCCTCGGGATCCTCGAGGAACAGCCGGGAGTCCGACCGCATCAGGTCGTCGGGGCCGACGATGAACGTCTCGCCCGTCTGTCCCATGCCGGATTCCTGCCAGCGCCGGTCCATCGTCATCAGCCGGTTGATCTTGGATATCGGGAACTGCAGGGCCAGCACGCCGTCGACCCTGCCCTGCGGGCCGACCGGCGACATGAACCACGCGGTCGGCTCGTCGGCCGGTTCGTACTCTCCGAAGTCGGTGATGCCGACGTAGTCGACGGCGTTCGAGTCGAGCGCCTCTTGGTACGCCGAGGCGAGGTGCCGCCCTTGAAGGGGCCGGTGAACACGTTGGTGCCGAGATCGACGCCCTTGTAGGCGGTGTAGACGACGTTGCCCCTGGTGTCGAACAGCAGCGCATCCTCGAACTCGAAGCGGGTGACGATCTCCCGGAAGAAGTCGTTGTAGCGGGCGTTGGCGGCCGACCAGGCGCTGCCGTCGCGGGCGTCGTCGAACTTGATCGCCTCATCCCAGTCGGAGAACGGTGCGGTGTAGTAGGCCTGCAGGTAGCGCTGCGGCGTTGCGTGTCGGCAGCACCGCGTCGACGTCCACCTCCTCGCCGGATTGCCTTCTTCGTCGGTGCGAACTGGTTGGTGTAGTAGTCGACGAGGGACTGCTGTTGGGCCGGGCTGATCGTCGCCGCGTTGAGTTGGTCGAAACCGGCGGTGAATGCCTGGATGGCCTGGATCGCCGTGGCCCCCCGCGAGTAGATCACCAGAGAGTCCTTCAGGTCTCCGATGCCTTCTCGCAGCTGGCGGCTCTGCGACTGGCGGATCTCGGTCAGCCGGTCGAACACCGACTCCCGCAACGACGACCGACCCGACTGGTAGCCGATCGCGCCGACCACGGCCGCCGATAGGACGCTCGTGACGAGCAGCATCATCAGCAGTTTCGACTGAATGCTGATCCGGGATGTGACGCGGCGCCGCAGACTTCGGGGTTTCGGTGCCGGCTCGGGCGGGGTCGACGATTCCGGATCGTTAGATGTCGTCATTGAATCGCAAAGACTATCTTGCAAAACTTGCAAAAGAGGGGCTGTGGGCAAATTGTTGTCATCCGATCGCGCCGATCCATTCGATCTGCGGCGCTTCGTCGACGCCCAGGATCGCGTCTACGACACGGTGCTCGGGCGAACTGCGCAGCGGCCGCAAACGCAGCCATTGGATCTGGTTCGTGTTTCCCCAGCTGCAGGGGCTCGGCCGCAGCCCGACGGCGATCCGGTACGGCATCGCCTCACTCGCCGAGGCCAAGGCGTATCTCGACCACGAGGTGCTGGGCCCGCGGCTGCGGGAATGCACGCGAGTGGTCGCCGGGATCCAGGGCTCCTCGGCCGACGAGATCTTCGGCTGGCCGGACAACCTCAAGGTGCGTTCGTCGATGACGCTGTTCGCCCGCGCCGCCGACACCGCCGAAGTCAACGCCGACTTTCGCGCGGTGCTGGACGAAGTTCTACGACGGTGTCGAGGATGCGCTCACCGTCGAGCAGTTGGCGCGATGATCAGCCAGCCGTGCGGCTCGACCTCGGCTCGAGTAACGACGGTTGCGGCGGCGCCCCCGACCCGGCGACGATCTGCCCCTCGCCGAAGCCGAGCTCGGGCAGCGAGACGGGCAACGGCTGCGTCGTCGATGTTGAGCGCCACCACCAGCGCGTCGGACTCCGTTGCGCGTCTGGTAGACGTACTGGCGGTTGGTCAGCTGCAGCGGCGAGGTGCGCGCCGTGTGCAGCCACGGATGTCGCCGTGCGCAGGCCGATCAGGTACTGGTGCAGCCGGAACACGTCGTGCCCGAGCTGGTCGACACCCTATTGGTGGAGAACCGAATTCGGGCCGCACCGCGTCGTCGCCGCCGAACCGCTCCTCCTTGACGCCCCGATAGGCGAACTCGTCGCCGGCGTAGACGCTCGGCGTCCCGCCGGTGGTCAGCAGGATCACCAGCGCGTGCTCGACGTGCCGGGTGTTCTCCAGGCGGCTGGCGATCCGGGTGACATCGTGATTGCCGACGAAGGTCATCGGCACGAACGCGTCGAGGAATTCGTTGTGGCGCACCAGCGCCCAGTCGAGCTCGTGGAAGTTGCCGTCGTTGAGGCTGCTCCAGATCGCCTTCCACAGTTCGTACTGGGTCACCGAGTCGAACGTCGCGGTCGCGCACCTGCGCCGCATAGTCGCCGTGGATGACCTCACCGACGAACCAGGCGTCCGGGAACTGCCGCGCGGACGCGGGGCAGCACCTGCGCCCAGAACCGGTCCGGCACCGCGTATGCGGCGTCGAGGCGCCAGCCGTCGGCGCCGCGGCGCCAGCCAGTGCGTCATCACGTCGACGGTGTAGTCGACGACCTCGGGGTTGTCGTGGTCGAGCGCGATCAGCTCGCCGTGTCCCTCGAAGGTGTCGGCAAGAACCGTTGCCCCGCTTGCGGAACCAGGAGGTGTTGGCGAAGTCGGTTGCGACGTGGTTGAAGACGCCGTCGAGCAGCACCCGCAGCCCGCGGCCGTGCGCCTCGGCGACCAGGTGGTCGAAGTCGGCGTCGTCACCCAGCCGCGGATCGATGCGGTAGTGGTCGGTGGTGTCGTAGCCGTGGGTGCGCGATGCGAATATCGGCCCGAGCGCCAGGCCCGACGCGCCGAGTTCGATGGCGTGGTCGAACCATTCGACGATGCGGCGCAGCCGGTGCTCGTCGGGGCCCGGCGGCGATCTCGGCCGGGTAGGCGCCGACGAATCCCAGCGGGTAGACCTGCCACCAGATCGCGTGCTCGACCCAGGCCGGCCGTCGGATGAGGCTCGCGCGAAGATCCAGTCACGGCCGGAACTTCGCCTCGTAGAGGGCCTTCATCGCGTCGGCGAACTCAAGCGCAGGCCCGTCGACGTCGACGCGCGGGCGCGATGGTGGTGATCGGCAGCGGGGCCACCGGCGGTGGCGTGGCAGCCCCACTCGGTGAGCCACTGTGTCAGCTGCTCCGACGATGTCGCGTAGACGATGCGGCCCAGGCCGACCCAGGCGTGCGCCGGCCGCACACATCGGGCAGTGCTCGCCGGAGGTGTACACCGTCGCGGCGGCCCGCTCTGCGGGGTCAGGTTGTCGGCGGCCCAGCGTGCGATCGCGAATTCGGGATGGCGGGTGGCGTCGCCGTCCTTGACGCGGTTGCGGTCCTCGAAAGGACCTCGGCCGGCGTCGTCGACGAGGATGGAGCCGAAGGGTTCGTCGCCGTCGTCGAGCGCCTCGCGCGCGAGTTCCACGCAGCGGCCCAGGCGGGCAAGATCATCGTCGCCGATGGCCACAGCCGATGAGTTTACGGACCGGGGCCTTGCCTCAGGCGTCGGCCACCTCGAGCCGGCACGCGCACGACGCCTGAATCGGCACATCGGCGCGCGGCCCTCAGCCAGGTCGAGTTGCTGGCCGATGATCGCCGCCTCGGCGGTGCGACCCGAGCCGCTGCAGGCATTCGTGATAGCCGTGCAGGCTCCACACGTTGCCGGGATGCTGACACGGCCGGGCCAGCGTCGGGTCGAGACCGAGGTCGGCGGCATACACCTCGGCGGCCTCCTCGACATGGCCCTGCTCGAGCAGCAGCGCACCGTAGGCGTGCCGGGTCGGCTGCATCCAGCCCCACGGCTCGTCGTACGGAAGTGCGTCGTCGAGATCGATGGCGCGCCGCAGGTGGGCGAACGCCTCGTCGAATCTGCCTTCCCGGTAGGCGATTTCGCCGTCGAGCATCTCGGCGGCAACCGCGAGGATGTCGAGGACGGTGTTGTTGAACAGATACCGGGTGTCCGGGATGCGCGCATACGCCGCGGCGAACGCCTCCCGTTCGGCGTGCGCCTGCGGCAGTTGGCCCTTCGCGGCGTGTGCGACCCCGCGGCCGTAGTGGATCGTGGCCGCGGTGCTGCAGTACAGCGTCGACGTCGTCGGGCAGCGGCTCGCGCGATCAGATCGTCCCACCGGCCGAAGCGGACCAGCACGTGAGTCCGCAACGGCACGAATGCCTCCAACCAGTCGGCCATCGGCGGTGACTCGATGGCCAGCAGTTCAGGCGTGAGCTGACTCGCGAGTTCGGCCGCGGCCTCCAGCGCGATCCGCGAATTGCCTTCGAACATCGCGGAGTACACCACGAAGTGCAGGTTGTGCGCGCGGTACAGCGAGTAGAAATTCAGGGGTCCCTCGCGCTCGACGAATCGCCGATCCACCTGCACCGCAGCAAGATTCGACGACCACTGAATCGCGGTAGTTTCCGCACAGCACATCGATGTGGCTGGGCATGTGCCGCAGGTGTCCCGCATCGGGCACCAGGTTCGCAGCAGGTCTGCGGCGGGCAAGCGCGTCCTGCGGGCTGGCCGACATCTCCATCGTGTGCAGATAGAGGTGCAGGATGCCCGGGATGCTCACGGCCCGCGGGCGTGGCCAGCGCATCGTCGAGAATCCGTTTGGCCTCGACCACCCGCGAGCCGGGCGCGGGCTCACCGGTTCTGGTGTCCCACAACGCCCACGCCGTCACGTTGACCAGTGCGTCGGCGGCCAGCGTCTGCACGTCGATGTCGTCGGGGTAGGCGGCGGCCAACTCCGCCATCGCGTCGGCATAGGCGCCGTGAGCCGGCCTGCAGGGCGTCGGCGTCGTCCGGATCGTCGGTGGGGAAGCGGGTCTGCAGCGCCTCGATCAGTCCCCGTTCGACCGCCGACGCGCGGCCGTCGTCGGCCAGCTGCAGTTCCATCCGGGCGCGGGCCAGTGACGGCCGCGAGATCGACCGGGTCGAACGCCTCCCACGCCTTGTTGTAGTTCGGTCCGATGGCATAGGCCACGCCCCACCGCGCGATCGCGAGATCAGGATCGAGCTCCAGGGCGCGGTCGAAGCAGCGGATGGCCTCCTCGTGGTTGAAGGCGTAGGACCAGACCAGTCCGCGGTCGAACCACACCTGGGCCTGCGGCGACGGCGATTCGATCGGCCGGTGATAGGACCCGAGGTCGTAGTACGTTTCGGGCGCGCCCTGGCTGGCTACCGTCATGGCTCGCACGATAATTCAGCGGCGGGCAAAACGGGAGGCCGGAGGCGTCCGCCGACTGCTCGGCGTCGACCGCGTAGCCCGGGAGCGACACGCCGATCTCGATTGCACAAACGACACCAAAGCTATTGACTCTGATGTAGATGTATATCCGCCGGTCTTTCTAGGACCGTTCAGGTTCCGGAGAGGGAAATCCATGGATATCGCGCGTTTGTCCGTCACGAGCTTGGCGGTGGCGGCTCTGGTCATCGGGGTCACCGCCGCCGGCTGCAGCAAGAAAGAAGAGACCAGTCCGAGTCGTCGACGTCGGCCACATCATCGAGCACATCCGCCGAGGCCACCTCCTCGGAGGAGAGCGCCACGGAGGAGACCAGCGCACCCGCGGAGCCGACCGACTACGGCTCGCTTCTGCATTCCCCCCGCCGATATGGGCGCCGACACCCAGACTCCGGGCGGTGTGCAGTTGAATCCCGGGCGGCAATCCGGGTGCGGCCCAGGTCTATGCAAGTCCGGACGGCAAGCAGCAGATCATCGACACCATTCTGGTCTTCCCCGACGTCGCAGCCGCCGACTCGAATTTCCAGAGCAACTCGGCCACGCTCAACACCGTGGTCACCGGTGCACCTGAGCCGTGGAGGTCGGCGACCAACGGCGTGATGGCCGCGGGTACCTCGCCCGACGGCAGCAAAGAGGTGACCGTCATCCTGTTCACCCAGGGCACGGCACTCGTGTCACTGAACTTCGAGAGCGATCCCGGTGACCCGGTGCCGCCGGAGGTCGCCAACGACATCGCCACGAAGCAGGCCGCTGCCGTGGAGGCGGATCTGCCGGCCGAGTAGCCGTCTCGACGATGTTCGACTAGTGGCCCGCCACTGGGTTCGATCAGTGGCCCGCCACTGGGTTCGATCAGTGGCCCGCCACGATGTCGGATTCGTCGACCTCGACCGGGTCCTTGGCGCCCGGCAGGAATGCAGTACGCGACGCAGACGACTCCGAAGAACACGTATCCCAGCGCTACTGCCGGGCTGGCCGCCCACGCCACCTCGGGTGCGTGGATGAGCCCGATGAACGACAGCACCGCGCCGACGGCCGAGGCGATGGCCGCGTAGAGGAACTTCTTCTCCAGGATGAACGTCACCATCGTGCCGAGGATCAGGCCGACGAGCACCGCGCCCTCGCCGAGGGTCTTGAGCCCCTCGTAGACCACGCCGGCGCCGTTGAGCGCTTCCATGCCCACCTCGGTCGCCGACGTACCCGCCGCGTTCAACGCGTTGTCGATGAGGCCGTGCGCCCACTGCGCAAGGTTGGGCAGAATCGCGGCGACCACCGCGATGGCGTGCAATCGCGGTACCGCCTGGAACGCCTGCGCACCGATCAGAAGACCGATGTAGAGCAGGATCGGCACGATCGCCGGAACCGGCAGCAGCGCGTCGAGCACACCGAAAAGGCCGAGGAAGCACAGGATCCCGATGACGACCCCGCTGGCCAGCGAGTAGCCGGCCCGGCCGCCGGCGTCCTTCCAGCCGGGGTGGCCGATGTACACCGCCGGCGGGAACGGTGAGCCGAACGCCGAGCCGACGACCGCGCCGGCGCCGTCGGCCAGCAACACGCTGCGCAGGTTGAAGTTGTCGCCTGCGGCCGCGGCGCTCTCCACATTGCTCATCGCCTCGGTGAAGTTGTAGACACCCAGCGGAATCGCGGTGCCCAGCAGCGGAGCGAGGTCGGCGAGGCCATTGAAGCAGCATGTCGATGCGCAGGTCCGGGATGCCGATCGCGATGTCGGAAACCGCCTGTCCGACATCGGGTGCCGACATATAGCCGCCCGCCCACCCGATCGCGGTGCCGACAAGCAGCGCGACCAGCCCCACCGGGATGTTGCCCGGCAGCTTCACGTTGGTGAAGAACCCGATCAGGATGATGGCCATCACCGGCAGGCCGATCCAGGCCGCCTCCCACATCTGCGCGGCGGGCCGCATCGAGATGAACGTGATGGAGATTCCGGCCAGCGTGCCGAGCATCGCCGCACGAGGCGTCAGCTTGCGGATGTAGGGGCCGACGAACGCGCCGATCATCACGATCACGCCGATGAGGAAGGCCCAGGCCAGACCGGCCTGCCAGGCCTGTATCGGGTCGTCGGTGTTCAGGTACACCGGCAGCATCACGACGAAGATCACGATGAACATGTGCGGCACGCTCGGCCCGTAGGGCAGCGCGGTGACGTCGGTTCTGTTCTCCCGCCGGGCAAGTCGGCGCGCGAGGAACGTGTAGTACAGGTTGCCGAGGATCAGCGCCACGCCGAGCGCGGGCAGCACCGTGCCCAGCACGTCGCCGGCCGGAACGGCGATGACGCCGATCATCAGACCGGTCAGGGTGAGGACGTTGACCAGGATGTTGAACCCGAGTCCGAAGAACGCGTTGAGGTCGCCGCGGGTCCACCACGGGATCGACAGGTGCCGGGTGGCAGGCGGATCGACCGATGGGTCGGCGGGTGGATTGGTGACGTCGGTGCTCATGGCAGGTCCCTTCAGGCGGCCGTGGCGGTCAGTGTCTGCAACGCGGGGATCACGGCGGCGGTGTCGGCAACCCAGCCGAAGATGCCGCCCTGCGCCTTGATCATCTCCAGGCCGATGCGCTGGAATTCGGGGAAATACGAACCCACACAATCGGATACGACCAGGCACTCGTAGCCGCGGTCGTTGGCCTCGCGGGTGGTGGTGTGCACGCAGACCTCGGTGGTGACTCCGGTGATCAGCAACTGCGTGACACCGGCGGCGGTGAGCACGTCCTGTAGTTCGGTGGCGTAGAACGCACCCTTGCCGGGCTTGTCGATGACGACCTCACCGTCGATGGGCGCGAGTTCGTCGACGATGTCGTGGCCGTACTCGCCGCGGATCAGGATGCGGCCGTACTTGCCCGGGTCGCCGATCCGTTTCGACGGCGCTCCGCGGTTGAGCTTGGCCGGCGGGCAGTCCGAAAGGTCGGGCTCGATGGCCTTCGCGGGTGTGGATCACCATGATCCCCGCCGACCGGGCCGCTGCGATCAAGGCCTCCAGCGGAGGTACGACCTTCAGCAGCCGGCTGACGTCGTTGCCAAGGCTTTCGCCGAAACCCCCGGGCAACAGGAAATCCCGCTGCATGTCGATGACGATCAGCGCCGTCTTGCCTGCGATGAGCGTGAACGGCGACGGTTCGGCGGCGACTTCGATGGGCTGGCTCATATGTGCTCCTCGACGGTGGCGGGACTGATGGATACGGGGTGACGACGCTTCGCGTGGTTCGTCGAGCAGCTGCGCCGCGAATTGCAGAACGGTGTCGTCGGTCAGGGCGGCGCCGAGCAGCATCGCGCTGTAGGGGCGGCCGTCGGGCGTGGTGCCGAACGGAATCGCGACGCCGAGCAGGTCGAGCAGATTTCCGAAATGCGTGTAGTGGCCGAGCATCGTGTTGCAGTCGATCGGCGCCGCGAGCACCTCGTCGACGGTGAACGTGGTTCCGATCGTCGGCACCACCAGCACATCCATCGTCTGCCACAGCCGGGCGACCGACGCCTTGAGTTCGGCGAGCCGCTGCAGCGCCGCGAAGGTGTCGACCGCCGTGTACTTCTGGCCGCCGCGCAGGATCTCCCGCACCACCGGGTGGATGGAATCCGGTTGCGCGGCAAGGAAATCCCCGAACTCCACCAGCCGCTCGGCGACCCACGGACCCTGGTACAGCAGCGAGCCGGCGGCCAGGAACGGCTCCAGCGAGACGTCGACGACGGTGCACGTGCGGCGCACTGCGTCGCGAAACGCCATGTGCGCGTCGCGCATCGCGGCGTCGCCGAAGAATTCCAGTTCGTCGACGGGCGGCAGCCCGACCCGGATCGGGCCGCCGCCGTAGCGCGGTCCGCGGTCTCGCGACCAGGCGTCGTCGTCGTCGCGGCCGGCCATCACGTCGAAGACGCGGTCGACGTCGTCGATCGAGCCCGCCATCACGCTGATGCAGTCCAGCGATTTGCATGCCGGGCACGAGGCCGACGGTGCTGATCAGACCGCGCGACGGCTTGAATCCGATGACTCCGTTGAGCGCGGCGGGCACGCGTCCCGACCCTGCGGTGTCGGTGGCCACGGCGAACGGCACCTGGCCCAGCGCGACGGCCAGCGCCGAACCCGAACTCGAGCCGCCGGAGATCAGGTCGCCGCCGTACACACTGCGCGGGACCGTGTACGGGGTGCGGGTGCCGTTCAGCCCCGTGGCGAACTGGTCCAGGCTGGTCTTGCCGACGTACAGCGCGCCGGCGTCGAGCAGCCGCTGCACCACCGGTGCGGTCGCCGTCGCGACGTAGGCGTAGTCGGGGCACGCCAGCGTGGTCGGCACGCCCTCGACGTCGATGCTGTCCTTGACCCCGAACGGCACCCCGTAGAGCGGCAAAGTCCTTGCACCGGGCCGCTTCTCGATCTCCTCGGCGGCGGCGAGCAACTGTTCGCGCGGGACGGTCGACAGCCAGGTGCCGTCGTCACCGCGGGCCGCGATGGCGTCGGCGACCCGGGCGGCGGTCTTGGTCGGTGACCCGGTGCCGCCGGCATGCGATGCCAGGATCTCGGCCACGGAAGGTCCGATGCGACGGTCCGTGCGCGTCATCAGCCATAACTGTCGATTGTCGACAGAATGATGGCGATCTCGGGTCGGCTGTGTGTCGTTTGTGTTAGCGATCTGCGAGCGTGCAGTCGCGGGCCGAGATAGTCGAGATGGCCGTGCTCATTCAGCGCGGCGATGACGACCGACGTGGTCGTTGGTCTCGAGCGCCGTCAGGATCGCCTGATGCCGTTCGATGCCGTCGCTGCGCGCTGCGGTGGCGCGCCTCGGCCCGGATGTTCATCGCCATCGGCAGCTGCAGTTTCAGCAGGATCGGTTCGAGCGCGATGTCGAGTTGGCGGTTGCCGGCGAGCCCCACCACGGCGGCATGGAACAGGCGGTGCGCGTCGTCGCGGTCCAGCTCGTCGGTCGCGGCGCGCATCGCGTCCAACGCGGCCCGCACCGGTCGCAGCGAGGTGTCCGGATCCGCCAGCGGTAGCGCCGTCTCGATCGCGTGGCATTCCAGCACGTGGCGCAGCGCGAAGAGTTGCAGGATGTCCGCCGGCGACCACTCGGCGACGCGCGAACCCCGGCGCGGGAAACGTTCGACCAGACCCTGCTGGGCAAGCAACCGCAACGCCTCCCGCAGCGGCGCCCTGCTGATTCCGAGGTCGGCGCAGAGTTGCTCTTCGACGACCTTCTGTCCCGGCTGCAGCGCGCCGCTGAGGATGGCGTCGCGCAGGCGGTGTTCGGCGACTTCCACGAGCGTCGCAGGCAGCGCGCTGCGCGCGTCGTCGATCCGTGGCGCAGCCATGGCGGTCAATCGTAGGAACTTCTCGTCAGGTTCGCTTCGTTGTCGGCGGGTGCCGAACGTCACCACCACCATGCCGAGCGTGCCTGAGCAGGCCGAACGACTGATCGAACTCGGTGTCCACCGGATCGCGGGTCTGACCGCCGATCGGGTGCGGGAGGCATCCCGTCACCCGGTCGGCGCGCCCGCACTGCTGGTCGTCCACCACAGCGTTGCGCCGGCGTCCAGGCTGACGCCGCTGTTGAGCCGTGCGGGTAGGCAGGGCTTCGTGGTCGGCGACATGTCCGACGTCGACGACTTCTCGCCGATCGAGTCGATCGACGTGCCTGACGCTCCGCTGTATCTGCTCTACGACCTCGACCGTGGTGACGCCATGGCGAACTGGAGTCCCGACGAAGCGCTGCCGGCGATCGTCGATGCCGGACGCACGCCGTTGACGCTGACCGAGGGGGTGCACTGGCTGTTGCAGCGGCCGGATGTGCTCGAGCGAGGCCACTGCTTCATGACGATCGGATCCCGCTTACGAAAGCCCTCGGGTGCTCTGGACGCCAGGACGCCCGCGGTGTGGATCAGCAACGGCACCGGCCGAGACGGCAGCGCGAACCGAGACGCACCGAAGGTCGGCTGGTGCTGGGCCGGTAATCGACACACCTGGCTCGGCTTCGGTTCTGCGGGCGGCAGGTTCACAGTGGACGGGTGACGCCGTGGCGAACCCCTTGTGCGGCATCCACGAACGGCAGGACGGTGTCCAGCCAGGGCGTCGGCTCGGACGAGAACACGACGTGTCCGGTCGGAAACGCCTCGAACGTCGACCCCGGAATGGCCTCGGCTATCACCCTGCCCCAGCGCATCGGGGCGGTCGGATCCTTGGCGCCCCAGGTGATCAGCACGGGTGCGGCGATTCGGGAGGCATGCACCCGAAGGTCGTGCCCGGGTTCGGTGAAGCTCTTCCACAGTGCGGCAGCGGTTTTCGCGCCGTCTGCGGTTTTGGCGCGGCGCACCACACGATGCACGATTGCTTTGTCGGTGGAGGTCTTGGGCTGCATGTAGGCGCGGACGAAGGCGGGGAACACCGCACTGACCACGGCCGGTCGCCCCATCACGGCGCACATGAAGCGGGTGAACACGCTGTGCGGTGTGAAACCTCCCGTATTGACGAGAACGACGCCCGAAACCCGCTCCTGTCGTTCGAGCGCGAGCCGGCACGCCGCGTATCCGCCGACGGAGTTCCCGACGACGACAAGATTGCGTAGATCGAGTTAGGTCGGCGAATTCGACCAGTAGATCGCCGAATTGAGCGGCGCGCAGGGGTACCGGTGGCAGGGGGGAGGCGCCATGTCCCGGCCAGTCGAGAGTGAGCACGCGGCGTCCCTGCGTGAGTTCCGGGCGCACGGCGTCGAAATCGGTGTGGTCGTGCAGTGCGGCGTGCAACAACAGAATCGGCGGACCCGAACCCTCGTCGGTGTAGGACACGGTTCCCAGTGAGGTCTGCACAGTGGGCATCGGTAAACCCTTTCATTGACCGGTCGGTCGGTCAAATACACCGTATGCTGGAGACGACGTTCTGGCAAGGGAGGCATCGTGGAGGTAGCCAACAAGCGGGTGGCCGCGGCTCAGCAGACGCGCGCCAACCTCATCGAGACCGGCCTGGTGCTCGCCGAGGATCTCGGACTCGAGGGCCTGAGTGTCAACGCCGTCGTCGCCGCCGCAGGCGTGTCGAAAGGCACGTTCTTCCACCACTTTCCGGACCGGGTGTCCTATCTGGTCGCCCTGCACCGCCGATTCCACGACGTGCTGTTCGAAGAGGTGACAGCGGCCATCGGCGATCTGACACCCGGGAAGGACCGACTGGTCGTCGCCGCGCGTACCTATCTCGACGCCTGCCTGCGCGATCGCGGTGTCAAGGCGCTGCTGCTGGAAGCGCGTGGCCATCTCCCGATCGCTGATGAGGTGACGCGGCGCAATCGGATGAATGTCGAGGTCGTGGCGGCCGACTTCGCCGCGCTCGGATGGGCCCATCCCCGCCAAGCGGCGCGACTCTGGGTCGCGGCCACCGCGGAATGCGCGCTGATCGAACTCGAACGGGGCCGCCGCGACACCGCAGCCCGCGCGACGCTCAGCGATCTGGTCGGTCAGGCGCGCGGTTGATTCGACAACCTCCATTAGAACGTGTTCTAGTGCACAGATGGTGCAGTACACCGATATCGGAGACGTCTCCACTGCGGAGGTCGATCGCATGCGCACCGTTTACGGTGCACTCGCCGAGTCGGTTCGCGAGCTCATCGACGCGACGATCCGTACCGAGGTCGACGCAGACGCAGTGGCAGCGGTGAAAGCCGAGATCGATGCAGCGACAGCACGGTTGCGGTCCAAGCAGTGCGACGGGCCATTCGGGGTGCGCTTCACCACGGGTGGCGATCGCATGGCGTGGGGAAACCCGGTGATCGGGATCCGCAATCCGATCGCACCGCCGCTGCGGATCCAGCGCGACACCGACGGCCGGGTGTTCACCGACTTTCATCTGGGCGCGGCATACGAAGGTCCGCCGGGCCACGTGCACGGGGGTGTCTCGGCATTGGTCCTCGACCATGTGCTCGGAGAAGTGGCGGCCCATGAAGAGACACCACGCTTCACCGGCACCATCACGCTGCGCTATCTGCGACCCACCCGGCTGGGAGAGCTGCATGCCGAGGCGAGAATCACGCGGACCGACGGGTTCAAGGCTTACGCGGCCGGCCATCTCGCGGACGACGAAGGCATCACCGTCGAGGCGGAGGGCGTGTTCATCCAGCCGAAGTGGGCTCGCGGCTAGGGGCGATACCGGCGAGGCTGCGCGTGATGGCGGCGATCTCGGAGACCAGCACCCGCGCTGCGCCGTTGTCGCCGGGGATCAGCCCCGCCTGCGCCCGCACCAGCTTGTCCGCCGCTGTCAACGCGGCGACGTCGACCGTCCAGGGCAGGGCCGGATTCGGCGGCGCTCCCCGCAACGCTTCGACATAGTCGTCGACCGCCGCGATGAAATCGGGCGTGAGCGTGGAGGGAGACTGCGTTGGCAGACTGCGTTCCAGCGACGTGCACGCGCTGGTGACCGCGTTGAGCGCCGTGCGGTAGGACCGCAGCCACCGACGTAGTTCCCGCGAGTCCATCCGTGCTGCGCCGGACGCGGCTTCGAATGCGGCGCGCGCGCGGAAGGCGCGCTGCCACGCCGCCGACATCGCATCGGCAGGATGATCGAGTTCATGGACGAACGCTTTGACCACCGTTGCCGCATAATCGATTTCGGTCTTGAGCAGTTCGCCGGCGCGCTGCTGCAACCGCGTCAACGCGTGGTCGGGCAACACCACGTGCGCCATCACCGCCAGTCCGCCGCCGATCACCACTGAGAACAGCCGGTCTTCCACCGTTGCGCCCGCGGCGGCGGCGTTGATTTCCAGCAGGAACACCACGGCCGCGGCGACCCCAGCGCTTGCCGCGATATAGCCGAACCGCTCCACCCAGTAGGTGATGGCCAGACACGCCACGGTCAACACCGCGGCCGTCACGCCCGTCGGCGCCCAGATCATGGTGATCAGCGACGCGACGAGGATTCCGCCCGCGACGCCTCCCACGCGCCCGACGCAGCGGGTGTAGGTGTGCGCCGTTTCCGGGCGGAGGACGAACAGGACCGTCAGTGCGATCCAGTGGCCGTGCGCGATCGGGGCGAACCGATCGGCGGCAATCGCCAGCGCGGCCGCCGCCGACAACCGCACAGCATGGCGCAGGATCGGTGACGCCCAGGTCAGATGCGTCCGGACTTCGGTCGAAAGCCGTCCGCAGCGGGCTGATCACGTCAGGTTGGAGGAGATCCGGAAACCGGAACTCGGCCGCCTCCTGCAGCTGCTTCGAGAACCGTTGTGCCGCTGTTGCTTTAGTCCCGCTCAGCGCGGTCACCGCGGTGTCGACGCGGACCAGGGCATGCTCGGCCTCGCGCCGCGCGTTGTGCTTGTTCTCGGCGATCGCATCGAGCGCGACCGCCGCGTCGTTCAGCATCTGCGAAACACGGTCACGCTCATCGTCTTGGGTGCCACGCAGCGCGAGTAGTGCCCCCATCAACCGTTCGGGCAGCCGATGCCCGCCGTGGTAGGCCTCCGGCCGTCTGGTGGCCTGGGTGTCGGCGAACGCATCCCGCAGCCAGGTC
Source organism: uncultured Actinomycetota bacterium (assembly GCA_963720345.1). Taxonomy (GTDB): domain Bacteria; phylum Actinomycetota; class Actinomycetes; order Mycobacteriales; family Mycobacteriaceae; genus Mycobacterium. Next base: position 203,499 of record CAVRFN010000048.1, read on the forward strand.
AGTTGGGCTGCATCCAGCGGCGAGTCGCAATCGGCTGGCGATGCGGCGGGCATCGGTCGCCAGGGACCGATAGGCCCACGCCAGTGCATCGCTCTGCGTTCGCCAACGTTGCGGCGGCCATACCGCGATCAGCGCCGCCTGCACACAGCCCGCGGCGATCGTCAAGATCGTCGGCAGCGCGACAGAGGTCACCGATGGCGTGTCCGGCGGCGCAACGACGAGTAGGGCACTGCCTGCCGCCGCGACAAGGCCCGCATTGCTTCCCAAGCGCCCACTGCATTCCGGCCGCAAGACACCACACCGCCATGACGACGATGAACAGGACGGTGTACGCCGACGTCAGCGAACCGACGAAAACGGCGCCACCCATCTGCAACGCCACGATGACGACGAGTTGCACGCGTCCGCCCGGGCTGTCCTGCAACGCGATGGCAGAGCAGACCACTCCGGCGCCCGCCGCCCAGATCGCCGCGGCGCCGGTGTCGACGGCAAGCGCGAGGACGGCCATCGCGAGGACGCCGAGTGGCTGCGAGCCACCGCGCCGATGTCCGGCGTCGGCGGCTTCAAGGCGTCGAAGACCCGGCTGCCGGTGGTCACTCACCCATTCTGGCGTCAACGACCTCGCTCGATGGTCGAACTCGCTCCAATCGCACGTCAAAATCCGCGTAATTCTCGGCATCTTTCAGGATGGCCAGTAGTCGGAGGGGTTGGCGCCGTACAGATCGCCTGCGGCACAGGACATGACCGGTCCAGCTTACGGAAACGTCAGTCAATTCGGCGCCGTTCGTTTTCGATTGGCTGTATAAATTCAAGTCGACCGATAGAGTCGGCGCCGGGTCAAGAGAGCTGCCGGGAGGTGCCGATGGCCAACAATGCTGTCGTATTCGACGGCGGTGCTGGACCCTGCCCGCTGCTCTGGATTCCGCCAGATTTCCCGATCAAATCGCCGATCAGCATTGCGCACTGACGTGTCCGACCGACGAAGGGACCCTCGATGAGCACAGCAGCCGAGCGTGCGGCTCAACTGGAACTGACGTCCCGGCTGAAGTCGGCATATCCCGAACTCCCGGATGCGCCGACTCCCGACATGCTGGACCACGGCCGGATCACCGCGTACCTCAAGCCCGTCCACGACGTCGGCGGCGAGCCGGACGCGCCGATGAAGTACGAGAACAAGCAGTACGAACTCTGGGAGCACATGACCTATGTCATCTGCGAGGTCCTGGGCTGGCGCGGCATCTGGCTGTCGGAGGAACGACGCCGGATCGGCAATGTCGACGTCGGGCGGGCGCGAATACCTGGGCCTGCCGTACTACGGCCGCTGGCTGATCGCCGTCGCGCGCGTTCTGGTGGAGAAGCACCACATCGGACTGACCGAGCTGAGCGAGCGGATGGCCGAGGTCCAGGAGCGCTACGCGGGCGGGCTCGACGGCAAGACGCTGGAGGCCCAGACCGAAGTCCGAAGGCGACGGATCGCAGGTCAAGCGCAACGAGCATGCCGAGGAAGCGGACGGCAAGGGCGATCCGCAGTGCTACGCCGGCCAGGCCGGCCCGGCGAAGTTCAAGGTCGGCGACCCGGTGGTGGTGCGCGAACTTCCGGTGATCTTCTACACCCGCACCCCCGAGTACGTGCGCGGTGCGACGGGCGAGATCGAGGCCGTCGCATATGAGAGCCCGGCCGCCGAGGACGAGACCTGGGACCGTCCCGCGCGACCCGAGTGGTTCTACGTCGTCAAGTTCAACATGGCCGACTCTGGTACGGCTACACCGGAACGGCCGACGACGTCATCTCGACCGAGATTCCCGAACACTGGCTGGAAGCCGCGAAATAGGCCTCGCCAAACAGGCCCTGAGGAAGGAATTCGCATTGTCTGACCACGGTCACGACCACGACCACGACCACGACCGGACCGTCGCCCCGATGGTCGACGAGATCACCGACTTCGAGGTCCTGGAGATCGCCCTGCGCGAGCTGTGCATCGAGAAGGGCATCTTCACCGCCGAGGAACATCGCCTCTTGACCGAGTTCGCCGAGCAGATCGGCCCGACGCCGGCAGCGCGTCTGGTGGCCAGGGCGTGGCTCGATCCGAAGTTCAAGGAACTCGCTCTCGCGGAACCGATGACGGCGAGCAAGGAGGTCGGCGTCGACTGGCTGCACCCCACGGGATGGGGCACGCCAAGCGACTTCACCGCGTTCCAGATCCTCGCGGACACGCCGACGGTGCACAACGTGATCGTCTGCGCGCTGTGCTCGTGCTACCCGCGGCCGATCCTCGGCAACTCACCGGAGTGGTACCGGACACCCAACTACCGCCGCCGGCTGGTTCGTTGGCCGCGGCAGGTGCTGGCCGAGTTCGGGCTCTACCTGCCGGACGAAATCACGGTCCATGTGCAGGATTCCAATCAGAAGCACCGCTTCATGGTCATGCCTCTTCAGCCCGAAGGCACCGAGGACTGGACCGAGGATCAGCTTGTCGAGATCCTCACCCGCGACACCCTGATCGGCGTGGCGCTGCCCAAGGCCGGCGTCACCACCAACATGATCGTCGACACCCGGCCGGCGATTCACCCGGGCAACGCCGGATGAGCGCAGCGCAGGATCCATCGGCTGCTCGCATCGCACCGCTGGAGGAGATCGTCGAACGCGACCAGGTGTGGTCGCGGATGGCCGCCAAGTGGGGCGTGGAAAATCCGGTGCCGCCGTGGAAGACGAGCCTGGACGGCATGTGCGACGCGCTCGACCGGGCCTCATGTGACGAGAACATCCCCGATTTCAAGCAGCGGCGCGACGAGGAGGATGCGCTGTCGGCCACGGTGTACTCCGACCTGCCGTACCCGGAGAACCAGCTGATGTCGTTGGCGCATTCGCTGGTCGCTCGCGGCGTCATCGACGAGGCCGAACTCAAGCAACGGCTGGCGAGCATCCGCGCGAGGCTGGAAGCCTGACCACTCCCACGCGCTAGGTTCAACCCGTGGAAAAAGTGATCATCGCGCATGCAGCGTGCCGATTCCGATGAGGCATGGTGCACGAGGATGCGCACTGACGTCGTGGCCGACCTACTCGAACTCGGATTGCCGGGTCTGGCCGTCAATGTGCGCGACGACATGGTGCGCAACTCGCTCATGACGCTGACGACCCTTGACCCGCCCGTCGTGGGGTTCGTCACCGTGTGGGCTCATCAGTCGTACGGCGAGGCGGTGACCGGGGCGCTCGCGCGGCTGACAATCCGAGGCGGATCACGTGGCCGCGTATCTGGTCACCGAATCGGTGCCGCTGCCGCCGCCGGCGACGGCCAAGGGGCGCGCACTGACGGCTTCGCCAACATCGCACTGCTGCGCAGGCCGGCCGACTTGGACGATGCGACCTGGCGGCAGCGTTGGCACATCAACCACACGCCGGTGGCGATCGAAACGCAGTCGACCTTCGGCTACACCCAGAACGCGGTGGTGCGTGCGCTTGACGCCGGCGGCCCCGGTGATCGACGCGATCGTCGAAGAACTCTTTCCCGAAGCGGCGATCACCGATCTGCACGCGTTCTTCGGCGCTCGACGACGACGACGAACTAAGTCGCCGGATGGAGCGAATGGTGGCCAGTACCTCCGCATTCGGTGCGAATCGCGATGTCGACACGGTGCCTACGAGCCGGTATGTCTATCGGACGCCGTTCGTCGCTGATAACAGGATGGGGTGAGGGAGATGACGACGCTCGACGAGGCATTCGCCCTGGCGGCCGACGACAGCGGCCTCGCGGTGATTTCGACCGTCCGCGCCGACGCCACCGTCCAGGCGTCGCTGGTCAACGTCGGTGTGCTGCCGCATCCCGCGACGGGACAACCCGCTCTGGGGTTCGTCACCTACGGCAAGGTGAAGCTGGCCAACCTACGGGCGCGTCCGCAACTGGCGGTGACGTTCCGCGACGGATGGCAATGGGCCACCGTCGAAGGCAGAGCCGAGTTGGCGGGGCCCGATGACTCGCAGCCGTGGCTCACCGACGCCGAGCAGCTTCGACTGCTGTTGCGCGAGGTGTTCACCGCCGCCGGCGGAACACACAGCGATTGGGACGAATACGACCGGGTGATGGCTGAGCAGCGCCGCACCGTGGTGCTTATCGCACCCACCCGGGTGTACAGCAACGGTTAGCGCATACGCTGCTGGCGTGATTCTCGAGATTGCCGACGACCAGCGGGTGCGGACCCTGACTCTCAATCGGCCCGACGTCCTCAACGCGTTCAACGAAGAGCTGTATCACGCCACCGCGACCGCGCTGAATGAGGCGGCGGCCGATCCGGAAGTCGCCGTGGTGCTGCATCACCGGCGCGGGGCGGGCGTTCAGCGCGGGCAACGACCTCAACGAAATGCAGAGGCGCATCACCGATCCCAGCATTCAACGAGCAGGGCAGCCACTTCTCGACGATGATCGACGCGCTGGCCGACTTCTCCAAGCCGCTGATCTGTGCGGTGAACGGAGTCGGGGTGGGCATCGGCGCGACCATCCTCGGATACGCGGACCTGGTGTTCATGTCTTCGACGGCACGCCTGAAAACTCCGTTCACCAGCCTTGGCGTCGCGCCCGAAGCGGCGTCGTCCTATCTGCTGCCGCGATTGATGGGCCGGCAGAACGCCGCCTGGCTGCTGATGTCCTCGGAGTGGGTCGATGCCGACGAGGCGCACCGTATGGGGCTGGCGTGGAAGGTGTGTGAGCCCGACGATCTGTTGTCCGAGGCGCGGCGGCACGCCGAAGTTCTTGCCTCCCGGCCGATTTCGAGTCTAATCGCGGTGAAGCAGACAATCATCGCTCCGACCCGTGACGGGATCAACGCGGCAACCGCCAGAGAAATCGAGCAGTTCGCCGTGTTGATGGGCGCCGCCGCCAACGCCGCTGCGCTGGCCGAGTTCACCGGCAAGCGTCAGCCCTCCCAGTAGACCTGCGCGGTCAGCGACGAAGGGTCTTTTTCGTGCAGTTGTTCTTTGAGGGGCAGCCGGCGACGTCGTGATGGGTGGCGATGATGGCGCGCAAAGTGCGTCGGCACCGCCCGCAGTCACCGCCGGCTCCGCAGGCTTCGGTGATCTGCTTCGACGTGCAGGCGCCGTTGGCCACCGCCTTGTCGACGTCGTGACTCGTCACTCCCATGCACAGACAGACGAACATCGGCGGCTCAGCTCTGCTCGTCGATGCTCATGAGGTGGGCGAACCTGCCCACGAACTGGGTGGGGTAGGGGCCGAGGCCCGCATTCGACATCCATTCCGCGGCGGCATCCGGGTGCTCGATCCACTGCCGGGCAGCGTCCTCGTCCTCGATTTCCTGCAGGATCATCACTTCCTGCCCGTCGTCGAGTGCGCGGTAGACCCAGATCTTGCGAACCCCGCCGCGCTTGAAGCGCTCGATTCCGTCGTGCACCTTGACCATCAGTGCAGATACGTCCTCGACCGAGGACATGACGCCGACGACGACGCGCCCGACGTGCTCGTCGGCCGACGGCGGATACAGGTCGATCTTCTCGACTACCTCGCCACCGAATATCGGTGGAATGTCATCGGCGCCCGAAATGTTGAACCACTCGAAAATTGCGGGCGACCGCAGCACGTCGCGCATCGAACGGACATGCCGAATACCGATGGTCACCAATACCCGGTGAGGCTCCCAAATCGATGTATAAAGAACTGACGTGGTGGGCCCCGATAGAAGCAAGTCCATCGGAATGTTTTTTGAGCCATTCCCACATATGTTCGACGTCGTCGACGCGGTAATCACAGGCGAGAATAAGTGAGTGCAGATCGAAATCACTCATTCCCTATTCCCTGTCCCTTAGGCGAGGCTTGCAAGCGTTAGCGCAGTCTAACCTTACTTAGCCTAGGCAGTCCAGAGTAGGGGCCTGATCTGCGTCCCGCGGTTGCCCCAATCGTTCGCGATCGGGCCGAAAATCCGCTTCGCGCAACAAAAAAGGTGCGCAGCCAGGCATTTTCTGCACTACATTGGGTACTGCACTACCGACGGCGACAACTGACAGCCCTCAAGTTGCTTAGGAGCGATGATGCAAGGGGATCCCGACGTTCTGAAATTGCTCAATGAGCAATTGACGAGCGAACTCACGGCCATTAACCAGTATTTCCTGCATTCGAAGATGCAGGCCAATTGGGGATTCACCGAACTGGCTGAGTATACGCGCAAAGAGTCGTTCGAAGAAATGCAGCATGCGGAGTCGATTACCGACCGAATTCTGCTTCTCGACGGGCTACCGAACTATCAGCGACTGTTCTCCCTGCGGATCGGCCAGACGCTGCGCGAGCAATTCGAGGCGGACCTGGCGATCGAATACGAGGTGGTCGGCCGGCTGAGGCCGGGCATCATCATGTGCCGCGAGAAGGAGGACGCCACCTCGGCGAACCTGCTCGAGGGGATCCTGGCCAACGAGGAGGAACACATCGACTACCTCGAGACCCAGCTCGAGCTGATGGACAAGCTCGGCGTCGAGCTGTACTCGGCCCAATGCGTGTCCCGGCCGCCAACCAGCGCATAGCCAACGTTTCACATACGTTCGTCCGTCTATCCTTCCTCGGTGGCGTAACTTTCATAGCCTGTCTAACGATAGGACTGTTGGGTACGCCACCGAAGGAAGGCAGGTATGACTGGCACGCGAACCGACGCGGCTGTCGCGGATTGCGAATCTCCCAGTGCGCTGATCAGCCCCAAGCGCCGCAACATCATCTTTGTTGCGGTGCTGCTCGGCATGTTGATGGCCGCGCTGGATCAGACCATCGTCGCCACCGCACTGCCGACCGTCGTCGCTGACCTCGGGGGAGCGGGCCACCAATCGTGGGTGGTGACCAGTTACCTTCTCGCCTCCACGATCGTCACGGCGGTCGTCGGAAAGCTCGGCGATCTGTTCGGGCGAAAGGCCGTCTTCCAGGTGGCGGTCCTGTTCTTCCTCGCCGGTTCTGTCCTGTGCGGGCTCGCGGGGTCGATGACGATGCTGGTGGCGTCGCGGGCATTTCAGGGCATCGGGGGCGGCGCGATGATGGTCACGGCGATGGCCGTCATCGGCGAAGTCATCCCGCTGCGCGATCGTGGTCGCTATCAGGGCGCGCTCGGTGCCGTGTTCGGAGTCACCACTGTCATCGGCCCGTTACTCGGCGGGTTCTTCACCGATCACCTCACCTGGCGATGGGCGTTCTGGATCAACGTCCCGATCGCGCTTCTCGTGATCGTGGTCGGAACCCTGGCCATCCCGTCGTTGGCCAAGGCCGGCAAGGCGGTGATCGACTACGCGGGCATTCTGTTCATCGGCGCTGCCGCCTCGGGCCTGACGCTGGCCACCAGCTGGGGCGGCAGCACGTACGCCTGGTCGTCGCCGGTGATCATCAGTCTTTTCGTCGGTTCCGCTCTCGCGCTGGCGATCTTCGTTTGGGTGGAATCCCATGTAGCAGAGCCGATTCTGCCGATCCGCCTGTTCGCCAGCCCGGTGTTCACGGTGTGCTGCATCCTTGGGTTCATCGTTGGGTTCGCGATGCTGGGTGCGTTGACGTTCCTGCCGACGTTCATGCAGTTCGTCAACGGTGTCTCGGCGACGGAGTCGGGTATGCGCACCCTGCCGATGGTGGCCGGAATGCTCATCACCTCTATCGGTAGTGGCAACATCATCGGTCGCACCGGCCGGTACAAGGTGTTCCCGGTCGTCGGCACCGCCACCATGACGCTCGGCTTCCTGCTGCTGTCACAAATGGGCGCCGCAACACCGACCTGGCAGCAGTCGGTGTACCTGTTCATCCTCGGCGCGGGCATCGGCTTGTGCATGCAGGTCCTGATACTGGTCGTCCAGAACACCTCCAGCTTCGCCGATCTCGGAGTCGCGACGTCGGGCGTCACGTTCTTCCGAACCATCGGAAGCTCCTTCGGTGCAGCGATCTTCGGTTCGCTGTTCGCCAACTTCCTCGTCAGCCGGATCCCGCCGGCCCTGGCGGCAAGTGGGGCGCCGCCTCGCGCAGCGGATTCGCCGCAGGCATTACACGCGCTCTCGCCGGAGATGGCCGCACCGATCGTCGACGCGTACGCAGACTCGCTGGGCACGGTTTTCCTGTGCGGGGTGCCCGTCGCGATCGTCGGATTCGTCGTTTCGCTTTTCCTCAAGGAGGTGCGGCTGCGTGAAATCGAGACGGTGTCGGCGAGCGACCTCGGCGAGGGATTCGGCATGCCGAGCACCGAGTCGCCCGAAAAGATCCTCGAAGTGGCCATCGGGCGGATCTTCCGCGACTCACCGGAGCTTCGACTACGCAGTCTCGCCCAACTTCCCGGATGCCAACTCGACGTCACCCAGATGTGGGGCCTACTGCAGATCTACCGCCAGAACCAGGTGTTCGGTTCGGTCACACTGACCGATATCGCCGAACGTCTGAGAGTGCCGTACGAGGTCATAGAACCGACGTTCGACGGTCTGGTCGCCAAGGGTCTCGCGCTACGGACTGGTGACCGACTGTGGCTCACCCAGCCTGGGATGAAACAGGTCGACGCCATATCCGCGCTCATCGTCGGGCGCATCGTTTACAAGTTGGGCACGTCATCATCCTTCGAGGGACGACCGGATCGCCTTCAGGTGGAGGCCGCGCTCGAGCGCATCGTGCATCGAATGCTGGTGCAGCGCGGCTGGACGGAGGACCGCGACGACCTGGCCGCCGCGCGCTGAGACACAAAACTAGAACGTGTTCCAATTTTCTGGCTTCCGGGCGTACGATGCCGTCATGAGCCGAATTGGACCTTTCGCCGACGACGACGCCGCAGCCTGGGTGGTTAAGTCGCCTGATATCGGTGTTGCGATGGCCGGATTCACCAACGCGGTCTACAACAAGAACCGCCTGCCGATGCGGGTCCGCGAGTTGGCGCGGATGGTCATCGCGCTCGACAACGAATGCGTGGTGTGCCAGAACACCCGCGACTCGGAGGGCATCGCCGCCGGCGTGGACGAGGACCTTTATGACAACGCGGCGCAATGGCGGACGTGGCCCGGTTACAGCGCGCAGGAGCGGGTTGCCGCAGAGTTCGCCGAGCGCTTCGCGAGCGACCACACCGGGCTGCGCGACGACGAGGACTTCTGGGCGCGCTGCCAGCGAGCAATTCGATGACGAACTCCTGACCGACCTCGCGCTGTCGTGCGCGATGTGGCTTGGCATGGGACGGATGCTGCGGACGCTCGACATCGGTCAAACCTGCAAGATCACCCTGTAGCTCCCGCGGCACCGCGCACAATGGCGCTATGACGTCGCGTGCCGCCAAACCTCTCGCTGCAGCCGCCATCGCCCAACTCGAGACCGACGGTGTCGTCACGTTGATCGGCACCGTCGTGAATCCGGCGGGCCTCACGCACGCCAAGACCGTCCCGTTGCGACGGATGAGCGCCTTCGCCGACCCAGGACTCGGCGCCAGTCCCGTCTTTCACGTCTTCGCCATCGATCAGACCGGCATCGTGTTCGGCGACGCCATCGGCGTGGTGGGAGATCAGCGTGATACGGATCGATCTCGGCGCACTGCGCATTCTCGGCGACGGATTGTGCTGGGCGCCCGGCGCTTTCTTCAATCAGGACGGCTCACCGGATCCCTATTGTGGTCGCGGCACTCTGAGCAGAGTCGAGGCACGATTGTCGGATGCGGGTATCGGCGCAGTGGTCGGGCACGAGATGGAGTTCGTGCTTGTCGGACCCGATGGCAGCGAGCTTCCCTCGCATATGTGGGCGCAGTACGGTCTTGCGGGAGTGCTCGAGTTCGAAGGGTTCGTCCGGGATGTCACCAACGCCGCGACGAATTCGGGGGTGACGATCGAACAGTTCCACCCCGAGTACGGCAGGAATCAGTTCGAGATCTCGTTGTCCCCGCAGCCACCGGTCGCAGCGGCCGACGAACTGGTGCTGATGCGCATCATCATCGGACGGATCGCGCGTCGGCACGGGCTGCGGGTCAGCCTCTCACCGGTGCCGTTCGCGGGTAGCGTCGGATCAGGTTCCCACCAACACTTCTCGATGACGCGCGCTGAGGTACCGCTGTTCTCGGGCGGCTCCGGCGCGGCGGGGATGACACCGGAGGGGGAGTCCGCAGTCGCCGGACTACTGGCGGGACTGCCCGAAGCGCAGGGCATCCTGTGTGGCTCGGTGCTCTCCGGAATGCGAATGCAGCCCGGCCACTGGGCCGGTGCATACGTCTGCTGGGGCACCGAAAACCGGGAGGCGGCGGTCCGATTCCTCGTCGGCGGGCCAAGCAATCCGCAGGGCGCCAACGTCGAGGTCAAGGTCATCGACCCGTCGGCGAATCCCTACCTCGCGACCGCTGCGATGCTCGGCTTGGCGCTCGACGGCATTCGAACGCAAGCTGACGCTGCCGCCAGAGGTCACCGTCGACCCCGCGTCAATGACCGACGCCCAGCGTGAGGTGGCCGGAATCGCAGAGCTGCCGAGCGACCAGGCCGACGCACTCGACGCGCTCGATCAATCTTCCTTGCTGCGGGGGATTCTCGGTGACGAGACCGTCGACGCCGTCGTCGCGGTGCGGCGTTACGAGCAGCAGAACTACGGCGATCTGAAACCGGACGAGCTGGCCGAGAAATTCCGTCTGGCATGGAGTGTATGAGCGTGTGTGACCGCGCATGACCAGACTGTCGGAGCACATCGACACCGTGCCCTTGATCGACCACCACGTGCACGGGTGCCGGCTGCGACCGGTTGACCGTCGCGGGTTCGAGAACAGTCTGAACGAGGCCAACATCGAGCCGCTGGCCGAATTCGATTCGGCGTTCGACACCCAGCTCGGATTCGCGGTTCGTGCCCATTGCGCGCCACTGCTGGGACTGCCCCGTCACGCTGACGCCGATTCGTACTGGCGGGCGCGCGGTGAACACACCGAAACCGATCTCGCGCGGCTGTTCCTGTCGTCGGCGCAGGTGTCTGACTGGCTGGTGGACACCGGATTCGCCACCGGCGTGGCCGATCTGGACGAGCTGGCAGATCTGTCGGTGGGCCGGGTGCACGAGATCGTCCGACTCGAGTCGGTGGCCGAACAGGCCGTCCACGCGTCCGGCGACTACGCGTCGGCATTCACCGCGATCCTGCACGAGCGGGCGACGACCGCAGTGGCGACCAAGTCGATCCTGGCGTATCGCGGCGGGTTCGTCGGTGAGTTGTCTGAACCCACCGCCGCTGAAGTCTCCGCGGCCGCCCAGAGGTGGCGCGACAGCGGGGAACCCCGCCTCACCGACCGGGTTCTCTTGCGGTTCGGCCTCTATCAGGGGCTGCGGCTGGGCAAACCGCTGCAGTTCCATGTCGGGTTCGGGGATCGGGACTGCGACCTGCACACCACCAACCCGCTGTACCTCCTGGACTTCTTGCGGCGCACCGAGGACGTGCCGATCATGCTGTTGCACTGCTATCCGTACGAGCGCGAGGCCGGCTATCTGGCGCAGGCGTTCAACAACGTCTATCTCGACGGTGGGCTGGCAATCAACTATCTGGGCGCACGGTCATCGGCGTTCATCGGTCGCCTGCTGGAGATGGCGCCATTCCGCAAGATCCTGTACTCCTCCGACGGTTTCGGCCCCGCGGAGTTGCACTACCTCGGAGCGCGACTGTGGCGTAACGGAATCCGAGACGTGCTCGAGAGGTTCGTCAACGCGGACGAGTGGAGCGAGTCCGACGCGATGCGCGTCGTCGACCTGATTGCCCGCGACAACGCTCAGCGCGTCTACGCGCTCGACTAGACCAGACCCGTGGCGTCGAACACCCACGACATGTCGGCGTTCGCGAAATCTTCCATCCAGGTCGGGCGGTGCATGGTTGGCCAGCGCGCCCATATCCCAGTAGTCCTTCCACAGCGGTGATCTTGCCGTCGTGGACTTTGTGCACCGACACGAAGTTCAGGACAGCGGACTCGCCTGTGGTCCAATGCCATTCCTCGTGATGCTCGTACATGACATCGTCGCCGTTGTCGACCATCAGGCCGTCGAAGTTCTCGTAGGAGGCCAACGGCTCGATGCCGATCTTCAGGCGCTTGACAATGTCCTCGGGTCCGCGCGCCGCCGCGCCGGGGCCCACCGGCACATCGAGGTAGATGCAGTCGTCCGAAAGGAAGGTCTTCAGCGATTCCCAGTCGCGCGCCGACAGTGCCTTCCACATGCCCAGCACCGTATCCTCAACTGACACTTGACAACTCCGATTCTTGAATCGTGTGGGCCGGCGCCTTGTGTGCGGCCCGCAGGAACCTTCCGGTGCGTTGGGTGCCGACGAGGTCGGTCGACTCGCCGTTGAGGAATACCGCGCGTCCGCCGACGAACACCGCCCGCACCGTGTCGTCGTTGCGGTTGACCATCCGCGACAGGCCGCCGTACTGCTCGACCGGCGCCTCGGCGTAGTCCTCCAGCGATTCGTCCAGCCGTTCGGGATCGATGACGACGATGTCGGCGCGGTCGCCGATGCGCAGATGGCCGGCGTCGATGCGATACCAGTCGGCGAGTTCACCCGTGAGCCGGTGGACCGCCTGCTCGGTGGTCATGAAGGGTCTGCCCGCCTTCTGCGCCTGCTGGACGTGGCGCAGGAGTCGCAGGTTCATGTTGTAGAAGGCCATGTTGCGAAGGTGGGCGCCGGCATCGGAGAAGCCCATCTGAATGCCGGGATCTCGAGCCAGCTTCTTGAGCACGTCGGGCCGGTGGTTGGAGATCGTGGTGCGCCAGCGCAGTGCCGTGCCGTGCTCGAGCACCAGGTCGAGGAATGCGTCGACGGGGTGCAGACCGCCACGATCGAGGCCCACCTGGCCGAACGACTTGCCGACCACCGACTGCGTCGGGGCAGCCGACGATCTCGGCGTCGAAGAAGTCGCGCTGCCACACCCGCATCCCGAACTTGCTCTCGTACTCCTTGCGGAACTGGCGGCGATACGTCTCGTCGCGAAGCAGCTCGTTGCGTTCGACCTCGTCGCGCAGATGCAGCGCCGCGGCGCCCGCCCCGAACTCCTCGAAGACCACCAGATCGATGCCATCGGCGTACACCTCGAACGGCACCGGCAGGTGCTGCCAGCGGAAGTTGCCGCCGAGGCGGTTGACCAATCGCGCCAGCGGTCCCAGCATTTTGATCGCGTACGGGTTCGACTTGACGTCGGCGGCCGACAGCAGGCTGGTCTTCAGCGGATTGCGGAAGACGCCGAGCGACTGGAGCACCTGCGAACCGAGGTTCAGCGGGTTCTCGATGTCGGGTCCGGACTGCAGGACCCGGCCCGCCCGGCGCAGCTTGGACTTGAGGCGACGCAGTTCTCGCGGCTTGGCGTAGGTCGAAGGCAGCGTGCGGGACCGGCAGACTTCGCCGTCGAGCTTGTCGAAAAGCAGTTGCTGAGAGGACATTCCGACGAACCCGGCGCGCAGCGCCTCGTCGAGCCACTTCTCCATCTGGCGCCTGTTCGCTTCTGGTCGGCCGCTGCCGCTTCTGGGTCGCGCGGTCCAGTCCCATGGTCGCGGCGCGCATATCCGAGTGCCCGATGAACGCCGCCACGTTGGGGCCGAGCGGACGCGCCTCCAGCGCCGCGATGTACTCCTCGCAGTTGGTCCAGGTCTTGTGCTCGTCGACCGCGCCGATCACATGTTCGCGGGGGATCGCCTCGACGCGTCCGAAGATGTCGCCTGCGTCCGACACCGCCGACGTGGACGGTGGACAGCGAGCAGGACCCGAGCATCACGGTCGTCACGCCGTGGCGAAGCGACTCCGTCAGCGCCGGCCCGACCAGCACCTCGACGTCGTAGTGGGTGTGGATGTCGAGCATGCCGGGCAGGACCCACTGGCCCGTCGCGTCGATGACTCGAGGGCAGCCCGTCGGATCGAGATCGGCCGGCGGTTATCGCAACGACGTGACCATTGCGGATGCCGATGTTGCGCACGGCCGACGGTGCGCCGGAGCCGTCGAACCAACGGCCGTTCGTGATGATGGTGTCGTACGTCACCAGGTCATAGAACAGGGCGGACCCGCGGGTGTCAACGAAATTGGTGAACAGATTTCGATTACTGTCTACTTTGGCGTCTGAGCTGCGATTATCCGGGTGCCCAACCGTCGGGCTGGCGGCCGTCGAGGTCGGTGAAGCCGTACTCACGCGCGAGATCGGCCGACGTGACGGACTGCTGGTTGAACCGCGAACGGCGCGCGTCCGCGGCGATCGCGGCCACCCCGCGTCCCACGTACCGCGGCGTCTCCGAGGCGGCGAAGCCCGGGGGAGCGACGGGGCCGTCGGACCGCAGCGGGTCCAGCGCGACATGCCAGTTCTCCTCGGTGACGCCCCAGTTGTCGAGCATCATCTCCGATCGCAGCCAGCCGGGCGTCACGGCCACCGCGGTCGCGCCGAAGCGCCTGTAGTTCGTGGCCGTGGCTGTAGGCGAGCCGGTTGACCGCTGTCTTGGCCAGGTCGTAGAACACCGACAAGCGGTAGTTGATCGTCGTTGAAACTCTTCGTCCCGTCGGTCACTTCGACGAGAAGTCCGCCGGGCTTGCCGACCAGCAGCGGCAGCAGGCAGTGCGACGTGATCAGGTGCGTGTCGATGCCGAGCCGCAGGATCCGAAGACCGTCGGCGAGGTCGTGCTCCCAGATCGGCGTGTTCCACAGCGGTGGTCCGCCCTTGAGGACCTCCGCACCCCAGATGTCGTTGACGAGGATGTCGATCGCGCCGTGGTCGTCGGCGGATTCGGTCGGCAAGGCGGCCCACCGCCGCGATATCGAGGTGGTCGACCTGCACGGCAATGCCGGTGCCGCCGAGTTGGGTGACGAGGTCGGCGGTCTCCTCGATCGTTTCCGGTCGGTCGTAATCGGACTGCTCGTTGCCGGACACGCTGCTGCGGCCGGTGCAGATGACGGTCGCTCCGGCCTCACCGAGCGCCGCGGCGATACCGCGCCCGGCACCGCGCGTGGCCCCGGCCACCACGGCCACCCGGCCGCGCAGCGCATCCGCATCCGGAGTCCAGTCCATGAGGGCATACTCGCTGAATGTGACCCCCTTACAGCGGTATATCGCCGAAGAAATCGCCACCGATCACGTCGACGGGTTGCTGTCCAGACGCGAGGCCCTGCGCCGACTGGCATTGCTCGGTGTCGGCACCGCGGCCGCCACCGCGTTGATCGCGGCGTGCGGCGAGAACAAGCAGCCGACCTCGGACGCGCCGGTGACGTCGAACGAGCCCGCGACGGTGAGCGCGCCGCCGCCGGGGTCGGAGAACACCGTCCCGTCCACACCCATCACCTGGGCCGGACCCCGCGGCGAACTGCAGGCGGCGTGGGCGCCGGCAGCCGATCCGCGCGGCGGAGTGCTCGTCATCCACGAGAACAAGGGCCTCAACGACTACATCCGCTCGGTGGCCGGACGGTTCGCCGGCATCGGCTACTCCGCGCTGGCGATCGATCTGCTGTCGGCGCAGGGCGGCACGGGCACGTTCGCGGATCCCGCCGAGGCGACGGCGGCTTTGGGCAAGCTGCCGCCCGAAGAGGCCATCGGCGGACCTGAAGTCGGGAATCGACGAGTTGCAGCGCCGCGTACCGGGCAAGAAGGTCGCCGCGGTCGGCTTCTGCATGGGTGGCGGCTTCGTCTGGCGATTGCTGGCCTCCGGTGAGCCTCGGCTGGCCGCTGCCGTACCGTTCTACGGTCCGACTCCCGACAATCCCGACTTCGCCGGCTCCAAAGATGTTGCAGTGCTGGGCATCTACGCCGCCCAGGACCAGCGCGTCAACGCCACCGAGCCGGTTGCGCGGGCGGCACTGGAGAAGGCCGGCCTGGTGTTCGAACTGTCACCGAACCCGATGCCAACCACGCGTTCTTCAACGACACCGGCGACCGCTACAACCCGACCGCCGCCGACGATGCCTGGCGCCGCGTGCAGGACTGGTTCACCAAGTACGTCGCCTGACCTCTTCAGCGTCGCGTGGGCCCACACGCCGAAGTGCGGGCGTACGCCGCTCGGGAGCGTCACGCGGGCATTCGCGCGCTGTTCACGCTGCGCCGTTGGTGTCGCGTTGTTGACCGCACATGCGTCCAGGTCAAATTCAGCTCATGCGGGTGGTGCAGGTCGCGAACTTCTACGGCCCGCGTTCGGGGGGCCTGCGTACGGCAGTCGATCGTCTGGGCGCGGAATACTGCGCCCGCGGGCCACGAAGTCTTCCTGGTGGTACCGGGGCCGGTCTCCGAATGGCATGAGCTGCCGTCGGGAGTCGTTCGAATCTCTCTGCCGGCGCGGCTCATCCCGTTCACCGGCGGATATCGTGCTGTGCTGCCTGGGCCTGTCACCGAACTTCTGACCCAGCTGGCACCGGATGCCCTCGAGGTGTCTGACCGGCTCACACTTCGGTCGCTGGGCGAATGGGGCCGACGCCGCGACGTCGCCACCGTGATGATCTCTCACGAACGGCTTGATCGCCTTGTCGGGCAGATACTTCCGGCCCGCGCGGCGCGCTCGATCGCCGACACCGCCAACCGCCGCACCGCCGAGAGCTACGACGCCGTGGTGTGCACGACGGCGTTCGCACGGGAAGAGTTCGACAGGATCCACGCCACGAATGTGCTCACGGTGCCACTCGGGGTCGACCTCGACCAATTCCATCCCAGCAGGCGGTCCACCTCGGTTCGGCAACAGTGGGCGAGCCCGGAACAGACCCTGCTGGTGCACTGCGGCCGGCTGTCGGTGGAGAAGCATGCGTATCGAAGCGTCGATACCGTTGCCTCCCTGCGCGACTCGGGTGTTGATGCCCGACTGGTCGTGGTCGGCGAAGGTCCGATGCGCGCCCGGCTCGAACGCCAGGCGGCGCGCCTGCCCGTCGACTTCACCGGTTACATCGGGTGCCGCGCCACCGTCGCCACCATCCTGGCGACCGCCGATGTCGCACTGGCCCCCGGCCCGCACGAGACGTTCGGTCTGGCCGCTTTGGAAGCTTTGGCATGCGGCACTCCCGCAGTGGTCTCGCGTACCTCAGCCCTCGCCGAGATCCTGACCACCGAAAGCGGCGCAGCAGCGGATAACGACCCGGACGCCATTGCGCAGGCGGTGACCTCCATCATCAGCCGTCCAGAATTGTTGCGCCGCAACGATGCACGACGCCGCGCCGAACAGTTCACCTGGCCGCGTGCGGCTGCCGGCATGCTCAACGCGCTGGGCGCGGGTTAGGCACCGAACTCAGCACCGGGTTAAGTTGTCGGCATGGGTGGCCTGCCGACCGGTCCACAGGACATCGAGCGAACGCGGACCCTGTGGTTCGCCCTGCTGCTGACGCTGGCCAACGGATTTCTCGACGCCCACACCTACATCGCGCGCGGTGGCGTGTTCGCCAACGTGCAGACCGCCAACGTCATCTTCGGGGCGATCGACACGTCGGAGGGCAAATGGGCCGCGGCGCTCAACCACGTCTGGCCGCTACTGGCGTTCATCGCAGGCATGGCGCTCGCATCGCATATCAAGTCCGGCCGTGTCGAGCGTTTCGTTCCGCACGCGTTGCGCTGGACGATTGGTGTGCAGGCCGTCGCGTTGGGCATCATCGGATTCGTGCCCGCCTCGGTGCCCCACAGTTATGTGACCGTGCCGATCTCCTTTCTGGCGGCGATGCAGATCGGTCTGTTCCGCAACATCGGCGACCTGGCATACATGCCGGTGGCAACCACGGGCAACTTGATGCGGTTGATGGAGTCCTGGTACGACGCGTTCGTCGAGAAGCATGCGGAGTCGCGGCGGGCGTTCGGGGTCTATGGCGCGTTGATCTCCGTGTTCGGGCTCGGTGCCCTGCTGGGCTCGTTCGCCAGCGTGGCCTGGGGAGTGCATGCGATCTGGCTGCCTGCGGGATTCCTGGCCGTGACACTGGTTCTGTTCATCATCGATGAGGACCACCTGCGGTGATCTACGATCCATCAATGGTCCGGTCGCTGACTCTTGTGATTGCCGCAGCGCTGCTGCCCGTCGCCGGGACCGCCGCCGTCGCCGTGGCCGAACCCCCACCCACATGCACCTACAACTTGACACCGCCGCAGGTCGTGGACGTGTCGGGCACGAACATGGTTACCGCCACGATTTCACCGGGCGCATGCGAACGATCCAACACATACCTCTCGGTGGCCTGCATCCAAATGCAGGGCAGTCCCGGGCCGCCGAAATGCCAGGAGAACAACGGAGTCCTGCCCGCGCAAGTCTTCTATTCGCCGTACGAGCCCGGTGCCACGTACGTCTCTACCGGTCGGGGATGCGCCAACACGGGGAATCCGCCGCAGCCGGTGTGTACGCCGGTCGGGCCTTTCGCTTTGACGACTTAGTCGGCAGGGTTGCAGAAAGCGGCCTCGTTGAACCGCAACCGGTCGATAATCGTGTTCTCACCAGGGCGATCTTCAGGAGGGGCGATGAAGAAATTCTTGCTGTTGTGCGTGACCGTCTGCCTGGCCATCGCGATCGCCGCGTGTGGCAGCGAATCCAGCTACACCACCTCAGAGGGCGACACCGGCACAGCAACCGCGACCGCCAGCCCCGAAACCACCAGCGAAACCGCCGCCGCACCTGCGGAGGCCAACGGCGGAACGATCACCATGGCGAACATGAGTTTCGGCGACCCCATCACCGTCGCACCGGGGGCGAAGATCACGCTGAAGAACGACGACTCCGCCGAGCACTCGGTGACGTCGCAGACCGAAGGCAAGTTCGACGTTCATGTTGACGGCGGCGAGCAGGGCACACTTACCGCGCCGACAGAGCCGGGCGAATACGCGTTCTACTGCGTGTATCACCCATCGATGAAGGGCACATTGATCGTCAAGTAGCCCACGCGCGCTTCGGCTACCACAGCCCTGCCCCGGTTTAGACGCAACGGCAGACGGGCATCCGCAGAATTAGCGGGTTCGTCAATCGTCGTGACCCGGGGACACATCGGAGGAGCCGACATGGACCGCAATGTCATGATCTGGATCATTGTCGCCGTCGCGGCGATCGTCGTCATCGCGCTGGTCGCATGGACCGTGCGCAACTCGCGCCGTCGCGCTGAAGCCGAACGACTGCGCGGCGAAATCGGGCAGCGGACAGAGCATCTCGAGAAGCGCGAAGCCGTCGCCAACGAAACCGAGGCAAGGGCCAAGGCCGCGGCCGCAGAGGCCGAGGCGAAGGCCGCCGAGGCCGCCCGCCTGCAGAACACCGCGCGCACACATCGCGAGGCGGTCGACACCACCCGCGAGGAACTGGACGTGCACCGCGAGCGGGTCGACAAGCTGGATCCGAAGGGAGTCACCGGCGAGCCTGCCCCCGGCAAGGGGCACGACGTGCGCGCCGACGGCACCACTGCGCCGGAGCAGGTGCCCTCTCCGCAGGAGCGTCAGCGTTCGTGAAACACCGCAAGAGTGATGCCACCGCAGCAGTGCTGTTCGACATCGACGGCACCCTCGTCGACTCGAACTACCAGCACGTGCAGGCCTGGTGCCGGGCGTTCGCCGATATCGAAATGCCGGTCGATGCGTGGCGTATCCATCGCTGCATAGGGATGGACGGCACCACCCTTGTGAAAACGCTCGCCGAGGGTGCCGATGACGAGGCCAGGACGCGGGCGAAGGATCTGCATTCCCAGTACTACAAGGAGACCGCCTCGCTGCTGCGACCGTTGCCCGGTGCACGCGGACTTCTCGAAGCCGTCGAAAAGCTAGGCATACAGGTTGTTCTGGCGACATCGGCGCCTGACGACGAACTCGAGATTCTGCGTGACGTGCTGGATTGCAACCACCTGGTTTCGGCGATGACCTCGTCAGAGGACGTGGACACCGCCAAGCCCAAACCCGACATCATCAACGTCGCCCTCGACCGCGCCGGTGTCGATGCCGCCCACGCTGTGTTCGTCGGCGACGCGGTATGGGACGTCGAGGCGTGCAAGCGTGCCGGCGTCGTCGCCGTCACCGTGCTCAGCGGTGGAGTTTCGAAGTGTGAACTCGAAGAGTCCGGGGCCCACCAGGTTTTCGAGGACGCGCTCGATCTCTGCCAACACCTTGACGACACCCCGATCGCGGCGCTCGCCAACTTGGTGGGCGCCCGCTGATCAGGGCAGGGCGTACCGAAGGATCGCCGCGATCCCGTCTTTGGGCGAAAGACGCTCATCGGTGCGGACCAATGACGCATCAGTGGCGATTGCGACCATTGGCAGTGCCTCGTCGGCCCGCAGCGTCTGTGTTGGCGCAACGCCGAGTTCGGAAAGCACGTTCGGGTTGGGGGCGATGACGGCGATGTCGTCGCCCGCGACCACGGTCGCATCTCCCAGTTCGCCGATGATCAAGGTGTCGACCGCACCGGCCCGTAGCGCGGCCGTCACGCCATCGAGTCCCTCTGTTGCCAACCCGGACCCGCGGCCGATTTCGGCGCTGAATCGCTGTGCCGCATCGTCAATTACCGTTATCCGACGGCGCTGAAACTCCTGCTCGATTTCGTGCTGCAACGCTGCATCGTCGAAGCCGCTGTGCCGCGCTCCGACGTGAAGTTGGACAACCCGAGACGAAACGCGTTCGGGCAGTTCGGCAGCGAGGTCGCTGCGCGACTGCAC
This sequence comes from uncultured Actinomycetota bacterium, assembly GCA_963720345.1. GTDB lineage: Bacteria > Actinomycetota > Actinomycetes > Mycobacteriales > Mycobacteriaceae > Mycobacterium. The sequence continues at coordinate 224,041 of CAVRFN010000048.1, forward strand.
CTCGCCGACGAGGAAGACGACCTCGGGGGCGGCGTCGTCCACGAGCTTCGCGAGCCGGGCCGCCACCGCGCGGATGTTCTGTTGCCGTGCCCCCTCGGCCGTGCGCTGTGGGTCGCCATAGCCCGCCGACTCGGCGCTGGATGCTTTATGCACCGGGTACGCCTCACCGTCGACGGTGTCGGAGACTGCGGTTCCCTCTCGCCACAGCGTGACGTCGGCGCCGTCGTGATCCACGATCACAACGGCGTAAGTCGTCTTGTCGATGCCGTGCTCGACGACGGGGACGATGTAGGGCAGCGGGGACACCCGCACGACCGGCCCTGCCGGCCGGATCAGGTGTTCGTTGACCAAGACGCCTTCGGCGCTGGCGACCACCGCTCGGCCACTTCGGCCGATGGGTGGGTGTGTGTCGATAACTGCATGCTCGATGCTTTCGGTCAACGCGGGATCGGCGCCTTGCTGTTCGAGCTGCTCGCGGAGCGCCCGCCACTTGAGCTCGAGCTGGGCGACAGCGTCCTCGGTGTTGTGTGAGTCATCGAAGTAGATCGATCCGTACGGGCCATGTGAGGTCAGCAGCGTTTGAAAGTGTTCCGATTGCATGGTTCATGGGTGCCCGGACCCATGTCATACAAACAGTTGCGGAGTTACCTACCGATCAGCTGCTCCAGCAGAAGTTCGGCCAGCCATTGCTCGAAGCGGCCCCGCGACCACCCCCGCGTGCGAACCAGCCGGTCATGCAGCATCGGGTCCGAGGCAAGCCACGCGATGTCGGCGCCCTGATTCTGGTTGAGTCCGGGTTTGAGCGCCCCCAGCGCGACCAGCCGTCGCACGATTGTGCGCGCGCCTGCGAGACGACGCCGCTGAGAATCGTCGAGCAGGTCCTGCGCTTCGGCGTCCACGTTCGCGGCGATCTCTAGGGCGCGCATCAACGGCCCCACGCGGCTGTCGATCTTCACCAGGACATTGACCCATCCGATGACCAGCCTCTTCGGATCCGTCTGGTCGAGCAACCCGCGGATGTCGCTGCGATCGGCGAGCGCCAGCTGCTGGTCGTCGCCGGCCACCGCCCAGTCCAATGCGGTTTTGAGGAGGTCGAGCTTGCCGCCGACCGCAGTGAACACCGTCTTGCGGCTCACCCCTGCGGCTTCCGCGACGGCGTCGACCGTCGTCGCACCGTAACCCCGTGCCGCGAAAAGCTCGGACGCTGCGGTGACGATGGCGCGGCGTGTCTCGAGCGCCTGCGCAGTGCGCAAGTCCGATCGATAGTCGCGCTTGACACCCGGCGACATTCTAGGTAACTCTGAGTGTATTCATTACACAATATGTTACCTCAATTGGAGGTCCCGTGAGAACCGTCATTGTCGGCGGGGGCCCGACCGGGCTGTTCACCGCGATCGCGCTGGCTCGCAGGGGGCGGGAGGTCGTCGTGGTCGATCGCGAACCCGGCCCACCGGTTCACGCCGAGTGGAGACGCAGGGGAGTGATGCAGTTTCAGCACGCCCACAGCTTTCGTGGCCAGGTGGTCGACGCGCTGAACGATGAAATGCCTGACGTGCTGGCCGCTTTGCTCTCGGCAGGCGCCTCGGTGGTGATGACATCGGGTGTCAACAGTCGAGCTGCCGCGCTGCACTGCCGCCGAATGGTGTTCGAGCGCGAACTGTGGCGCCGTGCCGCCACTGAACCACGGCTACGCATGGTCACGGGGAACGTGACTGAGGTGATGGTCGAGCGAGCACGTGTCACCGGGGTCAGGATCGGAGCGGACGTGCTGAACGCCGCTCTGGTCATCGACGCATCGGGTCGTGCGGGCCGCATCGCCGACGCGGCGCGCAGTCGCGGTGAGGGCGCAGACTGCGGAGCCACCTACGTAGGTCGGCAATATCGCTTGCGACTGGGTGCGCGGCCCGGCCCGACGAATTCGGTGATCGGTTTGTCTCTGAGCTTTCCCGATTACGCAGCAGTGGTGTTCTTGCACGACAACGACACGTTCACTGTCACGCTTATCCACGACGGTGCGAACCGTCGTTTGCACCGACTCAGGCATGATTCGGTCTTCGAGGCGGCGGTGGCCGCGATCCCGGCGCTGGCCGATTGGATTGACCCCGAAATCTCTATGCCGACCATGCCGGTCCTGGCCGGCGGGCGGTTGTACAACCACTACCGCGGTCAGCTCGACGATTCCGGTCGTCCCGCCCTCCCCGGGTTGATCTCCGTCGGCGATTCCGTGTGCACAACGACCCCGTTGGCGGGCCGCGGCGTCGCGTTGGCCTTCATGCAGGCCCGCCACCTAGTACGAATGCTGACAGGCAACAGCAACGACATCGTCAGCGTGACAACGGAATTTGATACCTGGTGCACCGCCAACATCAAACCGTGGTTCGCCGACCACCAATTTGTCGACAGCGAACGGGTACGGCGGTGGTCGGGCGGTGACGTCGACCTCGGAAACCGGCTGCCGTCAGATCTGATCGTTGCGGCAGCCGAGGCCGACCCGCGCCTCACCGGGGCCGTCACGCCGTACATCACCATGGACGCGTTGCCCGACAGCCTGCTGCCCGCTGAGCCACGGGCTCGCCAGATCTACACAAGTGGATGGCGGCCGACTACACCGGAAGGGCCAAGTCGTCAGGAGCTCATCTCGGTGGTGTCCAGGACACCGGCAGCCGCTTGATCCCGTGGATGAAGGGCGACAACAGTCGCCGTGGTTCCTCTGTCGCGGCGATGTCGGGTATCTGGCGGTGCAGTTCCTCGAACACGACGCTGATCTCGCGGCGCGCGAGGTTGGCGCCCAAGCAGAAGTGCGCACCGCCACCGCCGAAGCCGGCGTGCGGGTTGGGGGTGCGGCAGACATCGAACATCCACGGATCGACGAACTTCTCCTCATCGCGGTTGGCCGAGCAGTACCACAGGGAGGCCTTGTCGCCCGCCGACATCTTGGTACCGCTCAACTCGCAGTCTTCGGTCAGGGTGCGCCGCATGTAGATGACCGGTGACGCCCACCGGACGATTTCCTCGACCGCGGTCGGCGCCAGCGCTTCGTAGTCCGCCCACCATTTCGCGCGCTCGTCCGGATACCGAGTCAGCGCGAGGACGCCATGGCTGATCGCATTCCGCGTGGTCTCATTGCCCGCGACCACCAGCAGGATGAAGAACGACGCGATCTCGGCGGACGTCAGCCGCTCACCGTCGACCTCCGCTTGCACCAGCGCGGTCGTCAGGTCTTCCTGCGGGTTGGCCCGGCGGTCCTCGGCGTGCGCGGTGGCGTACGCGCCGATGTCCATCGCGACCTTGACGAATTCCTCGTAGTCCTGGGCGATGTCTTTGTCCCCGAACCCGAGAATCACGTTTGTCCAGTGGAAGACCTGCTCGTGGTCGTCCTCGGGAAGGCCCATCATGTCGCAGATCACCTGCAGCGGCAGCGGGCCGGCAAGCTCGGTCACCACCTCAGCCGTCCCGTCGGGATGCTCGGCGATCATCTTCTCGACGAGTCGGCGCGCCCGCTCCCGGACCGATGTTTCGGTGCGAGCGACCACGCGCGGGGTGAATGCCCTGCTGACGATGTTGCGCAAGCGCAGGTGCCGCGGGTCGTCCATGACGATCATCGACCCGAAGTACTCCGAGACGTCGGGGTTTCCGTCGTTGATGACGATGCTTGGGCTGGAGCTGAAGATCTGGGGATGGCGGCTGGCGAAGTGGACGTCGTCGAACCGGGTTACCGCCCAATGGCCGGGTCCGGGCTCGACGCCGGGTGTCTCCAGCGGCATATGGAATGAGACCGGCGCCTCGCGACGCAGCGTGGTGAACGCCCCGTCGCGCATATCGTCGTCGAGGACCCAGAACTTCCAGTCGCTGAGGTCGATGTCGGACAGCGGTACGTCCGGGGGAGCGGTGCCGTTCGTTTTCGTCGCGATACCCACGGTTCGGAGCGTAAGCCGCTTCGAGCGCGAGCAGACGCGAATCCCCCCATTTCCGCGGCAAAGAGGGGGTTTTCGCGATCCCCAGTCCCAACTTCGTGGGGGCCCACCGCGTGGGCCCAGCTCGCGGTAGAAAGGTTCCGTGCGTAACCCACATGCCGGACAACCATTTACGGCAACGGACGACCAGATCGCCGAAGCTTTGCTCGACGTCAGCATCCCGACCCTGATGTTGTCGCTGGTGCACATGTCTGGCGACCCCGAGCTGATCCGCGGCGATTTGAAGCCGGCGGGCCTGTTTCTCAACGAAGTGCAGGGCTACATGTCCGAAGAGGACAAGACCGCGGTCCGCAAGATCGCGCTCGAGGTCATCGCGGACTACCGAGATCGCGGGTGCCCGGAACCCGAGCCCGTCAACGCCGAGTTGCTGCACGAGATGATGCAGTGGTTGGTCTGCGAACCGGTGCCGGCCGAATACGTCCCGATGGTGCTCGAAGAGATGGAACTAGACGGCCGCGACGCAAGGGCGCCGGACGCGGCGGCTGAGTCCGCCCGCGAGGACTTCGGAGTCGTCGTGATCGGATGCGGTGAATCCGGCCTGCTGGCGGGGATCCGGCTCAAGGAGGCCGGCATTCCGTTCACCATCGTGGAGAAGAACGCGGGCGTCGGCGGCACGTGGTACCAGAACACCTACCCAGGTGCGCGGGTCGACGTGGGAAATCACTTCTATTGCTACAGCTTCGAGCCGACCGATCACTGGACACACTTCTTCGCCGAACAGCGCGAGTTGCACGCCTATTTCCAGGGCGTCATGGAGAAATACGACATCGCACCGCACGTCCGCTGGGAGACCGAGGTGACCGAGGCGTCGTGGAACGACGCCGATGCGACATGGACGGTTCGCGCGCGCGACCGCAACGGCGAGACGACGGAACTCACGGCGCGCGCGGTGATCAGCGCCGTCGGACAACTCGACCGGCCCCACCTGCCTCACATCGATGGGCAGCAGGACTTCGCCGGGCCGGCATTCCATTCCAGCCAGTGGGACCACTCGGTTGACCTGCGTGACAAGAACGTCGCGATGATCGGTGCGGGTGCCAGTGGATTTCAGATCGCCCCGACTATCGCTCCGGACGTCAACCGCCTCACCGTGTTTCAGCGCACCGCGCAGTGGATGTTCCCGAATCCGAACTACCACGAAAAGGTGGGGCCCGGTGTGCAGTGGGCGCTTCGCCATCTTCCGTTCTACGGACGCTGGTACCGCTTTCTGATCTTCTGGCCGGGGTGTGACAAGGGACTGGACGCGGCGCGCGTCGACCCCGACTACCCGGACCAGCAGAAAGCCGTCAGCGAGATCAGCGAGATCACGCGGATCATGTTCACCGAGTGGATCACCAGTCAGATCGGCGACGATCCTGACCTGGCGGCCAAGGTGGTGCCCGACTATCCGGCCACCGGCAAGCGCACCCTGCAGGACAACGGCAGCTGGCTGAAAACGCTCACCCGCGACAACGTCGACTTGGTGCGCACCGGCATCGACCACATCGAAGCCGATGCCGTCGTGACCGAGGACGGCACCCGTTATCCGGCCGACATCATCGTGTACGCCACCGGTTTCGAGCACACCAAGATGTTGTGGCCCATGACTATTCGAGGTCGGAACGGCGAGATCCTCAGCGAGCGCTGGGGGGAGAGGCCGTCGGCATATCTGGGCATCACGATTCCCGACTATCCGAACTTCTTCTGCATGAATGGCCCCGGCACCTGGCTGGCAAGCGGCGGCAGCCTGATCTTCCACTCCGAATGCCAGATGCGTTACATCACACAGTGTCTCGAGTTGCTCATCGAAGGTGGACACGCCACGATGGAGCCGACGGTCGAGAAGACGACGGACTGGCACGAACGCAGCCAGGCCGAGATGCGCACGATGGTGTGGTCGCAGCCGACGATCAAGCATTCGTTCTTCAAGAACAGCTTCGGCGAAATTCACACGCTGAGCCCGTGGCGCCTCGTCGACTACTGGGACTGGACCCGCGAACCCGACCCCGAGGACTTCGTAATCCGTTAGGTCTCAGTCTTAGGTGCCCAGTTCATGTTCTTGGCGAAAGTCCGGGCGTCGTCGGAGATCGTCCCCAGCTCATGGCTGCGCTGGATGTAGCCCTGGACCATCGGCAGGAAATTCGTCGGGTTGTAGGCGTCTTCCTCGTTGCTCCACATCCCGTTGCCGCCGTACCGCAAGATCGTGATGCACGGCGCCTCGAAGATGGTGCCGTCCCCGGGATCTTTCATCCGGTTCATGATCTCGCTGAAGACCCAACCCTTCTCCACGTCGATCGAGTACCAGGTGACTGGGTAGAAGGGCATCTCGCTGCCGGGGAACGTGTCCATCGTCGACGCGATCCACTCGCTGATTTTGTCGCGGCCCGCCATCTTGCCGTAGAGATGTTCGACATAGGTCGCGTCCTCGGTGAACAGCTCGCCGTACCGCGCCCAGTCCCACGACTGGCCGATCTCGACAACTAGCTGCTGGTGGCGCTCAAACGTCTCTTCGATCTCCTCGCGTGACCACTTACTCGTAGCAGACACCGTGTCGTTCCTCCGTCGTGATCGGTTAGGTCAGTTCCCAGTTCATATTCTTGGCGAATGCGCGGGCGTCGTCGGAGATGGTGCCGAGTTCGTGGCTGCGCTGGATGTATTGCTGGATCATCAGCATGAAGTTCATCGGGTTGTAGGCATCTTCCTCGTAACTCCATTTGTCATCACCGGCATACTCCAGCACGGTGATGACGCCGGCGCCGTGGACGCTGCCGTCGCCGGGATCCCTCATGGTGTTGATGTTCTTGAAGATGACCCAGCCCTTGTCGGTGTCGATCGAGTACCACTCGACCGGGTAGGTCGGCATCTCGCTGCCAGGAAAGGTGTTCATCGTCGAGACGATCCACTCGCGGATGTTCTCGCGGCCTTCCATGTTGCCCAAGGCATGCTCGACGTACTTCGCATCCTCGGTGAAATGGTCGGCGTAGCTGGACCAGTCCCACGTCTTGCCGACATCGACGACGGATTCCTGGTAGCGGCGCCAGGCCTCCTCGAGTTCCTCGCGTGACCATCGACCTTTTGACCCCATCGCCGTACTCCTTCGGCTCGCGGAACGAAATTAGAACCTGTTCTACCAAACGAGGCTGCGGGCGGGAGCGCTTTTCAGTTCCACCATGCAAGCACCCGTGCCGCGAACAACGTGAGCCACTTCGACGGCTCACCTGCGGGTGCATCAACCTCGAACCACACACGTCCGGGGTGACGTCCGGCGGTCGCCCAGGTGTTGTCGGGCCTTCGAGCGGCGCGGATGATCTCGATGGCATCGGCCATGCGCTGGTCCGGCCTCACGCCGTCTATCGCCGAAGCCATGCGGAAGTAGTCCGCCGCGTTGAGGACGCTGTATGCCCAGCGGAACGGATAGGAGAACCTGTCCACCCAATCTCCAACCGGGTCACCGGTCGACAGCCGTCGAAACAGCCCGCGCTGCAACAAGTATTCCTGCCCTCGGTGCCGTGCTGCGCTTGTCTCGTCAGTGCCGCCCGTGGTGGTGTCGTAGGCAAGCAGTCCTTTGAGTGAGTTGAGGGTCGAGTGAAACGACGAACGTGTCGAGCCTTCGACCCACTCGCAATTCCAGCCGCCGTCGGGCAGTTGATGCTCGAGGAACCAGTCGACGATGCCGTCGATGTGGGCGCCGAGCCACACGCCGTTCGCCACCGTCCATGCGTTGATGCAGCAGTCCACTTCGCCGCCCCAGAACGGCAGGTCGTCGTATTCCCAGCGGCAGTTCTCGGCGAGGAGTTCGACCGTCCGACGCCCGCGGAGCACGTCGGGATCAAGGCCCCATTCCCGCAACGAGTTCAGCGTCCACGTCGTGGCCGTCCATGGCTGCCCGGCCCGGCTCACCTCGTCACCGTGGACGTCGAAGTCAGCCGGAAAGAACGCGCCGCCTGCCCATTGGCCATCCGGGTCCTGCAGCGCGAGCAGGCGTGCGCCGAAGCCTTCCGTCGCGATACGGGCTCGCGTGGCTTCCCAGACTTCGCCGGGCTCGCCCAACAGGTCACGTTCGACCTGCCAGCGCAGCGCTGGGTCGGAGTCCAGGAGCCAGGCGTGGACGGAATCGGCCATTGCCGACGACTCTATGACACCGTCAAACTCCGCGCCTGCGACCAGATCTGGTCCCACGACCGTTGTTGTCCGGTCAGCAAGTACACGCCCATGTCCTCGCCGATGTCGTCGAGCTTGCGGACATCGGTGAAGAACGGCCGGATGTCGTCGGCGTCGCTCCCCACGTAGAGGGCGGCATCACTGTCGGCCGGTGGCGGTGGAAAGTAGCCGTAGCTCCGATTGACGCTGAACGCCTTCGGTAGCGAATAGCGATCGGAATACCCGTCGATGTACGCCGCGACGATGTAGGACTGGCCGATCACCACGGTCCGTTGGCGTTGCGCGTCGGGCAGGGCGTAATAGGCATCGGCGGTGCGCTGGGCGATCCGCTGACCGACCTCGTCGCGGACGAGCGCCACCGAAAGCACCAATGCGCCAATGGCGAGGGTGACGCTCATCGCGATGGTCGGCCAGAACAGCCACCGGGTTCGGGAGGCGCCGCTCTCACGGCGCCTCTGCAATGCAAGGGCCCCCACCGCGGCCAGCGGCGCGTACAACCCGGCCAGGTAATACGGCCGTCCCGCGGTGGCCACGAAGAACACATAAAGCACGACGAACGCCACACCGAGGAACCGGTAGTCGCGCAACGCGGGATCACGGAAGACCCGCCATAACCCGTAGAGCACCAGCATCACCCCGGCCACGCCGGCGTACGCGATGAGCTGGACGGCGATACCCGGCCGGCCGCCGTACAACGCCTCGGCCTCACCCACGACGACCGACGCCATGCGCAACTGCGGCCATCCGTTGGCGTGCTGCCACACCATCGTCGGCGCGGTGAGCAGCACGGCGATCGCCATGCCCACCCACAGCAGCGGTCTGCGTAAGAGATCGCGCGGACCGACGGCCGCTACCGCGACCAGCAACACCGCGCACAGCAACAGCACCTGGAACTTCGTCAGCGCCGCGACACCCGAGACGGCGCCGAACGCCAGCAGCAGCCGGTCCTGTCGCACGCGTAGCCAGCGGACCAGTAACCAGATCAGCAGCAGCCACTGCACCGGTTCGAGCGAGTAGGGGGTGAGCCAGTGGCCGGCCAGCGTGCTCCATAGCGCCGTCGCCTGCGCGGCGGCGGTGAAACCCTGTGCGCGGCGGTCACATCCGAGTTCGGGAGCGATGAGGCCGGCGACGACAACAGCCCCGGCGGTGGCTAGTGCGGCGGGAATGCGCAACGCAATCATCGAACCGGGCGCGATGGCGTCCATCAACGCGGCCAGCAGCGGGGTCACCGGTGGCTGATCGGCGGATCCCCAGTCGAGGTGATTGCGGCCGATGGCCAGCATGTATACCTCGTCGAACCAGTAGCCGCCGCCGAAAGCGCCTGCAGCGCAGTGCAAAACAGCCACTACGCCGGCGATCGGCAACACCACCCCCGTGGCGAACGGTGCGATTTGCCGATCCGGAGCTGTCTCGGTTTTCGTCGTCGTCATCTACATCCACGTTACTGTCGCAGCCATGACACTCGGTATCGACCAGCAGGTGCTCGCCGAGATGGCGCCCTTGTTGGCGGCGGTCGGCGAGTCGGAGCCCGCACCCGTCGGCGACGTCGATGTGCGCCGAGTCAGCGGTCACCGAATGTTCGATCTGGTCGCCTCCCGGCGGGCGCCGACCGCCGGTGTCGACACCGAGCAGCACTCGATGACCGCGTCGGACGGCGCGACGCTGGATCTCACGTGGTATCACCCGTCCGGAGTCGACGGACCTGGCAGCGCCGCGCTCTACCTGCATGGCGGAGGCATGATCTTCGGCCTCGAGCACGTCGGCGCCTTGTACGACCTCGCGGTGCGGGAGTACGTTGCGGCGTCGGGCGTGCCGATGCTGATGGTCGACTACCGCGTGGCGCCCGAGCATCCGGATCCAACGCCCGTCGAGGACTGCTACGGCGCGCTGGTCTGGCTGGCCGAGCACGCCAAGGACCTCGGTGTCGATCCCACCCGCCTGGCGGTGATGGGCGACAGCGCGGGTGGCGGGCTGGCGGCGGGGGTCTGCCTGATGGCGCGAGATCGCGGCGGTCCGGCGGTCGCCCAACAGGTGCTGATCTATCCGATGCTGGACGACCGGCCCGCGGTACCCGATCCACAGGTGCAGCCGTTCCTGACGTGGACCTACGACGACAACCTCACCGGTTGGGGTGCGCTGCTGGGCGAGAACGCCGGTGGTGACGAGGTGTCTGCCGTACGCGGCGCCGGCACGCGCCGACGATCTGACCGGTTTGCCCGACACCTACATCGACGTCGGTGACCTCGATGTGTTCCGCAACGAGGACATTGCGTTCGCCCGGCGGCTCGCCGACGCGGGCGTCCCGACGGAGCTGCATGTGTACCCGGGTTGCCCGCATGCATTCGAGGCCCTAGCCCGCGAAGCTGCCGTCTCGAGGCGGGCAATCAGCGATCGGGTACGTCGCCTGCGCGGTCTCTAGCCGTCAGCCGGCGTCTGGCGTCCTCGACGACTGCTTTGATCCGCTCCAGCGTCTTGCGCATATCGCGGATGTTGCGGCGGCGACGCAGTTGCCCGCCGAATAGCGAGAAGAGCTTCATGGTGAGCGAGTCGTCGAGCCGAAAGGATTCGGTGACATCGGTTCCGCCGTCGGCCGGTGTGAGCGGTAGTGCCAGTTGTTCACCGCCTTGTCGCTGAGCAGCACGGCGAAGCCGAATTCGCGTCCCGGCTCGCACGCGGTGACCTCGCAGGTCGTCCAGTACACCGGTCCGATTTCGTTGCGCTTGACGTGGCCGCGGAAGCGGGCGCCCAGCGCAGGGCCCGTCGCTCCGCCGAGCCACTCCGCTTCCATCACCTCCGGTGAGAAGCTTGCCGGTGTTGTGTACGTCGGCGATGAGATTCCAGATCTTGTCCGCGGGTGCCTGCATCGACACCGTCACCGATCCGTCCATGGCTACTCCTGTTTCGGTTAAACGCCTTGGCTGTCACGCGCTTTGCAACGGTAGCAAGGGCTCGGTAACAAGGGCGCGACCACGCGGTCCGTAGCATTGGCGTGCGGAGTCCAGGAGGCGCGGTTTGAAGATTCGCTTCGGTGTCGGATTGGGCGCGGAAACCGCCCCGGACGAACTACCGGCCATCGTCGACCATCTGGAGGCGACCGGCGTCGACTCGCTGTGGTTCTCCGAACTCGTCTACAGCAAGGCGGTGGATCCGTTCATCGGCATGGCGCATGCGCTGGCGCGAACCGACAACCTGAAGGTCGGCACGTCGGTCGCGGTGCTCCCGGGCCGGCATCCGGTGCTGGTGGCCAAGCAGCTGGCGTCACTGGCGGCCCTCGCGCCAAAACGGGTGCTGCCGGTGTTCGGCCTGCGGTCCGCCATTCCGGCCGAGCGCGAGATCTTCGTGGTCCCCGACGGGCGAGCGTGCCGCCGTGTTCGACGAATCGCTGCGATTGCTGAGATCCGTTCTGGAACAAGACGATGTCTCGTTCGCCGGCGACTACTTCTCCGTGAGTTCGGTCGGTCGTCGCGCCCCGTCCGCTCAAGCCGCTGGACATCTGGCTCGGCGGCTCGGCCCCGGCGGGTTTCCGGCGGATCGGTCGGCTGGGTGACGGGTGGCTGGGCAGCTTCCTCACTCCTGCCGAAGCTCGCGACGGTCGCGAACAGATCCAACGGGAGGCGGAGCGGGCCGGGCGCGCAATCGAGACGGACCATTTCGGCATCAATCTCGCCGTCAGCGACGGTCCCTGCCCGACGAGGTCGCCGTTGCGATCCGCCGCCGCAGACCCGACCTGGACCCGACGGAATTCATCGCCGACAGCTGGTCACGCCTTCATCGGCAGCTCGACGCCTACCTCGAAGCGGGGCTGAGCAAGTTCGTCATCCGGCAGGCAGGGCGGACAGGCACCGCGGATTTCATCGACCGATTTGTGGCTGAGCTTCTCCCGCGGCAGAACTGACGTCGTCATACAACAGCGCCATTCGGTCGAGGAACCACATCTTGCCTGCCATCTGCACCGCCAGGCCGAAAGCAGTGATCCACGGGTCGAGGACGATCAGTCCCCACACCAGGAACGGCACTCCCACCGCACTGAAGACGGTGAGGACCACCGGTGCCAAGCGATGTCTCGTCGGCACGGGTGTCTGCGAGCGTCGACTCCACGCGGTCTCGCCAAGCACGGCGCGAGACGCCCAACTGTCCAGCGACCGGGGGACAGGGAAGACGCGGGGGTTGACCAGCGTCCACACGACGACTAGGCCGACCGGCACCAGGCACCACCAGCCGATCCACACCCGACTCCAGATGGCGAGAACGAGCAGCAGTGGAATCGGAATCCGCGTGTAGACGCTCCACGGGTTGGCGTGCCGACGCCACGCTTCATCACCGTCGAGGCCGAACACCTTCGCGAGCCTGCCGTCCGCTGTCATCTCGGTCCTTTCCTTGAGTGAACTGCTGCGGCCACTCCGTCGTGTTTAGAAGTGTGTGGCCAGGCCGATCCAATAGACCATCCATTCGCTGCGTCCCGACCGGGAGGAGATCGGTAATGAGGCTTCGAGTTTTGCGGATTGGCCGGGCGGTGACGCTGGCTGGGCTGGCGGCAGTGCTGGCATTTGGCCTCGTCAGTCCGCCCACCGCGATCGCCGACGACCGCCTGCAATTCACCGGGACGACACTGGCCGGGGCACCGTTCTCCGGTTCAAGCCTGGTCGGCAAGCCGGCGGTGTTGTGGTTCTGGACGCCGTGGTGCCCGTTCTGCAACGCCGAGGCGCCCAACATCAGCCAGGTCGCGGCGGCAAACCCCGACGTGACCTTCGTCGGTGTAGCGGCCCGTTCGGATGTCTCGGCCATGCAGGGCTTCGTGTCGAAGTACAACCTCAACTTCACGAACCTCAACGACGCCGACGGATCCATCTGGGCTCGCTACAACGTGCCGTGGCAGCCCGCTTACGTGTTCTACCGCGCCGACGGTTCGTCGACGTTCGTGAACAATCCGACCTCGGCGATGCCCCGCCAGGAGCTGTCCGATCGGGTAGCGGCACTCGCATAGGTGGCTGCCGCGCGTGGACGGTGAATTGATCGGCCTGGCGTTCGCCGCCGGGTTGGTCGCGGCGCTCAACCCATGTGGCTTCGCGATGCTGCCCGCCTATCTGGCGCTGGTGGTCCGGGGCGACGCCGACGGCGAACGAAGCGATGCACTCACGGCGCTGAGCCGGGCTGGCGCGGCGACCGCGGCAATGGCGCTCGGCTTCATCGCGGTGTTCGGCACATTCGGACTGCTGACGATCGCCGCAGCGTCGACGGTGCAGCGCTATCTGCCGTACGTCACCGTCGTCATCGGTGTCGTTCTCGTCGTCCTTGGGGTCTGGCTGTTGCTCGGACGCGACCTCATGGCGCTGATTCCGACTTCGCGCACCCGCTGGGCGCCCACCGCGCGCCTTGGTTCGATGTTCGGTTACGGGCTCAGCTACGCCATCGCATCGTTGTCCTGCACGGTCGGCCCCTTCCTTGCAGTCACCGGCATGGCGTTCAAGGGTGGTTCCCGTCTCGGCGGAGTGCTCGTCTACGTCGCCTATGCCGCCGGTTTCACGTTGGTGGTCGGCGCGTTGGCGGTCGCTGCCGCGTTGGCGAGTTCGGCCGTCGCCGATCGGATGCGCCGAATCATTCCGTACCTCAACCGAATCAGTGGCGCCCTGCTGGTGGTGGTTGGTCTCTACGTGAGCTATTACGGCCTTTATGAGGTGCGACTGTTCAACCTCGGCGGCGATCCGGCCGATCCGGTGATTGTCGCCGCAGGCCGCCTGCAGGGTGCGGTCGCAGGTTGGGTCCACCAGCACGGGGCGTGGCCGTGGGTGATCGCGTTGGTCGCACTGTCAGGTGCTGCGCTGCTCGTGGCGTGGCGCGCGAGGACTAATGCCGCTTCGAGATTTCGCCGTGCAGACCGGGCCACGGCGGACGGCGGACCTTAGCCGCGCCGGTCCATACCTCCATGCTTACTACCGCGTGGCAGGCTCAGGAAGTCGATGAGTTCGAACGGCCGCCGAAGTCTTTCAATACAGGTCCGCTCGCAGATATCGGACGCGTAGAGGAGGTTCTTTCGTGGTTATCGTCGCCGGCCATCTCATCGTCGACCCCTCGCAGCGCGAGGACTACCTGTTGGGGTGTGAGGACGTGGTTCGTGAGGCCCGCGCCGCCGCTGGTTGCCTCGACTTTGCACTGTCGGCCGACCTCATCGACGCCGGACGAATCAACATCCTCGAACGGTGGGAGTCGGCGGCCGCGGTCGAGGCGTTCCGAGGCAGTGGCGTGGGGGGCGAACAGGGCGCCGCCATCCTCACCGCATCGGTGGCGGAATACGACGTCGGCGCGACCCGCAATCTCAGCTGACGTTTTGGTAGATGTGACGAGTTCCTGACGTTGCGTTGCTGTGCGTCAGTTCGAACCGCATCGCAGCCTCGGCGAAACCGGGCACCGAGCGGGCCGGGGGTAGCTATGAAAAGCCGAGGATGTGGGTATAGAAGGAGTTGAATTCACGTTAACTACGAGGCCGATTATCAGCGGTGATGACGGATTCAAGAATATTCGCTAGCGTCAGCAAACGGTGCGACGCGACCGGCGGGATCCGCTGATGAGGTCGTTAGGGGTTGTCTCATGTACTGTGCGTAAACTGCGCAGATGACGGGGGAGGCGCCCGCACCGACGCGGAGCCTTCGCAAATATTCCGAGAACCAAAACGTCAGAGGCTACGACTTGCCAGAAACTACCAGCGACAACCGGGGCCTGAAGCCGCACTTCGAGAACGTACAGGCGCACTACGACCTGTCCGACGAGTTCTTCCGGCTTTTCCTCGACCCGACGCAGACATACAGCTGCGCGTACTTCGAGCGTGAGGACATGACGCTCGAAGAGGCTCAGATCGCCAAAATCGATCTGTCGCTCAGCAAGTTGGATCTGAAGCCGGGAATGACGCTTCTCGACATCGGCTGCGGCTGGGGCGCAACGCTCAACCGCGCTCTGGAAAAGTACGACGTCAACGTCATCGGCCTCACGTTGAGCGAAAACCAGAAAGCCCACGTCGAGAAGGTGTTCGCCGCATCGCCCAGCACGCGCACCAAACGGGTGTTGCTGCAGGGGTGGGAACAGTTCGACGAGCCCGTTGACCGCATCGTCTCGATCGGTGCCTTCGAGCACTTCGGACGCAACCGCTACGACGACTTCTTCAAGAAGGCCTACGCCGTGCTACCCGCCGACGGGGTGATGATGGTGCACACCATCATCAAGCCCGAAGACGAGGAGTTCACGGCCAAGGGCCTGAAACTGACCATGAGAATCGTCCGATTCTCGAAGTTCATCATGGACGAGATCTTCCCCGGCGGTGACCTGCCGAAGCCCTCCCAGCTCGAGGGCCACGCCGCCGAGGCAGGGTTCCGCCTCACGCGCGCCCAACGGCTGCGCCTGCATTACGCCAGGACGCTGGACATCTGGGCGGAGGCGCTCGAGTCCCGCAAGGACGAGGCCATTGCCGTGCAGTCCCAAGAGGTTTACGACCGCTACATGAAATACCTCACCGGCTGCGCTGATCTCTTCCGCGAGGGCTACACCGACATCTGCCAGTTCACCCTGGTCAAGAGCTAGTTCCGTCGCATCCGTCGCCAGATCCGCAGACCTTTGAGCGTCAGCGGTGGTGTGGTTGGGCTCCGACCGTGGTGATCGCGTCGATGACGGCGGCGGGATTGTCCAGGGAGACGAACGTCCTTGCCTCGGGTACCTCGATCAGCGTCGAGTCAGGAAACAGGGCCGCCAGTCTGCGGCCGAGCGCCGGGGTGAACGCGCGGTCACGCTGACCCCAGACGATGGTGACCGGTTTGGTGAAACGGGGCAGCCGCGTCGCCACGTCGGTCAGGTCGGTCTTGGCGACCGCCCGCAGCAGCCGGGCGAGGTCACGTCGGATCCGGACGTCGGTGCGGCCAGGCTCCAGCCATGAGGCCGTCAGCTGGGCATCCGGATTGACCAGCAGGCCGAAGCCGAGCGGCGAGTGCCGGAGGGCCTTGAGTCTCATCTGCTCGAACAGCACCTTGATCGACACCGGTCCGCGCAGTAGCGCGAATACGAGATTGAACGGGAACGGTGGGAACTTCTCGAATGCGTCGCAGTTGGTCAGGACCAGCCGGCCGACGAGGTCGGGATACGCATCGATGACCAATTGGCACAGGCCGCCGCCGGTGTCATTGCCGACGAGCGTCACGTCCGAAAGGCCCAGTTCGAGGACGAAGTCGCGGATCATCGTCGCGACCGCGCGCGGCGACAACTCGGCGCCGTCGTTCGCCGGAATCGTGTGCGAGCCCAGCGGCCAGTTCGGCAGGTAGCACCGGAATCCGCGATTGGCCAGACCCTCAGCCACCCGGTCCCACAGCCGGCTGTCGACCAGGATTCCGTGCACGAACACCACGGGAGGGTGCGGCGAGTCCTCCGGACCCAACACGCGGTAGGAGATGGTGGCTTGATCCAGTGCGACCTGCGGCATGTTCGCTATCCTTCTCTAACTTACAAACACTTGGTATGAAAGTTACGTGCAGACTGTATGAAAGTCAACGATCGAGCGGCGGCGTCGGCGACAACCCGGCGCACGCAGGCGGAACGGACGGCCGCCACACGCGCGCTGCTGATCGACGCCGGCCGAAAGCTGTTTGCCGACAAGGGTTTCAATGACATTTCCACCCAGGCGATCGTCGCTGCCGCCGGGGTCACGCGCGGGGCGCTGTATCACCAGTTCGACGACAAGGTGGGACTGTTCGCGGAGGTCTACGAGCAGGTGGAGCGGCAACTGGTCGAGGACATCGCCCGTCAAATCATGGAACTGCAGCCCCTTGATCCGCTGGAGGCGATGCGGGTCGGGGCACGCTTGTTTCTCGACGGGTGCTCGGCGCCCGACGTACAACAGATCGTCCTGATCGACGCCCCGGCGGTACTTGGCTGGGACCGCTGGCGCGCAGTGGGAGTCAAGTACGGGCTCGGGGTGATCGAGGCGATGCTTGCCCATGCGATCGCCGAAGGCGCCGTCCCCGAGCAACCGCTACGGCCGACCGCGCATGTGCTGCTGGGCGCGCTCGACGAGGCGGCGCTGTACGTGTCTCGCGCTGCCGACCGTGAACAGGCGCGCCGAGAGATGGACGCCGTATGTGGACGGCTGATCAGCGGGATCGCCGGGCGCGGATAGCTTGCCTGATGGACGACTGGATCCGGACGCCACAGTCGAGAAGATTGATGTGGGCTGCCCTCGTGTTGTCGTTGGTTCTCGGGGTGGCGCTCGTCGTGATCGATCGGCAGGAAGCCGACGCTGCCGGCCAGGTCGCCGTGCCCCTGGCCGATGAGCAGGCTGTCGAGCAGGTCGTCGGTTCGGCCAGGAGGATCGTCGCTGCGGCGCAGTTGCAAGATGCCGCCGGCGGCTACTCATTCGTACCGTGTGAGATCCGAGAACGGACCTCCCTATCAGGCGGCTCTCTATATGAGTTTTACTCTGCCGCAGAGTGATTGGGTGCATTATCTCGACGAGGTCGCCTCGGCGATGATCGCCGATGGCTGGACGGATGCACCCACCAAAGCCGAGCACTTCGGCCGGAAACTCACCAATGGCGGGGTGATTGCGGTGCTTCAACGCAACCTCGATGACCCGACCAATGCCAACATGCGTCTGTACGGCGAATGCCGCAACGCCACGGACCACCGAAACGACGACCCGGCGTGGACGGAAGTCAGTCTGTGACCTCAGTGAGGCTGCGCTGCAGCAGGAGAGTGTCGAGCCATTGGCCGTGCTTGAATCCGACAGCGGTGAGTCGCCCGGCGTCGATGAATCTGCGATTGCGGTGCAGTGCAAGGGAAGCCGCGCCACCTGAGTCCACGATGACCGCGATGACCTGCCGAACGCCTGCGCCGGCGCATTCAGAGAGCAGGGCGTCGAGCAGCCTGCCGCCGATGCCCAGGCCCACAGCGCTGGGTGCGAGGTAGACCGAGTCTTCGACGGTATGGCGATACGCCGGGCGCGTCTTCCACGGCGCGCAGTAGCCATAGCCCGCCACCTCGCCGTCCAAGGTCGCAGTGACAAAAGGTAATTCACGTTCGGCGACGGCGTCGAATCGTCGTCGCCACTCGACTCGGTCCGGAGGAGTCAGCTCGAACGTTGCGACGCCAGTCAGCACATGATGTGCGTAGATATCGGCGATCGCGTCGAGGTCATCGATGACCGCGGGCCGGATCACGATGTCCATGGCGCCGCCGCTGGTCAGCAGGAGACCGGATGCGACTCGCAATACGGGGTTTTGCCTGGGAAGCGGTAGCGATGGGTCGGCGACCCAGCGGTAGACCGCGTCCTGGACCTGCCGGATGCCCGGTACGCGGTAGATCAGAGATCGGAAGTCGGGTACCAAGTGCGACCGACACCGCGGCATTGGCCGCCTCCGCGCCTGCATAGACGGCACCCGATGCGTCCAGCCAGCGCATGGCTTCCAGCAATTCGATCATCGGGTATGCCGAGGCGCTCAGCAGTCCCGGCCCCTGCAACGGCTCCGTCTCGAGGTCGCCCGTCCGATCAGTCTCACCAGGAAATCGCGCGCACGGGTGCACATTCCACAGTTTCCGTCGAAGAACAGGATTCCGGCCATAACTCTATTGTCCTCCCGGCGTCAGCTCGGCAACAGCCCGTCGGGCAGAGATCACAGAAGTGAACCGCGACACCATCCACCCGCTACCGGGCAGGCGGTCCTGGCGGCGCAGCATCCGGTGCGGCATCTCGGCGGCGTGCAGCCATGCCGCCGAGCGCTTCGAAAACCACGCGGTGCGCAGCATTGACGGTCAGCTCCGCGTGGTCGTAGGCGGGTGCCACCTCGACCACGTCGACGCCGACGACGTCGTGCTCGCGGCACAGTTGTCGCACCAACCGCAACAGATCCGCGGTGGTGATGCCGCCGGGCTCGGGCGTGCCGGTGCCGGGCGCGTGTGCGGGGTCGAGCACGTCGATGTCGACGGAGACATACAGCTTCTCGGCCTTGGCCAGGGCCTCGTTCACCGCGTCGCGCATGACTTCCTTGAAGCCGCGCTCCCAGATCTCCTGCATGGTGTGCCACGTCATGCGTTGTTCCTGCATCCACTCGAAGGTGTCCTGTGGCGGCCAGTAGCCGCGGAGGCCAACCTGGACGAAATGGCTACCGGGCACGGCGCCGGACTCGATGAGCCGACGCATCGGCGTGCCGTGGCTGGCGAGGTTGCCTTCGATTTCATCGGCGGTGTCGGCGTGTGCGTCGAAGTGCACGATGCCGACGTTGCCGTAGCCGTGGACGTCGGCGACGGCGGTCGCGGCGGGCCAGGTTATCGAGTGGTCGCCACCGAGGATCACCGGCACGATGCCACGCGACGCGATGGCGTGCACGCGCTCTCGAATGTTGTTGTGCGAGACCTCGGTCTGTCCGTGCGGGCAATACGCGTCGCCGAAGTCGACGACTTCGAGCCAGTCGAAGATCTCAAGTCCCAGATCCAGGTGATAGGTGCCCGGCTCGTAGGCCGTGGCACGAATGGCGCGCGGGCCGAAGCGAGCGCCTGGCCGGTTCGTGGTCCCGACGTCGAACGGTGCCCCAACGATCGCCACGTCGGGTCGCCACGACTCCAATTGTTCGACCTCGGTGAGGAAGGGCCGGTGCCCGAAAGATGTCACGCCGGCGTAAGCCAGCTCGAGCTGCTCGATCATCCCCGGCGGAAGTTCGCGCTGATGTTCGTGATCGTGACCGTGGCCCATCCCTCGACCGTACCGTCCCCTGCCTTCGGCGTGGGCCCAGTCGCCGACTCAATCGGACGCGTTATGGGCTTGACGCTCAACCGAAGTGAGCGCTTCGCGCAGTACCGGTGGGATCGGGCGTTTGGCCCAGTCGTCCGTGGAGACGACCACGTAGACGTTGTGGCCCCGCACCGCCGATTGTTCGTCAATGACGGGGTCACCGTCCTTGCTACGCAACACGTTGAAGCCCAGTGCGAAGCTGGTGGATCCGATTCTCTCGCAATACGACCTCGACGCGTACTGAGTCACGCCACCTGACCGGCCCCTTGAAGTCGATCTCGCTGTGCACCACCTGAATGTCGTATCCGCTCGCGATCAAACCCGGATAGGTGACGTCGAGATGGTCGAGGAAGCCGGTGCAGGCTTCGTCAAACCAGGTGAGGTAGTGGCCGTTGAACACGACACCCTGTTGATCGACCTCGGCGTAACGCGGTGTGATCGGCAGCGAGAACGAGGTCACGGCATCACCCTAGCGAGCACGCTTGATCGGCTTGCGGCGAGCTGCGGTCAGCAACGGTTCTCGACGTTACGATCTTCGCGTGATCACCCGCGAGCGGACGTCATGACCACGGGCGACGGGTGGCACGCACCCAGCCCCGGCGGCGGCGGTCACCAGGCCCGGCAACGGCCGCTGGAAACCGCGGAGCGACTTCTCACGTGGTGGCAACGAGCTCTGCGATGGGTGGCCTGGCTGACGTTTCTGGCGTTGGCGATATGGAACTCGCAGAGCGTCTCCTTCGGGCCGCTGGAGTGGATGGCGCTGATCTTCGCGATCGCCATCAGCGTCTGGTGCATGGCCCGGCCCTTGGGCGGGGCCAAGGTTGAGCTGTCCGAGCCCGCGCACCTGCTGGGAGCATTCGTGTCTCGAACCAATTGGGCTCTGCTGATCATCGGTGCCTTGCTGACGATCGGCGGCGTCGCGGGTGCGGGCGCGGCGATCTACGACATGTCAACGGGACGTGCGACTTTCGGCTTTGTGCTCAAGGACATCGCGATCTTCGTCGAGGGTTGGTTCGCCGAACTGATGGCCCGCACCTATGACGCCGAACTGGAGAAGACGCACGCGTACGCGCTGTTCCTCCTCATCATCCCCGGGTTGCTTCTGCTGTGGTTCAATCTGATCCCGCTCGCCAAGCGCGGCAGTGAGTTTCAGGTGCACGCCGACGGCTCGGTCTCCGTGCGCCGCACTGACAGCTGGGAACCACTGATGGAGTACCAGTACGCGACAGTGACCGCCGACGGAGATACGTTCGAGTTCACTCCGCCACCGGACGGGCCACCGGCGATTCGACTGCCTGCCGACCGGGTGTTCTCGCGCGAGTACGGCGTGCGCGCTGAACAGCAAGGTCAGCGCCGAGTTCTTTCGCCGGCTACTGGCCGGCCGCGGATTCGCGATCGAAGGCCCGGCAACCGGGAGCAGTTTCACCGCACGTCGAAAATGACCGAGAGTGCGTTCATGGGCGGCACTCGGGAAGACTGAGTCCGTGGACATGGTGACCATCGATGACATCAGGGCGGCGGCGACACGAATTCGGGCATTCGCGGTGCGCACGCCATTGCTGCCGGCGCTGTGGGCCGACGGAGACCGGCCACTGTGGATCAAGCCGGAGAACCTCCAGCCGATCGGCGCCTTCAAGGTGCGCGGAGCGTTCAACGCCATCGGCAACCTCGACGAGTCGGTGCGCACCCGCGGTGTGGTGGCCTACTCCAGCGGCAACCACGCCCAGGCGGTGGCCTACGCCGCCGCGGTCTACGGAATTCCGGCGCACCTGGTCATGCCGCGCGAAACGCCCGCCCTGAAAGTGGAGGCCACCCGCCGCCATGGCGCCGAGGTGGTGCTGTGCGGTCCGGGCGAACGCGAGCGGGTGGCCGCCGAGGTGCAGGAACAAACGGGCGGGGTGCTGATCCCGCCGTTCGACCACCCCGACATCATCGCCGGGCAAGGCACGATCGGCCTGGAGATCGCCGAGGACCTGCCCGTCGGTCGAGAATGTGCTCGTCCCGGTCAGCGGTGGTGGCCTGGCTTCCGGGATCGGTGCGGCCATCAAGGCGCTGTGCCCACAGGCACGAGTGTTCGGCGTGGAACCCGAGCTGGCCGCCGACACCGCCGAGGGACTCGCGCAGGGGCATCGCGTTGATTGGCCGATCGAAGACCGCAACCGCACGATCGCCGACGGTCTTCGGTCACAGCCCTCGGAGTTGACGTTCGCTCATCTTCAGAAGTTCCTGGACGGCGTGATCACCGTGTCGGAGAGCGAGATTCGCAGTGCGGTGCGTGAACTCGCGATGAAGGCACATCTGGTCAGTGAACCCAGCGGCGCTGTCGCATTGGCGGCCTATCGTCAGGGCCAAACACCGCCTGGCCGCACAGTGATGGTCTTGTCCGGTGGAAACATCGACCCCGCCGCTTTGACCGACATCCTGGCGGGGTAGCGACGCTAGTGCACGCCCTCCATCAGGCGGCTTATCCAGGGGGACAAGGCGAATACGATCACACCCGCGACGACGGCGACTGCGCCGAGGATGCCGAAGTAGGCGAATTCGCGTGCCGGGTCGTAGTAACCCGACAGCACGCCTGACATCGACGTGCCGATACCGACCGAGAAGAAGTACAGCGCCATCATCTGTGCCCGGAACGCCTCGGGGGCAAGCTTTGTGGTGACCGAGAGCCCGATCGGTGACAGCAGCAATTCTGAAATCGCGAACACTGCCATGATGCGCGAGCACCCAGCAGTGCGGGGACCGCCCGGCCCGTCGAGCCCGACATCGGCAGGAACAGCAGGAATGCCACTCCCATGCCGATGACGCCATAGGCGAACTTTCGTGGGGTGGTGGGTGCGCGCTCGCCGAGGCGCGTCCACATGATCGCGAACAACGGTGAGAGCAGGATGATCCATACCGGTTCGATCGAGCCGATCCAGCTCGACGGGGCGGTCCAGCCGAAGATCGACCAGTTCATCCGCTCGTCCGAGTAGACCGCGAGCACGGTGAAGATCTGCTGGAACAGCGACCAGAACACCGCGTTGGCGATGAACAGCGGAATGAACGCGCGAAGCCTGGTCCGCTCGATCGGCACCACCTTCGAACTCGTCAGCATCACGACGAAGTAGGCGACCGCTGCCACGACGATTACTCCCGTCGTCACCTGAGACAGATTGGCCAGCTTCACCAGACCAGTGGCGAACGCCGCCACGATCACCGCAACCGTGATAACGCCGACGCCGACGGCCCAACCAATACCGCTGCGGGGCAACGGGTTCGGAACGACGCGGCCGTGGTCGCCGAGGTTGCGCCGGAAGACGACATATTGCGTGAGCCCCAGCGCCATCCCGACGGCCGCGGCGCCGAAGCCCCAGTGGAACCCCAGCCGGGTCTGCAGCAGGCCGGTGATCGAGCGGTCCGATGAACGCGCCCAGGTTGATGCCCAGATAGAACAGGGTGAAACCGCCGTCGCAGCGCGGGTCGTCCTTCTCGTAGAGCGTGCCGAGCAGCGATGACGCGTTGGCCTTCAAGGCGCCGGAGCCCAGCGCGACCAATACGAGACCCACTGCGACACCGGCAAGACCCGGCACGACAGCGAGCGCGATGTGGCCGCACATCACCACCACGCCTCCGTAGAAGACGGTGCGCTCCATGCCGAGCACCCGGTCGGCGATCCAGCCGCCGAGGACCGTGGACAGGTAGACCAGCCCGCCGTACGCGCCGACGATGCCGGTTGCGGTGGCCTTGGGAAGCCCGAGGCCACCGTCGGTGAGCGAGTAATAGAGGTAGTACCCGAGGATCGTGAGCATCCCGTAGAACGAGAACCGCTCCCAGAGCTCGACGCCGAACAGGTTGGTCAGGCCGATCGGATGGCCGAACACCGTGCGTCCGGCCGGGCCGCTTTGGATATCGCCCGCCGTTTGTCCCCCAGCTGCCATGGGGTCACCCTTCCACTCGGCGCCGATTTCCGGTGACCGATCGAATCAGCCCGCAACGCGGGCAAAGGCACAGTTGCGGACCTTGCAGTAGCTTTCTGTGACGCAGCACATTTCGATGCCGTCGTGGCAGCTGCCGGAACAACGCCCGGTGAGCCGGCTCACTTCGGCGCGGGTAAGGTCACCCCGAACAGATGGACGTCCGGAAGGGTGGTATGGAAGCCGTACTCGGCTTATCGGTGACGCCGTCCGCCGTCGGTCTCGTGCTCGTCGAGGGGCAAGATGCCGACGGTTCCACGGTTGACCGCGAGGCCTTCGAGATCGTTTCCGGCCGGCATTCGACGCCACTTCATACCTCGGAGCAGGCGGCCGCTGCGGTGCTGCGGACCGAGGCGATCGCGGCCACCCGCGGCCAGCGGCTGCATTCGATCGGCGTGACGTGGAGCGACGGCGCCGACGCCGAGGCCTCATTGCTGTTGAAATCGTTGAACGAATGCGGTTTCGACAACGTCGTGCCGGTTCGTCTTCCCGAGGCGACGGAGGCCCTGGCGTGGGGCATCGCCGAGGTCATCGGGTACGAAGTCACCGCGGTGTGCGTGATCGAACCCGAGACGGTGATCATGCTCATCGTCCATTCCGGCGAGGGCGCCGTACAGACGGCCGTCAACCATGCCATCGACACCGAAGAGTCGTTGCTTCGCTGGCTGAGCGCCGTGTTCGCCAGGGCCGACTGGCGGCCCGAGGCGTTGGTCATGGTCGGCTCCGGCAGTGAACTCCACGCTGTCATGCCGCGGCTCGAGACCATCTTGTCGGTGCCCGTGTTCGCCCCGGCCGAGTCCGAGCTCGCGTTGGCCCGGGGCGCGGCGCTCGCGTCGGCGCACAACACCGAGTACATGCAGATCGGCCGGACCCCCGAGCGGGCACCGCGTGACCGCCGTCGACCGCTGACTCAGACCGCTCCGCTGGCCATGCTCGTCGCGGGTGCGGTGACGTTCGTCGGTATCGGTGTCGGTCGCCGTCAGCCTGGAGGTGGCACCCGAGAGAAACGTCGTGACGTCGGAGCCACGGCCCGCGGCGAAGGCGTCCCCCGACGTTCGCGGCTGCGCGCGCCGCGCTGCCCGCCGTCCCCGGGCCCGCGGCCATCCCGGCCCCCATCGCAGAATCCGTGCCCCGCCGGCCCCGCCCATCGAGGTGGTAGCCCCGCCGGAAGGCACCGTCGACATCACCCGAGGCGCCACCGGTCGTGCCCGTCGACGCGCTGCCACCAGAGGCCGAGGTGCTGCCCGCGCCGGCCGCCCCGATCGAAGCGCTGCCGCCCGGAGCCATGCCGCCAGCGCCGGGTCTGGTGCCCGCGCAGCCGACCCCGGTGCCGGAGCAGCGCCCGGGCCTGCTGAGCAGGATCAAAGACCGGCTGTCCAATATCGGCAGGAACGACGAGGTGCCACAGCAGGCGCCCGCGCCGGGGGCGCCGCTACCGCCGCCGGAGGCAGCCGCAGCGCCCCCTGAAGCGGTGCCACCAGCGCCTGGGGCCCCGTTGCCGACGCCGGAAGCGCCGCCCCTTCTACCGCCTCAGTGACGTCGCTGGCCACCGGTCCCGCGATTCTGCGCCTCGTGTTGCGCGTCGCGATCGTCGCGGCGGTGCTCACCGCAGTGATCGCCGTCGAGAGTTTCCTCGCGATCCGGGGTGATGTGGCGACTGATCACCTTCACCTATCAGGCCAACGTCTTCGCCGCGGCGTACTACTTGTGGACACTTGTCTCGCCCCGCGCCGATGCGCGGGTGGGCCTTCGCGGAGCGGTGGTGCTGTACGTCGTCATCGCGGGCGTCGTCTGGAATCTGCTGTTGACGGGCCGCAGCATGGGTTACACGCCCGCGAACGTCCTGCTTCACGTCGTCGTGCCTGTCCTGGCGCTCAGCGACTGGCTTCTCGTCGGGCGTGGGTGGGGGCGAGTGCACTGGTGGCATCCGCTGGCCTGGTTGGTATACCCCGCCTTGTATGTCGTCCTGGCTGTGGTGGTGCTCAACGAGGCCGGTCGCCGAGCGCCGTATTACTTTCTGGATCCGGGCAGTGTCGGGGTGGCCACGGTGGTGCTCAATATTTGTGTGCTGGGCGGCTGTGTGGTCGCCGTCGGCTACGCGTTGCTGGCGGTGAACCGGCTGGCGACGCCGCCCCGAATCGACGCCGTATGAAACGTTCTGAACGGCGGATTCGATCAATGATAGTGATGACTCGACGACATGCGGAGGCGCGTGGAACTTGCGGCTACCCGGTCTACTCCGACGGACGAACTAGGATAAAAGTGTGCTGAAATTTCGCTTCGCTGCCGTGGTCGGCCTCATGGTGGCCGCGCTGTCAGGGTCCATCGCGACCGGCTCCGCTGGTGTCTCCGCTCCAACGGACGTGGTGAGCATCTCGCCGACCCTCATGACAGTTGGCGTGGCGCATCCGATCACGGTGACCTTTGCCGGAAACATCGCCGACCGCACGGCTGCGGAGCGCAGCGTCTCGATCGCGGCACCGACGGTGCCGGACGGGAATTTCACCTGGCTCAACGATCGTGTTCTTCAATGGACGCCGAGTGAATTCTGGCCTGCGCACAGCACCATTTCGCTGAGCGTCGGCGGCGCGAAAACAAGCTTCGAGACCGGGGGAGCCACGGTCGGGGTGGCCAACATCAGTAATCACACCTTCACCGTCAGCATGGACGGCGAGGTCCTACGTGAGATGCCGGCATCGATGGGCAAGTACGGTCCACGCGACGCCGGTCGGAAACTTCACCGCCCTCGAGAAGCAATCGACGGTGATCATGGATTCGCGAACCATCGGAATCCCGTTGGACGACCCGGAGGGCTACAAGCTCACCGTCTACGACGCAGTGCGCGTCACCTGGGGCGGTGTGTACGTGCACGGCGCACCCTGGTCGGACGGTTCACAGGGCTATGAGAACGTCAGCCACGGCTGCATCAACCTCAGTCCGGACAACGCGGAATGGTACTTCAACATGGTCCGGATCGGCGATCCGATCATCATCGAGGCCTAGCGCCTTCGCTACGCCGGTTGCGTCTCGGCGTGCAGGTTCTTCACGGTCGGCGAACTCTCGACGGCACCCGGATCCGGATAGGTCCGCAACATGCGGTCGGCGGTGCCTGAGCTGGTGACCGTGAACCAGTAGTGCTCGTTCTTGTAGTGATGGTTGCGATGGTTACGCCAAATCGCCCGGTAGACACCGGTTTTGGGCTTGTAGTCGGTATGGATCAGGTAGTGGGTCCACTCGTAGCCGAGTCCGGCGACCGCGATGCACACGAGGTAGGTCAGGCCCATTCCGAGCCGCGGAAACGCCAGCAATGCAACTGCGATCGCGAGCGGAAGCACCCACGTCGCAAGCGATTTCCACGGTATGAAGATCAGGGGGATGCTGCGCGGATCGACGTGGTGGGCGCGGTGCTCTCTGGACAGCAGCGGGTCGATCGTCAGTCGGCCGACCCGCTTCGGGCGCCAGTGCAGGATGAACACGTGGATCATCCACTCGAAGAACGGAAATAGCGCGAGCATCACCAGCGGTACGAACGCGTCGGTGATCTGCCAGTCGCCGACGATGATCCGCGCGACCACGGCTACGACGAGGACGGTGCCAATCATCCAGGGGGAAGGGTGTTTAGCGAATTCTCGCACGGCGTCGGCCAGTGTCATCTTCTTGCGTGCGGTACGTGCGGTGGCGGTGGTCATGACGGGTCCTTCAGGTCATCGAGGGCGGTAAGGAGCGCTGTGGTTGCGGGTTCGAGAAGGTCGTGTGCGGCCTGCCTGGCCCGTTGCGGGATCACCCGCGGCGACCGCATCGGCCAGTTCGCGGTACGCCTGCGGGCGGCCCACCTCGTCGGCCATCACCGCGGCGAGGGCAGGTAGCGCCGGCTCGTAGGTCGCGCGCAACGTGTTGTACATCAGCCGGAATGCGATGGAGTCCGCGCCGTCGACGATGTGGTCCCAGAACGTCAGGGCGCAGCGCTGTCGTTCGACGGGATCGTTCTCGTCGGCCAGGGTGCGCACCGCGTCATCGAGGATGGCGGCCAGTTGCGGGGCCCGACGCTGGGCGGCGAGTTCGGCGACCTTGGGTCCGTTGTGCAGCCGGGTCTCCAGGATGCTGCGGACCACGGACACGTCGAGTTCGCCCGCGCGGATGAGCAGGCGGGGGAGTAGGTCGAGACCGGCGTGCCGACGGAAATCGCGCACGGTGGTGGCGTCGCCCTGGCGCACCTCGACCAGGCCTGCGGCGGTAAGGCGCTTGAGGGCCTCGCGCACAGCGGGCCGCGATACGCCGAGCACCTCGGCGAGTCTGCGCTCACTGGGTAGCGATTCGCCGGGCTGCATCTCGCCGCTGAGTACCTCGGCGACGATCTGCTCGAAGACATCTTCGGGCACCGAGCGGCGATTCACCGGTTGAAGGGCCATGGCGCCACGGTGCCAGAGTGAATGGCCAGAGGTCAAGTGGTCAGACCAGTTGCTAACCTGCGGCGAGTCGTTCTTTCATCGCTTCGGCCAGCGCAAGCATGGCCTGCATCGGCCGCACCATGACGGTGAACTCCTCGATCGCACCGTCGGAGTCGAAGGAGATGAAGTCGCAACCCTGGAGCTGTTTGTCGCCCACCCTGGCTTCGAATACCAGCGCATGGTCACGCGCACCGTCGGCGCCGATCTCACGCACGTAGCGGAAGTCCTGGAAAACATCCATGACCGCGGCAAGGATCTGCCGCAGCGCCTCTCGGCCCTCGATAGGGCGTGAAGACGACCGGACTGCGAAAGACGACGTCTTCGCGAAGGAGCGCGACGGCGGCGTCGAGGTCTTGGGCTTCGATCGCCGCACGAAAGGGGTGCATCACTGCTCAGCAGTTGGCTTCGATGCGGAACGTCGCCGTCACGGCATTACTCGGGTTGTCCTTGAACGAACCCTCGGCCGAACCGTTGATCGTGAATTTCCCGCCCTGGCCGGTGACTTCGGCTTTTCCGATGCCGCCCTGCCAGAAGGTGCCCGTGAAGCCCCCGAAATCGCGGAAATCGACCGACTGAACCGAGACCTCGCCGTTGGTATTCAAGAACGCGGTCAACGATGTCGGCTCGCCGGGGGTCTTGATATTCCACATCCACCCGGTCTGCGAGCACACCACGTTATGCGCATCCCCGGTGCTCTTGCCGTCGATGGTCACCTTCGCGGTCGTGCCGCCCAGAGCGGCCGGCGGCGTCGAGCAGCCTGCGGCGGCAGCGGCGAGTGCAACGGCGACTGTCGCGACGAGTCGATTGTCCATGTCGCCAGACTCTATTGCTGTTGACGGCCCGCCATGTGCATTTCACCGGAGCGCGGCGGCGGTCACCTCGTCGGCGGGAAGAAACGCCTCGATGGACAGTTCGGCGGCAGTGAGGTCGAGCGCCGTGCCGAACGTCGTCACCGTTGACAGGAACGTCAGCAGCTGTCCCTGCGGGGTATAGAGCTCCAACGGAACCGCAACGCCGCCGAGATCGCGGGTCCCGTCGAATCCGCCTGGAAACGACTCGATCTCGGCCAACAACGCTGACAGTTCGTCCGACCCGCTCACCGCGGCCTCGCGTCGGAGCCTCTCGACGACATGGTGTCGCCACTGCGCGAGATTGCGAATCCGCGGTGCCAGCCCTTCCGGATGCAACGAGATACGAAGCGCATTCGGCCGCTCGAGAAGACTCGGCGCAACGCCCTCCAGGAGCACCCCGGCGCCCGCATTGGCGTGCACGATCTGCCAACCCCGGTCCACCACGACACAGGGAAACGGGTTATACGCGCTCAGCACGCGTTCGACGCCGTCGCGTACCGCGGCCATATCCGGATCGTCCAGCGACCGCTCGCTGTAGACCGGGGCGAGCCCGGCGGCCATCAACAACTGGTTCTGTTCGCGAAGAGGGACATCGAGCACCTCGGCGAGCCGCAACACCATGGCCCGACTCGGGCTCGACCGGCCGGTCTCGATGAAGCTCACGTGGCGGGCCGATACGTCGGCCTCGATCGCCAGGTCCAATTGGCTCAGCCGACGACGCTGTCGCCAGTCGCGCATCATCGTGCCGAAGGGCGGAGACTGCACATGGGCGGTGGTCACGGGCTCAGTGTCGCGCAATTACGCACTCGTGGCCATTACGCCTCAGGTAATTGCGGCACTTACCTTGTGGCGGCACGGTAGGTGGTGACCGTCGAGCAGAGGAGAAGGACCATGCGGACCACAGCACCCGCTGATCGGCCGATACCGCGGTGGCTGCACTTCGTGCTGATCTCCGACCGGGCCGGTTCGTCGTGGTACATCGGTACCGGATTCTTCTTCGCACCGCTGCTGGTGCTGCTGTCGCCATGGCCGACCGTCACCGCCGTCGCGTGGGTCGTCATCGGGCTCGCAGGCCTATGGCTCGGCCTGCTCGGTATCGCCATGGCGACCGGACTCGCCATAGCCATGCGGTCGAATGTCGAGATCCCCGAGGACTACTGGCGCTCGTTGGTCGACTATCCGGTCAGGTAGCGCCTGCGCCGGTGTAGTCGACCTGCCAATGCTTGATGCCGTTGAGCCAGCCCGACCGTAGCCTCTCGGGCGCCGAAATCGGCGTGAGGTTGGGCATCTCGTCCGCGATCGCGTTGAAGATCAGATCGATCGTCATTCTGGCCAGGTTCGCGCCGATGCAGTAATGGGCTCCCGTGCCGCCAAACCCCACGTGCGGGTTGGGATCCCGCAAGATGTTGAAGCTGTAGGGATCGTCGAATACTTCCTCGTCGAAGTTGGCCGAACGGTAGAAGATCACCACCCGGTCGTCCTTCTTGATCTCGACGCCACTGAGCTCGGTGTCCTCGAGCGCGGTGCGTTGGAAGGAGGTGACCGGCGTTGCCCAGCGGACGATTTCGTCCGCGGTAGTCGCGGGCCGTTCCCGCTTGAAAAGCTCCCACTGGTCGGGGAATTCGGTGAACGCCATCATGCCCTGTGTGATCGAGTTGCGGGTGGTCTCGTTGCCCGCTACCGCCAGCAGGATCACGAAGAAGCCGAACTCGTCGTCGGTGAGCTTGTGGCCCTCGACATCGGCCTGCACCAGCTTGGTGACAAGGTCGTCGCCGGGGTTCTTGCCGCGCTCGGCGGCCATCTGCATGCCGTACATGATCAGTTCGACCGATGCGGCTGTCGGATCGTTCCTGCCGTACTCAGGGTCCTGGTCGCCGACCATCTGGTTCGACCATTCGAACAGCTTCATGCGGTCTTCCTGGGGCACACCCATCAGCCCGGCGATCGCCTGCAGCGGAAGCTCACAGGACACCTGTTCGACGAAATCGCCGGATCCCTCGGCCGCGGCCCGCTTGGCGATGTCGCGCGCCCGGAGGCGAAGCTCCTCGCGCAATGACTCGATTGCCCGCGGAGTGAATGCGCGCGAGATGATCTTGCGCAGGTGGGTGTGGTGCGGCGCGTCCTGGTTGAGCAGTACGACCTTGCCCGCCTCCAGCGATGCGGGATCGGCCTCATCGCGGTAGCGCGGCAGCGCGGTCTTCTTATTACTGGAGAACACGTCGCTGCGCCGCGACACCTCCTTGACGTCCTTGTGCTTGGTCACCACCCAGTAGCCGGTGTCGCCGAACGCGAGGTTGCCGCGCTCCTGTTCCTGCCACCAAATCGGGGCCACCTTCCGCAGATGGGCGAGCTCGTCGATCGGCAGCCGCTCCGCATAGATGTCGGGATCGGTGAAGTCGAATCCGGGCGGAAGGTTCGGAGTTGGCATCGATGCACCCCTCGTATGACGTTGCGTAGTGGCGGTAATTCATTGCTACACCACAGATGGGGCCCGCTGCGGGCGGTTACAGATACTCCGAAGTAGAACGTGTTCCCGTCCGGTTCGATTCTTGACCGGTTGTTCACTTGGGACTCAGGTGTAACAATTTTGACGATCAAACTGAAGCACTCGGTAGACCGGATTCGGGTCAGCATGCGGAAGGGGGCTTAAGTGGTAATCGACATCGAGGTGAGGGTGGCGACAGTGGCTGCCGCCGGCCTGGGAACGCTCGCCGCGCTGCTTGCGGGGGCGACGATGGCCCATGCTGATCCGGTCGTTCCCAATCCGCCTCCGCCGCCGGCTCTGGTCGCACCTGTCCTTCCTGGTCCCGCGCCGGCCGCGCCCGTCGCCGCACCGGCTCCTGCCGTGCCCGGTGAGGCCGCGCCGGTGGCCGCCGACGCCGCGACGCCCGCAGAAGGCATCCCGCATCTTGTGAGTCCGGAAAACCTGCCGCCCGGCACCAGCATCACCCCGGTCGGCCCGCACGCAGAGCAATGGTGGGTCGTATCTGCGCGAACTCTGGCACGCCGTCCAAACGCAAGAGGTCAGCGGTAAGGACGCGCTGCTTCTGCTGACGCAACGACCTCTGAACGCCAACGCCACGCCGCCGCCGGGACTCGCGGCCAATCCGCAGCAGATGCCTGCGGCAACGCCGCCGCCACCTCCTGGTGATCCGCTGCGGCAGGCCGCTGCTCCGGTGCCTGCACCTGAGCCTGCGCCGCCGACGCCCTAGTTTTTCAAGCGCGTTCCGAAGCGCGCTCTCGCCAGGCTCGACCGATGTCGCGCATCATCAGCGGGTACACGATCAGGTGACGAAACGGAGCGATCGCAGCCATATAGGCGACACCGAGTGCGCCGTTGGGTCGGACGAGGACCGCCATCTGTCCACGGAATCCTCCGGCGCCGTCGGGCACCCAGCCGACGTGCAACACGCCGTGCACTGTCTGGTTGGCGATCTCCATCGCGAACTCATCGTCTGTCAGGTACAGCGGGCTGAACGGAGACCGGTCTCTCGCCAGATTGGCTGGGGCACCGCGAAGGCCGTCGGGAAGCCGGTCGCGCAATGTCTCGACGCGTGCGCCTAGACCCGTGTCCGCCCGGTCGAGGCCGAGTACGCGACCGAGTGTCCAGCGGATGGTGAACAGAGCCCGTACCACGGGAGACGACCGTCCCGGGTCGAACGTCGACCACAGATCGACCAGTTGCGCGAAATCGTCGGCGCCGCCTGGCGTCGGTAGGGCCCAGACATCGAGAACCTGAAAGTCCGTGGCGAGGTCGTGGATTCGCCACGGCCGCTTAGTGTGTTCGCTCTTGTCGAGAGGCGCGGAACCAAACATACAGTACTGTATGCTTGGTTGTCCGCGGTCGTCAAGCCCCGTCGACTCACCTGGAGGATCATGGTCGCCCAGACCCGCACGCCACGCGGTACGTGGATCGACGCTGGCTTGGAAGCGCTTGCGGCGGGTGGATCTGACGCGGTGCGCGTGGACCTTCTCGCGAAGGCCCTCGAAGTCACCCGCGGCGGCTTCTACCACCACTTCGAGAGCAGGGGAGTCTTTCTCGACGCGCTGCTCGAAGAGTGGGAGCACCGCAGTACCGACGAGGTTCTCGACCGGGTGGAGGCCGAAGGCGGAGACGCCAGGGAAAAGGTGCGCAAGGCGGGCGTGCTGACCTTCTCCAAAGAACTACTGCCCATTGACCTTGCGGTGCGCGACTGGGCACGTCGCGATAAGGCGGTCGCCAGACGCCTGCGGCGCGTCGACAACCGGCGCATGGAGTACCTGCGCGCCCTGATCGGGACCTTCAGCGACGACGCCGACGATGTCGAGGCGCGCGCCATGCTCGCCTTCTCACTGGCGATCGCCAATCACTTCATCGCCGCCGACCATGGGGCAAGCAGTCGGCGCCACGTGCTCGAAAAGGCGACGGCGCGTCTGCTGGCCTAGGGCCCGAGCGCGAAACTGAACTTATGTATGCGATTTCGGCCGATATTCCAACACAACTTCAGTTTCGACGCGCGTGGCCGACTAAGCGGTGCTCACCGCGACGGGTACCGCTTCGATACGGGCGGGCACATGCTTGTGCCAGGGCGTGCCGGCATACGCGTCACGCCAGTCGCTGGATGTCAGCGCGTTCGGCGCGACGCCGGGGACATGCGCTTGGCCTTCGCCGTCCACGAAATCGAGGCCGAAGCCATTGGGCAGTGACGCGTGGCCGGGCAGCATCGCCTCACTGATCTCGACGCTCGCTTCCGCGCTGCCTGCGGCGGTGGTGATGCGGGCCCGTGCGCCGTGGACCAGGCCGAGCGCTTCGGCGTCCTCGAGGCTGACCCGCAGTGCGCCGTCAGCGTCGCGCTTGCGCCAGGTCGGGTCGCGGAAGATGTCGTTGGCCGTGTAGGCGCGACGTTCACCCGCGGACAGCACAATCGGGAAGTCGGGCGTCGTGAATTGCGGTGTGGCGTCGGCCAGTGCGCGAATCTCGTCGAGCATCACCGGCATCTCCAGCGCGATCTTGTGATCGGCGTGCGTGATCAACGCGAAGTCGTCCTCGTACTCATGGACGGTGAAGGTGATACCCGAACGGCTCGACAGGATCGCGTCGAACAACGCATTGCCGTCGGCGTAACCTGCCCGGCGCACCGCGTCGGGATAGGACATGGCCGCCTTCTGGGCGAGGCCCCACAACGCGGCCGCTCCGGAAAGCCCTTCGGGCAGAGTCGGTCCCAGCGTTTCGTACAGCACGTAGGGGAGTACCTTGCCGAGCATCGGGCTAGCGCTGACGGCCTGCAGGAACGCCACCGTGAACGCCTCGCGACTCTCGCCTGCGGCTCGCCGCAACGGTTCCAGGTCGGCGTCGTCGACCACGCCCAGTGCGCGCACCAATCGCGCCCAGATCTCGGGCTCGGGGAGGGTGCCCTCGAGTGGCTCCATCAATCGATGCCGCAAATGGAAAGTGTTGTGCGGGAATTCGAGGTTGAAGAACGTCGACTCGGTCTTTTCGTACTGCGATGCGGCGGGCAGCACGTAGTGGGCCAACCGCGCGGTTTCGGTCATCGCGACGTCGATCACCACCATCAGCTCCAGCGAGCCGAACGCCTCGCGACACGCATTGGAATCCGCGAGTGAATGAGCGGGATTGCTGCTCTCGACGACCATCGCACGGAACCTGTCCGGATGATCGCCCAGCATTTCCTGGGGGATCGACATTGCTCGGGATCAGCCCGCCGACAATGGGAGCACCGGTGACAGGTGTGCGGCCCACGTCGCGAGTGTGGCGGAACAGAGGCCCGAACGACGAATGGAGATGTTGGCCACCGCGTTTCGCGAAGTTTCCGGTCAGGATCCAGAGCAGCTTGTTCAGGTAGGAGCACAGCGTACTGTTGGGAGCCTGCTGGATGCCCAGATCCTCGAACACGGACACGCTTAACGCGGTGCCGATGCGCCGCGCCGCCGTCCGAATCAGCTCCTCGTCGAGCCCGCACCGCAGCGCGTAATCGCCGACGTCGACGGTGCGCAGTACGTCCAGGACCGCTTCCACACCCGTGACATGCTCGGCAAGAAATACGTTGTCGCAGAGATCTTCCTGCACCACGACAGCGGCCAGCGCCGCCAGCGCCCAGGCGTCGGTTCCCGGCCGCACGCGCAGGTGAATGTCGGCCATCTTGGCGGTGTCGGTGATCACCGGGTCGATGACGATCATCGCGCGCTTCGGGTCCTTGGCGATCTCGTTGAGCACCGTTCGTGCCCGCGGGAAACTCTGCGACATCCACGGGTTCTTGCCGATGAACACCGACACTTCGGCGTGCTCGAATTCCCCTCGGGTGTGGCCGCCGTAGAGGTGGGCGTCGACCCAGGCCTCACCCGTCTTCTCCTGCGCGAGCGCATTGGAGCGGTAGTGCGAGCCGAGTGCCTTCAGGAAGGCACCGCTGTATGCGCCACCGAGATGGTTGCCCTGCCCGCCGCCACCGTAGTAGAAGATCTTGTCGCCGCCGTAGGTGTCGGCGATGCGTCTGAAGCCGGCCGCAATCTCGACAATGGCCGTGTCCCAGTCGATCTCCTCGTAGTTACCGTCTGGCCGTCGGCGCATCGGCGAAGTCAGCCGGCTGCGGTTGTTCTGATAGTGGTCCAGGCGCAGCGCCTTGTTGCAGGTGTATCCCTGGGACGCCGGATGTTCCTTGTCCCCGCGGATCTTTGCCAGCTTGCGGCCGTCTAATTGGACGACGATGCCGCAGTTGCATTCGCAGAGAATGCATGCGGTCGACTGCCATTCATCCACCATCACCGAAATTCCTTTCCGAGGTTTCGGCCAGCACCAGGGCGCGTAGCTGGTCGTGAACAAGGTCGAGTGCCTTGATGTTTCGAGACGCGCGCGAAACCACGATCGCGCCTTCGAACGACGTGGTCGTCAGCATGGCGAGTTCTGCGGCCCGCTCTTTGGAGACACCGTCGGAGATCAGCCGGGCAGCAATGAGGTCGGTCCACGTCGAAAAGGCGGCGGCCGCACGCTCGATCACCGGTGTGGCGGCGTCGAGCTTGTCGGGGTCGCCTGCCTCAACACTCACCGCGACGACGGGGCACCCAGCCCGGAAGTCGGTTTTCAGCAGCTGCTTTCGATAGTCCGCAAAGAGCCTGTCGAGGGCGTCCACGCCGGAGTCCGCTTGGGCGATCTTGGCCGCGATGTACTCACCGGCGTAATCGATCGCCTCGCACAGCAGTTGTGTGCGGCCCCCGGGGAAGTAGTGGTACGCCGACCCGCGGGGCGCTCCGCTGTGTTCCAGTACGTCGGCGATGGCGGTCGGGTGCGCGCCGCGCTCGCGGATGAGAAGAGCGGCCGAGATGATCATCCGCTCGCGGGGACTTGGCACGTCTGGAACCCTCCGTCCAACCGACTATGTATGTCACCTTACATAATCGCTGAACCAACGCAACGCCGAGACTGCGCACAGATCGCAGATCCGCGCGATTTGGCGATCTCTGCGGCCCCCCGCGAACCTGGGACAGTCTCGGGGCGAGCCAGTCAGGCGGCCGGCGTCAGCCAGACGGCGAGAAAGCTCAGCAGGCACACGAGGCACAGCAGGTGGTCGACGCACACGGAACGAGCCAGCCGTGACTGTCCGCCGGGGTCGTCAGAGCGCGCGCCGAGACGCACGGCGTTGGGGACCGTGCGACCAATCGCCAGAGCAATCGGTAGGCCGGCGAGAACGACGCTAACCACGATCAGCCATACCGGGTCATCGCCGGTGGCGAACCGCACGATCAGTGAAACCAGCAATATCGCCATCACCAGCGCGATGAGGTAACTCATCGGTCGGGACGTCGTCGTCGCCCGGCGGTAGTACGCGGAGACCGACGCGAGCACCGATTCGGGGAGTTCGTCAGCCCCGCGGTGACGGAGGACCTGACTGTCGAAGATCAGGTCCATCCAGAGCACGGCGACGAGAAAGCCCGCGCAGGCCGCTGCGATCAGAGTCACGCGGTCGAACCGCTAATTAGACGGAAGCCGCCTCGTTGATGTCGTTGAGCGTGCTGGTCGCCTCGAGATACTCCTGCACCCACCGCTGGATCACCGCCGAGGACTTCTCCACCTTGGTGAACTGGCCGACGACCTGGCCGATCGGGTTGAACGCGACGTCGACACTCTCGTTGGGGTACTTGTGCGTGGCCGCGACCGCCATTCCGGACACCATGTACTGCAGCGGCATGCCGAGCGGCTTCGGGTTGTCCGGGTTCTCCCAGGCCTCGGTCCAGTCGTTCTTCAGCATCCGCGCCGGCTTACCGGTGAAGGATCGGCTGCGGACGGTGTCGCGGCTGGACGCCTTGACGTATGCGGCGTGCTGAACCGGGGTGTGCTCGGACTCCTCGACCATGACCCACTGCGAACCGGTCCATGCGCCTTGCGCGCCGAGGGCCAGGGCGGCCGCGATCTGCTGGCCGCTGCCGATCCCGCCGGCGGCGAGCACGGGAACCGGGGCGACCTCCTTGACGACCTGCGGCCACAGCACGATCGAGCCGATCTCGCCGCAGTGTCCGCCGGCCTCGCCGCCCTGGGCGATGATGATGTCGACGCCGGCGTCGGCGTGCTTGCGCGCCTGCGACGGCGATCCGCACAGCGCGGCGACCTTGCGCCCCTCGTCGTGGATGTGCTTGATCATGTCGGCGGGCGGGGTGCCGAGCGCGTTGGCGATGAGCGTGCACTTCGGATGCTGCAGCGCGACCTCGACCTGCGGTGTCGCAGTCGCTTCGGTCCACCCGAGCAGCTGCAGTGCGTCGTCGTCGCTGTGGTCGACGGGCACGCCGTGGTCGGCGAGGATCTTCTTGGCGAACTCGATGTGCTCCTGCGGGCACCAGTGTCGTTGAGCGTGCTTCTTGAGCACCTCGGGGTCCAGGTCGATCGAGTCCATGCCCTCGTATTTGTTGGGGATGACGATGTCCACGCCGTAGGGGTGGTCGCCGATGTTCTCGTCGATCCAGTTCAACTCGATCTCGAGCTGCTCGGGGGTGAAGCCGACCGCGCCGAGCACACCGAACCCGCCGGCCTTGCTGACGGCAACGACCACGTCGCGGCAGTGGGTGAAGGCGAAGATCGGGAACTCGATGTTGAGTTCGTCGCAGATGGGGGTGTGCATGACTGCTCCTTGGGGCGCCGATCGCGAATTGGAACGTGTTCTAGTTTAGTACGTTGCGGCGCCGTTGTGACCAGTCGGGGGGTACTACGCACCGTTCGAAACTATTCGGTGGTCAGGTCCTGCACGAAGGAGACCTCGTTACCGTCCGGATCGGCGACGTCGACGACCTTGACCATGTCGGCGATCACCACGAGCTCACCCGTCTCGATGCCCTCGGCATGCAATGCCGCGATCTGCGCTGCCAGGTCGTCGACCCCGAGGCGCACGGCGGTCTTCCCGGCCCGGTCGTGATCCTCGGCGAGCTGAAGCCAGGCGGTCGCGGCGATCTGCCACTCGCCGACGCCCTCGATCGGTTCCAGGTCGGGTTCGCGGCCGATGACACGGACATACCAGGACCGGGCGGTGGCGTAGTCCTTCGTCGCGATGACCGCGGCGATGTCATTGAATCTGTCGGGCACCGTCTTCTCCTCGTGTCAGTCGTAGCCGACGAATCTGCGCAACGACGAGCGTCTGCTCCTGCCCGTGCCGACGACCCGAAGTATCGGCCAGCCGTGCTCGGCGGCCAACGCGGCGAGTTTCGGGCGCGGGTTCACCGGCCGAGGGTTGCCGACCATGACCATCAACGCCGCGTCTTCATCGCCGTCGGCATAGAAGTAACTGTGTTGCAGGTCAACCTCGTTGGCGTCGCAGAACCGCACCACGGCGCTGGCCTTGTTCCGCCCCCAGACAACGGGTTTCGCGATCCGGCCGGTCAGGCGTCCGACGCCGTCGACCTCGAAGTGGTTGCACAGCACATGGTCGATATCGAGGAAGCGGGCCACCGGCTCGGCATGGATCGTCAGTGCCGAGGAACTGAGCACCACCGTGTGACCGCGTTCCTGATGCGCCGCGACGATCTCGCGCATCGCTGGGAAGACGCGAGAGGAGACACTTTCGACGAATATTCGTTCGCCGACATCGTCGAGGTCGGCCAGGGAGTCGCCCTGCAGATAGCCCGCCGCTCTGTTGAGCAGATGTTCGAAACGCATCCGGCCCAGTCGGTATCGCATCGATGCCTCGACGACCCCCAGGATCTCGCCGATACCCGCTTGCCTGCGCCGGATGCGGTCACTGGCATGCGCCGCGGCGGTGAATCCGTCCACGACGGTGCCGTCGAGATCGAAGAATGCACCGACCTGGGGCCCCGGTGCACTCGCGGCGATCTCCGCAGTCGGGTCCTCTGCCACGGGCTGCGCGGTCATCGCGCTCCAGCCTACGTCGCTGTGTAGAGACCCTTCCCGGTCACAAGAGGCATATCGAGGGTGGTGCGGATGCCGTGCTCGCGCGGCCACGACGTCGGGGATCGCGTTCACGATCCGGCCCGCAGCCGCAAGGATGGCCGCATAGGGGGCTCCGCCATTGCGGCTCATCGGAACGATGTCGCAGAAATACGACGGTTCACCGGTGATCTCGACTCGGTAGGAGCCGCCCGGATGTGCGGGCTGCGCCCAATCGGGACGGAGGTCAGCGTGCAGTCGCGTCACGTGCTCGACGACGATGACCGGTTTGCCGCCGACCATGCCCTCGATCAGGAAGCGGACCGCCGCGACCGTGCCCTTCTTGATGGTGCCGACCGCGACGTTCAAGTCCTCGGGGGCGGGCTCCTGCTCGACGGAATCGCGGATCTCGTCGACCTCGATACCGAGCCCCGCGGCCAGCTGACGGATCGCGGTGCCCCAGGCGATGGACAGCACGCCCGGTTGATACAGAATCGGCAGATCGCCGATTGCGTTGCCGAAGCCCATCACGTCGAACATCACCGTCTCGCCGTCGTAGGTGGCGTAGTCGGCGATCTCCATGGTGCGGATCTGCTCGATGCTCTGGCAGGTTCCGGCCAGCGCGAAGGGCAGCAGGTCGGTGCAGAAGCCCGGATCGACACCGGTGAAGAAGACGGTCGAATCACCTTCGCGCGCAGCATCTTCGACCTTCTGGATGGCCTTGTCGGGAAGTAGTCCCCACGGGTACTGGAGCGCGCCGACGCTCGAGCCGACGACGTTGATGCCTGCGGACAGGAGCGTGCGCACGTCGGCCAATGCCTCGCGAGGGCGCGTGTCGCCCATCGCGGTGTAGACGATGCAGTCGGGCTTGGCCGCGATGATCGCGTCGAGGTCGTCGGTCGCGGCGATGCCCGTGGTGACGTCCAGGCCGGCCAGTTCACCGGCGTCGCGGCCCACCTTGGCCTCCGTCGACACCCACACGCCGGTGAGGTCGAAGCGCGCATCGTTGATCAATTGTCTGAGCGCCAGGCTGCCGCAGTTGCCAGTTCCCATGAGCGCGACCCGAATTGCCATGGCCAGCAGTATGCGTGAGGCCAATCGCAAATTGGAACAGGTTCTAGTTCGTGCTGGTCGTGCGGTAACCTGACGCCCCATGGGACGCGTGGACGGAAAAGTGGCACTGATCAGTGGCGGAGCTCGGGGAATGGGGGCCGCTCACGCCAGGGCGCTGGTCGCCGAGGGCGGAAAAGTGGTCATCGGCGACATCCTCGACGACGAGGGCAAGGCGCTGGCCGATGAGCTCGGAGAATCGGCGCGCTACGTCCACCTCGACGTCACCGATGCC
The DNA here is from genome assembly GCA_963720345.1 of uncultured Actinomycetota bacterium. Lineage (GTDB taxonomy): Bacteria > Actinomycetota > Actinomycetes > Mycobacteriales > Mycobacteriaceae > Mycobacterium. Next base: position 264,873 of record CAVRFN010000048.1, read on the forward strand.
GAGCAGTGGGAGGCCGCGGTCAACGTCGCCGTCGAGGCGTTCGGCAAGGTGACCGCGCTCGTCAACAACGCCGCGATCGTCGCGCTGGGTCAGATCGGCAAGTTCGATATGGCCAAGTGGCAGAAGGTCATCGACGTCAACCTGACCGGCACCTTCCTCGGCATGCAGGCCGTCGTCGAAGCAGATGAAGGCGGCGGGCGAGGGCTCGATCATCAACGTCTCGTCGATCGAGGGGCTGCGCGGCGCGCCGATGGTGCACCCCTACGTCGCATCGAAATGGGCGGTCCGCGGGCTGGCCAAGTCGGCGGCGATCGAACTGGGCCCCAAGAACATCCGGGTCAACTCGATCCACCCGGGCTTCATCCGTACCCCGATGACCAAGCACTTCCCCGACGACATGGTGACCGCGCCGCTGCGGCGTCCCGGGCAAGTCCGAAGAGGTGTCGACGTTCGTGGTGTTCCTGGTCAGCGACGAGTCGTCGTTCGCGACGGGTGCCGAGTTCGTCATGGACGGCGGACTGGTGACCGACGTTCCGCACAAGGACCTTCGGGCTGGGTTAATCCGACACCACCGGGCCGGGCCGGTGCGAGACTTCAGCCATGCACGAGGTCGACCAGAACACCGAGAACATGCTGCGCAGCGTCCTGGCATACGCCGAGAACCGGTTGCGCATGAACCCGGTACCCCTGGACAAGGGCAGCTGGGAGTCGACGAGCTGTATGCGCGGCTCGACGGCGTGATCCGCGAGAGCCCACGACCGCCGGACGAAGTGCTCGGCGTCTACACGTCAGTGATCGCCCCGAGCGTCATCTCCGCCGACAGCCCACGCTTCCTCGGATTCATTCCGGCTGCACCGACGAAGGCCAGCCTGGCGTTCGACATGTTGGTGTCCCGACACGAGCCTGGATCTCGTCAGCGAGGTGCTGGCCCGGACCGCGTAAGGCGGCCTCTGAGATCAGTCGACGGCGGCGAAGTTGACCGTCGCCGTCGCACCGATCTGGTCGTCGTTCGCCCGATAGATGTCGACCTGGACGACGACGGAGCGCTTGCCGGTGCGCAGGATTCGCGCGACCGCGCGCGCCGGGCCGACCTTGATCGGTCGCAGATAGCGGATGAACAGATCGGTGGTGGCGATCGCGTGCCCGAACGGGGTGACGCGGGCGGCCAGTTGGCCGGCGGTCACATCCGCCATCGTGGCGACCAATCCGCCCTGCAGCCCGCCCGCGGTGTTGACGGTCCGTTCGTCGACGGGCATCTCCATGGTCACGCTGTCATCCGTCGACGGGACTTCGACGAGGCCGAGCTGATCGAAGAGTTCACGCAGGGATCTCGGCGCAGTCATGGAGAACGACATTACCGAGCTTCATGGGCTGACGTCCGGTGTGCGTAGTGTCGTACGACGTGAGTGCGCGCGCGGGCATCGTGGTGACCGGAACCGAAGTCCTCACCGGAAGGGTGACCGATCGCAACGGTCCGTGGATCGCCGACCGACTGCTCGAGCTGGGTGTCGAACTGGCGCACATCACCATCTGCGGAGACCGGCCCGACGACATCGAGGCGCAGCTGCGGTTCCTCGCCGCCGAAGGCGTGGATCTCATCGTCACCAGCGGTGGCCTCGGACCGACCGCCGACGATATGACGGTGGCGACGGTGGCTCGGTTCTGTGGCCGAGAGCTGGTGTTGGACAACGACCTTGAGGTCAAGATCGCCGACATCGTCCAGCGGCTGATGGCGCGCTATCCCGACGTCGATCTGGAAGCGGTGCGCGCGGCGAACCGCAAGCAGGCACTGATCCCGGCCGGCGCGCATGTCATCGATCCGGTCGGTACGGCACCGGGAGTCGTCGTACCCGGGAAGCCGACGGTCGTCGTGCTGCCTGGGCCGCCCCGCGAGCTGCAGCCGATGTGGCCGTTGGCGCTGCAGACACCCGCGGTGCAGGAGGCGACAGCGGGCCGCACGACCTACCACCAGGAGATGGTCCGGATGTTCGGGCTGCCCGAGTCGGGGCTTGCCGACACGCTGCGCGACGCCGAAGAGCGCGTCGACGGCTTTGAACGGCTCGAGATCACCACCTGCCTGCGGCGCGGTGAGATCGAAATGGTCACCCGCTACGAGCCCGACGCCGCGCCTGTCTACACAGATCTGATGACGCTGCTCCGCGAGCGCCACGGCGGCGAGATCTTCTCCGAAGACGGTGCCACCGTCGACGAGCAGATTGCGGCGCTGCTGGCCGGCCGTCAGATCGCCACCGCGGAATCCTGCACCGCGGGCCTGGTGGCGGCCCGGCTGACGGACCTGCCCGGGTCGTCGGCGTACGTCGCAGGAGGAGTGGTGTCCTACTCGAACGAGGCCAAGTCCGAGCTCCTCGGCGTCGATCCGGCACTCATCGATGCGCACGGCGCGGTGTCCGAACCCGTGGCCGAGGCGATGGCCGACGGTGCGTTGCGCCGGTTCTCCGCCGACACCGCCGTGGCGATCACCGGAATCGCCGGACCGGGCGGCGGCACCGCCGAGAAGCCGGTGGGAACGGTCTGCTTCTGCGTGAAGCTTGCCGACGGCACGACCGACGTCCGCACCATGCGCTTACCCGGTAACCGGTCCGACGTCCGCGAGAGGTCGACGACCGTGGCGATGCACCTGCTGCGCCGCGCCCTGGGGTGACTCCGATAACGTACGCGGGCGACAGGAGGATTTTCCCAATGAGTGCAGCCACCGAGCGAGAGGTGATGTCCGAGCTCGCTGTAGCGGCCGGATGGCACCGTAGGGGCGAAGACCGTGTGGACTACTACTCACGCACCCCGGTCCGCATCCACGTGATCTGGCAGGGCAGTGACGCGATCAGTGGAGGGTCGCTGTATCACGACGACAACATGGTGGCCTACACCCGAGACATGTCTATCGTGACGGGCTGGCTGAAGCGCTGATCAAGCTGATCAAGGAGGAGCGCGCCGGCAGGCTAGGAGCCGTACTCGTCCCACACCTTGATCATCGTGTGCAGGATCTCCTCGGCTCGGCCCAGACCGGCGAGGTGGCTTTCACCGGGCATCGGATAGAGCTCGGCATCGGACAATCGCGACACCACGTGCTGTCCGTGGGCATACGGCACGATGTGGTCGGCATCGCCGTGCCACCAGCGGACGGGCACCTTGACATCGCTCAGCCGGAAACCCCAGTCCCTGGCGAAGACGACGACGTCGGAGAACGGGGCCGAGAGCTGCTTGCGGCTGCCGTTGAGCAGGTCGTCGAAGAACATCGCCTTGATCTCCGGGCGGGCCAGCAGCTTGCGGTCGGCTTCCGGCGAGACCCGGCCGTACAGGTCCGCGGCAGGAGAGGCGACCGGGCGGATCAGCCGGATGATGGCGCTGGCGACCAGCCCGATCGGGGTTCCGGCCACCTGCAGCAGCGGCGCCAGGCGTGTACCGAGGTTGCCCATCACGCCACCCGTAATGGCGTCCGAACCCATCGTCGGGGCGACGCCGCCGATGACACCGGCGGCGACGACGCGATCCGGCATCGCCGCCGCACAGCCGAGTGTGTACGGCCCGCCACCGGACAGCCCGACGACGACCATCTTGTCGATGCCCAGCGTGTCGGCGATGGTGCGCAGGTCGTCGGCGAAGGCAACCACGGTGTCATAGCTGTGCTGCGTGGAGGAGCCGATGCCCGGCCGGTCCACCCCGATCAACCGGATGTGCTGCTGTTCGGCGTACACGCGCGCTTCCATCGGGATCTGGCGCCGGGCTCCCGGCGTCCCGTGCAGCCAGAAGATCGCGCGGCCCTGTGGGTCACCGAACTCGGCGAATCCGATTTGGCGGTCATCACCGACGGCGATGTTGCCTTCGAGCTTGGGGCGGGCGATTGCGACAACCATGGCCAAAGTGTCGCATGCCGCCTCGGCGCGCTTGGAGCTACACCGAGCGGAATTGGTAGGACGCCGTCGTTGATCAGCCGGTCGCCGTTCCCTCGTCACGCATGAGCACTCGCACCGCAACGGTGGAGTCGGCGCCGGTCATCGGCTCGGTCTCGACGCGGAACGGGCCGACCTTGCCCCGCGCGAGGAACATCACGTGCGGCGAATCGATCAGCTCGTGACTATCACTCAGCATTGCGCACGCCGTTCGTCATGGGGACTCCAACGAAGCACGAATCGGCGATCAGCGCCAGATCACAAGATGGGATGGCGTGGCGTCAGACTCATCACGTAGTCGGCAGGGAAGGACGCCTCGATCACCCTGAGCCGATCGTTGGCCTTGGACTCCAGTTCGAGGACGACGCAGCCCTCGCCGAGCTTCTTGGACTTCCAGAACTATGTAGTGCTGACCGCCACCGTTGACGTCGGTGATTGGGTCCCCTGAGCGCAGTGCCCCGACCGGTACCAGGCCGGGGGCTTTTGCTTCTGATGCAGGGTGTATCTCCACCTTTCAAACGGTAGGTGACGAATCCCTTCGAGTGGTGGATTTCCGACGATGCCCGCGCCATGCGGATCCTCACCCGACCGCCATCACGTAGCCGACGCCTCCGAGGAACACCGCGATCGTGCACAACACAAGCGTGGCGACCGCGAACGGCCAGCCCCGCTTTCGCCGGATCAGCTGAACCACGGTCACGACGAGTCCCACCACACCGATGACCGCGGCGATTCCAAGTCCCGTCATCACCGCCGTGACGGCCCCATCGACGCTGCAGGTCGCCGGTGGGCAACTGTCGAGGAACGCGAGTGAGAACAGCCCGAAAAACGCCGCGACCGCTCCGAGAAGCACCGTCAGGATGAGCGCGGTGACCGAAACGGCGACATCACCGCCGGAGACCGGAGGCTTCGGACGGCGCCACCGCCGGATAGCCGTACTGCGCCATGCCAAGTGATGCTAACGGCCACGTTGTGCGTTTCCTGCCGAATAGCAGCGAGATCGGCGATTATGAACCCCAGCCCACTTACCGTCTTGGGGGTGTCCATGGACAGCACGATGCAAGACTTCCCGCTGACCGTGACGGGGATCCTGCGCCACGGCACCACCTGGTTCTCCGGCCGCAAGGTGATTACGAAGACGCTCGACGGCTATCGCGAGATCTGCTTCGGTGAACTCGGCACGCGCGTGGCTCAACTCGCGCACGGTTTGCGGCAACTCGGCGTCACGAGCGGGCAGCGCGTCGCCACATTCATGGCGAACAACCAGGAGCACCTGGAGGCGTACTTCGCCGTCCCGTGCATGGGTGCGGTACTTCACACGCTGAACATCCGGCTTGCCGGTGAACACATCGCCTTCATCGCCAACCAGGCCGAGGATTCCGTTGTGCTGGTTGACGTGTCGCTGGTCGCGAGTGTTTGCCGCGGTGCTGCCGAACCTGACGACGGTGCAGACCGTGGTCGTGGTCGGCGACGGTGATCTGGACGCCACTGACGGCGTCGGGCAAGAACGTCATCCGTTACGACGAACTGCTCGACGGTCAGCCGATCGAGTACGACTGGCCCGATCTCGATGAGAAGTGCGCCGCCGCAATGTGTTACACCAGCGGTACCACGGGAAACCCCAAAGGCGTTGTCTACAGCCACAGATCGACGTATCTGCACTCGATGAGCGTCTGCGCGGCCAACTCGATTGGCCTGGTCGACGGCGATCGGGTGTTACCGATCGTGTCGATGTTCCATGCCAATGCGTGGGGGCAGCCCTATGCGGCGGTGATGGCGGGGGCCGACCTCCTGTTGCCCGACAAGTTCCTGCAGGCCGAACCTCTCGTCGACATGATCGAGCTGCACCGCCCCACCGTCGCGGCGGCTGTCCCCACCATCTGGAACGACGTGCTGCAGTATCTGCATGCCAATCCCGGGAGGGATATCTCATCGCTGAGGATGGTCTACTTGCGGAGGTTCCGCTGTGCCACTGGGGATGATGAAGGAATACGAGCAGCACTTCGGCGTGGTCATTCGGCAGGGCTGGGGCATGACCGAGACGTCTCCGCTGGCCGCTCTGGCGGCACCGCCGCCCGAGGTCACCGGTGAGGACGCCTGGACGTTGCGAGCCGCGGCGGGCCGAGTGGTGAGCGGCGTGGAGGTCCGCATCGTCGACGACGAGGGTGGGGTTCTTCCGAACGACGGCAAGGCCGTGGGGGAGATCGAGGTTCGCGGACCATGGATCACGGGGTCGTATTACCAGAATGCCGATTCGGAGAAGTTTCACGACGGCTGGCTGCGTACCGGCGACGTCGGTCGCGTCGACCCGCAGGGGTTTATCACGCTCACCGACCGAGCAAAGGATGTGATCAAGTCGGGCGGTGAATGGATCTCGTCGGTCGAACTCGAACTGTGCATCATGGAGCATCCCGCAGTCCTGGAGGCGGCTGTCGTCGCGGTGCCCGACGAGCGCTGGCAGGAACGGCCACTTGCCGCCGTCGTGATCAAGAGCTGACGCGTCGTCCACGCGCGCAGGAGTTACGAAATCATCTGTGCGACAAGGTGGCCCGTTTCTGGCTGCCAGAGCGGTGGACCTTCATCGACGAGGTGCCGAAGACCAGTGTGGGCAAGTTCGACAAGAAGCACATTCGTTCGCTCTACGCCGACGGTGTGTACGACATCGTCGAGTGCCGCGACTGACTCAGCGGGTAGCCGTCAACGCCCACCGGATTCCGCCGACGACGACACGACCCGATAGCCGGATCAGCGTGGCTTCGACCGGCGGAACGTAAGGCAGCCGCAGCGGCATCCGTGCCCATGCCGGCAACATCGCCACCGACGTCGCCGCCAGCAGACCGTACGGGGCGCGCGCGACGACCGGCAGTGGGGGAGTCAACAGCAGGTACCGCGCCGCCTCCCTGGCGGACTGCGTGCTGGTCAGCTCCGGGCGGAACGCCTCGATCCGCTCGGCCAGTTCCCGCTCGGTCCGAGGTGGATCGACGACACCGAGCGCCGCCGCGACGCGGGCGGTGTCGGCCACATATCCGTCACGACCGCTCTGGTCGAGTGGATGGGCCCCGTAGAGCTGATGAGCGAGCAGGAAGCTGTCGACTTCTGCGATGTGCACCCACTCGAGCAGGTGCGGGTCGCCGGCGGCATAGGGCCTGCCGTCGGGGGCCACACCACTGACCCGCCGATGGATGCCGCGCACCCGATCCACCGCGCGCTGCGCGTCTGCGGCGGGGCCGAAAGTGGTCACGGCCAGAAAGGTGCTGGTGCGCTGTAGTCGGCCCCAGGGGTCGCCCCGATAGTCGGAGTGCTCGGCGACGCCGGCCATCGCCAGCGGATGCAGGGACTGCAGGAGAAGCGCCCGCAGTCCGCCGACGAACATCGACGCATCGGCGTGTACCCGCCGAATCGGGCGATCCTCCTCGAACCAGCGCGGGCCAGGCGTGTCGTGGATGCGCGAACGGTTCGCGGGACCGTCCGGGCCCGCAACCAAGCCGAACAGGCTGCGGCCCAGGTTCTTCCGCACGGCGTCCAGATCCGGCAACACCGTCATGGCTCAACCGTACGGTGATTGGAACCGTGGTGCCCGACCAATCGGTCGACCCGCTGGAATTGCCCAACGCGCCGCTGATCGGTGATTTACTCGGGACTATGCGACAAACGACGCGGATTCTGGCACTGGCGGCGGCGATGGTCTTGGCCGCACCCCCTGCGGCAGCGCTCGCCGACGGCGTCGGCGACGCAGGGGTTGCCAGCGGCGCTGGCGGCACTGTGCTGCCGTTCTCCCAGATTCTGCGGCGGTGCGATTTCAGCGAGACCGATTACAACGGTCCGTCGGGGATGGGGAGGCCCTTGGGCACCTTGCGATCGGACGGATCCACCCTGACGGCTGATGTGCAGATCGCGACCGCCAAGCCCAACATGCATTACGACATCAGGATGATTCAGGTGCCCCGGTCGTCGGCGGCGTACTGCTGGGGTGCAGATCCCGGCGTCGCACAGGGTTCGTTGAACACCGACGGGGTCGGCGCAGCGTCGGTGACGCTTCAGGACACGATCGAGCCGGGAGCGACGGGTGCATTCGTGTTCATCAGCCGCCCGGACCAGTTCTCCCAGGTTCCGGCGGAGTTCTACACCACGGACCTGATCGCCCCGATCTAGCGCAGACATGTTGGTGAAGAACGCGTTTCACCACGTGTCAAGCAGGCACCACGACCGTCAATTGAGTGCCGTTGCGTTCCACGCGCATTCCGGCGCGTCGCGCGATGGTGGCGACCGCACCCGCGTCCGCGGGCTCGGATCGGGTGGAGGCCAGAATGCGGGCCAGCCGCCCCTTGTGAGCCTTGTTGAAGTGACTGACGACCGTGCGTTTGCCGTCTGCGCGTTCGGAGACGACCTCGACGCGAACGGCGTCGGGCAACCTGCCGAGCGACGCGTACGAGCCTGACCGAAGGTCGACGACGAGCTCGTCGGCCGCCATCCGGGCCAGCACCGGCTCCAACAGTGGGCGCCAACGTGTCGCCAAGGCGGGTTGTCCCGGCAGTTTCGACGTCGCGGAGAGACGGTATGCGGGAACGGAATCGTCTGCGTGCAGGAGCCCGAAGAGCGCCGAGCCGACCGCAAGCCGGGCTCGGGCACGACCCGCGGCGGCACCCGTCAGCGAGGTCGACGTCGAGCGCGTCGTACAGCACGCCGGTATAGCGGTTGATCGCGGGCAGGGTCGGCGCGCTGCGCAGCATCGCGTTGCGCTCGATCTCGGCATGCTGCGATGCCGACAGCCCGAGTGCGCGACTGCACGCCGACTTGTCGGCAGCCAGTTCGACCAGCTCGTCGACAAGTGCGGCGCGCAATGGCGCAAGCTCGGGATGGCGCAGCGCGTCCAGGCGGAGCGGCGGCCCGTCGCCGCCGGGGTGCTTGGTCTCCGACGGCGGCAGCAGGACGATCACGCCGCAGACGTTATCGCGCCCTCGTGATCAGGCCGGCGGCATCCCTGGCGCGGGGACCGGTGCAGCGGGCATACCGGGAGCCGGCGGCATGCCCGGCGCAGGGGGCGGCGCCATCGGCGGTGCGGGCGGCGGTGGCGGAGCCAGCATCGGGTCCAGCGGGGGTGGCGGGCCATGGCGGTGCGGGCGGCATCGGCGGGTGGCGGTGCCATCGGCGGTGCCGGGCGGCATCGGGGGTGGCGGGCGCCATCGGCGGTGCCGGCGGCATCGGGCCCTGCTGGCCCATCAATACGACCGGGGCGCCGGGGGGCGGCGGCACCTGGTCGGCCGGCATCGGCAGGAACATGTGGTTGGTGAACTGCGGCTGGTACGCGCCGCCGCCACCGACCTTGACTCCGCCGCCTTCGCCGGAGGACACCGGAGTGCCATCGGGCAGCGTCGCCGCGGTGTGGCCGCCGTTCCAGCCGACGACCAGGGCGCCGGGTTGTGAGCCGTACTGGAACCCACGTGCTAGCAGCGCCTCTCGATGTTCCCCGTGTGGAACCGATCCCCGTAAATGGGCCGGCCGGTCGCCGCATTGGTGACCCAGGAGACCAAGCCCGAGCAGTCGGTGCCGGCACGGGGAATCCCCACCGGTGACGTACGGCGTGCCGGAAACCGAATTGACAAGCGTCAAAAGCGTTGCAACAGCAAACATGACGATCGGACGTTAACAGAGCATTTTGTAACCCGCCAAAATCTGTGACCACGTTCACGGAAAATGGTGTGACCCCGTTCACAATGCCGGAAAACCATGGTCTGATTCACTGAATTTCCAGCAGAAAAGCCCATATTCACCAGTATGTTTGCTGGTTGTGATCGTCAAGATATCGATTTCTGTTGGCGAGAGGCGCTATTCGCTACTGTCATTGCTTGAAGAGTGTCGGAAACTATTGTCGAAATACGTTATGCCACAATGCTTTACAGTGACTACATGGTGACACGGCTATGCCATTCATCCGTAGGCAAGCAGGAGCGGGACGTTCTGTTCTGCGGTTGTCAGTGACCCATGCTGGCCGATCAACGAAGATTCGAGTGGTTCTGCCGTTCGTCTCAGCAAACCTACCGAGTCGCGGGCCGCCGCGACGACATCGCCGATGCGGCGCCGCGTCTCGTCGCTGACACGCTCGCCGAACCACCCCGCGGCGATCGCCTCATCGCGCGACGCCACCCACGCGCGATCTGCCAGCGTCGTCTGCCACGTGGCCAACACGTCGTCGTCCGCGCCGGGGGCTATATATATGTGTCGGGCCCGCGCCTCGCCACCGATATCGGTCACGCCATCGGTGAGCGCGTCGTCGACTGTCGATATCGACGGCGTCCGCCGGATCTACGGAGACCATCCCGTGGTCGGCCACCACCGCAAGCATCCCGCCCGGCGGCAGGCCCTCGACGACCGATTGCACCAGGCAGTCGACCTGGCGCAACTGCATCAGCCACGCGGTCGATCCAGGCCCATACAGGTGGCCCATCATGTCGAGCTCACTGTGGTAGCGCGTAGCAGAACCCGCCGGCGACGACCGCCTCGCGCACCCGCGCCGCCAGATCGCCCAGCGCGTGCACGCCGATGTACCGACCGCCCCGCAAGACCGCGCGCGTCATCCCGGACCCGGTGAATTCGGCACCGGAGATGACGCTGACCGCTGCCCCCGCCGCAGTCGCCCGTTCGAACGTCGTCGGCATCGGCTGAACCTGCTCGGGTGGCGCGGCATCGCGCACGTCGGCGCCCCAAGGATGCATGCGCCACCGCAAAGAGTTCACGACACCGACGTCCGGCAGCCGGAAGGAGTAGCCGACCAGACCGTGCTCGCCGGAGCGGCACCCGGTACCCAGCGCGGCGAGCCCGGCGACCGTGGTGGCCGGGAAGCCCGACCTGCAGCGTGCGGCCGCGCAGACCGGCCATGACCGGCGCCTCGGCGGCATATTCGTCGAGCAACTCGGCGCCGAGCCCGTCGATCAGCAGCACGCACGCGCCCGCGATATCACCAGCGTAGCGGGATCCGGCCCTCGAATCCCGCGACACCCATTGCGGAGAGGACCGACGGAACGACGTCGGCGAGATGTGGTGTGCCCGGATCGGGCTGCGGCAGGTCCACAAGTCCGAGCCTGCCACACCGGCGGAGCCGTCTTTACTAATCCTTGACCGCGTATTGAATCGCCGCCCTGACGATGGGCAACGTGACTACTCTTCAACACGTGGAGCTGGGGGTTTTAGGGCCTCTGCAGGTCCGGCAGTATGGTCTGCCGGTCGCTGTCCCCGGCGCCAAACCCCGCGCCGTCCTCACCATGCTCGGGCTGCACGGCGGTTCGGTCGTCTCGGCCGACACCCTCGCAGAGCTCCTTTGGGGCGCTCGTCCACCGCGCACCGCCGCCAAGGCGCTGCAGACCCACATCTCCTCTCTGCGTCGCACCCTGGGTGACGGCTTCGTGTTGACGGAGGGGACCGGCTGGACCCTGAACACGAGCGAGATCGATGCCACCCGCTACAAGCTGGCCGCCAGGCTGGGCCGCGACGCCATCGCCGCCGGAGACGCCGGCCAGGCGGTGGCCCGCTTCGACGAGGCGTTGGCGCTGTGGCGCGGCATCCCCGAACTGCCCGATGGCCCGCGCGGCGGATCGGAGAAAACGCGCTGGATCGAGGGTCATGCCGCTCTGGTCGAGGACCGGGCCGACGCGCTGCTTGCGACGGGCCGCGCTGCCGAGATCGTCGGCGAGCTGGAGGCCGCGATCGCCGATGCGCCGTTGCGCGAGAGGCGTTGGGGCCAGTTGATGCTCGCCCTTTACCGCGCGGGCAGGCAGGGTGAAGCCCTCGGCGCGTATCAACGCGCGCGGTCGCTGCTCGCCGACGAGCTGGGCGTCGACCCGGGACCGGACCTTCGCCGGCTCGAGGCCGCGATCGTCGCCCAGGATGCTGCACTGGAAATCGCTGTGTCGGAGCAACTTTCGATGGTGACCACGCGCAGTGACGTTCCTGCTCACCGATATCGAAGGGTCGACGGCGGCGTGGGAGGCGCGATGCCGACGCCATGGCGGTGGCGCTCGCGCGCCACGACGAGATCGTCGAACAGGTCGTCACGTCGCGCGGAGGGCGGCTGGTCAAGACGCGCGGCGAGGGCGATGCGACGTTCTCGGTCTTCGACCGACCGTCGGCGGCAGCCGCCGCCGCCATCGAGCTGCAGGAGGCGATCCGCCACGAACCGTGGGTGTTGGCCGAGCCGATGCGGATCCGGGTGGCCCTGCACACCGGCGAGGTCGAGCTGCGCGACGGCGACTACTTCGGCCGGGCGGTCAACCGCGCCGCTCGTCTGCGGTCGCTGGCCGCCGGCGGCCAGATCCTGTGCTCGGGCGCCACTGCCGAACTCGTCATCGACACCCTGTCCGACGATGTCGTGCTGGCCGATCTCGGAATGCGTCAGCTGAGGAACCTGCCGCGTCCGGAGCATGTGTTCGAACTCCGCCTCGAGACGGCCGACGATTCCGCCGACCCGACTGATCGAGGCGCCGCCGATGCAGCGGCCCGTCCTGCCCACCGTGCTGGCGGGACCCGGGCCGTTCGTCGGGCGCGGCACCGAGCTCGAGGGGCTTCTGGCCGCATGGCAGTCGACGCTTGCGGCGGGCACGCGCGCCGTGCTGATCGCCGGTGAACCCGGCGTGGGCAAGACGCGCCTGGCCGGCGAATGGTCGCGTCAGGCGTACGAACAAGGCGCCGTCGTCCTCTACGGCCGGTGCGACGAGGACCTCGGTGCGGCATACCAGCCGTTCGCCGAAGCGCTGCGGTCGTCTGGTGCCGTGCCTCGGTGCCAACCGGCTGCGCGGGCTGCGCGGTGTCGAAGCACTGCTTCCGCTGGTACCCGGATCTGACCGACGTCGTGCCGGATCTGCCGATGCCTTCGCGCTCGGATCCGGACACCGAACGCTACGCACTGTTCGACGCCGTCGTCGCGCTGCTGGCAATGGCGTCCACGAGTGCACCCGTCGTCCTGATCCTCGACGATCTGCACTGGGCGGCCAAGCCCACGCTGCTGCTGTTGCGACATCTGCTGCGCTTCGGCGAGCACGCCCGCGTGCAGATCGTCGGCACATACCGCAGCACCGACCTCGACCGCTCCCATCCGCTGGCGGCGATGCTCGCCGACCTTCACCGCGACGGCTCCGCCAGTCGCCTTTCGCTGGGCGGCCTCGATGAGGACGACGTCACCGCATACGTCGCCGAAGCCGGGTACGACGACGACGAGCTGGCCCGGGCATTGGCGTCAGTCACCGGCGGCAATCCGTTCTTTCTGATCGAGGCGCTGCGTCACGTCGACGAAAGCGGTGGCCGTTGGGATCCGAGCACCCTGCCGCAGGGCGTTCGGGAAGCTGTGAGCCGCAGGCTTTCCCGGCTTCCCGCGGAGACGAACAAGGCGCTGGCAGCGGCCGCGGTCGTCGGCAGCCGATTCGCGCTCGACTTGGTCGAGCAGGTGGTCGGCGAGGACCTCATCGATGCGTTCGACGAAGCGTGCAAGGCGGGCATCGTCATCGAAGAGCCGGGCGGTCGATATCGGTTCAACCACGCCCTCGTGCGGCAGTCGCTGCTGGCCGAGTTGGCCTCGGTGCGGCGGATGCGGCTGCATCAGAAGATCGCCATGACGCTCGAGACCGAGTCGGGCGCCGACGACGAACTGCTGGCCGAACTGGCCTACCACTACTTCGAATGTGCGTGGGCGGGCAACGCGGCCAAGGCAGTCGAGTACTGCCGGCGTGCGGCGGACCAGGCGATCGAGCGCCTGGCCTACGAAGGCGCGGCCGATCTCTACGACAGGGCACTGCACGCGCTCGAGGAACTCGACGACGAACTGCCCGACCGCGACGCTCAGCAGGCCGAACTGCTGGTCGCCCGCTGTGAGGCGCTGCTGGCCGCGGGTGACGTGGTTTCGGCGGCGGGCGCGGTAGCGCAATTGCAGCGGGCTGCAGGCGATTCCGTGCCGTCTGGCGGCATGGGGCACATGCTTCGACGGCCAGCTGTCGATGCTCACGAATCCCGAGCGGTTGGACGAGATCGAGTCCGAGGTGAATGCTGCCGCGCAACAGCTGGCCGAGCTGGAGGACGCCGCGGGGGAGGCCAACGCCCACACGGTCCGGGCCGCGTGCCTGGCCCGCCTCGGCCGAATCGGCGATTGCGAGACCGCATTGGATCAGGCGCTCACCGCGGCGCGGCGCGCGCGTGAACATCGCCGGGTGAACGCCGTGCTGGCAGGCGCACCACTTGCCGCGCTGTGGGGCCCCAATCCCGGTTCCGCGCGCGGGCGGCCGGTGTCTCGATGTCGTTCGGCTGCTGCGCATCACCACGGGATCACCGGTGGTAGAGGCGACGTCGACGCGGTGTCAGGGCGTGCTGGACGCGATGCGTGGACGCGCTGCCGCGGGCCGTCAGCTGATCGACTCCGCCAGACGCTCGCTCACCGAGCTCGGTATGCGGCACGCGTTACTCGAGGTCGACCAGTTTGCAGGCATCGTCGAGTTGGTCGCCGACGATCCCGCGGCCGCCGAGCCGCACCTGCGGCGCGCGTACAACGGCTTTCGGCGCATGGGTCTGGACGCGGACACGGCCGAGACCGCCGCGCTGCTGGCTCGCAGCATGTCTGGCACTCGACCGAGACGCCGAAGCCGACGAATTGTGCAGGGAGAGCGAGCGTCTCGCCGGCCACGCATTGAAGCCGTCGATCGCATGGCGAACGGTTCGTGCGCAGCTGCTCTCGCGCCGGGGAGCGCACGACGAGGCCCGGCGGGTAGCCGAGGAAGCTGTCGCCGTAGCGGAGCGCACCGATGAACTGGTCGATCACGGTGACGCCTGCCTGGCTCTGGCGTCAGTGTTGGGCGCCGCAGGTGACGCCGCGGGGGCGCGCGCCGCCGCAGAGCAGGCGGTCGCACTGTACGAACGGAAAGGTGCTGCGGCACTTGTCGATAAGGCGCGCCGGGTATTGGGCTCGGACCCCGCGACCGTGCCATCGGCGCCCGAAGCGCCGACCGTCGAACCGGAGAACGAGTGTGTACGAATGCTTCGCCGCGTCGAGGCCGCGGTCAACCGCGAAGCGTGGAGCGAGGTCGAGCAGGCGCACGCGCGTATCGGCTCCATCGAAAGTCGCCGCAAGATAGTCGGCTTTGAGCGGATCGATCTCCCATCCAGCAAAATGGCAAGCGGGGCAGAGAGTTTCATTCGCGATATGCGCATTGGGCGATCTCGCCGTCCCGATCGTCGCCATCCGGGGTGAGCGGCTCGCGCTTACCCGAACAGAGGTCGGCACTGCCGACGACACTCCCGGGGCGCCGCTGGACGAGATGCTCCAGCTTGTCGGCCTCGACGAGGACGGCCGGATCGCGCTGCAGATCTGGTTCGACATCGAAGATCTGGACGCTGCAATGGCCGAGTTGGATGCGGCGTACACGCGGCTCGGTCGAGCAACCGCTCGGACGCCGGTCGATGAACGAGTGCGTGCGTGTGATTCGCCGGCTTGACGATGCCTACGACCGCGTTGCCTGGGACGAGGTCGAGCAGTACGTCGCAGCGGTTGTTTCGTTGGAGAGCCATCGGAAGATCGTTGGTCAAGAGCCCTGTCGATCTTCCTTACAGCGAATGGGCAATTGAGGCAAAGCGTTATTCGCGAAATGTTGGGCCCGGTGCGGTACCGCCACGTGGTTGTCGCAGTGCGCGGCGAACGCCTGGCTCTCACCTCTTTGAGTGTCGGGCCTACTGATCAGAGCCCAGGCGCGCCGCGGGACGAGTTGCTCCAGCTATACGGCCTCGACGAAGAGGGCCGAATCGCACTGCACATGTGGTTCGACATCGATGACATGGACGCCGCGATCGCCGAGTTGGATGCCGCTTACGCGCGGCTCGACGGGCGGCGTCCGCGATCGTCGCTCGAGAACGCTGCGAGTCGAGCCGATGCACTGTTCAACGCGCTGTTCGCGGAGAGGCGCTGGAACGAGGCCGCTGCGCTGTGGGCCGATGACACCAGTGTCGAAGACCGGCGTCGAGGACTTCGCAGAGACGCCGCCTACGACCGCGCGACGGGCGTCGCGGAGATACAGGCGATGGCCGATCTTGGGGTCACGATGATGACATCACACGTCATTGCGATCCGCGGAGAGCGCTTGGCCCTCCTTCGTTGCCGCTACTCGGGCAGAGACCAACGGCCCGACGCGTTCCACACTGAGGCGGTCCGCATCACTGAGGTCGACACCGACGGACGGGTCAGTGCCACGATCGCGTTCGATCCTGACGACATCGACGCGGCCTTCGCGGAGCTCGATGCTCGGTACCTTGCCGGGGAGGCCGCACCCCACGCGCAAACGTGGTCGGTCGTCGTTAGTTCGTGCTCCGCGATCAACCGGCAAGAGCTTCCTCCGGCGACATCGGACTCGGTCAACATCGACCACCGGCGAGGGACACCATTCGCCTCAAGCGACATGACGGAAATCATCAGCACTTCAAAGAACATCACGCCGGAATTCCGCAGCCATATCGAAATCGTCCATGCCCTAAGTGATATCGGAGCCGTCGTGACCAGCAGGTCCTTTGGGGCTTCGCAGCAAGGCTTTGAAGCCGAGTGGAGGGTCGTCCTACTTCAAACGGTCGACGGTGACCGGATGAACCGAAACGAAATCTTCGACGAAGAGGACATCGAGACCGCGCTTGCGCGGTTCGATGAACTCGATCGGCCTGCGCGACAGCTGGAAAACACGGCAAGCCGAGTGAACGAGCTCTTGAACGCTTCCTTCACAGCCCGTGACTGGACCGCCATGGCTGAGATACTGGCCGATGACTCCTACGGCGACGATCGTCGTCGTGTCGTGAACGTCGACCTCCGCGGTCAACGTGCCTTGATCGATAGCTTCCGGTCGGCCGCCGACCTCGGAGGTATCCCGGGCGCGACGGTGGAAACTATCGCGACGCGCGCAGAACGCCTTGTGCTCACTCGCACTCGATACTCGCTCGGCGACGCAGAACGCACGTTGTTCCAAGTCGATCTCCTGCAGGTCGTCGAAGTCGACGCGGATGACCGTGTCGCGGCAATCGTCACATTCGATGCCGGCGAGCTAGACACCGCAGTGGCGGAGCTCGATTCCCGTTATCTTGTAGGCGAAGCCGCGGCACACGCGCACACATGGGCGGTCATCGCTCGGAATCTCGCGGCGTTCAACCGGGGCGAGCGTTCCACGACGACTCCGAACTGGGTCACCATTGACCACCGTCGCGTTGCGCGATTCGCGCCCGAGGAATTGGCCGCCGCGGTCACCGACGCCGTGGACCCGACGCCGGAATTCCGAGCTCATAATGCCGCGGTGCATCGGCTAAGCCATGGCGGAGCTGTCGTCACCACCGTGTCACACGGGACTTCAAATCAGGGGTTTGAAGCAGAGTGGAATGTATTACAAATCTTGACGATTGATGGCGAACTAATCAGCCGCTGCGAGCTTTTCGACGAGGCCGACCTCGACGCCGCCTTGGCGAGATTCGACGAACTCACTCGGCCGGCGGCGCGGCTCGACAACGCGACAAACCGCGTCGTCGATCGCTACCTTGCGCACTTCGCGACCCGCGACTGGGATGTCATGGCCGACGCCCTCGCCGAGGATATTTCGACCGACGACCGTCGCCGCGTCGTGAACGCCGGCGCCCGAAGCGGTCGCGATGCCGAGATCGCGAATATGCAAGCCATGGCCGAGGTCGGGTGCACGAACATCACGTCGACCGCCGTTGCAATCCGTGGAGAGCGCCTAGTTCTTGCTCTCCACTCGTTCACCGCGCCCGATTGGCCCGGGCTGGACACCGAGACCATCGACGTCGTCGAAAGTAGTGCCGATGGCCGGATCGTGGCCGAGATCGCGTTCGATCCTGATGACATAGCAGCTGCCATCGCGGAGCTTGACGCGCGTTACCTCGCGGGCGAAGCGGCCGCTCACGCGCATACGTGGTCGGTCGTCACCGGAGACATACGCCGCGATCAACCGACATGAACTCCCAGCGACGACACCGGATGGGTGAACATCGATCACCGGCGAGGCGGCAGCGTTCGCGCCCGGCGAAATGGCCGCATACATCCATGCCGCGTGGGAGCATCACGCCGGGTCTGCGGATCTACATCGAGGCTGTACATCGGCTGAGCGGCTTCGGGGCTGTCGTCACCCAAGTGCTGCAAAGGGACCTCGCAGCAGGGCTTTGACGGCTGAATGGCGGACGATCTCCCTTCGACGATCGAGGGCGACCTGATCAGCCGCTGCGAAATGTTCGACGAGGCCGACCTCGACGCCGCACTCGCGAGATTCGACGAACTCACTCGACCCGCACTCGCGACTCGAGAATGCCGCGAGTCGAGCAGATGATCGCTTCTTTGCACACTTCGCTGCCCGCGACTGGGCGGCGTTAGCCGAGACTCTGGCCGATGGCTGTGTCGTCGACGATCGCCGCAGCGTGGTGAACGTCGGGCTCTGGGATGGCCGCGACGCAGTTGTCGCTAGCTTGAAAGCCCTGGCCGAGACTGAGCCGTCTGTAACGTTGATCGCCATCGCGACTCGCGGAGAGCGCTTGGCACTCTCTCGAATTCGTTCCTCCAGACCAGATGCGCGCCACTGGGAACTCGGGAACGAGATGCTCCACATCGTCGAAATCGACAGCAACGATCGGATCACTGTCGCATATCGAGTTCGGACCTGCCGACCTCGACGCCGCCATCGCCGAACTCGACGCCCGTTACCTTGCAGGCGAAGCGGCCGCGCACGCGAACGCATGGTCGCTCGTCGCGACGACCTTCGCCGCGGCCAATCGACACCAGTTGCCTCCAACAACACCGGACTGGGTGAACGTCGACCATCGGCGAGTGACAACGATTGAGTCGGGTGAGCTGACTGAATCCTTCAAAGCCGCTTTCGATGTGGTGCCGGACCTCAGGGTCCACATCGAGGCAGTACATCGGCTGAGCGATCTCGGGGCAGTCGTCACCTACACGGCGCAAGGATCCTCGAAAGAAGGTTTCGCCGCAGAGTGGCGAGAGATTGCCCTCATGTCAATCGAAGGCGACAAATTCAGCCGCAACGAGCTGTTCGACGAGGCGAGACCTCGATGCCGCGTTAGCAAGATTCGAAGAACTCCGCAGCCCGGCAACGCGACTCGAGAACACGGCGAGCGAAGTGGAGGCGCGCTGCCAGGAGTACATCGCTGCAGGGGACTGGGATGCGATGGCAGCAGTGTTGGCCGACGATGTCTCGATCGATGATCGGCGTCGCGTCGTCAACGCAGGTCTTCGGCGGGGTCGCCAAGCCGTAATCGAAGATCTGCGAGTCGGCGCCGAGATCGGCCTCACGCACATCATAGCGAGCCCGCTCGCCATTCGTGGCGAGCGGCTCACGCTGCGTCATATCCGCTATTGGGGTGGCGACCAGCGGCCCGAGGCGGGTGTGATCGAACTGGTTCAGATCGTCGAGATCGACTCGGACGAGCGGATTTCGGCGCTTGTGCTCTTCGAGGTCAACGATTACGCAGCGGCCGTCGCAGAGTTGGATGCTCGCTACGTCGAGGGTGAGGCGGCTGACCATGCGCGCACATGGTCGGTGATCGCGGCGGGTTGCGCTGCGCTCAACCAACAACAGCTTCCCGCGACGCCGGGCTTCGCGTACGTCGACCGGCGGCGAGTGGCAAGTATCGGCGCGGGCGACATGCGAGCGTTCTTCCGTGCAGCGTGGGAGCTCACGCCGGATCTGATGACCTTTATTGAATCTGTGCACCGATTGAGCGATCTCGGAGCAGTCGTTAGTCAAGTAGCGCAGGGGACTTCGGACGACGGGTTCTACGCCGAGTGGCGGGTAGTCAATGTGTTCACGGTCGACGATGGGCTCCTGAGCCGCTGCGAGGTCTTCGACGAGACGGACCTTGACTCAGCGATTGCGAGGTTTGACGAACTGAACCGTTCGACGCCCCAGCTTCAGAACGCAGCAAGTCGAATGATGATGCGGTTTCAGGAAGTGTTTCGCGCTCGCGACTGGAATGGCATGGCTGAGATCTTTGCCGAGGACATCTGTCTTGACGACCGCCGTCCGGTGGTCGGTGTTGAGCTCTTCGGACGCGACGCCACAATCGCGAACATGCGAGCATCCGCCGAGACCGGCGTTATGAACGTCAGGTCGACGGCCATCGCGACACGTGGCAGCCGCATCGCCCTGCACCGAGTTCTGATCAATGGCAAAGATGAACGACCTGAGGCGTACCGCACCGAGGCTCTCGTCATCGGCGAGGTCGACGCCCAGAACCGGACCACTGCCTTTGTCATGTTCGACCTCGACAACATCGATGCCGCATTCGAAGAACTCGATGCACGCTATGTCGCCGGCGAAGCGGCCGCGCACGCGCACACGTGGTCAGTCATTGCGGAGGGCTACGCCACACTCAACCGACACGAGCTGCCGCCGACCCCGCCTGACTTCGTTAGCCTCGACCGCCGACGCGGGGGAGGCGCCTTCGCAGCCGGAGACCTACTCGCATTTATCAGTGCTTCGTGGGATGACACGCCCGACAATAAGATCCGCGTGGAGGTCGTCCATCGGCTGAACGATTTGGGTGCGGTCGTATCAAGCGCGACGCAGGGATCGTCGGTAACAGGCTTCGCCGCTGAGTGGCGTGAGATCGATGTGGTGACGGTCGGCGGCGACATGATCAACCGCACCGAGCTTTTCGACGATACAGACCTTGATGTGGCACTCGTGAGGTTCGACGAGCTCAGCCGGCCGGAGTCGCGGCTGCAGAACGCGGCGAGCCGAGTGGCTGAGCGCTTCCGAGCGTCCTTCGAGTCCCGGGAATGGGACGCAATGGCAGCGATGGTGGCCGACGAGGTCTATAACGAGGATCGCCGGCCAGTGGTCAATGCAGGAATCCGTTACGGTCGGGACTCTTTGTTGCAAGACATGCGATCCGCTGCCGATGCCGGCGTACCGAGACTTTCCTCCATTGATCTTGCGACGCGTGGGGAGCGCCTCGTGCTCGTCCGAGCAGAGTCCCATTACGACGCGCGACCTGGGGCGTTCTACGTCGAGAATCTTGCCCTTGCCGAAATCGATGCCGACGGACGAGTCACCGCCCAAGTCGTGTTCGGCATCGATGACGTCGATGCCGCATTCGCGGAACTCGATGCGCGTTACCTCGCCGGCGAAGCGGCACTGCACGCGAATACATGGTCGGTCATTACACAGGCGTACGTCACACTCAATCGCCACGAGCTACCCTTGGCTGCTTCGGACTTGGTCCACGACGATCACCACCGACTCCCGTTGTGGAAAAACGACTTGGCTGCCAACGTGCGTGCCGCATGGGAAGTCATGCCGGATTGGCGCATTCAGATAGTCGCCGTGCACCGGCTGACTGACGTCGGTGCAGTGATGACGTGTGTCGCCCATGGAACGTCGCAACAGGGCTTCGACGCTGAAGAGCCAGGGATCGCCATGCTGACGGTCCAAGGCGGACTGATCAATCGCTTCGAGTATTTCGACGACGCTGATCTCGACACTGCGCTCGCGAGGTTCGACGAACTCAGCCGACCAGCCCCGCGACTTGAGAATGCCGCTAGCCGAATGTACCAACGCTACATAGCTTTCTGGGCGGCGCACGATTGGGACGCCCTGGCGGAATTGCTTGCCGACGAGATTATTCATGAAGATCGCCGTCGCGTGGTAAACGGTGGCGTTCAACGCGGTCGAGACCTCGTGATCTCGAATATGCGGGCCATCACCGACGTCGGGGTGAGGAACATCGAGTTCTCCGTCATCGCGACCCGCGGGGATCGCCTCGCTATCGGTCGTAGCCGCGTATCGGGCAGCGGCCAATGGCCCGAGGCGTTCGGCACCGAGCTGCTGAACATCGTCGAAGTCGACGCCGACAACCGGATTTGGGCGGGAGTCGCGTTCGACCTCGACGACATCGATGCCGCATTCGAAGAACTCGACGCGCGCTACCTCGCGGGCGGCGCGGCAACACACGCGCACACATGGATGCTCGTGATGCAAGCGTACGCTGCGATGAACCGGCGTGAGCTTCCCCCGACAACGCCGGATTGGACAGTCGTAGACCGGCGACGCTTGCCGATGATCGAAGATGCCTCCCGTGACGAATACTTGTCCGCTGCACTAGATATCACACGAATTCGGCGTCTATATCGAGTCAGTACCTCGACTCAGCGATTCCGCAGCCGTCGTGGCTTGGCAAGGGCAGTGGACGACGCCAGACGGGTTCGACGCCCAGTGGCGGGGGATCAGTGTGATGACGTTCGAAGGCGATCTGATCAACCGCGTGAGAGATGTACGACGAGGATGACCTCGACGCCGCGCTCGCCAAGTTGGAAGAACTCACCGTGCCGACGTCTCGGCTCGAGAATGCGGCCAGCCAAATCAACGACCGCTTCGACGCACATTTCGCGGCCCGCGACTGGGATGCGATGACCGAGATGATGGCCGAAAACTTCGCCAACGACGATCGCCGGCACGTGGTCAACACCGGGATCCAATTCGGCCGAGACGGCCGAAATCGCGAGCCTGCGCGCCGGAGCCGCACTCGGCGTCGCGACGGCAAAGTCGATGGTCATCGCAACCCGGGGCGAGCGACTCGCGCTCAGCCGCACCCGCTTCTCACCCCGGGACCAGCGACCTGGTGCGTTCCACGTCGAACTGCTCGACATCGTCGAGATCAACGCCGACGGCCTCATCGTCGCGCGGGTCTCGTTCGACCTCGACGACATCGACGCCGCCTTCGCCGAACTCGACGCCCGCTACGTCGCTGGAGAAGCAGAGACTCACTCGCGTACGTGGGCGCTCGTCGCGGAGACGTTCGCCGGGTTCAATCGGCACGATTTAGCACCGACGACACCGGACTGGGTGAACATCGATCGTCGTAGTGGGATCACATTTCCGCCTGGCGAAATGATCGAATTCCTGCACGCGGCATGGGAAGTTGCGCCGGACGTCCGGTACCGCATCGAATCGGTGCATCGGCTGAATCAGGGCGCGGCTGTCGTTATGGCGCGGAGGGGGCGGCACCTCCCAACAAGGATTCAAAGGCGAGTGGCGTGAGGTCTACTACCTGAAGTTCACAGGTGATCAGATCAGTCATTGTGAGCTGTTCGACGAAGCCGATCTCGACGCTGCGCTCGCGAGAATCGACGAACTGGGTCGACAGACGCCTGAACTCGAGAACACCGCGACCCGCATCTGGACGCGTCTTGCAGACGCATTCCACCGCCGCGACGAGGACGCCTTTTTCGACCTCACCGATCCAAACGGCCAATTCGATGATCGGCGTAGGGGATTGCGCGTCTCGCTGGACGGGTCGATGCGCCGCCGGGCTGTGCGATCGATATTCGAGTTTCCGCAGAGCTGGCGAATGGAGATCGAGCATGTAGCCGTCAGGGGATCGCGGCTGAGTCTGAGTCGGCAGGTTTATCGCGACTTCGATGAGGCCGATCGCCCGACCACTTTAGAGGTCTTGACGGTCACCGAATGCAGCGACGACAACTTCGTTCACACCTTCGTGCTTTTCGATCCCGACGACGTCGACGCGGCCTTTACCGAACTCGAGACTCGCTATATGGCAGGGGACGCAGCGGAATACGCGCACACGTGGTCGCTGATCACGCGCGCGTTCGCTGAGTTCGACAACCACGAACTTCCGGCGAGCGCTCTCGAGTGGGTCGACCATCGGCAGCTCGTAGGAAGCGGGGCGAGTGATCTGGCCGAAACGACACGAGCTGCGTGGGATATGACGCAGAATATCCGCGGCCGTATAGAGGCCGTGCACCGGCTGAACGACCGCGGAGCCGTCATCACGCAGTCGGCATGCGGGACTTCGCAGGACGGGTTCGAATTCGAACTGCGGATGATCGACGTCTTTGCGATCGACGGCGAGGTGCTCAGTCGCTGCGACATGTTCGACGAAACGGACATCGATGCCGCGCTCGCCAGATTCGATGAACTCAGTCGTCCGACGCCGCGGCTGGAGAACGCGGCGAGCCAGGCTGGCGAGCGTTTCCTAGCGCACATCGCGGCTGGCGACTGGGACGCCATCGCGGAGATCCTGGACGACGGGTTTTCCAGTGACGATCGGCGTCGTGTGGTCGGCGCCGGAGTCCGGCATGGTAGAGACGCCCAGATCGCAGACGTAAGGGCGATCGCTGAGTTGTGGGTCTCGCGCGTGAAGTCCGCCGTCATCGCGACCCGCGGGGATCGACTTGTCCTGATGGGCGCCCGTTATGAGGACCAAGAAAAAGAGTCCGAAACATTTCTCGCGGACGTGCTCGGCATCTTCGAGATAAACGCATCCTTGCGAATCGTCGCGGGCGTCTCGTTCGATCCAGATGACTATCGAAGCCGCCTTCGAGGAACTGGACGCCCGGTACGTCGCGGGGGAGGCGGTCGCCCATGCACGAACGTGGTCGCTCGTCGCGGGGGCCTACGCCGCGTTCAATCGACGCGAGTTACCTCCGTCGACACCGGACTGGGTGAATATCGACCATCGGCGCGGGGCAAGATTCGCCCCCGGCGAAGCCATCCCATACATCCGCGCGGCGTGGGACGTCGCGCCCGACATCAACATCAAGATCGAGGCCGTGCATCGGCTGAGTGATCGGCGAGCGGTTGTCACCCAAGTTTCAAAGGGCGCCTCGCAGCAGGGGTTCGACGCCGAGTGGCGCGAGATCGCCCTTCTGATGTTCGAAGGTGAGGCGGTCAACCGCTGCGAAATATTCGACGAGGCCGACCTCGACACTGCGCTAGCCAGATTCGACGAGCTCAATGCTGCAGCACCTCAGCTCCAGAACGCTGCGACCCGAGGCAGTGCGGCGCTTGCTGATGCGTTTAATCGCCGCGACCTGGATGGCCTTATTGCGGTCTATGACACGAACGCCCAATACGACGACCGCCGGAAGGGCCTGCGGAATGTCGGCCTGTTAAGCCACGATTTCGGGCGCGGGTTGTTCGAGTTCGAGGCGACGTTGAATTGGCGAGTGGACACCGAGCCTATCGGCATCAGAGGCAACCACCTTGCGCTTATTCGGCACGCGTATCGCGATACCGCAGAGGCTGACCAACCGATCACGGTCGAAGCATTGTTGCTCACAGAGGCTGATGACGATGGATTGATAAGCCACAGCGTTCTTTTCGACCCTGACGACATCGACTCCGCCTTCGAGGAACTGGATATCCGGTACCTCGCAGGCGAAGCAGCGGCGTACGCCGACGTCTGGTCGGATGTAGTACGCGTCTGCACGGCATTCAACCGTCGCGAAGTTCCCGCGGCGACGCGCGACTGGGTCAACATCGATCACCGACGGGGAACGGCGTTTGCGCCGGGTGAGCTGACCGCGTACCTCCTGGCGACCTGGGATCTGTCACCGACGGCCGCCCTCTATATCGAAGATGTGCACCGGTTGACCGATCTCGGAGCGGTCGTCACGCTGGCGGCCCACGCGACTTCACACGACGGTTTCGCCGCCGAGTGGCGAGTGATCAATCTCTTGACCTTCGATGGTCACCTGCTCAGCCGGGTCGAGATCTTCGATGAGTCCGACGTCGAGTGCCGCGCTTGGGACGTTCGACGAACTCGACACGTCAGCACCTCAGCTCGAGAACGCCGCGATCCAATGCCGGGCGCTGATAGCAGACGCATTCAATCGCCGCGATCTGGACGGCGTTCTTGCCCTCCACGACACTGACGGACGGTACGAGGACCGGCGAAAAGGATTGCGCAATGAGGGCCCCGTGGACCCGACGTCTGCACGCGCGATGTTGTTCGGTGGGCCCCAGAGTTGGCAAATGGAGACGCAGCCGATGGCCGTCAGGGGAAATCGCCTGGCTCTGAGCCGCGATAGTTTCCGCGATACCGATGAAGCCGACTGGCCGATCACAGTCGAGACGTTGACACTCACGGAAATCACCGACAACGAATCCGCGTACTGCATAGTGATTTTCGATCCGGATGATATCGACGCCGCGATTGGCTGAGCTCACCGCTCGCTGGATCGCATCGGGAGAGGTCGAGCATCCCGAGGTCATCGAGGCGTGGCACCAATTGGGCGAGGCGTACAACCGCCATAACTGGGATGCCGTCGCCACACGTGAAGCCGGCGCGACCTACGTCAATCACCGCCAACTGGCAACCGTAGACCCCGAAACGATCGAAGATCACTGGCTCTCCATCCGCACGCTGGCGTCGCTGATCCCCGACCTGTGGCTCGAGGCCGCCGAGATCCTCAGCATACTCAGCGGCCGGTCTTGTGACCAACATGGTCGTGAAGGGCACCACGACCGACGGCGTCGCGATTGAGCTTCCCGGCACTCACCCTCGTCCTGTTCGAAGGACCACGCGTCAGGCGTATGGAGGCCTTCGATCTCAATCAACGTGATCACGCGCTCGCTCGCTTCGACGAGCTCAACGGCTAGCGGGCGCACCATCGCCGGCTGCAACCGACCTCGGTGCGAGATTAGTTGTTGGTCGGTGGTTTTGGTTCGAATGGGTCGTACCACCACCAGTCGGCGCGTTCGCCGGTGGGTCCGCGGTAGGGCGCCACGTCGGGTGGGGGCGAGTTGGGTGGGCGGGCGAGTGATTGTGGCGTGAGTTGTCGACCGGTGCTGTCGGTGACGGTGAGGTTGTCGGGCGGTCCGGTGATGGTGATGATGCCTCGATGGTGCAACCGGTGATGGTAGGGACACAGGAGCACGAGGTTGTGCAGTTCAGTGGGGCCGCCGTCTTCCCAGTGCTGGATGTGGTGGGCGTGCAGACCGCGGGTCGCCCCACAGCCGGGCACCGCGCAGGTGGGGTGGCGATATTCCAGGGCACGACGCAGGCGACGGTTGATCGTGCGTGTGGTGCGGCCGGCACCGATGGGCTGGCCGTCGCGGTGGAACCACACCTCACACGTGGCGTCACACCCAAGGTATTGGCGCTCGCCGTCGGTGAGCAACGGTCCCAGATGCAACTGCGCGACACGGTCTTTGACGTCGAGGTGCACGACCACCGTGGTGCGCTGCCCGTGGGGCCGGCGCGTGACGTCGGCGTCCCATCCGGATTCGACCAGACTCATGAACGCATCGCCCGTGGTCGGCAGCGGCGGTTGATCCGAGACGGGCTCGCTGTCGGCGTCATTGTCGTTCTCGTGGTCGCGCTTCCATTCGGTGATCAGCGCATCCTGATGCGAGGCCAGGGCGGCGTCGAACGTCGCCGCGTCCTCTTGGGGGAGTTTGATCTTCCAGGTGGTGGACTGCTCGTCGCTGGTTTTGGTGATCGAGCGCTGCGGCTCCCGCGAAAGATCGGGCTTGGGTTCGGGTTTGGGGCGTGGCTCCAGTTTCAGGGCGGTACGTAGTTGGTTGACGGTGGCGACTTCGGCCAGCGTCACGTAGTGCTCATCAGATCCGTCGCCGGCCTTCTCGGCGATGATGCCGACTTGATCCAGGGACAGTCGCCCCTCCCGCAGACCCGCCACGCAGCGCGGGAACTCTTTGATCCGGTGTGCGAGGGTGGCGACCGTCTGGGCGTTTCTCGTCGAGCTACCGGTCTTCCACGCCACCAATGCCGCGATCGATCGTGCACCCGTGATGCCCACCAGATTGTCGTGATCCATCTCGGCGACGATGTCGACGATGCGCCCATCGATGGCGTTTCGCTGACCCATCAACTCACCCAGTTCGTCGAACAACACCTCGAGCCGGTCCTTCGGACGCAACACCGGAGCGTCGAGTGATGCGCTCGAGTACATAACTCCATCAAAGCACCGGGGTCCGACAAGTCCTGGCCGCCCGGAGGGCGGTAGGGAACGTTCGCCAGCATCTCGACCATTGACATGCAGCTGCCTGGCTGCCTATGGTGGATATGCAGCCAGGCAGCTGCATAAATCGGATATGACAGAGACAAACGAGGTATTCAAGGCGTTGGCAGATCCCAGTCGACGCCTACTGCTCGACAGCCTCAACGCACGCACTGGGCAGAGTCTGCGCGATCTATGCGCGGAACTGTCGATGGCGCGGCAGTCGGTCAGCAAGCACCTCGCGGTGCTGGAGGCGGCCAACCTGGTCACCACGGTGTGGCGGGGCAGGGAAAAACTGCATTACCTCAATGCCGAACCGATCAATGCCATCGCCGACCGTTGGATCAACCAATACGACCGTGCGCGGGTGCAGACACTCGCCGATCTGAAAATCGCACTGGAGACCGAACCGATGACCAGCAGCACCGAATTCGTCTATACGACCTACATCCGGACCACGCCCGAAAGACTGTGGCAGGCCATCACCGACCCGGCTTTCTCGCACCGCTATATGGGACACGCGATGGCCTCGGATTGGCAGAAGGGCTCTACCTACGTCTGGGAAGACCGCGCCCTGAGAATCGAACACCCAGAACAGGTAATCCTCGAATCCGATCCGTACCGCAGGCTCGCCTTCACGTTTCACACGTTCGTGCCGGAGCTCACGGAGCTGGGTCTCGACGAGGACGTCATCGCCAGGGCCGCAGCGGAGCGCCGCTCGAAGGTGTCTTTCGACATTGAACCGGTCGAAGACGGCCAGGTGAAACTGACGGTCGTTCATGGCGACTTCCCCCCGGAAAGCACCGTCCGCGAACTCATCTCGGGTGGTTGGCCGTGGAAGCTGTCTAATCTCAAGACCGCCCTGGAGGAGTCGTGACGGGTACACCAGCCGTGGTCGACCAGGCGACGTGGCAGGCGGAGATCGACGCGCTTCGGATCCGCGAGAAGGCGCACACCCGGGAAGGTGATGCAATCGCTGCTGCCCGTCGCCGGCTGCCAATGGTCGAGATCGACGGCACAACGAGACTGGTCGGCCCGGACGGACCACTGACACTGCTCGACGCCTTCGAGGGACGCAAGCAATTGGTCGCCTACTACTTCATGTGGCACACAGGTCATTCCGCGGCCGAACAATGCGAAGGCTGCACATGGTGCACCACCCACGTCGCCGAGCTGTCCTATCTACATTCGCGCGACATCACCTACGCGGTGTTGTGCCAGGGCCCGTACGACGAGAGTCGCCGCTACCGCAATTTCATGGGCTGGGAGATGCCGTGGTACTCGGCGGAGGAATCGCTCGACACCCTGCTCGTCGGTCGTCAGAAGGGCCTCATGCACCTGGTCTGCTACCTGCGCGACGGCGACCGCGTATTCGAGACCTACTGGACGAATTACCGCGGCGTGGAGGCGATGGATTACAGCTTCGCGCTGATGGACCTCACGGTCTACGGGCGTCAGGAGGAGTGGGAGGACTCGCCGAGCGACTGGCCGATACGGCCCATCGCGAACAACAGCGAGCGGATACGTGTAGACGGGCGTCCGACTGCACAGTGGTCACGACTGCGGGCCGGGCGCTCCGATGAGCTGGCAGCGAAATAGGAAGGGAGATAAAGAAATGAAGACGCCACCGATCGTATCGGCCCGGGAGTGGGATGCCGCTCTCCAAGAAATGCTCGCCAAGGAGAAGGAAGTTCAACGTGCTCGCGACGCCCTGGCCGCCCAGCGGCGCCGCATGCCATGGACAGCCGTTGAGAAGGACTATCTGTTCGACGGGCCTGACGGCAAGCTGAGCCTGCTCGACCTTTTCGACGGCAGGCGCCAATTGATCATCTATCGCGCCTTCATCGAACCCGGCACAGGCGGCGACGATGTTCCCGGGCACCCGGGTTGGCCCGAACACGGTTGCGTGGGATGCTCATTGATGGCCGACCACGTGCCCAACCTGACGCATCTCAATGCACGCGACACCACATTCGTCTACGTCTCGCGCGCAACCCAGCCAGAACTGGATGGGATGAAGGAGAAGATGGGCTGGCGGCACCCGTGGTACACCATCACCGATGACTTCGACAAGGACTTCGGCGTCGACCTGTGGCACGGCACTAACGCGTTCATCCGTGACGAGAATGACCGAATCTTCCGCACCTACATGATCTCCGGCCGCGGCGATGAGGTGTTCGTAGGCACCTGGAACCTCCTCGATATGACGGCGCTTGGCCGACAAGAGAATTGGGAAGACTCACCCGAAGGCTATCCGCAGAGCCCGCCATATGAATGGTGGCGCTGGAATGATACCTACGCGGAGCAGGGGCACGGCCCCGGCAAATGCTGCTGACCTACGCTTTCACGCTCGCCAGTGCCTGATCGACGATCTCTGACCACCGCGTAGCGTCGACGGCTTCGATCGGGGTTTCGCCGGCGAACGCGCTAGAGATGACGATATCGGGCTCGACGGTACCCAGCAGCTTGACGCTGTCCCGCATTGCCGCCGCATCGCCCCGGCCGGGCACCACAAATGTCGACCAGGTGCCGTCACCGGCGGGAAAGATGGTGTCTCCGGTGAACAGATACCGATCGCCACCTGCGCCCGTCACGAGATAGCACGTGCTTCCGGGTGAATGACCCGGTGTGGGAAGCACTTCCACGTCGTTGACATCGACGTGCCTCGCCGCGTCCAGCGGTATGTCGACACGGCCGTGGTCGGCGATCTGCTCCAGTTCAGCTGCGGGAGCGTGCAGCTGGCGGCCGAACCGCTCGGCGATCCGGTTCAGGTTGGGGCCTGCCTCGTCGAGGTGTGACAGATACTGGGCGCTGACTCCGCCCAGCTCGTCGATCGCGTCGAAGTCTGCATCACCGACCGGAGAGTAGAACAGCACATTGCCCGCCGGTCGCCGCCAGAGATAGGCGTGAGTGGTCAAGCCGGGAAACGGCGAGTCCATGCGGGTCTGGTAGAGATCCTCGCGGATCTTGGTCAAATCAGCCATGACCCCACGGTGCTACCTAAACCATTGTTGAGGTCAAGCCACGGCCGCAATTCGGGTTGCCACGTCGTCCGCGACCGAGAGTGCATCTGGATCGTGCGCCGCGAAATAGCGGTCGACCTCGGCGTCATACCGCGCGCCGGCAATCGTGCCGTGATCCGCAGGCAATTCGGCCACCTCGACCGGCCAATCCTGTCGCCGGAGTCTGGCGGCGAAATCGCGGCTTGCCTCGACCGGGATGACATCGTCGTTTACACCGTGAAGCAGGGTGAATGGCACGCGGTCGTGGCCGTTGGCGAGGTCGGCGGGCAGTGGGTCGCCCGAGAGGGGGTCGGCGACCATGAACGCGCCTGCCAGGCAGACGGTATGCCTCAGTCGCAGGCCCAGCCGTGAGGCGTAGATCGTCGCTCCGGCAGCAGCAACGCCGCCCAGTGACCAACCAACCAGGACGATCTCATCAGGCGCCCCGCTGAACTCGCGCGCAAAGCGCAGCGACCCCAACAGGTCGGCGCGGCCGCGGTCCTCGGCGTGCGAATTCCAGTCGGTGACCATGACGCCCACTCCGATTTCGGCTAGACGTTCCGCGAGGGGGCGCATGCTGGCGCGAGCGTCGGTCTGAGTGCCGTGCCACATCAGCACGGCGCGCCGCGCCGGATCCCCGAAGATGTCGACCCTACGGCCTGGGGCGTATTCGACAGTTTCCACGTGTGAGGGCATTCCCGGAAATGGGCGCTCCTAACGCGGTCACTGTCGTGCATACCGTTCGATGAACCGTCGCAAGATGGTGTGCGGATGCCGGACATTCCATTGCCGGGCTTCGATTTTCAACTGCTCTGCCGACTCGGGCGCGAAGTAACCGTGGTTCTTGTAGGCATTGAGGCGGACGTCGATGCCGTCGAGGTCGAGTTCGGGATGGAACTGTGTGGCGTACACGTTCTCCCTGACACGGAACGCCTGCACCGGGCATTGCGGCGAGGTGGCCAGGCACAAAGCATCTGCCGGGAGCGTCGTCGCCGCCTCCTTGTGGCCGCCGTAGGCATCGAAGACGTCGGGCAGGTCGGCGAAAAGTGGGTCGTTGCGTCCCGCGCCGGTGACCGTGATCGCCATGCCGCCGACTGGTTCCGGATACGTGCGGTCGATGACCGCCCCGATGACGGTGCCCAACGTGCCCACGCCGTAACAGCATCCGAGGAACGGGTAGTCCTCGTCGACGATGCGCCCGATCAACGCGAACAACTCGGACTCGACACGGTGTTGCGTACCGGATTTCGACTCCGGCTCATCACTGACGTTGTAGGGCCCGCCGCCGAGGATGATGCCCGACCAGTCAGCGAGATCGATGGATCCCAGCGGCTGGTGGGTCAGGTTGATTCGGTGCACACCCGTCGTATCCAAACCGGCAAAGCGCACCACGGCCCGGTACTCGTCGTCGGCGGCTTCGTCCTCGCCACGGATCGACAAGAGCAGAAAAGGTGCGTCCACGTTAGGGAATTTACCGAGCACAACGCCCCGCGAGCGGTGATAACTCGCGGGGCGCGGCGTGTTGCTGTTAAGCGATCAGGCGAGGTCGAACCGGTCGTTGTTCATGACCTTGACCCAGGCGGCGACGAAGTCCTCGACGAACTTCTGCTTGTTGTCCTCCTGTGCGTAATGCTCGGCGAGTGCCCGCAGCTGCGAGTTCGAGCCGAACACCAGGTCATTGGCGGTCGCCGTCCACTTCGGCTGGCCCGACGCGCGGTCCACACCCTCGTAGACGTTCTCTGCCGTCCCCGACTTCCACTGCGTGCCCATGTCGAGCAGGTTGACGAAGAAGTCGTTGGTCAGCACGCCCGGCTTGTCGGTGAAGACGCCGTGCTTGCTCCCGCCGTGGTTGACGTTGAGCGCCCGAAGCCCGCCGACCAGCGCCGTCAGTTCCGGCGCCGTCACGCTCAGCAGAACGGCCTTCTCCATCAGCAGCTGCTCCAGCGGAGCCTTCTCGCCCGGACGCACGAAGTTGCGGAACCCGTCCCACCGCGGCTCGAGCACCGCGAACGAGTCCACATCGGTGTCCTCTTGCGTCGCGTCGGTGCGGCCCGGCGAGAAGTGCACGTCGATCTCGAAGCCGGCATCCTTCGCCGCCTTCTCGACCGCCGCAGAGCCGGCCAGCACGATCAGGTCGGCCAGCGACAGGTTCTTGGCCCCAGCGCCGTTGAAGTCCTTCTGGATCTTCTCCAGCACCGGCAGTACCTTGGCCAACTCGGAGGGCTCGTTGGCCTCCCAGTTCTTCTGCGGCTCAAGGCGAATCCGCGCACCGTTGGCGCCACCGCGCTTGTCGGTGCTGCGGAAGCTGGCTGCCGACGACCATGCCGTCTTGACCAACTGCTGCACGGTCAGCCCGGAGTCGAGCAACTTGGCCTTCAACGCCTTGATGTCGGCTTCGTCGATCAGTTCGCCCTCGACGGCGGGCACCGGGTCCTGCCACAGCTGCGGCTCGGCGATCCACGGGCCGACGTAGCGGCTGATCGGACCCATGTCGCGGTGCAGCAGCTTGTACCAGGCCTTGGCGAACGCCTCGTTGAGCTCCTCCGGGTGGTCGAGCCAGCGACGGGTAATCGCGGCGAACTCCGGATCCTCCCGCATCGAGAGATCGGTGACCAACATCGTCGGCTTACGATTCGGACCACCGAAGGGATCGGGGATCGTCGCCTCTGCATTCTTGGCCTCGAACTGCCAGGCACCGGCGGGACTCTTCACCAGCTCCCACTCATTGCCATAAAGGATTTCCAGGTACGCGTTGCTCCACTGGGTCGGCGTATTGGTCCAGACCACCTCGAGCCCACTGGTGACCGCGTCGCCAGCCTTGCCCGAGCCGAACGGGCACTTCCAGCCGAGGCCCTGCTGCTCGATCGGCGCGCCCTCGGGCTCGGGGCCTATGCCTTCGTCCGGGCCGGCGCCGTGGGTCTTGCCCAGCGTATGGCCACCGACGATCAGCGCGGCCGTCTCCTCCACGTCCATGGCCATCCGGCCGAACGTCTCCTTGATGTCGATCGCCGCGGCGATCGGATCCGGCTTGCCCTCGGGACCTTCGGGATTGACGTAGATCAGGCCCATCGTGGTGGCGCCGTAGGGCTCGGCAAGGTCACGCTCACCGGAGTAGCGCTTGTCGGTACCGAGCCACTCGTCCTCTTCACCGAAGAGAATCTCGACGGGCTCCCACACGTCGGGCCTGCCGAAGCCGAAGCCAAAAGTCTCGAAGCCGGCCGACTCCAGCGCCACGTTGCCGGCGAACACCAGCAGGTCGGCCCAGGAGATCTTGTTGCCGTACTTCTGCTTCACCGGCCACAGCAGACGACGCGCCTTGTCCAGGTTGGCGTTGTCCGGCCAGCTGTTCAGCGGCGCGAAGCGCTGCATGCCCTCGCCGCCGCCGCCGCGGCCGTCGTAGATGCGGTAGGTACCGGCGGCGTGCCAGCTCATGCGGATGAACAGACCGGCGTAGCTGCCGTAGTCGGCCGGCCACCAGTCCTGCGAGGTGGTGATGACCGACATGACGTCAGCCTTCAAAGCCTCGGGGTCGAGCTTGGCGAACTCCTCGGCGTAGTTGAAATCATCGCCGTACGGGTTGGAGAACGAGCCGCGTGCGTGCAGCTTCGACACGTCGACCTGCGCGGGCCACCAGTCCTGGTTGGTCCGGGGCGCGTGCTCCTTCGGCTTCGGCGTATCGATTACCGGGTTTTCGCTCTCACTTCCGCTGCTCGCCGTGGGCTTCTCGGGTGACGGCGGCTTGGCGTCTGATGTATCAGATGACACAACATTCCTTCCAGGGGTTGGTGAAATGGGCTGTGATCACGGTTGTGATCGTGAAACTTGCGATGCGGAACAGTCGGGGCACAGACCCCAATAAATGACCTCGGCCTCGTCGACGACGTAGCCGTCTAGCGCGCCATCCGGATCCGACGGGATCAGGCACGGCGTATCGCCGACGGCGCAGTCGACATCGGCGATGACCCCGCATGAGCGGCACACGACGTGATGGTGGTTGTCACCGACGCGCGACTCATAGCGGGATAACGATCCGGACGGTTGGATCCGCCGAATCAGCCTCGCGGCCGTCAGCGCGGCGAGCACGTCGTACACCGCTTGGCGAGACACCTCGGGCAGAGCGACCCGCACAGCGGAGAAGACCGTCTCGGTGTCGGCGTGCGGATGCGCACTTACCGCCTCGAGCACCGCGAGGCGGGGACGGGTCACCCGGAGGTCTGCCAGCCGCAGCTGCTCCGAGAAATCCGACGTCGAGGGCACGTAACCCATCATGCCCCTTTTCTGGAATCAGTCAAGACTTGATCATGGGCGTGTCGGGACGCGCCGCGGTCCGATGTGCGGGTTCCATTTCAGGTTCGTCCAGAGTGCCTGGTTAGCAACAATTTTGGTCATCGCACAGCGAATTGACAGCGTGTCTGAATGTGCTGCTGGGGTGGTCCCGCTGGTAGCCTGCGGAACTGCCGGAGCATGGTCGCGGGGAGGCGCACCGCCCGGCAGACGACCGAAATCGACCAAGTCCCTCACGAAGAGAGTGTTGTGCGCACCGGCGAGATCAAGGCCCTATCCGGACTGCGCATCGTCGCCGCCGTGTGGGTCGTGCTCTTCCACTTCCGGCCATTGCTCGAGCAGGCGGCTCCGGGATTCAGGTCGGCGCTCGCGCCGGTGCTCGATTGCGGCGCCCAGGGTGTCGACCTGTTCTTCATCCTCAGCGGGTTCGTGCTGACGTGGAACTATCTCGAC
The DNA here is from genome assembly GCA_963720345.1 of uncultured Actinomycetota bacterium. Lineage (GTDB taxonomy): Bacteria > Actinomycetota > Actinomycetes > Mycobacteriales > Mycobacteriaceae > Mycobacterium. Next base: position 300,308 of record CAVRFN010000048.1, read on the forward strand.
CGAATGGGGGAGTCCTGGTCGTGGCGATCCATGCTGCACTTCCTGTGGTTGCGGCTGTCCCGCGTGTGGCCGGTGTATCTGGTGACGATGCATCTCGCTGCGCTGTGGATCATCTTCACGCTCAACGTCGGCCATGTTCCCTCGGAAGCTGCACACACGCTGACAGCGACGAACTACGTCCGGCAGTTCCTGCTCGTGCAGCTGTGGTTCTCTCCGTACTTCGATGGCACCAGCTGGGACGGACCCGCATGGTCGATCAGCGCCGAATGGCTGGCCTACATCCTGTTCGGGGCGCTGGTGCTGGTGATCTTCCGGATCGCCCGCGCGACGAGGGCGCGAGGCTTGATCTGCCTGGCCGTCGCCGCGTCGCTGCCGCCGGTGGTCCTGCTGATGGCCACCGGCCTGTTCTACACGCCGTGGAGCTGGTTGCCCCGGATCATCATGCAGTTCACCGCGGGGGCCCTGGTGTGTGCCGCTGTCCGCAAGCTGCAACCGAGCGACCGGGCCCGCATGGGCGCCGGTGTCGCGTCGCTTCTCATCGCCGCGGCCATCATCGGCATCCTGTACTGGCTGGACGCGAACCCGATACCGACGATCTATGACTCGGCCGGGCTGGTTGACGTGCTGTTCGTCCCCATGGTGTTGACCCTGGCGTTGGGCGTCGGGACCTTGCCTGCTCTGCTGTCGATTCGCCCGATCGTCTATCTCGGACACATTTCGTTCAGCCTCTACATGGTTCACGAGTTGGTCCACACGACGTGGAATTGGATGGTCATGCAATTCGAACTTCGCCTCGGATCCGACCTTGCGGGCAAGGCGGTACTCGTCGGGCTGATCGCGGCGGCGTTCGTTGGCGCGGCGCTGCTGTACCACCTCGTCGAGGAGCCGGCGCGCCGATGGATGCGCGGCATGATGAGCCCGCCCCGTGACTCCCGCGCGGATACCGTCCCCGCGAAGCTGCAGACGGTCGACGGCCAGCGTAGGGAACCGAGACCTGTGGTTTCAGCACGTGCAGGATGAGTTCGCGCGTCGTCAACGTAGTTTTGGTCAAATGAGTCCTAGGCTGGTCCGGTGAGCCGGTTGATCACGGCCATGGTTGCGCTTGCGCTCCTGGTCAGCGTGGGCGGTGAGCACCCAATGCGGGTGGGCCACAACGACAGCCACAACGACATAGTGCGGCTGAATACCTCCATGAATCGCGTCGCAGTAATCGGCGATTCCTACACGACAGGCACCGACATGGGTGGCCTGGGTCCGAAGGGATGGCCAGCGCGCGCCTGGGGTGATCTCGCAACCCATCGCGTACCCATCACTGCGGACGTGGGCGCCGAAGGCGGAGCGGGCTACGGCACACGAGGAAACAGGGGCAGCCTGTTCGAGGATCTGACTGCCCGCACGGTCAGGCCTGACGACGTGCTGGTGGTGTTCTTCGGCTCGCGCAACGACCAGGACGTCGATCCCGCGCAGTTGTCGATTCTGGCCTACGGCACCTTCCAATTGGCTCGCCGCATAGCGCCGTCGGCAACATTCCTGATTATCGGGCCGCCGTGGCCGACCGCCAATCCTCCCGCGGCTATCGTGCGGATTCGCGATGCACTGCAATATCAAGCCGGGGTGGCAGGGGCGAAGTTCGTCGACCCCATCGCCGAACGCTGGTTTGTGAAACAGCCCCAGTTGATCGGCGCCGACGGCGTGCACCCGACCGATGCCGGCCACGAATACATGGCGGACAAAATCGCTCCGCTCATCGCAGCCCAATTGCCTGTGCGCTTATGAACGCGGTTCGCGCTCCTCGCGATGGCCTCCGATGAGGGAGCTCGCCGAGCGGCTGTACGAACTGCTGGCGAGGACGCTGTCGCTGCGCATCATCGTCATCGTCGCCGCACTCTCCGTCGTCGCGCTCGTGATCACGCTCGGCGCGTGGGTGTGGTTCGGCGTGACGAACGACCAGTACAGCCAGCTGGACCGGCGACTCGATTCGGTGAGCAGTCTTGGCGACATCAGCACCCTGCTGCGCGCCGCGCAACAGACGGGTACCGACCAACCCCAGACGCCCGACGGCAATCTGGTGCGCACGGCCCGCATCGGCGGCGCTACAGTCTCGATTCCAAGCGAAGTGGTGCTACCGGAATTCGATATCGGCTACGCGAACACCACGATCGACGGCGTGGAGTACCGGGTTCGCACCTTCGCCGCCGGTGAGGCGATGATCGCGGTGGGTGCGCCCCTCGCCGAAACGCAGCGCCGCATCAATGAACTCCACCGGCGCGTGTTGCTGATCTGTGGAGGCGTGATCATCGGCACCGTCCTGGTCGGCTGGGTGATGTGGTCGATCATGATCAATCCTTTCCGGCTGCTCGCACAGCAGGCCCGGGCGATCAACGCACAGTCCAACCCCGACGAGGTGCAGGTGCGCGGTGTGCAGGAAGCCGTGGAGATCGCCGAGGCGGTCGAGGGAATGCTTGCCCGCATCGGCGACGAACAACAGCGCACCAAGGCGGCGCTCGAATCGGCCCGCGACTTCGCGGCCGTGGCCTCCCACGAATTGCGCACGCCGTTGACGGCCATGCGCACCAACCTCGAGGTGCTGTCCACCCTCGCGATGCGCGACGATCAGCGCGAGGAAATCATCGGCGACGTGCTGCGCACGCAAAGCCGTATCGAGGCGACCCTCACCGCGTTGGAACGCCTGGCACAGGGCCAACTGACGACCATCGACGACTTCGTCCCCGTCGACATCACCGAGCTGCTGGATCGCGCAGCGCACGACGCGGTACGCAACTACCCCGAAGTGCGCGTGTCGCTGGCATCCTCGACGACGGTGTTGATGGTGGGCTTGCCTGCCGGTCTGCGACTAGTGATCGACAATGCCATCACCAACGCGGTCAAGCACGGCGGTGCAACCGAAATCCAGCTCAGCGCAGACAGTTCCGGCGAGGGGGTGCAGATCATCGTCGACGACAACGGTGCCGGCGTGCCGGAGGAGGAGCGGGCGGCCATCTTCGCGCGGTTCTCTCGTGGATCGACGGCAGCGCGGTCTGGTTCGGGGCTCGGTTTGGCCCTGGTTGCCCAACAGGCGGACTTGCACGGCGGTACAGCGGCCATGGAGGCCAGCCCGATGGGCGGCGCCCGCCTGGTACTCCGGCTACCTGCACCGAGTTAGTTTGCGCCGCTTACGAATTGGGCGATGACGGCAGCCAGCTCCTCGCCCTTTTGTTCTGCGATGAAATGTCCCGCCCCGGCGATGGTTGTGTGTTCCTGATTCTGGGCACCGGGAACATGTTCTTGAAATACCTTGTCCCAGCCCCGGGTCGGGGGATCGGCGTCGGAGTACGCGGTGAGGAAGGGACGTTCCCACTGTGCAAGCGCAGCCATGGTGTCCCGGCCGATCGCCGCGCCGGGGTCGTTGCGCGTGAGCGGGATGAGCGCGGTCATTTGGCGCAGACCGGCCTTGTAGCGGGGGTCCGGGAAGGGTGCGTCATAGGCGGCGAGCACATCGGCATCAAGCGGACCGGCCACCGCATCGAGAAACATGCTGGGGTTGAGATCCGGCGCACGCTGATACAACGCGACGTAGTCGAGCAGCGTTTCCTGCAGCATCACCCGGTCTTCGTCGATGCCGTGGTGCGCCCAAGTGAGTCGGCCCGCCAACGCCGGGTCGCAGGTGTGCAGGATCGTGTTCGTTGCGACGACCCTGGCAAAGCGGTCGGGTTCGCGGGCCAACACGCTCAACCCGATCGGGCCGCCCCAGTCCTGGACCACCAGCGTCACCTCGCGCAGGTCGAGTCCGTTGGCCAGGCCCCGGACCCAGTCGATGTGCCTGCGAAAGGTGTATGCCGTCGCATCGGTGAGCTTGTCTGAACGACCGTATCCGATGTGGTCGGGCGCGATGACTCGCATGCCCGAGTCCGCAAGTACCCGAACGACATTGCGGTACATGAACGACCACGTCGGCTGTCCGTGCAAGAGGACGACGACGGGGCCGTCGGCGGGTCCGGCGTCGACGTAGTGCATCCGCAAGGGAGGGATCCCGCGGGTTTCCACCTCGACGTAGTTGGGCGGAAACGGGTAGTCGGGCAGGTTGTCGAATCGCTCGTCGGAAGTTCTGAGCAAGTTGAAGTCGTTGGTGCCATCCATGATTCGACGGCGCGGCCCCGGTCAATCCTCCTTGGCGATCAATCGCTTGAGCGCCTCGTGGTCGGGCGCGAGCAGTTCGTCGATGCGCGGCTGGTTCACGTCGGCGACGATGATCTCGCCGACCTCCTGGTACACGTTGCTGAAGATGCCGTGGGACTTCATCTTCTCGGTCTGATAGATGTTGTCCTCGGTCGGCGTCACGTAGTACACGATCTCCGGCTTGAAGCGATGGATCAGCCACAGGTGGATGACGTCCATCAACCGCTTCTTGCGCATCTTCTCGGAGAACGTGTTCTGGTCGCGCACCGTCAGGATGTTGCGGCCGTGCCGGTCCTTGATCGGGTCCACGACCACGTTGGCGACCGGATCTTCGGCGTCGCCGTAGATGCCGAGGTCCAGCACGTCGGACCCGGCGCGCCGCGGCCGCAGCTGCACCCGCAGCTTCTCGCCGATCTGATAGTGGTCGCTCCACAGCGCCAGCCATTCCTCCAGCAGCTTCTTCGGCACCTCGGTCTGGACGAGGTGCTGATGCTGCGTTGAGCCCTCGCCCATGGACTTCGTGGTGGCCGTCCGCCCGGACGAAGCGGCCAGCGCGGCATCGCTGCGTGGTCCACCGACCAGGGTTTGCGGTGTGCGGTAGGGAGATTCGACCAGTCGCATCTTGCGTTGCAGGCGGGCGAGAGCGAGCATGCCCTCTTGTCGAAGCGACGTGGCGAACTCTTCGCAGGCGACCCCGTCGACCTGGTGGCCGCCGTAAGTGATGAAGTTGAAGACGAATCCCATCTTGCCGAGTTCTTCTGGGAACGCGCGCATCTCGTCGTCGGTCATGCCGGTGGTGTCCCAGTTGAACGAGGGGGACAAGTTGTAGGCCATCATCTTCTCGGGGAACTCGGCGCGGATCGCGTCGGCGAACTGCTTTGCGTCGGCGAGATCGGCGGTCTTGGTTTCCATCCAGAGGATGTCGGCGAACGGCGCGGCGGCCAGCGACTTGGCGATCGCATACGGAATGCCGCCGCGGATCTGGTAGTAGCCTTCCGGCGTCTTCGCCCGCTCGCAGTCCCATGCGACGTCGGCGCCCAATTCCTTGGCTTTCTCCCGCGCGGAGTACAGCGACGCCTTGGCGGCGAATTTGCGCCAGTCCACGGCGCTCGTCTCGGCCGGCTCACCCTCCCTCTCGCGGAAGTCGAGCAGATCACCGACGGCCTCGCCATAGGTCTGCAGGCCGGCGTCGACCTGCCAGGCGTCGACGAACTTGGACTCGACCTCGTCGAATATCGCGTCGATCGAATCGTCCGCGCCGTCCTGCCACGCGTTGGCGGCGTCGGCAATCACGCCTTGGATGCCGTGGCGTTGCAGCCATGCATCGGCGGCGGCGTACTCACCGTCGGGTAGCGCGTAGAGCAGATGCCCCCTGAGGTCTGTGACTCCAGCGTCGTAGAACTGGCGCATCATGGCGAGGAAGCAGGACTTATATGACGGGATCTTGAGGTTCGTGACGCCGAGCAGGAAGGGCTGATCGCGTTCATCGGCTCGGCTGTCCAGCAGGTTGGCGGCTTCGGCGTCCGTGCGGGCCACGATGATGCCGGGCACCCGCATGATGTCGAGCTGGAAGCGGGCGGTGTTGAGGCGCTTGATCTGTTCGTCCGACGGCACGAGCACCTTGCCACCCTGATGGCCGCACTTTTTCGTGCCCGGGCGCTGGTCCTCGATGTGGTAGCCCGGCACACCCGACTCGACAAAACGGCGAATGAGGTTGCGCACGTGAGGATCACCGCCGTGACCAGTGTCGGCGTCGGCGATGATGAAGGGGCGGTAATCGTAGGCCGGGGTCGCCTCGCGTTGCTCGTCGGTCATGCGCAGCCGCAGATACTGCTGATTGCGGTCGGCGGTCAGCAGGGCGCGCACCAGTCCGGCGGCCTCGTCGGGCACCTGGCTCAGCGGATAGCTGGCCAGGTCGGGTCCCGGATCCTCGCTGATCGACCCCTTGGCCGAGGTCGCCCAGCCGCCGAGGTAGATCCCCTCGATGCCCATGCGCTTCATGACCACGGCCTGCCCCGGGGAGTAGGGGCCGAAGGTGGTGATGCTCTTCTTCTGGGCGAACAGCTCACGCAGGCGCGGATGAAACGCCGCGGCCGCCTCGCGCGCGACGGTGTAGTCGGTCGGGATCGTCCCGCGCTGCTCGACTACCTGGCGCGCTGAGTACAGACGAATGATCCCGTCGAACCGCGGGCTGTCGAAGTACTGCTGGGTGTCTGCGATGTCCCGCTCGAACGGGGTCTGGGGCGCGGCATCCGCTTCGATAATGGCCATAACCTCACAGTACGACCGAGGCCTGGGAGTCGATGGCGTTATCGCATACGACCTGCTGAGTAGCCGTCGCGCCGATGCGCGAGATTGCACTCAGGGCGGTTGGTCCGGCCCTCAGGACTCAAGCCGTCGCGTCTACCGCACCGGGTTGGTCAGCGACGCGAGCTCGTCGCCCAGCTCGCATCGCACCACGTCGCCCGGCTCGATCGCGGCGGCGCCCGGCGTACCGGTCGACAGGACGTCGCCGGGATAAAACGGCATCACCTGGCTGTGGAAGCTGAGCAGTTCGGCGGGGGAGAAGGTCATACCCGCGACGGTGTCCTTGCGGTGGACGGCGCCGTTGTGCACGGTCGCGACCCGCAAGTCCGCCAACGGGGCATGGGCCAGCACCTCGTCGAGAGTGATCAGATCGGGTCCGAAGGAGAAGAAGGTGGGGTAGTTCTTGACCCGCGTCAGATAGCGCGGGTTCTCCATCAGCACGGCCTCAGCCGTCTGGTCCAGAACCGGTACCACGCCCGCAACAAAGGACATCGCCTCATCGACGCCGACCCGGAAGCAGGTACGACCGATCACCAGACCCAACTCGGCCTCGGCGGTCACCTTTCCGATCCCCGGCGGAACGATGATCGATTCGCCAGGGCCGACGATGGTGTGGTCGCCCTTGATGAATGAGGCGGGTGACGTACGCGGCGCCTGCTCTCCGAGGTCGCCTGCGTGCGCTCCGTAATTGAGCCCGATACCCAGAATCTTTCGGGGTCGCGTCCAGGGGGCCAGCACGGGCGCATCCGGGTCCACGCAATCGTCGTCGTCGACTCCGGCGGCCACCGCGACGGCGAGTGTGTCCAGTTGCTCAGCCACCAAGAGAGACAATAGGTCTGAGGGCCCGCCGGGCAGCACCCGGTCGATCCTGGCGAGGCGGCCGTCGGCCAGAGCAACGCAGGCGACCTGTTCGTCACCCAGCTTGACGGTGCGCAGCCGCATCAGGCGACTCCCTGGATCAGGCCGCCGTCGACGCGGACCACGGATCCGGTGACGTACGAGGCCCTATCGCTGCACAGGAATGCCGCCACGTCGGCGTACTCCTCGGGACGGCCGTACCGCCCGAGCGCCATCGTCGCCGCACTGTCTCGCATCACCTCGTCGGCCGTGCGGCCTTCCCTTTCCGCCCTGCGCTCGTCGAGGAATCGTGTCCGGTCGGTCTCGATCCGCCCCGGCACAATCACATTGGACGTCACCCCGTCATATCCCACTTCCTCGGCGAGCGTCTTGGACCACGCGTGCAGGCTCGCCCGAAGGGTGTTCGACAGGCCGAGGTTGGGGATGGGAGCGAGCGCGCCCGACGAGGTCGACGTCAGGATCCGGCCCCACCGCCGCTCGCGCATCCCGGGCAGGACGCGGTCGGTCAGCATGATCACCGACAGGATCATCTGGTCGAAACTCGTCCGCCATATGACGGCGTCTTGGCCGGTGACGGTGGTCGGCGGTGGGCCGCCGGTGTTGTTCACCAGGATGTCGACCGGCCCGAGCGTCCTTTCGATTTCGGTTACGACGGACTCCATGCGATCCAGATCGCCGAGGTCCCATTCGAGCGGCAATGCCTTCACGCCCGCGGCCTCCACCCGCGTCGCGGTCGCGGCCAGCGCATCGGCAGACCGCCCCGCCGCCGCGACATTTGCGCCTTCATCGGCCAGTCGCGCCGCGATCGCGCTACCCAGACCTCCACTCGCGCCGAGCACCAGGGCCGTGCGTCCTGAAATTCCGAGATCCATTGTGGCGCTCCTTCAGTGGTGTACGTGATCAATCGCGGGGCAGCGCGGCCAGCTGCTGATCCAGGAGCAGAACCAGCGTCGCGGGCAGCGAGCGCGCGGGTCGTCGCGCCCAGCTGGAGGCGAACGATTCGACCTCGCTGCGAAGTGATGCGATATCGACGGCGGAGTCATCGTCGAAGGGTGCGGCGAGCACACCCCAAAGTCCCTGGGAAAGACCTCTATTCACCATTCACCCGCAGTCCCGTCATCGGCGATCATGGAGACGACGTGCTGTGCAATCGCGAGCGCGGATGTCGCGGCCGGCGACGGTGCATTGCGCAACAATACGATGCGGTCGCGGATGCTGATCCGAAAGTCGTCGACCAATGCGCCGTCGGCTTCGAGTGCCTGCGCGCGGATTCCGGCTGTGCCGGGAACGACGTCGTCGTCGCTGATTTCGGGGATATAGGCGCGGGCCGCCGCGATGAACCGCCGCTTACTCAGCGAGCCATACATCTCGCGAATCCCGGTGCGCCAGTGTTGACGGGCGAATCGCCAGAATGCCGGTGTGCGGGCGATTTCCGCCACGTCGTGCAACGAGACTGTCCGCCAGGTGTAGCCCTCGCGGGCCAGTGCCAAGACCGCGTTGGGGCCGACGAGCACCTCGCCGTCGACGCGCGGGGTGATGTGGACTCCGAGGAAGGGATACCGCGGGTCGGGCACTGGATACACCAGCCCGTTGACCAGGCCGCGCCGCTCCGGCTTCAACGCGTAGTACTCGCCACGGAACGGCATGATGACGGGTTCGGGTCCGTCTCCGGCGAGTTCGGCGAGCCGGTCGCTCTGCAGGCCGCCGCACACGACGACCTGGTCGAAGGCGTCCTGATAGGTTCCACCTGCCGTGCGCGCCGTGACGAGGACCTCGGTGCCGGTAGACCTGAGGCCGATGACTTCTTGTCCGAGAAGCACTTTGGCCCCAGCAGCCAGGGCATCTGCGGCAAGTGCCTGGGTCACCTCTGCGAAATCGACGATTGATGTCGTGGGTGAGTGCAGCGCGGCGACACCGCGCACATGCGGTTCGAGCTCGCGCAACTCCTCGGGTCCGATGGTGCGGACACCGGGGACTCCGTTGGCGAGCGCACGCTCTTCGATGTCGCCCAGCCGTGCACGTTCGGTGTCGTCCAGCGCAACCAGCACCTTGCCGCACTCGATACGCCGGATTCCGCGCTGCGTACAGAAATCTTCGAGGAGACCGACGCCGCGGCGGCAGAGCACGGCCTTGTTCGAACCGGGTTGGTAGTACAGGCCCGCATGGACCACCCCGCTGTTGCGTCCGGTTTGGTGCGCGGCGAGACGATCTTCCTTTTCGAACAACCTCACCTGCGCGTCGGGCCGGCGGGTGAGGATCTCGCGCGCAATGGCGACACCGACGATCCCACCGCCGACGACAGCGACCCGATCGGTCATCTGCGGCCCCCGGCGCGCACATAGTCGGCGAACACGCCGTCCTGATCGACTCCCAGCGCGGGCGGCGCCTCGCGGCGTGGGTCGGTGCGCTCGGACAGGCGCAGCGGTGATCCGGGGACGTCGAGGTCACCCAGTGTGGGATGCGGCAAAGTCAGCACCATCGATTCGCGAAACTGTCCCAATCGTAGACCTCGGGAATGGTGCGGAGGCTAGGGCCGCATTCACCTTGGTCGGTCTGGCCGAACCCGCTGATCGAGCAGTACCGGATGTCGTCGCGGAGTCGACGCATGACTTGTAGTCGATGCCCGGACGTTGCGTGACTCCGGAGCGGAAGTTTCGATTACCAGGTCCGCGATAGTCGCCAATCCAATGAAGCGCTTGCTGCGCTGGGCATCGCAAACGAATAGCGCCCGACGTCGATATTGGGGCGTTTAGCATTTCCCGCAATATGGAATCCGTATTGCAATACGCCGTAGGCATGGGCCGGGGATCGACATCGGCAAGCATGTGTAGCGCCGTGGATCGCAGTAATGACAACAGGCGAATGTGAGCTTGAGGCGGGGAGCGAATGAGGGGAAGCCACGTGGACAACGCCGAAAACAGTGTCGAAGTGCAGCGGCGCAGCGGCGTGCAATCGATCAATCGCGCCGTTGCCATCCTTCGATGCTTCGATGGCCGAAAACCCGAATTGGGTATCAGCGAGATCGCGAGATCAACGGGGTTGTCCACCAGCACGGTGCATCGCCTGCTCAGCGCGATGCAGGACAACCACCTGGTGCGACAGACTGGCACCAAGCGATATGGGCTGGGGCCGCTGTTGCTGCAACTGGCGAATTCGGGCGCGATGCCGCGGACCCTTCGCGAGGCCGCGCGTCCGTTCATGACGGATTTACGCGACGAGTTCGACGAAACGATCGGGCTACACGAGCTGCACGGAGATCACCGGATCGTCGCCGCCCAGGTGGAGGGCAATCAGGAACTTCGCCGGACGCACACCGATATCGGCGCGCCGATCAGGCTGGCCTACGGCGGGCCGGGAAAGGCGATCCTCGCCGTGCTGCCTGCCACAGAGCTCGAACGCCACCTCAGGGAGCCCATCCAACCGATCACCACCGCCACCACGGTCGCGCCCGCCGATATCGAACAAGAACTCCAGACGACCCGCCTTCGCGGATATGCCGAGTCCAAAGGTCAACGCATAGTTGGGATCTACGCCGTCGCTGCGCCCGTCTTCGACCACACCCAACAGGTCGTCGGGGCACTCGGGGCTTCGGTTCCCGAGGTTCGGATGGACGCCGAGCGCGCGCAACAGATCGGCGGCCGGGTCCGCGAAGTCGCATGGCAGCTGTCCACCGCGCTGGGCGCGACGGCCGAGGGTGTGCGTGCGGTGATACCGCATATCAGATTGGGCTAGGCATCGTCGGGGATCGCATTCCGCATAACGCCATTGGGCCGCGCCCTGACGCCGATAGGGTGACCCGAACCACTTGCCGGCGTCTCGCGGTCACTTTTCGATCACGGTACGACAACTCATTGGCCATGTGCCACGAGGCAATTGGGCTGCGTGCACCTGCTGGCTGTACAAGTGGAGTAGCGAAATATGGGTCGGAGTGGACTCACAACAGTTCGCGTCGTAATTCGAGAAAGTAGAAAGCCCGATGAGAAGGATCTACGCCTTGGCGATCAGCCTGGCGCTGTTGGTTGCGACACCCGGTCTGGCGACCGCTCAGCCGTATCAGCAGCAGGCCAGTCAGCAGCAGGCGATCCAAACAGTGATCGCGCGTGGGCTTGCCCAACGGGGCGTTCCCTTTTCGTTCGGTGGCGGCGACGTCAACGGGCCCACCCGCGGCAGCGGCCCAACCGCCAACGCGCTCGGACTGGATACCGAAGGCAGAGTCGTGGGACTCAACCCGGCCGCGGATGTCGTCGGATTCGACGCGTCCGGCCTCATGGTCTATGCCTTCGCCGGAGTGGGCGTGAAGCTGCCTCGCTCCTCGGGGGCGCAGTACAAGGTCGGGCAGAAGGTCACACCCGCGCAGGCACTTCCCGGTGACCTGATCTTCTATGGGCCCGAAGGCAACGACAGCGTCGCCCTCTTCATCGGTAACGGGCAGATGCTCGAGGTCGGCGACACCGTCACGGTGTCCCCGGTGCGCACCAACAACATGACGCCGTACCTGAGCCGAATCATCGCGTAGCGGCTCCACGCCGAAAAACCGCGCGACGCCGGCGGGCGACCCTCAGTAGGGTCGTGCGGATGGCGGTGCTGACAGCACAACAAGACGACTTTCCGCGGTGGTATCAGGATGTCCTGACCAAGGCGAAGCTGGCCGAGAACGGCCCGGCCCGCGGAACCATCGTCATCCGGCCCAACGGCTACGCGGTGTGGGAGCGCATGCAGGCCGAGGTCGATGTGCGGATCAAGGCCGCAGGGCGCTCAGAACGCATACTTCCCGTTGCTGATCCCGATGAGCTTCTTCGAGCGCGAGGCTGAGCACGTCGAGGGATTCAGTCCCGAGCTTGCCGTCGTGACCCATGGCGGAGGCAAAGAGCTTTCCGAACCGCTGGCCATTCGTCCGACCAGTGAGACCGTCATCGGCGAATACATGGCCAAGTGGATCGACAGCTATCGCGATCTTCCGCTGATCCTCAACCAGTGGGCCAACGTCGTGCGTTGGGAGATGCGGCCGCGAATCTTCCTGCGCACCACCGAATTCCTGTGGCAGGAAGGGCATACCGCGCACACAGGAGAGCTGGAGGCTCGGCAGTACGCCCGTCGCATCCTGCGCGAGGTCTACGAGGACTTCATGCGTAACACACTTGCCATGCCGGTGATCGTCGGTCGCAAGACCGCACGGGAGCGCTTCGCGGGCGCCGCGAACACGATGACGTGTGAAGCGATCATGCGCGACGCGCAAGGCGTTGCAGATGGGCACATCCCATGAACTCGGCCAGAGGTTCAGCCGCGCCTTCAACATCACTTACTCGACCGCCGACGGCACCATCGAGCACTGCTGGACCACCTCCTGGGGCGCGTCGACACGCATGCTCGGGGGACTGATCATGTGCCACGGCGATGACTTCGGGCTCGTCCTGCCTCCGGCCCTTGCGCCGGTCCAGGCCGTGGTCGTGGTGGTGAAGGAGACCGACGGCGCCGTCACCCGTGCCGCTTCGGCAGTCGTCGACGAACTCAACGCCAACGGGATACGAACGAGACTGGACGACAACGTCTCTCAAGGATTCGGCTGGCGTGCGACCGAGTGGGACCTGCAGGGTGTGCCGATCCGCGTGGAGATCGGCCCGCGCGATGTCGCGAACAACGCGGCGCTGCTATACCGCAGGGATACCCGGGAGAAGTCCGCCGTCGCACTCGGCAGCGTCGTCGACGAGGTGCGGCAGCTGGCTCCTCGGATTCAGGGCGAGATGCTGGCGGCGGCGACGGCACGCCGGGACGCAGTCATCTCCGACTGCGCCACACTCGATGATGCGCGCGAGGTCGCGCAGACGGGCGTCGCCAGAGTTCCGTGGGTGTCGGTCGGAGACGCCGGCGAAGCCGATCTCGCCGCGGGTGGACTGACCGTGAGATGTCTGCAACGGCGCGACGGGTCGCTGCCCGAATCCGATGACGACGCAGGCGCGCTCGCCTATATCGCCCGTGCCTATTGAGCGGGGGTCAACGTTCCGTCGATGACGAGCGCGCGTAGTGCCTTGCGGTTGAGCTTGCCGCTCGCAAGCGTGGGAATCTGCTCACTGGTCGCGAGCACCCACTGGGTGGGAACCTTGTAGGCGGACAACTGATCCCGCGTCCGCGCGGTGAGAGATTGCACGTCGATCTGGGCAACGGCGGGCACGACGACCGCACATACCTCCTCGCCGCGGACCGGATCGTCGATCCCGACGACAATGCATTGCGCCACCTCGGCAAACTGCTCGATGACCGATTCGACCTCCAGCGGAGACACGTTCGCGCCCGCAGCCTTGATGAGCTCGCTGGTGCGCCCCACGTAGAACAGCCGCGGATCGCCTTCCCTGCGGTAAACGCGGTCGCCGGTGTGATACCAGCCGTCCTCATCGAACGTCTCGGCCCGTTCACGCTTGTTGTAACCGGCCATCATCCCGACGCCGCGGACGAGGAGTTCGCCGACGCTGCCGTCGGGGACCGGATTGCCGTCGTCGTCCACGATGCACATATCCGTGAACACGAAGCCGCCTGCTGTCTCAGACATGGTGCGATGCACGGGAAATCCATCGGGTACATCGGTCATCGCGATATCCGGCCGGACCCTCACGCAGCATCGGCGCGCTGGACAGATCACGGTGGGCGAACGTCGGATGCTCGCGCAACCGCTGGGTGAAGGCCGGCCACCCCACGATGCCCGTCGCCCGCTCGCGTTCGATGAGATCAAGGGCGGTCTCGGCGTCGAGTCGAGACATGACGAGGAGCGTGACGGGCTCGTGAAGTGCACCCGTCGTCGCGAGCAGCCCGCCGATCCAGAAGAACGGCATCGCGCACAGAATCCGGGCGTCAGCGCCCGAACCCGTCACCGCGCGGATTGCGTCCGGCCATGTCGACGTCTGCCGCACCAGCGTGCCGTGAGTGTGCAGCACGCCTTTGGGGTCCGCCGTCGACCCCGACGTATGGATCATGATGGCCAGATCCGCGGGAGAAACTTCCTCTTCGACCGCCGTCAGAATCTCTTGCGGCACTCCGGGTTCAGCCTCGTCGTAACGCATCGCCCAGCGCCGGTCCGAGTCACCGGTGAACACGATGCGACGCAGGTAGGGCGCCGCCCGCAGCGCGAGCCGGTTGGTCGGTTGGCCGGACAGTTCTGGCAGCGCCTCTTCAAAGCGTTCGGCCACATCGATGGTGAGCACCTTCGTCGGGGCGATCAACAGCCCGACATCGGCCAGCCGGATCACTTTGGCGATTTCCGCCGGCGCGTACAGCGTGCTCAGCGGAACCACCACCGCACCGATCCTGGACGCGGCCAGCCACCAGGTCACCCAATCGGCACCGTTGGCGAAGAACAGCCCGACGCGCGTGCCCTTGCCGACGCCCTCGGCCAGCAGCCAGCGGGCGAGCTGCGCCGACCGATGCTCCGCCTCTCGATAGGTGAGCCGGTCAGTCGGCGTGACCAGATAAGTCTCGTCGCCGAACTCGTGCGCGCTGCGCTCCAGAAGTGCAGGGATGGTCAGGCGCGGCTGATTCACGAGCGAAGTCTATGGGCCGGAAAATTACGCGTCGTTGGGTATCGAAATTCCCCCTCTATGTGGTTAAGGTCAGCACATGACGACGACTGTCGAAGCCGATGACCGGGTTGTGGGACTCGCACGGGGCATGCGCGAACTCGTGCAGGCCCAGGCCGCGGAGTCCGAACGGGCACGCACCCTCACGACGGAGATCGTCGAGGCGATGTGGGCCAGCGGTCTGATGACGGCGTTCAATCCCGTCGAGGCCGGGGGAGTCGAACCGTCGTTCAGCCGAGATGATCGAGACCTGGATCGAAATGGCGTGGCAGGACGGCTCCTTCGGCTGGGTCGGTATCGCGAACCTGCCGTCGTCGTTCGCGGCGGCGGCGTATCTGCCCGACGAAGGATTCGCGGAGGTGTTCACCGCACACCAGAACCGCGTGACGATGGGTGGCCAGTTCTTCCCCAATGGGCAGGGCACGCGCGGTGGACGGGCGGCTACACGCTGAGCGGGGCGTGGAGTTTCGGCTCGGGGACCGGCCATTCGGAATACGTCGCGGCAGGGTTCTTCCCGATGGACGACGGAGAGATGCGCTGGATCAGCGAAGGCGTGCCCGACATGAGGGTGGCCGTCATCCCTCGCGAGGAGATCAGCTTCAACGACGGGTGGTATGTCCAGGGGCTCAAGGGAACCGGGTCCTACGACTACAGCGTGCAGGACGTCTTCGTACCTGAGCACCGGACGTTCGCGCTGTTCTCGCGGGAGCCGCTGCGGGGCTCGTCGCCGGCCACCCGAATGGGGCTGATGCCCGTCACGGCCGCGGGACACGCTTCGTGGGCCCTCGGTGTCGCCAAGAGCATGCTCGACGACGTCCAGGAACTCGCCGCCACCAAGTTCCGGATGAGCGACATGGCGTCACTGGCCAGCCGTCCGACTTTTCAGAAAGGCCTCGCACATCATGTCGCGGCCTGGCGTGCCGCGCGGCTGCTGGTGATCGAGGCGTTCACCACCGCGGAGGCGGCCGTTGCGTCGGGGGAGGAGCTGACGCCCGACGCTGCGTGCCGATATGCGTGTCGCCGCCGTCTATGCCACCGACGTCTCGCGGGAGTGCGCCGAGTGGGCGCACCTGGTCGCGGGCACGAGTTCGATCCGGGAGGGCAGCCGCCTCGAGCGGGCATTCCGGGATATCTACACCGGCAGTCAGCACGCGTTCATCAGCGAGAAGGTGGCCATGGACGCGGCACAGATCTGGCTCGGCATCATCGAGGATCAGTTCGGCCTCTGATCCGGCAGCACGCCACACGTCCGTCGGCATGGGGTAAGCGATGGCCCGCGCGACTTTGTCCGCCACGGCTTCGCCGAGTTCCCGCTGCACAAGCCACAGCGCCAGGTCGATGCCTGCGGTGACCGCGCCCCCGGTCACCACATTGCCGTCGTCGACGACGCGATTCTGGTGGACGACCGCGCCGTAATGCGAAAGTTCCTCGAGCGCTGCGGGATTCGTGGTGGCGTTGCGATCGCGCAGGATTCCGGCCTCACCGAGGAGGAGTGCACCCGTACAGACCGACGCCACCCATCGAGCCGAGGTCGACAAATCGGCGATGAGACGCGGCAGCGTGCCGCGCCGAATCTCGCGTGGCACACCGGTGTCCGTTCCGTCCACCCAGCTGCCGCCTGGCACGAACAGCGCGTCGGGCGTGCCGAGCTTCGTCGGCGACGTGCAGTTGCAGCCCGTTGGCGGCAGACACCAAGGGCGGACCGTCGAGGCGTACCAGCGCGACGTCGAGGTCGGGATCGATGGTCGCAGCGCGGGCGAACACCTCCCACGGCGCGACGACGTCCAGGGCGTCGAACCCCTCGAACACGACGATCTCGATTCGCATCTACTCAGTCTTGTACTGGCTTAGGCTGCACGCCATGCCTTTGGACCGCGCAGCACTCGCCGTGGGCGGAATACGCCTCGCGTCGGGAATTTCGTTCCTCGTCGATCCGCTCCGCGCCAACAAGCTGTGGGGAGATTCCGGCGAGCCGGCCCCGACCGCACAGCTTCTGCTGCACTCCATGGGTTATCGCGATGCGCTCATCGGCGGCTTGATGATGTCCGCCGCGGTACGCGGAAAAGACACCCGCGGTTGGTTTCTGGCGTCGGGCGGAGCCGACGCGTCTGACCTGTTGGGCGGGATGAGGGTGCACCACGAGATGAGTCGCTCACAGCAGATCATCGGTCTCGGCGGCGCAGTCGTCGGCATCGGGGTCGGGCTCTGGGGTGCGACCCGTCGCCGACCCAAGCCTGCTGCGTCCGAATAAGCCGCGAGATTGCGCCGCCGGGTTCTCGCGTCAATGCGTGTTTAGCCGGCGACGCACGTAGTCCTTGAGTTCCGCGGAGAGCGCATCGGCGGCCAGCAACTGCGGAAGCAGCTCGGGCTCCGACATTTTGGCGCGGAAGACCAAGCCGATCGTCACGTCATGGTCGGGCCGATCTTCGATCGAGATCGTGTCGCCGGCTTGCACCGTTCCCGGCGAGACGACCCGAAGGTATGCGCCGGGCTTGAGCGGACTTGGTGAAGGTCTTGATCCAGTCACCGATGTCGAGGAATGCGGAGAAGGTTCGGCAGGGAGTACGGGGCGCGGACACCTCGAGTAGCAGGCCGCTCAGTGCCGACGCGCCAACGTTCACCGATCCGTGCGTGCGTGACGTCGACGCCCGAGGTGGTGAGATTCTCGCCGAACATCCCGTCGGTGAGTGGACGGTCGAGTCGGGTCTCCCACTCGTCGAGGTCCTCGCGTGCATAGGCGTAGACGGCCTGGTCGTCGCCCCCATGCAGTTTCTGGTTGCCGATGGTGTCACCGACCAGTCCACTTCCTAGGCCGCTGCGCATCGGTCCGGGCGAACGAACCATGACAGCCTCGGCTGTCGCCGACTTATCGATGCCGGTCTGCCTCGACGGCGCGTCGGGATTCGCGCGCACACGCGCCAGATTGACGGACAACACCTTTGACACGACTTCAGGGTAGTGGCGACGTTGGTCAGTTGCCCGGCGTGGAGTCCTAGCCAGGAGGAGCGAACGCGGGATCGGGTGGAGGTGGCGGTCCCGTCGGCATCTGACGAACCGGTGTATAGGGAGCCGACGGGTACGGCAAGAGATCGGTCATGATGTAGTTCGGATTGCTGAAGTTGGTCATGATGTCCCCGATAGACCCGAGTGCGCCGGGCTGCTGTAACTGGTCGGCGCGGGACCGGAGGCACGGTCGGCGCTCCCGGCGGGGGCGGGGGAGACACAGGTAGCGGCCCATCGGCAGTCACGATGCCCGTCACAACGCCCGGGATGTGGGGTATGACGGGATCCACGGGTGGCGGCTGTGCGTGCCCTATGACCGACCCCGGCCATGATCCCCGCTGCCGCGAGCAGCGAAGCCGCCGACGCCGATCGCCCAGTCAGCTGACGTGCGATGGCGTGCCTTCATGAACTGAGTTTCCCACGCGGCGCCGGGTATTCGCAGCTTTACGGTGGCGTCGAACGCGCGGGGTTCCTGCGGTTCGCCGATCGTGATTCCAGCGTCTGCCGGAATAAGCTGGGGGGCAGCTGAATTGATGTTCGCGGACGGCTGGCGCTTTCGACTCGTGTCAGCAGTCGAGCTGAACGACGGCCGCACTGACGATTTCCCCGGCAGCGGAAATCGACACGCCGAGATCGTTGCGCACCATGATGACCGCCTCCGATGCGGGCGTGCCGCGTCCGAGAACGCCGCAGATCTTGGCGCCCTCGGTCCGCAGCTGTTGGTCAGTGAGGAACGCGTAGCTGGTCTGCATCATCCGAACGAATTCGTCTTCGTCCGCCGCAGCGGGGGCGGCAAACGCAACGGCAGCAGGAACGACCGACAAGAGGGCCCCGACCATGTACTTCAAAACTCAAACACCTCCGGAACATGCGTGATCTCGCCGCGCTCAGCAGGGAGCGTCGCGGACTGGATCACGGATTACGCTTCGCGCTCGATCTGGTCGATACGCCGGCACACCAAAATTTTCGTGTGCGTTATGTGCTAGCTTAGCTTACTTCCTGGCGAGGGGCCTGTTGAGCTCTGTCTACTACTTGACGTAGTATTCATGCTGAGCATAGCCGAAATGCCGTCGGAGTGTGTGCCGTGAAGTGGAGTTTTGCCCAGTTCGGCCTGCTGATCATCTGTGTGTTTCATGTCGTGCAGGCGGTGATCGGATTCATCGCGGAACCGAGCTTCGCGACGGGACCCGACGCCCCGACGGTTCAGATCCTGTGGATGGACTACAACGGCTGGCATGCCGTCGCAGGGCTTGCGCTCTTCGCGCCCGGCCTGGTGTTCGCGATTCGCAAATCGTGGTCGGTGCTGTACCTGCTCGTGGCCGGGGTCGCCGGGGCTCTGCCGGGCATTTGGGCGTTCTTCTCGAATCAGGTCGCCTACATATTCGCGTTTCCCAACAACATCACCGACGCGATAGTGCACATAGTGACGGCGGTAGTGATGATCGCGGTGGCCGCGGTGCAGATCCGCCTCGACGGTGGTCTTCGAAACTCGCTGGCCGATCTCCGCAGGCCGGGCAGCGCTAAGGCGTCAGCGCCCGGTCACTGACCCGCCGTCTCGCCCTTGAGGGCGGGCGACTGATTCAGTCCCGGTGGAGGATTCAGGCCGCGGCTCCTACCGATCCCAACTTCTTGACGCCGCCTGCCATTATTGGGATCGGTAGCGCGCCGGCCGCTGTGTACTAGCGGTCGCGATGCCCCCAAGAGCGGCGCATGACCAAAAGGACTGCCATGAAAATCACTCACATTCGCACACGGATCATCGCCGGGGGACTGATGGCGTTGGGCATTGCGATAGCCGGGTCGGGATTGGGCCCAGTTAGCGCCCAAGCCCTTCCCGCACCGGTGCCGCTGAGGGGGGCGTGGCCCGGGTGCCCGGAGAACAACCCCTCCGGTCCATGTCATTGGTGTCCGGGGGATCCACCGGTGCAGACCGGCAATCTTCGTGTGAACCCAGTGATTTGGGACAACAACGTCTGCCACACGTACTGGTACGTCTATCACGGGCAGGGCAATGTCGCTCAGAACATTTTCGAGGGTGAGGTGCCACCGCCGCCGCCACCGCCACCGCCGAACTTCACGCCGCCCCTTCCCCCGGGGTGGTGCTGGTCGCTCTTCATTCCGGGGCCCTGCCCGTGACGGCGCGCGGCCGCTAATCGCCCGTGCGCTCGAACTCGTCGGTGAAATCCCCACCGCCGGTGCAAGCGCCGCCGGCCGATATGGTTTGGTTTCCGCGCCCGGTGAGCACCGCGATCGGATCGTCCAACTGCGCGGGCAGCGGGTATTCCGCGGTGATCGTGACGTGCGCCGAACCGCTGGCTGAGCACATCGTGGTGCCCTCTTCGTTGCGTGTCCACTTGTCGTCGGCGAACATCAAGGTGACGACTCCGTCAGGTCCGTGGAACAAGCTCATGCACTTATCGCCGACGCGAAGACAGTACGTGTCAGCGGCGAGAGTCTTTCCAGGTACGACGTTGCCATCCGTGAAGGTCGTCGTCTGGCGATAGCTTCCGCGAAGCCCTTCAGCCGGGGTCACCGACCGGGGCGGCAGAACGGCTGGATCGGGAACCTTGTTGAGATCGGGGTCGCCAGTGCGGGTGAATTTCACGGTGCGTTTGGCGGCGCAGGCGCCGTTGGTGGAGGCTCTGGTGGTTTCGCCGGAAAATGTGCCGTCGGGATGGGGTTGGAGTGTGAACACCACCCAGAGCTCCGCGGGCGTGTCGCCGCACTGCGCCGAGGCCAGGCCTACGGCCACCCAGGTGCCGCCCAACTGGTCGAATGTCAAATTCGACAGCAAGGCCAGGCCGGCACCACTGATGTTCGCCGCCGTCGCCACGCAACCACTGGCGCCACATGTCGAACGGGCAGCCCAGTTGCTCGTCGTCGCCGGAGCATTCGGAACCGGCTTGTCTTCGAGATCCGTTCCCGGTCCGTAGTCGGCTCTGTACGTGCCGGTGAAGTCAGCCCCACTTGCAGCCGCGGTCGCCGGTGCGGTGGCGCTGGCGGCGGGCTTGTCGTCTTTGGTGAGCTCCACGGCGGCGACCACACCACCCGCGACGACGAGGGTCACGATGAACACCAGTGCGCCGACCAGGACACCGTGGCGTCGCCCGGGACGTCGCGGCGTGAGTGGCGCTGGTGGCACGTGCAGACCCGGGACACTCAACTGCGTGGCCGCATACTGCGACGCGCGACTTTGGGCCGGGTGCGGAGGCTTCCACTCAGTTCCGGGCGCCGACGGCGAGCTCGTGCGGGCGGCACTCATCGGAGCCTGCGTCGGCGGTCGACTGCTGACGTTCGGCGAACTGGAATGAGTGATGACTTGCTTTGCAGCGGCGGCCATTTCGATGGCGCTGGGGTAGCGGTGTGCGGGCTGCTTCGCCAGACCGACGGCGATCACTCCGTCGAGCGCGGTGGGAACGGTACGGCTCTTCTCTGAGGGCCTGGGAGGTGGTGTGAATATGTGGCCGCTGGCGACTTGTTCGAGGGTGCTGCCGGGGAAGGGTTGTTGGCCGGTAAGGCATTCGTAGAGGACACAGGCCAGCGCGTAAATGTCGGAGCTGGGATGGATCTCGTCGCTGTTGAACCGTTCTGGAGCCATGTACGCCCACGTCCCGATGGTCGTTCCAGTTGCGGTGACCCCGGTTTCTTCTGCGGTGCGGGCGATCCCGAAGTCGATGAGGTAGGCGAAGTCGTTCTCACCGAGGAGGATGTTGGATGGTTTGACGTCGCGGTGTACCAGTCCGGTGCGGTGGGCGTGGTGCAGCGCTGAGGCGATCTGCTCGATGATTCCCACCGACCGATGCGGCGTCGAGCGGGCCATCGTCGAGCAGGGTTTGCAGGTCGGTGCCGGTGATCAGGCGCATGGTCACATACAGGCGTCCGTCGATCTCGCCGACGTCGTAGATCGGCACGATGTGGGGATCGTCCAGCCGTGCGGCGGCGCGGGCTTCGCGGCGGAACCGTTTGTCGAAGTCCGGATCTTGGCTCAGGTGGGGGAGCAGCATCTTCAGCGCCACGACGCGGTCGATCGCGCTGTCGTAGGCGCGCCAAACCTCGCCCATGCCACCGCGGCCCAGCAACTCGATCAGCTGATAGCGGCCGAATGCGTGCCTTCCACCGGCATACGATAACGGCCATTCGCCCGAATTTTCCCGATAGGAGGGGAACCCGATGCCTGACAAGACTGACCACCGCCCTCCGCGGGCCGGCGCCGGGGAGAAAGAGACCTTGGTGGAGTTCCTCAACTACCTGCGCCGAGCGATGGTTTCAAACGTCGAAGGTGCACCCGAGCCGCAGGTGCGAACGGCCGGGGTGCCGTCGGGGACGAGCGTGCTGGGTTTGGTCAAACACCTGGACCATGTCGAAAAGTTCTACTTCCTGGGGGAGGAGGTCAGCGACTGGAGCGCCACCTTCCGGCCCACTTCCGAGGACACGATCGACGGTGTGTTGGCCTCATATAGGGCGACCGTTTCCCAAGCCAACGAGATCATCGAGGCATGCGGGGACCTGAGTCAGTCTGCTCCGCGCTCGCCACGGCCGCAGGCATCGCCGACCATGCGGTGGCTTCTTGTGCACATGATCGAAGAGACGGGCCGGCACGCCGGCCACGCCGACATCCTGCGCGAGCAGATAGACGGCGCGACCGGTCGATGACCCGCGACTAGCCCGCGGCGTCCAGGATCTTGATCGCGAAGACGAGCGTGTCGCCGGGCAGAATTCCCGCGGCGGGCTGACCGTCCGCGTAGCCGTCGGCCGACGTCATCGCGACCGCGACCGTGGATCCGACTTTCTGTCCTGCGATGGCCTTCTGAAAGCCCGCCACGACGCCGGTGAGCGGGAACTCTTCGGGAGCGCCTCGTTCGTAGCTGCTGTCGAACACCGACCCGTCACGTCCGTTGACGCCCATATAGCAGACCGAAACCGTTGCCGTGGGTGAGACGACTGGCCCGTCGCCCGCCTGCAACGTGTGCACTTGGGTCTCGGTCACGCTGAACGGCGTGCCCACCTTTACATCTGGCGCCGTCGAATCCGTGGAGCCGGTCACCGCGACATTGCCGGTGGCGCCGTTCAGTGTCCACTCGGGTGTGCCGCCGGCGGCCGGTGCTGCCGTTGGGCAAGTGCTGGCCGCAGCAGGAGTCGGCGGTGCCGCTGGCATCTGTGTTTCGGTGACCGAGAACGGGTCCGCGGCGGCGGTGCTCGTGGAGGACGTGCTGGCCGACGAAGTTTCCGTGTCGGAGCCGCACGCGGCGAGTGTCGTCAAGAGCGCGGCGGCAATGCCTGCGAGCGCGACGGTAGAAGACAGACGGGGGGAATTCACCGTCGCCACGCTACAGCCGCAACTGGCTGTCACCGCCGGTAGGTGGCTGTACAGCTCAAATCAGCAGAACTGGTACTCGACGGCCCAGTTGTCGCCGGCCCACCTGGCCGCGAATTGACCGCCGAGCGCCGGGTTGGCGTCATGGATCATTCCCGTGCCGCCCTCTGGCGTGAACCCCGGCGGATCCCAGGTGACAGATTCGAAAACAGGGGAGAGGTCGGGGGTACAGACCGTTTGCATGGCGATGTAGCCGTCCATGATCGCGAACTCCGCGTTGTCCTGCGTTTGGACCGGCGTGTAGGGGTCCGCGCCCGCCGCGGCTGCATGGGTGATCAGTGCGCCGACGGAAACCGCAACTGCGCACAGCACGGCCGGAGCTCGGTGGTGGAATAGCTTCCGCATGACGTCTCCCTGAATCTTGATGGTGTCGTGAGTATTCACTGCACACGTGGACAGCGTTCGTGAATCAAAGGTTCGGGCGATGAGTTAGCCCCATCTTGACGGTCTATCCAGAAGAGCGAAAGAGAGGGAAGGTCGAAATGATGGGAATCGCGCCCTCGCGCAGTGGGCATCTGCCGATCAACGGCTTGAACCTCTATCACGAGGTGTACGGCGAACTCGGCGCATCGAAGCCGCCGTTGCTACTGATCCCCGGTGCGTTCATGGCCGCCGACTCGATGCCTGACTGGGTAGAAGCGTTCGCACGCGAGCGCGCCGTGATCGTATTCGATCAGCAAGGACACGGCCGCACCCCGGATACGTCGCGCGAGATGTCCTACGAGCAGTTCGCCGATGATGCGGCGGAGTTGTTGCGCGCCTTGGAGGTCGAGCGTGCGGATGTGATGGGGTACTCGCAAGGCGGCGGTGTCGCGTTGCAACTCGCGATCCGTCATCCCGCGATGGTGAGCAAGTTGGTCTCAATGTCGGCCACCTTCCGCAAGGACGGCTGGTACCCAACGGTGTTCGAATCCATTGGGGGACTTACCGCCAAAGATTTCGCGGGCACAGCTGTCGAAAGGGCTTTCAAGGAGCACACTCCGGACGCCAAGGCCTACGACGCCTACCTCGAGAAGATGAAGGTGTTGAACATCAACGACCAGAACATCAGCGACGAGGAGATGCGGTCGATCTCCGCCAAGACGATGGTCATCGTGGGTGATGCGGACGGCGTGACACTCGAACATGCACTGGCGATGTTCAAGCTGCGCGGCGGAGGCGACGAGGAGGCCGCGGCGTCAGGGCTGTTGCAAAAGGTTCCTGATGCACGCCTGGTGGTTCTGCCTGCGATGTCGCACATCGGCCTGTCGGGGGAGTCGGAGTTGTTGGTCCCCTTGGTGAGTCGGTTCCTCGATGACGTGTTGCCGAAGATCCCGGAGCTGTTCTAGGCGGGCGACCCGCTCGGACACCGGCGGTTAAAGTGGATCGTCATGCGGGTGTTGGCGGCTGTCGCGGGCATTGGGCAGTCGGACTGCGAGCGCATGAGCGGTACATTTGCCCAGCCTGTCTTGGCGATCACCAGCCTGGCGTATGTCGTCGTGGGATTGGCCGTGTTGTGCTGGGCGGTGCGAGTTAGGGGAGTACTGGCCGCGGCTGCCGGAATCGTGCTCATCGCCGTCGGCGTGGGCAGCTTCGCCTACCACGGGCCCCAGCCGTCGTGGGCAGGGCTCGCGCACGACTGGCCCATCGTGGCTCTAGCGGCGGTGTACGCCGTGGGTCTGGCACGGACTGTCCGACGGCGTCGGCGAATCTGGTTGGCGGCGGCCGCAATCCTCGCGGTCGCTCTAATCGCCTACACCGCAGGTCGTTCCGGGTCGACGCTGTGCCGACCG
This sequence comes from uncultured Actinomycetota bacterium, assembly GCA_963720345.1. Taxonomy (GTDB): domain Bacteria; phylum Actinomycetota; class Actinomycetes; order Mycobacteriales; family Mycobacteriaceae; genus Mycobacterium. The sequence continues at coordinate 325,363 of CAVRFN010000048.1, forward strand.
GACAGCTTGTGGCAGTACCACGGCGCCTGGCATGTGCTTTCCGCAGCCGCCGCGGGATGCGCCGCCGTGGCGATGGGGCGCCGACGTGAGGGCGTTGTGGCCACTCACGTTGGCGCTGATCCAACGAGTGTTCAGTAATCCCAGGTGGCGGGTACACATCGGAAGACGTCGCCGTGGGTTGCCACGTGGCAGACGGACGGGAATGGCAGGTGAGTGGCCACCATCGCCTCGCCGGTCGCCGCCAGCTCCCTCAAGAGTTGGATCCGGACGCGGGCGGACTCCTCGGGGTCGTGTTCAAAGCCGTTGTGCCACTCGGGGTTATCGAACCCCGGCTGCGAACACGGAGTCGCCGGCGAACGTCAGTGCATCGCCGCCGGATGCGAGGCGGACGATGCTGTGCCCGGGCGTGTGACCGCCGTTGCGGGCGACGAGCACGCCCGGCGCTACCTCGTACTCCGTCTCGAAAGTCCGCAGCTGGCCGCGGTACTCATTGAGGAATCGCGAGGCGATCGACCGAAGCGCGTCCGGCACCGGCGCCGGCATATCGGTGTGGGTGAAATCGGGCGCCTCCCAGAACTCGGCCTCACGAGTCGCGACGTGGACGCGCAGATCCGGGCGCAGCCGTTCCTTCAGGCCCTCGGTGAGCAGCCCGCCCACGTGGTCCATGTGCAGGTGGGTGAGCACCACGTCCGTCACGGCCGAGGGATCGATACCGGCGGCCTCGAGTCGGTGGACCGTTTGCCCGGCCTTGGGGAAGTCGGGGAACTCCACGCCGAGCCCCGCGTCGACGAGGATGGTCCGGCCGCCGCTACGCACCACGACCACGTTCAGCGGCCAGTCGAGCACGTCCTTCGGCAGGAACATGTCGTCCAGCCAGTTCCGTACTCGGTCGGGTCGGCGTTGGTCGCCATCGTCCTGGCGGTGATGGGCAGCACCCCATCGCTGATCACCAGCACCTCGATGTCGCCGACCTGTACCGCGTAGCGCGACGGAACCAACTCGTCGAGTCCCGTGCTACCGAGTGAAATGCTGTCCACGCTCATGTGTTTCTCCTCTTGGGCTGACCGAGCAGAAATGACCTGTCATTTCCGGAGAACGCCCGCCCGCGCCGGGATTCATCCATCCGATCGAGCTCGAATGGACGGAGAGTCAGCGGGGTGCTCTGAACAGCGAGCAGATGCCTCGGGTCGGGCAACGCACTACGATGCGGCAATGCCGATCGTTTTAGAGCTTTAATAGCAAGAAAAGGAATGTGAGTGTCCATTCCACATCGATACGAGACTCGCCGGGGGTGAGGGATGACCCGACAGGCTGAGCGATGGTGGAAGCAACCGGATCAATATGACTGGCTCAGCGCCTACCTGAACGCGCGCGGACTACAGATGATCTGGCGACGCGCAACGTTCGGCTTCACCGTGATATCGGCGACGCTGCCCATCGTGATGCTCTGGAGTCCGTTCGGACCGGACACACCCGCGACGGTCACGCTCGCCGTCGCCGCCGCAGGGCTCGCTATCGCCGGTGGGTTCCTCTGGTTGCTTCGTTGGCCCACACGCCGGCAGTCCCTCATTTTTTCGGCGACGGCAACGGTGGCAATTGCGGCAACGAGCCTTCTCCTTTTCAAATCCGTACTCGGGCTTGGGTGCGTGTGCAACCTTCGCCGTCATCGGTGGATTCGCCGCGTATTTCCACACGATCGGCCACGTGATCGCCAACCTCACCGTGGCTATTGTGTGCTCGGTGATCCTGGCGTACCGCCTCATCGCCACCACTGGTGACGTCGCGCTGACAATCGCAGCGTTGGTCACGGTCGCGTCGCTCAATGTCGGCGTGCCGTTCGGCATCCAGTCGTTGGTACATACGTTGCGAACCGACTTCCGGGGTTCTGACCGCGACTCCCTCACCGGCCTTCTTAATCGCCGCTCTTTCCACAGTTCCGTCTATGAACTCATGATGCTTCATCAGAGCCCCGCGGGTATCTACCTGGTGATGGCGATGATCGATCTCGACAACTTCAAGCAACTCAACGACACCCGAGGCCACGCCATAGGGGATCAGGCATTGGTCAGCGTCAGCGCCGCGCTTCGCGAGAACTGCGGCTCCGCTGCCGTCATCGGCAGGGTAGGGGGAGAAGAGTTCGTGGTCGCAGACATCGATACCGTTCCGAACCCTGACAAGACGGCCGAGCGGCTACGCCAGGCAATCGACAAAATTCCGTTACCGGTGACAGCGAGCATCGGTACCGCGGGCGCGCCACTTGAAACGGACTCGGCCGGGGCCAATCTTCAACTGATCGACGATCTGATTCGCACGTCAGACACGGCAATGTACGAGGCGAAACGCGCTGGTGGAAATCAGGTCTGCCACTATTCGACGCTGGTCCCGCCCACAAGGAGTTGAGCCCCGAGTCGGAAGCGTTGAACCCTAGTAGGTTGCGTTTCGTATCTATGTCGGCCCCGCGGAGTCACCGCGCGCGATCACGAGGAGTCGACCTTGTCGTATCCACACCAGTCCGGCATCCCGTCCGCCGCCCCGCCGCCGGTCTACGTGTCCGTGCCGGCGACCAACGGTATGGCGATCGCGTCTCTGATTCTGGTGTTCGTGTTCTTTCCGTTGGGGATCGTCCTCGGGCATGTGGCGCGCGGGCAGATCAAACGGACTCGAGAGGGCGGAAGAGGGCTGGCGACCGCCGCCCTGATCATCGGCTACCTCCAGGTGGCCGTGATCGTGGCGGTCATTGGCATGGCGGTCGTCCTCGTTGCGCTCGGCGCCAAGTAGGTGCGAGCGCAGACTAGGCGCCGTTACGGTGCTCGATCACAAATTCACGGATACAGGCATTCACTTCGTCTGCAACCTCGGCGGGCAAGGCGTGCGTGGCGTCGGGCCACAGGTGATATCGCCAATGGGGCACCACCGACCGGATTCGCTGAATGCCCGCCTCTGAATTGTGAATTGTATTGCCCGCCAGGAGAACTTGCACCGGAAGTTGCACTGAACGCAGCAAGCGACTGCTGAGGAAGACCACTGGCGGCGTGCGCACGGGTGCCGCGAAGGCAGCGAATCCGGCCACAAACAGCCCGGCGAGCATATCGACGGAACTGCCCGGTTCGGGGTGACCCGCAATCCACGCCGCGGCGCGTCCAGCCCGCACGGAACGTGGGCGCGACAACAGGAGCGCAAGGCCTCGCCAGAATTTCGCGGAGGTTCGAGCCACCGTGCTGGCCGGATCAACCAGTGTCACCGTCGCCAACCGATGGGGCGCCCGCGCCGCCATATGGGTGGCAAGCCAACCACCATAGGAATGCCCGACCAGATGCACATCGCGCAGCCCTAGCCCCTCCAACACCGCGTCAATACAGCGCGCGGAATCTGCGGGGGAGAACATCGATTTCGTCTGCAGGCTTGCCCGGGCTGGCCGAGCATGTCCATCGCATAAACAGTGAAATCGCCTGTCAAGCCAGCGACTTGGTCCCACCACATGGCCGAGGTCAAGAAAAAGCCGTGTAGCAGCACGACAGGGACACCGCCGTCCGGTCCGTGCTGATACACCCGAACGGTGCCGAACTTCGTTGGCACATCGTGCACGACATCCGGCCGCGGGCTCATCGTGCGTAACTCGTCGTAGGCAGTCAGATAGCGCAGCCGTGCGTCCGCGTTTTTGAACCCGCCGTCAGCCAAGCCCACCAAATAATCCTCCGGTCAACGCGACGATCCTCGCCGAGGTCACGGTAGGGAGGTGTCGGGGATCAGTCAATCGCTGCGCATCTTGCCGCGCGGATAGGAAATCCTTCCCTTTCGGGCGTGGAATCTGGCTTCGCCGCGATTACGGAAGGCATGCCGCCCGTCGGACACTTGCGTCCACCACCTAGAAAGCGGCTTCCGCCGGACGCCGCGACGCAACACAAGGAGAGCCGCCATGAATAGTTCCAACCGCCCCGTCACAGTTTCCGCGCCTGCACGTTGGATGGCACGCACCACGCTGACCGCAGGTGTACTTGCCCTCGCCGCAGTCCCGTTCGGCGCTCTCGCCGTCGCGAATGCCACCTACAAGGAATCCGACTTCTCTTCGTGCCTGGAGCGCGACATGCCGACCGACTACTGCTGCGAACACGCCGGCGGCGTTATGCGCAACGGCGCCTGCATCAATCCGGATGACCTCCTGCAGCCAAGCGGAGGAGCCGTCCTCGAGGTTCAGCCGGATCCGCCGACAAACGTTCCGCCGTACGTAATCACCGATCTGGGCTCAGGAGCAGTCCTGGAGGTTCAGCCGACTCCGCAGCCGAAGGTTCCGCCGCGTGTAGTCACCAAGGCGCCCGTGTTGATCGCCACTCGGTGAAGCTTCGGGCGGACGGCGCATCCCGTCACGCATGTAGCTGTGCTGTCGCGTTGCCGCCGTCGCGTTTCGCATTGAACATCGAGTGGTCAGCTCGCTCGATGAGGGTGTCGAGCAGCACCACAGGATCAACATTCGGCGCTGCGAAGCTGGCGACGGCAACACTGACGACCCCGACACTTGCGGTAATCGCGTAGTCCGTAGGCGCTGCGATAGCGCGCCTGACGTGATCGAAGTCCCGGTCGGGACGACTGCCTGGTTCGGCAAAGTCGACGATGACGAATTCCTCACCGCCGAGCCGCGCCACCAATGCACTGCCCCGAACCGCGGACTTGATCCGCCATGCGCTACGAACCAGAACCGCGTCGCCGACTGCGTGACCGAATCTGTCATTGATGTCTTTGAAGCGATCCAGATCAACGACCATCACGATCACCTCGCTGTTCGTGGTGGCGGCATCGCGTACAAGGGCTCCGACCTGCATGTGCAGGCCACGCCGGTTAAGCAGACCGGTCAGCGGATCGGTGACAGACTCGTTGGCGTCGTTACGCAAAGCCCAGGTCGCAGCTTGGATCCCCAGCGGAGTCCCGACGACCAGTGCCACCGACGCGAGTGCCTTCACGGTGAAATCAACGACGTCGAGCTGCGCTGCGGCAGCAACTTGTGCGGCGAAGGCCGCCGTCGTCACCAGGATCCACACGATATGGCCCGCAAGTGCTTTCGGACCATCGAAGAAAATCAAGAACACCGACAGCATGGTGAAGAAACTGAACCCGAACGAGGCGAGCACCCAACTTGGATCCAGCAGGACCATCGCGGTAATTGCGATGTCGGCGGAGATGACGAATCCAAGCGACATCCGCCGCGAGGGCCACGATCGAAAACACCACACCCACGCCCAGAAGACTTGTAGCGCGACGAACACCGCCACGGCGATCCGCGCCGCGAGGGTGCTCGCGGACGGCAGCAGGATCACGGCGCAGATCACCGCGTCTAGCCCGGTACCCAGGCCGATCATGACTTTGACCGCTCCGGACATCGCCCGCTTGGTGAAGTATTGCACTTGCGCGTCGTAATCGACTGGCTCACTCCACCACTCGTGGACGAGGCGGCCGAACACGACGGCACTCTTCGAATACGCTACCAACCCGAACTCCCACCAGCCGCGCAGCCGCCGACCTTCCTGGCCGGCGGTTGAGCGAACCCCCGCCGCCTGGCGCAGCAACCTCGGCGGCGGGCCGCGACGCGTTTTGCTGCGCCAGGCGGCGGGGGGTTTTCTCAACCGCCGGCCAGGAAGGTCGGCGGCTGCGCGGCTGGTGGGTAGCGTATTCGAAGAGCGCCGTCGTGTTCGGCCGCCTCGGCGTCCACGAGTGGTGGAGTGAGCCAGTCAAAGTGCAATACTTCACCAACAGGGCTGGGAGCGGTCAACGACCTGGGTACCGGGCTAGACGCGGGTGATCTGCGCCGTGGTGTCGTCACAAGACACTCCTCCGCGGCGCGGATCGCCGTGGCGGTGTTCGTCGCGCTTGGGTGTGGTGTTCCAACCATGGCCCCTCGCGGCGGATGTCGGCTGGATTCGTCATCTCCGCCGACATGGCCGCAATCGTGTTGCTGGAGACGAGTGGGTGTGAGCTCATTTCAGGTTGAGTTTCTTGGCCATCTTGGTGTTCTTGATCTTTAGTGAGTGCCGAAACTGCGGGCCTGTGGTGTAGAAGTGCGCCTTCGCCGCGCAGGTCTGCCGCAGCGCAGCTCGACGTCGTTGATTTCACCGCGAAGGCACTCGCGTCGGTGGCACTGGTCGTCGGGACTCCGGCTGGGGAGTCAAGCAGCGACCTGGGGCTTGCGTAACGACACCAACGAATCTGTCACCGATCCGCTGACCGGTCTGCTTGACCCGGCGGGTGGGCCTGCACATGCAGGTCGGAGCCCTCGTACGCGATGCCGCCACCACGGACGAGGTGACGTCATTGATCTGGATCGCTTCAAAGACATCAATGACAGATACGTAGCGCAGTCGGCGACACGGTTTTGGTTCGTAGCGCCGTGGCGGATCAAGTCCCCAGCGGTTCGGCGCGTTGGTGGCGCGGCTCGGCGGTGAGGAATTCGTCTGCAGTCTCGACCAGGCCGCCGACCGGACATAGTGGCGCGCTCTGACCGCGCCCGACGGACTACGCGATTCTCAGCGTTGCCGTCGCCAGCTTCGCAGCGCCGAATGTTTCGTGCCTGTCGCGTTGCTCGACACCCTCATCGAGCAGGGGCTGAGCCGCTCGATGTTCAATGCTCACCGACACAGCGTGCGAGGCGCGACTCATGCGTGAGACAGCATGCGACTTTCACCGAGTGGCGATCGACGCGGGCGCCTTCGTGACTGCGCGCAGCAGAAGGCCTCTTTGGCTGCGGAGTGAACCTCAAGGACTGCTCCTGAGCCGAGATCGCCGATTACGTACGGCGGAACGTGTGTCGGCGGATCCGGCTGAACCTAGAGAACGGCTCCTCCGCTTGCGGCTGCAGAGTGCAGTGCCGGATTGATGCAGGCGCCGTTGCGCATAACGCCGCGGCCGTATTACAGCGGGCGTGGTGCGTCGCGCTCCAGGCACGATGAGAAGTCGGATTCCTTATCGGTGGCGTCCGCAACAGCAATAGCACGAACGGGAGTTCGGCGAGGACAAGTACCTACAGTGGGAGCTGCATGTGCCAGATCCAACGTGCAGGCGCGGGAGTTGTGACGGGGCCGGTAAAAAGCCTCGTGGCGGTATCTCCTTGTGTTGCGTCGCGGCTGAGTCCGCCGGAAAAGCATTCTAGGTGGTGGACGCAAGTGTCCGACGGGCAGCATGCCTTCCCGTAATCGCGGCGGAAAACCAGCCTGCCACACCCCCGAAAGGGAAGGGTTTCCTATCCGCGCGGCAAGATGCGCAGTTGACTGACCCCCGACACCTCCTACGGTGAGCCTCCGGCGATGGATTGTAGCAAGAAGTTGAGCCGGAAGTTGTTGAGCTTGGCTGACGGCGGGTTCAAGAACGCGGAATCAGCCGCTGCGCTCTGTGACTGCGTATGACGAGTTCACAGCGTAAGCCGCAGCTCCAAGTACACGATGTGCCAACGAAGATTCGGCACCGTTCGGGTGTGTCGGCACGGACTGGATAGGCAGCATCCATCATGCTGATACACGGGTTTTTTCTGACCTCGGCCATGTGGTGGGACCGAGTCGCCGGCTTCACGCGGAGCTCACCGTTTACGCCATGGACGTGCTCGGCCGCGGGCAGGCTCCGGGGACCGAGATCGATGTTCTCCCGCAGTTCCCGGCGCGCTGTTGACGCGGTGTTGGAGAGCTGCAGCTGCGCGATGTCCATCTGGTCGGGCGTTCCTATGGTGGTTGAGCTTTGCCAGGGTGCCCCATCGGTTGGCAACAGGTAGCACTGGTTGATCCGGCCAGCACGGTGGCTCGAACCTCCGCGAAATTTCTGGCGGAGGCTTTGCGCTCTCGTTGTCGCGCCCACGTTCCGTGCGGCTGGAGGGCACGTGGATTGCGGGTCACCCAAACCGGGCAGTTTCCGTCGATATGCTCGCCGGGCTGTTCGTGGCCGGATTCGCTGCCTTCGCGGCGCCCCTGCGCACGCCGCCAGTGGTCTTCCTCCGCAGTGGCCTGCTGGTTCAGTGCAACTTCCGGTGCAAGTTTCCTGGCGGGCAACACGTCACAATTGCAGAGGCGGGCATTCGGCAAAATCCGGTCGGTGGTGCCCCACTGGCGATTGACCTGTGGCCCGACGCCACGCACGCCTTGCCCGCCGAGGTTGCAGACGAAGTGATCCGTGAATTTGTGATCGAGCACCGGTAACGGCGCCTAGTACGCTCGCACCTACTTGGCGCCGAGCGCAACGAGGACGACCGCCACACCGTGCGCCCTGGAGGTAGCCGATGATCAGGGCGGCGGTCGCCAGCCTCTTCCACCCTCTCGAGTCCTTGATCTGCCCGCGCACCACATGCCCGAGGACGATCCCCAACGGAAAGAACACGAACACAGAAAATCAGAGACGCGATCGCCAAACCCGTTAGGCTCGCTTCCGGCACGGACACGTAGGACGGGCGGCGGAGCCCTCGACAAGGTCGACTCCCTCGTGATCGCGCGCGGTAGCTCCGCGGGCCGAGCATGAGAATTAAAAAAACGCAACCTCCTAGGGTTCAACGCTTCCGACTCGGGGCTCAACTCCTTGTGGCGGGACCAGCGCCGAATAGTGGCAGACCTGATTCCCGCCCAGCACCGGTTCCCGCCTCAATTCTCAGTTGCCATATTCTGACGTGCGATGCGGAATCATCAATCAGTTGAATTTCCGGCCCCGGCCGAGTCCTTCAAGTGGCGCGCCCCACGGAGTACCAATACTCGCTGTCACCGGTAACGGAATTTTGTCGATTGCCTGGCGTAGCCGCTGGGAGTCTTGTCCAGGATTCGGAACGGTATCGATGTCTGCGACCACGAACTCTTCTCCCTACCCTCGGCTGAACGGCGCCACGCTGACCGATGCCTGATCCCCTATGGCGTGGCCTCGGGTGTCGTTGAGTTGTTTGAATTATAGAGATCGATCATGCGCCATCACCAGGTAGTACCCGCGGGGCTCTGATGAAGCATCATGAGTTCATAGACGGAACTGTGGAAAGAGCGGCGATTAAGAAGAGCCAGGTGAGGTCATGGCGCTCAGAACCCCGCAAGTCGGTTCGCAACGTCGTGTCCCCGACGACCTGGATGCCGAACGGCGCGCCAAAGCATAAGCAACGCGACCGTGACCAACGCTGCGAATTGTCAGCGCGACGTCACCAGTGGGTGGCGATGAGGCGGTACGCCAGGATCACCGACCGCGCGCGACAGCCACGGCGGAAAGGTGGTCAGCAAGTGGCCCGATCGTGTGGAATCACAGCGATCCACCGATGACGGCGAAGGTTGCACACGCACCCCAACCCGAGTACGGATTTGAAAAGGACCACATTCCCGCAATTGCCACCGTTGCCGTCGCCGAAAAATAGAGAAGGACGGCGTGTGGGCCGCCGGAGGAACCCACCGGCGATAGCGAGAGCCCTGCAGCAGCGACGGCGAGCGTAAAATTACAGTCCGCGGTATGTCCGGTCCGAACGGACTCCGAGCGTTCACGATGGCGCAGCGTGCGCCCCCGATATCACGGTGAACCGAACGTTGCGCGTCACCATCTGTAAGTACGACACGGGTTTCAGGTAGGCGCTGAGCCAGTCATATTGATCCGGTTGCTTCCACCATCGCTCAGCCTGTGGTAAGATCTCGTATCGATGTGGAATGGACACTCAGCATTCCTTTTCTTGTTATTTAAAGCTCTAAAACGATGGGCGTTGCCGCATCGGTGAGTGCGTTGCCCGACCCGAGGCATCTGCTCGCTGTTCAGAGCACCCCGCTGAGCTCTCCCCACTGCATTCGAGCTCGATGCGGATGGATGAATCCCGGCGCGGGCGGGGGTCTCCGGAAATGACGGGTGATTTCACGGGGGGGGAGAAACAATGAGCGTGGACGGCGTTTCACTGGGTAGCACCGGACTCGACGAGCTGGTTCCATCAGCGCTACGCGGTGCGAGGTCGGTGACATCGAGGTGCTCGTGATCAGTGATGGGTGCTGCCCGTCACCGCCAGAACGATGGCGACCAACGCCGATCCACCCGTACCGGGAACTGGCTGGACGACGTGATGTTCTTCCCGCAGGGACATACTCTCTGGCCGCTGAATGTGGTCGTGGTGCGCAGCGGCGCTCCGGGGCATCTCGTCGACGCAGGCTCGGCGTCGGAGTTCCCCGACTCCCCCAAGGCCGGGCAAGGACGATTGCGGCCGCCGGGTATCGATCCCTGCAGCCGTGACGGACGTGGTGCTCACCCACCTACGGCGCATGGACCACGTGGGCGGGTTGCTCACCGAGGGGCTGAACGAACGGCTGCGCCCCACTGCACGTCCCACATGGCCGACTCGGGAGGCCGAGTTCTGGGAGGCGCCCGATTTTACCCACACCGACATGCAGGCACCGTGCCGGACGCGCTTCGGTCGATGGCCTCGCGATTCCTCGATAAGTACGCGGCCGGCTACGGACGTTCGAGACGGAGTATGACACCGGGCGTGATGAGCAACAGGCGGTCACACGCCGGGGCACAGCATCGTCCCGCCTCGCCTCCGGCGGCGATGCTCTAACGTTCGCCGGCGAGATCCAGCGCGGGGTTCGGACCCGGAGTGGCACAACGGCTTTGAACACGGATCGAGGAGTCCGCCGCGTCCGAGCTCCTCCGGGAGCTGGCCGCGACCGGCGAGGCGATCGTGGCAGCTCACCTACCGTTCCCAGTCCCGGTCTCACGTGGCGATCCACGGCGGAGCGTGCTTCCGGGTGCGTACCCGCGACCTGGGATTTATTGAACACTGGTTGGATAGGCGCCGAACGTGAGTAAGGCTACACGCCTCGCTAGTCTCGGCGCCCCATCCACCAGGCACATCCAGCAGCGGCACATAAGAACATGCAGCACCATGGGTGCTCCACATGCAGGCAAGCACGGGAACCAGAACGACCTGCGGTGTAGGTAATTAGAGCGATCACCAAGATTGCATCGAACGTCCGCACCCGCGGCCTCGTGGGCAGTGCATGTGCCAGAAGACCCACGGCGCACACCGCTACGACCACGATGGGCCAGTCGTGCACGAGCCCCGCCCACGACGGCTGAGCCAGTGGAACGAAGCTGCCCACACCGACCGCGATGAGCGCGATGCCGGCGGCCGCAGCCCTTCCCCTGACTCGCACCAACCAGCACGACACGGCCAAGCCGACGACGACATAGGCCAGGCTGGTGATCGCGAGGACAGGCTTGCGCCGCCCACGACACGCTCGCAGCTGCGCTCTGCTCCACGAGAGCCGCCAACACCGGCATGACGATCCACCGCCAGCGGCTGGTCGCCGCCTAGAACAGCTCCGGGATTGTCGGTGACGCATCATCGATTCGACTAAACCGGCATCTCCCCGACGGCCGATGTGCGACATCGCAGGCAGCACCACCAGGCGCGCATCAGGGACCTTCTGCACGACCCGACGCCGCGGCCTCCTCGGTCGCCTCCACCGCGCAGCTTGAACATGGCCAGCCGTCTTCGAGTGTCACGCCGTCCGCGTCACCGACGATCACCAGACATAGGTCTTGGCCGTGGACCGCATCTCCTCGTCGCTCATGTTCTGGTCGTTGACGTTCAAGGCCTTCATCTTCTCGAGGTAGGCATCATCAGCCTTGCCATCCGGAGTGTGCTCCTTGAAGGCCATTTCGACAGCTGTCCCGCGAAATCCTTGAGCATCGTCCCAATGGATTCGAACACCGTTGGGTACCGGCCCCATCCCTGGGAGGGTGGCGACGGTCGAACCAGCTTGCTCACGAGCGAGGGATGGCGGATCACGAGTTGCAATGCGACACCACCGCCTTCGATGCCCGTAGGCATCCACACGCTTGACCTCCAAGGCGCGCGACAACTCCGCACACACATGGTCGGCGAATATTTGGGTACGACATCTACATGAGAACACGATGACAGCACGGTGCAGGTGCCGAAGGCTACCCAGTCAGGCATCGAGTCAGCAGCCATGAATAAGCAAAATGG
>CAVRFN010000049.1:0-418603 GCA_963720345.1 uncultured Actinomycetota bacterium
CTACTCCGGGCTGTATCCCGTTGACGGATCGGACTATCCGGACCTTCGCGACGCGCTGGAGCGGCTGCAGCTCAACGACGCCGCGCTGTCGTGGGAGCCGGAGACGTCGGTGGCGCTGGGATTCGGGTTCCGCTGCGGCTTCCTCGGGCTGCTGCACATGGAGATCACCCGCGAGCGGCTCGAGCGCGAATTCAACCTCGACCTCATTTCGACCTCGCCCAACGTCGTGTACCGCCTTGTGCACGAGGACGGCACCGAAAAGGTCGTCACCAACCCGTCGGATTGGCCGGAAGGCAAGATCCGCACGGTATTCGAACCGGTGGTCAAGACCACCATCATCGCGCCAAGCGAGTTCATCGGAACCATCATGGAGCTGTGCCAGTCGCGGCGGGGCGAACTCGGCGGCATGGACTACCTGTCGCCGGAGCGGGTCGAGCTGCGCTACACAATGCCGTTGGGGGAGATCATCTTTGACTTCTTCGACATGCTGAAGTCACGCACCCGCGGTTACGCCAGCCTCGACTACGAGGAGGCTGGCGAGCAGGAAGCAGATCTGGTCAAGGTCGACATTCTGTTGCAGGGCGAGGCCGTTGACGCCTTCAGTGCGATCGTGCACAAAGACTCGGCGTTCGCCTATGGCAACAAGATGACGACCAAACTCAGGGAGCTGATTCCTCGTCAGCAGTTCGAAGTTCCGGTGCAGGCCGCGATCGGTTCGAAGATCATTGCTCGCGAAAACATCCGCGCGATACGCAAAGACGTGCTATCGAAGTGCTACGGCGGTGACATCACGCGCAAGCGCAAGCTGCTCGAGAAACAAAAAGAGGGCAAGAAGCGAATGAAGACAATAGGCCGGGTTGAGGTGCCGCAGGAGGCATTCGTCGCGGCGCTGTCCACCGATACGCCGGCCGACAAGTCGAAGAAGTAGGTCCAGATGCGCTCAACGGCTCTCACAGTGGCTGCGTTGAGCGCGTGTGTCGTGCTCGGGGCGTGTGCCGCGCCCAGCCAGGACGCGCGGCCCACTGTGCGCATCGCCGAAGCTGTCCAACCTTCTCCGGTACGGGCGCTCGAACCGGGTTCTGCCCACTCAGGAAGAGCTGGCCCTTCTGGGCCCGAACGGCATGATGGGCCAACGCGTACAGGGCGGCCCGGACATGCTGCTGGCGAGCGTCGGCGAAGCGGACGCGACACCGGCTGACTGCGTCAGCCCGGCTTACCGGCTGCAGCGGGTGGTCTACGAGGCTGGTCCGGTGCAATCGGTGGCGAGTCAGTCGTGGGCAGGCGGATCCTTCGATGGGCCACCGGTGTCGGGCTTCTTCGGCGTCGTGCAGTTCTCCTCGGAGGCTGCCGCACAAGCGTTCTTCGCCGCATCGGCCGACAAGTGGCACCGCTGCAACGGGCAGACGCTGGTGTTGAATCAACCCGATCACGGCGCGCAACGGACGAGCAGGATCACCGACGTGACCGTCGACGGCCGCATGGTGTCGGCGATGGTCATGCAGGACGCCGGCTCGATGACCCAACGCGCGCTCGGGTTGGCGGCGGATTGTGTTGTGGACGTAGAGGTCTCCGACGTCAACAGCCTTGGCGGTCCACAGGAGGCCGCGGCGGTGGCGACCCTGATGCTGGAGAAGGTCGCCACCTCGTAGCGGCTTTACTGCTTGGAATTTGCAGGCGGCTCACGTATTCGCGCAGAGTCGGTCAAATAGCGCGGTTGACCTGCTCTCTGGGACTGAGTCCCACCCGTCCCCGAGCCCCGACGGCCGACGTGTCCCCTAGTGGCAACACGCGGCCGCCGGGGTTTCGGCGGTTGTTCGCGGCTACGGGCAGCTGCCCGGCATCCCGTTAGCCGCCGTGGCCGTGCACCCGGCTGGGTCCTGTGCCGAGGCGTTGGTGGTGGCGCCGTCGACGTTGTTTGTGGCGGTGGCGGTGTTGTTGGTGAGGTCGCTGCCGTTGGATCCGGCCTCGGCCCTCGTGGTGGCGTCCACGCCGCTGTTTGTCGCAGTCGCGGTGTTGTCCGTGTTGTTGTCGCCGTTGTATCCGGCGAAGGCCCTCGTGTCGGCGCTCACGCCACTGTTTGTTCCACTGGCGCTGTTGCCGGTGTTGTTGTCGCCGGCGACTCCGGCGAGGATCTGACTGATGGCGTCGTTGCCGCTGTTCGTGGCGGTGCCGGTGTTGTCGGTGTTGTCGTTGCCGATTGACCCCGTAATGACCTGGGTAGTGGCGCCGTCAGCGGTGTTGTTCGCGGAGGCGCTGTTGCCACTGTTGTTGGTGCCCTGGGACCCGGCCTCGACCACGGTGATGCTGCCCGTGCCGCTGTTCGTCGCGGTCGCGGTGTTGTTGTCGTTGTTATCTCCATCAACGCCGGGCGTTTCGCCAACAACGCCGGCATACGCCTGGGTTGCGCTGTCGCTGCTTCCGGTGTTGGTGGCCGTGGCGACGTTGCCGTCGCTGTTGTTGCCGGGTCCGCCGTTGGGGACGTCGGGGGCGGTGCCACCGCCGGCATACGCCTGAGCATTCTGGCCGACAGCGCTGGCGCGGTTGTTGTTGTTGTTGTCGCCGAAGGAACCTGCGCCGGCCACGCTGTTGTCGCCGGGGACGCCGGACGTGGTGTCGCCGGTGACGGTGGCGGTGTTGTTGTTGTTGTCGTTGCCGTTGGCGCCCGCGTAGGCGGTGCTGTTGTCGCCGTCGACGGTGGCCCTGTTGTTGTTGTTGCCGTCGCCGCCGCTGCCGGCGTAGGCCTCGCTGTTTTCGCCGGACGCCCGGGCGGTGTTGTTGTTGTTATTGACGCCACCCGAGCCGGCAGCAGCGGTGGCGCCATCCGCGTTGGCCTTGGCGTTGTTCTTGGTGCCGCCGCCTGTAGTCGCCGTGGCACCGGTGCCGTTGGCGGTGGCGCTGCTGTTGTCTCCGCTTTCTACGATTGCGCTGGAATTCGCGCCGTTGGCCCTAGCCTTGGTGTGGGTGCTGCCCATCGGGGTGGAGGCGAACGCGGTGCCGCCGCCGTCCTTCTTGACGACACCGTTCTTTGAGACCATCACATCCTTCGGGGGTTTCGGCGCCTTCGCCGCGCTCGGCGCCTTCGCCGCCTCAGAATCGGTCGTCTGGTTCGTATCGTCGGACGGCTTCGGCTTGGCCGATACCAAACCGGGCGTCGAGACCAGCCCGACTCCGATGCCCAGCGCGACCGCTAACGCCCCGACGCGGCCGATGTAATTTGCGTTACCCATGATGAATCCCCCCGAGATGCGATGTGGTGTGTGGTGATGTGGACGCCGGGCATAACGGGGTCAAAACGACGCGCAAAATGGGTGTGTCCCAGAAACATGAAATCCCCCGTGCCCAGCAGCGGCCCGTTGCCAGAGCTTCTAGCTAAACCTTCAACGGACTAATGAGACCGTAGCTCAGCAACGAGGGCTGAATCGTCACTTTCTGCAATTTGCCTGAAACAATCGTCAACACATCGCTTCTCGAGCGAAGACGCTGCTCGTGAAGCCATCAATTATTCGCAGAGTTAAGTAAAACAATTTGCTTCCGCAATGAGTCAGCCTCTCGGAGGCAACCTAATGGCTCGTTCTCTGTTATGGAGGGGTATCACGACGGGGAGCTCGCCGAGGTCACCGCGAAAGACACGCTGATCGCCCAGGTGACGACGCGCCAAGACGCCGGATGGGCATGCCTGCGCGCTCGGAAATCACGGTCGAGGTGTGGGCATGCAGCTACTCCCCGGGTGACGAGGCCGCCACGATCGTGAACGACATGATCGCCGACGCCGCCGAGAAGCAGTCGTCGACACCGCGGAACACATTGGATCGTCCTGAGTTCAATCATGATGCGCAGGACATCGCCCCGGCAGGCCGCCGCGACCGCGGGGAGGTGCGGGCAGCGCCGCTAGATTCAATCCGGTGAGCGGCGTGCCAAGCGGAAAGCGCGACGTGCGCGTAGAGATCATCGAGACCTCGAGCCTGGGCGACCGCAGCTATGTGGTGTCCGACGGCCAAACCTCGGTTGTCATCGATCCGCAACGCGACATCGACCGGGTCACCGAACGCGTTGGTGGTCTCGGGGCTCGTATCACGCACGTACTCGAAACCCACCTGCACAACGATTATGTGACCGGCGGCCTCGAGCTGTCCCGCACAACAGGAGCCGAATATGTCGTCCCGGCCGGAGACGACATCGGTTACCCCGCCCGCCGGATCACCGACGGCGAGGTCATCGACGGCGGCACCTTCACACTGCGCGCCATCCACACACCCGGGCACACCCGCGAACACATCAGCTACGTGCTCGAAGACGCGTCGGGGAGGCCGGTCGGCGTGTTCACCGGCGGTTCGATGCTCTACGAGAGCACCGGGCGCACAGACCTTCTCGGGGATGAAAGCACCCGCGAACTCACCGCCGCGCAGTATCACTCCGTCAGGCGGCTAGCCGCCGAACTCCCCGCCGACACCGCGGTGTATCCGACCCACGGATTCGGCAGTTTCTGCGCGGCCTCCGCGACGGGCCGCGATTCGTCCACCGTCGGAGAGCAACGCGATACCAACCCGGCGCTCACCCAAGACGAGACGAGATTCGTCGACAAGCTGCTGGACAACCTCTCGGCATACCCCGCCTATTACGAACACATGGGGGTGATCAACCGCAGCGGCCCCGCTGCGGTCGATCTGTCGGCGCCCGCACGGGTCGACCCCGCCGAGTTGAGGCGGCGCATCGAGGACGGCGAGTGGGTCGTCGATTTGCGCAAGCGCACGGCATTCGCCGCGGGTCATCTAGGCGGCTCGTACGGATTCGAGCTGTCGGACTCCTTCGTGACGTATCTGGGATGGCTCTATGCATGGGGCGCGCCATTGACGCTCATCGGTGAAGATTCAGAACAGATCGCCACTGCCAGAAGGGAACTCGTGCGCATCGGCATAGACGATGTGCGCGGTGGCGCGAGTGGGGCGATCGGGACGCTCGCGAGAGAGACGCCATTGCGTACCTATCGGGTGGCGGACTTCGCCGCGCTGGCAGCCGAAATCGAGCGCGACGACGTCACCGTCCTGGATGTGCGCCGACCCGATGAGTTCGAGCAGGGCCATGTGTCGGGTGCCCTCAATATCGTGGTGCACGAACTCGCCGACCGTCTGGACGAGCTGCCGGCGACCGAGATTTGGGTGCACTGTGCGAGCGGGTATCGCGCGTCAGTCGCAACGTCGATCCTCGATCGCCACGGTCGCGAGGTCGTCTTGATCGACGATGCTTACGCGACCGCCGAGGAGCTTGGTCTGACCGGCTCAGAATGACCGACGACGCCTGTCAGATCATGTATTCCAGCTGAAGTTGACCTTCCTGCTCTTCAGTGTGCGCACTGCCGAGCAACGTCTCCGCGACGCGCCTTGCCTGCACACGCAATTCCGGTACGGCGATCGTCTCCCAATAGGTGCCGCGCAGCATCGGGCCCAGTGCGAGCAGCCACTTCGATCGGTCACCGGTGCCGGTCAACACGGTGTGGTCGAAATCCACATGGATTCCCATATCGGTGGCGTCGGGGGCTATTGCACCGCGCCGAAGCAGGTTCTGCAGCAGTACCGATTGGGTCGCAGTGAATTTCGTGGACGGGCCGGTGGCATTGAGCACCAGGTCACCTTCCAGCGATGGACCGTCTGCGAGTTCGACGACGATCCGGTCCGCGGACGCCCTCAACTTCTCGATGGAGCCAGCATGGACCTGTAACTGCCCGGTCAGCTGTGAGCTGGTGATCTGTGAATAGATGTCCGGAGCGATCCGATGGCGGAAGACATTCCACCGGGCTGCGTAATTCTTTGCGAACCTGAGGCGTTCCTGTTGACTGAACCCACTCCAAATACGTTGTGTATAGGGACGCAACTTGTCGACGATGATCGCGGGATTGGCGTTGAGCCCGTGCAGGATTGCGCAGTGTTCCTCGATGAGCACCAGCAGCTCGTCGAGTCCCAGCGCCGCGATGTCGATGCCTGGCGGCGGAAAGTCCGGATACCTGATGCCGCGGAAATGCGAGTGCGGAAACCAACCGTGGCGGGAGACCGCGTGAATGCTGCCGAGCCATCCCTTGGCGCGCAGAGTGAGGATGGCATCGACCGCCGTAAGCCCCGTTCCGAGAAGGATGACACTCCCGTCGTGGGGTGGCAGACGGTCTTCCCATGACCGCCACGGATTGCCGACCCAGGCCGGATGGTCCGAGAGGTCATCGGCACCGGGCAGTGGTGCCGGGGGCTCATTGCCGGTCGCCAGCACCACGCGATCGGCCTCCACGCGTCGAACCGTCCGCCAGGTGCACGAGGCAACCCGCCTCTTGCGGTTCCACGTCGACCGCCTGACCGATGACGAACTCTGACGACGCGGGTGTCACCTCGCCGGGGCTCTGCAAATGGTGCTGGACGATGGAGCGCAGGTAGTCGCCGTAGATCTGGCGCGGCACGAAGCGCTCGCGCAGTTCGATCTCGGTAGCCGATTCGAATTCAGATCGCGTTCGCAGCCACTGCAGGAAATGATCGGGCTCGTGGGGGAACGCGGACATGTTCCGTGCCGCGACGTTGAGCAGATACTCCGGTCGTCTCGATCGGTAGGCGACTCCGCGCCCGACCGAAGGTTCGTCATTGATGACGGTGATGTGCAGCGGTTGCTCGCTCAGCCGCGCGACGTTCACCGCGCTCATGGCGCCGCTGAAACCTCCCCCGATGACGACGATCCGAAGAGGTCGTGACGGTTGGACTGGCGATCGATCCACGGGTCCCCATATCGGCTTCGGCGTGAGGGCGGTTCTGCGTCACGTCTGTTCAGCCGGCGGGCTCAACCAGCGTCAGGGTCAGTATCCCCGTATTGCTCAATGCGGCAAACGGCCAAGCCGGCGCCGATCGCGGCGGCCGACCGTTCACGCTCGGACGGATGGCCCGCCTCCCGATTAGAATCTGCGCGGTCGAAATGTCTCGTTCATCCCGCCGGGACAACGCCGCCGTCAGTGATTGAGGGCCAGTAGCGTCAGCGGGTGGCGGCCACGGTCGTCGCCCGTTCGCTGCCTAATCAATTCGGCCCATATGTTGAACGCGTCGACGTTGTCCGCCGACGACGTCCCGCTCGCGACTGCGACCAAACCGCTTGCGATGCTGCCGATGCCGATACCCGTCTGGCGCGTCACCGCGACCAGTTCGGTGAACGCCTCGGCCGGCGAGCAGCCGCGCAGGCCGACCAGGACACCGATCGCCGTATCGATCACCTTGCGCGAAGTGTCGTTGGCTCGACGGCCGCTATAACTCATGGTGTCGATGGTGGTCGGTGCGTAGCCGTCTGCCAACAGATCGGCGCACTGTGATTCAACGGTTCACGACGGCGCGTTGGCCGGCACGAAAACCCCTGAGCTGTCGGCTTCCTCCTCGGCGCGGATCACGTGCACGACGGCGTTGATCAACGCCAGGTGGGTGAATGCCTGCGGGAAGTTGCCGAGATGCCGTCCGGTCCTTGGCTCGATCTCCTCGGCGTAGAGATGCAGCGGGCTGGCGAACGACAACAGCCTTTCGCACAGGTGCTTGGCGCGGTGGATCTCGCCGATCTCGACCAGCGCGGACACCAGCCAGAACGAGCAGATCGTGAAAGTGCCTTCCTCGCCGGACAATCCGTCGTCGGTCTCCTCGACGCGGTACCGCAGCACCAACCCGTCCTCGGTCAGTTCGTCGGCGATCGCCAGCACCGTCGCGCGCACCCGCGGGTCGTCGGCGGGCAGGAACCGGGTCAGCACCGCCAATAGCAGCGAGGCGTCGAGCGCATCGTCGCCGTAGCGCTGGGTCAGCACACCGCGGGAGTCCACCCCCTTGTTGAGGATGTCGGCCTTGATCTCCTCGGCGATGGCGCGCCACTGCTGCGCGTAGGACTTCTCACCCTGCAACTCGGCGAGTTTGGAGCCCCGGTCCAGAGCGACCCAGCACATGATCTTGCTGGAGGTGAAGTGCTGCGGCTCGCCGCGCACCTCCCAGATCCCGCGGTCGGGTTCCTTCCAGTGCTTGATCGCTTCCTCGACCTGCTGCTTGAGCACCGGCCACAGCGTGTCGGAGATCTGTTCGCGTGACTTGGCATGCAGGTACACCGAATCCAGCATGGTGCCCCAGATGTCGTGCTGCATCTGGTTGTAGGCGCCGTTGCCGATCCGCACGGGGCGGGCGTTGTCGTAACCGGACAGGTGGTGGAGTTCCTCCTCGACGAGGCTGCGTTCGCCGCCGACGGCATACATCACCTGAAGCGGATGGCGCTCACCGTTGTTGGCGCCGGAGACGTCGGCGATGAACGCGAAGAAGTCGTCGGCCTCGCGGTCCAGCCCCAACGTGTACAGACCCCACAACGCGAACGTCGAGTCGCGCACCCACGCGTAGCGGTAGTCCCAGTTGCGTTCGCCCTGAGGGGTTTCCGGCAGCGACGTGGTGGGCGCGGCCAGCAGGGCGCCGGTCGGCGAATACGTCAGGCCCTTGAGTGTCAGCGCGCTGCGCTGCAGGTAGGCCCGCCACGGATGGTCCGGGAAGTCGCCGATGTTGATCCACTGCCGCCAGCACTCGCTGGTCTGCCCACATCTTGTCGGCGGCCTCTTCGTACGTCTGCGGCGCCGGATGCTTGGACCAACTCAACGCGACGAAGGCGTTGTCGCCCTCCTTCATCCGGGTGCGTGCGCGCGCCTCGTGGCCCTCCAGGCCCAGCCGAAGGTTGGTGGTCAGCGCGCACCGTCGGGATGGGCGTCGGGATCGCGACTGGCCCGCGCGATCGCCTCGCCGTATGCCTGCGCGGAGTACTCCCACGTTGCCTGGGTGCGGTGGTAGTCGAACGCCGGCTCGCAGTTCATCACCAACTCGACGGTGCCGCTCACACATCGCACCGTGCGCAGCAGGATGTGCTCGGCGTCCCAGTCCATCGGGGTGCGCCGATGCGTGCGCGACCGGGTCTCGAGGTCATGCCAGGGACCCATCACCAGCGCGTCGCGCACGATCATCCAGCCGGTGGGGGTCTGCCAGGTGGTTTCCAGGATCAGGCTGCCCGGCAGGTAGCGGCGCGCGGCGGGCACCGTCACCCCGTACGGCGCCAGGCGGAAATGCCCCGCGCGGCGGTCCAGGATTGCGCCGAACACGCTGGGGGAGTCGGGGCGCGGGATGCACATCCACTCGACCGAACCGGCCGACGAGATCAGGCAGGTGGTTCTCGCAGTCCGACAGGAACGCGTAGTCGGCGATCGGCGGGAACGGGTTCCGCAAGGACCCGCCGGAGGTGTACGGCACCGGGGCCGTCACCGTCAACGGGGAGTCGTAATCAATGTCCTTGGTTGGCCCGCGGGAGGCCTCGTTGTGCTTGCAGAACCATTCGCGACATCATCGACTGCCGACCTGCCTGGCGTCCACTAATCAGGTGCGTGTCCCGCGGCTGGCCGGTCAGCGCCGGGCGAACTTCGGCACGTGTTCGGGCAGCGGCCCGATCGCGATCCCGTATCCCGCCGCGGTGCGCAACGGGCGGAACCGGGCGGCGATCCGCACCAGTAGCGGCGGTCTGGCCTGGCCCGGTCGACGCCACTCGGCCGACGGCGATGACCCGGCGTGTGCACCACGCGCTGCACCGCCTGGATCAGCGCCGCAGGCAGCCAGCGCCGGGCCTGGATGCGGGCCAAGTGCCTGGTGGAGACGTTGCCCGCGCGCAGCGGGCCCGCGAGCGTTCGCGCCGCCGCGACGGCGTCGGCGACCGCGAGGTTGATCCCCACCCCGCCGACCGGGGACATCGCATGGGCGGCGTCGCCGATCAGCAACAGGCCGTCGCAGTACCAGCGCCGCAGCCGGTTCAGCTGCACGTCGAGCAGCTTGACGTCGTCGAACGACGTCAACGCGGTGATGTGGTCGGCCAGCCAGGGCACGAGGGCCACCACACCGCGGTGCAGTGCTTCGATGCCCTGCGCGCGCAGTTCGGCGTCGCGGCCCTTCGGGATCACGTAGGCGCACTGGTAGTAGTCGCCGCGGTCGATGACGATCTGCGCCGCGCCGGTGCCCAGGACGCCGGCCAGGCCGTGCGGATCGTCGGCATTGCGCGGGAGCCGGAACCACCACACGTCCATCGGCGCCCCGAAGCTTCTCGGCCGCAGGCCCATCGCGGTGCGCAGCGTCGACGAGCGGCCGTCGCACGCGACCGTCAGCGCCGCATGCATCTCCCGTATCTCGCCGTCGGCGCCGCGGTAGCGGACCCCGATCACCTTGTCTTTCCGCGTGCCTGCGCCCATTACCGGTCCGAGCACCTCGGTGCTGCGCAGCAGACGGAACGTCGGCTCCTTCTCGGCGGCGGCGGCCAGCAACTCGAGGAAGTCCCATTGCGGCACCAGCGCAATGTGCTTGTGCGGGCCGGGGATTCGGCTCAGGTCGATGTTCACCTCGGTGCCCTGCACGCTCATCGTCAGAGTGTCGATCTCGCGGTGCGGCATTCGCGCGAACTCGGATGCCAGTCCCAGTTCGTCGAGCAGGCGCAGGGTGCTGGCGTGCACGGTGTCGCCGCGGAAGTCGCGCAGGAAGTCCGCGTGCTTCTCCATGACCGTGACGTCCACGCCTCCGCGGGCCAGCAGCAGTCCGAGCATGATCCCCGCGGGTCCGCCACCGGCGACGATGCAGGTGGTGTCCCTGCCCGGCGGGCGGGGCCCCGGTCTGAGCTGGCGCTGCTCTCGATGTCGGCCGGCACGCGGACATTTTCGCATCGAATAGTCTGGCTGGATGGGCGGCTTTCTCAGTTGGTGGGACGGTGTCGAGCTGTGGCTCTCCGGACTGCCCTTCGTCGCCCAGACCGCCGTGGTGATGCCGGTCGTGCTGGCGCTGGCTTACGGCGTCGCCGTGGTGCTCGACGGGGCACTGGGTAACGGGATACGGGTATTGCGCCGGGTTCGGCACAACGACCAGGACGTGGACCGCCGATGAGCGGCATGCCGCGGTCGAGGGTGACCTTGGTGCTGGTCATCCTCGTCGTGCTGGTGATCGTGATGTGGCTGCTTACGCGGCAAGTCGGCTAAGCCAGAACGGAATACCTGGGAAGACTCTGTTATTCTTCGCGCCATGCGTACGGCGTCCGGCAACAAGAGTGGTCATATCCTGGCCCTCATTGCCGTGGGTTTCACTGCCGTCGCTGATGTCTGTTGTTGTCGCTGACTCCACACCCGTCTGCGGTCTGGTGTCGGTAGCGGCTGAATCAATGCCGGGATACTGATCCATCACCTTGCCGTCGTCACGGGATCCACCTCGTAATCCCTGCAAGGAAAGGTCACCAATGCTCAACATCCACAAGTCGTGGCGCACCGCCGCCGCACTGGCGGCGGCCGCGACGCTGCTCGCCGCCTGCGGCGGAGGGTCCAGCGACGTCGCCGGTGACAGCGGCCAATCGGATGCATCGACAACGCTGACCGTTGTCGCCTACGCCGTTCCGGAACCGGGCTGGAGCAAGATCATCCCCGCGTTCACGGCCAGCGAAGAGGGCAAGGGCATCGCCGTCACCACGTCCTACGGCGCCTCGGGTGACCAGTCGCGCGCGGTGGTCGACGGTAAGCCTGCCGACCTCGTCAACTTCTCGGTCGAGCCCGACATCACCCGTCTGGTCAAGGCCGACAAGGTGGCCAAGGACTGGAATGCCGACGCGACGCAAGGGCATCCCGTTCGGCTCCGTGGTTTCGCTGGTCGTGCGCGAGGGCAACCCGAAGAACATCAAGGACTGGGATGACCTGTTGCAGCCCGGACTCGAGGTCGTCAGCCCGAGCCCGCTCAGCTCGGGTTCGGCCAAGTGGAACCTGTTGGCGCCCTATGCCGCGAAGAGCAATGGCGGCCAGGATGCGCAAGCCGGTCTGGACTTCGTCAACAAGCTGGTGAGCGAGCACATCAAGACGCGGCCGGGTTCCGGCCGGGAAGCCACCGACCTGTTCCTTCAGGGCACCGGCGACGTGCTGCTGAGCTACGAGAACGAGGCGATCAACATCGAGCGGCAGGGCAAGCCCGTCGAGCACGTCAACCCGCCGCAGACGTTCAAGATCGAGAACCCGGTCGCGGTCGTCACGTCGAGCGCCCATCTGGAGCAGGCCAACGCGCTGAAGAACTTCCTCTACACGCCGGAGGGTCAGAAGATCTGGGCGCAGGCCGGTTTCCGGCCGGTCGACCCCGCGGTCGCCGAAGAATTCTCCACCGACTTCCCGACGCCGGAGAAGCTGTGGACGATCGCTGATCTCGGCGGGTGGAGCGAGGTCGACCCCGCGTTGTTCGACAAGGACAATGGCTCGATCACGAAGATCTACAAGGAAGCGACTGGATGACAGCTGCCCTTGACGACGAGGCGACCCGGCCGAAGTCCACTGGAAACGGTGGAGCCGGGCCGCCTCGCGGCTTCTTCAAGAGCCGTTACGGCAGCACCAGGCTGCGGGTCGGTGTCGCCACGACGTGGCTGTCGGTCATCGTGCTGCTGCCTCTCGCAGCGATCGTGTGGCAGTCCGCGGGCGGCGGGTGGTCGGCATTCTGGCAGGCCATCACCTCCAACGGTGCCATCGAGTCGTTCCGTGTCACGCTGACGGTCTCGGTGATCGTGGCGGTGGTCAACTCGGTCTTCGGTTTGATGGTCGCCTGGGTGCTGACGCGAGACAACTTCCCGGGTAAGCGCTACGTCGACGCGATCATCGACCTGCCGTTCGCGCTGCCGACCATCGTGGCCAGCCTCGTGATGTTGGCGCTGTACGGCCCCAACAGTCCGGTCGGCCTCTCCCTTCAGCAGACCATCTGGGGCATCGGCGTCGCGCTGGCGTTCGTCACGTTGCCGTTCGTCGTCCGCTCGGTGCAACCGGTGCTGCTGGAACTGGACCGGGAGGTGGAGGAGGCCGCGGCGTCGCTGGGCGCGGACAACTTCACCATTTTCAGGCTGGTGATCCTGCCGGCGCTGTTGCCGTCGCTGCTGTCGGGCGCGGGACTGGCCTTCTCCCGCGCGATCGGTGAGTACGGCTCCGTCGTCTTGATCGGCGGCGCGGTGCCGGGCGAGACGGAGGTCTCGTCGCAGTACATTCGCCAGCTGATCGAGTTCGACGACCGCACCGGGGCCGCGGCGGTCTCCATTGTGCTGCTGGTGATCTCGTTCGTCATCCTCTTCATCCTGCGCACCATCGGTTCGCGCGCGGCCAAGCGTGAGGAACTGGCCGCATGACCCTGTCGCCTGCGATGCGCTACCTGCTCCGATTCCTGGCGCTCGGCTATATCGTCGTCCTGCTCGTCGTGCCGGTCGGGCTGATCCTGTGGCGGACGTTCGAGCCGGGAGTCGGTGCCTTCTTCGAATCGATAACCACTCCTGCGGCGCTTTCGGCTCTGCAGCTGTCGCTGCTGGTGGTCGCGATCGTGGTGCCGCTCAACGTCGTGTTCGGGGTGCCGACCGCGCTGGTGTTGGCGCGCAACAAGTTCCGCGGCAAGAGCATGCTGCAGGCCGTCATCGACCTGCCGTTCGCGGTGTCGCCGGTGGTCGTCGGCGTGGCGCTGATCCTGCTGTGGGGTTCGGCCGGCGTGTTCGGATTCGTCGAGAACGACTTCGGGCTGAAGATCATCTTCGGTTTCCCCGGGATCGTGCTCGCCAGCATCTTCGTGACGATCCCCTATCGTCATCCGTGAGGTCGAACCGGTGCTGCACGAACTGGGCACCGATCAGGAGGAGGCCGCCTCCACTCTGGGATCCAGTGGCTGGCAGACGTTCTGGCGGATCACCCTGCCGTCGATCAAGTGGGGCCTGATGTACGGCGTCGTGTTGACCGTCGCGCGCACGCTCGGGGAATACGGTGCGGTGATCATGGTGTCGTCGAACCTGCCGGGCATCTCCCAGACCCTGACCCTGCTGGTATCCGACCGCCACAACCGCGGCGCGGAGTACGGCGCGTACGCCATCTCGACATTGCTTATGGCGGTGGCCGTCATCGTCCTGATCGCCCAGGTGATCCTCGACGCCCGCCGCCAGAAGACCAGCAAGTAGCCGACCGAGGAGACGTGACATGACGAATGCGATCACCGTGCGGGATGCGAACAAACACTACGGCGACTTCGCCGCGCTCGACAACGTCGACTTCGACGTGCCTGTCGGGATCTTTGACCGCGTTGCTCGGACCAAGCGGTTCGGGCAAATCGACGCTGCTGCGCGCGATCGCCGGCCTTGATCAACCCGACACCGGGACCATCACCATCAACGGCGAGGATGTCACCGGTGTGCCGCCACAGCGACGCGGCATCGGCTTCGTATTCCAGCACTACGCGGCGTTCAAGCACCTGACCGTCCGCGACAACGTCGCATTCGGGTTGAAGATCCGCAAGAAGTCGAAGGCCGAAATCACGGAGAAGGTCGACAACCTCCTCGAAGTCGTTGGGCTCGCGGGATTTCAAACTCGCTATCCCAACCAGCTCTCCGGCGGACAGCGTCAGCGCATGGCGCTTGCCCGAGCGCTCGCGGTCGACCCCCAGGTGTTGCTTCTGGACGAGCCGTTCGGCGCGCTGGACGCCAAGGTGCGCGAGGACTTGCGGGCGTGGCTTCGCCGGCTGCACGACGAAGTGCACGTCACCACCGTGCTCGTGACGCACGATCAGGCGGAGGCTCTCGACGTCGCCGACAGGATCGCGGTGCTCAACAAGGGCCGCATCGAGCAGGTGGGTTCACCCACCGACGTCTATGACAAGCCCGCCAATGCGTTCGTGATGTCGTTTCTCGGCGCGGTTTCGTCCCTCAACGGCAGCCTGGTCCGGCCGCACGATATCCGCGTCGGCCGCAATCCCGACATGGCCATCGCGAACTCCGATGATTCTGTTCAGACCACGGGCGTGCTGCGGGCCACCATCGATCGAATCGTCATGCTGGGCTTCGAAGTTCGGGTCGAGCTGACTGGAGCTGCAGATAAGACACCCTTTACCGCGCAGATCACCCGCGGCGACGCCGAGGCGCTCGGACTCAAGGAGGGCGACACCGTGTACGTGCGTGCGACGCGGGTTCCCGAGCTGCCCGGCGGCACCGACATTCCCGCAGCCGACGAAGCCGACGAGGACGAGTCGCTGACCACCGCCTGAGTGTGCGGTTTCGTACGTGACGCGCCGGTGCGGCGTCACAAACCGCACACTCGTCCATTCGCGGTATCGCGGCGCCTTTCGCGCCTAGTATCCGCTCATGAGCGACACTGTCCTCGGCTGCATCGTCGCTTTGGCGCTCGCCGTGCCTGGCGCGCTGGTCTGGATCTACTGGGTCCGGCGCATCAATCGCATGTCCTGCCGACGAGCAGCAGGAAGCTCGGCAAGCGGTGGGGGCCTGGCCGCGGTAATGGCGGTCATCACGGCTTCGGCAGCGACAGCGGTGGTGGCGGTGGCTGCGGCGGTGGAGGTGGCAGCGGCTAGCTCAGAAGTAGCCGTTCGCCGCGGGGAAGACTCCGTTGACGGCGTAGTTGCCCGCCGCATAGGCCTTGTACGCCAACGGACTATGCGTGGCGACGGTGCGGGCGTTGCGCCAATGCCGGTCCAGGTTCAGCGCGCGGGCGGTGGCCGATGCACCTCCGGTGTCGAATAACCGCTCCGCAGCAGAGATCGTCAACCGTTCGGCCACCAACTGCGCCTTGGCGACCGTGACGGCGACGTCGGCGACCGCGTCCTGGTCGTGCTGCCTGCCGTCGTCGACAAGACGGTCGATGGCATCCGCCGCCGTCAAGACGATGGCTTCGGCTGACGCCGCAGTTGCCGAGATGTCTCCGACGGCTTGCAGGACAAAGGGATCGGTGGCCGCGCTGTCAGCCACCGAATGGGCTGCCGGACGCGCCTTGGTGCGGACGTAGTCGACCGCGTCATCGAACACGGCGTAGGCGATGCCGACCGCCACCGCCGCCAGGTAGAGCTGCAGGAACCCGGTCCCGTGACCCAGCGTGTTGCCCTCGGACACGGTGACAACCTCTTCGGGGCGGACCTCGACCTCGGCGAACCGCGTTCCGCCACTCGCGGTGGTGCGCTGGCCGAATCCGTCCCAGTCGTCGAACAATTCGACACCGGCGCGATCCGCCGGGATGATCACCTGCACGTCCCGACCTTCGGCGTCCAATGCCGATACCGCGATGACATCGGCGAACAGCGTTCCGGTGGAGTAGAACTTGTAACCGTTGAGCCGCAGTACGCCCGCAGTGTCGGGCAGCACCTTGGTGTCGGCGCTCGAAGGCGCTCGGCCCGCGGCGTCGGTGATCGCGTTGCCGACGACGACGCCTGAGTTCACGCGCGGGAACCACTCCGTGCGCTCACCGGGTATCGCGCGGTTGCTCAGTAGGCGCTCGGAGAAGCCGAAGTGTGCCCGCAGGGCCTGCGCGACATTGGAACTGCCGCGGCCGATCTGGATCACGGCGGACAGAACATCGCGCACCTTGCCGCCCGGTCCGCCGAATTCGGCAGGAACCCGCAGTGCGAGCACGCCTGTCCGCCGGATGGCTTCGACGCCGTCGTACTGCAGCACTCGGTCGCGCTCGGCGGCCGGGTCGTCGCGGCGCAGAGACGCCACGACTTCGGTGAGCCGGGTCAAGCGCTCGTCGACCGACCCGCCCAGCGGCTCGGTGGCGAACGGCTCGCGCGGTGCAACGGGTTCGCGTGTGACGGTCATAGCAGCTCCATGGTTATCGGAAGTGGGGAATGATCTTGTCCGCGAACCGGTCCACTTCGGACTCGATGGGTTGGAACTGGAGCATGAACAGTTCGACGCCGGCTTCGTGGAACACGTTGATGCGCTCGACGACCTGGTCGTAGCTGCCGACCAGACCGGCCAGCGTGCCGCCGTTGGAACCGATGCGCTTGGTGCCGGAAAGCACTTTGTACATCTGGGTCTTCGGGTCGGTGCCCCCCGAGATCTCAGGCCGGGTCTCTGCGTCGTCGAGAGAATGCAGATAGTCCAACTCTGCTAGTGCCTCGGCCTCCGTCTCGCGCGCGATCACGAAGGCGGACAGGCCGAATCGCAGTGCGGCACCGTCTCGCGGCCGACCCCGCAGATCCTCGATGACGTCAATGGTGTCGAGCAGTGGCCGGCCGTTGATGAAGAACACATCCGCGTGTTCGGCGGCGAGCGCTCGGCCCGGTTCGGATTCGCCGCCGACGTACAGCGGCGGCGGGTCGGCGGGCGCGGGCCGGATCAACGCGGGCTGGCCGCCACGGTCGCCGATCGCGACATGCTTGCCCGCCCAGAGTTCGGTGACGGCCGTCAACCACTCGCGGGAATACGCATACCTGTCATCGTGATCGAGAGGGTCCAGACCCAGGCCCTCCAATTCGGGCAGGAACCACCCGGTGACGAGGTTGACGGACAAGCGGCCGTCGGCGATGTCGGCGATGTTGGCGGCGATCTTCGCGAAGACCAACGGATTGAACAACAGTGGCTTGACCGCGCCGATCAGCTCGATGCGCGACGTCGCCTCGGCGAGCGCCGCAATCGTGGACCACGTTTCGAGAACGTCATCCTCGGTGTTGCTCGGGTGGATGACGTGCTCTGCCAGCAGCGTTGAGTCGAAGCCCGCCGCCTCGGCGCGCAGCAGTAGGTCGCGGGTCCGGCGGTAGCTCGCGTCGGGTGCGTCGTGTGGATGCAGGCGCGCGCCGTGATTGCCGTATACCGGCGCCCACACCCCGAAGCCGCGCCGTCACGAGCGGGCCAGGTAGCGCTTGCGTTCCCAGTCGCTGACCTCGTTCGAGTACTCCACCCATTCGCTGCGGGCCAGCGCCGCGAAGTCCTGCACCGAATCGGCGCCGAGAATGTCGGCGATGGTGTCGTCGCGGGTGGCCAGTTCCAATGCCACACCTAGTGATTCGGGCAGCGGGACACCCTTGACGTACAGGTTGCCGTCCTCCGCGGGCGGGGGAGTGGACTTCGCTTCCAGCCCCGCGATCACCGCCGCCAGCGCCGAGGCGATCAACCAGTACGGGTTGGCGTCCGATGCGCCGCTGCGCAGTTCGATGCGGGTGGCCGACGGGTCGGCTTCGACCAGCGAACGCACCGCAGCGCTGCGGTTGTCGCGGCTCCACGTCACGGTCGCCGGTGCAAACGAGTCGGGGACGAAGCGCCGGTAGGCGTTGACCGAATGCGCCCCGAACAACGTGATCGACGGCAGATGCTCGAGTAGACCCGCGATCGCATGCAGGGCAAGGGGGTTCTCGGCACCGTCGTCCGGTGCGAAGGCCGGTTGCGCCGTCGCGCCACAGCGAGATGTGCAGATGCTGGCTGCTGCCGGAGTGTTCGGTGAACGGTTTGGGCATGAAACTGGCGATCTTGCCGTGCTTTCGGGCCACCTCCTTGGCGGCGTACTTGAGCCGAACGCGCATCGTCCGCGGCTTCCAGCGCATCGGTGTAGACCAGGTTTGTCTCGATCTGGCCGGGGCCGTACTCGGTTTGAATGCCTTCGAGACGCGTGAAGGCGCTCAGGGTCTCGTAGAGATCGGTG
Organism: uncultured Actinomycetota bacterium; assembly: GCA_963720345.1. Lineage (GTDB taxonomy): Bacteria > Actinomycetota > Actinomycetes > Mycobacteriales > Mycobacteriaceae > Mycobacterium. Next base: position 18,458 of record CAVRFN010000049.1, read on the forward strand.
AGCAGCGGATCCAGCGCGTTGGCGTTCTCCAGCGAGTAGGCGTGGATGTCGTCCTGGAACGGTGATCCGTCGGAGTTGAGCAGATAGAGCTCGAACTCCACGCCGATCTTCGCGGCGTAGCCGAGCGATGCGAGCCGTGCCAGCACCTTTCTGAGCACCGCACGAGGGTCAAGCAGCGACGGACTGCGGTCGTGGGCAACGATATCGGAGATCACGTGACCCACCCGCGGACGCCAGGGCAGTGGTCGATACGTCGCGAGGTCGGGTACGGCGAACACATCCGGGTACCCGCCAACCCAGTTCGTGATGTTGAGCGAGTCGAACGACCGTGCCTTCGGTGTTCCAGCCCAAAGACGCTTCGCAGAAGGCGAATCCGCTGCCAAGTGCCCGGTTCAGGAACTGTGACGCGCGGGATCCGTTTGCCTTGGGCATGGCCGAACGGGTCACTCCATGCCACCTCGATCTCGGTGAGCGAGCCGTCGCCGATGGCATGGAAGCAGTTCGCGTTCCCTGGCCGAAGTGGTGCGCTGGAGTGCGGCGCGTCGACGGTGTTCGTCATGAGGTTGATGTGACGACGGTGTTGTCCGCGGCACCCTCGTCCCGACGACAGCTCCCGCGGCGAACGCCGCGACGAGCAGTCCGACGATGACCCAGGCCAGGATGCTGGAGCCGCCGACGAGAGTACTTGAGATTGGTGAGGATGAGCGACCAGCGAGCCGAGCAGGCCGACCAGCCCGAGCGCCGGGGCGATGCGGACCCGCCACTGCGACTGCCCGCGCAGGTCCTTGCCGAAGAACACGAGTACCGCCACGCTGGTCGCGATCAGCAGAATGATCACCCCGACGGTGGTGGCCCGGCAAACCAGGTGTAGAACTGTGCGGCCGGGTCGAGCTTGAACACCACGGCGAGAACCACGCTGACCGCGACGACGCCCGGATATCCACAGTGACGCCCGATGCGGTGAACCGTGTTTGGCGTGCGGCCGGCTCAACGACTGCGGGCAGCACGTCGCGCTGCGACAGCGCGAACAGGTAGCGCGATGCGACGTTGTGGAACGCCAGGATGCAGGCGAACAGGCTGGTGAAATACAGCACGGTGATGATGTCGGCGCCAATGATGCCGATATAGCGCGACGCGGTGTCCCCGAGGAAGGTGCCGCCCGAATCCGTGGCGTGCTGCACCGCCGCGTCATCACCCCAGCCGGAGATCAACGCCCAGCTGGTGACCGCATAGAACACGCCGATCAGGATCAGCGCGACATAGGTGGCGCGCGGGATGGTGCGTTCCGGCGTGCGGGCTTCGTCGCGGAAGATCGCGGTCGCCTCGAAGCCGACATAGCTGATGATCGCGAAAAGCAGTCCGATGCCCAGTGATCCGGAGACGATGGCGCTGCGGATTCACGATTCCGGTCGACAACCCGTGATCGCCACCCCGGGCGATGATGACGATATCGAGTATCACGACGATCGCGATCTCGGCGGTCAGAAGCACCCCGAGTACCTTGCTCGACAGTTCGATGTTGCGGTATCCGACGATATGTCACGACGGCGAAGGCGACCGCCGCGAACAACCACCAGGGAAGTGCCGGGTCCGCCGAACAGTTCGACCACGAGCAGTGCCTGCGGGCCCAAGAAGGCCGTACACGCCGGCTTCCAGCGCCACGTAGCTGACGATCGCGACGAAGGCGATGCCGATACCGGCCGGGAGTCCCAACGACTTACGGACATAGGAGAAGAATGCGCCTGCCTCGTCCACAAAAGGTGTCATGGCCGTGAAGCCGACCGCGAAGAGCAGCAGGATCACCGTCGAGATGATGAACGTCGCCGGGAAGCCTGCGCCGTTGCCCGCGGCGAGCCCCAGTGGGACGACGCCGCCGATCACGCCCAGTGGCGCGGCCGCGGCCACCACCAGGAAGACGATGGACGCCACCCCGAGATTGCCGCGTAGTTTGCGTGCCGGTGCAGGAGGTTCATCCCTCAAAGAATCTGGGGCGGTAGTGATTTCGGACATGAGGAGGCCATCCTTCGATGGAAAGAGTCGATAGGTTGGTTGGACGCTAGAGCCGATGCCAGGCGATTCAGCCACCTCTGGAGTCAGCGTGATTCTTCTTACGCCGCCGCGGCCTTGACCGCGCGCCCGACCTCGGTGCGCATCGCCGTGTACTCGGGTGAGCGGCGAAGTTCGTCGGCGTCGACGCCGGTGCGGGGCAGATCGACCGGAAGGTCAAGTGCCACCTGCCCGGGACGGCGGGTGAGCACCACGATCCGCGAGCCGAGGAACGCGGCCTCGTCGGCGCTGTGCGTGACGAACACGGTGGTGCGCCGGATTCGGCGCTGACCTGACGGACGTCTTCCTGCAGCCGCTCGCGGGTGAGCGCGTCGAGCGCGGCGAACGGCTCGTCGAGCAGGAACAGCGGTGTCTCGGCCGCCAGTGCGCGGGCGATCGCGACGCGCTGTTGTTGGCCGCCGCTGATCTCCCAGATCTTGCGGTCGGCGGTGCCTTCAAGACCGACCCGGACGAGCAGCTGGTCGCGGCGCGCGGCCCGTCGCTCCCGCGACACCTTCGCGTAGCTTGAGCGCCAGGTCGATGTTGCCGCCGACCGTGCGCCACGGGAAGAGCCGCGGCTGCTGGAACACCACACCCGCCGTCACCCCGGGTGTCGGTGGCGTGCCCGACACCGTGCACCTGGCCCTCGCTCGGCTGATTCGAAGCCGGCGAGCAGCCGCAGCAGCGTGCTCTTACCGCAGCCCGACGCGCCGACCAGACCAGGAACGACCCGGGGTCGATACTGAGGTCGACGGGACCCACCGCGGTGACCTCGTTGCGCCCCTGCCGTAGCGGTGGGACACCCCGGCCATCCGGATCGCCGCGTTGTTGCGCCTGCTTGGCGGCGTCTTTCAGCTCACTGACTGAGGACACCGGGCAGGCCCTTGGTGTAGATCGCGTCCTGGAACGTCTGCAGCGGTGCGGCTGACGGGATCTGCTTCTGGTCGGCCAGGAACTGCGATGCGCTCTGCAGGTTGACCGCGATGTTGCCCGGCTTCCCGTCGGCGCCCAGCCATTCCGGCGAGGCCACCTGCTCGGGCGTCAGGAACACGCCCTGCTTGATCTGACCTTCGCGTCGTCCTCCGGCGTACAACCCGATCTCGGCGGCGACGGCCTTCGCGGCCGCGGCCGGGTCGTCGTGGATCGAGCGTCAGCGCCCGGGCCTGCCTGCTGCGCCAGGCGTCGACGACCTCGGGATGGGCCGCGGCGAACTCGGTCGGAGACCACGCCGAGATCGAGCGTCGGCTTGCCGTCCTTGGCCAGTTGGCGACTGGTGATGAGGTCCTTGCCGCTCTTGCGCAGCTCGTCCAGCGTCGGCAGCCACGTGTAGGCGGCGTCGATGTCCCCGCGGTCCCACGCGGCCAGGATTGCCTGCGGCTGCAGGTCGACCAGCTGAACATCGCTGGGCGGACAGTCCATTCTGCCAGCGCGGCCAGCAGGCTGTAGTGCGCGGTCGAGGCGAACGGCGTGGCGACCCGCTTACCCTTCAGCGTCCGCGATGGTGTCGAGCCGCTGCCGTTGCGCGCGACCAGGGCCTCGTTGTCGCCGGCCACGTCGAGGACGAACGCGACCTTGTACGGGATGTTCAGCGGCGCCGACAACCCGCGGGCCACCGGGCTGGAGCCCAGCGCGCCGAAGTCGAGTTCCTTGGCGATGAACGCGGTGTTCACGTCGGCGCCGGAGTCGAACTTGGTCCAGTTGATGTTGTAGTCGGGCAGCGCCTCTTCCAGCCAGCGGTTGTTCTTCACGATGAGGTCGCCGCTGGGGAAGGTCTGGTAGCCGATCCGGATGGTCGGCTTGCTCGGCCGTCCTGGCCCGGCTGGTCGACTGCGCAACCGGTCAGCGCCGTGGCGGCGACGTGCCGATGCGGCGAATACGGCTTTGAATCTCATGTCATGATTTTTCCTCTCCAAGGGACCGCGCGCCGTTCAATGGCACGAAGCAGACCGTCGATGACAAGGCCGGAGATGCCGATGGCGAAGATGCCGACGAGCACGACCGGGGTGTTGTTGTAATTGCTTGCGTCCTTGACCAATCCGCCGATACCGGGGATGCCGTTGAACAGTTCGGCGGCCACCACGGACGAGTACGCCATGCCGACCGCCAGCCGGATTCCGGTGAACGTCTCCGGCAGCGCCGAGGGCACGACGACATCGCGGATGACCTCGGTGCGCGAAGCGCCGAGCGCGCGGGCGGCCTCCTGCAGACCCACCGGCGCGGCGACGACGGCTGCGGTGGTCGCGACGGCGGCGGGCGGCAAGGCGGCCAGGGCCAGCAGCGTGATCTTCGGTGCCTCGTCGATGCCGAGCCAGATGACCAGAAGGAAGAAGTAGGCCAGCGGCGGAAGCGCACGCAGGAACGTCAGCCAGGGTTCGAGCACGCTGCGCACCCAGCTGACCGAACCCATGATCAAGCCGAGCAGCACACCCAGCGCCACGCCGATGACGACACCGGCGAGTACGCGCCGCAGGGTCATGTAGAGGTGCTCCCACAGCAGGAATCCCGCGTATCCGCGGACACCGTCGTGTGTGGTGGACACGTCCAGGAAGGCCCGCCAGACCGTGCTCGGGATAGGGCACGAACGTCTGGTTCCAGATGCCGCTGACCGCCACCAGCTGCCACACGATGAAGAAGACGACCACCGAGAACAGGGGGAGCGCTGCGCGCGTGAGCCTGCCGCGCCACTTGCCTGCGGGCGCGCTGGCGGCCGGCGAGCCGACCTGCGGCTCGCCGGGAGCAATATCTACGAACACCGACACTGTGAGTGACCTTCTGTTGCTGAGACGAAACGAAAACGGATCAGCGACAACAGCAGTCGTCAGACAGCGGGGCGGTCATTCACGTATTTGTACCGGCGGGGCCGTGGTCGAGGGAGATCTGTGCTCAGCGAGAGTTTTATTGTCCTGCAGTGCTGCTGGACGACCTCAGGTCTGATACGAGCTTCTCGGCGTCGGTTGCACTGCCGCGGTTGTAGGGGAGTTTCGACAGGACTGTGGCCATTGCGCAGGTATTGCTTACCGCCGCATAGGTCAGGCCCCCGCCGATCGCCGCCGCGATCCATTTGGCCTTCGGCACAGCGATGCTGCCGGCAACCGAGGTCAGCACGATCGATCCAGCGACCAGTCGCACTTGGCGTTCAAGATCCCAGCGTTGCCTGCCGCGGTCAACAGCGAATCCACGTTCTTCCCAGTCGAGGATGCCGTCCTGCAGGACACGTGCGGCTGTGCCCGCCGAGTTCAGGATCTGCTGGGCCTGGGTGGAGCGTTGACCGGAGCGGCACACGAGGACAACGTCACCGTCGAGGCTGTTGACGACCTCGGCTTCGTGGGCGCGAAGGATGTCGAGCGGGAGATTGTAGGAACCCGGTATGTGCGCGGATTCGAACTCCGCAGGAGTCCGCACGTCGACCACTCGGGCGGGTCCGGCGGAGCCGAGGAGGTCCCGCAGGGCCGTCGAGCTGACGTTGTCGGTTTGCGCTGCAGTCATAGCACCCGGCTACCCGTCGAAATGGCTTGACAGCGAATTCAACTCACGGTGAACCGAAGTCTGCCGCCAAACGAGAGCTGGGTCGTGCCAGGCCGATTCTCGCCGTACGACCAGCCTGAGGCCGTGACGACCGGTGCCGTCGTGGAGGGGCTCGAGCACCACCACCAGGCGGTCGGGGTCGTCGACTTCGATCCCTCCGGCGTCGCACTGCACCTGCTGGCCTTCAGCGGCCGTGACGGTGGGCTGCACGTCCTGTTCACCGATTCCACAAGTGGTGTCACGACATATCCGGCGTGCCGGTCACTTTCGATTGCCGAGCCGGCTGAAGACGGAGCGGTGACGCTCGACTTCAATCGAGCCTCGAACCTGCCGTGCGCATTCACCGACTACGCGACGTGCCCTGTAGCGCCTGCCGAAAACAGGCTGGCAGTCCTCGTGGAGGCCGGCGAGAAGAATCCCTAGTGGGTCAGGCCGCTGCCTGGTGTGTCGCCGCGGTGGCCGCGTCGAAGCGGTCCAGCACCGTCGCGGCGACCAGATTGTGTGAGCCCAGCGGCTCGGCCATCGGAATGCCATGGGCTGCAGCGTAGGTCGCCACACGGTCGGTGATGACGCCGTGCGCCAGGAACCACGGGGCGATCACCAGACGCCGGGCACCAAGGGCCCGCAACCGATCCGCGGCCTCGGCCACGGCGGGCTGCGGCCCGGTCGCAAACGCGACTTCGGCACCCGCCCAACGGGTTCCCGCGCTCAGAGCGCGGGCCACGTTCGATGTCCGGGCGTTGGCAACGTCGTTCGATGAGCCGACCGCGACGACGAGCACTCCGAGACCGTCGGTTTCGGGCGACACCCCGATCTCTGAGAGCCGCTGCCGCAACACCCACAGCAGAGCGGGATCTTCGCCTAGCACCTCGGCCTGGTCCACCGCGGCGCCGGAGTTCTCGATCATCCCGGGGATGTCGATGCTCGCGTGATAGGCGTCGGCCAGCAAGAACGGCACCACGACACCGGCGGGCAGACCTCCCAGCACGTCGTTCAGGCTCGGGCCGGTCTTCTCGAGGAATGCGGGACGAACGTCGAGCCAGGGCCGCAGCCGCCGGATCCGGCCGGCCACGGCATGCGTCACCGCCGCCGACCGCGGGTCGACGCTGCCGTGGGCCGCGAGAATAAGCGTCACGACGCGTGCAGCCCGCATTCCGTCTTCGTCTGACCCGCCCAGCGGCCGCTGCGCGGATCGGCTCCCTCGGCAGGCTTCGCCGTGCAGGGCGCGCAGCCGATCGACGGATAACCCTCGAAAACCAGGGGATTGACGAGCACATCGTTGGCGTCGATGTAGTTCTGCATGTCTTCGTCCGACCACGCCGCAATCGGGTTGATCTTCACCAGGCCGAAAGCCTTGTCCCAGCTGATGAGCGGCGCGTTGGCCCGCGTCGGGGCCTCGACCCGGCGAATACCGGTGACCCAGGCGGAATAACCCCGCAGCGCCTTGGAGAGCGGTTCGACCTTGCGCATCCGGCAGCACTCACTGGGTTCGCGGGCGAACAGATCCTTGCCGAACAGCTGGTCCTGCTTGGCCACGCTGTTCTCCGGCGTGACGTTGACCACGTTGATGTCGTAGACGGCCTCCACGGCGTCCCGGGTGCCGATCGTCTCGACGAAGTGGTAGCCGGTGTCCAGGAACAGCACGTCGACGCCGGGGCGCACCTTGGCCGCCAGGTCGACGAGCACCCCGTCCTGCATGTTGGACGCCACGATGTAGTTCCCGCCGAAGTTCTCGTCGGTCCAGCGCAGGAGGTCATTCGCACTGGCACCATCGAGTTCCGCCGCGCCACGTTCCGCCAGCGCGATCAGGTCGATTTCGGATATAACCTCGGTCACCGCAAATCCGCCTCGTCTGCTCGTAGGGCCCACGTAGCGAAACGCTCGCCGTTCTCGCGTTGTTTCACGAAGTTGCGCACAATCCGGTCGATGTAGTCGCCGAGCTCGGTCGAGAGCACCTTGTGCTGGCGCAGCTTGCGGCCGAACCCGCTGTCGAGTCCGAGGCTGCCGCCCAGGTGCACCTGGAAGCCCTCCTCAGGCCCGTCGCCGTCGTCGACCATCTGGCCCTTGAACCCGATATCGGCGACCTGGATGCGCGCGCAAGAGTTCGGGCAGCCGTTGATGTGGATCGTGATCGGGACATCCAGCTGCGCGTTGATGTCCTCCAGCCGCTTCTCCAACTCCGGCACCAGAACCTGCGAGCGCTTGCGGGTCTCGGCGAAGGAGAGCTTGCAGAACTCGATGCCCGTGCAGGCCATCAGATTGCGTCGCCAATGCGACGGCTGCGACGGCAAGCCGAGGGCGTCGAGGCCGTCGCGAAGCTCGTCGAGCTTGTCGTCGGGAACGTCGAGGATGATCAGCTTCTGGTACGGCGTGAACCGAATGCGGTCGCTGCCCACCGACTCAGCGAGGTCGGCCACCTTGCTCAGGATGGTGCCCGAAACCCGGCCCGCGATCGGGGCCACCCCGACGGCGTTGAGTCCGTTGCGCAGCTTCTGCACACCGACGTGGTCGATGGGACGCGTCACCGGCTCCGGCGCGGGGCCGTCGATGAGCTTTCGCTTCAGATACTCGTCCTCGAGCACCTGACGGAATTTTTCAACACCCCAGTCCTTGATCAGGAACTTCAGCCGCGCCTTGGCCCGCAATCGGCGGTATCCGTAGTCGCGGAACACCGATACCACGCCTTCCCACACGTCGGGCACCTCGTCGATCGGCACCCACGCGCCGACCCGCTGACCGAGCATCGGGTTGGTGGACAGGCCGCCGCCGACCCACAGGTCGAAGCCGGGGCCGTGCTCGGGGTGCTCGACACCGATGAACGCGACGTCGTTGACCTCGTGCACCACGTCCTGCAGGCCTGAAATCGCGGTCTTGAACTTGCGCGGCAGGTTCGAGTACTCCGGCTTGCTGATGTAGCGCTTGACGATCTCGTTGATCGCCGGAGTTCCGTCGATCACCTCGTCGAGCGACTCGCCGGCCAACGGAGAGCCGAGGACGACGCGCGGGCAGTCACCGCACGCTTCGGTGGTCTGGAGACCGACCTCGTCGAGACGGCGCCAGATCTCCGGCATGTTCTCGACCTCTATCCAGTGGTACTGGACGTTCTGCCGGTCGGAGATGTCAGCGGTGTCACGCGCGAACTCGGTGGAGATGCCGCCAAGGGCGCGCAGCGCGGCCGCGGTCAGGGCGCCGCCGTCGCTGCGGACGCGCAGCATGAAGTACTCGTCCTCGAGCATGTCGGTGTTCTCGTCACCGGTCCAGGTCCCGTCGTAGCCGGGCTTGCGCTGGGTGTACAGGCCCCACCAGCGGAAACGGCCGCGCAGGTCGCCCTTGTCGATGGACTCGAAGCCGCCGGGGGCGTAGATGTTCTCGATGCGCGCCCGCACGTTGAGCGGGTTGTCGTCCTTCTTGGACTGCTCGTTCGGGTTGAGCGGCTCGCGGTACCCGAGCGCCCACTGGCCCTCGCCGCGTGGACGCTTGACGGGCTTCGGCTTGGATTCAGCAGTGGTCATGTGGTTTGGGCTCCTTCGTGGAGCCGGATCGCGCATCTCACCGGGGGGCTGACCGGCGGCGCAGATCCGGCGGCCAGCTGAAAGTCAGGTGGGCAGGTCTACGGCGTCAAGGCAGACAACAACAGCTACATACGCGCTTGAAGTCGACATGGCGCCGCACGACCAGCGAGACGCGCTGGGGGAAGATGCGGGCGGACTTCACGCTGCCAATTGTGCCACGGTGACCGACAAATGCCCTAACCGGCCTAGATTTGCGCTCACGGTGAGCAAAAGCCGGGATCTGGGAAACTAGCTGCATGACAGTCCGGATGGCAGGTGCAAGCGAGCTGCCCGGCCTGGCGCTGACCCCCGGCCGCGCATTCGGCATCTATGTTCACGTGCCGTTCTGCGCTGCCCGCTGCGGTTACTGCGACTTCAACACCTATACCCCCGCTGAACTGGGCGGTGCGAATCCCGACGGCTGGCTCGCGGCGCTGCGGGCAGAGCTGGCCCTGGCCGCCGACCGGTTGGGGGCCACCCCCGCCGTCGACACCGTTTTCGTCGGTGGCGGAACCCCCTCGCTGCTCGGCGCGCCCGGCCTGACCTCGGTGCTGGATGCGATACGCGCCCACTTCACCCTGGCCGCCGATGCCGAGGTCACCACCGAGGCGAACCCCGAGTCCACCTCACCGCAGCTGTTCGAGCACCTACGGGCGGCCGGCTTCACCCGGGTATCGCTCGGCATGCAGTCGGTGGCACCGCACGTCCTCGCGGTGCTGGACCGGGTGCACTCACCGGGCCGCGCACTCGACGCGGCGCGCGATGCCCTCGCGGCGGGCTTCGAGCATGTGAACCTCGACCTGATCTACGGCACGCCGGGGGAGACCGACGACGACCTGCTGCGCTCGGTGGACGCTGCCGTCGAGGCCCGCGTCGACCACGTGTCGGCGTACGCCCTGGTGGTCGAGGACGGCACGGCGCTGGCCCGCCGGGTGCGGCGCGGCGAGGTCCGCGCACCCGACAACGACGAGCTCGCGCACCGCTACGAGTTGATCGATGCGCGGCTGTCCGCGGCGGGTCTGGGTTGGTATGAGGTCTCCAACTGGAGCCTGCCTGGCGGCGAGTGCCGGCACAACGTCGGCTACTGGAATGGCGGCGAATGGTGGGGTGCCGGACCCGGCGCGCACGGCTACGTCGGCTCGACCCGGTGGTGGAATGTGAAGCACCCCAACGCGTATGCACAGACGCTGGCTGATGGGCTGCTGCCGGTGGCCGATTTCGAGCGGCTCGACGCGTCCGCACTGCACACCGAGGACGTCATGTTGCGGGTGCGGTTGCGTGACGGGCTGCCCCTGGCGACCTTGAACGACGCTGAACAACGCCGGGCCGAGACCGTGATCGAGGACGGGCTACTGACGCGCGACGGCGACCATTTGATCCTCACCGACCCGGGTCGACTGTTGGCCGACGCGGTGGTCCGCACTCTGCTTGACTGACTATTTGAACGATTCTGCGGTGGTGATCCGTTGTGTTGTGCGACGACGACGGAAAGCGAGGAATGCGCCGGTGCATCGGATATGACTAATCCTGATCAGGCCGCGCTCCTGCGAGCGATCCACGACGCCCATAGCCGGGACCTGCTGCGCTATGTACTGCGTTTGACGAGGGGTGACATGCCGTTCGCGGAGGATGTGGTGCAGGAGTCGCTGCTGCGGCTCTGGCGAAAACCCGACATTCTCGAGCAGCCGAGCGAATCGGCGCGCGCGTGGCTGTTCACCGTCGCCCGCAATCTCGTGATCGACGACCGGCGCAGTGCCCGCTTTACCCGGGAACTGCAGAGCGACAACCTTCCCGAGCGGCCCTCTCTGGACGCGATCGGGCCTGCGGTCGACAAGTGGGTGCTGGCCGATGCGCTGAAGTCGTTGTCTTCAGACCACCGCAACGCGATCGTGCGCGCCTACTACCTCGGCCAGACCGTGGCCGATATCGCCGCCCAGGAACAGATTCCCGAGGGCACGGTCAAATCCAGACTTCACTACGCGCTTCGCGCGCTACGAATTGCCTTGCAGGAAAGGGGGGTTGGCCGTGACTGATAACCGACCCGACGACGTGGCCGAGTGGGATGCCGCCTACGTCCTTGGCGCGTTGAACTCCGAGGATCGGCGGACCTACGAGAACTATCTCGCCACGAACCCGGAGCGGAGCGCGGAGCTATCCGGGCTGACCGGGATGCCCGACATTCTCGACGTGCTCAGCCCCGAAGAGGCTCTGGCGTTGACCGACCTTGCGGGCAGCCCGCCGGCCCAGGATCGCCACGACAACGTCGCGTCGTTTGCTCAGGCAGCGGCGGGGCGGCAGCGGACGATCCCGGCGCGCAGTCCTCGCAATGGTGGTCGCGGCCGCCGCGGCGGTGGCGATCGTCGGTGGCGTCGTCGGCGCGACGGTTTTCCCCCGCACGACGGGGTCGTTGCAGACGGTGGCGATGGCGCCGATGCAGCCAGGGTCGCGCCCCGGCCTCACCGCCCAGCTCGCGGTCACGGAGAAGAAGTGGGGCACCGAGCTGAACTGGGCCTGCGAATACACCAAGGACTGGGCGCGGGACGTGGAGAGCTACGACATCGTCGTGACGACGAACAACGGCGGACAGATGGTCGTGGGCTCATGGCGACCGGCGGGAGACGAAGCCACCGGACTATCGGCGGCGACGAGTGTCCCGACCTCGGAAATCCGCACCGTCGACATTCGGGTGTCCGGGACCGATGAACCCCTGGCAGTCAAGACACTATGAGGATTTCTCAACGAATTTAGCCACAGCGCAAGCACTTCCAAAAGTGATCGGCGCCACCCTCTGTCTCGACATTTAGGCCCCTGCGTAGCTAACAAATTCGGGGCCGGATATGCCAGGATGGCCGATATGTCGTGGGGTTTGTTAGGCAAGGCTAGCCAGACTCCGATGCGTCTGGGCCTTCGCTGACATGGCCGCCACCCCCGAACCGATCGCGATCGTCGGCATTGGGTGCCGGCTGGCAGGCAGCATCAACGACCCTGCGCAGTTCTGGACTTTTCTGACCGAAGGCCGAAGCGACGTCCGCGAGGTACCAGAGGAGCGCTGGGAGCCGTATCTGCGCCGGGACCCGCGCAACGCCGCGGTGCTGAAGGAAACCACGCGGTGGGGCACCTTCCTCGACGATCTCGCCGGGTTCGACGCCGAGTTCTTCGGGGTGTCCCCGCGTGAAGCGGAACTGATGGATCCGCAGCAGCGGCTGGCACTCGAAGTGAGCTGGGAAGCGCTCGAACACGCCGGTGTGCCGCCGCGGACGCTGGCAGGCAGTGACACCGCGGTTCTCATGGGCGTCAACTCCGACGACTACGGCAAGTTGATCATGGAGGATCTGCCGGGCATCGAGGCCTGGACCGGGATCGGCACGTCGCTGTGCGGAATCGCCAACCGCGTGTCCCATCTGCTCGATCTGCGGGGTCCAAGCGTTGCGCTGGACGCCGCATGCGCCGCATCGCTGGTGGCGGTGCATCAGGCATGCCAGATGCTTCGAGCCGGCGAGACATCGCTGGCCCTGGCGGGCGGCGTCAGCGCGCTGATCGGCCCTGGGCTGACCCGGGTGCTCGACGAGGCCGGCGCCACCGCGCCGGACGGGCGCTGCAAGACGTTCGACGCGAGCGCCGACGGCTACGGGCGCGGCGAAGGTGTGGCCGTGGTCGTGCTCAAACGCCTCGTCGACGCGGTTCGCGACGGCGACCGGGTGCTCGCCCTCGTCCGTGGCGGTGCGATCGCGCAGGACGGCCGCACGGTGGGCATCATGTCGCCCAACGGCGACGCCCAGGCCGACATGTTCGCGCGCGCATGCGAATCGGCGGGTGTGCCACCCGCGAGCGTCGACTTCGTCGAGGCGCATGGCACCGGCACCCCTAGCGGCGATCCCACCGAGGTCCGGGCGCTGGCCTCGGTCTACGGGGCCGATCGCCCAGCGGACGCGCCATGCCGAATCGGATCGGTGAAGCCGAACGTGGGCCACCTCGAGGGTGGGGCCGGCGTGGTCGGCCTCATCAAGGCCGCACTGGCGCTGCACCACGAAGCCATCCCGCCGACTGCTGGCCTGAAAACCCTTACACCTGCTGTTGATTGGGCTAACAGCGGGCTGCAGGTGCCGACGTCGGTCGAGCCGTGGGCGCGCACCGACGGCGCACCGCGTCGTGCTGCGGTGTGCAGCTACGGCTACGGCGGCACCATCGCTCACATCCTGCTCGAGGAAGCGCCGGCGACCCAGGCGCCGCCCACCGATACTGCGAACGCTTCGCCGACGGTCGTACCGATATCGGCACGGTCCTCCGCCCGGCTGCGCACCCAGGCCAGGGCGTTGGCCGATCACCTGCGTGCCGGCGACGACGGACTCGATCGCGTGGCGGCGACGGCGTGGACGCGCCGCTCACACGAATCAGCAAGGGCCGCAGTGGTGGCCGAGGACATCGACGGCGTGGTGGCCGGGCTGAACGCGCTCGCCAACGACGAGGCCGGTCCGCTCGTCGTGACCGGCAGCGCGTTGCCGGCGGCGGCCGACGGCGCAGTCTGGGTGTTCTCCGGGCACGGATCGCACTGGGCGGGGATGGGACAGCAACTTCTCGAACGCGAGCCCGCGTTCGCCGCTGTCATCGACGCAATCGATCCGGTGTTCCGCGAGGAGCTGGGATTCCGCGCCCGCGAAGCACTGTGCGCCGGCGAACTCGGCGGCACAGACCGGGTGCAGGCCTTGACATTTGCGATGCAGGTGGGCCTCGCCGCCGTGCTACGCGAGCGCGGAGTGACACCCGCCGCGGTGATCGGCCATTCGGTCGGCGAAGTCGCCGCATGCGTGACGGCGGGCGTGTTCGACTTGACGGTGGGCGCCGCGGTGGCGTGTTACCGGGCGCGGGGATTCCAGTCGGTGATGGGCAACGGCGCGATGGCACTGGTGCGATTGCCCTTCACCGAAGCTGAACGCAGGTTGCACGGGCATCGCAACGTGGTTGCGGCGATCAGTGCCTCACCCGCATCGACCGTGGTGTCCGGCACCGTCGGCGCCGTCGAGCAGATCTGCCAAATCTGGACCGACCAAGGCGTGATGATCCGCCGCGTCAACACCGACGTGGCGTTTCACAGCCCGGCGATGGACGCTCTCACCGAAGAACTCGGCCGACTCACCGCCGCGCTGCCGCCATCTCGTCCCGCCGAAATCCCTTTGTATACAACGGCACTAGCCGATCCGCGCTCGACCGCACCCCGCGACCAGAACTACTGGGTGGCCAATCTGCGTGATCGCGTGCGCTTCGCGGAGGCGGTGACGGCCGCCGCCGAGGACGGCCATCGGCTGTTTCTGGAGGTGTCCGCTCACCCGGTTGTCGCGCATTCGGTCGTCGAGACGTTGACCCACGCGGGGATCGACGAGCACGCGGTCGTTCCGGTGCTTCGCCGCGAACGTCCGGAGTTGCAGTCGGTGGCCACCGCGGTGGGCTCCCTGTACTGCAACGGCGCGCCCGTCGGCCACGGCATCGACGCATCCGCGCCCTGGGCCGACGGACTGCCGGTCACGCAGTGGCAGCATCGGCGTTTCTGGCGCACGCCGACACCTCCTCCCGGCGGCCGTGGTGTGCATGACGTCGACAGCCATACTCTGCTCGGCGGGCGGATGGACGTGACCGGAGCTGTCGCGTCGACCATGTGGCAGACACGTCTGGACCTGAGCAACCGGCCGTACCCCGGGAACCATCCCGTGCAGAACACGGAAATCGTCCCTGCTGCAGTGATTTTGAATACGTTCCTGGGCGCCGTCGCCAATCTGAACACACGCTCCGACCGATCTGGCACCGACCTCGTCGACGTCCGGCTGCGGACGCCCGTGGCACCGAGCCGGCCCCGCGATGTGCAGGTGGTCCTCCAGGACCGCGGCCTCACCCTGTCGACCAGGTTGGTGGACGACGACGACTCGGCCGATGAGGGTGGCTGGCTCACGCACAGCAGCGCGGTGGCAGCGGCCGACGACGACATCGAGGATCTCCTGGGGCAGGTGCTCGACGAGTCCGCCGCGAAGGCGCGGTGCTCCGAAACCCTGCCGCCGAACCACGTCGTGGACACCCTGGCGACACTCGGAGTGGCCGCAATGGGATTCGGTTGGGAGATCCTCGAATTGCACCGCGGCGACGGTGAGCTGATCGCGCGGGTCGCGGCCGACGGCGACCGGACGGAGCCTGACACGTGGGCGCCACTGCTGGATGCCGCGACGTCCGGTGCCTCCACTATCTTCGACGGGCCACCGCGACTGCGGATGCCCGCACGGATAGAGCGTGTGCAGGTGTACGGCCGTCCGCCCGCGGTGGCCGTCCTGCATGTCCGACGCCGGCCCGGGACCACCACCACCGACGTGCTGATCGCCGAGGAGTCGGGTGCCGTCCACGCATCGCTCACCGGAATGTCGTTCGAGGAACTCGAGAACCCCGCGGGCAGCGACCTTTCGCGGATGCTGCATCACGTCACGTGGCATTCGGTGCCGTGGCGGGAGGACGATCGACCGTCGGCGGTGTTCGTCATCGGCGGTGACGCCGACACCCGATGCTTCGTGGCCCGCGACCTCGACGCGGCCGACGTGCGGTACGCGACCTATGCCGAACCGGCTGAGATCGCGGCGAATGACGCGGAGCTGGACCGCGACGCCGTGGTGCTGGTGCTGCCCCGCGGCCATGACTCGCCGCAGAAGTCGGTCGCTGTCGTGATGCAGACGTTGAGGCACCTGCTCGACCGCGGTGCGAAGGCGCGTGTATGGGTGCTCACCCTGCGGGTACACGAAGGCGGCAATGTGGTCCATGCGCCGCTGTGGGGTCTGGCCAGAGTCGCTGCCGCCGAGCATCCCAAGATCTTCGGCGGGGTACTCGATGTGGGCGATGCGAAGCTGCCCGTCGGCGCCCTCGCGTCCCTGCGCGGTCACCCTGTTGTCGTGATGCGTGATGGCGATGCCAAGGCGGCCCGGTTGGCGTTCGCCGGGCGCGGGTCCGGCACACCTATGCAGTGCTCGGCGGGTGGCACGTATCTGATCACCGGTGGCACCGGCGTTCTGGGCCTGCGGATGGCACAGCGCCTCGCCGATATCGGCGCGCGCCGCATCGTCCTGCTGTCTCGCTCCGGAATGCTGGACCGCGCCGAGTGGCGGGACGCGGCGGAATCCGAGCTGATCCGCACAGTGGCGGCGCTGGAGGAGCGCGGGGTGTCTGTGCACGTCGATGCCACTCGACATCGGCGCTCCTGGTGCCGCGGACACATTGCGCACCGCGCTGCGATATCTGCCACCCGTACGGGGCGTCATCCATGCCGCGGGTGTGGAAGCCGGTGCCCTGCTTGTGAACACGAGTCCCGCAGACTTCGAGACGGCCATGCACCCGAAGGTCGACGGCACGTTGACGTTGCACGAGGTCTTCCCGCCAGAGCAGCTGGACTGGATGGTGCTGTTCTCGTCGTGCGGTTACCTCGCGGGCTTTCCCGGACAGGGTGCTTACGCGTGCGCCAACTCCTTCCTCGACGTCATGGCACGACACCGCCGCGGCCTAGGCGACCGCACGGTCAGCGTCGCGTGGACGGCATGGCGTGGGTTGGGTATGGGCTCGACATCCGGTTTCGTCGCGGCGCAACTCGACGCGCTCGGCATGGGTACCATCGGCGCCGACGAAGCGGTCCGTGCGCTCGACTTGGCGATGCGCGACGACCAACCGAATATCGTTGTGCTGCCCGTGCTTCCGGGGGCGACGGCCGTACCGATGCTCGCTGACGTGGCACCTGCCGAGGTCGACGAGTCGGCCGGCTCGGACTCAGTGCTGGGCAGCTTCGCAGGAGACGACGGCGAACCGGACCCGCAGCGGGTGGTCGAATGTGTCGTCGCCGCGGTGTCGGCCCAGCTCGGACTGCCTGAGGGCGATGTGGACACCGGCCTGCCGCTGGTGGAGATCGGTGTCGACTCGATCATGACCGTAGGATTGCTGCGCCAACTGGAGAAGCAGACAGGGCTGTCGCTTCCGCCGACGCTGCTGTGGGAGTACCCGACGGCGGCGGCGGTGTCGGAGCGGATTTCCGAACTCCTCGCATCGCCCGAGGTTTCGCAGGAGCCCCGCGAAGTTCCGGTGTCCTGAAAGCCGTGGGGTCAGGACGGCGCGAGTTGCGCCACGACCTTCTTCTTGTCCACCTTGCCGACCGCGGTCTTGGGCAGCGTCGGCATCGGAGCGAGCACGTCGGGCCGTGAGTGCGCAGACACGCCCCGTTCGTCGAGGAACTGGTTCAGTTCGGCGAGTGTGATCGCGGGTCCGCTGAATACGACCGCAGCGCAGATCTTTTCGCCGAGATAGTCGTCGGGAAGGGCAACTGCTGCTGCGGCGTAGATCGCGGGATGGGCGAACAGGTGCTCCTCCAGATCGGAGGCCGACACGGTCTCCCCGCCGCGATGAATGACATCCTTGATGCGCCCGGTGACCTCGACATAGCCCGCTCTCGCACCGTCGGCAAAGATGCGCACGCGATCCCCGGAGCGGTAGAAACCGTCGGGGCTGAACGACCGCGCATTCGCCTCTTCCGCCCGGTAGTAGCCGTTGAGCGTGTAAGGGCCGCGCACCAACAGCTCACCCTCCTGGCCGGGGGCGACCTCTCGGCCCGCCTCGTCGACCACGCGCATCTCGTCATGGGGCGACATAGGTCGACCCTGCGTGTTGACCGCGACGTCGAAGGGATCGCCGACCCGGGTGAAGTTGAGCATTCCCTCTGCCATGCCGAAGATCTGGGATAGTCCCGGGGTCAACCCGTCGAGAATGTAGCGGGCCTCCTCGGGCGTCATCCGCGAACCGCCCACCTGAACCACGCGCAGTGACGTCGGTAGGACGGGTTCCCACTCGCAGGCCTGGGTCCACACCTTGGCCAGTGCATTGACGAGTCCGGTGACGGTGATCTTGTGCCGGTCGATCACCGCGAAGGCCGACTCGGGGCTGGGGTCGGCAGTGAACACCGTCGTGGCGCCGACCGTCATGGAGCCCAGCAGCCCGGGGCAGGCCAGCGGAAAGTTGTGGCCCGCGGGCAGCGCGACGAGATATACGTCCTCGCCGGTCATCTCGTAAGCCTGGGCACACGCGGTTGCGTTGTAGACGTAGTCGTCGTGGGTGCGCGCAATCAGCTTCGGCAGTCCGGTCGTGCCGCCGGACACCAGCAGCAGGGCCGGCGTACCCGGGTCGACCGCCAGACGGTCGCGGCCCGAACCGTCGAAATCGGCCAGCTCCGAGAAGGATTGGAAAGGTCCGGGTTCTCCGTCGACGAACACATGGCTCAGCCGCGGATTGTCGTTCACCAGGGCCTGGGCGAGTTCCCGGTAGTCGAATCCGGCGACCCGGTCAGCAACGACGAGACCGACCGCACCGCTGACGTCGGCGAAGTGATTGAGCTCGGCGTAGCGATGACCCGGCAGGCACATCACCGGGACAGCGCCCGCGCGCAGCAGTCCGAACAATGCGACGGCGAACTGAGCGGAATTCGGAAGCTGCAGCATCACCCGGTCGCCCGCCGCGATACCGCGATCCGCCAATGCCGACGCGATCCGGTCGGCGCGGGCGTCCAGTTCGGCGAACGTGTAGGAGACGTCCGGGTCGACGACAGCGGCGCGGTCCGGCCACTGCGCGGCGGCGTCGGTCAGGATGGAGTCGAGGCTGCGGCCGGTCCAGTAGCCCGCCCGACGGTATTCCTCGGCACGGTCGGCGGGGAACGGCACAAAACCCGTCGTCAGGTCGCGATCTGCTGAGGGTCGTAAACCAGTGCTCATGAGTGGGTGTGACCCCTCTGGGTAGGTGTGTTCGGTGCCTCGAATATAAGGTAGCCTCGCCGGGTTAGTTAGGGCAGCCTGCACTAATTTGGAGGACAGCATGAGTGTGTTGGCGGACAACATCGGTGCATCTGTCCGCACCGTCCGCGAGGAGGTCGCCGAACTCCTCGGGGTGAGCCCCGACGATGTCGACCCCGACGCCGACTTGATTGCCTCCGGTCTCGATTCGATCCGAATGATGTCGTTGTCGGGGCGGTGGCGTAAGCAGGGAATCGACGTCAACTTCGCCGCACTGGCGGAGAACCCGACGGTGGCGGCATGGTCGGCGCTGGTGGAGCAACGCTCCGAAGACGACGATCGGTGGAGTTCGGCGACCCGGTCGACGACGGCTGACGACGCCGGCGATCCTTTCCCGCTGGCGCCCATGCAGCACGCGATGTGGCTGGGCCGCAACGACGATCAGCAACTCGGTGGCGTCGCCGCCCATCTTTACGTCGAGTTCGACGGTGCAGGGGTCGATCCCGAACCGCCTGCGCGACGCGGCAGCGAAACTGGTTGCGCGCCACCCGATGTTGCGCGTGGAGATCCTGCCCGACGGTACCCAGCGGATCGGCGACCGCGGCCTTCCCGTCACGGTCTACGACCTGCGCGAGCTGGACGCCGAAGCCGCTGAGCAGCGGCTGGAGACCGATCCGTCGACCAGAAGTCACATCAACTACTCGACGGCGATGTGCTCGAGCTGAGCCTGTCGCTGCGTCCGGACGGTCGCACGCGGTTGCACGTCGACATGGACATGAACGCCGCGGACGCGGTGAGTTACCGCAAGTTCATGGCCGACCTGGCGGTGTTCTACCGCGGCGGGGAACTGCCCGAACTGGGCTACACCTATCGCGAGTACCGGGCCGCGCTGGCCGCCGTCGGCTCCGGGACCCTCCGACGAGGACCGGCAGTGGTGGGCCGACCGGCTTGCCCGAGCTGCCCGAACCGCCTGCGCTGCCGCTGGTCCCGCTGGCGGAACAGGCCGACCCCCGCCGCAGCGTCCGACTGTGGCACATCTTCGACGTCGAGACACGCGACGCACTCTTCGCGGCCGCGCACCGCCGCGGCGTTCACGCCCGGCGATGGCCGTCGCGGCGTCGTACTCGAATGCGCTGGCGCGGTGGTCGAGCCGGCTCGCGGTTCCTGCTCAACCTGCCGATGTTCGGCCGCGAACCGTTCCATCCCGATGTCGAGAAACTCGTCGGCTGCTTCACCTCGTCGCTGATGCTCGACATCGACCTGACACGGCACCACCGCACGCGGCGGAGCGGACACGCGCCGTGCAGGAGACATTGCACAGCACCGCTCGTCACGTCGAGCTACTCCGGACTGTCCGTGCTGCGCGACCTTGGCCGCCACCGCGGCAACCAGACGCTCGCTCCGATCGTCTACACCAGTGCGCTCGGACTCGGCGACCTGTTCGCGGGCGAGGTCACCGATCAGTTCGGCGCCCCGGTGTGGACCATCTCCCAAGGCCCACAGGTGCTCATCGATGCACAGGCCACGCCGCTGGCGACCGGTCTGATGATCAACTGGGACGTCCGCGTGGACGCCTTCCGGCCGGGCGTCGCCGACGCGATGTTCGCCTACCACCTCGCCGAGTTGACCCGGTTGGCCACCGACGACGCGGCCTGGGACGCGCCCGATCCGCCCGCGGTGCCCGAAGTCGGCAGCGCGCCGTCCGCGACGCGGTGAACAGCGCGACCGCGCCACCGAGCGGAGAGACGATTCACGACGGGTTCTTCCGCAACGCGCTGGCTGACGCCCGACGCTCCGGCGGTGTTCAGCGACGACGGTGACCTGACCTACGGCGAACTGCGCACGCAGGCGCTTGCGGTCGCGGAAGCATTGCGCGGCAACGGGGTTCGCCCCGGCGACCTCGTCGCGTTGATCGGTCCCAAGGGCGCCGAGCAGATACCCGCGGTGCTCGGCATTCTGGCCGCCGGTGCCGCCTACCTTCCGATCGGCGCCGACCAGCCCGCCGACCGGACCGCGCGCATCCTCGAGTCCAGCGGGGTCGCCGCGGTGCTGGTCTGCGGTGGCGCCGACCCGGTCGACGCCGCGGTGCCGGTGATCACCGTCGCCGACGCGATCGCGACGCGCCGTCGACGCCGAGCCCGTCGCCGTCGACCCGCACGAGCTGGCCTACGTGCTGTTCACCTCGGGGTCGACCGGTGAGCCCAAGGGCGTCGAGCTGACCCACGACGCAGTGATGAACACCGTCGAGTTCGTCAACGGCCACTTCGGCATCGGGCCGACGGACCGCAGCCTGGCGCTGGCCTCGCTGGAGGCCGACATGTCGGTGCTGGAGGTCTTCGCCATCCTGCGGGCCGGCGGCGCGGTCGTCGTCGTGGACGAGCAGCACCGGCGCGACCCCGACACCTGGGCCGAGCTGATCGAAGAGCACGGCGTCACGTTCCTGAACTTGATGCCCGGCTGGCTGGAGATGCTGCTCGAGGTCGGCGGTGCGCGGCTGCCGACGCTGCGGGTGGTGCTGCTCGGCGGCGACTGGGTGCGCCCGGAACTCATTCGCGGGCTTCGCAAGTCGGTCGCCGGCGGTGCGGGCGCGCCGGCCTCGGCGGTGCGACCGAAACCGCGGTGCACGGCACGATCTGCGAGGTCGACGACCCGCCGGCGCGACTGGACCTCGGTGCCGTACGGCATGCCGTTCCCGAACAACGCCTGCCGCGTGGTGGCCGCCGACGGGATCCGACTGCCCGGACTGGGTGCCCGGCGAACTGTGGTTCTCCGGGCGCGGCATCGCCCGCGGCTACCGCGGCCGGCCCGACCTGACCGCCGAGAAGTTCGTCGAGCACGACGGCCGAACCTGGTATCGGACAGGCGATCTCGTCCGCTACCGGCCAGACGGCGACACTGGAGTTCGTCGGCCGCATCGATCACCGGATCAAGATCAGCGGCTACCGGATCGAACTCGGCGAAGTCGAGGCGGCGCTGCAGCGGGTGCCGCGCGTCGACGCGGCGGTCGCGGCCGTCGTCGCCGGCGAGCCGGACGTGCTGGCCGCGTTGGTCCGCACCGATGACCCAGGCGTCGATCCGCAAGCCGTCGCCGCCGCGATGGCCGAACTCGTTCCCGCACACATGATTCCCAAGGTCATCGTCGTTAGCCGACCGGATCCCGTTCACGGTCAATGGCAAGATCGACCGCAAGGCCGCCGCCCGCCAGTTGGCCGAAGCCGAGCTGCCCGCGGCACACGTCTATCGGGCGCCGTCAACGCCGCTGGAATCGGCGCTGGTCGCGATCGTCGCCGACGTGCTCGGTGTGGCCGTCGACAAGATCGGGATCGACGACGACTTCTTCTCCCTCGGTGGTGATTCCGTGCTGGCCACCCAGGTGATCGCCCGCGTTCGCGACTGGCTGGACACGCCCGACGGTGCTGGTCACCGACATGTTCGCCGCCCGAAGCGTGACGCAACTTGGCCGATCGGCTTCTGGGTCGCGAACCGGACGCCGACCGGCTCAACATGGTCGCCGAGGTGTACCTGGAGGTCGCCGGGATGGACAGCGCCGACGTGCTGTCTGAATTGGCAGGCGGCTAGTTTAGCCGTCTAAACCACTTGTGTCACAACTGTTTCGGAAACGCACGCATCGTCGGACACCTTTAGAGAATTCTTCGAATTGTCTCTAGAGACTTCTTAGAGTACGAACATATGTTCGAGTCATGGGAGCGGATGCGGTGCAGGCAGCGGTCGCCGCGTTGCGCGCCGCCCACGACGAATTAGCCGCGCTGCCCATCGATTTGCTCACCAAGTCCGAGTTGGTCGGGGCGCTCGACGAACTGGAAACCCTGCTCGTGCCAGCTGCCTGCCCAGAGTCACGCGCATGCTGGCCCGCCTGCAGGCCGAGACCACCGCCAAGGAGATGGGTGCCAAGTCCTGGCGTCGAGGTGTTGGCGATCCGGTGGCGCATCTCGACATCGAGGCGGGTCGTCGCCTCGATGAGGCAGCCCAGTTGGGGCCGCGCCGCACACTGACCGGAGAACCGCTCGAGCCCGTGCTGCCGTGCACGGCGCGTCGCGCAAGCCCGCGGGTTGATCAACGGTGAACACGTCAAGGTCGTGCGCGAGACGATGGACCGCATCCCGGCCGCGGTCGACGCCGTCACCCGCGCCCAGATCGAAGCCGACCTGGTCGCGCACCGCGATCGGAGTCGGGCCCAAGGAACTCAAGGACAACGCCGAGCGGACCCTGTTCCTGCTGGATCAGGACGGCCCCGAACCCGACGACACCGAACGCGCGCGGCGCCGCGGCGTGACGAAGGGGCCGCAGGGCGCGCGACAAGATGACGCCAATCAAAGGCAACCTCACGCCCGGAGGCGTGGGCGATCTACGAGGCGATCTTCGCCAAGTGGGCCGCACCGGGCATGTGCAATCCCGCCGACGAAAACCCCTGTGTCTCGGGGACTCCGACGCAGGCCCAGATCGACAACGATCATCGCAGTCTGGCGCAGCGCCAGCACGACGCGCTGGTGGCGGTCGGGCGCAGTGTGCTCGAAAGCGGTGAGCTCGGGCAGCACAACGGGTTGCCGACCTCGATCATCATCCGCACCACCCTGCAAGACCTGGAAAGCCGCGCCGGGGTCGGCGTCAGCGGCGGCGGCACGGTGATCCCGATCAGCGATGTGATCCGGCATGGCCGCTCACGCCAACCACTACCTCGCGGTGTTCGACAGGGCCACCGGTTCGGCGCTGGATCTGTTCCGCGCCCGCCGCGTCGCCTCCCCGGCGCAGCGGATCATGCTCATCGCCCGCGACGGGGGCTGCACAAAACCGGGCTGCACCGTGCCCGCCTACGGCAGCCAGGTCCATCACGCCGCCCGCGATTGGGCCGATGACGGACAAACCAATGTCGACGAGCTCGGCCTGGCGTGCGGACCCGACAACCGCATGGTCGGCCCCGGCGGCTGGACCACCCGGATCAACGCCCACCACGACGTCGAATGGATCCCACCGCCACAGCTGGACACCGGCCAAGCCCGAGTCAACGACTACCACCGCCCCGAACGACTCCGCCCACCTGCACCGACGATGAACTCACCGACGACGAAATGTCAGTCGGTGAACCGCCAGCCGAGAACGACGACCACCCTCACGAGCCCGGCGGGCCAGAACCCAACGCAGCCTGACGGTTTGGCTATTACTCCGAGCCGATTACGGCAGCGCGGCGGCCAGCCGACGCCACTGTTCGCGGGGGAATTCTCTCGGGTCCGCGGTGAGCACCTGCACGCAGACGTGGTCGGCTCCCGCGGCGAGGTGTTCGTTCACCCGCCGCAGCACAGTCTCCTCGTCGCCCCACGCGATGAGCGCGTCGAACAGTCGGTCGCTGACCGAATCGATGTCCTCCTGAGTGAAGCCGGAGCGCAGCAGGTTGTTGGCATAGTTGGGAAGCGCCAGATAAGCGCGCAACCAATCGGTTCCGAGCTCGCGTGCCTCGGTCTCGTCCTTGGTGAGCAGCACGGTCTGCTCGGGAAGTAGGAGCGGTCCGTCGCCGAGGTGCTCACGGGCATACCGGGTGTGGTCGGGCGTGACCAGATACGGGTGGGCGCCGCGGGACCGTGTCGCGGCGAGTTCGAGCATTTTCGGACCCAGCGCCGCGAGCACTCGGTTGCCAACCGGTACCGGATTGTCGGTCGCATCGATGGCGTCCAGATAAGCGCGCGTCGCGGCCAGCGGCTTGCGATAGAGACCGGGCTCCTTGGAATCGATGAGCGGGGCGTGGCTCACCCCGATGCCCAGGAGGAAGCGCTCGCCGTGCTTCGCGGTGAGCGATGCATACGCCTCCGCCACGTCCGCCGGTTCGTGCATCCACAGGTTCAGGATTCCGGTGGCGATCACGACCCGATTGGTGGCCGACAGCAGCTGGCCCACCGAGTCGAGGACGGGTCCGCCGACGTCGGGGATCCATAGCGCGGTGAACCCAAGTTCTTCGAGCTCCGCCGCGGCCTCGGCGGCCTCTCCGGCGTCGCCGTACCGCAGCTGTGAACTCCATACTCCGACGCCTGCGAGATCCATGCGGTGGTCCTTTCCGGGGGAAGTATCGAGTGACGCTACCGGCGACGTCTGCCCAGGTGACGAACAGGGCAGTTGGGAAGGACCGCGGGGTGGTCGAGCTCATCGATCACCCCGGATGTACGGGGCATCGACAAGCTCATTTAGGGTAACCTCACAAACTTAGGACAGCCTGCGCTAATTCACGCTGGAGGAATTTTGGGTGCTCTCGCTGCGGAGTCTCGCGCTGTCCACGACCAGCCCAGCGTGTCACGTCCTCGCACCCGTTCACGTCTGCCGGCCTCGCTGGAAGACGGCGATGCCCCGGAACGATCAAGGAAAGTGGAAATCACGCGTGACTGACATCGCCGATATTCGCGAGCAGCTCGATGAGCGCCGGCTGGAGCTACTACGCCGCAAGTTGGCCGAGCGCGGACTGAAGTCGAGCGGCGAGGCGGCCGAGCGGCACCGGCGCCGGCGGCATGTCCGACGGCCAGCGCCGCATGTGGTTCGTTCAGATGGCCGACCCCACCGGGGCGATCCTCAACATCTGCCTGTCCTACCGCATAACCGGGGCGCTCGACGTGGCGCGGCTGCGCGAAAGTGTGAACGCCGTCGCCGCGCGCCACGCACTGCTGCGCACCACCTACGCCGCGGACGCCGACGGTGAGCCGCAGCCGACCGTTCATGACGAACTGACGCCGGGCTGGTCCACGCACGACCTATCCGGGCTCTCCGAGCACTCCTGCCGGTTGCGCCTCGAGGTGCTGGCGCAGCGGGAGTTCAGCGCATCCTTCGACCTGAGTTCCGATGCGCCGCTGCGTCTGACGATCGTGCGCACCGGAGCCGACGAATACGTCATGCTGCTCGTGGCGCATCACATCGCTTGGGACGACGGCTGCTGGCAGGTGTTCTTCGCCGACCTCACCCGCGCCTACAGCGGTGAGCAGCTTGGGCCGCCCGTCGCCGATACCCGCTCCGGTGGACAGATGCCGGCCGTCGATGATCTCGAATACTGGCGCACCGTGATGGCCGATCCGCCCGAGCCTCTGGAACTTCCCGGGCCCAACGGATCTGCGATCCCGACGAACTTCCGCTCGCAGCGCACCACGCTGCAACTGCCCGACGCGACCGTGGACCGGGTGACTGCGGTGGCCAAGGAATCCGGTGCCACTCCGTACATGGTGCTGCTCGCCGCGTTCGGCGTGTTGATCCACCGGTACACCCATTCCGACGACTTCCTCGTCGCCGCGCCGGTGCTCAACCGGACCGCAGACCTCAACGATGTCATCGGCTACTACGGCAACACGGTCGCGTTTCGCTTGCGTCCGCAACGCAGTCAGACATTCCGCGAGGCGGTTGCCGAGGCCCGCGACACCGCGGTCGGCGCCTTCGCCCATCAGCGGGTGAATCTCGACCGTGTGGTGCGCGAGATCAACCCCGATCGTCGTCATGGTGTGGAGCGGATGACCCGGGTGACATTCGGCGCGCGTGGCGCCGACGGCCAGGGCTTCAACCCGCCGGGAATCACCTGCCGGCGGGCCGAGTTGCGCGGCCAATTCACCCAGCTGCCGTTCGGTTTCATGGTCGAGTTCGACGGGACAGGCATCGAGGTCGAGGCCGAGTACCTCGTCGAGGTGCTCGACGCGGGTCTGGCCCGACAGCTACTCGAGCACTATTCGGTCCTGCTCGACAGCGCCCTGGCTGACCCCGACCTGGCCATCAGCGAACTCGACGTGATGGGGCCCGCCTACACCGACTGGCTGCGCGGGGTCTCTGCCGGTGAGGAATTCATCACTCCGGCAACGACATTGGTGGCGCTGGTCGAAGAGCAGGTCGGCCGCACACCGGATGCGACCGCCGTAGTGTACGAGGGTCGGCACTACACCTACCGCGAGATCAACGAATCGGCGAACCGGTTCGCGCACTGGCTGATCGAGCAAGGGATCGGTAGCGAGGACCGCGTCGCGGTGCTGCTCGACCGTTCACCCGAGCTGGTGATCACTGCGCTGGGGTTGATCAAGGCGGGTGCGGTCTACCTGCCGGTCGATCCCACCTACCCGGAGGACCGGCTGAACTTCATCCTGTCCGACTCCGACCCGAAACTGGTGCTGCGCGAGGCCGTCGGCGAGCTCGACGGCTATGCCGTTTCGAATCCGACCGACGCCGAGCGGGTCCGCCCGTTCGGACCGGACAGCACCGCCTATCTGATCTACACGTCGGGCTCCACCGGGCTGCCCAAGGGCGTGCCCGTACCGCATCGGCCCGTCGCCGAGTACTTCGTCTGGTTCAAGGGCGACTACGGGATCGACGAGAACGAACGCCTGCTGCAGGTCGCCTCACCGAGCTTCGACGTGTCGATGGGGGAGATCTTCGGCATGCTGGCATGCGGTGGGCGACTGGTGATCCCACGTCCGGATGGTCTGCGCGACGTCGGGTATCTCACCGATCTGCTGCACGACGAGGGCATCACGTCGATGCATTTCGTCCCCTCGCTGCTGGGGCTTTTCCTGTCGCTGCCCGGCGTCAACCAGTGGCGAACACTGCAACGGGTGCCGATCGGCGGCGAGGCGCTTCCCGGCGAGCTCGCCGACAAGTTCCGCGGCACGTTCGACGCGCTGCTGCACAACTTTTACGGTCCAACCGAGACGGTGATCAACGCGAGCCGTTACAAGGTCGAAGTCAAGCAGGGCACCCGCATCGTCCCGATCGGCACGCCGAAGATCAACACCCAGATCCATCTGCTCGACGACGCGCTGAAGCCCGTGCCTGCCGGTGTCATCGGGGAGATCTACATCGGTGGAACGCATGTCGCGCAGGGGTATCACCGCCGGCCGGGGCTGACCGCCGAACGGTTCGTCGCGGATCCGTTCACACCCGGCGCCCGGCTCTACCGGTCGGGCGACCTCGCCCGCCGCAACGCCGACGGCGACATCGAATTCGTCGGCCGGGTCGACGAGCAGGTGAAGATCCGCGGCTTCCGGATCGAACTCGGAGAAGTCGCCGCCGCAATCTCCGTCGACCCCAGCGTGGGTCAGGCGGTCGTGGTGGTCAGCGAGCTGCCCAATCTCGGTAAGAGCCTCGTCGGGTACCTCACGCCCGCCGACTCACCAGCCGGGGCTGCCGAGGACGTCGACATCGAACGCATCCGCACCCGCGTCGCTGCGGCGCTGCCGGAGTACATGACGCCAGCGGCATACGTTGTGCTCGAGGAGATCCCGATCACCACGCACGGCAAGATCGACCGTGCCGCGCTGCCGCAGCCTGACATCAACTCCTGGGCCGGTGCCGGCGCTGAGTACCGGGAACCCGCCGAGGGCACCGAGCGGCGCGTCGCCGACCTGTACGCCGAGCTGCTCGGCCGCGACCGGATCGGTGCCGACGATTCGTTCTTCGACCTCGGCGGCCACTCCCTGCTGGCAACCAAACTCGTTGCCGCGGTGCGCTCTCAATGCAACGCCGACATCGGCGTTCGGGAGGTCTTCGAGCTCGGTACGGTGGCCAAGCTGGCCGAACGCATCGACTCGACATCGGATGCCACCTCGCAGCGTCCACGGCTCGTCGCCATCCCGCACGATGGGCCGCTGCAGATGTCGGCGTCGCAGCTGCGGATGTGGTTCCAGTACCGCATCGACGGCCCCAATCCGGTCAACAACATCCCGTTCGCGGCGCGGCTCACGGGGCCCTGCGACGCGGATGCCTTCGTCGAGGCAGTGCGCGACGTCGTTGCCCGGCATGAGGTGCTGCGCACCACGTACCGCGAAATCGACGGCGTGCCCTATCAGATCGTGAACGAGGCCGGCTCCGAAGACGCACCAGTCGCGGTGCGACGCGCGCGCGGTGACGATGACGCGTGGCTGCAGGTCGAACTCGACAACGAGCGGCGGCACGTGTTCGACCTCGAGGGTGCCCTGCCGATCCGTGCCGCGGTGCTGTCGACGTCCGACGCACACGTGGTGTCGCTGGTGGTGCATCACATCGCCGCGGACCACTGGTCGGCCATGGTGTTGTTCAACGACCTGCTCGCCGCGTACCGGTCGCGGCGCGCCGGCCAGCCACCGGCGTTCGCGCCACTGCAGGTGCAGTACGCGGACTACGCGGCGTGGCAAGCGGCGCTGCTCGCCGATACCGACGGACCCGTTGTGGCGCAGCGCGATTACTGGCGACGAGCGGCTCGAAGGTCTGCCCGAGGATCCGGGGCTGACCCCCGACCTCGCCCGTCCGCCGGTGCTGAGCGGGGAGGGCGACGCAGTCGAGTTCAGCATCGACGGCGACACCCGCGCCAAGCTCGCCGAACTCAGCCGGCAGCTGGGCGTTACCGAGTTCATGCTGCTGCAGACGGCGGTGGCGGTGGCACTGCACAAGGCCGGCGAGGGCAATGACATTCCGCTGGGTACTCCGGTGGCCGGTCGCACCGAAGCCGAGCTCGATCAACTGGTCGGCTTCTTCATCAACATCGTGGTGCTGCGCAACGACCTGAGGGGTAATCCCACGCTGCGTGACCTGCTTGGCCAAGCGCGTGACACCGCCCTGGGGGCATACGCCCACCAAGATCTTCCGTTCGATCAGGTCGTCGACGCGGTTCGCCCGGTGCGCTCGTTGTCGCGGAATCCGCTCTTCGGTGTCGTGGTGCACGTGCGGGAAGCGCTGCCCTCCGGGCAGGTCGTGGAGTCGGCGGCCGACGGTGACACCGTGTTCACCGCCCTGGAGCCACCATTCGACGTCGCGCACGCCGACCTGTCGGTCAATTACTTTGCCGCCGACGACGGCTACCGCGGCCACGTCATCTACCGAACCGACCTGTACCGGCGCGCGACCGCAGACCGACTTGTGCGCTGGCTGGGCCGCGTGCTGGCTGCTTTCGCCGACGATCCCGATCAACGGCTGCGTGACATTCAGGTAGCCGATCGCGAGGAGCGGCAACGGGTATTCGCGTTCAGCGCGCAGGCTGGTGTCAGCGTGCTCGACCAATGGCGAGATCCCGTGGCGATCGGTGTGATCGGCGACGTCTACGACCACCACGTCGACGAGCAGGGCGCGCACCTACGGCCAACCGGTAAGCGGGCCCGGTGGGCCGACAACGGCGAGGTGGAGTACGTCGAAGCCACTCTGCCTTCGGCGCCCGCGGGCCGGTCAGGGCCCGCAGAGCCCGCCCGCACCGAAACCGAACGCGTGCTCGCCGCGATGCTGGCCGAGGCCCTCGAGGTGCCCGAGGTCGGTCGCAACGACAACTTCTTCGGTCTGGGCGGTGACAGCATCCTCGCGGTCCAACTGGCGGCCCGAGCGCGCGACGCAGGAATCCCGCTGACCGCACGGATGGTGTTCGAGCACCCGGCAATTCATGATCTGGCCGCGACCGTCGATAATGCGGACTCCGCGCCCCGAGGACGCCGACGCCCACCACGAGCCGATGGCGGCGTCGGGATTGTCGGCTGACGAGCTCGCTGCAGTGACATCGATGTTCGCTGCATCGCAAGACGGAGAGCCGTGACCGCGACCGAAGCGAAGGTGGCCGTCGAGGATGTGATGGCCCTCAGCCCGCTGCAACAGGGGTTGTTCTCACTGTCGAGGCTGAACAGTGGCGATGACGGGGCCGACGACCCCTATGTCATCGCGATGTCCGCCGACGTCGTCGGCGTGTTCGACCCGGAACTGTTGCGCGAGTGCGCCGCAGCGCTGCTGGCGCGCCACCCGAACTTGAGGGCCAGCTTCTTCCACGGCGACTTGAGCCGGCCAGTGCAGGTGGTTCCCACCCGGGTCGACGTGCCATGGCGCATGGTGACAGCGTCGGCCGACGAGGTAGATACGCTCGACGCTGACGAACGCCGCCGCCCGTTCGATCTGGAACGCGGTCCCGCGCTTCGCTTCCTGATCATCGAAGTACCCGAATCTCATTGGCGTTTTGTGGTTGTGGCCCATCACATCCTCCTTGACGGCTGGTCGCTTCCACTGTTCGTCGGCGAGCTGATCACGTTGTACCGCGCGAGCGGGGATGCCAGCGTGCTGCCACCGCCTCCGCGGCCCTATCGCGACTACATCGGCTGGCTCGCCGGGCGGGACCAGGAAGCGAGCAGGCAGTTGTGGCGCGAGCACCTGGCGGCCTGGACGGTCCGACACTGGTGACACCGGCGCTTGCCGCTGGGGCGTCGGCGGCGACGCAGCCCAGTCGCACCGAACTGAGACTGCGATAGCGAGACCACGGCGCAGTTGGCGGACGCTGCACGGTCGCGGGGCGTCACCGTCAACACCCTGGTCCAGATGACCTGGGCGATGCTGCTGTCGGCGTTCACCGACCGCAGCGATGTCGTGTTCGGCGTCACCGTATCCGGGCGGCCCAGCGAGCTCGCAGGCGTCGAGTCGATGGTCGGGCTGTTCATCAACACCGTGCCGCTGCGAGTCCGGTTGAGTCCGGCCATTGCCGTCGGAACGCAATGCCTTGCGCTGCAACGTGAAGCGGCGTCAGCTGCGCGATCACAGCTACTTGGCACATTCCGAACTCCGGTCCCTTGGCGGTGTCGGCGAGCTGTACGACAGCCTGCTGGTATACGAGAACTTCCCGCCCGGCGAACTCGTCGGAGGCGGGGAATTCACCGCCAAGGGGGCCACCTTCCGGCCGGCATCCCTGGAGAGCCTGTCGCATTTCCCGGTGACCATTGCCGCTCACATGGTCGACAACCAACTCACGGTACTGGTCGAGGTCATCGACGGCGCCCTGGGCGCAATGAGTCCGGAATCGCTGGGCCGACGGCTGCTCACAACAGTCGCAGAGACTGATTGCCAAGTGGGACAACCCACTTCGAGACGTCAGCATCCTGCTCGACGGTGAGGCGACGGCGACGGAGGCGGACGGGATTCTCATGCCGCCGGCACCGGTGTGCACACCAAATTCACCGAGATCGCGTACAGCAGACTCGCGTCGCGCGCGCTGAGCTGGTCTGACGGCGAGCTCACCTACCGTGAACTCGACGAGGCCGCCGACCGATTGGCCGCCGGGCTGGTGGCGCCGCGGGTGTACGCGACGAAGATCCGGTGGCGATCAAACTTTCGCGCGGCGCGCAGTATGTGATCGCGATGCTGGGCGTGCTCAAGGCCGGGTGGCGTGATCGTCCCGCTGGACCCGGCGATGCCCGCCGACCGGATCGCCGACATCCTCACCCAGTGCGGCGCCACGGTCATCGTCGACGATGAACTTGCTAGCGGCGGCCGCGGCCGAACAGTCCGACACCTTCAGCCGCCGTCGCCGTCCGTCCCGGACAGGCCGCCTACGTCGTGTTCACCTCGGGCACCACGGGTAGGCCGAAGGGTGTCGTCGGCACGCATCAGGCGCTGTTGGCCTACGCCGAGGACCATGCGCTGCACGTCCTGCGACCGGCGGCCGACCCGGCTGAGCCACCCGCTTCGCGTCGCGCACGCCTGGTCGTTCACGTTCGACGCCGCCTGGCAGCCGCTGGCGGCCCTGCTCGACGGGCATTCGGTCCACATCGTCGACGACGATGTCCAGCGTGACGCCGAGGCGCTGGTCGAGACGATCGCGCGCCACGGAATCGACTTGATCGACACCACGCCGTCGATGTTCGCTCAGCTCCACGCCGTCGGCCTTCTGACGACGGTGCCGCTTGGCGTGCTCGCCCTCGGCGGCGAGGCGATCGGCACCCGGCGTGGAACCTCATCCGCGACGAATGCACCCGCACCGGCATGGCGGCCTACAACTGCTATGGCCCAACAGAATCCACCGTCGAGGCCGTCGTCGCCGCCATCGCCGAACATGACGAGCCCACGATCGGGCGGCCCACCTCGGGTACCCGCGCGTACGTGCTCGATTCGTGGCTGCGGCCCGCGCCCGACGGCGTACCCGGCGAGCTCTACCTGTCCGGCCGCCAGCTGACTCGCGGCTATCTCGGCAGGCCCGGCGGAGACAGCTTGCCGGTTCGTCGCGGACCCGTTCGTCGTCAGGCGAGCGGATGTACCGCACCGGTGACGTGGTGCGACGCAGCCCGACGGCGCACTGCAGTTCCTCGGCCGCTCCGACGCCCAGGTGAAGATCCGCGGCTTCCGCGTCGAGCCCGCCGAGATCGCGGCGGTGCTGCACACCCACCCCGCGGTTCGCCACGCCCACGTCGCGGTGCGGGAGCGCGTCCGCGGCGGACCGCGTCTGATCGCCTACGTCGCCGCCGAACCGGCGCCCGACCTTTCCGAGCTGCGGACGCATGCTGTCGAAACGGTTGCCGCGCTACATGGTTCCGCACAGCATCGTCATCGTCGACCAGATGCCGCTGACATCGCACGGCAAGATCGACGAGGCCGCGCTAGCCGCCATTGCCGTCGACGACGGTCCGTCGGCCGCACCGGAGACCGAAACCGAGTCCGCGCTCGTCGAGGTGCTGACCGATCTGCTCGACGGCGCCGAGATCGACGTCACCGCGGAATTCCTTCAGCTCGGCCTCGACAGCATCGTCGCGCTTTCGGTGGTTCAGGGCGCCCGCAGGCGCGGAATTCCGTTGCGGGCGCGGCTGATGCTCGAATGCGCGACGATCCGCGAACTCGCCGCGGCCATCGACAGCGAGTCGGTCACTCTTGATCGGCAGGGTGACGAGCAGAGCGGGCCGATACCCGTGCTGCCCAACGTGCACTGGCTCTACGAGCAGGGGCAACCGCGGCGGCTGGCGCAGACCGAGTCGATCCGACTGCCTGACGGGATCACCCGCGCGGATCTGGACCGCATGCTCAAGGCCGTCGTCGACGGGCACGAGACGCTGCGCAGCCGCCTGGACATCGACACCATGACACTCGTCGAGCACGAGCCGCCGGACTTTCTCACCGAGGTGTGGGTCGAGGGCGACATGGTCGACGCGGTGGCCGAACATTCCGGGCACGCGGTGGAACGGCTTGACCCGCAACGGGGGTCGATGCTGTCCGCCGTGTGGCTGCGAGAACCGGGCGGCCCTGGCGTGCTCGTGTTGGTCGCACACGTACTTGCGCTGGACCCGGCGTCGTGGCGGATCGTGCTGGGGGAACTCGACGCCTCCTGGTACTCAATCAAATCGGGTCGGGATCCCGTGCCCACGTCGGAGCACACCAGCTATCGACGTTGGTCTCAACTGCTCGCCGAGCGTGCGGCCGAACTCGACACATGTGATTTCTGGGCGGCCCAACTCGACGGTGCGGATCCGGTACTCGGCACCCGCCGCGTCCGGCCAGCAGACCGACCGGATCGGCGACGTCGTCGTCACCATGTCGCTCACCGATCCCGATGTGTCGTCGCGCGTGCTCAGCGGTGCCGAGCCGGCTCAGAACGTTCTTGCCGCCGCGGCCGCGCGGACCATCGATCGGTGGCGAGAGCACCGGGGGCAGGATCGGCCACCACCGTTGCTCGCGCTGGAAACGCACGGTCGCGCCGACGGCATCATCGGCGACACCGACACCTCCGACACCGTCGGCCTTCTCACCGCCATCTATCCGCTGCGGATGGACTCGCGCGGTGCGATCGACGCGATGCCGGGCGATGGCATCGACTACGGGCTGCTGCGCTACGTGCGCCCCGACACCGCGCAGCGTTTGCAGGCGTATGCCGAACCGCAGGTGCTGCTCAACTTCCTCGGCAGGGTGCACGTCGGCATCGGCGGTGAGCTGCGGCCGGATCGTGCGCTGCTCGCACGGGTCTCACCGAGGCCGGAACCCGATCTTGCGGTGCGACACGAGCTGACCATCCTGGCGGCGGTGATCGGCGAAGCGGACGCGCCGGTGCTTGGCACGCAGTGGCGCACACTGCCCGACATCTTGTCGGCCGACGACGTCGCCACTCTGCAGGCGATGTGGCAGGACTCGTTACGAGAGGTTGCACCATGAGGCCCACGCTCGCCGTCGTCGGCGCAGGCGCCAAGGCCGTCGCCGTCGCCGCCAAGGCGGCCGAGCTGCACGACATGGGCGTCGATGTGCCCAAAGTCGTTGCGGTGGAACGCACCGGCGTCGCCGCCAATTGGCAGGCTGAGGGCGGCTGGACTGACGGTCAGCACCGGCTGGGCACCAGCCCCGAAAAGGATGTCGGCTTCCCGTACCGCTCGTCGCTGGTGCCGCGCCGCAACGCCGAACTCGATGAACGCATGACGCGGCACAGTTGGCAGTCGTATCTGATCGCCACCGGTCAATTCGCCGAATGGGTGGACCGCGGCAGGCCGGCGCCCACCCATCGCAGGTGGAGTCAGTATCTGCGCTGGGTCGCGGGCAACTGCGAGATGAACGTCATCTCCGGTGAGGTCACCGGGATTTCGGTTGACAGCACGGCTGACGCGCCGCGGTGGGCGTTGCACACGTCCGAGAAGACGGTGCTCGCAGACGGCGTGATGATCACCGGTCCCGGTCAGCCCGAGCGGTCCATACTGCCCGGCAACCCACGGGTGCTGTCGATCGCACAGTTCTGGCATCGGGCGGCGAGCAGCGAGCTGATCTCCGCGGAGCGGGTCGCGGTCATCGGGGGAGGGGAGACCGCCGCCTCGATGCTCAATGAGCTTTTCCGGCATCGGGTTTCGACGATCACCGTCATCTCGCCCGGCGTTACCCTGTTCACCCGCGGCGAGGGCTTCTTCGAGAACAAGCTGTTCTCCGACCCCACGGGCTGGACCGGCCTCACACTGGATGAGCGCCGAGACGCGCTGGCCCGCACGGACCGCGGGGTGTTCTCCGCGCGGGTCCAGGACGCGCTGCTGTCCGACGACCGGATCCGCCACCTTCGGGGCCGCGTCGCACACGCTGTGGCGAGGGACAGCCGAATCCGCCTGACGCTGAGCACGAATCAGGGTGGCGAGAATCTCGAAACGGTGCATGGCTTC
Source organism: uncultured Actinomycetota bacterium (assembly GCA_963720345.1). Classification (GTDB taxonomy): domain Bacteria; phylum Actinomycetota; class Actinomycetes; order Mycobacteriales; family Mycobacteriaceae; genus Mycobacterium. Next base: position 54,221 of record CAVRFN010000049.1, read on the forward strand.
GATCTGGTGATCGACGGATCGGGTGCCGACGCCCTATGGTTCGTGCCGTTGTTGGGCCAGGACGCACTGGATCTGCTCGAACTCAGTCTCGGCGGCTTGCTCACCGGTGACTCGTTGCAGGAATTCATCGGCGATGACCTGGCGATCACCGGTCTCGCGCCAAAACTGTTCCTGCCCGGCCTGTCCGGGCTCACTCAGGGGCCGGGCTTTCCGAACCTGTCCTGCCTGGGGATGCTGTCAGACCGGATACTCGGCGCGAGTTTCGGCACCGCTGGCCATTTACGAGAGCATTCACTGGAGAGAAGCGATGAGCACGAATCCATTCGATGACGACAGCGGCACCGACTCGAAACGCACGCAGCCCACCAGCTTATGCGCCTGCGTGAAGCCGTGGACTGAGCTACGGGTTCTCTGGGTCGAGATTGCACACAGGGCTGTGGTCGACATCCACACCACAGCCCTGGACGCAGTATCTCGCGCTAGCCGGAGGCGATCCGCCAGCCGGCGCTCTGCTCCTGCTGTCGCCAGAACTCGGCGAAACGGCCTCCGCGCCGGGTGAGCTCCTCGATCGAGCCCTGCTCGACGATTTTTCCGTCGTCGACGAACAACACTTGGTCGGCGTTACGGATCGCGCCCGGCCGGTGCGCGATGATGACACGGGTGCGACCGCGTGGATCATCTCTGATCGCATCGGTGATGGCTGTCTCGTTCTCGGTGTCCAGCGCGCTGGTCGCTTCGTCGATCAGCAAGACCCCCGCCGGCTTCACGAGTGCTCGCGCGATGCTGACCCGCTGACGCTCGCCACCGGATAGCGCGGCGCCGGCCTCGCCGACCCGTGCCGACTCACCGTCGGGCAAGCGCGAGACGATTTCGTCGACTCGGGCCAGCGCCATCGCATTTCGGACATCCTCGTCGTCGGCATCCGGATGGCCGGCACGGACGTTGTCCTGGATCGGACCGTCGAACAGATACGGATGCTGGAACACCATGCTCACCAGGGCCCGTCGCGTGGTCGCATCGAGATCGCCGATATCGGTTCCGTCGACGAGGATCTGGCCGCGGTCGGGAGTGTGCAAGCCCGCGATGAGCGAGAGGATCGTGCTCTTACCCGAACCCGAAGGTCCGACGATCGCGGTCGTCGTTCCCGGTTCGAGCACGAAGTTGAGCTCGGCGAGCACGTCTGAAGCGTCCTCGGCACCGTCGTAGCGGAAGCCCACATCCCGGAATTCGATTCGCGGCGTGCGATTTCCGGCGTCCGTGACCGCGCTGTCGGCAGCCTGTACCCCCCGGGGGGCATCGATGATGCTGCGAAGGCGGGTGAGCACGCCGCGCGAGTTCTCGACCGCCCCGGAAAGGTCCGCCAGCACGGTGAAGGGCTCGAGGAACCGCACCGTGACGATCAGCAGCGCGACGGCCTCCGGCGCGCCGATCTGGCCCCGCACAGCCAGGGCCGTGGTCGTGCCGGCCAGCACGATGAGGGCGAGCTGGCTGGCCACACTGAACATCAGCTGTCCGGGAATCTGGAACAGCAGCAGCCTCAAGGTGGCACCTTGTGCGGTGGCCACGGCCTCACCGGTCTGGCTGCGCGCGGCCGTCGCGCGCCGGCTTGCCCGCAGCGCCTGCTGCGTGCGCGCGAACTCCAGGATGCGTTCGGTCAGCGCGCTGTGCGCGCGACCGTCGGCGGCGTCGGCGGTCCGCACGATCCGCTGGCTGGCCGACAGCGCGCCCAGTAGCAACGGCAACGTGATTGCCGCTGCCACTCCCAGTTGCCAGGAGACGAAGAACAGGCCGACGGTGATCGCCGCGGGCAGCAGCACCGCGCCGAGGAACGGCGTCAGCAGGTTCGCGACGAAGGACACCAGATCCGGAGCGCTGGCCGCGATGGCCTGCCGCGCCATCGCGGTGTTGTCGGTGGTGAACCAACCGAGCGGGACGTCGGTGAGCCGGTCGGCCATCCTGTGCTGGGTGTCGTTGGCCAGTGCGAAGCCGATGCGGTAACCGATGCGCGCCTGGACCATATCGACGATCCATCCGCCGACAGTGGCCGCGGTGAGAGCGCCGAGCCACGGCAGGGCATCCGAAGGTATCGCGCTGAACAGGGCGCCGAGAAGCGGCACCAGAAGCAGCGCGCTGGCGGCGCGCAGAATCACCGAGATCACTGTCAGCACGGCGTAACCGGTGAGCGCGCCGCGGTGTTCGACGGGTACCAGCCGGATCAGGTTGCCGATCATCGGGTGGCCTCTCCGGTGAGTACGTCCTGTTGTGTTCTTGACTCGCCGAGTCGGCTCTCCCACAGCTGTCGATACCGGCCGTCGGTGTCGAGCAGCTCGGTGTGCCTGCCGATCTGGGTGATGCGCCCATGATCGAGCACGACGATCTGGTCGGCTTCGGTGATGGTGTGCAGCCGGTGGGCGATCACGAGCACAGTCCGGTTGTGAATGAGGCGACCCAACGCCTGCTGCACAAGGTATTCCGATTCGGGATCGGCGAACGCCGTCGCCTCATCCAAGATCAGGATCGGTGTGTCGGCGAGCAGCGCCCTGGCGATGGTGAGGCGTTGGCGCTCGCCACCGGAAAGCTGGCTGCTGGCGCCGAGCACACTCTGGTATCCGTTGGGCAGCCGCATGATCCGGTCGTGGATCTGGGCATCCGTCGCCGCGGCCTCGACGTCTGCGTCGCTGGCATCGGGCCGGGCCAGCGCGATGTTGTCGCGGACCGTGCCGCGGACGAGCTGGACATCCTGGAACACGAAACCGACCTTGGTGTACAACTCGTCGGGCTCCAGCGTCCGTACGTCGCGTCCATCGATGCGGATCGCACCGGTGTCGACGTCGTGGAAGCGCGCGAGAAGCGATGCCAGCGTGGACTTTCCGGATCCGGAGGGGCCCACCAACGCAGTGACCGTACCGGGCCGCAGGGTCAGTGTGACGTCGTGAATGACGGGGACTCCTGGCCGGTAACCGAAGCCGACGTTCTCGAAGGAGACCGTTCCCGGGGCGGGCGGCGCCGCCGCGGTGTCCGAAATGCCGGTGGCCAGTTCGTCTTCGTCGAGGGTGACCGCGAGGCGGCGCGCGGCCTGCATACCTTCGCGGAGGCCGGCGAATCCGAACGCGATGCCGAGCAGGCGGGTGCCGAAGGTTGTTCCGAGGATCAGGAACGGCAGCAGAGTCAACGGCTCCATCGCACCGGAAACGACGAACAAGGTTCCCGCTGAAGCGATGAGCCACAGGAACGTTGACGGCCGAGTGGTCAGGTCCATGAACGTCTTCTTGCCGATGAACGGCCGCTGCCAGACATTGATGAAGTCGATGTATTCGTCCAGGCGCCGCCGGAACGACGAGGCCGCCGCGCCGCCGAAAACCCGGATCACCGGCTGACCTTCCAGGTAGGCCGCGGCCTCACCGTTCATTCGCTCGGCCCACCGGGATGCCTCGGTGATCTTCGGGCCGCTCTGGTACACCATCGTCCACGTCGTGAGGATGTAGACCAGGATCGGCAGCAGCAGGATCAACGCCAGCCGCCAGTCGACGACGAAGAGATACACCAGCACCGCGATGGGCGCGACGATCGCACCGACCGCGTCCGACACCGCATGGGTGACGAGGTAGTGCAACGACAGGGTGTCGTCTTGGATCAGTTTCTTGACGGCACCCGACCCGCGTTGGGTGAACCATCCAAGGGGGACCCGGGCGAGCTTGTCGAGCAGCCGTCGGCGAACCGTTGCGTTGAACCGCATGTCGACCACGTGCAGCCACACCAGAAGTGCGGCGCTGAGCGCGGTGCCCGTCCCCAGCAGCACCACGAACACGATCAAGGTGCTCCGCATGCGCGGACTCGTCGGCTCCCGCCAGCAGCTGCCTGGCGAGCTCGACGAGCACGATGAAGGGCGCGAGCTGAAGCAGCGTGATGAGCGTTTCGAGAATGCCTGTGGCGATCAGCTGCGGCTTCACCGGAGCCAACAGATCCTTGGCGGCCTGCGAACGCCACCGTCCCTTGGGTGCGGGGCTCTGCGCCTCCGACGAGACGGGCGTTGTCTTGGCGGCCGCGACTGCGCCGGTGTCGACCTCGGCGGGTTTGTCCTCGCCGTCGCGGCGGCTGCCCATCTCGCGGCCCTGCGTCCAGTACGCCTGCGCATGCAGGTCGCTCTTCGGGAATCCGAAGACGTCGCGCAGCCGCTTGCGCAGGTGCTTGAGCGACCCGGCCTCCGGGCCTGCCCATGCCGACCAGTTCGACCAGTCCCGATCCTCGATGGCCGCGGCCAGGGCGAGCTCGTCGGCCCTGTCCACCCAGTGCAGTCGCCGTCGCGGATGGTCGTTGAGCGGGATCAGTTCATCGTCGGGGGTGTGGCGTTCGAGGTACACCTCGACATCGACGTCGGCCGGGAGAACGGCGAGGATCGAGTTGATGGCGGGTATGGACGCCGAATCGCCGATGAGCAGATAGCCGGCAGGCAATTCTTCGGGAACCGCGAAACCCTTGGAACCCAGCGCAACGACGGGAAGGGTCATACCCGGTTCGGCCCTCGCCGCCCAGTGACTTGCGGGTCCCGACGGCTCATGCAGGACGACGTCAACCGCGAATCTGCCTGACTCCGGGTCGGTCCACACGAGCGTGTAGATGCGCTGGAACTCGCTGTCGCTGCCCTCCGGGTCGGGAAACCAGAAGCGCAGGAACGCAGTTGGCTCTACGACGACGTCTTCGAAAATGGTCGGCGATGACATGGTGATCCGCACGAAATGCGGTGCTACCCGCGAGATCTCCAGGACCGTGGCCTCATGGTCGCGCCCCCCGAAGCTGCGCAGTAGAGCTCCCTGCAAGCCTCTTCCCATGTCCAATGTCCTCTGCTCGGCGGTTGTCCGATCCCGACAACAAGCCCCCGCCTGCCCGCCCCGTAACGGCGGCGAGGAGCTCGCAGTTAGTTAGCCTAGCCTAACCTGTGGGCGAGCCTGTCTGTCCCGCCCGCCCGTGCGGACCGCCCAGCTCAGACACCCGCGCTGCTCTACCGTTGTGGCCGTGACCACCTCCCGGCGCACGCTGCACGTTGTCGCCGTGTTGTGGATATCGGCAGCCGTCATCTTCGTTGCGTTCGAGGCCATCGCGGCGGCCGCCGTCCCGTCCTACAGCTATGTGGCGAAGTACATCAGCGTGCTTGGTGTCCCCGAATGGTCCCCGCGCGCGTCGCTGATGAACTGGGGGTTCTTCCTGCAGGGCTGCGTTGTTCCTCGCCGGGGCGGTCGTGGCGGTACGCGTCATCCGCGGAGCTGTGGGCTGGCTTGGTCTTTCTGCTGCTGGTGGCCACCAACGCCGTCGGAAATTTCCTGGTCGGCGTCGTCCACGGCTTTTCGCCGTTGTGGAACGACGGCTACGAGTGGCTGCATGGGCTGGGTGCGTTTCTGGCGATAGGCGGCGGCAATGCGGCCATCGTGGTCGGTTCGGTGGTCGTCGGTCGTGCGGTGTCGGTGCGTTGGTACGCCCCGATCGGAGTGCTGATCGGAGTGGCGGGCCTGGTGCTGGCCGTGATGCTGCAGACCTACAGCAAATGGGCGGTCGACTTTTCGCATATCGGTCTCGTCGAGCGGGCCTGTGTGTACACGATCATGATCTGGCAGATTTTCACCGGCTTGGTCCTGTTGGTCCTGTTGGCCCGACCCCGCCTAGACGTTGCAGCACCGCGCGCCGAAGGAGTGGATTGATGGCCGAGACGACGCGAGTGGTGCTGGCCGACGACGACGTCCTGCTTCGGGCGGGCTTGGCCAGTCTGCTCGAGGGCGCGGGATTCGAAGTCGTCGGCCAGGCCGGCGACGGCGAGCAACTGATCAGCCTGGTCCGCGCGATGACGCCGGGCCTCGTGGTCACCGACATCCGGATGCCGCCCACCAACACCAGCGAGGGCCTGGACGCCGCCAGGCTGATCCGGCAGGAATTGCCGGACACGGCGATCATGGTGCTTTCCGCACACGTTGCCGTCGACGATGCGATGGACCTGCTGGCTGCCGGTGACCGCATCGGTTATCTGCTCAAGAGCCGCATCACCGATGTCGCCGACTTCATCGATTCGCTGGAGCGGGTCGCCAGGGGGGCATCGGTGGTCGACCCGGCTCTGGTGGCCGAACTCGTATCGGCACGCAGGCGAGACGACCCGCTGAGCGTGTTGAGCGAGCGCGAGAGCGAAGTACTGGCGTTGATGGCCGAGGGGCGATCGAATGCCGGTATCGCGCATCGCATTTGGGTCACCGAGGGCACCGTCGAAAAGCACATCCGCAGCATCATGAACAAGCTGAGCCTGCCCGAGACGGGTGAGGACCACCGCCGGGTGTTAGCGGTGCTCGCCTTCCTCGACGCCCGTTGAGCGCCGGCACCGATTCCCGCTAGCCGGTAGTCCCGATTCCCGCTAGCGGTGGAGACAGCGCATCGGTGCGGGTTCGATTCTGGGGAGACACGATCGGTAAAGGGGACGTGCTCGCCATGACGGAACGATTCGATGCCCTGATTCTTGGTAGCGGAAACGGCGGAATGTATCTCGCCTGGCACCTTGCGCAATCGGGCCAACGGACCGCGGTTGTGGAACGCCGATGGATCGGTGGTTCCTGCCCCAACATCAACTGCCTGCCGACCAAGAACGAGATCTCCAGCGCCAAGGTCGTCGATCTCGCCCGTCACGCCGAGACGTTCGGTCTCAACGCGGGTGTGGTCACCGTCGACATGGAAGGGGTCAGGCGGCGCAAACGCGACATGGTCGACTACATGATCGACGGCACCCGCAAGCAGTATGAGAACAGCGGTGCCGAACTCATCATGGGAAGCGGGCGTTTCGTGGCACCGAGAACCCTCGAAGTGCAACTCAATCGACGGCGGAACTCGCACAATGACGGCCGATCGCGTCTTTCTGAACCTCGGGACACACGCAGCGCTTCCCGACGTTCCCGGACTCGCCGATGCCGCAGCCGATGACCAACATCGAGTTGCTCGAACTGGACTATGTCCCAGCCCATCTGATCGTCCTGGGCGGTGGTTACGTCGGCATCGAACTGGCGCAGGCCTACCGCCGGTTCGGCAGCCGCGTGACGATCGTCCAGCACGGCACGCAGATCGCCGCCCGGGAGGACGAGGACGTCGTCGACGAACTGCGACGCCTGCTGTCCGACGAGGGCATCGACGTCATCGAATCGGCCGATACCGGTCGCGGTGCACGGCCGCTCCGGCAGCGAGGTGACCGTTGAGGTCCGTACGCCGTCGGGTGAGCGGCGCATCGAGGGCAGCGACCTACTGATCGCGACGGGGCGGGTGCCGAACACCGCAGGCATCGGCCTGGACGTCGCAGGCGTTCGACGTGGACGACCGCGGGTTCCTCGATGTCAACGAACGACTCGAAACGAGCGCGCCCGGGTGTCTGGGGGATCGGCGAATGCTGCGCAGGTCATGAGCAATTCACCCACGTGTCGTTCGACGACTTCCGGATCATCCGGGACAACTTGGCCGGCGGAAGCCGCTCTGCCGGCGACCGGCTGGTCCCGCGCTGCATGTTCACCGATCCGCAGTTGGCGCGCGTCGGGATCACCGAGCGCGAGGCGCACCGTGACGGTGTCGAGGTCCGCGTGGCGCGACTGCCGATCAGCGCGGTGCTGCGCACCCAGACCACTGGGGAAACAAGGGGTTTCATGAAGGCTCTGGTGACCGCCGACGACCGGATCGTCGGGTTCACGATGTTCGGCGCGGAGGCCGGCGAGGTGATGGCCGTGGTGCAGATGGCGATGATCGCCGGCATGCCGTATCAGGCGTTGCGGGATGCGGTGCTGGCGCACCCGACGATGGCGGAAGGGCTGGGAACGCTCTTCTCGAACGTGCCGCAGCGTAGCTAGATCGAGACCTGTTCGGACATAGGCAGATCCATGTCGAACACCCGCGCGTGCAACACGATCCGGTTACGCAACGCTGAGCGCACGGCGCGGTGTAGCCCGTCTTCCAGATAGACGTCGCCGTTCCACTTGACCGCGTGCGGGAAGAGGTCGCCGTAGAACGTCGAGTCCTCCGACAGCAACCGGTCAAGCGCCAGCACCGTCGTGGTCATCACAAGGTCGTCCAGCCGAATCTGGCGGGGCGGAATCTGCGCCCACTGCCGATGCGACAGCCCATGGTCGGGGTAGGGCCTACCGTCGAGCACCCCTTTGAAGATCATCGCGCAGTCAACCTCCGCGTCGTCCCCCGAGGCAAACGCATCACCCGTGGAGGCTATCGCAAACACCACACGCACCGCGTACAGCCGCTGGTGCGGCATCGCCGCTGATGATGGCCGTAAAATGAATTCCAACCGCTACGAGAGGCAGGTGAACGCATGGGTAGCGCCGATGATCGTCGATTCGAGGTGCTGCGCGCGATCGTCGCCGACTTCGTGGCCACCAAGGAACCGATCGGCTCGAAATCAATCGTCGAACGCCACAATCTCGGCGTCTCCAGCGCGACCGTCCGCAACGATATGGCGGTCCTGGAGGCCGAGGGCTACATCGCCCAGCCGCACACCAGCTCGGGTCGGGTGCCCACCGAGAAGGGCTACCGCGAGTTCGTCGACCGGCTCGAAGACGTCAAACCGCTGTCGTCCGCCGAGCGCAGCGCCATCCTGGGGTTCCTGGAGTCCGGCGTCGACCTCGACGATGTCCTGCGCCGCGCGGTGCGGTTGCTCGCACAGCTGACCCGTCAGGTCGCGATCGTGCAGTATCCGACCCTGTCGACGTCCTCGGTGCGCCATCTCGAGGTGGTCGCGTTGACGCCGGCGCGGCTGCTATTGGTCGTCATCACCGACACCGGCCGCGTCGACCAGCGCATCGTCGAGCTGGGTGACGCGCTGGACGAGCACGACGTCGCGAAGCTGCGCGATGTGCTGGGGCAGGCGCTGGAAGGCAAGCCGCTGGCCGCCGCATCGATCGCGGTCGCCGATCTGGCCTCCCAGCTCAACGGCAACGGCGGACTGGCCGATGCGGTCGGGCGGTCTGCCACGATGCTGGTGGAGACGCTGGTCGAGCACAGCGAGGAGCGTCTGATGCTGGGCGGCACGGCCAACCTCACCCGCAACACCGCGGATTTCGGCGGATCGCTTCGCTCGGTGCTCGAAGCGCTCGAGGAACAGGTGGTGGTGCTGCGACTGCTGGCGGCGCAGCAGGAGGCAGGCAAGATCACCGTGCGGATCGGCCACGAGACAGAGGCCGAGGCGATGGCCGGCACTTCGGTGATTACCACCGCATACGGAAGTTCGGGCAAGGTATACGGCGGCATGGGTGTGCTGGGACCGACACGGATGGACTATCCGGGAACTATCGCCAATGTCGCCGCGGTTGCTCTCTATATCGGCGAAGTCCTAGGTACCCGGTAAAACCGGCGCAAATCGCTTCTAACCAGCAGGAAAGGTCAGGCAAGGTCAGCGTGGCACGCGACTATTACGGGCTGCTCGGCGTGAGCCGGGATGCGAGTGATGCGGAGATCAAACGCGCTTACCGCAAACTGGCCCGGGAACTGCATCCCGACGTCAACCCGGACGCAGACGCGCAGGCGCGGTTCAAGGACATCAGCGCGGCGTACGAGGTGCTCAGCGATCCGGAGAAGCGACGCATCGTCGATCTGGGCGGGGATCCGCTGGAATCCGCCGCGTCGGAAGGTAAGCGGGTTCTCGGTGGGTTCGGCGGCCTCGGCGACGTGTTCGAGGCGTTCTTCGGCGGCGGAGCCACGACCACGGGGGCCGATCGGCCGCGTGCGGCCGGGTTCGGATTCGCTGCTGCGGATGCGGCTGGACCTTTCGGAGTGTGCGACCGGCGTGACCAAACAGGTCACCGTCGACACCGCAGTGCTGTGCGACCTGTGTCAGGGCAAGGGCACCCACGGCAATTCCAAGCCGGTCACGTGCGACACCTGCCACGGGCACGGTGAGGTGCAGTCGGTACAGCGCTCGCTGCTCGGCCAGGTGATGACGTCACGACCCTGTCCGGTGTGCGGCGGGGTCGGCGAGGTCATCCCCGATCCGTGCCACCGCTGCGGCGGCGACGGCCGGGTGCGAGCGCGCCGCGAGATCAGCGTCAAGATCCCCGCGGGCGTCGGCGACGGCATGCGCGTACGACTTGCCGCGCAGGGCGAGGTCGGCCCGGGCGGTGGGCCGGCAGGCGACCTGTACGTCGAAGTGCACGAGAAGGCCCACGAAATCTTCGTCCGCGACGGCGATGATCTGCATTGCACGATCTCGGTGCCGATGGTCGACGCGGCGCTGGGCACCACTGTCACCGTCGATGCGATCCTCGACGGCCCGACCGAGATCACCATCGCGGCGGGAACCCAACCGGGACAGGTCACGACGCTGCGCGGGCACGGAATGCCACACCTTCGGTCCGGGGTGCGGGGAAACCTGCACGCCCATATCGATGTGGTGGTGCCGTCGCGGCTGGACCACGAGGACATCGAGTTGTTGACGCAAGCTGAAGGACAAGCGCAGCCGCGACACCGCCGAGGTGCGGACCGCGCACTCGAACGCCTCCGGCGGAGGGCTGTTCAGCCGGCTACGCGAAACGTTCAGCGGTCGCTGAGAGCCCGTGACCGAGGCGCTCTTCTATGTCGATGCGCTGCCCCCAGTAGGTGAGCTTGCCGTGGTCGACGGCGACGAAGGCTTCCACGCGGCGAACGTGCGGCGGATCCGGTCCGGCGAGAAACTCGACCTCAGCGATGGTGCGGGCGCCGTCGCCCGCTGCGTCATCGAGGAGGTCGGCAAGGGCACGACTGACGGCCCGGGTGATCGACTGCTCGGACAATCGCGGCACCCACGCCGAGGATCACCGTCGTGCAGGCGCTGCCGAAGTCCGACCGTTCTGAACTGGCCATCGAGCTGGCCACCGAGGCGGGGGCCGATTCGTTCGTCGCGTGGCAGTCGTCGCGCTGCGTGGCGCGCTGGGACGGACAGGCCCGCGTCGACAAGGGCCTGCGCCGCTGGCGGGCCGTCGTCCGGTCGGCCGCGCGGCAATCGCGGCGCGCATACATCCCCGAGCGTGAGCGGGGTGGTGTCGACGAAGGAGCTGCTGGAGCGCGTGCGCGATATCGAGTCGACGCCGGTGCTCGTCCTGCACGAATCCGCGACGCAACCGATCACCGACGTGTCGGTCGCAGAGGCCGATTCGCTTCTCCTTCTCATCGGACCGGAGGGCGGCATCGACGACGACGAGATCGCCGCACTGTCCGGAGCGGGTGCCTCGGTGGTGCGACTCGGGCCCACGGTGTTGCGCACTTCAACGGCTGCCGCCGTCGCGCTGGGAGCACTGGGCGCACTAACAAGACGATGGGCGGGCCCGGGTTCGGCGATCACGCCGGCGGCGCACATCCAGACCTAGGGCGACCCACAGCAGGCGAGGTTAGGCTAAATTAACCTACCGTGCCGAAGCTTGGTGTCGACGAATACGCGCAGGTTGAGATCGATGGAACCTAGCCCGGAATGGATCAGGAAGTTCCACAATCGGGACTCGACCGACCGACCGACACTCTTGATCTTCCCGCACGCGGGGGCAGGCGCGTCCTGGTACCGCCAGTTCTCGAAGACGCTGAGCGAGGACTTCGAAGTCCTCGCGTTCCAGTACCCGGGTCGGCAGGACCGCGCGGGCGAGCCGCCGTTGACGTCGCTGGAGGATATCGCCGCGGGGGCGTTCGCCGAGTTTGTCGCGTCGGAGTTCAATAGCGGGGACGCGATCACGACGCTCGGCCACAGCATGGGCGCGCTGGTCTCGTTTGAATTCGCCAGAATCGCCGAGGCTGCCGGAGTCAAGGTGCGACAGCTGACCGTCTTGGCGGCCGTGGCCCCACACCGGGCGGCGGGTAAGCCACGCCGCGCCGAAAGATGACCAGGGTCTCCTGGACCATTTGCGGTGGCTCGGCGGCACGAATGCCGACGTGATCGCCGACCCCGAACTCGTCACGATGACATTCCCTGTCGTCAAGGCCGACCACAGTGCGGCGGAAACATATTCGTGTGACCGGAGTGCACGTATCGCAGCCCGGATCCAAGTGATCGGCGGCGACCAGGATCCGATCGTCTCAATGGCCGACCTGCACGGGTGGCGCGAGCACAGCGACGACGTGGACGTGACGATGTTGGACGGCGGCCACTTCTTTCTCCTCGATCATATCGGTGACATCAGAGAGCTGTTGTCCGAGAGTCGAATTCATTGATGGTGCACTCAGCAAGCGACGCCGACCCGATCGTCATATCGGGGATGTCCGTGGAGGCGCCGGGCGGTGTCCGCACTCCCGCGGCCTATCTGGGCAGCATTGAGCGAGGCGCGCGAACTCATCGGCCCGCTGCCCCGCGACCGGGGATGGCCGGTCGAGGACATGTTGTCGTTGTCGCGGCTAGAAGGCTTTGCCGACGCGTGCGACGCGGGTGGGTTCCTCGAGAATCCCGGCGCGTTCGATCCTGTCTTCTTCAACATCGAGCCGACGCGAGGCCGTCGTCTCGAGTCCGCAGATCCGCCTTGCGATGCGATTGGCCTGGAATGCGTTGGAGAACACCGGCATCAACCCCGCCGCGCTCGACAATGAGGACGCCGGGTGCTTCGTCGGTGCGTACCCGACCGAATACGGCCCGCCGGGCGGGCACGCCGACGAGTTCTCCGGCTACCGCACTGTCGGCCGTATCACTGAAGGCATCGCCGGACGGGTATCCCATTCCCTGGGGTTCACCGGTCCGTCGGCCACGGTGAACACCGGATGTGCGTCGTCGTTGACCGCGCTGCACATGGCCGCTGGGGCAGTCCGCAGTGGCGACTGCGACTGGGCGCTGGCGGGCGGTGTGTGTGTCATGGGTTCGCCGGCGATCATCTACGACTTCGCCAAGCAGAATGAGCTCGCCACCGACGGACACTGCCGCGTTTACGCCGACGATTCCAGCGGCACGCTGTGGGGGGAAGGCGCTGGATTCGTCGTGGTCGAGCCCGAGTCGCGGGCGCGGCGCCTCGGTCACCGGGTGTTCGGTCGCATTCTGGGCAGTCACTACAACCACAACGGCAAGGGCAAGCCAATCCTGACGCCGCGCCCCGAAGCACAGGAGAAGTTGTTCCGCCGAGTCATCGACAAGGCGGGCATCGATGCGGCCGACGTCGGCATGATCGAAGGTCACGGCACCGCGACACGGGCCGGGGACCGTGCCGAGCTCACCGCGCTGCTGAATACCTACGGCGCTGCAGGTTCCGCCGCATTCGTGGGTTCGGCGAAGTCGAACCTCGGCCACGCGCAGGCCGCCGGCGGAATGCTCGGCGTGATCAAGGTGTTGCTCGCCGGGTGGCACGGCCACGTTCCAGCGTCGTTGTTCACTGAAAACCCCACCACCGAGGTGGACTGGGAGTCATCGAGTCTGCGTCTGGCCACCAAGTTGCATCCGTGGGAAGCCGAAGGGCGGGAACCGGTACGGCGCGGTCTCGTCGTACGGTGCGGACGGGGTCAACGCGCACACCATCATCGGCCTGCCGGTCCGAGAGGAGCACGACGATTTCTGAGCACCGGCTGCCCGACGGAACTGTTCCGGTACTGCTGTCGGCGGATACTCCGAGCCTGCTTCGCGCCGAGGCCGGCGCACTGTTGGCCTACCTCCGCGAGCATCCTACGGTGCCACCGGAACGCGTGGCGGACATGCTATTTCGGACGCGCGCCGCGAGGCGATACCGTGCGTTGTCCATGGCGACCGACTGTGCAGGCGCTAGAGAGCGCCCTGCGGGCGGTCGTCGACGGCCACGAGCACAGTGCGGTGGTCCGCGGAGATAAAGCCGCGGGGGCGCACCGCCTCGCGTACGTCCTGCCCGGCCAGGGGGGCCAGCGGCCGGGCATGGGCGCGCTGTTCTACGGATCGGTGCCATCATTCCGCGCCGAGGTCGATCGCTGCGATGAGCTGTTCGGCGAACTGTTCGGTGAATCGCCGTTGGCCTATCTGTTGGGCACCGGTGATGTGGGCGACGGCACCACGGTGGTGCAGTCGGCGCTCTTCATGCAGATGGTTGCCCTCGGGGTGATGTGGCGCTCGGTCGGCATCGACGCCGATGCCGTTGTCGGCCACAGTCAAGGCGAGATTGCCGGCGCCTACCTGTCGGGGAAAATGACTCTCGAGGATGCGGTGTTGATCGTCGGCACTCGGGCGCGCGCGGTCGAGAACATCTCCTCGGACGATTATGCGATGGCGGTGGTCGCCGCCGACCGCGACGAATGCGAGAGCGTGCTGGCTCGCCAGCCCGGCTGGGCGCAGGTGTCGGTGATCAATTCGCCACGCCTGGTGGGCATCTCCGGGGATCGTGCCACCGTCGCGGCGACGGTGGATGCGTTGGATGGGGTCGGGCGGTTCACCCGGCTCATCCCGGTTCGCTATCCGGCACACACCAGCATGGTCAATCAGTTTCGCGACGAGATCGAAGCCGCGGTGCGAAGCCGGGTGCGCAATCAGCGCTTCCTCGTCAGCGACATCGACTGCATCGGATCGACTCTGGGTGAGCCCGTCAGCCCCGACCTCACGTTGGCCGAGTACTGGTTCTGGAACCTGCGCAACACCGTCCGGTTCGACCGCGCCGTCGCGGCCGCCGTGGCGGGCCAGATCGACACCTTCGTAGAGCTTGCCGAGCACCCGACGTTGCAGTTCGCGCTGCAGGAAAACCTCGACGTCCTGGCCGCGCAGTCAGCGACGGTCGTCGGTACCTCTGACAGACAAGCGAGCGACCTGACGGAGTTCACCCGCAACCTCGGCGTACTGGCCGTCAATGACATCGACTACCGGTGGGACGTACTCCGCACGGAATCCGTCGGTGTCGCAACACTTCCGTTGTCGGACTTCCCGAACACGCAGATGAACGAGTCATCGTTGTGGTTGCCGTACCACGGCGTCGCGTCTGTGCCGGCGCCCGCTGGGGCGACGGCAGTGTCCGCGCACGCCGACCCGCGACCGCAGGTAATCGTCGAGGAATGGACCGCGCTGACCCGGCGCTCGATGGTGGCGCCTCGGCGCCTCGGCTTCATCGATCACACCGGCGGCAGCGATCTCGCCCCTGCCCTGTGCGCGTACGCCGAAAGCCAGGACTTGTCCGCACGATTGATCGTCGGATCGGACGAGGTCGTCGACGACATCGAATCTCTCGTCGTACTGCTGCCCGGATACGACGAGATGAGCCAAGCCGAGGCCGCCGGGCTCGTCACGCGTTTTTTCGCCGACCGACACTGGTGGTTCACGCCCAAGGCGACGGTGAAGGAGTACTGGGTGGTCACCGTCGGTGGCGAGGCAGTGGTGCCGGAGGACGGCCAACAGCATTCGGTCCCCGCCGCGGTCAGCGCCGGATTCCGTTGCATCGGAGGTGAATACCCTGATACCGGCTTCCGCCACCTCGACCTGTCACCCGACCATGCGCGCCCAGAATCGGCCGCGGCGATCATCGCGGCGCTGCACACCGCCGACGAACCGGAACTGGCGTTACGCGACGGCGGTCTGTATGCGAAACGGCTGACCGACACCGGTGCGACGCCGGACCCGTCGCCGCTGACGGGTCGGCATGTGTTGATCACTGGTGGTACAGGCAACGTCGGTCTGGAGTTCTGCGAATATGCCGCCCAACACGGCGCGCGGCGGATCACGTTGGTCAACAGGTCGGGGGAGACTCGCGCCATCGCCGAGCGGCTGCGGCCCGTCATCGCTTCCGGCACAAGGGACATCCGGGTGATTGCCTGCGATATCGCCGAGGCAACCGAGGTAGAACGGCTGGCCGACGAGATACGCGACGACCAGGTCGATCTCGTTATCCACGCTGTGCTCGACGGTGCCAGTGCGGCCGATATGGAGTTGGCCGACCTGACCGAAGCGAAACTCGACAGCGCGCTGCGAGGCAAGGTGGTCGGCATCTCGCATGTCCTGGACGCGGTTGCCCTCGCCGACGACTGCCGGGTGCTCATGTGCTCGTCGACGGCGTCGGTGCTCGGAGGCCGGGGCAAGGTCGTGTACGCAGCGGCGAACCGGATGCTCGACGCCCACGCCCGGCACCTGCGCGCCGAGGGCCGCGACTGCGTGTCGGTTCAGTGGGGCCAGTGGGCCGTCTATCAGGGCCAGGACAGCTCCGATATCGCGAACCTGGCCGAGGTCGGCTACCTTCCCATGCGCTCTGCGGACGCTATCGCGCTCGGCCTCAGTGCATTACCGGGGAACGTTGCAGTCGCTGCATTCGACTGGGATCGCGCCCGCGATGTGTTCGGAACGCTGGGCTACGGCCCTACGCTCTCGCAGCTGGTGAGCAGTCCTACCAAGAGTTTCGCCGAATCGGCGGCACAGACCACCGATGTGACGGACCTGCCGCAGCGGGCGCTGCAACTGCTCGCCGACGTTATCGGCGCAGACGACCTTCAAGCGCTTGACAGCACGGTGCCCTTGGTGGCGCTGGGTTTGGACTCGCTGAACGCTCTGACCCTGCGGCGGCGCATCAAGACCGAATTCAGTTGTGAGGTGGCGGTTTCTGACCTTCTGGGCGGTATGACACTTGACGACGTGGTGACGGCGTTGCGCGCCGGACCGGTAGCGATGCCCGATGCGGCTCCGCGCGCCCTTTCGCCCGGTGTAACTGTCGAACAGATCCTGCTTGCGATGCTGGCCGACGTGATCGGGGCCGACGACGTCCAGGCGTTGGACGCCACCGTGCCGTTGGTGGCGCTGGGACTCGACTCGTTGAACGCGCTGCATCTGCGGCGGCGCATCAAGACCGAGTTCAGTTGTGAGGTGGCGGTTTCCGATCTGCTGAGCGGAGCCACGCTGAGTGACGTCGTGGAAATGGTGAAGACAGGGGCGAACGAGCCGGCGACAACGAGCGCCCCGGCGCCGAAAGCCGCCGCCCGTGCCGGCGAAATGGACTTCGACATGAGCCGGATTCCCTCCGCGCGCAGCGATCTGGACCTGTTCGGGTTGGGTGCCATATGGCGCGTGCTGAAGCCGGTACTTGGCGACGGAGACGTACACGCAGCAGATGAGATCGCCGACCGTCTGCAATTCGCCCAGCGGCATCGCTGGGTGTTGCGACAGTGGTTGCACGAGCTCACCACCCGCGGGTTCCTGCACCACGACGGCGGATATCGTCGGGCCCGAGCACTTCCGTCGCCGACTCGATCCGACCTGGTGGCGGTGTGCTCGGATCTGGGGTACCTCCCACCGTTCGGCGAGTTTCTGGACGCCGCGAACAGACACCTGGCCGATCTGGTCACCGATCGCGTCAGCGTCCAGGAGTTGCTGTTCCCAAACGGATCGATGGCCACGGCCGACGCCTTCTACCGCGACAACGCCATCAGCCGCTATCTCAACCTCGGCGCCCGCGAGGCCGTCGCCGACGTCGTCCGGCGGATCGCGGTCGATCAGGTCACCGGTTCGCATCCTGGAACTGGGTGCCGGCGTCGGCGGCATGACAGATGACATCGTCGCGGGGCTGACCGGACTGCCTGTCGACTACCACTTCACCGATGTCTCCACGTTCTTCCTCAACGCCGCGCAGAAGCGTTTCGCCGAACATCCGTGGATGCGATTCGGCATCGTCGACCTCAACGCGGATCTACACCGTCAACCGCCGTGCGACATCGTCGTCGCCTCCAACGTCGTGCACAACGCCCGAGACGTCGGGCGGACGCTGGGAGAGATTCATGACCTTCTGCGCCCCGGCGGCGCGGTCATCTTCATCGAGGTGTGCAAGGCGCACTGCTCGTTCATGACCTCGGTGTACTTCCTGATGTCGCCGGCCCCCGGCCAGCCGCAGGTCGGACTGACCGACGTCCGCGCCGGGACCGACCGAATCTTTCTGACCCAGGACGAATGGCACCACCAGCTCGCCACAAACGGCTTCACACCCGTACAGACACTGCCGCCCGCCGACCATCCGCTGTCGATGCTCGACCAGTACGTCTTCGCGGCGGTGCGTGGCTAGCGGGCCGGCGTAGTTGACTATTGGGCTGCATCGGCGCCCAGCGGTAAACTGGGTGCACGTTGGTAAACAACCAGGCCAGACCCAGAAAGCAGGCAGAAAACCCCACGTGACGCCCAGCGAAACGAACGCTGACTCCGACGCGACCGTTCGCAGCAGCATCGATGTTCCGCCCGATTTCGTCGTGGGCCTGCTTGGATCCGCCGACGAGAACCTGCGCGCGCTCGAACGCATCCTGGCCGCCGATATCCACGTTCGCGGCAACGCGCTGACCTTGTCCGGGGAGCCCGCCGATGTGGCGTTGGCCGAGCGGGTGGTCTCCGAACTCATCGCGATCGTCGCCAGCGGCCAGCGGCTCACCACCGATGCCGTCAAGCACAGCGTCGCCATGCTGACCGGAACCGGCAATGAATCGCCTGCCGAGGTGCTGACCCTCGACATCCTGTCGCGGCGCGGGAAGACCATCCGCCCGAAGACGTTGAACCAGAAGCGTTATGTCGACGCCATCGACGCGCACACCAGTTGTCTTCGGCATCGGCCCTGCGGGAACCGGCAAGACTTACCTGGCAATGGCCAAGGCCGTCAACGCATTACAGTCGAAGCAGGTCACCAGGATCATCCTCACCCGCCCCGCGGTGGAAGCCGGTGAGCGCCTCGGCTTTCTGCCCGGCACGTTGAGCGAGAAGATCGATCCGTATCTGCGGCCGCTGTACGACGCGCTGCACGACATGATGGATCCCGAGTCGATCCCAAAGCTGATGAACGCGGGCATCATCGAGGTCGCTCCGCTGGCATATATGCGTGGTCGCGCGCAGCCAGTGTCAACCGAGGTGTTGACCCCGGAGGGGTTCCAGGCCATCGGAGACCTGGAGGTTGGTGATTTCGTCATCGGATCCGACGGCCAACCGACCGAAGTGCTCGGCGTTTATCCTCAGGGCTTCAAGGAGATCTACCGAGTCCA
Organism: uncultured Actinomycetota bacterium; assembly: GCA_963720345.1. GTDB lineage: Bacteria > Actinomycetota > Actinomycetes > Mycobacteriales > Mycobacteriaceae > Mycobacterium. The sequence continues at coordinate 73,118 of CAVRFN010000049.1, forward strand.
CACCCAGGACGGCGCATCGACCTTGGCCTCCGGCGACCATCTTTGGTCTGTCTTCACCCGCAGTGATCGCCGTCGCGGAAAGCCAGCGAGGGTATTGCAGACCAAAGAAATGATCGGCAATCTTCGTGCAGCGCACTACCACCGCTACGAACTTCCGCTGCTGAGTGAGCCTGTGGATTTCGAGCCGCAGGAGGTGCCCCTCGATCCCTACGCGCTCGGTTTGCTCTTGGGCGACGGGTCCTTCTCGAGTAGGACGTCGCCGTCTTTCGCAACCACTGATCCGGAACTTGTCGAAGAGCTGAAACGCGTGATCCCTGGGATCGCCGTGAGGCGCAAGTCAGAGATCGACTACGTCCTCGTCAGAGCGGATGGCAACTGCGGCGACACAACGGTCAAGAACCCAATCACAAGCGCAATGCGAGAGATGGGCCTTGCGGGGGCTAAATCGCACACCAAGTTCGTTCCGCGGAAGTACCTCTTCAATTCGCCCGAGGTTCGGTTAGCCGTCCTGCAGGGTCTATTTGATTCCGATGGCGGCCCAGTCTGCCAACAGGGGAGGACATGTCGCGTTCAGTTCACAACAGTGTCGGATCGTCTGCGCGACGACGTGATGTTCCTCGTCCGGTCGGTTGGCGGAGTCGTCTACACCCGCACTCGAAAAGCTGAAGGACGAAAGCCAGGACTTGCACGCGGTCGCGAAGTCCACCACCGACACGACGCACACATTCTCGACATTCGGCTTCCCGACGGTATACGACCGTTTCGACTTGCACGGAAGCTCGCGAAGTACGACGAGACAGGCGGCGGTCACCCGAAACGCTATATCGATCGAATTGAGCCGGCCGGGACTGAAGAGGCGGTCTGCATTCAAGTGGCGGCTGCGGACTCGCTATACGTCACAGAAGATTTCTTGCTGACGCACAACACGCTCTCCGACGCGTTCATCATTCTCGACGAGGCGCAGAACACCACCAGCGAGCAGATGAAGATGTTCCTGACCCGCCTCGGGTTCGGATCGAAAATCGTTGTCACCGGCGACATCACGCAGGTGGACCTGCCCGGTGGCGCGTCGTCGGGACTGCGTACTGCGATGCGGATTCTCGACGGCGTCGACGACATCCACTTCGCCGAACTCACCAGCGCCGATGTCGTCCGGCACCGGCTGGTGGCAGACATCGTCGACGCGTATGCGAAGTCAGAGGAGCCCGACCTGATGAACAGGGCGCAGCGACGTGCCTCCGGGTAGTCGGCCGCGGCGGTAACGGAATTCAACGATGAGTATTGAGGTGTCCAACGAATCGGGCATCGACGTTTCCGAAGAGGAACTGATCAGCATCGCCCGATTCGTCATCCGCAAGATGAAAGTGCATCCTGCTGCCGAGCTTTCGATGGTGCTGCTCGACACCTCGGCGATGGCAGACCTCCACATGCGGTGGATGGACCTGCCCGGCCCCACCGATGTGATGAGCTTCCCGATGGACGAACTCGAGCCCGGGGGCAGACCCGACGCGGCCGAACCGGGTCCGTCGATGCTCGGCGATATCGTGCTGTGCCCGCCGTTCGCCGCCGATCAGGCTGCTGCGGCGGGTCATTCGCTCGGACAGGAACTGGCGTTGTTGACGGTGCACGGGGTGTTGCATCTGCTGGGCTACGACCATGCCGAACCCGATGAGGAAAAGGAGATGTTCGCCCTGCAGACGCGCAACTGCTCGAGGAGTGGGTCGCCGACCAGGTCGAGGCGTATCACCAGGATCGTCAGTCCGAGAAGGACCGGCGTCTGCTGGACAAGTCCAGATTCTTCGACCAACAGTGAACAATCTCGGTCAGTTGATCGGCGCGATCGTTCTGATCGGCGTGGCCGGTCTTTTCGCGGCCACCGATGCGGCGATCAGCACAGTCTCGATTGCCCGCGTCGAGGAACTCGTTCGCGACGAACGTCCCGGCGCGGTCCGGCTCGCCAGAGTGATGGCCGAGCGGCCGCGCTTCATCAACCTCTGCGTGCTGCTCCGAATCGCCTGCGAGGTAAGCGCGACCGTCCTGTTGGCCGCTTTCCTCGACGACTACTTCGGGGTGAGCTGGGGCCTCGTCTCGGCGGCGGCGATCATGACGGTGGTCAGCTTCGTCGCGATCGGCGTGGGTCCGAGGACGATCGGTCGGCAGAACGCCTATTCCATCTCGTTGTTGGCCGCGCTACCGCTGCAAGCGATTTCGATAGTGCTCACCCCGGTGAGCCGGCTGCTGGTGTTGATCGGTAACGCGCTGACACCGGGCCGCGGCTTCCGCAACGGCCCGTTCGCATCCGAGATCGAACTGCGTGAGGTCGTCGACCTGGCGCAGCAGAGCGGTGTGGTGGCCGACGATGAGCGGCGGATGATCCAGTCGGTGTTCGAACTCGGCGACACCCCGGCCCGTGAAGTGATGGTGCCGCGCACCGAAATGGTGTGGATCGAAAGTGACAAGACTGCGGGTCAAGCGACGTCATTGGCCGTGCGCAGCGGACATTCACGCATCCCGGTGATCGGCGAGAACGTCGACGATGTCATCGGCGTCGTCTACCTGAAAGACCTTGTCCAGAAGACGTATTACTCGAACAACGGTGGACGGGACACCAAGGTGTCCGAGGTGATGCGGCCCGCGGCGTTCGTGCCGGACTCCAAACCGTTGGATGAGCTGCTGCGGGAGATGCAGCGCGACCGCGTGCACATGGTGCTGCTGGTCGACGAATACGGGGCGATCGCAGGGCTGGTCACGATCGAGGACGTGCTGGAGGAGATCGTCGGCGAGATCGCCGACGAGTACGACACCGACGAAGTCGCTCCGGTGGAAGAACTGGGCGGCAACCGGTATCGGGTGTCCGCCCGGCTCCCGATCGAGGACCTCGGTGAGCTGTACGACATCGAGTTCGACGAGGACTTCGACGTCGATACGGTCGGCGGTCTGGTGGCCTTCGAGCTGGGCCGGGTTCCGTTGCCGGGCGCCGAAGTGACGTGGGACGGGCTGCGATTGCGCGCCGAGGGCGGGCGGGATCACCGCGGACGGGTCCGTGTCGGCACCGTGCTGGTGAGTCCGACCGAGCGCACGGAGGGTGGCGATGAGCTGAACTCGATGCCGAGGACGCCAAGCTGGTGACGCTGGCGCGCGGCGCGATGGGGCGGGCCGATGCGTCTAGTGGTGCGGCGGTGCGCGACCTCGACGGGCGCACCTATGCCGGCGCGCCCGTGTCGCTGGACTCGCTGGCGCTGACCGCGCTGCAGGCTGCCGTTGCGGCAGCCGTGTCCAGCGGTGCGGCCGGACTCGAGGCCGCCGTCCTGGTCGGTGGAACTGCTGACGACGCCGGCGTTGCCGCGGTTCGCGAGCTGTCGGCGGACGCCCTGGTGATCGTCACCGATCGCGCGGGCAACCCGAAGTGAGCGAGTTCCGTTCGGGGTTCGTCTGTTTCATCGGACGGCCCAACACCGGCAAGTCGACGCTGACCAACGCCCTGGTTGGCACCAAGGTGGCGATCACGTCCAATCAGGCCGCAGACCACCCGGCACACCATCCGCGGCATCGTGCATCGCGAAAACTTTCAGATCATCCTGATCGATACCCCGGGGCTGCACCGGCCGCGCACGCTGCTGGGTCAGCGGCTCAACGAACTGGTGAAGGACACCTACTCCGAGGTCGACGTCATCGGGCTGTGCATTCCCGCCGACGAGCGGATCGGGCCGGGGGACCGGTGGATCCTCGAACAGATCCGCACCATCGCGCCCAGGACGACGCTGGTCGCGATCGTCACCAAGACCGACAAGCTGCCACGGGATCGCGTTGCCGCGCAATTGATCGCGGTGAGCGAGCTCGTCGGCCCGGACACCGAGATCGTTCCGGTGTCGGCGACCACCGGTGAGAACCTCGACGTGCTGACCGACCTGCTGGCGTCGCAGCTGCCGCCGGGTCCGGCGTTCTACCCCGACGGGGAGCTCACCGACGAGCCCGAGGAAGTGCTGATGGCCGAGCTGATTCGCGAGGCCGCGTTGGAAGGCGTGCGTGACGAGCTGCCGCACTCGCTGGCGGTGGTCATCGAAGAGGTCGAGCAACGCGAGGGACGCTCGCCAGAACAAGGGGACCTGGTCGACGTCCACGCCATCATCTACGTCGAGCGGGACAGCCAGAAGGGCATCGTGATCGGCAAGGGCGGCGCGAGGCTGCGCGAGGTCGGCACCGCGGCACGCATACAGATCGAAAAGCTCTTGGGCACAAAGGTTTATCTCGACCTACGAGTCAAGATCGCCAAGAACTGGCAGCGCGACCCCAAACAGCTCGGGCGGCTTGGGTTCTGAGCTCACAGGTAGGCGATGCAGTGCGCCGCGTCGCCGGGCGCCTGCTCGGCCACCACCGCGCCGTCGAGCGTGATGCGGCACCCCTGGCTCCCGGTCTTGGTGACCACGACGACCTGCAGCAGCGCCACGTCAGGGCCGATCGACACGGTCTGGGTGAACGGCGCCGCTGTGTCCTCGGGGATACGGCCGCCCGGATCGAGGTCGATCGAGTAGACGGTGCCCGAGCCGGTGACTTCGAAGACAACGTCGCGCGATTGCGCGGACGCCGGCGCGATGCCGACACTCGCCGATACTGCGGCCGCCGCGAACGTCAGCGCGGCCACCTTCGTGAAGCTGATTCCCATGAGTCCTCCCGAAAACAGTTTTGCCACCCCGACGAGACTCGACGATAGCGTCAGCTCAGATCCGAGACAGGATTTTGAATGTATTCGCTGCGCGCGGAGGTCAGCCCGGCGCGCCTGCGCCCGGCGCGCCGAACGGCCTGCCGGGTGACTGCACCGGAGGGGCGCCGTCGCCCTTGCCGTAGACCGCCACCACGACCGTGCGGTCGATCAGGTTCGCCGACCACACACCGATGTCGACGTTGCGCAGTCCGACATGATCGCGTTGTAGTCGGGCCGGTGATACCACTGGTTGATCAACTCGATGCCGCTGATGGCCAGCGCCGGATTGATGGCCGTCGTCTCGGCGACCGGCCCGGCGTAGCCGGCGTTGCGCGCGCGATCGGCCACCGTCGAACCGTCGGAACCGATATCGCCGTTGAGAGCGCGGTTGTTGAGCACGTCGTCGGTGTGCCACTGCGCGGCCAAGCCGCAGCTTGGGGTTGATCTTGATGTCGGTGGTGCAGCCGGCCTGGTGCTGCATGGTGTAGACGTTGGCGACCACGCCGTCGTTGAGCCGCTTGTTGTCGGCACCGGCCGTCGGGGTTCCGATGACGCTGCCGGCCGCCACCACCAGGGCCGACAGCGCATATGCACAGTGCCGCGCCGTCATGGGCGATGACATTACGCCACTTCGCCGGGCGTGATCTCCGCAATGGAATCGTCCTGTCGGCCGGTCGGGTCCGGATCCGGTGCCGTCGACGGCGTCCACCACACGCTGCGGCTGCTTGCTCGCCCAGCCGTTGATCGCCTCGAGCTCGGCGGCAAGCGAGATCAACAGCGGCTCACTGTTGGCCGGGCCCATCAGTTGCACGCCGATCGGCAGACCCGAGGATGTGAACCCCGCGGGCACATTGATCGATGGCCAGCCCAGCAGGTTCCACGGCCAGGTGACGGGGCAGGCCCGGATCATTGCGCGGTCGGTGGCCAGGCCGCCGAGAGTGTCGTAGTCGTGCACGTTGGGGGGCGGTTGTGCAGTCGTCGGTGCAAGGACGACGTCGACGAGGTTGAAGATCCACCCGATCCGCCGGTGCGACGCAGCCTCTCGGGCGCGGGCCTTGCGCAGCGTGTGCTGCGACAGCATCCAGCCGGTGCGCATGTTTTCCCTGGTGCGCTTGTCGAGCGTGACGTCGGAGCCGAGGCGATCGGCCCAGTCCAGCAATCCCGACGTCGACCGCGACAGGAAGCTCCACGACATGGCCAGGTTGTAGCCGGGGTCGGCGGAAACCATCGTGTGCCCCAGTTCTTCGAGCTGCGCCGCGGTGGCTTCCATGGCGGCGCGGATCTCGGGATGCAGCTTGGCCCGGAAGACGGTGTAGGGGAACTTGGTGGACAGCGCGATCCGCAGTGGGCCGGGTGCCCGGCCGACGTAGTCCGATACCTGCACCGGCGGCGGCTGGTGCAGGTCACCGGGAACGTTGCCCGACGCCGCGTCGAGCACGATCGCCGCGTCGGTGACCGTTCGGGCGAGCACGCCGTTGACGGTGATGCCGTTGAACGCTTCGGGCAGCGGCCAGGTGGAGATCCGGCCGCGCTGCGGTTTGATACCGACCAGGTGAGTCCACGCCGCGGGGATGCGGACGCTGCCCGCCCCGTCTGATCCGATCGCCGCGGCCACCAGGCCGGCGGCCACCGCCGCGGCGCTGCCGCCCGACGATCCGCCCGGCGTGTGCTCGCGCGACCACGGATTGCGGGTGTGCCCGAAGGCCGGCCCGCTGGTGAACGGCCACTGACCCAACTCGCAGGTGTTGGTCTTGCCGACGATCACCGCGCCTGCGGCCTTCAGTCGTCGCACGACTTCGGCGTCCTCGAGTGCGGGCCGGATCGTGCCGTCGGCGCCGAACCGGGTGGGCACGCCCTTGACGTCGACGTCGTCCTTCACCGCGATCGGGATGCCCAAGAGGGCAGTTTGAAGATATTCTGCCCGCTGCGCGTTTGCGGTCGGCCTCGGCGGCGTCGGCCAGCGCTTGGTCGGCCAGCACCACCCGGAATGCGTTCAGCGTGGGCTGGCTGGCCGTGATCGCATCGAGCGATCGGCGCACCAGGTCATCGGACGTGACGGAACCACTCGCCAGCTGGAAAGAGCTGCTGAGTGAGCGTGGGGAATCGGGCAGGCTCGGACCATCACGTACAAGAATATCGGCGCTGCGTACCGGAATCTGTCCGATCGCAATGGGAGACTGTTGTGATGCGGCTGTACCGGGATCGAGCGGTGGTGCTGCGTCAGCACAAGCTCGGCGAGGCCGACCGGATCGTCACCCTGCTCACCCGCGACCACGGGCTGGTGCGCGCGGTGGCCAAGGGTGTGCGGCGCACCCGCAGCAAGTTCGGGGCCAGGCTGGAGCCGTTCGCGCACATCGATGTTCAGCTGCATCCCGGCCGCAATCTCGACATCGTCACCCAGGTCCAGGCCATCGATGCGTTCGCCACCGACATCGTCAGCGACTACGGCCGCTACACCTGCGCGTGCGCGGTCCTCGAGACCGCCGAGCGGCTGGCAGGCGAGGAGCGGGCGCCGATGCCCGCACTGCACCGGCTGACCGTCGGCGCGCTGCGGGCGGTGGCCGACGGCAGCCGGCCGCGGGAACTCGTGCTGGACGCTTACCTGTTGCGCGCCATGGGAATCGCCGGTTGGGCGCCGGCGCTGACCGAATGCGCCCGCTGCGCGGCGCCGGGTCCGCACCGGGCGTTCCACGTCGCGGCCGGGGGCAGCGTGTGCGTACATTGCCGGCCGTCGGGGTCGGTGACACCGCCGCAGGGGGTGTTGGACCTGATGGCCGCGCTGTACGACGGGGACTGGGAGCACGCGCAGACGTCGACGTCGTCGCATCGCAGCCAGGCCAGCGGCCTGGTCGCCGCACATCTGCAGTGGCATCTGGAACGCCAGTTGCGGACGTTGCCGCTGGTCGAGCGGATGTACCGGGTCGATCAGACAGTCGCTGACCTACGGGTGTCGCTGGTCGGGCAGGATATGGCGCATGGCTACCAAGAAGGGCAAGCAGAAGTACCCACAGCTGCCCCCGGCGCCTGACGACTATCCCACCTTTCCCGACAAGTCGACGTGGCCGGTCGTCTTTCCCGAACTGACGCCCCGCACCAACGGCAAGTTCGCCCGGCCGCCGCAACACACCTCGAAGGCCGCCGCGCCGCAGATCCCGGCCGGCCAGGTGCCCAACCACGTCGCCGTGGTGATGGACGGCAACGGACGGTGGGCCACCCAGCGCGGGCTGCACCGCACCGAGGGCCACAAGATGGGCGAGGCGGTGCTCATCGACATCACCTGCGGTGCAATCGAAATCGGCATCAAGCACCTGACGGTGTACGCCTTCTCGACCGAGAACTGGAAACGCAGCACCGAAGAGGTGCGCTTCCTGATGGGGTTCAACCGCGAGGTGGTCCGTCGGCGCCGCGAGAACCTGAACGACATGGGCGTGCGGATGCGCTGGGTCGGTTCGCGGCCGCGCATGTGGCGCAGCGTGATCAAGGAGTTCGACATCGCCGAGCAGATGACGGTCGACAACGACGTCATCACGATCAACTACTGCGTCAACTACGGCGGGCCGCACCGAGATCGTCGAAGCGACACGCGAGCTTGCGCAGCAGGCGGCCGACGGCAAGATCAACCCGGGCCGGATCAGCGAGGCGGCGTTCGCCAAGCATCTTCACCGCTCCGACATTCCCGACGTCGACCTGTTCATCCGGACATCGGGGGAGCAGCGGGCGAGCAACTTCCTGCTGTGGCAGGCGGCCTACGCGGAGTTCGTCTTTCAGGACAAGCTGTGGCCCGACTACGACCGCCGCGACCTGTGGGAGGCGTGCGAGGAGTACGTGAACCGCAACCGCAGATTCGGCAGAGCCTAGATGATCGCTTGCAGGATCGGCTGGCGACCGTCCTCGGCGAGGTTCTGCCGCTGAATCGGGAAGACGACGGCGCGATCACCCTGCACCACGACGGCACGGTCGCCTCGCTGCGGGTGGTCGACATCGCCGAAGGTCTGGAGCTGGTGTCGCTCACCCAGATCCTGGCGTGGGACCTGCCGTTGGACGCCAAACTGCGTGCGGCGGTGGCCGATCACGCGCACAACACGCTTCTGGGCACGGTGTCACTGGCGACCAAGAGCGGCCACAAGGAGGTCGCGGCCGGGGCCAAGCGCAACTCCAAGAAGGCCGCGGATGTGTTGCTGCGCTACAACTTTCCGGCTGCGGGGCTGACCGACGATGCGTTGCGCACACTCATCCTGATGGTGCTGGCCACCGGTTCCGACGTGCGCCGCGCCCTGATCTGACTGTGCGTCATTTCGTGCACGCACCGCAGAGGCCGAAGATCTCGATGGTGTGACTGACGTCGGAGAACCCGTGCTCGCGCGCGACTTCGGCGGCCCACGTCTCGACCTGACCGCCCTGCACCTCGACGGTCGAGCCGCACGCCCGGCACACCAGATGGTGATGGTGGTCGTCGGAGCAGCGCCGGTACACGGCCTCGCCGGTGTCGGTGCGCAGCGTGTCGACGATGCCCGCGGCCGCCATCTGCTGCAGCGTGCGGTACACGGTGGTGAGCCCGATACCCTCACCGCGCCTGCGCAATTCGTCGTGCAGCTCCTGGGCGGACCGAAATTCGTCGAGCTTGTCCAGCAGCGCGGCGATTGCGGCGCGCTGCCGGGTGGAGCGGATCCCCATCGAAGACCCCGCAGGCGTCGTCACTCGTGGCCCTCTGCCGCGTGGGTCACGGCCGCGACGACGATGTCGGCGAGGTGGTGATCGACCAGTCGATACATCACTTCGCGGCCAGACCGCGCTCCCGCCACAACCCCGGCGGACTTGAGGATCCGCAGATGCTGACTGACCAGTGGTTGCGGGACCGCGAGCGCGTCGACGAGTTCGTGGACACAGCGCGCAGACTCCCGCAGCTGCAGCACGATCGCGATGCGCACCGGTGCGGCCAGCGCGCGCAGCAGGTCTCCGGAGGTGTCGAGCACGTCGCGCGGCGGTAGCTCCGGGAACGGCTCACCGCTGTGGTCGTGTCCGTCCTCGACGGGAACCGAGCCCTCTTCGCGCTCACTGCCGGCGAAAGTGGAAACCGTTTTCATTATGGCGCCAGAATACATGCGGACTTCCGCATGTCAATGCGGTGAATGCTTCTCGATAGGGTGTTGCACCCGTGGCTTCCATCATCGACACCGTCGCCAACCTCGCCAAGCGTCGTGGGCTCGTCTTCCAGTCCGGCGAGATATACGGCGGCACCAAGTCGGCATGGGACTACGGTCCGCTCGGGGTGGAGCTAAAGGAGAACATCAAGCGGCAGTGGTGGCGCTCGGTGGTCACCGGTCGCGACGACGTCGTCGGCCTCGACAGCGCGATCATCCTGCCGCGCGAGGTGTGGGTGGCCTCCGGCCACGTCGAAGTGTTCAACGATCCGCTGGTCGAATGCCTGAACTGCCACAAGCGGCATCGGCAGGACCATATGCAGGAGGCCTATGCCCTCAAGAAGGGGACGCGCGACACTGCCGTTGATCCAGATACCGTGCCGATGTCCGAGATCGCGTGCCCGGACTGCGGCACCAAGGGGCAGTGGACCGAGCCGCGCGACTTCAACATGATGCTCAAGACCTACCTCGGCCCGATCGAGACCGAGGAGGGCATGCACTATCTGCGTCCCGAGACCGCGCAGGGCATCTTCGTCAACTTCGCGAACGTCGTGACGACCGCACGTAAGAAGCCGCCGTTCGGCATTGGCCAGATCGGCAAGAGCTTCCGCAACGAGATCACCCCGGGCAACTTCATCTTCCGCACCCGCGAGTTCGAGCAGATGGAGATGGAGTTCTTCGTCGAACCCGACAGTGCCCCCGAATGGCACCAGTACTGGATCGACACCCGCTTGCAGTGGTACGTCGACCTCGGCATCGATCGCGACAACCTTCGTCTCTACGAGCATCCCAAGGAGAAGCTGTCGCACTACTCCGACCGCACGGTCGACATCGAGTACAAGTTCGGCTTCCAGGGCAACCCGTGGGGCGAGCTCGAGGGCGTGGCCAACCGGACCAACTTCGACTTGTCCACGCACTCAAAGCATTCCGGTGTCGACCTGTCCTTCTACGACCAGGCCACCGAGACCCGATACGTGCCGTACGTCATCGAGCCCGCGGCCGGTCTGACCCGGTCGCTGATGGCGTTCCTGGTCGACGCTTATCACGAGGACGAGGCGCCCAATGCCAAGGGCGGTGTGGACAAGCGCACAGTGCTGCGGCTCGATCCGCGGTTGGCTCCGGTCAAGGCCGCTGTGCTGCCGCTGTCGCGCAACGAAGAGCTGTCTCCGAAGGCACGCGATCTGGCCGCCGAGCTCCGCAAGTCCTGGAACATCGAGTTCGACGACGCGGGCGCCATCGGCCGGCGCTACCGCCGCCAGGACGAGATCGGCACGCCGTTCTGCGTGACGGTCGACTTCGATTCGCTCGAGGATCAGGCGGTGACGATCCGCGAACGCGACGCCATGACACAGGATCGCGTCGCGCTCGACGCCGTCAGCGATTACCTCGCCACCCGCCTCAAGGGCGCCTAGCTGTGATGTCCAGGGAGGTTGGTCAGTCGAGTGACTGGTGGCTGTGCCTCCGATGGCGGAGTGGGCTCCGGTGTGAGTGATTGTAGAAGTGCAGCCAGCCTGGTAGGCGCGGTGTCGCGCTGCTTCGGTTGACTCGTAGAGCCGGCGCGTAGGCCCAGCCATCGGCCAGCGTGCGGTGGAATCGCTCGATCTTGCCGTTGGTTTGCGGCCGGTACGGTCGGGTCAGCTTCGGGAGTGACGCGCAACTCGGTCGCAGGCGTCGCGCCAGGCGTACGACCGGTAGGCCGCCCCAGTTGTCGGACAGCACGCGTTCGACAGTGACGCCGCGCTCGGCGAACCACTCCAGCCGCACGTTGCAGCACGCGCAATCGCGGTGGCGGCCTTCTCGTCGGTGCAGATCTCGGCGTAGGCCATGCGGGAGTGGTCGTCAATCGACGGTGTGCACGAACGCTGATTCCGATTCTCGGATCGGTAGCAGGCTCGTCTCGCGTCGACCGGTGTCGACCGGGCTGTAACCTGCTGCGTACCGCTGACGAAACATCGCGACCCGGCGCGTTGATCCACGTCGATGTCGACCAAGTTCGCCGACATCCCCGACGTCGGCGGTCACACGCTGCCTCAGCCGAGACAGGGTGAGTGCATTCGTAGCGGCGCAGCGGTTCACCGGTGACCGGTCGATGCGCGAGAGCCGCGTTGATGCTGGCACCGAGGTCAGCACGCGTTCGTGACACCGTGGATGGCCGAGCACTCCCGCATGGCCTACGCCGAGATCTGCACCGGCGAGTAGGCCGCCACCGCGATCGCACGTCCGCGCAACGCGCGGTGGAGTGGTTCGCCGAGCGCGGCGTCATCGTCGAACGGGTGCGGTCCGACAACGGGGCGGCCTACCGGTCGCTACGCCTGGCGCGACGCCTTTGCCGACTTCCGGCGGTCGCGCCCAGAGCGTGACCCGCCCGTACCGGCCGCAGACCAACGGCAAGATCGACGATTCCACCGCACTCTGGCCGACGGCTGAGCCTAGCCGCGTCGGCTCGACGAGTCAACCGAAGCGTTAGCGCGACACGAAGGCCTACCTGGTTAGGCGAGCGGTTTCTAGACAGCTCCACTTCACAACCGGAGGCCATTCCCTGTCACACAGGCTCACCGATAACGGGAGGGAACAACCTCCCTGGACATCACACCTAGCCCACTTCGGCGCGAGAAGACGCAAAACTGCCCTTTCTGGACGCTAATTGGGCAGTTTTGCGTCTGCTCGCGCAAAGGGAAGCCACACGCGCAAAGGGGGAGAGGCTAGAAGCGGCCGCCGCCGCCGCTGTAGCTGCGTCCCGACGACCGCGATGACCCGCCGAACGACGTCGACCGGCCCATCCCGAGCCCGCCCCCGAAACCACCACCGAAGCCGCCGCGCAGCGCGCCGCTGAGGATGTTGCCGATGATGATGCCGCCGATGACCCCGCCCATGTCGGAGCCGCTGCCGCCACCGCCCCAGCCGGACGTATACGACCGCTGCGCGGCCTGAACGTCATTGCTGGCCAATGTTTGCGCCTGGCCGGCCAGCATGTCGGCACCGTTGGCGTGCGCGATCGCTTCGCTGAGGTTGGTCGCCCTCTTGTCCTGGGCGGCCTGAAGTTGGCGGACGGCTTCGGCGAGCCTGGTGCGGGCCTCGGGTCCGATGCTGCCGCGGCGGGTGTCGATGAAGTCCGAGACGCCCCGCACGCGGGACTGCGCGGAAAACAGCGCCTGGTCGAACGCCCTGCCGAGGCGTTTGGCGGCCTGGCGTTCCTCGGTGACGGTGGCCAGCAGACGATCCAGTTCGGCGTCGGCCTTGGTCAGACGCGTGAACGTGCCGAGAGGGTCGGTGCTGCCGTTCTTCTGAGCGTCGGCGATGGCGGCCGCTGCCCTGGTCGCGTGCCGAGGTGAGCTCACTGTGATGGGTGGTCTTGCCCTGCTGCAATACCCCGTTGGCCTGGTTGACACCGTTCTGGATGTCGGTGATGGCATCGGGAAGTGCCGCGACGGCGCGATTGATGTCGACGCCCGCGCTGTCGACGGCATCCAGTAGCGAACGCGCCTGTCCCAGCGAGGATTCGGCGGCGCGGATCGCATCGACCAGACCCATCTGCTGGCCCACCGGTCGGGCGACCAGTGTCCGCGCGGTGCTGATGTTCTGATCGGCGAAACCCAACCGCTGCTTGGCGGTCTTCACATTGTCGGCGACCGAAGTCAGTGCGGCGGCATCGAATTGGCTGTGCAGAGCGGCCAGCGCCTGCTCCGATGGGCCGAGCCGGGCGGTGAGGTCGACCATCTGCTGGGTCATCGCGTCCAGTCGGGTGGGCGCGTTGATGACGAGATCGCGCAGTTTGTCGAAAGCCTCCGATTGCGCGTCCAGTTCCCGGTCGGCCTTGGCGGCGGCGACCACCACGCGGGTGAGCAGGTCGCGGCGCTGCTGCGGCGTCTCGGGGACGGCGTCGTCGAGGATCTGGCGGACGTTGAATGCCTGCGCCAGCGTCGTCTTGGCGTTGCTGACCGCGCGGCTGAAGGGTTCGGTCTGGGCAGAGCCGAATTCTTCTACCGCCAAGGCCAATTCGCTGTCGCTGGTCCGTATTGCGTTGTCGACGTCGACCACCATCATCTTGGAGAGATCGTCGAGGGCATCGATCGGGACGGCGGCCAACGCGTTGGGGTCGGCGGGGTCCACTCGCTTGGCCGCGGCGAACTCGGCTTCTCGCCGCTTGCGGCGCCGCCGCCGCGACCAGAAGATACAGTGCCAGGACCACCAGGCCCAGGACCGACATGGCGATGAGAAAGCCCAGCCAGGTGACGCCGGAGTTCCTCGACGACGGGCTTGTCGAGGTCGCCGGTTCATTCAGCCCGTTCGCCGCGGCGACTGCGGCACCCGCCCAGTCTCCCTGTCGCAGTTGTGGCTCGATCTCGTTGCGCTGCAATGCACTCGCCTCGGACTGGCTGGCCACGTCCGACGGCACCTGGAACGCGTAGGACCGCTCGTCGGTGGCGACTGCCAACAGCGCGTCGTAATCGCCGAAGTTGCTGATCTGCATCGTGACGCGCGCCCAGCCGACGGGATCCTGGTCGAAGCTGTCGACGTAGACCACCCACAGTCGGACGCGCCGCTCGTTGTACAGCTGGTCTACGGCGTCCTCGACCTGCGCGAGCTGGCTCTGCGACAGCACGCCGGCCCTGTCGGTGACGTAGTCCGGCACCCGGAACGGTGGTTCGGCGGCCGTGACCGGGGCCAGGACGAGACCGGCGGTCAAGCACCGCGAGCACGACGCTGAGCAAGCGGGCGATGCGCATGCAGGTCAATCTAGTACTGGCAGACTGTGCGGCGGTGGCAGCGAATCAGGATCTCTACGACAAGTTCGACCGAGAGCGGCTGGTGGTCGAACCGCGCAAGGGTGCCGCGCTGCCGGGAACCGACACCGAGCACCGCACCGACTTCGCCCGCGACCGGGCCAGAGTGCTGCACTGCGCCGCGCTGCGCAGGCTGGCCGACAAGACCCAGGTGGTCGGGCCCCGCCAGGGTGAGACCCCCCGCACCCGGTTGACCCACTCGTTGGAGGTCGCCCAGATCGGCCGCGGGATGGCCATCGGTCTGGGCTGCGATCCCGACCTGGTCGATATGGCTGGGCTGGCGCACGACATCGGGCATCCGCCGTACGGCCACAACGGTGAACGTGCCCTCGACGAGATCGCCGCCGAATACGGCGGCTTCGAGGCCAACGCGCAGAACTTCCGCATACTGACCCGCCTGGAGCCCAAAGTCCTTGATCCCCAGGGAAACAGTGCCGGGCTGAACCTCACCCGGGCCGGGCTGGACGCGGTGACCAAGTACCCGTGGCGCCGGGGCGGACGGCAGCGCAAGTTCGGCTTCTACGCCGACGACGCGGCCGCCGCGGAATGGCTTCGGTCAGGTGCGCCCGACGAGAGGCCATGCCTGGAGGCGCAGGTCATGGACTGGGCCGACGACGTGGCCTATTCGGTGCACGACGTCGAGGACGGTGTCGTCTCGGGCCGGATCGATATGCGGGTGCTGGCCGACGACGACGCGGCCGCCGTGCTGGGGCGGCTGGGCGAATCGAGCGGGATGGGGGCAGGACTGCCTGCCGACGATCTCGTGGCCGCCGCGGGGCGACTGTCGAACCTGCCCGTCGTCGCGGCGGTCGGCAAGTACGACGGCACGCTCGCCGCGTCCGTCGCGCTCAAGCGGTTGACCAGCGAGCTGGTCGGGCGCTTCGCCTCCGCGGCCATCGCCGCGACCAGGGAGGTGGCCGGGGCGGGGCCGCTGGTGCGCTATCAGGCCGAGCTTCGAGTGCCCGAGTTGGTCCGGGCCGAGGTGGCCGTGCTCAAGATCCTGGCGCTGCAGTTCATCATGTCCGACCCGCGACACCTGGAACTTCAGGCGCAGCAGCGCGAACGCGTCCACCGCGTGGTGGAGTGGACGCTCGCGGGCGCACCCGCCACGCTCGATCCGATCTTCGTCCCCGCGTTCAACGCCGCTGCCACTGACGGCGCCCGGTTGCGGGTGGTCATCGACCAGGTCGCATCATTCACAGAGGGGCGATTGGAGCGATTGGAACCCGCCTAAAGCCTGATCGCGCGCGCCGCCGCGCGCTCTAGACTGGCCCGGTGGCCGGCCGCATTCCCGATCGTGACATCGCGGCCATTCGTGAACGCGTTCGCATCGAGGACGTCGTCGGCGACTACGTGCAATTGCGACGGGCGGGTGCGGACTCACTGAAGGGCCTCTGCCCGTTCCACGACGAGAAGTCCCCGTCCTTTCACGTGCGGCCCAACCACGGCCACTTCCACTGCTTCGGCTGCGGCGAGGGTGGCGACGTCTACGCATTCGTCCAGAAGATCGAGCACGTCAGCTTCGTCGAGGCGGTCGAACTACTGGCCGACCGCGTGGGTTACACCGTCACCTACACCGGTGGTTCGACGACGAACGTGCAGCGCGACCGCGGCAGCCGCAGCAGGCTGCTGGCAGCCAACGCCGCCGCCCAGGAGTTCTACGCCGAGGCGCTGAAGTCCGACGAAGCCGCCCCGGCCCGCGAGTATCTGGTCCAGCGCAACTTCGACGCCGAGGCCGCCGCGAGGTTCGGCTGCGGATTCGCCCCGTCGGGCTGGGAGACGCTGACAAAGCATCTGCTGCGCAAGGGTTTTGAGTTCAAGGAGCTGGAGGCCGCGGGCCTGTCACGGGAAGGCCGGCGCGGCCCGATGGACCGCTTCCACCGCCGGTCTGCTGTGGCCGATCCGGGCCAGCGGTGGGGAGGTCATCGGCTTCGGAGCGCGACGCATCTTCGACGACGATCACGATGGAAGCCAAGTACATCAACACTCCCGAGACCGTGCTGTACAAGAAGTCGTCGGTGCTCTTCGGCCTCGACCTGGCCAAGCGCGACATCGCCAAGGGGCATCAGGCGGTCGTGGTGGAGGGCTACACCGACGTGATGGCGATGCACCTCTCCGGGGTGACCACGGCCGTCGCCTCCTGCGGCACCGCGTTCGGTGACGAGCACCTGTCGATGCTGCGGCGACTCATGATGGACGACAACTTCTTTCGCGGTGAGCTGATCTACGTCTTCGACGGCGACGCCGCAGGACGCGCGGCGGCGGTCAAGGCCTTCGAGGGTGAACAGAACCTGGCCGGGCAGTCCTTCGTCGCCGTCGCAGACGACGGAATGGACCCGTGCGATCTTCGGCTGAAGTCCGGCGACGGGGCGCTGCGGGACCTGGTGGCGCGGCGCACCCCGCTGTTCGAGTTCGCCATTCGCACCGCACTGGCCGACCATGACCTCGACAGCGCCGAAGGCCGGGTGAACGCGTTGCGGCAATGCGTGCCGATGGTCGCGCGGATCAAAGAACCGCATGTTGCGTGACGAGTACGCCCGCCGACTGGCGCGGGTTGGGTCGGCTGGGCCGACGTCGCGCAGGTGATCGGCAGGGTGCGCGAGGAGGCGCAGAAGCGCGGCATGCCCGAGCGCGGCGGTCGTCGTCGCGCCGCGGTGACCGAAGCAGGTCGCCGTCGCGCCAGGCCCGCCACGCAGCGCCCGCGGCCCAACGCCCCGATCCGGCCGACCCCACGCTGTGGCCGCAGCGCGAAGCGCTGAAATCCGCTCTGCAGTACCCGGCGCTGGCCGGGCCGGTGTTCGACTCGCTGACCGTGGAGAGCTTCACCCATCCCGGCTACGCGGCGGTCCGGTCGGCGATCGGTGCGGCCGGGGGCGCGGCCGCGGGGCAGTCGGGCGGCCAGTGGATCGATGCGGTGCGTGGGCAGGCGGCGTCGGAGGCCGGTGCGGGCCTGGTCAACGAGCTCGGGGTGGAAGCCATCAACGTCGAGGACGACGACAAAATGCCGCGCTACATCGCCGGAGTGCTGGCCCGACTGCAGGAAGTGTGGGTCGGACGGCAGATCGCCGAGGTCAAGTCCAAGCTGCAGCGCATGTCACCGGTCGAGCAGGGCGACGAGTACCACGCGCTGTTCGGAGACCTGGTCGCGATGGAGGCGTATCGCCGCAGCCTGCTGGAACAGGCCAGCGGCGACGACCTCACTGCGTGATGCCACGTAACGCGATAGGGTAGGCGCGCGATCAACCGTCGGGGAACGGTTAAGGAAGGCTCATTCGTGACATCGACCAAGAACCAGGTGCGGCGGCTCATTGCTGCAGGCGCGTTTGCGGTCGCCGCGGTCGCGGCGCCGTTCGCGGCATCAGCGTTGACCACGTCTGCTGCTTCCGAGGATCTCGCTGGCCCGGCTTGTCTGGCGTGGTTCGGCAATAAGGAAGACGGTCACTGCCTGTCGTACTCGAATGGCTTTCCGGTAGGCGGCGGTACGCCGTCTTTCCAATTCGGCGGCCGGCGGTGGGGGCTTCACCACGGGACCTCTGTATGCCGGGCACTACCATAAACCGGGGCATCGGCTAACTAGCGCGGCTGGCCTTTCGGCGCGGCCTCCGGTCCGATCACGGTCGTTCCGTGGTCGATCTCTGTCAGCGTGACCATCGGTGCATCCGGTGAAACCCGATCCGCAATCTTGCGACGCCCGGCGTCGATCACTGCCTTGGCCGCCGGGCTCTCCGTGACCGCCTTGTACGTACCCGCGATCTGTTCATACCGCCGTCGGCCCGCCTTCGTACCCAAGACGTAGCCGACAGCCAATACGGCGAGATACCGGATCACAAGACCCCTCCCAGACGACGGTGCAATTGATGTCCATCCTGCCTCACTCGGCCGGGTGCGCGTGGGGCGGCGGCGCATTGGCGACGCGAGTGGGACGTACGCTAAAGTCATCCCTCGGTCCGCGCGGACAACACCGTCGCGGACGGGCAGTCCCCTGTAGCTCAATTGGCAGAGCGTTCGGCTGTTAACCGGAATGTTGGTGGTTCGAGTCCACCCGGGGGAGCAAGGTCTTTCCAATGCGTGATGCCTCAGGCAGCGCGCATTTTCCAAGAACTCTCCAAGGCGCCTGCCCGAGT
The DNA here is from genome assembly GCA_963720345.1 of uncultured Actinomycetota bacterium. Lineage (GTDB taxonomy): Bacteria > Actinomycetota > Actinomycetes > Mycobacteriales > Mycobacteriaceae > Mycobacterium. Next base: position 91,869 of record CAVRFN010000049.1, read on the forward strand.
CTCAGCGCATGTTGATACGACGCACCTCGGACTGGATCCTCGGTACCGCGATGGCCGCAGCCGTCGCCCATTTCACGCAACTGACGCAAATGGCTCAGACCTTCGCCGACGCCTTCGAACCCGACCTCGACGCATGGGAGTACATCCCGGTGGCGTCATGCCACCGCGGACTAGCGGTCTGACTTACCAGCAGGCTTGACGCCGGTCGGCTTGGAACAGGTTGTCAGCGGCGCACGGTCCCGCATTGGCGGACACCAGGTCGCGCACCTGTCCGTACAGATCGGTGGTGGCCTTGGTGGCCAGCTGCGCGGCGAGATCGAAGTTGTTGATGGGCGGGTTGCTGCCCGGCACCATGATGCACGCCGCGCGGGCTGTTCCAGGCGTCCTTGTTCAACGTGGAGTGGCACTCGACGAATCCCGGCGGCGGACCACCGGGAGGGCAGCCACCCAGCAGGTCGTCGTGGTTGGCCTGGATGTCGAAGAATCCGGTATGCAGGCCCGGGGGGAAGGCCGCGGGGTCGCAGGTGGGCATCAGCGGGGGTGGCATCCGGTCCGGCTGGTTGATCGCGATGTTGTCTTCGACCCAGTTGGAGTGGGAGTAGAAGTCCTGCAACGCGTGTGCGAGTCCGCCGAACGCGGCGCGAGCGCCGGGTCCGTCGACCAGATCGCTGCCGCCGGGGCCTGAGGGGCGGGCGCCGGCGAGGATGATCGGGGTGAAGAAGTTCCACGCCTCCTGCGTCAGATTGCAGATCTCGACGGGATTGTTGGCGCTGTCGATGTGGCGGAACTCGTCGGAGAAGAACGCGTCGCTGCCGACCGCACCGGCGCCCGGTGGCGGGCCGACCAGGATCTGGCCCAATCGCGGCCTGATCAACCCCGAGCGGCGTGAGCGCATCGCGGGTGATGCGCTCGTGGTTCTGGATCTGAAACGCTTGCGCCGGCGGGGCGAGCGCACCGACGACTGCGGCGGTTGCTGCGACCGCTACGGCAACCGAAAGACCCATCTTGGGTCGGTGGGACGAGAACATCGACTACCCCCTCTGGGTATGGCAGGTCCGCTCGGACCACCGATCCTGAATTCTGTCAGTGTCTAGCCCACATGGAACACTAAGAAATCGGCGGATTTGTGACGTGCAACACCCATCTGGGGCGGGTGTTGCCTATGTGTCGATGATGTTCTCCGGGATGCAGCATCTCGGCGTAGCGAAGCTGCTCGGGTATACCGAATCCGTCAACGAGCAACTCGGCGTGGGGCCGCAGATCGCGGCAGCGCTCGTTGATGCCGCGGGTGACGGCCTTGGCGCGTTCGGTCGACAGGAAGCGGTGCTCCATGAACCACGCCCTGTCCTCCTCGATCACCGTCAGCGCGTAGAGATCGCAGACCATGTTCAGGATCTCGCGCGCCTCGGCGTCCTCGCAGGAGTCGATGCCCGCGACGAACGCTTCGAGGATGATGCGCTCGATGTGTGCGCGCGCGGCGTGCAGCACATGGTCCTGCACCGAGTTGAACGCTTCGAACGCGCGTCATCTCCTTGGACTTGCCCTGCAGCCGGCGCGCCACCGTGCGCGAGCATGTACTCCTCGCGGTCCTCGAACATCTTGACCTGGGTGCCGCGGTTGAAGAGGCTGCCTTCCTCCTCGTTGTCCTGGCGAGTGTCGAGGATGGTCTGCATGATCGTCTCGGCCGCAGTGCGTTTCAGCACCCGCTCGCCGGCGAAGTTGGCCGCGAACCGCACCCACTCGACTGGGCTCATGCCCTTGATGTCGTCGGCGTAGGCGGTCAGCAACTCCTTGGCGACCAGCTGGGTCAGCACATGGTTGTCGCCTTCGAACGTGGTGAACACGTCGGTGTCGGCCTTGAGCGCGATCAGCCGGTTCTCGGCGAGATAGCCTGCGCCGCCGCAGGCTTCGCGGGCCTCCTGGATGGCGCGGGTCGCGTGCCAGGTGTTGGCGGCCTTGAGTCCGGCCGCGCGGGACTCCAGCTCGCGCTGCTCCTCGACGTCGGGGTCATCCGAGGTCTGCAGCTCGTGGCACTTGGCGACCAGCTCGTTCTGCGCGAACTGCAGCGCATAGGACTTGGCGATCAGCGGGAAGAGCCGGCGCTGATGCACCAGGTAGTCCATGATCAGCACCTCGTGGTCATCGCCGGGTGCTTCGAACTGCCTGCGCTCCAACGCATACCGGGTCGCGATGTCGAGCGCCACCCGCGCGGCCGCGCCCGCGCTGCCGCCGACGGTGACCCGGCCGCGGATCAGCGTGCCGAGCATCGTGAAGAACCGTCGGCCGGGGTTCTCGATCGGCGACGAGTAGGTGCCGTCCTCGGCAACGTCGGCGTACTTGTTCAGCAGGTTCTCGCGGGGAACGCGAACATGGTCGAACTGGATGCGCCCGTTGTCGACGCCAGGCAGGCCGCCCTTGTAGTGGCAGTCACTCGTCGTCACGCCGGGCAGATCGTTGCCTCGTCGTCGCGGATCGGCACGACGAAGCAGTGCACGCCGTGACCCTCGCCGTCGGGGGTGATCAGCTGCGCGAAAACGGCAGCGACGCGGGCGGTTTCGGCGGCGCCGCCGATGTAGTCCTTGCGCGACGTACGGGTGGGGGAGTCGATCACGAACTCCTGCGACGCGGGATCGTACGTCGCCGTGGTCTCCAGGGCCTGCACGTCGCTGCCATGGCCGGTCTCGGTCATCGCGAAGCAGCCCAGCAGGTCCAGATCGATGATCCGCTGGACGTACGCCTCGTGGTGGCGTTCGGTGCCCAGGTTCTCGATCGGCCCCGCCGAACAGGCCCCACTGCACGCCGGCCTTGACCATCAGCGACAGGTCGGACATCGCGAGCATCTCGATCTGGGTGACCGCCGCGCCGACGTCGCCGTTGCCGCCGTGTTCCTTCTTGAACCCGTCTTCGGCCGCCCCGTTCGCGGCCATGATCTTCAGCTGTTCCGCCACCTTGGTGCGGGCGATGACGGTGTTCGGCGTGTAGTGCGGCCGGAAGACCTCGCTGGAGAGTTCCTCCCGCATCTGGTTCTTCACATCGCGCCAGCGGCCGTCGAGGGCGTTGCGTAGATGTTCCGCAGTGGTGGTCATAACTCGACCGTAGCCCTTCGGAGGCTCCTCGAAACTGTGATGTGGCAAACGTAGCCAAACCTTGCTAGACCAGGCGAAACCGGTGGCGTTGAATCGACTCCATGTCAAAGTCGGGCATGGACGGACCGGTAGCCCCGACGGGCGTGCCGCACAGCGCCACGACACCGGCACTCCGACGTGACGGGCGGCTGGTTGCGCGCGGCGACTTTCGGGGCGATGGACGGCCTGGTGAGCAACACGGCTCTCATCGCGGGCGTCGGAGCGGCGGCCAGTGCGCATACGGTCTTGCTCAGCGGTGTGGCGGGGTTGTTGGCCGGCGCCTTCTCGATGGCGATGGGGGAGTACACGTCGGTGACGACCGCCAACGAGCAGATCGACTCCGAAGTCCTCGTCGAACGAGCGCGCGTTCCGCAAGCATCCGCAGGCCGAGAAGAGCGAGCTGGTGGCGATGCTGATGGATATGGGGATGGAGCGGCGACACCGCTGATCACGGCTACCGACGAGATCCACCGCGACGAGAACCGCGCCCTGAACTTCCACCTCGTCCAGGAACTGGGTATCGACCCCAGCGAGAAGCCCTCGCCGTGGGTCGCGGCCGGATCATCGTTCGCGATGTTCACGATCGGTGCGATCATCCCGCTGATTCCGTACCTGCTCGGATTCGAGTCGCTGTGGGCCGGACTGCTGTGCGGCGGCATCGGGCTAATCGTCGCCGGCGGTGTGGCCGCGCGCTTCACGAGGCGGCCGAGTCTGGTTTGCGTCGTTGCGGCAGCTGGCATTCGGCACGATCGCCATCGCGGCGACCTACGCTTGTCGGGACACTCATCGGTACAGTCACCGGGTGAGGAAACTGCGGTGCGGCCTGATCGCCGCCGCTTTGTGCCTTGCCGCCTGCAGCTCCGCACACACGTCATCGACGGGCTTGGATTACCTCGGGCAGATCAACTTCCCGACCAGCACCGTGTTCGATGACACGACGGTCGGAGGACTTTCGGCGATCAGCTACGACCCGGGCCGTCAGGTCTACTACATGATCAGCGACGACCGCTCGCGCGAAGAACCCGGCGAGGTTCTACACCGTCCGAATCACGTTGCCAAACAACAGACTGACTGGAGTCGAGTGGCTCGACACCACCCCGCTGCTGGATCGGTCCGGCGCACCGTTCCCGCCGCTGTCGCCCGACGCCACGCCTCCGGTGATCCCGCCGGATCCCGAGGGCATCGCCTTCGACGAGCGCCGTCAACAGCTGTACTGGTCCAGCGAGGGTGAGCGGATCGTCAAGGACCCGAACCGGCCGCTGCTGCTGGATCCGTGGGTTCGGGTCGCCGGGCTCGACGGCGCGTTCCGCAGCCAGTTCGCGCTGCCGCCCATGCTGTCGATGTCGCAGCAGGACACCGGAGCCCGGGCCAACAACGGCCTCGAGGGCCTCACGTTGACGCCGAGCGGCAACTTTCTGTTCGCAGGGATGGAAGACCCAGGCTTCAACGACGGCAGCCTGCCGACCGCCGACGCCGGCGCCCTCACCCGCATCACCCGGTTCGACGTCTCGACGGGCACGGCCACCGCGCAGTACGCCTACCCGCTGGACCCGATCACCGCGCCGAACGGCGAGGCGAACGGGCTGTCGGATCTCGTGGCGCTCGACGACGACAACTTCCTGGTCATCGAACGCTCGCACGGCACCCACAATGTCGCGCGCATCTACCGGGCCAGCATCGCCGGAGCCGACAACATCCTGGGCAGGCCCGTCACTTGCGGATGCACCGCCGACAGCGATGACCAAGAGCCTGGTCGCCGACCTGTCGACGATGCCCCAGGTTCAGAATCTGGACAACGTCGAGGGAATCACGTTGGGTCCCAAGCTGCCGGACGGCAGGCAGGTCGTGGTGCTCGTCACCGACGACAACTTTTCGGCAGAGCAGATGACGCAGTTCTACGCGTTCGCGCTTTCAGTGATTTCGGCGCGCAAACGTTCGCTCAGCGGCTGTTGCGCGCCGAAATCGCAAGTTCTAGCGTATCGCTGCCGACAGTGATCGCGGTCGCCTCGCTGACTTCGTCGAGCTCTTCTTCGTCGTCGATGCCCGTCAGATGCGAGCGAGTGAGCGCCAGCACACCGGCGGCCAGCAACACCGCTCCCGCGCCGACCCAGTAGGGGACGTGCACGTTGATCTGCTCGCCGAGCACGCCTGCCAGCCACGGCGCCAGCGCGGCACCGGAGAACCGCACGAAGCTGTAAGCCGCAGAGGCCACACCTCTTTCGACCGGCGCCGCCTTCATCACGGTTTCGGTGATCAACGTGTTGTTGATGCCGATGAACAGGCCGGACACCACCACACACGTCGCGAGCACGGCCTTGTTCTCCGTGCCGACGGCCATCGCCGCCAGGGTCGCCGTCATGGCCAGAAGGTTCACCAACAGCGTTGGCACCGTGCCGAAGCGGTGCTGCAGCCGCGGCGCGACGACGACCGACGTGAACGCCAACGCGACGCCCCAGCCGAAGAAGATCAGCCCGATCTCATGGGCGCCCATGTCGAGCGGGAACGGCGTGAACGCGAGCAGGGTGAAGAAGCCGAAGTTGTACAGCAGTGCGGTGATTGCCACGCCGAGCAGCCCGCGGTGCCGCAGTGCGCGGAACGGGTCGGCCAAAGTCGTCGCACGTTCAGCGGGTGGCGTCGACGGCAGCAGGAAGGCCGTGACCACGACGGCGAAGGCCATCAGTGCCGACACCCCGAAGAACGGCCCTCGCCACGAGATCGACCCGAGGACACCGCCAACGAGCGGGCCGACGGCGATGCCCAGCCCCAGCGCGGCCTCGTACAGGATGATCGCCTGCGCCACCGAGCCGCGCGCCGAATTGACGATGGTGGCCAACGCCGTCGCGATGAACAGCGCATTGCCTAGACCCCAAAGTGCCCGCCAGCCAACGATTTCGGTCACCGTATCCGACATTCCTGCCAGGCCCGCACCGGCGATGATCACGACGAGGCCGAGCAGCAGTGTGCGTTTCGGGACCTATCCGGCTCGCTACCACGCCGGTGATGAGCATGGCCACGCCCATCACCGCCATGTAGCTGGTGAACAACAGCGACACCTGCGACGCGGATGCGTTCAGGTTGTCGGCTATCGGCTTGAGAATCGGGTCGACGAGACCGATACCCATGAACGCGACGACAGACGCGAAGGCAACGGCCCAAACAGCTTTGGGTTGACGCCACATACGGGCGGATGCTCCTTTTTCGTGTTATTTGGCGGTGGTGGGGGAGGCCGCGTCCGCGAGAAGTCCGCGAAGAACCCGAACGGCCTCACCGAGCGCCTGCCGGTCAGTGGCATCGAGGCGCTCGAGATACGGGTCGATGGCCGCGCCCCGGTCCACTCGCACCTGCCTCAGCGTTTCGATCCCCTTGGGCGTGATCTGAATGAGCACGGCCCGCGCATCGTCGGGGTCGACGGTGCGTGACACGTAGCCCCCGTCTTCGAGCCTGCGCACCTGGGTCGTCATCGTCGGCTGCGAGCAGTGATCCAGCGCCGCGAGATCGGATATGCGGGTCGACCCCTGGTCCTCGATGGTCGACAGCAGCCGCGCCTGGGCGAACGGCAGCGGCAGTCGGGCGCGTTGCGTGGCGAGCCGATTGATTCGGGCGACCACGGACAGCAGGTCAGCTCCGAGGGTCTGAGTCATCCCTCCATGATTACATAGTTTCACTATGCAGTTCAAACATCGCCGGGTTGATTGCTGGTCGCAGTGAGGCGATGCCCGTTCTTAGAGAACGACTGGCAGAATCGTGCAATGGCCGTGACCGGGGATTCGAGCGTGACTCGACGTTCCGGCGCGCTGAGCCCGGGTGAACTCGCCCAGGCGTCGGTGATTGCGGCGCTGTCCGCCGCCACGGCGATCATTGCCGTCGTCGTCCCGTTCGCGGCCGGCCTTTCGTTGCTCGCCACCGTCCCGATGGGACTGTTGGCCTACCGGTACCGACTGCGGGTGCTGCTCACCGCGACGGTGGCGGGCGCAATCATCGCGTTTCTCATCGCCGGCCTCGGCGGCTTCATGACGGTCGTCAACTGTGCCTACATCGGTGGGCTGACCGGCATCGTCAAGCGCCGCGGGCGCGGCACGATGACCGTCTTTCTCAGTTCGCTTGTCGCCGGCGCGTTCTTCGGCGTGCTCGTCGTGACCGCGCTGGCGGTTCTGGCGCGGCTGCGCCACCTGATCTTCGCATCGATGACCGCCAACATCGACGGCATCGCCGCGATCATCGCGCGCATCCCGAACATGCAGGGCTTCGCCGACCAACTCAAACGCGACTTCGCCACCGCACTGGATTACTGGCCGTACCTGTTCTTCGCATCCTCGGTGTGCTCGATCGCGATGGTCACCCTCATCGGCTGGTGGGCGTTGTCGCGGGTGATGTCGCGACTGCTGACCATTCCCGATGTGCACAAGCTCGAGTCCTCGGCCGACACCGGAACGATCGCACCCGTCCCGACGCACCTGCGCGACGTCCGCTTCCGCTACCCCAACTCCGATCACGACGCGCTTGGGCCGGTATCGCTGAACGTCGAACCGGGCGAGCACCTCGCCATCACGGGCGCCAACGGCTCGGGCAAGACGACGCTGATGCTGATGCTGGCCGGACGCGAGCCCACCGCCGGCACCATCGAACGGCCCGGTGCGGTCGGCCTCGGCCGGCCCGGTGGGACGGCGGTGATCATGCAGCATCCCGAGAGTCAGGTGCTCGGCACCCGTGTCGCCGACGACGTGGTGTGGGGTATGCCGCCCGGCACGACCACGGACATTCCCAAGCTGCTGGGCGAGGTCGGTCTGGACGGGCTGGCTGAGCGCGACACCGGTGGCCTGTCCGGTGGTGAACTGCAGCGCCTCGCGGTGGCGGCGGCGCTGGCCCGTGAGCCGTCACTGCTGATCGCTGACGAGGTCACCAGCATGGTGGACCAGGACGGTCGCGGAGCATTGATGGAGGTGCTGTCCGGGCTGACGAAGCATCACGACATGTCGTTGGTGCACATCACCCACTACAACGACGAGGCAGATGTCGCCGACCGAACCGTGAACCTCACCGGAAACGGCGGCGCCGCCGACAACACCGAAATGGTGGAAACCGCTTCGGCGCCCGCGGCGACGGTGACGGCTGGCCACCCGTCCGAAAAGGCCCTGCTCGAACTCAAGAGCGTCGACCACGAATACGGCAGCGGAACACCCTGGGCCGCAACGGCGCTGCGCGACATCACCTTCACAGTCAACGAGGGCGATGGATTGCTGATCCACGGCCTCAACGGTTCCGGAAAGTCGACGCTGGCGTGGATCATGGCCGGACTCACAGTCCCGACCGCAGGCAGCTGCCTGCTCGACGGCATTCCGGTATCGGAACAGGTTGGCGCCGTGGCTATCTCGTTCCAGGCGGCCCGCCTGCAGTTGATGCGGGGCCGGGTGGATCTGGAGATCGCTTCGGCAGCCGGGTTCTCGCCGCGTGACCGTAGACGGGTGGGCAAGGCGCTGGCCACCGTCGGTTTGGATTCGGGCCTGGCGAAGCGACGCATCGATCAGCTCAGCGGCGGCCAGATGCGCCGCGTGGTGCTCGCCGGGCTGCTGGCCCGTAAGCCGCGTGCGCTCATCCTCGACGAGCCGCTCGCCGGGCTGGACGCGGCGAGTCAGCGCGGGCTGCTGCGACTCCTGGGAGATTTGCGGCGCAATGCGGGTCTGACATTGGTCATCATCTCCCACGACTTCTCAGGTCTCGAGGAGGTGTGCCCGCGCACCCTGCATCTGCAGGACGGGGTGTTGGCGCCGACACCGACGGCGGCGGGAGGCAGATCGTGACGGCCCCGACCGCGAACCAGCGGCAGCGCAGGCAAGTCGTGCTGCTGCGGCCCGTGCCGGGCAACAGCGTCATCCATCGACTGTGGGCCGGCACGAAACTCCTCATGGTGGCGGCCATCGGCATCTTGATGACCTTCTACCCCGGCTGGGTGCCTATCGCTGCGGTGGCCGTCCTGGTGCTGGTGGCCGCACGGATCGCACGGATTCCCCGAGGCGTGCTGCCCTCGGTACCGGGCTGGCTCTGGATTCTGGTGTTCTTCGGCGGTCTCACTGCGACTTTCGCGGGCGGCAGCCCCGTGATCGACTTCGGCTCGGTCGAGGTCGGGCTCGGCGGGCTGTTCAAATTCTTACGCATCACCGCGCTGTCGATCGTCCTGCTGGGTCTCGGTGCCATGGTGTCGTGGACGACGAACGTCGCCGAAATCGCCCCCGCTGTCGCCAAATTGGGGCGGCCGCTGCGTGCGCTGCGCATACCTGTCGATGAATGGGCGGTGGCGCTGGCATTGGCATTGCGCGCCTTCCCGATGCTGATCGACGAATTCCGCGTCCTCTATGCGGCGCGCAGGCTGAGGCCCAAGGACGTGGCGATCCACCCGGCGGGGGCGCTTCCGCAGCGTCGTGGCTCGAGTTGATCGACCTGCTCGCGGCGGCTGTGGTCGTTGCATTGCGGCGAGCAGACGAGATGGGCGACGCCATCACCGCGCGCGGCGGCGCGGGTCAGATCTCGGCGTCGCCGTCGGGCCCGAAAGCGATTGACTGGTGGGCGTTCGCGATCGTGATCGTGGTATGCGGCGCGGCGCTCGCGCTGGAGCTCACGATCCTGGGCACCAGCGCCGCCACGAGCTGAGCTCCGCTGCTGTTTTCGCGACGCCATCGGGGCCGCCGTTACGGTGGAGGGTGTGACAGCGCAACGCCAAGTCGACGCCGACTTCCTCGAGCTGCCGCGCCATGACCTGGCCGATGCGGCACTATCCGCGGCGGTGGCCGCCGGAGCCAGCTACGCCGACCTGCGTATTCACGCGATCACGACGGAACACGTCCAGCTGCGCGACGGCGAGCTCGAGGCCGCCGTCGTCAACCGCGAGATCGGCCTGGCGGTGCGGGTCATCGTCAACGGCACGTGGGGCTTCGCCTCGCACGCCGAGCTGGAGCCCGCCACCGCCGCCGAGACCGCGCGCCGGGCTGTGCACGTGGCGGCGACGCTGAAGCCGTTGAACGCCGAGCGCATCGAACTGGCCCCCGAGCCGGTGTACTCCGACGTCAGCTGGGTGTCGGATTACCGCATCGACCCGTTCGCCGTCGCCGCGTCGGACAAGATCGCGGTGCTCGGCGAGTACTCCGGTCGGTTGATGGCCGCCGACGGTGTCGACCACGTCTCGGCCGGACTGCACGCGATGAAGGAGCAGACCTTTTACGCCGACACGTTCGGCTCGTCGATCACCCAGCAGCGGGTCCGGCTGATGCCGACGCTGGACGCGGTGACCGTGGACGCAGCGGCAGGCACGTTCGAAACCATGCGCACGCTGGTGCCGCCGATGGCAAGGGGCTGGGAGGTCGTCGCGGGCGACGACGTGTGGAACTGGTCCGACGAGCTGGCACAGCTGCCGTCGCTGCTGGCCGAAAAGGCCAAGGCGCCCAGCGTTTTGGCGGGGCCGACGGACTTGGTGATCGATCCGACCAACCTGTGGCTGACGATCCACGAATCGATCGGGCACGCCACTGAATACGACCGCGCGATCGGCTACGAGGCGGCGTACGCGGGTACGTCGTTCGCGACGCCGGACAAGCTGGGCACGATGCGCTATGGATCGCCGGTGATGAACGTCACCGCCGACCGGACTGTCGAATACGGCTTGGCCAGTGTCGGTTTCGACGACGAGGGAGTGCGGGCGCAGAGCTGGGATCTGGTGCGCGACGGGATCTTCGTCGGGTACCAGCTCGACCGGGTGTTCGCCCCCCGGCTGGGCGTCACGCGTTCCAACGGCTGCTCGTACGCCGACTCGCCGCATCACGTGCCGATCCAGCGGATGGCGAACGTGTCGCTGCAGCCCGGCACCGACGATCTGAGCACCGATGATCTGATCGCGCGCGTGCAGGATGGCATCTACATCGTCGGCGATAAGTCGTGGTCGATCGACATGCAGCGCTACAACTTTCAGTTCACCGGGCAGCGGTTTTTCCGCATCCGCGACGGGCGCTTGGATGGCCAGCTGCGCGATGTCGCATACCAGGCGACCACGACCGACTTCTGGGGATCGATGGAAGCCGTCGGCGGGCCGTCGACGTGGCGCCTCGGCGGCGCATTCAATTGTGGCAAGGCACAGCCGGGACAGGTCGCGGCCGTCAGCCATGGCTGCCCGTCGGCGTTGTTCCGCGGTGTGAACGTGCTCAACACGCGCGACGAGTCGGGGCGGTAGTCGGTGATCGGAGCACAGCAGGTAGTCGACTCTGCGCTGGCCGAGGCCGGCCGGCTCGGCAAGGCCGACGAGACCATCGTCCTGGTGACCGATCGCGCGGACGCGTCGTTGCGCTGGGCGGGCAATTCGATGACCACCAACGGCGAATCGGTGAGCCGAAGCACCGCGGTGATATCGATTGTGCGACAAGGGAAACACCGCGCGAGTCGGGTCGGTGCGGTCCAGTGACGTGGACCCGTCCGCGATCGCCGCTCTGGTGGCGGAGTCGCAGGACGTCGGCACGTTCGGCGCCCGAGGCGCGGGACAGCGCGCCGCCGCTGCCTGGCGACCGGCGCACCCGACGATTGGGACGCCCCGGTTCCAGGCACCAGCGTTCAGGCGTTTCTCGAGGTGGCGGGCAGCCTGGCGGCGCGGGGTTTCAGCGGTGCGGATCAGTTGTACGGGTTCGCTCGGCACGAGGTCGAGACGACGTTCCTGGCCACCTCGAACGGGTTGCGGCGCCGCTATTCCCAGCCAACGGGTTCGGTGGAGATCAACGGCAAACGTGATGACGCCAGCGCGTGGGTGGGGCACAGCACCCCCGACTTCGTCGATGTACCAACAGATTCGCTGCTCGAGCGGCTGTCCACGAGGCTGAGCTGGGCGCAGCGCACCGTCGAACTGCCGGCCGGACGGTACGAGACGATCATGCCTCCATCGACGGTGGCGGACATGATGATCTATCTGTGGTGGACGATGGACGGCCGCGGCGCCGAGGAGGGTCGCACTGCGCTCTCGGCTCCCGGCGGCGGCACGCGGGTGGGGGAGAAGCTCACCGAACTGCCGCTGACGATGTACTCGGATCCGTTCGCGCACGGGTTGGCGTGTACGCCGTTCGTCACGGCGTCGGCGTCGTCGGAGCGGGCTTCGGTCTTCGACAACGGGATGGACATCGGGCGCGCGGACTGGATCCGTGACGGCACGATCAGCACGCTGGCGTATCCGCGTGCGTCGGCCGCGGAGTTCGACGCACCGGTCGCGGCGCCTGCGGACAACCTGCTGATGACCGGCGGGCACGGCCAGCCTGGCGGACATGATCGCGAGCACCGAGCGCGGCCTGCTGCTGACCACGTTGTGGTACATCCGCGAGGTCGACCCGGCGGTGCTGCTGATGACGGGGCTGACCCGCGATGGCGTCTACCTCGTCGAGGACGGCGAGGTGACGGCGGCCGTCAACAATTTCCGGTTCAACGAAAGCCCGCTGGACCTGTTGCGGCGGGCCACCGAAGCCGGTGCCACCGACCGCACGCTGCCGCGGGAATGGGGTGATTGGGTGACGCGGGTGACGATGCCGTCGCTGCGGATCCCGGACTTCCACATGTCCTCGGTGAGTCAGGCGCAATAATCCATGGGTGAGTGACGAGAACGCTGGCCGAGCGGGTCGGCGGTCTGGTGGCGATGTCGTCGGGAGACGGACGGCTCGACACGCTGATGCGGCTGACGTGCGGTAGGGCGCTGTCGTTGCATCCGCTGCCGATGGAGGTCGATCTGGTCGACGGGGCGGCTCGAGCATGAGCCGTTGGTGGCGCGTTCACCGAACAGTTCGCCGTCGACGTGTCGGAATCGGCGACAATCAGCGCAAGCAGCTGGCGAAGGCTCTGGGCGACAACGTGTTTCGGACCGTCGTGATGATGTTCGTCGCCGATTTCGTCCCCGCGTGCGGGCCGGGTTCGACGCGCTGGGGCTGCGTAAGGCTGGCAATGGCGGCGCAGTCGACTGGGATCACGATTCCGATCCGACCGACGCCCTGCTCAACGGATTCTTGCCCGCGGTGGCCCGGCTGCGAGGGCTGGATCCGGTGACGACGGAGGTCGTGCGGCTGCGGGGCGCCGCGCAGCACAACTGCCGGCTGTGCAAATCGCGGCGGGAGACCAACGCACTGGATGCGGGCGGGTCAGAGGACCTCTACGACGAGATCGAGCAGTACGAGTCCTCGGAGAAGCTGACCGATGCGCACAAGGCGGCGCTGCGGTTCGTCGACGCGATGATCTGGACGCCGTCGCAGATCAGCGCCGATGTGGCCGCGGGGGTGCGCAAGCACTTCTCGGAGGATCAGGCGTTCGAGTTGACGCTGGACATCATGCGCAACGCGGCCAACAAGATCATGGTGTCGCTGGGGGTCGACGCCCCGTTGGTGACCGAGGGCACTGAGCTGTTCTCCGTGGACGCCGACGGGCAGACGGTCTCTGCCGGTTAGCGCATGCGAATATAGGTGCCGCACGATCAGGGGCGGTAGCTCAGTTGGTCAGAGCCGTGGACTCATAATCCATTGGTCGCGGGTTCGAGCCCCGCCCGCCCCACTTCAGAGCAAAGTCGCAGCTAGACAGCCACTTTTGATTGTGGCGTCGTTGATGGTCGACGGATCTGTCTCAGTTGACATTTTGGGTTCTTTGGACCGCTCGGCGTCGCACCTTAAATCGGCCCCGCCTATCGAGGTCGGGACCGCGCCCGCTTGTCTGCTGCTTCCTGTTCCGCGGGCGTGACGACGAGCGCGTCCGCGCCGGGAAATACAGTTGCCACATGGCCGGTGGTGAGCCATCGCACCGTGTATGGCGGCGAGCCGTCCGCCGAACGCACCTCGGTGATCACCCCGCGCTGATCCGATCGCTCCACTGTCGTGCCCTTAATTACCAACCAGTCTCCTACCTTGGCCTTCATCGCCCATTCCTTCCGGTTGCTTCCGTTTCCCATCGTCCGCGCGCCCGGCACTAATGGGAAGGACATGCCGCTGTTCGATTCCTGCATATTCGTCGTCGTGTGAGGGGCGGCGCCCCCTCGTCGCGGTGACTGATCTGAGGTTGTCGATGCACGCACAGCGCGATCGTCTTGGCGAGGATCTTGTCGGTTGCCGCCGCCCGCTCGAGAGGCGGGGGCGATGGCGCGCTCGGGGCGGCCGGCAGTTGCGGGCTAGCGCTGCCCGGTCCCACGCATTCATAACCATGTCGAGGTCAGGCCACGGAAGAGTCCTCTACTGCCGCGAACACAGGCGTTTGCTTGATCGGGAGCCGAGCACGGTCACTCGCATTGTCGCAAGAACAGGCGTTTCATCGGTAATAGCAGCCCGAACTCGCTGGCGAGTACCGGCAGCCGAAGCCGGGCAGATTGGAGATAGAGATGATGACCCTCTACGCACTGGCCGCAGCGTGCGGCATCGGCGTGCTCTGGCTCGGCACGAATATTAAGGTCATCAAGCAGTTCGAACGCGGCGTCGTCTTCCGATTCGGCCGTGTGCAATCCGGCCTCCGCGGACCGGGTCTCACGATGTTGATTCCGATCGCCGATCGCCTCGAAAAAGTGAACATGCAGATCATCACGATGCCCGTGCCCTCCCAAGATGGCATCACCCGCGACAATGTGACCGTCCGTGTGGATGCTGTCATCTATTTCAAGGTCTCGGATCCGGTGCGTGCGGCTGTCGACGTGCAGGACTACGTGTCGGCTATTGGTCAGGTTGCACAGACATCACTGCGTTCGATCATCGGCAAGAGCAATCTGGACGACCTGCTGTCCAACCGCGAGCGTCTCAATCAGGGGTTGGAGTTGATGATCGACAGTCCCGCGCTGGGCTGGGGTGTTCAGATCGACCGCGTCGAAATCAAGGACGTAGTGCTGCCCGATTCGATGAAGCGGTCGATCGCACGCCAAGCCGAGGCCGAGCGTGAGCGACGGGCTCGGGTCATCACCGCCGAAGGCGAACTTCAGGCGTCCGAAAAGCTGGCCCAAGCAGCCGAGGTCATGGCCGAGCACCCAGCCGCGCTGCAATTGCGACTCTTGGAGACCGTCGTCGAGGTCGCCGCAGAAAAGAATTCCACACTGGTACTTCCATTCCCTGTCGAACTGCTCCGATTTCTGGAGCGCGCCACACCGCAGGCATCCGAGCGCCGGGGCAAGGCCATCAGCACTGACGCGGGCGCAGCGTCCAGCGGCGAGACGTTGACGTTGGAATCACCGCAGGTCCCAGACGACGCCCGCGGCCTGGAACTTCACTCACGCATCGCCGAGACGTTCCAGCGGGATCAGTAGCGTCCGAGACAAACCGGACAACTACTAGGCGTCGCGAATCACGACACACTATTTGCCCGGTCAGTGGGTTCAACTCCGCGTGCCAAAACTCGCGCTCGGCTGACGGTTCGGGCGCACAATGAAGGTGTACGTCTGAAACCAGGGAGCCGCGATGAGCGAGCAACTGTACGACTTTTTCGGTGACATCTTCCAGCGGTACTTCAGACCCGCCATCGACGCATATCCGCAAAACGGCGGAACACTAGTCGAAAGGTTGTTCACGCTGACTGATGATGTCCCGGATCGATTGGCACAGACCCGGCGTGCCGCAATGGCATGGGGCACATCCGAGACCCCGAACGCCAGGATCACTTCGGAACTCTTCGTGATCACCCAACGCGGACTGATATATGCCGCCGGGTTGAACGAGTCGCGCCGGGCGCTGTATTACCTGGCCACGCCACCCGTGCTGTTCGATCCGTTCGTCGATCAGGTCGACACGGCCGAAATGCGGGAGGGCGCGGTAGTCGTGGTGGACAGCCGGTTCGGCCGCGACCTCGCGTCCGCGCATCCCATGGACGCCGCGCTGCGTCGGATACTTGATGAGCACCTAGCGCTGCGGGTGGATCTGCCTGCGTAGCCATTTCTTTCTTGGTCGCGGGTGGTTCGCCTTTGAATCTGCACGCACACTGGTTACCGTCGTGGGCCACCGCGAACCAGCAAAACCTGTTCCGGCACCGGTCGGCGCCCTGGCTCGGGACCAGTGGTCGCACCGGTGGGTGAGGTCGATGCTCAGGCCTGCCGAAGACGCCAGCGCTCGGCCTCGCCCAGCTAACTCTCAACCGCCCTCGCTCACCCCGGCGACTGGGGGCGATTTGTAGCTGTACCCAAATATGTTGTCGCGCAGAAGATTTGATGTGGCGGAGCGAAGGATTCCGATTGGTCGCAGTCGCCGGGAACGGACTCATAATCCGTTGGTCGCTGGTTCGAGCCCACTTCAGAGTCATCTGCGTCGGTTGATGGCTGACACTTCAATGTCGAGTAGTGGCTGACAGTGTTTCGACTGATCTTTGACGAATTGGTGTGTCGTTGACCCAGCCGCCGCGCCAATACGGCGCGGCGCCGGCTACGGGCCGCCTTTCCAATGCTCAATGCGGTTGTGGTCAGGCGTGAAGCCGTGACTGACACCCCATAAGACGGCTTGCGTGCGGCTCGACACGCCGATCTTGCGGTAGATCGTGCGGATGTAGGACTTGATGGTGTTGGGGCTCAAATACGTTAACGCCGCGACATCGGCGTTGCTTTTGCCCTGAGTGATGAGGGCCAGAATCTCCGATTCCCGGTCACTGAGCCCCTCGCCGCGGCCCGGCCAGTCAAGCCCGACTGCGCTACGGGCCCGCGGCGGGACGTCGCTGATGACTGTCTCTCCGGCGTGCACCGCCTCTAGCGCGGCGACCAATTCTCGCGCGGGCAGCGTCTTGGAGATGTAGCCGTCGGCGCCGTGATTTCGGGCGCTGGCGATGAGTTCAGGGTGAAAGTTCCACGTGTAGACCACAACTCGGCGTGCCCTCGGGTTGGCAACCAGATGGGCGATCTCATCGTGATCGGATTCAGGTTGGGCGAACGAGTCGTACAGCACGATGTCCACATCGTCTTCCAGGCCCATGTTGGAGTCGATCTCCGCGATGACCACGCGGTCGCGGTATCGGTCGAACATGTTGGCCACGCCCATCAGTACGACGTCGTAGTCGTCGACGAGGGCGACGGTGATCGGAGTGTTCGGCGGCGATGCCATCGGTCTGAGATTACCTACTTAGGGGTGTATCAGCACCCCCCTTAGGGGTGTTGCACTGATGTCAGCGTCGAGCAACCGCTCGACCGGCCGGTCCAAGCGCACAGTTTGCGCTGAATCAGAAAGGCTCACAGCCATGATCGGACTGATCGTCAGCATCCTTGTCATCGGACTTCTCGCCGGCGCTTTGGCGCGCCTGCTGGTCCCCGGCAGACAGAACATCTCGGTCGCGATGACCATCGTCCTCGGCGTCGTCGGGTCCTTCGTCGGCGGATTCCTCGGATACCTGCTCTTCGGTAAGGACAGCGCAGAGGGCTTCCTCCAGCCTTCGGGAATCCTCGGCTCCGTCATCGGTGCCATCGTCGTCCTGTTGATCTGGCTCAGCGTCGGACGACGAAGCTCGGTTCGTAACAGGTAGATCGCTTCGTGCACAACGGAGATCGGCCTCGAAATACCCCGAGGCCGATCTCTGCTGTCGCTGATTCCGTTACTCGTGGATTGAGAGGGGAAGCGTGAATCCACCGACGATCGACTTCGGCGTTGCAGAGCACTGGGTCGAGCGCGCTGTAGTGGTGGCGGCTTGGGGAGACCTGGACTTGGCGACTGCGCCCGAACTAGCCGACGCGATCGAGGCCGCTGCCCGAAAAGAGCCGGCGGCGCTCATCGTGGATCTGTCGCGGGTCGACTTTCTGGCCTCAGCGGGAATGACTGTGTTGATTGCCGCGCACCGAGATATCGCACCATCAGCGCGATTCCGCGTCGTTGCGGATGGTCCTTCGACCAGCCGGCCGCTCAAAATGATAGGGATCGACACCATCGTCGACGTGTACCGCACCCTCGACGAAGCGTTGGATGAATTCGCATAGTCGCGGTCCGACCGTCGAGTGGCGTGCACCAACCTTGCTGTCTGCCATTGCTTGGCAGTTTGTTTCGGGTGATCCTTGATGCATTTGATCTAGATTGACGGCGTGATGTCCGACAACCTGGGGAGCGGCCCAGTGCCACCGCGAGCGATTCGGCGTGTCCAAGGTGCTCGACAGCTTCCTGGATTCCCCGATCTCGGGCATCGCACCGTGGATCCTGTTGTCGGTCGTGGGCAGCCCGGGCCACTACGAGGCTGCCATCGCGATCGCCTTCGGGTTTTACGTTCCTCATACTGTGGGCGGGCCATCGTCGCGGAGACAGCCTGCATTCACTGACCGTCTTCGGCGTGGTCTTCTTCGGCGTGCTGTTAGTGGTCAGGGTGCTGGTCGGGGCCAGCGTCGAAACCTGGCTCAGCACCTGGACAGGCGAGATGTCCAACATCGCGCTCACCGTGTTCGCCCTGAGCACGCTGGTCTACGCCGACCCTTCACCTTGTCCTACGCGAAAGACATGACACCCGAGGAGTTCTGGGACACACCGGGATTCCGACGGATCAATTTCATCGTGTCAGCGGTGTGGGCCGCCTCGTTCGCATTTCCGCTGTGGCCGGTTTCATCGGAATCATGTTGCTGCACGACTCCGACAACTACTGGACCGGTGGATACTCCAGCTCGGAGCGACGTTCTTCGCCGTGGCGTTCACCGACGTATACCCCGATCACGTGGGCGCCAAGTTGGATCGCGAGGCAGGGGAGTCAACTGAGCCGATGCCGTCACTGCTTCCAATCGTGGAATGGATTCCGATGTACGTCCTCATCGTCGGTATCATCGGTTGGCCCATCGACGAGGTTCCTGATTGGCTTGCGGTCACGATGATCGTCGTCGGCGCGATTGGCTCGGCGGTGGTTCGACGCTTCGCCCCGGCGACCGACAGCAAGACATAGTTCGGCCAAACCCGGCTACAGGACCTCGGTCAGGATCACGCTGGCCGCATACCTCGCCGGCACATGCCCCAGGTAACGCCAACGGACGCCGGTGTCGCCGAGCTCGATGAGCGCGCGCATTTCATGCTCGTAGTACCGGTCGTAGTTGAAGAGCTCGTCGAACACCAACACGGTTCCGACAGCGAGGCGATCGCGGATCTCGGAGAACACCGTCGCGGTCGAACTGTAGAGATCGCAGTCGATGTGGGCGAAAGCAACCTGACCCGGGTGGGTTTCGAGGAACCCGGGCAGAGTGTCCTCAAACCAACCGTCGACGAGCTCGACATTGTCGGGAACCTCGGATGGGCGGCCGGTGAACGCCCCCTTCGACCACGTCTCGTCGTCGGAGACGACCCACTCCTCAGGCAGGCCCTCGAAGCTGTCGAACCCGTACAGTCGTGAATCGGCTGCTGCGGCGCACTCGGCCAGACGTGGCGGTCGAAGTCCCGATGCTGACACCGAATTCGAGCCAGAGGCCGGGTATCTGGATATGCGTTGTGGCCGTGCGCAGATGACGTGCTCTGGCGAGATCGCTGGGATCGTCCGTCGAATGCCTGAGAAGCCCGTAGCCGTTCGACTTCGTCGTCCGCCATGAGACTTCAACGAAACAGTGTTCTTCAACATGTTGTTTCCTTACCTTTCCAATTTGTCGGACATAGGGGCGGGCTCGCGTCCCGCAGATGACGCGCGAGTGGGACGACAGATCGCGGCACCTAGTACACCAACGACCAGTGTTGTCGCCGCGACCATGTGGCGGCTCCGCCGTGTTCAAGGCTGAACGAGGCCAGCAGCGGTGACACAATCCATGCGACCGGCATCGCCGTGGCCCAGATGCCGTGGTACAGACCGCGTTGCTCCGGCGGCGCTATCCGATGGACGATCCCGACCGCGACGACGAACCACGCGGTCTCGCCGAGCGCCACGCCGAAGCCCGCCAAGCTGAACTCGCCGTCGTTGTCGCGAAGGCGGCGGCGGCCATGCACACCGTCGCCCACAGCGTCGCGGCGGCCAGGATGTCGAGCCTCGGACGAACCGCGATTCGCCTACTCAGCCACGGCGTCACCAGCGGGAGTCATCATGGCAACACCCAGTGCATTCGCCACCTGCGCCCAACCGAACGCGTCCGGGCCGAGGCCGCGTGCGACATCACCATCGGGATGTCGGCGAACAGGGCGGTCATCACCGTCAACGTCGCCACGCTCGAGAGGTACACCAGGACAAGGCGTTTGTCGGCGAATGCGTGCCGGTAACCCGAGACAGCGGTCGACGGCAGCAGTGCTCCGAGCATGCGCGAGGCAAGAACCACAGCGCCGCACGCGCGAACATCGCGCAGGCGGCCGCATGAAATCAGGAACAGTGCCGGCACACCGATCCGGATCGCCAGCAGCCCGCCGAGCGCGCCGGTGATGGCGCCGCCGGCATTGACCACCCATCCATAGCGGAATGCGTCAATCTTCGCTCGCTGCCCGCTATCCGGGATCAGCTCGGCGATCGCGGCGCTGATTATCGGACGCGGTGCGTCGAAGGCGAGGCCGAAGACCACGGCGCCGCCGACCAACATCGGCGTGCTGTGCGATGCCGCCAGCGCGCACAGCACCACGGCCGCGGCGACCATCGCCGCCACGAGCGTCATCCGCCCGCCGATCCGGTCGACCAGCGAGCCGCACACCAGTTGGCCCAGCACCCAGCCCGCACCGAACGCCGCCAACACAAAGCTGACGACCGTGGGGCCATGCCCGCGCTCGGCGACGAAGTAGCTCAAAAAGGGATAGGCGAAGCCCAGCGCGCGCACGAGAAAGCTGCCACCCAGCAGAAGCCAGATCTGCGACGGGTAGCTCGCCGGTTCCGAGCGTCTCGACGCCGACGCAGGGAGTGGCCGGTGGCCGTCGACGTCATGACTCAAACGCTAAGAGGCGCAGGCCGCGGCGGGCATCCGCCGATCGGCCCTCGAAACAGGGGAGGCCAGCGTGTCCCCCGATCGGGGGACAACGGCTTCACCAGCCCAGGGGCCGATCGGCCGATTCCGGCGCTGACTAGGCACTCATAGCGTTTGACGTGACGAACGAAGATTGCGAAGACAGCCCTGAAAGAGGGAAAGCAGACATGACCAAGCAGCACACGATGTCATCATCACTCCACCGCCAACACCCAACGGTGGCCTCCACGTCGGCCATGTCTCGGGACCGTATCTGCGGGCAGACCTCAATCGCCGGCTGCTGGACGCGGTCGGCAGTCCCGCGGCGCATGTGTCGCACATCGACAACTACCAGACCTATGTGACCAAGAAGGCCCGTCAGGTCGGTACGGAGACCTGCAATTCCGCGACGAGATGACCGCGTTGATCCGGTCCGACTTTCAAGGCGTTCGGAATACAATTCGATCAGGTCATCGACAACACCGCCGATGACTATCGTGCCTTCCTCGCTTCAGGCCTCGCCGAACTCTTCGGCAACGAGCGGGCAATCCGGCAGCCGGAGTTCGTCGCCGGGGACACGTGGTACGGGGCCGTCGAAGCATTCGTCTCCGGCACCTGTCCGAACTGTCTGCAGCGTGCGTTCATGAACGTGTGCGAGAACTGCGGCAATCCCATGGATCTGGCCCGGGCGATTGATCCCGTCGAAGAGTCCACCGGATCCACCGAATTCGTGGAGGTCGAACGACTCGCCGCTGCCGACTGTGTTTTCGATCGACGACCAGGATATTGCCTGGCTGCAAGGGTGGCACCGTGAAATCGGTTCGGACAATCCGTCTTTGGTCGGGTTCATCGATGAACTGGAGCCCGACCGCGATCGCGCTGACTTTCCGTAGCGACTACGGATATCCGGTGGCGCCGGGCAGGGTCATCAATCCGTGGTTCGAGATCTTCTTCGCGCATTGCTATGCGCTTGGACAGCTTCTCGGTTTACCCGCCGACATCAGCTTCGATCAACTCAGGAAAGAGTTGTCAGCGACCGAACGCCGACCACGCGTCACCTACTACTTCGGATTCGACAACAGCTATTACTACGGCGTCCTGTTCCCGCTACTGGCGCGGATCCTCGACGTCCCCGAGATGATGCCAGTCACCGCTGAAAGCCAACAGGTTTCTGCAGAATCGACGGCAGCAAGGTGTCCTCGAGCCGGGGCAACGTCGTCTGGGCGCACGACCTGGCGTGCGCGCTATTCGGCGGTGTCTCTGCGGGGTGCGTTGGCGTGGGTGTCGCCCGAAGATGGCCGAGCTGGACTTTCACGAAGAGATGCTTCCCGGCGATCTGTCGTGGCCGGCTCCGGCCGATTCGGCGCGGTCCATCTTCGACAATCCGGCGACGCTGACCGGCAAGAACTTTCGCTCGAACCTCGAGCGGATCGCCAGTCCCGAGCGGTTCTCCGTTGCCGTCCTTGTCAACCGGATCGACAACGCGGTGAAGTTCGCCGAATCTGCCCACGCGTCCGACGCCGAGCGCGTCGAACTGCTCGGAATGGTCGCCCATTTGCGCACTGCCCTCGAGATCTAGCCACAAGTTCACCCACACAACACTTCTCAACCTCTTGAAAGGATCATCATGAACTCCGTAGTAAAGCCACCCAAGGTACTGCTGATCGGCATCGGCGACGTCACGATCAGGCTGGCGCACCTTCTCGCGACCGGGCGACCAGCCCGTCGACCTCGTCATGGCGGGTCGTTCGTTGGAGAGGGCCACGCGCTTCGCCAACCTCACCAAGCTCGCGGCGTCGAACCTCGGGCACTTCCGCGACGTGGAACCACTCGCGCTCGACCTCGCCGACGTCGATCGCACGGCGGCCGAGATCCGGCGCATCCAGCCGGATCTGATCTTCATGGGTGCTTCGATCCAGGCCGCGCGAGCGATCATGGATGTCGCGCCGGAGGCCTTCAAGGAGCTGGATCAAGCGCAACTCGGACCATGGTTGCCGATGCATCTCGCCCTGAACTACGAACTCATGCAGGCGGTCCGCCTCGCCGAGTCGCGCGCGATCGTCGTCAACGCCGCCTACCCTGATGCGGTCGGCCCGGCGCTCGCGACAGTCGGTCTTGGCGCCGCACATCGGCATCGGCAACATCGCCAACGTTGTCCCCGGCATCACCTGGGCGGCGGCGCAGGAGCTGCGTGCACATCCCAGTGAGATCGACATCAACCTGGTCTGCCACCACGTACTTCAGTCATCACGTGCACCGCTTCGGAGAGGCAGGTCGGGATCCCGTACGCGTTGACCGTCTTCAGAAATGGCGAAGAGTAGATCGTCGATCACGAAGCGATCTTCGCTCGGTTGGCGGCCAACTTGCGCCGCCAAGGCGGCAAGGATGGACAGCAGGTCACCGCGACATCGGCGGCTCGCACGATCTGGGCATTGCTTGGCGACCAGCCGCGTCAACTGCATTCGCCGGCGCCCGGCGGTCTGGCCGGGGGATACCCGCTGCGGGTGTCGCGCGAGCGGATCGATCTGGTGTTGCCAGAAGGTCTTTCCGAGGCGACTGCGCAGGACATCAACCGCAGGGCGCAGATCCTCGATGGGATCGAGCGGATTTCACCCGACGGCACAATCGTTTTCGCCGCCGAGCAGATGTCGATTCTGGGCGAGCTGCTGGGATATCACTGCGACGAGCTGCATGTCGTTGATGCGCGGGATGCGGCGACTGAGCTCAGGGCGAAGTACGAGCGATACGTCGAGCGTATCGGCGCGCCTCAGTTCGCCTGGAATTCGCGATATGGAAATCGGAGATCGGACATGAACAGCCATTCCACTCTGGACGTCGCCGTCCTCTTCGATCTGGACGGCACTCTCGTTGACTCGCAAGACGCGGAGACGCTTGCGCTGCAACGCTTCGCTGCGCAGTTCGGGCGTCGAGATACTCGCGGGTGAAGTCGACGACTTGGTCGCGGGCCGGCGCATGCAAGAGGCGATTGACCTGCTATGCGCGTACATCGAGGTCGACCCGCCCCAGGATGCTCTTCCTCGCGTGCGCACCCTTGCCGAGAAACTCCTCGACGGGCGCCTTCGCTGTATTCCCGGCGTCGACGCCGCGCTCGACCAGATCGACCATCCGAAATACGTCGTGTCGAACTCTCCCGTCGACATGATTCGACGACCGACTGGCACGTACGAGACTGTTGCACCACTTTCCGGGAGCGCACTTCTCGGCGTACGAGTTCCAAACCTGGAAGCCCGCTCCTGACCTGTACCTGTCCGCGATCGCACGACCTCGGACTCGACCAGGATTCGGCGATCGCGGTCGAGGACAGCAGGGTAGGCGTGCAGGCCGCCGTCGCGGCCGGACTGCGGGTGTACTGGTACCAGCCCAGCTTTGTCGGCACGAACTGTTGGGTTGGCTCGGTGCGACTCTTCGGCCAGATGTCTGCGCTACCAGCAATGCTCGCGGAAGACCTGCCGCACAACGCTCATCGGCGTCAACCCCTGATGGTCGGTCTAGTTATTGCGGATGGTCGGCGAGGTAGGTCTGCGACCGGGATCGGTTCCATCGAGATATAGCCGATCGGCAGCAGGACGTCGCCGGCGGTCGTGCGGTAGTACACGTCCCATCGGTAGTAGCCGGCGAATGCGCCGGGGTCAGCTGCCAGCACCGCGGCATAGTCATTGACCGCTTGCACGTACCGGTCGGAGTTGTTGTACCGGAAGATGGCGTGATCGCGATTGTTGGCAAAGTCATTCGCGGCGAGGTAGCGGCCCGCCGCCATGATGCTGTCGCGCAGCGAGTGGATGTCGCCGCCGTCGCCGTAGGCCTCGAATGTGGACGGCAGGAATTGCATCGGGCCTTGCGCGCCTGCCGTGCTGGTGCCTTCGATGCTGCCGAAGCGGGTCTCGATGAGATGTATCGCCGCCAGGTAATTCCAACGGAACACCGGAAGCCGCCTCGGCTTCGCGGTAGTGAGCCAACAACGCGTCCGCCGGAGCGGGCGCCACGATCCGCCACGCGGGGACCGTGTCCTTCACTTCCGTCATCGGATACAGCTGACGCCGAGCGTCGACGTTGAGGTCGTAGGTCGCCACCAGCCACGGCGGAATTCGAGGACGGATGATCGCGATCCCACTCGGGGTTGCGCCCGATGGCTCGGTAGGCGGCCTGCTGGCGGCGTGCAGCGGCGGCGAGCGCCGGCTCCGGCGTCGCTGGGTCACGCAGTGCCTGCTCGTCGGCGACCAGATCGTCGGCCAGCTGTGCCGGGTCGGGCGAGATCTTTGGCTGCGCGCCCGCGGGAGCGGCCGGCGGGCCGGGTGAGGTCGGCTGGTCCATCGTCTGCGCGGGGACCGTCGAGGGCGGCACCGTCGGCGCAGGTGACGGATCCGACGGCGCGCTGGGCGAGCATCCGACGAGCACGCACATGCCGGCCGCAAAGACCAGCAACGCGTGTCGGCGCCGAGCAAAGCTGTCAACGCGGTGTCCGCTCACCGCCCGAGTGTGTCGTACCGGCCCGCCGCCTGCAGGCGATCGCGTGCAGCTGCTGTCGTGTTGGCGACATCGCCGATCGTCTTAGTAGTAGGAACGGAAAACATCCCAACGAGAGGGAGTCGGATGGAATCAAAGACCTACTCTGTGCAGAGGGGGATTGAGCGGTGAAGCGGCCGCCTCGAAGAAGCGCGGGACGCCGATCGCCGCGCCCTTGAATTGACCGCGAACCCCGCCGAACAAGCTCTACTCCAGCATCGCATCGCAGCCACCTGAAAGGAGATGATGAACGATGACCGACATCGCCCGACTGCACCGCGAACTCATCGCCCGCGTCCTCGGGAGCACTGGAACGGCGCCTCCGGACATGCGCCGAGCCGCGCTCGACGACACCGGTCTGGATGAACCGATGCGCACCCTGGTCGACAAGGTGGCCCGCCGCTCCGACCAGGTCACCGATGACGACTTCGGCGCTGTCCGCGCCGCGGGACTGAGCGAGGATCAAATCTTCGAGGTCGTGGTGTGCGCGGCGATCGGGCAGGCGGACCGTGAGTACGCCAACGCAGTCGCCGCATTGGCCGCCGCAACCGGAGAAACCGGGGCCTCCAAATGAGACTTCAAGTCCTCGACCGAGGCCACCCGTTGCGGACAAAAGCTCTGCTCGCCTTGATCCGAGTGGTGAGTCGCCAGCCGGTGGTCGACGCCGTCAAGCTCGCGTTCTACCGCCCCGATTTCTACGGTGCCGGCGACCTCACCCACGAGGCGATGCGCGGGCCCTCGGACTGGTCGATCGGCGATCGTGAGCTGATGGCGGCGGTCGTTTCCCAGGCCAATGACAGCCCGTTCTGCGTCGCCGCGCACTCCGCCACGTCAACCCTGTGGTTCCGTGATGCCGCGAAAGTCACTGCTGCCCTTACAGACTTGGACACGGCGCCGATCGAGGAGCCGCTGGTGGCCACGCTTCGCATGCTCGCCAAGCTCACCTCCGACCACTCGATTGATACCGACGACATCCGGGCCGTGCTGGCCGCCGGTGTCACCGCGGCGCAGATCAAAGACGCTTTGGCCGTCGCTCTGGCCTTCGGCATCACTGCCCGACTTGCCAATGCGTTCGACTTCGATGTCGCGAGCCCCGCCGCGATGAATGCCGGCGCGCAGCACCTCTTGAAACGCGGATATCGATGAGCGGGCTGCGCTAGAACCAGACTTTTCGACCGCCAACCGGGCGGCCGACCGCGCCAAGGATCCACAGGATGACACCGACCACTACGAGGATTGCTCCGATGGTGTAGAGGATCGAAAGGCTGGTGAAATAGCCGATCAGCAACAGAATGATGCCGAGGATAATCATGGTCAATCTCTTCTCTTGTGGGTAGAGCGACGGAACTAACGCACATGTGATTTGCCAGATCCGTCAATTCCAAACCTTCGGTCTTCCTGGACTGTGTGCGGCCGCGGTCGAGCCGATGCCGGGGCGTAACGTCTGCTCGGTAACACAGACGGATGTCGGCGGCACCGGATAAAGGCCGAGGAGATTTGAATGGCTTGGGATTTCAGTACCGAACCGGATTTTCAGAGCAAGCTCGACTGGGTCAAGCAATTCTGTGAGGAGAAGGTCGAGCCGCTCGACCATGTGTTTCCGCATGCGGTTCGCCTACCCGACCCCGCGGTGAAAGCCTATGTGCGCGAACTGCAACAGGAAGTCAAGGATCAGGGCCTCTGGGCGATCTTCCTCGACGAGGAGCTCGGCGGCCCCGGTTTCGGGCAGCTCAAACTCGGTCTGCTCAACGAGGTGATCGGACGTTACGCCGGAGCCCCGCACATGTTCGGCGCGTCGGCGCCCGACACCGGAAACATGGAGATGCTCGCGGCGTACGGCACCGAGGAGCAGAAGGAGCGTTGGCTCAAACCACTGCTCAACCAGGATATCTTCTCGGCCTACTCGATGACCGAACCGCAGGGCGGCAGCGACCCCAACCTCTTCAGGACGACCGCCGTCCGCTTCGGCGACGAGTGGGTGATCAACGGCGAGAAGTGGTTCACCTCGGCCGGCCGCGTCGCCGACATCCTGTTCGTGATGTGTACCAACGGCATGTTCGTGGTGCCGCGGGAGACGCCCGGCGTGGAGATCATGCCCGAACCCCGCAACCACAACCACATCGTCTACCGCGATGTGCGGGTGCCGCTGGACCACCTCCTCGGACCGGAGGACGGCGCAAAGACGTTGGCGCAGAGACGACTTGGCGGCGGTCGCATCCACCACGCCATGCGCACCATCGCGCAGTGCAACCTGGCCTTCGACATGATGTGTGAGCGGGCGCTGTCACGCGAGTCGCACGGCAAGCTCATCTCCGACCACCAGATGGTGCAGGAGAAGATCGCCGAGTCCTACGCGATGATCAAGATGCTGCGCCTGTTCGTCCTCGAGACGGCCTGGAAGATCGACAACACCTCCACCCAGGAGGCGCGCACCGAGATCGCCGCCGTCAAATTCACGATGGCCAAGGTGCTGCGCGAAGTGTCGTTCAACGCGTTGCACATCCTCGGATCGCTGGGCACCACCGACCTCACCCCGATCCAGGCCATGTACGCGGCCGCGCCGACGATGGGCATCGCCGACGGTGTCGACGAGGTACACAAAGCGACCGTCGCCCGCCGGGTGCTGGGTGGCTACACCCGTCACGAAGGCAACTTCCCGACCGAATTCCTGCCGTACAAGAGGGAGGAGGCGCGTAAGAAGATGCAGCCGCTGCTCGACGCGCGCCCGGAGCTGGCCGCCTCAGCCGAGGCGTACCAGAAGTACCTGGGCCGTCGCCGCTAGTCGCGACCTTCTCGAGCCAGCGCAGCGGCGACTAATTGCGTGTCCGGCTGAATGGTCTCCTCGGCGAGCTTTCCCCACCTGATGCGGGCGAATTGCACGGCGCGATAGATCAACTGGCCGTCCTGCGTCGCGTTGTAGCGGGTCGCCAGCCGGGTGGACCACGGCCCGCCCTCGACGACGACGTCCTCCGGCTCGAAGCGCAGCCGCGGGAACCGTTCGAACAGGTCACTCAGCCATCCGCGTAGCGCTTCGGGGCCACGGAGGTCGGTCGCCAGCTCGTGATCGCCGAGAAATACGAAGTGCACGTCGGCGGCGAGTGGCAGATCGTCGACCCGGTGATCAGACAGGCGCTGCCATCCGGTCTGCGCCGCCTTCCGCACGAGCCACCTATAGATCATGGTGAAACCGTAGGGTGAAGTCATGCGGATCGCCATCATCGCGCTGGGGTTGCTCGTCGCATTCTTCGGGATCGTGTTCACCCTGCAGGGTTTCGGCGTCATCGTGAGCGACAGTCCGATGACCAACACCACCACGTGGTCCGTCCTCGGGCCGATCATCGCGCTGGTCGGCATCGCCTTGGCTGTCGTCGCCGCACGCCGCCGCCGTCCCTAGCGCCTGCGCGCTGACTCGGTCAGCTGTCGGCCGCCGACGGCCTGGAGCAGGCAGATGACGGTGCTCGGCAACGGGTTGTCCGACGTCCGATCCTGATTCGAGTCGATCAGGTAAGTGACGGTGAAGGTGTCCCCGGCCGGGCGTCCGGTGTACTCGGCGATGCCGGCAGCGCATTGTTGATCGGCGACATCGGCGATCGCCGCGTTCACCTCCACCGGAGCGCGCAGGAAGACCTCGCCGGCGTGCGGGCTCGTGCAGTCGACGATGCCGACCGAGACCTCGCCGAGGTCGACTTTGGGGAGATCGACGAGGCAGTCCCCGACGTCGAGGTCGAACCAGTTCTTGGCCCGCGGTGCCGCTGTGGCCGGTGGGGCGGAAGGGATGGTCGCTGCGGCTGTCGTCGTGGCCGAGATGTGATCAGTCGACGTCACCGCCGTCTGACCGCCAGAACCGCAGGCCACGAGGGTCAGCGCGGCCCCTGCAGCCCCCGTCATTCGAATGGCCCGATGCCACATCGCCCGCCTCCTCGGTCTGTGTGTAACACCTCGGTCGGACCAGCGATGAACCTTCTGAGACCGGAGCATGCGACTGCTTCTGTTCCAGGCAATCATCGGGCGGGGATGGCAGCCCTGGCACAGTTGCGGACCGCAGTGCTCTCTCCTTAGGACCGAAGGAGTCGATAAACGTGGGTGCACCCCTCGAGATTTTGCTCGAAGCGAGGCGTCGTTGCCGTTCTGGCATCGGGCATCGTGATTTCCCTGACCGCGCTT
The DNA here is from genome assembly GCA_963720345.1 of uncultured Actinomycetota bacterium. Classification (GTDB taxonomy): domain Bacteria; phylum Actinomycetota; class Actinomycetes; order Mycobacteriales; family Mycobacteriaceae; genus Mycobacterium. The sequence continues at coordinate 121,491 of CAVRFN010000049.1, forward strand.
ACCGGGGGAATAGCCCCTGCTCTAGCCCAGCCCGGTGATGGCAGCGACGACCACCACCGTGGTCGCTCCGGCGCCGGAAGTGTCGGCTCCCGAGCCCGTCGAGGCGGCCCCGCAGGCCCCCGCCGAGGCGCCGGCACCGGCACCGGCTGTGACGCAAGCACCTCAGATCCGAAGCGCCTGCGCCGGCTGAGGTCGAGACGGCGCCCGAGACGCAGGCACCGGTGGAAGCACCTCGACCACGGTCGCTCCTCCGGTGACGACTGTCGCGCCGGCTGAGCCCAGCGAGGCTGACGTGACGACGGCCTCGCAGGCTCCCATCACCACGACCGCGCCGAGCACGGCGACCGCTGACGCCAGAAACGACGTCGCCGCCCACCACCGCGAGCGAGTCGGCGGAATCGTCGGCGACATCCACACGCCGTCGTCGGAGGCGCTCGAGCGAGCGCGGGACCAGCGCAACGTCGTCGCCCAGCAGCACTGAGACGTCGACGAGCGAGTCGGCCGAGGCGACTACGTCCGAGACGAGCGGCAACGAGTCCGAGACTCCGACGGTGTCCATCTCGCAGGCCGCCAAGGAGATCGAGACCATCGAGCCTCAGACGCTGCGAGGCTCCCGCGGAGGACGTCGAACTCGCCAGCAAGGCAGCGCCTGTCGACGAGAAGATTCCCGCGGCCGCGCCGGAGCCGGAGCTCGCGTCGTTCTCGAACTCGATCCAGACGAGCCTGAAGATCCCCGGTCTCGACGTGAACACGAGCGCCACGACGAACTTCGCCGTGGATCCGCCGGTCGAGCTGATCAGCCCGGTGAAGCAGTGGCGGCCGGACTGGGTGCAGTACGACGAGTACTACCGGCCGATCATCCTCAACCCGTACCGCGACCCGGTGCGCATCGTCTACATGTACGAGATGACGCCGCGGATCATGATCGTCCCGCCGATGGGCAGGATGGTCTTCGAGGCCGCCCAGTACGCCGCGTATAGCTTCACCGCCGCGCTGCTGAGCCCCGGTCATCGCGGCCGCCAACGTCGCTCAAGCCGTGTCCAACATCGCGGTGGGCAGCTTCTTCGGCGGTGGCTACTACCCAGGCGTCGGGATGCCGCCTCCTCCGCCGCCGCCGCCGGTGATGCGCTACGACAACGTGCCGGTGTTGGTGAACTACTCGAACGCACGGTACGAGCCGTTCCGGGTGCGACAGCATCGTCGACGTCGGCGACGACGCCCAGTTCGGTGAGCGCAAGGTGCTGCTCGACGGCGTCACGCCCGGCGTGGGGTGTCTGGAACGAGGCACCGGCGGTGAGCGGGCATTCGAGGTGCACCGGACCCAGCAGTTCCCGGGTCTCGAGGCGCCCGCCGAGGGCCCGTTGCCGGGCGACTACCGACTGCGGCTGGCGTCGGACGAAGCGTCGACGGGCGGCCTGTCCGGCAGGGACATCTTCCTGATGGTGTCGGCCGGTGTCATCGGGACGCTGGGCTTCGGCGCAATCGGATTGGCGTTCTTCCTCGGCCGTCGGCGGAACCAGGGGATCTGAGTCCGCTCGCTGACCCGGCGGTCGCCGGGTCAGCCCGCGCCCTTGCCGTTGTCGACCCGGTACACCGCGCCGTGGATCGCGGCGGCGTCGTCACTGGCAAGGAACGCGATCGCCTTCGCGACGTCGACGGGATCCATGAATCCGCGCGGCGATGCGATGCGCATGATCAGATCCCAGTCGGCGTTCTCGGGTGCGGTGAACTCGGTCGCCTGCGGGGTGGGCATCCCACCCGGACAGATCGCGTTCACCCGGATCTTCTCCTTGGTGTACTCGACGGCCAGCGCGCGGGTCAGCCCGACCAGCCCATGCTTGGCCGCGCAGTAGCCCGCCGAATAGACCTCACCCTCCACGCCCGCGATGGACGTGACGTTGACGATGTTGCCGCTGCTCTCCAGTAGGTGGGGCAGCGCGGCACGGCAGAGATAGAACGGCCCGTTGAGGTTCACCGCGAGATCGCGGTCCCACTCCTCGTCGGTCATCGTCGTCGTGTGGCGCATCTGGTGGAAACCCGCGACGTTCACCAGCACGTCGAGGCGGCCGAACGCATCGACGGTCTGCGCCACGGCGTCCCGGCAGGCGTCGGACAGACGTGATGTCCACCGACGCGTATTTACCGCCGGGCACCATCCTCGAACACCGTCGCCATCTCGTCGGCTCTGCGGGCGATGCCGAATACCGATCGCGCCCCGCTCCGCGAAAACCTGCGCCACCACGGCGCCCAATCCCGACGATGCGCCCGTGACCAATGCGACCTTGCCGCTGAGCTGAGTCATGGCGACACCCTCTCATGCGGCCCGATTGAGCGCCTACGTCGAGACCCGTGGTCGCTCCGGTGGAACAGCGGCCAGCAGCGCGCGCGTGTACTCGTGCTGCGGTGCGGCGAACAATTCGGCGGCGGGCCGGTACTCGACCGCCTCGCCGTCGCGCATGACGAGAACGTCGTGGCTCACCTGCTGCACGACGGCGAGGTCGTGCGCGATGAACAGATACGTCAACCCCATGTCGCGCTGCAGCGTCGCGAGCAGATCGAGCACCCGCGCCTGCACCGAAACATCCAGCGACGCAGTGGCTTCATCGAGGATGAGCAGCTCGGGTTCGCCCGCCAGGGCCCGCGCGATGCTGACCCGCTGGCGTTCGCCGCCGGACAGCTCGTGCGGATATCGGGATGCGAACGACGTTGGCAGACCGACGAGTTCGAGTAGCTCGTCGACTCGTGCCTGCGGCGCTTGCTTGCCGTTTGCGAGGCCGATGTACCCGCAGCGGCTCGTCGATCGCCGTGCCGATCCGCGCGCGGGGATTGAGCGTGGAGAACGGATCCTGGAACACCAGACTGATCCGCCTGCGCAGCGCCTTCTCGCGGACCCGCGCACGCCGATAACGTCGGACGTCCCCAACGTGGCGGTGCCGGCGTCGGGTTTGACGAGGCCGGTCAGCGCGGCGGCCACGGTCGACTTACCCGAACCCGACTCTCCGACGAGGCCCAGCGTGGTGCCGCGCCGGATCTGAAACGACAGGTCCTTGACCGCGTGCACGACCGACTTGCCGACCGGCGTGTTCACGTCGAAACGCACATCGAGGCCGTCGACGGTCGAGCAGGAGGTCTCAGCGTCGGCGGGAGGCGGGTGGGGGACCGGTGGCCCCGACGAGGGGGCGGGCCGTCAACAGTTCGCGGGTGTAGGCGTGCTGCGGGCGATCGAACACATCGATGACCGGCGCCTGCTCCACGGCGTCGCCGCGCTGCAGCACCGTCACGTCGTCTGCGACCTGGCCGATGACGCCGAGGTCGTGGCTGATCCACACCACGGCGGTGCCGAAGTCGCGCTGCAGATCGCGGACCAGCTCGATGATCTGCGCCTGCGTCGTCACGTCCAGCGCCGTGGTCGGTTCGTCGGCGACAAGCAGTTCCGGATCGCACGCCATGGCGATCGCGATCATCACGCGCTGCTTCTGTCCGCCGGACAGCTGATGCGGGTATGCGTGCAGACGCGTCTGCGCATCGGGTAGCCCGACCGCCTGCAACAACTCGAGCGCCCGGCTCCGCGCCTGCCTGCGGGTCATATGACGGTGCGTCTCAAGGGATTCGGTGATCTGTCTCTCGAGGGTCAGCAGCGGATTGAGCGATGTCCCCGGATCCTGGAACACGAACCCGATCCGGCCGCCGTGAACACTGCGCAGCAGTCGGTCGGAAGCGCCGACGAGTTGAACGCCGCCGGACGAGAGTGCTCGTGCCGGCGACCGCGGCGCCCGGGGCATCCAGCAGGCCGGTGGCCGCCAGCACCGTCATCGACTTGCCGGATCCCGACTCGCCGACGATGCCCAGCGTCTGTTCGCGGCGCGACGTCGAAGGAGACGCCGTGCACGATCTCGCGCTTGCCGATGCGCACCCGTAGATCGCGCACACTGCAGGGTCGGATCGCTCACTGCTTTCTCCGTGCCTCGATCATCGTGCGCTGCTTGGGATCCAGGACGTCACGCAGTCCGTCGCCGAGCAGATTGAACGCCAGCACCGTCACGAAGATCGCGGCGCCGGGGAATACCGCCATCCACCACGCCATCGTGACGAAGCCCTGCGAGTCGAAGATCATCCGGCCCAGCGACGGTTGCGGCGGCTGTATACCCAGACCGAGGAACGACAGGGCCGCCTCCGACAGGATCGCGAACGCCAGCGACAGCGACGTCTGCACCACCAGCGGTCCGGCGATGTTCGGCAGGATATGCCGGCCGAGGATGTACAGGTGACCGGTGCCCATGCTGCGTGACACCGAAACATAAGGTTCGACACGCACACTCAGCGTGCTCGCGCGTGCGACGCGGGCGAAGATCGGCGTGTAGACGATGCCGATCGCGAGGATCGTTGTCGTCATACCGGGCCCGAGGATCGCGACCACCGCAAGCGCGAGCAGCAGCACGGGGAACGCGAACATCACATCGACGACCCGCATGAAGATCGTGTCCAGCCATCCGCCGCGATAACCGGAGACGACGCCGATCGTCACGCCGACGACGACGGCGAACGCCACGCTGATGACCGCCACCCGAAGCGATGCCTGCGTCGCGACGAGCACGCGGGAGAACACGTCGCGGCCCAGCTCGTCGGTGCCGAACCAATGTGCAGCCACTGGGACCCTGCAGTGCGTCGGGCACGTTCACGTCGTTGACACCAAACGGCGCAATCCAATTCGCGGTCAGCGCGACGATCGCGATGACGACCAGGATCGCCCCGCTGACGACGGTGACCGGGTTTCCCAGCAGCAGGCGCCACGAGGAGACCCGGGTATTCGTGTCGGCGGCGGTGGTCATGACAGCCGGATCCTCGGGTCGACGACCGCGTAGAGCACGTCCACGATCAGGTTGATGAGAAGGAACAGCGCGGCGATCAGCAGGACCGCGCCCTGGATGACCGCGTAGTCCCTCGCCGCTACCGCGTTGTAGACGAGACGGCCCAGGCCTGGCCACGCGAAAACCACCTCGACCACGATGACGCCGCCGAGGATCGTCGCCAGTTGGATGCCGGTGATGGTCAGCACCGGGATCAGCGCGTTGCGCACCGTGTGCCGGAAGGTCACCACTCGCGGCGACAGCCCCTTCGAGCGGGCGGTGCGCACGTATCCCATCGAGGCGACCTCCAGCACCGCCGAGCGCACATACCGCGTCATGATCGCCCCCGCGACCAGGCCCACCGTCAGCGCGGGCAGCACGATGTGGCGTAACCATCCACCCGGATTGTCCAGCAGCGGTTGGTATCCCGACGTCGGAAGCCAGCCCAGCGTCGTCGCGAACAGGGCGATCAGCAGGATGCCCATCCAGAAGTCCGGCACCGACACCCCGAACTGGCTGGCGACCCGAATGATCGCGTCGCTGACACGGCCCTCGTGCAGCGCCGACCAGATGCCCGCGGGCAGCGCGATCAGCAGTGCGATGACGATGCCGACCACGGCCAGCGACACCGTCGCGGGCAGCCGCTCCAACAGGATCACCGTGACCGGATCGCCGTTGCGGAAACTGACGCCGAGATCGCCGGTCAGTGCCGAGCCGATGTAGCTGAAGAACTGTTCGACGATCGGCTTGTCGAGCCCGCTCGCCGACCGCAATGCGTCGTACGCCTGCGGGGTGTAGCGCGTGCCCAACGCGATGCGTACGGGATCTCCCGGGACGAGGTGCACCAAGGCGAACACCACGATGAGCACGCCGATCAGGACGACCGCCGAGTACAGCCAGCCTGCGCGCCAAGAAGCGCACGATCGGGTGAGTCACCAACCGGGTCACTGTGTCTGGCCTTGCGCGAGTGTCGGTGGTGCGGAACCGGACGGCGCCGTCGCGACGCGACTCGAAGCCGGAGAGGCCGGTGGTCCATGCCTGGATCACCGACGGGTTGTAGAGGTAGATGTAGCTCACCTGGTCGGCGATCGATCGTCGCCGCGTGAGCGTAAAGGTCCGCGCGCGCTTGACGATTCGTCTCGACCCGGCCGGCGTCGAGGAGTTGGTCGACTTCGGGGTTGGAGAACTTCTGCGCATTGCTGGTGCCGCCGGTGTGGTGCTGCGCGTAGTAGAAGTCGTCGGGGTCGATGTTGCCGAGCCAGCCCATCATGAGCATGTCGAAGTTGCCGTTGTTCTGCTCGTCCAGCCAGGTGGCGAAGTCGACGGTGCGGATGTTCACCGTGATCCCCAGCGGCGCGAGGTTGTCCGCGATGACCTGAGCGGCCGTCACCGTCTCCGGATACTCACTGGTGACCAGCATGTCGAGATCGGCGCCCGTCACCCCCGCCTCCTGCAACAGGGTTTTCGCCTCCTCGACGTCGAAGCCGTAGCGGTGGTAGTCGGTGTACCAGGGATTGCCTTTGGGGATCGCGAGCTGGTTCGTCGCGGCGGTGCCGTAACTCGTCGCCGCCACGATCGCGTCCCGGTCGATGCCGTAGGCGATGGCCTGACGCACCCGCACGTCGTTCCACGGCTTGCGTTTCTCGTTTAGCGCGAGATACCAGTAGTCGTTGCTCGCGGTGACCGCCAAGTTGATCGAGTCGTCGTCTCGCAGCTGCGTCACTCGCTGCGGGGGGATCGAGTCGGTCCAGTCGATCTCGCCGGCCTGCAGCGCTGAAAGCGCCGTCGTCGGTTCGGAGATGAACCGGAAGGTCACGCCCGAAACTTTGGGTGGGCCGCCCCAGTACGACGGATTCGCCTTGAGCGTGATGGAATCCCCGCTCTTCTGGCCGACTGAACGAGAACGGTCCCGTGCCGATCGGATGCGTGGCGATCTGACCGCTTTCGACATTGCGGCGTTGCACGATCGCCATGCCCTTGAAGCCGCCGATGTTCGTCAACAGGTTCGGTGTCGGCTGCTTGAGCCGAATGACGACGGTCGCGGGTTCGGGCGCGCTGACATCGGCGACGGCGCTGAACTTGTCGCTGTTCGTCAGCTGCTCGTCGATGATGCGGCGATACGAGTAGACGACGTCGTCTGCGGTGAACGGGCTCCCGTCGTGGAAGGTGACGCCCGATCGCAGGTGGAAGGTCCAGCTGAGCTGATCGGGGCTGACAGTCCACGACTCGGCAAGCGCCGGCTCTCATCTCGAGGTTGGCATCGGGCTCGACGAGAGTGTCGTAGACGTTCTCGAGCACTTCGAACGAGAAGTAGGCGCTGGTCTTGTGGGGGTCGAGTTGGTCGGGTTCACCGGCGATCGCGGCGATGAGATTGCCGGACGACTCGCCGCCGAGGTCGACCCGTTCGCCGGTTGAGCACGCGGTCAGAGCCCGACAAAAGGGTGACGACAGCGACCAACGCCGCCAGTCGTCTCATCGCCATCACCCCGAACGCTTCTACCCGCTGTCCGTGGTGCTTGAAACGCCTGAGCGTGGTCAAAGGGGTGACGGACCTGCCAGCGCACTGGGATACTGCACGGGATTCAACGTCTGCTGCCAGGTGAAGGGGTGCACATCGTGAGGTTCATCAAGGGGCTTGTCGTGGCCCTCCTCGGGATTGCCACCGCCCTCGGCCTCGCGGGCCCGGTCATGCGCAAGGCGACGCCAAGGCGCCCGGTGCGCCGGAAGGCGTCTATGACGTCAACATCGACGGGCAGGCGCCGACCACATGGGAGATCTGCCCGATCTGCGTGCCGACCGTCGGCGACCTGCGTGACCCGCCTGTTGTTGCCGGTCGCGTGCACGCTGAAGGTGGCGCCGGCCAATCTGGCCGGCCGCGATGCGCGCATGGTCGACGGTCAGTGGCAATTCGTCTATAACGACTCCAAGTCGCACATGTCCCGACGGCAGCACGGCCCCTCAACAGACGATCTTCCGATTCGACGCGTATTCATGGACCGGCCAGATGAAGGTTCTGCACGGCGACGAGTGCGGCGACTCACCCGCGATGGTCGTTGCGCCGCTCACCATGAAGTTCAACCGGCCGCTGTCGATTCCCGTCACCCAGTACCCCCTGCAATGCGAGCCGGGCGGCTTGCGCCGCTGCTTCTGAGTTGCCTGGCGACTCCTCGATCGGCAGGCAAGCCGGCCGCGGTCTGGGCCCTCGCAGGCGGGCCTCGAGTTCCGCTGCTCAACGGCAAGGTCGCCGATCTGACCGGTCCAGGACTGACCGAGCGCTGGGGCGTCACGTGCACCGATCTCGGGGCGTCGGTCGTGGCGCCCAACGGAAAGCTGGTGTCCGTCTTCGGCGACACCTTCTCGGGTCACAAGGTCGGCAAGGGCGACTGGCGCTCACCCGTCGTGCTGATCGGCACCGGGGACGCCGACCACGAAATCGTGTACGAACGGGCAGGCGGTGAGGACCCGGACTACGCCCGCCAGCTGTGGCACTACATCCACGACGACGCGTCCAGCGGCTGGACCCGCGGCGGGATCAGCACCGTGATCCCATCCGATCTGCTTCGCGTCGACGACGCGATCTATCTGCACGCCATCGTCAACCGCGGCTTCGGCAACGTCGTCTGGACGGAGATCTGGCGTTCCGACGACAGCGGTGTCTCGTGGGCGCACATGGGGCGCGACGCCAAGTTCCCTGCCGCACTGCACGGCGGTCACGCGCAATGTTGGTCGTGGGACTTCGACCCCGACGACGGCTGGGTTTATGTGGTGGCGACGGGATTTCAGCGCGACAAGGGAATCATCCTGATGCGGGTGCGGCCCGAGAACATCGGGCACCGGTCGCGCTATTCGAACTGGGGCTTCACCCACGGACGTTGGGGGTGGGGCGATGCGGCCACGCCGATCACCCCGGCCGGTGAGAAGTGGGGAGAACTCACGTTTCGCCGGATGGCCAAGGGCAAGTGGATCCTCGGCGGATTCCTCGCGTCGAAGTATGCACTCGGCTACCGCGTCGTCGAATCGCCTGTCGCCAACATGCATACGACGCCGCTGCAGACGCCCGTGCTCGGCTCGGCGTGGCACGGCGAGAACCACGTGAAGAATCAGGTCGCGCAGCTCTACGGCGGATACGTGTTGCCCGGGTCGCGGTTCGACATCCAAGGTGGCGCTGGACTCATGGTGTCGCAGTGGAACACCGCCGACGGATGGCCGTATCGGGCGATGCAATTCAAGGCAGCGCTGCGCGACACCACGAAGAGGCCAGACCCGTCGGACCCGATCAACCTGTAGCTAGACCGTGAACCCGCCGTCGACGTTCCAGTGCGCACCGGTGATGTATCCGGTATCGGGGCCAGCCAGATAACTGACCACGCCCGCGATGTCGCTGGGTTGACCGTAGCGCCCGCCCGCCATGACTTTCTTTGCCATTTCGGCGAATTCGCCTTGGTCGGGGTTCATGTCGGTGTTGATGGGGCCGGGCTGGATGTTGTTGACCGTGATGCCGCTGGGCCCGAGGTCGCGGGCCAGGCCGCGGGTCAAGCCCGCTACGGCCGCCTTCGTCATCGCGTACACCGCGAGTCCGGGACCCGGAACCTTGTCGGCGTTGATGCTGCCGATGTTGATGATGCGCCCGCCCTCGCCGAGATGTGCGAGCGCGGCCTGGATCGCGACGAACACCCCGCGGATGTTGATCGCGACCATCTTCTCGAACTGCTCGGGTGGAAACGTCGCGGCGTCGCCCAGTATTGCGATGCCCGCATTGTTGACCAGGATGTCGAGGCCGCCGAGCTTGGCGACGGTCTCCTCGACCGACCGGGTCACCTGTTCGGGGTCGGCGGCGTCGGCCTGGATCGCCACGACCGTCGCGCCGTCGGCGGCCACCTCGGCAGCCAGCTTCTCGGCCTCCACCGTGGACGCGCCGTAGGTGAATGCGACTGCGGCACCGTCGGCGGCCAGTCGCCGCACGATCTCCGCTCCGATTCCGCGCGATGCCCCGGTGACCAGTGCCCGTCGTCCCGCCAGTGCTGAAGTCATGGCGTGGATAATGCCGCAGAACCGCTAAAAATTCCCGGCGCCGATCAATCTGTGGTTGTCATAGGGGCCGGGCAGGCTCTCCCGCATGGACAGTGAGGACCAAACGTCGTCATCAAATGATGACGCCGTCGGCTCGGGTAGCGTCTGGGGCGGGGTCGGTCCGAAGCCGTGGTGGTTTGAGCATCCGGAACTGGAGGCCGCGCGCCGTCGCGTGCTCGACGAGATAGAAAGTGCACCCGACAGGCCGGATTACACCGAGCCCGACCCGGTGCTGGCCGACATGCTCTCCGGCGCGAGCGCACGCGAGCTTGGCGAGGCGCGCGACGATCTCGCCAGCGCGCAGACGCGGTACGAGGAGGCAATTCGAGCGGCGCGCAACTGTGGGCTGTCATGGGGTGAAATCGGGAGCGTGCTCGGTGTACCGAGGCAGCTCCTGCACCGTCGCTTCGCCCGGCGGCTAGGGTCTGGGCGGGGGCCGATTGAAAGGTAATGGATACCGCGTGACTGTTGACTCTCAGAAGAAGCGGATCGTCATCTGGGGCACCGGCTTCGTCGGCAAGATGGTGATCGCCGAGATCGTCAAACACCCGTTGTTCGAATTGGTCGGTGTCGGTGTGAGCAATCCCGACAAAGTGGGCCGGGACGTCGGTGAGATCTGCGGACTCGGCACCAGCCTGGGGATCACGGCCACCGACGACGTCGACGCGCTCATCGCGCTCAAACCCGACGCACTGGTGCACTACGGGCCCACCGCCGCGCACGCCGAGGAGAACATCGCCCTGATCACCCGGTTCCTGCGGGCGGGGATCGACGTCAGTTCGACGGCCATGACGCCGTGGGTGTGGCCGACGATGCACCTCAACCCACCGAACTGGATCGAACCCATCACCGAGGCCTGTGAACTGGGCGAGGCGTCGTGCTTCACCACCGGCATCGACCCTGGCTTCGCCAACGACCTGTTCCCATTGACGCTGATGGGCCTGTGCTCGGAGGTCCGCACCGTTCGAGCATCCGAACTGCTGGACTACACCAACTACACCGGCGACTACGAGCGTGAGATGGGCATCGGCAGGCCGCCCGAGAAGAAGGCCATGCTCGAAACCCCGGACATCCTCGTGTTCGCCTGGGGCGGAACAGTTCCGATGATCGCGCACGCGGCGGGCATCATGCTCGACGAGATCACCACGACATACGACAAGTGGGTGACGCCCAACGAGCGCAAGTCCGCCAAGGGCGTCATCCCGGCAGGACACGTCGCGGCCGTCCGGTTCACGATCAACGGCCTGTACAAGGGCGAGACCCGAATCCAGCTCGAGCACGTCAACCGGATCGGCGACGACGCCGCCCCTGACTGGCCGACGGGCAACCAGAACGACGTCTACCGCGTCGACATCGAGGGCACGCCGAGCATCTTCCAGGAGACCGCGTTCAGATTCACCGACGGCTCGGGGCGCGATGCGGCCGCCGCCGGCTGCCTCTCCACCGGTCTGCGCGCGCTCAACGCGGTGCCGGCCATCAACGACCTGTCGCCGGGCTGGGTCACCGCACTGGATCTACCACTGATTCCAGGGGTCGGGACCATCCGCTGAGTAACACTATGGCCGTCGGATCAGATGGATACCTCCGATAGCGTTTTGATCTAGACGGGAAATGATGTCTGACGGGGTAGGGCTCTCGATAGGGGCCACACGCCTGGCCGCGGTGGTCGTCGGCCGGGCGGCCTTGACGCGCACCTCGGTGCTGACGCGCTTTCCGCACCGGCCTCCGGAGGTCGGGGTTCCGAGTGAGAATCCCAACCTCAACGAGCGCGGGCTGATCCTCACCGACTTCGTCGATCGTGTCGGTGACCCGGTCGGCATCGTTGCGGCCGACGGTTCGACGCACCGCGCCGACGGAGTGCTCGCGGACGCGCTTGCGCGCACTGCTCCTCACGCTCACGGGGGGCAGGCCGCCGGCCGAGCCGGTCGCTGTCACATATCCCGCGCACTGGCGTCAGGCGGCCGTCGAGGGCCTGCGCAGCGCGCTGGCCGAGGTGCCGGAGTTCGGCAACCCCGGCCCCGCGGCTCTCGTCTCCGATGCCACCGCAGCGGTGACGGCGTTGCAGGACGACCCGGGCGTGCCGACCCGCGGCGTCATCGCGCTGTGCGACTTCGGCGGCACCGGTACGAGCATCACGCTCGTCGACGCCGACGCGGGTTACGCGCCGCTCGCCCCGACCGTTCGCCACACCGATCTCTCCGGCGATCTCGTCGACCAGGCATTGCTCACCCACGTGATCAACGATCTGTCGGCCGCCGGAAGCATCGACCTGTCCGGCACGTCGGCGATCGGATCGCTCACCGCGCTGCGGGCCCAGTGCCGCGGCGCCAAGGAGCGGCTGTCCACTGAGAGTGTCACCTCGCTGATGGCGGATGTGCCCGGGCACCGCGGTGAGGTGCGGCTGACTCGCAACGAGCTCGACGACGCGATCCGGCAACCCGTCGCCGACTTCGCTGGAGTGCTTCAAGACACGTTGCAGCGCAACGGTGTTCGGCGAGCTGGCGGCAGTGGCATCGGTGGGTGGGGGAGCGCGAATCCCGATCGTCACGACGACGTTGTCCGAACACTTCCGGGTACCGGTCATCACGAATGGTCAGCCCGAGTTGACCGCGGCGATCGGTGGCGGCCTGACGGCCGTGCGCGGGACGGTCGAGGACGGTCAGACAGCCATGGCCGCGGCCGCGTCTTCGGCTGCTGCGGCGACGGCGATGGCGCCCGAACTGGCCGCGCCCGACGACGAGATGGCACCGTCGGGCGAGTTCGGCGCACTGGCATGGTCGGACGCCGCCGATGTTCCCGAAGTCGAGCCGACCGATCCTTACGACTACGACTCGCCCGCCGACTCTGGCGCTGCAGACGACGTCCGGCCGCAGATCGAGTTCCAGCGTGACCCGCGCGAGGACGAGCGTGCAGCGCGGTCGCTGCCGTGGTACCGCCGACCCGAGATCGCGATGGGGGCAGGCATCGTCGTCGTGCTGATCGCGCTGGCGGCGGCCGTCCTGTTCGTCCTGCGCACCGGCGACACGCCTCCAGCTCCGGCCTCGACCACCGCACCCACCTCGCCGCCGGCCACGAGCGCCCGCGCCACCTCCAGCATCGGAGACGCAAGCGCCGGCACCGGAGACAGTCACACAGGAGGCGCCGCCGCCACCGGTGACCGAGACGGTCACGGCGCCACCGCCCGAGCCGCCGGCTAGTCCGCCGCCGTCCGAGCCGCCGCCGACGAGTCCACCCCCGCCGTCCGAGCCGCCGCCGACGACCACTGCGCCGCCACCGAGCACTCAGCCGCCGCCACCGACCATCCCGACGCTGCCCTACGAAACCATTCCGGGTCTGCCGTTCGTCCCGAACCCGATCCAACCGCCACAACCGGCGCCCTAGGTTCGGCGGCAGTCCTAGGCTGACGCCATGACGCAGATCCAGACCGACGGCTTGCTCTTCGACCCGAACACCTACGACCCGCCGCAGTTCGACGCCGAAACGCGCAGGTTGTTGCGCGCGACCATCGACTGGTTCGAAGGTCAGGGCAAGAAGCGCATCCTCGACGACGATCTGACCGCGCAATGGCCCGGCGATTTCGTCGACTTCGTCAAGCGCGAGAAGTTGTTCGCGACGTTCCTCACGCCCTCGGAGTTCGCCGCGGGCAATCCGGACAAGCGCTGGGATGCGGCGCGCAACGCCGCCCTATCGGAGATCCTCGGGTTCTACGGGCTGACGTACTGGTACACCGAGCAGGTCACCATCCTCGGGCTGGGACCCATCTGGCAGAGCGAGAACAAGGACGCCAAGCTGAAGGCCGCCGACGACCTGGACGCGGGGGAAGTGATGGCGTTCGGACTGTCCGAACGCGCGCGCGGCGCCGACGTCTACAACACCGACATGGTTCTGACGCCGGCGAGTGAGGAGGACCGCGCCAACGGCATCCTCTACCGGGCGACGGGGGAGAAGTACTACATCGGCAACGGGAACGTCGCCAGCATGGTGTCGGTGTTCGGCCGCCGCGGGGACATCGAGGGCCAGGACGCCTACGTCTGGTTCGCCGCCGACAGCCGGCACGATGACTATCACCTGATCGACAATGTCGTGCACATGCAGATCTACGTCAGCACGTTCCGGCTCGAGAACTATCCGGTGCGGGAGGAAGACATTCTGCACACGGGCGTGGAAGCCTTTGCCGCGGCACTGAATACGGTCAACGTCGGCAAGTTCAACCTGTGCTCCTGCTCGATCGGCATGTCCGAGCACGCCTTCTACGAGGCGATCACCCATGCGCAGAACCGCATCCTGTACGGCAACCCCGTCACCGAATTCACCCACGTGCGAACCAACTTCGTCGACGCGTACTCCCGCCTGATCGCGATGAAGCTGTTCAGCCAGCGCTCCGTCGACTACTTCCGGGCCGCGAGCCTCGACGACCGGCGCTATCTGCTGTTCAACCCCATGACCAAGGCGAAGGTCACCATGGAGGGCGAGACCGTGCTGCGGTCGCTGCACGACGTGATCGCCGCCAAGGGCTACGAGAAGAACACGATGTTCCGCGAAGTCGCGCAGTTCATCGGCACCCTGCCGCGACTCGAGGGCACGGTGCATGTGAACGTCGGGCTGGTGCTGAAGTTCATGCCGAACTACATGCTCAATCCCAAGGAGTATCCCGAGATCCCGATGCGCAACGACGCCGCCGACGACACATTCTTCTGGAACCAGGGGCCGACCCGGGGTGCGGGCAAGGTGCAGTTCGCCGACTGGACACCGGTATACGAGGAGCATGCCGGCATCCCGAACGTCGCGGTGTTCTACGACCAGGCCAAGGCGTTCCGGGAGTTTCTCCTCACCGCCGCACCCGACGCCGACCAGCAGAAGGACCTGGACTTCCTGCTCAACGTCGGGCACCTGTTCTCGCTGATCGTGTACGGGCAGCTGATCCTCGAGCAGGCCGCGCTGACGGGCCTCGATTCCGACATGCTCGACCAGATCTTCGACTTCCAGGTGCGCGACTTCAACACGTATGCCGTTGCGCTGCACGGTAAGCCGACGGCGACCACGGCCCAGCAGGACTGGGCGCTGAGCGCGATCCGCAAGCCGGTGCCCGACGCCGAGCGGTTCCACCGGGTCTGGGAGCGGGTGAAGGCCTACGACGGCGCCTACGAGATGGCGCCCTAGCGACGGCGCTCGCCCGTCACCGCCGAGCGTGGCAGGCGGCCGGCGCGGGAATGCCCGGTGAGCCGATCGCCGTCGACTGTGACGTCGAAGTCAAGGTTCAGGCGCATGGGCTTGGCCACGGACTGGCGCCACGTAATCCGTTGCCCGTCAACGACGATGCCGTGCAGCGGTACGGTTTCGTCCTTACCGGTCGCGGTTCCCGCGAGAGTGCCGTCCTGCTCGGTGAACGTATAGACCACGGCCAGCGACCCGATCGGCGTCTTGATCGTGACGTCCCAGTCTCCGAGGATGCTCATCGCGTCCACACCGTTCCGCGCCGTTCGTAGGCGAACAACTCCTCGACCGCGAGTGCGACCTGTGCGCCGTAGGTGCGTTCGAGGAGGTGCAGCGCGAGGTCCAGGCCCGAGGTGACCGCTCCGGACGTCACGAGGTCGCCGTCGTCGACGACCCGCGCGTTCACCGTGTTCACGCCGGTGGCCTCGAGCAGATCCATGCCGAGGTGGTGGGTGACCGCGTTGCGGCCCTCCAGCAGACCGGCCATCGCCAGCGCCAGTGACCCACCGCAGACTGTGGCGACAGTGACATCGGGATTCTCCATCGCCTTGCGCAGCAGCGGAATCGCGGCCGATTCGGCGAACCGTGCGAGCAGAACGGGAATGGTGTCGATCTCGTCGGGATCGCCCTCGATCGGACCCGAGGCGCCGGGCACGACGATGAAGCCGGGTTTCGATGGGTCGAGTTGCGCGGTGGCGTGCAGCACCATGCGCAGGGTCCCGCTCACCACGTCCCTCGGCCCCTCGGCCGACACCAGTTCGACCTGGAGGTCACCTCCGGCCGCATCACTGCCGGCGGCGAGCACCTCGAACGGTGCGGTGGCATCGAGCGGGTCGAAGCCATCGAACAACACGATTTGCGCGTACACACGGTCATCGTCTCGGCGGAGGCCGCCGACGACTAGCGATCAGCTGGCCAAGGCTCGCCGGAATGTTGCCAAACCTCTTGCAGTTCGGTTGGGAAGGCGATCGAGGTATCGAGTGCGGCGACGGTCCGCAGTGTGGCGAGCAAGGCGGCCGTGGCGAGTTCGACGAGGGCGTCCGTCTCGACATCGCGGTTCGTGATTCGGTCGATCATCATCTCGTCGAGGTAGCCGACCCACCCGTGCATCGACGTGCGAAGGACCGCTGGAACCGGTTCGACGATTCCCAGGGCCGAGAGGATGCGTTGGGCGCCCAGCCAGCGCAGTCGGTCGACCGCCGCCTGATGCTCGGGGTCGGCACCTAGCGCACCCCGAAGCAGTGCAACGAAACTGCCGGAATGCGAGTCGATATAGGCGATGTGGTTGCGCAACGCGTGACGCAGCGCCTCGACCGGTGTCGCATCGGCTGGGGGTGGGGAGTGGTGGACTGTAGCGATCTCTGCGGCGATCTCGTTCGTGACCGCAAGGTAGAGGCCGCGCTTGTTCTCGAAATGGTGCGCGATGAGGCCGTACGCTACACCGGCGTTCTTCGCGATCTCCGACGTCGTGACCTGGTCGTAGGGACGCGAGGTGAACAGCGTGCGTGCCGCTTTGATGATGAGCTGGCGCCGGTCGCCGACCATGTCAGCGGGCTCGCAACGCGGCGCGCGTGTCGACTCGCCGCCCGCCGACGGCTGCGACAAGGCGTCCGATTGCGGGGATCTCCAGGGGAATCAACGAGTAGGCGGGGTAGACGACGCGGTTGGCGCCACGCTCCAACGCCCGAACGATCGCCGCTGCAGTTGATGTCGGTGATACCGGCGGCAATGTCGGGGGCGGAGCTGATTTCCAGGGAAGCTCGCCGATGTCTCTCAACGGCGTGTCGGTGGATCCGGGCACGACTTCCATGACGTGAACCGGCGTCTCTGCGAGCTCGAGTCGAAGCGACCGAGTTGCTTGGGCCAGTGCGGCTTTCGATGCTGCGTAGTAGCCCAGTAGAGGCAGCGGTACCGACTGCACGGTCGAGGTGACGTTGACGATCGTGCCGTGCCCGGCGTCGAGCATCACCGGTAGTAGGGCGGCGTTCAGGGCCAGCGGAGACCAGAGGTTGACTTCGAAAAGCGTTCGGGCTGTATCGGAATCAGCGACCAGGGCTTGTGCGCCTGTCATACTTGCGCCTGCGTTGTTGATCACGATATCGACGCTTCCGCCGAACTCGGCCAGCGCCTGTGCGGCAAGCGCCGCCGAAGCGCCCGGTTTCGACAGGTCAGTTGCGACGACCGTGGCCCGACATCGACCGGCGTCCGAGACCTCGCCGGCGACCTCGTCCAGCAGCTCCTGCCTTCGTGCAGCGAGCACCAACACGGCGCCCTTGTGGGCCAGCGCCACCGCCAATGCGCGACCGATTCCGCTGGATGCGCCGGTCAGCAGAACGCACTTGCCATCGAGATCCAACTGTCGTCTTTTCACATCACCCACCATGCAGACTGATTGATAATCAGTCAAGTAATGGCCAGATTGTGCATGTACAACGGAATATTGCCATTGGCGCTGTTATGGTCCCCGCATGCACGTCATCGCAGTCCTGGCACTTCCCGACACCATCGCGTTCGACCTGGCGACACCGGTCGAGGCGTTCGGCAGGGTCCGGTTGCCCTCTGGCGCACCGGGATATCGCGTCGTGGTGTGCGGATCGCAACCGGAAGTCTCGGCCGGCCCGTTCCGCATCGTCACCGACCACGGCCTCGAGGCGCTGGCCGAGGCGCACACCATCGTGATCCCCGGGCGCAACGACGCAGCCGTCGACACTCCCGACGAGGTGCTGGCGGCGTTGACGGCCGCCCACGCACGCGGAGTGCGGATCGCGTCGATCTGCTCGGGCGCCTTCACCCTCGCCGACACTGGATTGCTCAACGGAAAGCGCGCGACGACACATTGGATCGCCGCCGAACTGTTCCGTGTGCGCTTCCCCGCCGTCGACCTGGATCCCGACGTCCTCTACGTCGACGAGGGGCAGGTGCTGACATCGGCCGGCGCATCGGCCGGACTGGACCTCTGCCTGCACATGATCGTCCGTGACTACGGCGCCTCGGTGGCCGCCGACGCAGCTCGCCTTGCTGTCGCGCCCCTGCACCGCAGCGGGGGACAGGCGCAGTTCATCCTCCGAAACCAGGCTGCTGTCAAGCACATTGCCGAGCGCACCGAACTGGACGAGGTGCTCGCATGGATCGAACAGGAAGCGCATCGGGACGTGACGTTGCACGACATCGCCGCCCGTGCCTCGGTGAGCGTGCGAACCCTGAACCGACGTTTTCAGGCGGAGACGGGGCAGACGCCGATGCAATGGCTGACCGGCGTGCGGGTGCGGCATGCCCAGCAGCTGCTCGAGAGCACCGTGTACGGCGTCGAAAAGATCGGTCGTGAGGTCGGATTCACCTCCCCGGCGAACTTCCGAGAGCAGTTCCGCCGGCTGACGGGAGTCGCACCGCTGAACTACCGCAACACTTTTCGTGAACGGATGGCGGGCTAGCGGGCCTTCGGCCGCTTGATCAGCACCAGGTGCGCCAGCGGGATCTGCATCTGTTCGGGCGCGGCCGCCAGCCGCGCGGCGACACCGGCTTCGAGTTGGTCGAGGAACTGTCCGGTGCGGGCATCGGCGACGCCACCGTCGAGTGCGGTCGCGAGAGTCGGGAACACCGACGCGCGCACGAAGGACGCCCATTGCTTGCCGAAAGTCTTCTCATCCTTGTCGCTTTGGTACTGCGACCAGAATCTGTCTTCGGCGTCGAACACCTCGAGGTGGTCGATCTGGAGCTGTTCGAAACGACCGGACGGCGCGAACGGAGTGAAGAAGTCTGCGGATTTGCGCCCGAACACCGGGACACACATCCGGTGAATCTCCTCGGCGGTGACGAGGCCTGCCGCCCTGGAGTTCGTCGAGGGTGTCGAGCAAGGCGGCGAACATCGGCCGGTAGCCGAACTCGCCGTCGTCATCCACGGCCATCGTCATCACCACAAGGCGGCCGCCGGGACACAACTCCCTGCCGCGGAACGCGATGAACTCGTGCCAGTCGTGGGCGGCCTGCCTCGCGTATTTGGCCCGCACATCTTCGTCAGTGCTGTAGGCGACCTGAATGTGGTCGGGTATCGGCGACGGAACCTGGCTCAGCCACTGGATAGCGTATGAACTCCAGCCCAGATTCACGCTGCTCGACGGCAGGATCTGCGCGTAGAACGATCGCCCGACCGCCGACGCGAATGTCTTTGCGTCCTTGGCCAAGTAGCTGTCCGGATCCTCCGCGAGGGTTCGCCACATCGCCGTGAAGTCGTTGTCCGGAACGTCGGTGTGCACGACGAGGGTCGAATGGTCGTGCCGGGTCCGCTTGCGCAGCACGCCGATTGCCGCACAGATCGGTAGCAGGGAGTTATGGGCGGTCGACGCTCCGTAGTCGGCGATCACGATCGGCTGCGGCGGCTTCGGCAGCGGTACGAGGGCCGCCGCCTCCTCGAAGATCGCCAACGCACCCGTCAGGCCTGCGGCCTGAAGTCGTGAGCTGGCCGTGTAGTAACCGCTGCCCTCCGGCTCAGGTCGCACGACGATGCTTGACTCAGGCAATCGCGACCTCCGAGACGTGCGGGCAACTGGCAACACGGTCAACCAAGACGGTAGTCCCCTTACGCCGGATAGGTCACCGAAGTCAGCCGCTCTGAGATCTCCCAGAGTCTGCGACAGTCGGCCTCGTTGCTGGCGCGCGCGAGGATCTTGGCGTCGGTGACGCCGCCGCCTGCGAGCTCCATGAATCCCCGCGGTCCGTAGAACGCACCGCCTTTCGCCTCGGGGGCGGTCGCGCCGTACAGAGTGGGCAGAATGCCCTCGTCGATGTCCTGCCACATGAACGGCATGACCTGTCGGCTGGTCCGGTAGAAGCGCTCCAGCAGGGTTGGGCTCGCCTTGCCGTGCGAGGGACCGCTCAGCTGCAAGTTCGTCTTGCACAAACCGGGATGCGCGGCGTTCGAGACGATGCCCCACCCCGCCTGCTTGCTCCTGCGGTCCAACTCGATCGCGAACATCAGGTTCGCGGATTTGGACTGCGCATAAGCCAGAGTGGCGTTGTACCGCTTCTCCCACTGCAGATCGTCGAACTTGATGCCGCCAAACCGCGCCGCGGAACTGCTCAACGTTGTCACCCGTGCACCGTCGGCTGCGCGCAGCAGCGGCAGGAGGTGTCCGGTCAGTGCGAAGTGACCGAGATGGTTACCGCCGAACTGCAACTCGAATCCGTCAGCGGTGGTTTCCCGCTGCGGCGGCTGCATGATGCCCGCGTTGTTGATGAGGAGGTCGATCGGTCGTCCCTCGGCGTTGAGTTCCTCGCCGAGCGCTTTGATGCTGGCCAGCGACGACAGGTCGAGCGCCTTGATGGTCAGCTTCGCGTCGGGAACCGTTGCACGGATCTGCTCGACCGCCGCTTCACCTTTCGTGCGGTTGCGGATCGCCATGATGACATCGGCGCCTGCAGCGGCCAAGCGGGTAGCGGTGCCGAGACCGAGGCCTGAATTCGCGCCGGTGACGACCGCGAGCTTTCCGGACTGATCGGGGACCGTCACTTCACGCACATTGACCATGAACTTCTCCTTTGCGGCGGGTGGATAACCGAACAATAACGAACCATCGGTCTGATAACAAGAGCCCGTTGGTCTGATAACGTCAAGGTTTTGTGACGTCCTTTCAGCGCGCCCGCCGCCCTGAGCAGATGGCGGCCCGGCGCCTGGCGATCATGAACGTCGCACGCGAACATGCTCGCCGAGAAGACCGTCGGCGACATCAGCTTGCGGGAGCTCTCGGATCGGGTCGGGCTGGCGAAGTCGAACGTCCTGCGGTATTTCGACAGCCGTGAGGCCATCTTCCTCGAGGTGCTCGACGAGGAATTCGCCATGTGGCTCAGCGAGATTGAAGACCGTCTCGGCCGGCCCCGAGCCAGAAAACCGGGCTACGCCAACGAGATCCGGGTGGCGACGGTGATCGCCGATTCGGTATTAACGCGTCCGTTATTGGGCGAGCTGCTCGGATCGATGGCCGCGGTACTGGAGCGCAATATCTCTCATGAGTTCGCCCGCGACTTCAAGGCGCGGGCGATGCAGCGGATCGCGGCACTGGCGCAACTGGTGGACCGTCATCTGCCCTGGCTGCCTACGGAGTTCACCGCGTTCTTCGCCGAGGGATCGCTCATGCTGACTGCGGGCGCGTATCCGTTCTCGGTACCCACCGAACCCGTGCGCGCCGCGATTGCGGCGATCGGGCTTCCCGATCCGGGGCAGCGATTCGGCGAAGGACTGCGATTGGGCCTACAGACATGGTTGATCGGTGCGGCGGCGCAGGCTAAGGCATAACAGACTTTCGGTCCAAGGCATGAAACACTTTCGGCCATGAAGCGCGCGTCGCGGATCGCCATCGTGGTTTCCATTCTCACGTTGGTCGCGTCGATTCTGGGCTTCGTCGCCACGCTCGTACTGAACACCTTCGTGCTCGACGAGTACAACGCCTACGGTGAAGTGCCGATCCCCGGCTCGACCACCCTGCAGCTTCCCGCGGGCGAGATGACCGTGAGTTTCCATACGGTGACCACGGGTAGGCCGACGAGCGGATTTCCGATCCCCGACCTGAGTTTCGGTATCACGCCGACCGACGGACTGCCGGAGCCGACGGTCACCGAAAACATCGGCGGGACAACGTCGGTCAACAGCGACATACGAGTGCGGATCTGGACAGTTCAGATTCCGCAAGCAGGTACCTATGACGTCGAGGCCAAGGGATCCGTCGACGGTTACATCGCGCCGAGGCTGGCATTCGGACATGACGGCTCTCACGGCTGGGTGCTGTGGATCTTCGGCGGTCTCTTCGCCTTCGGCCTGTTCGATCTGTTCGCCGCGTTGATCTGGTCGGCGCGGGTGGCCAAGAAGGCGCGGCCCCTGGAACCGCACGAGCAGGTGGCGACTGACCCGCCGACCTGGAGTCCCGAGCCCGCATCCGCTGGCCAGCTATACACCGACCGATCAGGGCGTCCGGCTGGAGCAGATCAGGCAGCTGGCCGCGCTGCGGGACTCCGGGGCACTGACCGAGGACGAGTACACGGCCGAGAAGCGCCGCATCCTGGACGGGGACTAGCTCAGCTGCCCTGCTCGATTGGCAGCTCAGCTGCCGCGCTCGATTGGCAGCTCAGCTGCCGCGCTTGACCCAGTCGTCGTAGTTCACGATCTCATCGCCGATGGTGGTGGTGTCGCCGTGTCCGGTGTAGACGACGGTGTCGCCGGGCAGCTTGCCGAGCCGCTCGGAGATCGAGGACAGGATCGTCGGGAAGTCGGAGTACGACCGGCCGGTGGCGCCTGGGCCGCCCTGGAACAGGGTGTCGCCGCTGAAGACCGCGTTCAACTCCGGTGCATGCCAGCACACCGAACCCGGCGAGTGTCCGGGAGTGTGCAGGGCGTGCAGTTCGATGCCTCCGACCTGGAGCGTCTCACCGTCACTGACAGTCCGGAAATCCTTGTCGGGGTGAGTCATTCGCCAGAGCACATCGTCGGCCGGGTGCAGCAGGATGGGCGCGTCGAGCGCCGCCGAAAGTTCGGGGGCGACGGTGATGTGGTCGTTGTGCCCGTGGGTGCACACCACCGCCACCACGTTACGGCCGCCGACCGCCATGACGATCGGGCCCGCGTCGTGGGCGGCGTCGAACACCACTACGTCGGTGTCGTCTCCGACGAGCCAGATGTTGTTGTCGACTTCCCAGCTGCCGCCGTCGAGTTCGAAGGTGCCGTGGGTGACGACTCGTGAAATGTTGCTCGCTCACAGGATCACCACCGAGCGCAGTACCTCGCCGGCGTGCATCTTGTGGAACGCGTCCTCGATCCCGTCGAGGCCGATGCGTTCGGAGACGAACTTCTCCAGCGGCAGCCTGCCCTGCAGGTAGAGGCTGATCAGGGTGGGGAAGTCGCGCTCGGGCAGGCAGTCGCCGTACCACGACGACTTCAGCGAACCGCCGCGGGAGAAGAAGTCGATCAACGGCATCTCCAGCGTCATATCCGGGGTCGGAACACCCACCAGCACAACGGTTCCCGCCAGATCACGCGCGTAGAACGCCTGCTTCCAGGTCTCGGGCCGGCCGACCGCGTCGATCACCACATCGGCGCCGAACCCGTCGGTCAGATCCTGAATGGTGGCCACCGGATCGAGCTCGCGGGCGTTGATGGTGTGCGTGGCGCCAAAACCGCGCGCCCAGTCCAGCTTCTTGTTGTCGGTGTCCACCGCGATGATCCGCCGCGCACCCGACCAGCGCCGCACCGGCGATCGCGGCGTCGCCCACCCCGCCGCAGCCGATGACCGCCACGGTGTCGTCACGGTTGACCGCGCCGGTGTTGATCGCCGCCCCGATACCGGCCATCACCCCGCAGCCCAGCAGGCCGGCCACCGCCGGGTCGGCGGCCGGATCGACCTTGGTGCACTGACCCTCATGCACCAGCGTCTTGTCGGCGAACGCGCCGATCCCCAACGCCGGAGTCAGCTCGGTGCCGTCGGTCAACGTCATCGGCTGCTCGGCGTTGAACGTGTCGAAGCACAGATGCGGGCGACCGCGCTTGCATGCCCGGCACTGCCCACACACCGCACGCCAGTTCAGGATCACGAAATCGCCGGGCTCCACGTTGGTCACACCCGCGCCGACGGATTCGACCGTGCCGGCGGCCTCATGACCGAGCAGGAACGGGAACTCGTCGTTGATCCCGCCGTCGCGATACGTCAGATCGGTATGGCACACCCCGCAGGCGATCACATCGACCACCACCTCACCCGGACCCGGGTCGGGGATGACCACCTCCACCAACTCGACCGGCTCACCCTTCTTCCGCGAAATCACGCCCCGCACCGTCTGAGTCATGGGGATAACATAACGTCCTCAATGAATTCGTGCCCAAACGGCCGAATGAACATCGTGGCCGGTTATACCGTTGTACTTCACTGACATGGATACCGGCGTAGACACTCATCCAGACCTGCTGCTGACGGCGCGCACAGCGCACGTCCGCCGAGATTGGCATGCCTCGTACACAGCCTTCACGCGGGCGGGCGAAGACACGCGCTGTGCACCGACGACCTCGACGCGATGGCCACGGCGGCCTGGCGGCTGGGCCACGGCAAGGAGGCGCTGCGGCTCGCCGAGCGCGTTTACGGCCAGCTGGCCCGCACCGATCCGCCGTCGGCGGCGATGAAAGCCGTCGAACTCGCCCTGGCATGGTTCACCCGCGGGGATTTCGACATCGCGCAGGGCTGGATGAACCGGGCGCGCCGCTTGCTCGACGGCGCGCCCGAAGGCCCCACCACGGTTACCTGGCCTACCTCGACGCGCTGCTGGTGCTGCGCGACTCCGACGCACTTACGGACCGCGTGCGAAAGCTGCGTGAAATCTGTGAGCGACTCGATACGCCTGCGCTGACGGCGCTGTGTCAGGTGGCCCAGGCGCTGACCGCGATCTGTGACGCCCGGGTCGCCGAGGCGTACGGCTTGATCGACGAGGCCATGCTGCCGGTGCTCGCCGACCAGGTGCCGCTCGAGTGGGCAGGCGACATCTACTGCGTCGTGCTGCAATCACTGCCATCGGCTGGCCGACCTGCCGCGCATGCGGGCCTGGACCCAGTCGATGGAGCGGTGGTGCAACGACTTCGCCGGGTCGACGAACTACGGCGGGGTATGCGATGTGCACCGCCTGCAGCTGCTCGCGGCCGCCGACGACTACCGCCGAATCGAAGACGAATTGTCGCCGCGAGTCGCGCGTTGGAGGAGGTCAACAGCTGGGCCGCCGGGGAGGGGTACTACCAACTGGGCGAGGTGCGGCGGCTGCGCGGCGACGCCGACGGCGCGTTTGCGGCGTTCGCCCGGGCGCGGGCGCTCGGCGTCGAGCCGCAACCCGGCGAGGCGCTGCTGCGCTGCCCGCGTCGGTGACCGTGAGACCGCATGGACCGATCTGCGGGTCGCACTGGCGGGGCCGGATCGGCTGGACCGGATGCGGCTGCTGCGCGCGCCGTCGAGGTGGCGTTGGCCCGCGGGCTCTCGATGAGGCCGAAAGGCACTGCGCTGAACTTGAATCCGGTGCTGAAGCTTTCGGCGACACCCGGCTTCCGGGCCTGGGCGGCGCACGCCCGCGGAGCGGTGCTGGTGCAACGGGCCGAGCATACCGCAGGCACTGGAGCCTCTTGGAAGACGCTCTGCGCGAGTACCGCACCCAGCAGTCGCGGTACGAGACCGCCCAGGTCTATGAGTGGATGGCCGTCGCGCACAAGGGCCTCGGTGACGAGCAGCTGGCGGCCGCCGACACGGCCACCGCCGAGAACATCTACGCCCAGCTCGGTGTCGAGCCCGCCCAGATCTGCGTCACGACGTCGCCGGCGGGCCTGACCAGGCGCGAAATCGAGATCCTGCGGCGGATCGCCGGAGGCGCCACCAACCGGCAGGTCGCCGAGCAGATCTACATCAGCGAGAAGACCGTCGGGCAGGCACCTGGCCAATATCTACGCCAAGCTCGAGGTGCTCATCGCGCACCGCGGCGGTGGCGTGGGCGCACGATCAGAACAGCGTGATCCGCGAGTGAGCTGACGTACATCGTTTGCACCACACGGCGATGCGGCCGGCCACGTATGATTCGGCCGATGACAGCGGCGCCGGTCGCGCCATAGTGTCTCGGCCATGACAACGCTGAATGAATGGCCGGGCATCGTCGATCCTCCCGACGGAATCGCGCTGGAATTCTTCGCGCCACCGGCCTGAGCCCAACTTCAACGACGGATTACGGAGTACCGCATCATGACTGCAATCGGTGAAGCGCAGGTGCCGACACCACCGAGGAGTTCGCCGGACGCATCGCCGGTGCCATCGACAGCGCCAGCCTGGCCATCCTGCTGTCGATCGGCCACCAGACCAAGCTGTTCGACACGCTGGCCGAACTTCCACCGGCCACCAGCGCGCAGATCGCCGACGCCGCCGGGCTCAACGAACGCTATGTGCGGGAATGGCTCGGCGGCATGGTGTCCGGCGTGCGTCGTCGAATTCGACCCGGCGACGCAGACGTATTCGCTTGCCGCGGCACCGCGCGGCGGTGCTGACCCATGCGGCGGGCCCGGACAACCTGGCCCGCGTCGCGCAGTTCATCTCGATGCTCGGCGAGGTGGAACAGAAGATCCTCGGCTGCTTCCGAGCGTGGCGGAGGGTTGCCCTACACCGAGTATCCGCGCTTCCACACGCTGATGGCCGAGATGAGCGGAGAGGTCTTCGACGCCGCGCTGGTCGACGCCATCCTGCCGATGGCCGACGGCCTGCCCGAGCGGCTTCGCGCAGGCGCCGACGTGGCCGACATCGGCTACTGGCAGTGGACATGCCATCAATGTGATGGCAAAGGCGTTCCCGGCCAGTCGGTTCACCGGTATCGACTTCTCCGACGAAGGACTCGCCGCGGGCCGGGCCGAAGCCGAACGGCTCGGGTCTGACCAACGCGACGTTCGTGGCCAAGGACGTGGCGGCCATCGACGCAGTCGAAACCTACGACGTCATCACGGTTTTCGATGCGATCCACGACCAGGCCCATCCGGCGAAGGTGCTGGACAACATCTACCGGGCACTGCGTCCGGGCGGCGTCCTGTTGATGGTCGACATCAAGGCGTCGACTCAACTGGAGGACAACGTCGGCGTGCCGATGGCGACATACATGTACACGGTCTCGACGATGCACTGCATGAGCGTGTCGCTGGGCCTCGACGGCGACGGGCTTGGCACGTGCTGGGGCCGGCAGCTGGCGACGTCGATGCTCGCCGACGCCGGCTTCGCCGACGTGACCGTCCGCGAGATCGAATCCGACGCGTTCAACTACTACTACATCGCGCGCAAGTAGACGGCGCTGCGCCACATAGGCTGCAATGCGTGGCAGCGCTTGATGCGATCGAAGACTGGCCGGTCCCGACCGTCGCCGCCGCGGTGGTCGGTCCGTCCGGCATGCTGGCCCAGCACGGCGACCTCCGGCACCGGTTCGAGTTGGCGTCGGTGACCAAGCCGCTGGTGGCCCGCGCGGCGCAGGTCGCGGTCGAGGAGGGCGTCGTCGAACTCGACACCGAAGCGGGTCCGCCCGGATCCACGGTGCGCCATCTGCTCGCCCACGCGTCGGGGTACTCGATGCACTCGGCGGACCTGATGGCCGAACCCGGCAAGCGCCGGGTGTATTCGAACTACGGATTCGGCGTGCTCGCCGAGGACGATCCAGCGAGCGTCGGGCATCGAGTTCGCGCGATACCTGACCGAGGCGGTGTTCGAGCCGCTCGGCATGTCGGACACCACGCTGGTCGGGCGGGGCCGAGGCGGCAGGGTTCGGCGCGACGTCGACCGTCGCCGACCTGGTCGCGTTCGCCGGCGACCTGCTGCGGCCGACGACGGTCTCCCAGCAGATGCACTCCGAGGCCACCAAGGTGCAGTTTCCGGGCCTGTCGGGGGTGTTGCCCGGGTTCGGGACGCAGCGGCCCAACGACTGGGGGCTGGGCTTCGAGATCAGGGACGGCAAGTCGCCGCACTGGACGGGTTCGGCCAACTCGGGCGCGCACCTACGGGCATTTCGGCCAGTCAGGGACGTTTTTGTGGGTCGATCCCGCAGCGCTGATCTGGCGCTCGTGGTGCTCACCGACCGCAATTTCGGCGACTGGGCGTACTCGCGCTGGCCGGCGCTCTCTGATGGAGTCCTGAGAGAATTCGGCGCAGACTAGCGCAACAGGCGCCTCACAGGGCACAATAGACACGCACGACACAACATTGCAAATAATTCGGAACCACCAGGTCGCTTGGGGAAGACGTCCCTCGTGGAGCCGAAGGAGCAGCAGATGCGTGCAGCGAACCAGTTCGCCGACGCGGCGACGGGCGTGGTGTACATCCATGCTTCACCCGCGGCGGTGTGCCCGCATGTCGAGTGGGCGTTGTCGTCGACCCTGTCGGCGCGGGCGAACCTGAAGTGGACGCCGCAGCCGGCCATGCCTGGGCAACTGCGCGCCGTCACCAACTGGGTCGGCCCGGTCGGTACCGGGGCCGCCCTGGCCAACGCCCTGCGCTCGTGGTCGGTGCTGCGCTTCGAGGTCACCGAGGACCCCAGCGCGGGCGTGGACGGTCACCGCTGGTGCCACACCCCGCAGCTCGGAATGTGGAGCGGCGCGATGAGCGCCAACGGCGACGTGATGGTCGGGGAGATGCGGCTGCGCACGTTGATGGCATCGGGGGCCGACATGCTGGCCGCCGAGCTCGATTCGGTGCTGGGCACCGCGTGGGACGAGGCGCTCGAGCCCTACCGCGACGGCGGCGACGCCGCCGAGGTGAGCTGGCTGAGCCGCGGAGTCGGGCTGAGCATTCTTCGCGCTGCGAGAGGTTCGAGCAAATAATTTGCTGATTTGCGCCGTCGGCGCGGATTTGCTGTGAGACTGTCGTCATCTCCTCAGGAGGCGAAACGACATGATCACGATCCGTTTCTCACCGCAGCCGCCTTCGCTGCCGGCGCACTGCTCACCGCTCAACCGCATCAGCATCACCCGCCACCGACGCTCTTCTGAGCGCCCTGGACGGGCTTGGGATGCCGATATCGCCGGAGACCGCGATCACGGCGGGCAATCTGGCGTGCGATTCCTCTACCAGCGGGCTCGCCCGCGACCTGATCGCCTCGCGGGTCGCCGGCGAGACCGGATTGGATCCTGCACAGGCGAGCTCGTTTGTCGGGGTCAGCCTCGCGGTCTATTGCCCGTTGCGACGGTAACGCAGATCTTCAGCGCCCCGGGTACCGCCGACACTTCGACCGGCAGCGGGCACGCGTACTCGCCGTCGGCGTAGGCGTTGATGCCCGGTGAGTCGACGGTGATCGTGCGGGCACGCTCGGTGCGCACCTCGTCGAGGTCGACGTGCGTGCCCTTGAACACGGTGGGGAACAACCGGATCAGCTTCGTGCGCGACGCCGATGCCACCATCGTGACGTCGAGCAGTCCCGTCGGTGGGGTCCGCGTCCGGGCAGATCAGCATGCCGCCGCCGTAGCTCTTGGTGTTGCCGAACGCGGCCAGCGTCAATTCCGTGTCCAGCTCGCGACCGTCGAACGTCAGGCTGAACGGCAGCAGCCGCAGCTTGGACAGCTCGGCGACCATCGCGACGTTGTAGCGCATCCGGCCGTGCGGCCACCGCATCCGGTTGGTCCGGTCGGTGACCAACGAGTCGAAGCCCGCGGCCATCACGGTGCCGAACCACTTGTCGGTGCCGTCGACGCCCTTGATGCGGCCCAGGTCGACGGTCTCCACGACGCCGTCGACGATGACGTCGGCCGCGGCCTCGGGATCCTTTGCCGGAATACCGAATTCGCGTGCGTGGTCGTTGCCGGTGCCCGACGGGATGATGCCGAGCGGTATGTCGGTTTGCGCGAGCACCTGCAGCGCGAGCGAGATGATGCCGTCACCGCCGACGACGACCAGAGCGTCCATGCCGCGCTCGAGCGCGCCCTCGACGAGTCGTCGCGCGTGCTCGGCGTCGGTGCCCGCGATGGCGACGACGTCGATACCGCGCTTGTGCAGCTGCGCGACGGCGCGTTCGGCGGCGTGCGGCGCACTGCCGTGCCCCGATGCCGGATTCGTCAGCATCGTGACGCGGCCGAGCTCTGTCACGGAATCAGCTTGCCGGGGTTGAGGATTCCGGCCGGATCCAGCGTGGCCTTGACGGCCCGCAGCACCGCGACGCCGAGGTCGCCGACCTCGTCGCGCATCCACGGGCGGTGGTCGGCGCCGACGGCGTGGTGGTGGGTGATGGTGGCGCCGGTGCGCATCATCGCCTCGGATGCGGCGGTCTTCGCCTTGCGCCACTGTTCGATCGGATTCCCGCGCTGCCCGGCGACGACGGTGAAGTACAGCGAGGCCCCGGTCGGATACACATGCGAAATGTGGCACAGCACCAGTGCCGGCGTGCCGGATTCGCCGAGAGATTTCGTCAGCGCCTCGGTGACCGCCGCCTTGAGCGCGGGCACGTTGGACCAGTTGGTGGCGGTCTCCAGCGTCTCGCACAGCGCACCGGCGGCGAGCAGCGAATCGCGAAGATAGGGCGCGTTGAACCGGCCGTGCTCCCAGGCGCGGGCCGGGCGCCTCGCCGAGCGACGTGCCGCCCGCGGCCTGCATCACCGCGCGCGTCTCGGCATGGCGACTCTCGACGTGGGCCTCGGCTGCCCTCGAACGCCGTGATCGCCAGGCAGCCGCCGGTGATCTGCTCTTCGCCGATGCTCTCGGTGGTGGCCAGGTTCACGCCGGTCTCGGCCTCGTCGGACAACCGGATGACCGTCGGCCCGGTGCCGGTCTGCACGACGGCGCGCAGTGCGTCGGCGCCGGTCGCGAAGTCGGGGAACGACCACGCCTCATAGCGGGTCGCCGCGGGAACGGGATGCACCTTCACCCGCACGCGGGTGATGATCCCGAACACGCCCTCCGAGCCGATCATCAGCTGCCGCAGGTCAGGGCCCGCGGCCGACTCCGGGGCGCGGCCGAGGTCGAGGACGCCCGCCGGGGTGACCGTGCGCAGGCCGCGCACCATGTCGTTGAAGCGGCCGTAGCCCGCGGAGTCCTGGCCGGAGGACCGGGTGGCGGCGAACCCGCCGATGGTCGCGAACTGGAAACTCTGCGGGAAGTGGCCGAGCGAGAAGCCGCGTTCGGCGAGCAGGCGTTCGGCCTCCGGGCCGGTGAGCCCGGCGCCGAGCTCGGCTTCGCCGGAGACCTCGTCGAGCGAATGCAGCTCCGTCAGGCGGCGCAGATCCAGCGAGACCACCGCGGTGAAGTCGCCGCGGATCGGGTCGAGGCCGCCGACCACACTCGTTCCGCCGCCGAACGGGACGATCGCGATCCCGTGCTCGGAGCAGTACCGCAGGATCGCGGCGATCTCGTCGTCGTTCCGGGGCAGGAGCACCGCGTCGGGAGCATCCTGAGCTACCGGAGTCCTTGCGGCGCAACAGGTCCAGCGTCGACTTGCCGCCCGCGCGCAGCAGCCGGCCCTGGTCGTCGACGCGGCAGTAGTCGGCTCCGACGATGGCCGGCGAGACCGTCGCGGTCGGCGTCCGCGAGCGCGGACGGGCGAAGCTTCACGTCCTCGGCCGCGAGTTCGGGGGTGGTCGTTCCGTCGACGCCGAGCGCCTGCTTCAGCAGGGCCCGGATCCCGTCGGACAGCGGTTTCGCCGCCGCGGGATCGCCCCATGCGTTCCACTTCATCGGGGGCAGCAGTGCGGTCTGTTGGTCATCCGGACGCGTCATGCGTTACAGTATTACATATGCTGTCAATCAGTAACGAAGAGTCGCCGACGATCGGGGACCGGATCCTCGCCGCGGCGGCCGACTGCGTGCTGGCCT
Organism: uncultured Actinomycetota bacterium; assembly: GCA_963720345.1. Taxonomy (GTDB): domain Bacteria; phylum Actinomycetota; class Actinomycetes; order Mycobacteriales; family Mycobacteriaceae; genus Mycobacterium. Next base: position 152,947 of record CAVRFN010000049.1, read on the forward strand.
TCGGCGTGGACCGGGTGACGCTGGCCGAGATCGCGCGCCGCGCCCGGGTCAGCAGGCCGACGGTCTATCGGCGCTGGCCGGACACCCGTTCGGTGCTCGCGGCGCTGCTGACATCGCGGATCGTCGGCGTGCTCGACGCTGTGCCGAGCCAGCGGTGTCGGCCGCGAGGCGCTGGTCGAGCGCATCGTCACGGTCGCCGCGCGGTTGCGTCGCGACGACGTGGTCATGTCGGTGCTGCACAGCGCGCCCGACCTGGCGATGATCTACATCGCCGAGCGGCTGGGAACCAGCCAGCAGGTCCTTCTCGACGCGGTCGCCGCCGATATCAAGCTCGCGCAGGAGGACGGCAGCGTGCGCCCCGGCGATCCGCGTCAGCTCGCCGCGATGTGCCTGCTGATCACCCAGTCGACGATCCAGTCCGGGCAGATCGTCGCACCCATCCTCGATGCCGACGCACTCGCCGTCGAGCTCGCCCACTCATTGAACGGATACCTGAAACCGTGACCGACTTCAACCGCACTCAACGACGCACGCCGCACCTCCGAGCTCGCGGCGCTGGCCGACGGCGGCACGATCGACGTCGTCGTGATCGGCGGCGGCATCACCGGCGTCGGCATCGCGCTGGACGCCGCGACGCGCGGGCTGAGCGTCGCACTGGTCGAGAAGCACGACCTGGCCTTCGGCACCAGCCGGTGGAGCAGCAAGCTGGTGCACGGCGGACTGCGATACCTCGCGACGGGCAATGTCGGCATCGCCCGGCGCAGCGCGGTCGAACGCGGAATCCTGATGACGCGCAACGCCCCTCACCTCGTCAAGGCGATGCCGCAGCTGGTGCCGCTGCTGCCGTCGATGAACACCGCATCGCGGGCGCTGGTGCGGTTCGGTTTCGTGGCCGGCGATGGGCTGCGCAAGCTCGCGGGCACCCCGTCGTCGACGCTGCCGCGGTCACGGCGGATCGACGCGCAGCGCGCGATCGAACTCGCGCCGACGGTGCGCCGCGACGGGCTGGCCGGCGGCCTGCTCGCCTACGACGGCCAGCTGATCGACGATGCGCGGCTGGTCACCGCCGTGGCCCGCACCGCCGCCCAGCACGGCGCCACGATCCTGACGCGCGTCGCGGCATCCAACGCGACGGGCACCTCGGTGACGCTGACCGATCAGCGATCCGGCGAGTCGTTCGAGGTATCCGCCCGCGCCGTCATCAACGCCAGCGGCGTGTGGGCGGGGGAGGTGGACCCGTCGATTCGCCTGCGGCCCAGCCGCGGAACGCATCTCGTGTTCGATGCCGCGGCGTTCGGGAATCCGACCGCCGCACTGACGATCCCGATCCCCGGGGAGATCAACCGCTTCGTCTTCGCCATGCCCGAACAGCTCGGCCGCGTGTACCTGGGGCTCACCGACGAGGACGCGCCCGGCCCGATACCCGATGTGCCGCAACCGACTGCGGAGGAGATCGTCGTTCCTGCTGGACACGGTCAACACCGCGCTGGACGTCGCGCTCGAGCACCGACGACGTGATCGGCGCGTACGCCGGGTTGCGGCCGTTGATCGACGCAGGCGAGGGCCGCACGGCCGACGTGTCCCGCGAGCATCGCGGTCGTCGAGTCACCGTCCGGCGTGATCAGTGTCATCGGCGGCAAGCTGACCGAATACCGCTACATGGCAGAGGATGTCCTCGACCGGGCCGTCGCGTTGCGCGGGCTGACGGCCGCCGGCTTGCCGCACCCGAAACCTGCCGTTGGTCGGCGCGCCGTCGAATCCCGTTGCGACGCTGCGTTCGCCGGTCGAACTGCCCGGTCCTCGCTGGTGGCGCGCTACGGCGCGGAGGCGCCGAACGTGATCGCCGCCGCGAGCTGCGAACGGCCGACCGAGCCGGTGGCCGACGGAATCGACGTCACCCGGGCCGAATTCGAGTACGCGGTCACCCACGAAGGCGCGCTGACCGTCGACGACATCGTGGACCGCCGCACCCGCATCGGGCTGGTCGCCGCCGACCGCGACCGGGTCGTGATGTCGCCGAGGAGTTCATCGATGGCAAGTGTGCGCATGAGGACGCATCGTCGTCCGCACTGTCTGCCGGCCACCCAACGACGAGTCAACCTGTGATTTCGGTGCGCTAGCGATCGCTCAGCGACTGTAAGCGCACCGAAATCGCTCGTTACAGCGGGATGTTCTTGTGCCGACCGCGGCGCGCGGGCGCCTCGGCCAGTGCCTGCGTCAGCTTGCTGCGGGTGTGCGACGGGTCGATCTTCTCGTCGACCACGCCGATCTCGATCGCGGAATCCACGCCACCGGCGATCCGCTCGTGCTCGGCGGCCAGTTCTTCGTGCAGCGCCTCACGCTCGTCCTCGGGTGCGGCGGCCAGCTTCTTCTTGTGCAGGATGCCGACCGCGGCCTTGGCGCCCATCACGGCGACCTCGGCGTCGGGCCATGCGAACACCTTCGTCGCGCCCAGCGACCGCGAGTTCATCGCGATGTAGGCGCCGCCGTAGATCTTGCGGGTGACCAGCGTGACGCGCGGAACCGAGGACTCGCCGAACGCGTGCAGCAGCTTCGCGCCGCGACGCACCACGCCGCCCCACTCCTGGTCCACACCGGGCAGGTAGCCGGGCACGTCGACGACGACGACCAGCGGAATGCCGAACGCGTCGCACAGCCGCACGAAACGTGCTGCCTTCTCGGCACTCTCGGAGTTCAGGCAGCCACCGAGTCGCAGCGGGTTGTTCGCGATCACGCCGACGGTCCGGCCGGCCAGCCGGCTCAGACCGATCACGATCGACGGCGCCCACTTGCCCTGCAACTCCTCGAAGGGCACGCCCTCGTCGAGCAGCGCCTCGACGAGCGGGTGCACGTCGTAGGCGCGGCGGGCCGACTCCGGCAGCAGCGCGTTCAGGTCGGTGTCGCCGGCCTCGGCCTTGGTGCGGTCGAAATGGCCCTGCTGGCAGAACAATCCGACCAGCCGGCGGCCGCGCTCGTAGGCGTCGAGCTCGTCGTCGGCGACGATGTGGCACACGCCGGACTTCTTGTGGTGGGCGTCAGGGCCGCCGAGCGACACCATGTCGACGTCCTCGCCGGTGACGCTGCGGACCACGTCGGGGCCGGTGACGAAAACCTTGCTGTCCGGCGCCATCACGATGATGTCGGTCAGTGCGGGTCCGTAGGCGGCGCCGCCCGCGGCGAAGCCGACGACGATCGAGATCTGCGGGATGTAACCCGACGCCCGGATCTGGGCCTCGAACATCAAACCGACCGCGTGCAGGGCCTTGACGCCCTCGGCCAGCCGTGCACCGCCGGAGTGCCAGATGCCGATGATCGGGCTCTGCTCCTCGATGGCGGTGTCGTAGGCGTTGACGATGTGTGCGCAGCCCTCCACACCCATGGCGCCGCCCATGACGGTGCCGTCGGTGCAGAACGCGATGGTGCGCACGCCGTTGACGGTGCCGGCCGCGGCCAGCACACCGGAGCGGTCACGCTCGTGCAGCAGTTCGACGCTGCCGTCGTCGAAGAACGTGCTCAGGCGCAGCAGCGGATCGCGTGGGTCGAGCGATTCGCCGACCGTCTCGGGGGCCATGATGGTCATTCAATCCTCCTGTAGCGCTTGGATTTCGGCGGGACGTCAGTACTTTCCGAACGCGAGCGCGACGTTGTGCCCACCGAATCCGAACGAATTGTTGATCGCGTATTGATAGTTGCCGGGTCGCGGCGAACCGGCGACGACGTCGAGGTCGATCTCCGGATCGAGGTTCTTCAGGTTGAGCGTCGGCGGGATGACCCCGTTCCGCAGCGCCAACACGGTGAGGATGGACTCGACGGCGCCGACTGCGCCGACCGAGTGGCCGAGCGCCGCCTTGGGGGCGTAGACCGCGGGCTTGTGAGCTGCCCAAGGCGTTGTTGATGGCCTTGCCTTCGGCCACGTCGCCGACGGAGGTGCCGGTGGCGTGCGCATTGACGTGGTCGATGTCGGTGGGGGGCAGGCCCGCGAGCTGGATGGCCCGCGTCATCGCGTGACCGGCCTGCTCGCCGTTGGGGTCGGGCGCCACGATGTGGAAGCCGTCCGAGGTGATGCTGGCGCCCATCAGCCGTGGCGTGGATGGTGGCGCCGCGGGCCTTGGCGTGCTCCTCGGTCTCGATCACCATCAACGCGGCGCCCTCGCCGAAGACGAAACCGTTGCGGTCCTTGTCGAACGGGCGACAAGCTCCGGCGGGATCGTCGTTGGTGGTGGACAACACGATGCGCATCTGTGCGAAGCCGGCGATCGGCACCGCCTCGATCCTGGTCTCGACGCCACCGCAGATCGCGACGTCGGCTTCGCCGAGCACGATCTGTCGCCACGCCTGCGCGATGCCTTCAGAACCCGAGGCGCAGGCCGAGATCGGGGTGCTCACCCCGGCCCTGGCCTTGCGTTCGAGCCCGACCGCGGCGGCTGCCGCGTTCGGCATGTACATCTGCACGGCAAGCGGTGACACCGCCCGAAGGCCCTTGCGCGCGCAGGGCTTCGTAGGCGTAGAGCAGTTCCTCGGTCGAGCCCATGCCGGTGCCGATCGACACCATCAGGCGTCGGGGGTCGACCTCGGGTGAGCCGGCGTGCTCCCACACCCGCCGGCTCAGCACCGTCGACATCCGCTGCAGGTACGACAGCCGACGCAGTTCGACCCGCGTCAGCTCGTCGTCGAAGTCCTCCAGCAGGTGCCCGCCGATGCGGACCGGCAGGTTGTACTGCTCGACGAACGGGTCGTCGAGCAGCCGGATGCCGCTCTGCCCGTCCAGCAGCCGCTGCCAGGTGGTGTCCGCGTCGGTCGCCAGAGCGGTCGTCATCGCAAAGCCGGTGACGACTACGTTGGGGAAACCATTCCCCGTAGCCAACGCTGCCATTACTGCTCTGAGAGTTCCTTCCGTAGCTCAGTAACGCCCAAACGCCAGGGCGACATTGTGTCCACCGAAGCCGAACGAGTTGTTGATGGCGTACTGGTAGTCGCCATATCGTGGCTCGCCCGCAACGACATCGAGATCGATCTCGGGATCTGGGGTCTCGTAGTTCAGTGTCGGCGGAATCACGCCATCGCGCAGCGCGAGCACCGTCAGGATCGACTCCAGGGCCCCGACCGCTCCGATGGAGTGGCCGAGCGCCGACTTCGGCGCATACACCGCGGCGTGCTCCACTCCGGCGACGCGGATGGCGTTGGCCTCGGCGGTGTCGCCGATCGGGGTGGCCGTGGCATGCGCGTTGACGTGGCTGATGTCCTTGGGCTCCAGGCCCGCGGACTCCATGCGCGCGCTTCATCGCATGGCCGGCCCGCAGACCGTCCGGTGCAGGCGCCACCATGTGGAACGCGTCGGACGTGATACCGGCACCCATCAGCCGGGCCAGCGGCTTGGCGCCGCGGGCCTTGGCGTGCTCCTCGGTCTCGATGACCATGAGCGCCCCGGCCTCGCCGAACACGAACCCGTCGCGGTTCTTGTCGAACGGCCGCGAAGCCCCTTCGGGGTTCTCGTTGTTGGTCGACATCGCGCGCATCATCGAGAACGCCGCGATCGGCAGCGCCTCGATGCCGCCCTCGACGCCACCGCACACGGCGATGTCGGCGTCACCCATGACGAGCTGACGCCAGGCGTGGGCGATGCCCTCCGACCCCGACGAGCAGGCCGACACCGGGGTGATGACCCCGGCGCGTGCGCCGAGTTCGAGGCCGACGACCGCGGCCGCGCCGTTGGGCATGACCATCTGTACGGCGAGCGGGGACACCTTGCGGGGGCCGCCCTCGTTCATCGCGTCATACATCTCGACGATCTTCTCGCCGCCGCCGAGGCCGGTGCCGATCACGACCGAGAAACGGTCGGGGTCGACCTCCGGACGTCCGATGCTGTCCCACAGCTGATTGCCGAGGTACTTGGACATCCGCTGGACATACGACATGCGTCGCAGTTCCAACCGCGTCATCAGTGGATCAAGGGGCTCCTTGAGGTGCCCGCCGATGCGGACCGGAAGGTCCCACTTGGTGACGAACTCGTCCTCGAGGACGTGGATGCCGCTCTCTCCTGCCAGCAGGCCCTTCCACGTGCTCTCGATGTCCGGCGCGAGCGAAGTCGTCGCCGTGACGGCGGTCACCACAACGCTGGGGAAACCGCCGTTAGCAGTGGAAGGTTTGGTCACTGGTCGCCCGAGCCCATCTGTGCACGGATCGCCGCGGCAGCCTCGGGGTTCTCTTCCTCGAGCTTCTGGATGTAGGCGACGACGTCACCGACGGTGCGCAGGCCCGCGAGGTCCTCGTCGGGGATCTTCACGCCGTACTTGTCCTCGGTCTGCACGGCGATCTCGACCATCGACAGCGAGTCGATGTCCAGGTCGTCGACGAACGACTTCTCCGGGGTGACCTCGGAGGGCTCGATACCGGTGACCTCTTCGATGATCTCGGCGATGCCGGCGATGATTTCGTCCTGGGTGGTTGCCACGATGGCTCCTTCTAATTGGTTGTTACTGCCAACTGACGTTGGTATGTGGTTGTTGCTTCCCGGCGAGCCGGGAATCATTCCCCTTCAGAGCTCGGCGAGCCCGTCCAGGTCAGCGGGGGATTTGACGGCGTGCGTCGGCACCCCCCGAAGTTCACGTTTGGCGATTCCGGCGAGTGCCCCGGCGGGCGGGAACTCGACGATCGCCGTCACATTCTGTTGACGCATGGTCTCGGTACATAGATCCCAACGCACCGGCTTGGTCATCTGGCTCACCAGCTTGGCCATCGCGTCCGCGGCCGAGGCAACGGCTTGACCATCGGCGTTCGACAGCAGCGTCGCGGTCGGCTCGGCGGTCGTTACAGACTCGGCGGCGGCCGCGTACCCCTCGGCTGCGGTCGCCATGTAGTGGGTGTGGAACGCGCCGGCGGTGGCGAGCTGGCGCACCCGCGCCTTGTCCGGCGGATCCTCGGCCAGCTTTTCCAGCGCGGCGAGGCTGCCTGCGGCGACGATCTGACCGGCAGCGTTGCGGTTGGCGGGGACCAGGTCGAGTGCCTCGAGGCGGGCCAGCACCTCGGCCTCGTCGCCTCCGAGCACCGCGGACATGCCGGTGGGCTCCAGCGCGCATGCCTTGGCCATCTCGGCGCCGCGGGTCGCGGCCAGCTTGACCGCGTCGTCCGCGCAGATGACGCCTGCGATCGCATAGGCGGCGATCTCACCGACCGAGTGGCCGGCCACGGTGATGTCGCTGGTGTTCTTGCCGTCGAGCACGCCGCGCCGGGTCAGTTCTTCATGGGCAAGCAGGGTGGCGGCCACGACCAACGGCTGGGTCACCGCAGTGTCGGTGATCTCCTCAGCGGTCGCCGTGGTCCCCAGCCGGGCCAGGTCCAGCCCACTGATCTGCGACCATGTGGCGACGCGGTCAGCAGCACCCGACAGCTCTAGCCATGGGGCGAGCATGCCGGGAGTCTGGGAGCCCTGTCCGGGCGCAAGCAACGCAAGCACTGTTTAAGAGAACACTGTGAAAGCCCATTTGCGCGGTGTAAGAGATTATGAACCTCGTCTTAAGTTTTTGTAGATATCCCACAAAACGGCATGTGATGCGACTCCATCGATACCGGTCCGCGACCTATTGGGCCGCCATGATCATGAACTATGGCGGTGAAGTGACCTCCGTCACCCGCGCTCCGGAGGTAATTCGTGTGCTGGCTAGGTGCGTTTGCCGACTGAGTCGGCCCAGGCTGGCGGCAACGCGGAGGACATAGGCATCGCGCGGAACCGTGGGATCGCGGCCCGTGAAATCGGCGATCCGTTTGAGTCGGTAGCGGACGGTGTTTGGATGAACGAACAATTTGCGAGCGCACGCTTCGATCGCGCCGCCCGAGTCCAGATAGGCGTCCAGCGTCTCGGCCAGCGCCGGATCCGCGTCGCCCAGCGGCCTCATGACCTCGACCTCCAACGCGGCGATCGCGGAGGCATCACCGAGCAGCGCCCGTTCGGGCAATAACTCGCGCGCGGCCACCGGCCGCGGCGCACCGGTCCAGCCGGCGACGGCGTTCATGCCCGCGATCGCCTCGGTGGCGCTGCGATGCGCGGCCGCCAATGTGGTTGCGGTCGGACCGATCACCACGGGTCCGTCGGCGAACACCTTCATCAGTTCGCTGAGGAACCGGTCGGTCGCAGACAGTGACGCCCGACACGATCGCGACCAGCCAGGTGCCGTGTACGTCGGACAGTGCGGCGCGGCCGTGGCGGGTGGCGACATCGTGGACGTCGTCGCTGGCGAGGTCGTTCCGATCGGGATGCGGCAGGCCCACGATCACGGTGGCCGGTGCGGTGGCGTCCCAGTTCAACGCCGCGGCCTGCGACTGCAGCTCGGGTCCGGTGTCCCCGCGCACGACGGCGTCGACGACGTTGGCCTCCATCCGGGTGTCCCACGCGCCGCGTGCCTCGGCCTGGTCGGCATAGGCGGTGGCGGCGGCGAACGCGAGATCCCGGCTGTAGCGCAGGATTCCGGCCGTCAGCGCGGTCAACTGCTCGTCGGAGCGGGCCAGCAGCGGCACCACTTCTTCGCAGTACTCCATGGTGACGCGAACCATCTCGACCGACTGCCGCAGCGCGATGTTGCGCCGGAGATCCTGCGGCACGACCTCGAACGCCTGCGCGGTGTAGCTGACGTTGCTCTGCGGGTCGCGCATCCACTCGACGAAGTTGACCACCGCGGTCTGCACCACCAACTGCACGCTGGCCCGCTGCGACGCCTCGAGGTCGGCGAAGAACGGCAGCCGCTGCTCCATGGCGCGCACCGCCTCGGTGGCCAGCCGGCCGGAGTACTGCTTCAGCCGCCGCAACACGACGTCGGGCACTGTTTCCAGCACCTCGACCGTGGACTTCGGCGGGACGAACCGATTGTCGGCCATTGCTAAAGGCTACGCCACACTTCTGGAGGAATCCTCCAAGCTGATTGCACTAGGCCGAGCAGACGCTAAAACCCCCATTCAGCCGAGAGGGGTTTCACGTCTGCTCGCGGACGGCTCGAAGCTGATTCAGGCGACGCCGGGGTCTGACGTCTGCTCGGGCGCGGCCAGAACATCGTCGATCTGGTACTTGCGCGCCGCGTCGACGGCGACGGACTGATCGATGTTGCCGTCGCGGGCCAGTCCCTCCAGCACGGCCACCGCGATGGACTCGGCGTCGGTGTTGTAGTAGCGCCGCGCCGCGGGCCGGGTGTCGGAGAAGCCGAAGCCGTCGGTGCCCAGCGTCACGTACGTGCCGGGCACCCACGGCCGGATCTGCTCGGGCACCGCCCGCATCCAGTCCGATACCGCGATGACCGGGCCCGCCGCGTCCTGCGAGCGCCGTGGTGACGAAAGGCGTGCCGGCGGGGCGTGTCGGGGTGGCGCAGCCGCTGCTTCTCGATCTCCACGCCGTCGCGGTTCAGCTCGTTCCAGCTGGTCACCGACCAGACGTCGGCGGCGACGTCCCATTCGTCGGCCAGCAGCTCGGCGGCCCGCAGCGCTTCGGGCATCGCCACGCCCGAGGCCAGGATCTGCGCGGTGTGCGTCCGCTTGTCCGGCGCCGGCCGGTAGCGGTAGATGCCGCGCAGCAGCGCCTCGACGTCGAGGCCCTCCGGCTCGGCCGGCTGCACGTAGGGCTCGTTGTAGATGGTGATGTAGAAGTAGACGTTCTCCGGGTCCTCGCCGTACATCCTGGCCAGCCCGCTCTCGACGATGTAGGCGATCTCGTAGGCGAACGCCGGGTCGTAGGCCACCACGGCCGGGTTGGTCGAGGCGAGCAGCAGCGAATGCCCGTCGGCGTGCTGCAGGCCCTCGCCGACCAGGGTGGTGCGCCCCGCGGTGGCGCCGAGCACGAAACCGCGGGCCATCTGGTCGGCGGCGGCCCAGAAGCCGTCGCCGGTGCGCTGGAACCCGAACATCGAATAGAAGATGTAGAGCGGGATCATCGGCTCGTTGTGGGTGGCGTACGACGTGCCCACCGCGGTGAACGACGCCGTCGAACCGGCCTCGTTGATGCCCTCGTGCAGGATCTGGCCGATTTCACTTTCCTTGTACGCCAACATCAATTCGGCGTCCACGGCGGTGTAGAGCTGGCCGTTGCGGTTGTAGATCTTCAGGCTCGGGAACCACGAGTCCATGCCGAACGTGCGCGCCTCGTCGGGAATGATGGGGACGATCCGCTGCCCGATTTCCTTGTCGCGCAACAGTTCCTTGAACGTGCGCACCGTCGCCATGGTGGTGGCGACCTCCTGGTTGCCCGAGCCCTTCTTCAGCGCCTTGTAGGTATCGCGGCCGGGCAGCGTCAGCACCTTGGACTTGGTGCGGCGCTCGGGCAGGAATCCGCCCAGCGCCCGCCGCCGCTCCAGCAGGTAGCGGATCTCGGGCGCCTCGGGGCCGGGGTGGTAGTACGGCGGCAGGTAGGGGTTCTCCTCGAGCTGCTCGTCGCTGATCGGGATGCGCTGGCGTCGCGGAAGTACTTGAGGTCTTCCAGCGCAAGCTTTTTCATCTGGTGGGTGGCGTTGCGGCCCTCGAAGTGCGCGCCCAGCGAGTAGCCCTTGATGGTCTTGGCCAGGATGACCGTCGGCTGGCCCTTGTGCTCGATCGCCGCACGGTAGGCGGCGTAGACCTTGCGGTAGTCGTGGCCGCCGCGCTTGAGGTTCCAGATCTCGGCGTCGGTCATCGGCTCGACCAGCGCCTTGGTGCGCGGGTCGCGGCCGAAGAAGTGGTCGCGGACGTAGGCGCCGTCGTTGGCCTTGTAGGTCTGGTAGTCACCGTCGGGCGTGGTGTTCATCAGGTTCACCAGCGCGCCGTCGCGGTCGGCGTGCAGCAGGGCGTCCCATTCGCGGCCCCACACCACCTTGATGACGTTCCAGCCGGCGCCGCGGAAGAACGACTCCAGCTCCTGGATGATCTTGCCGTTGCCGCGCACCGGCCCGTCGAGGCGCTGCAGGTTGCAGTTGATGACGAACGTCAGGTTGTCCAGCGCCTCGTTGGCCGCCACCTGGATCAGGCCGCGGCTCTCCGGCTCGTCCATCTCGCCGTCGCCGAGGAACGCCCACACATGCTGGTCGGAGGTGTCCTTGATGCCGCGGTCGCCCAGGTAGTGGTTGAACCGGGCCTGATAGATCGCGTTCATCGGGCCCAGGCCCATCGACACCGTGGGGAACTCCCAGAAGTCCGGCATCAGGCGCGGGTGCGGGTACGACGGCAGGCCGCCGCCGGGGTGGCTGTGCTCCTGCCGGAAGCCATCGAGCTGGTCGGCGGTCAGCCGGCCCTCGAGGAACGCGCGCGCGTAGATGCCGGGCGAGGCGTGGCCCTGGATGAAGATCTGGTCGCCGCCGCCGGGGTGCGACTTGCCGCGGAAGAAGTGGTTGAACCCGACCTCGTAGAGCGCCGCGGACGACGCATACGTCGAAATATGGCCGCCGACACCGACTCCCGGGCGCTGCGCGCGGTGCACCATGATCGCGGCGTTCCACCGGATCCAGGCCCGGTAGCGGCGTTCGACGTCCTCGTCGCCGGGGAACCACGGCTCCAGTTCGGTCGGGATGGTGTTCACGTAGTCGGTGGACGTCAGCGCGGGGATGGCCACCCGCTGCTCGCCGGCACGTTCCAGCAGCCGCAACATCAGATAGCGGGCGCGGGCGGGCCCGGAGCGCTCCAGCAGCTCGTCGAACGATTCCAGCCATTCGCTGGTCTCTTCGGTGTCGATGTCGGGCAGATACGATGCGACACCTTCGCGGATCACCCGGACCCGGTCGGGTTCGGCTGCACTGCTGGAGTTTTGGGCCAGGTCCTGGCGCGCGAACTCGGTGGTCAACTTCCGCTCCTTGTTAGGCGGTATACGTGCTCTGGTGATCGGCGCGGATGTTTTCCGCCCTGACCACCTCTCCATCCTTCTCCAATCCTGCCCCACATGCACCGGTGGGGGTGCCGACTGGAATGAACCCGCGATCGCGGATCGGACCCGGTAACGTCTGCAGACCGTGCTGACCGGTTGGCTGTGTCCGAGACGCCTGCGGATCGCCGCTCTCGTGGTCGGCAGTTTGGCCGCCACGGCGATGATCATCGTCGGCTGCAGCAACGTCACCGAGGGCACGGCATCGGTCGACGCCGCCGATGCGCCCGTCTACAGGGCGTCGGTGTCGGCGTCGATCGAGGAGTCGGCCGCCAGCTCGAGTGCGCGCGAGTCCGAGCGGCAGGAGTCGCTCACCAAGGAGGCGGTGCACACCTCGTGTGAATCGCTGAGCACCAGCAGCGTGGACGCGATCACCGCCGTCAACGCCTACGTCGACGCCTTCAACCAGAGCGCTGCCGACGCCGACGCCAAGGCGGGTCCGGCGATCGACGCGCTCAACCACAGCGCCGACCTGGTCGCCCGCAGCGTGTCCGATCCGCTGACGCCGGAGCTGAAGGACGCGATGAACGCCTGGGTCGACGCCGCACGGGGCGTGGCAGTGGCGATCGCGGGCAATTACGGCCCGACGAATTCAACGCCGCGATCACCCGGCTGAACGACACGAAGACCACCGCGCTGAATCTCTGCGACGCGGCATATTGACTCAGATCGACCAAACCTGGCCGCCAGTGGGTGGCTGCGAGCACCTGGTCGTGCGACGATAGGGCTGGACGCACAATGCGTCGAGCTGGCTGAAGGAGGACCGACGGTGGTCGCGGCGGACGACGCCCCGAACTACGCCCACAGACTGGGCATCCAAAAAGATCAGGTTGTGCAGGAGTTGGGCTGGGACGAGGACACCGACGACGACATCCGGGCCGACATCGAGGACGCGTGCGGTGGCGAGCTGCTCGACGAAGACGCCGACGAGGTGATCGACGTCGTGCTGTTGTGGTGGCGCGACGACGACGGCGATCTCGTCGACCGCCTGATGGACGCCATCACGCCCCTGGCCGACGACGGCGTGATCTGGGTGGTCACCCCCAAGACCGGCAAGCCGGGGCACGTGCAGCCCGCGGAGATCGCCGAGTCGGCGCCGACAGCGGGGCTGATGCAGACCTCGTCGGCCAACCTCGGCGACTGGATCGCCAGTCGGCTGGTGCAGCCGAAATCGAAAGCCGCCGGCAGGCAGATGAGCGCTTGCGCGATGAAGAGACGGCGTTGATCGACGTCGGAACCGAGGCGCCGGACTTCACCCTGAAGGACCAGAACGGCCAGCCGGTCACGCTTGAGCGACTTCCGGGGCGCCAAGAACGTGCTGCTGGTGTTCTTCCCGCTGGCGTTCACCGGGATCTGTCAGGGCGAGCTCGACGAGATCCGCGACCATCTGCCGGACTTCGAGAACGACGACACCGCGACGCTGGCGATCTCGGTCGGACCGCCGCCGACCCACAAGGTCTGGGCCACCGCAGAGCGGCTTCCTGTTCCCGGTGCTGTCGGACTTCTGGCCGCACGGCGCGGTGGCGCAGGCCTACGGCGTGTTCAACGACGACGCCGGATTCGCCAACCGCGGGACTTTCGTGGTGGACCGCACCGGGATCGTCCGGTTCGCCGAGATGAAGCAGCCGGGGGAGCCGCGCGACCAGGCGGTGTGGACCGAGGCGCTGGCGGCGCTGCGGACCGGACTGACGGATTTCCTGTCGCACGTCGTCGGCGTGTAATTTGCCCTGGCGAGGGCGCGTAGCTCAGTGGTAGAGCTCTGGTTTTACACACCAGCGGTCGGCGGTTCGATACCGTCCGCGCCCACTCATCGGTAATCGCGCGTTTCTGTCGGCAGCCAGTCCACCAGTACTCTTCCGTGCGTGACCGCGATCGATCCGGAGAAACTCAGCACGTGCCTGCAGGTGCTGTCCGATATCGAAGTCGCTGCCTCCTGAGCACCCCGATGCCGTCGCGGTGCGCCGGGCCACCGCAGGCATCTTCAAGTCGGTGAAGCAGGCCCGCCGCCACGCCAAGCGGGATGCGATCGCGGCCGCCGACCGGGCCGTCATCGCCGCCACCGCCACCGGCGCGCCCGGCCGCATCGACGACGAGACGCAGGGCCTGCCGCTGGTGTCCACCGCGGTCGGGGCCACCGCGGGCACGCTGCTGCGCTCGCGGGCCTGCTACATGTGCAAGAACCACTACACCGTGGTCGACGCGTTCTACCACCAGCTCTGTCCGGACTGCGCCGCGCTCAACCGGGCCAAGCGCGACGCCCGCACCGACCTCGACCGGCCGCCGCGCCCTGCTCACCGGCGGCCGCGCCAAGATCGGCATGTACATCGCGCTGCGGCTGCTCCGCGACGGCGCGCACACGACGATCACCACCCGCTTCCCGAACGACGCCGTGCGCCGCTTCGCCGCGATGCCCGACAGCGCCGACTGGCTGCACCGGCTGCGCGTCGTCGGCATCGACCTGCGCGACCCGGCCCAGGTCGTCGCGCTCGCCGACACCGTCGCCGCGCAGGGCCCGCTGGACATCCTGATCAACAACGCCGCGCAGACGGTGCGCCGCGCGCCCGGCTCCTACTGCGGCGCTCGTCGAGGCGGAGCGCACCCCGCCGCCGGAGCTCGTGGACGTGATCACGTTCGACCACGTCAGCGACGCCCACCCGGCGGCACTCGCGGGAAGCCTCGCCGAGCACCAGACGCCGCACGCGGTCACGGAGCTGGCCCTGACCGCGCGCAGCGCCTCGCCCGGAGCGGATCGCCGCGGGCACCGCCATCGACGCGGGCGGGCTGCTGCCCGACACCGCCTCGGTGAACAGTTGGACCCAACGCGTGCACGAGGTCGACGCGATGGAGCTGCTCGAGGTGCAGCTGTGCAACCAGACCGCGCCGTTCATCCTGGTCAGCCGGCTGCGCCCGGCGATGGCCGCGTCGCCCGCCCGCCGCAAGTACGTCGTCAACGTGTCGGCGATGGAGGGTCAGTTCAGCCGCGCCTACAAGGGTCCCGGGCACCCGCACACCAACATGGCGAAGGCCGCGCTGAACATGCTCACCCGCACCAGCGCGGGCGAGATGCTCGAGCAGGACGGCATCCTCATGACCGCCGTCGACACCGGCTGGATCACCGACGAGCGTCCGCACCCGACCAAGATGCGGCTCGCCGAGGAGGGCTTCCACGCCCCGCTCGACCTCGTCGACGGTGCCGCCCGCGTGTACGACCCGATCGTGCGCGGCGAGGCCGGCGAGGATCTGTACGGCTGCTTCCTGAAGGACTACTCGCCGAGCAACTGGTAGCGCATACCGTGGGCCGCGTGGACTTCGAGTTGAACCGCAAGGACCTGCACGACAGCCGCTTCGTCACCGGCGATCCGCCGTCGCCGGCAGACGGGCGAGGCGCTGCTTCGGATCGAGTCCTTCGGGCTGACCTCGAACAACATCACCTACGCCGTGTTCGGTGACGCGATGAACTACTGGGACTTCTTCCCGGCCTCGGACCCGGGCTGGGGGAAGTTGAACGTCTGGGGTTACGCCCACGTCGAGGAGTCCCGGCACTCTGGGCTGCCGCAGGGCCTGCGCGTCTACGGCTACCTGCCGTGCGCCAGCCACCTGGTGGTCGTCCCCTGACCGCATCGACGAAAAGGGGTTCGTCGACGCCGCCGCGCACCGGGCCAACCTGCCGTCGGCCTATCAGGGCTACCGCGACGTCGAGACCGACCCCGTCTATTCGGCCGACCGCGAGGCCGAGCACATCCTGTTCTTCCCGCTGTTCTTCACGTCGTTTCTGATCGACGACTTCCTCGCCGACGAGGATTTCTTCGGCGCGGACACGATCGTGATCTCCAGCGCCTCGTCGAAGACGGCGATCATCGCCGCCTACCTGCTCGCCAAGCGCGAGGGCATCGACGTCGTGGGGCTGACCTCCGCGGGCAACCGCGAGTTCGTCGAGGGACTGGACATCTACGACTCGGTGCATCTGTACGACTCGGTCTCCGCAGCTTCCCGGGGAACGTGCCGTCTACGTTGACATTTCGGGTGACGGCGCGGTCCGCACCGACGTCCACGCCCACTACGGCGACCGCCTTGCCCACAGCGCCGCCGTCGGCATGACCCACTGGACCCAGATGGCGCAGGGGGCAGGCGAACTCGCAGGGGCCGAGCCCCGTCTTCTTCTTCGCCCCGGACCGGATCAAGAAGCGCGGCGCCGACTGGGGCACCGCGAAGCTCGACCAGAACGTCGCCGAGGCGTGGGCGCCGTTCGCGCAGTGGGCGTCGGATTGGCTTCGCGTCGAGCGCATCTCGAGCCAGGACGACATCCAGCGGGCCTACCTCGAACTGCTCGACGGGAAGGTCGACCCGGCGGCGGGCACCGTCGTCGACCTCAGCTAGGCGGCGTCGGCGCCGTACACCTTCGACCGGTACGAGGTCAGCGCTCGGCCGCCCAAGCGCTTCAGCAGAAGTCTGGGTACGAACGGCATGGATGCGATGAACTGCCGTCGCTGCTCAGGAGTCGATTCGGTGAGTATGAAGCCCGCGAATGCAAGCGCGAACCGGAGATTGGCGGGCTTGACGTACGCCCCGCCGCGGTCGATGAACATCTGCCATTCGTCAGGGGTGATCCACTGCGCGATGAGTGGCACGACGACTTCCTCTTCGTTGGCGAGATGTCGTACAGCTTGCCCGACATTTCTTCGACGGCCGCGACAAGCTGTTGGGGTCAGCACTGGGTCCGCTGAGTCCATCCACGCCTCTCGCAGCAATTGGAGTCTGCCTATCGCGGCCGACACGTCGTCGTGCTCGTCTGCGGCCTGATGGACATCCGTCTCATGACCCGGTACTCGCTCGAGCAGCCGTGGCCAGAGCACCTCGTCCTCAGCGGCGTGATGGTGATGCAGCACGTCGATCATGTTCCCGAGATGAGTTCCGACGCGCTCAGAACGTACGGTGTCGTTGGCGGCGACGGCGCCGATCAGTCCGGGTAGAGCACCGAACTGCGCGCGAAATGCGTGGTGTATGAGGACCATTTGGAACGGATCACTCGCCATCTCGCTATCGTCGCTCGGCGGAGGCGCGATAAGGCAAGTAGTCGACTACTCCATTTCGCCCATGCTCAGCTAGGTGGGGCGAAGAATTCCAGCGCGACGCCGTCGGGGTCCCGGAAGCTCAGGCCCGAGCCGTAATGGGCGTCGACGATGCCGCCGTGCGCGACGCCGAGCTCGTCGAGGCGCTCCTGCCACGCCACGAGCGCGGCACGGTCGGCGCAACCGAATCCGACATGGTCCAGTCCGGCGTGGAACTCGGTGAACTCGTCGGCCGCGATATCGCGGTCATGCTGGTGGATGCCGAACAGCGTTCCGCCGTCGAGCGCCCACACCACGTGCCGGAAACCGGCTTCGGTGTGCTCGTCGAGTACCGGGTCGGCACCGATCAGCGCGCGGTACCACGGTCCGCTGACCGCGATGTCGCGCACGGTGACGGCGACATGATTGAGCGAGGGGACTGACAGCCTCATGAGTCCGAGTACATCACCTTGTGAGACGCTGCCGGGGTGTTTGCGCCACGTCGCCGCGGCCGGGTCGCCGGCATCGCGGCCGGCTGCCTCGCCGACCTGCTGTTCGGCGATCCCCGGCGGGGGCATCCGGTCGCGCTGTTCGGCAGCGGCGCAGCGGCTTTGGAGCGGCTGAGCTACGCCGACACCCGCCGCGCCGGCGTGCTGCACACCGGCGCTCTGCTCGGTGCGCTCGGCGCGGCGGGCGTGCTCGCGAGCGGGTGGCCGGGCGCAGCGGGACAGGCGGGCACGGTGGCGGCCACGGCGGCGGCGACGTTCGTCGCGCTGGGCGGGACGTCGCTGGCGCGCACCGGCGACCGGATGGCGGCCCTGCTCGGCGGCGGGCGACATCGACGGCGCCCGGCGGCTGCTGCCGTCGCTGTGCGGGCGCGACCCGGCCGCCCTCGACGCGGCGGGCTGACCCGCGCCGCGGTGGAATCGGTCGCCGAGAACACCTCCGACGCACAGGTGGCGCCGCTGCTGTGGGGCGCGGTCGGCGGGGTGCCCGCGGTGCTGGTGTACCGCGGCGCCAACACGCTGGACGCGATGATCGGCCACCGCTCGCCGCGCTATGCCCGATTCGGCTGGGCCGCAGCGCGATTCGACGACGTGCCAACTTCGTCGCCGCCCGGGTCACGGCGGTGCTGGTGGCCGTGTGCGCGCCGGTGGTCGGCGGGTCGCCGCGCGGACGCGGTGCGGGCCTGGCGGCGCGACGCGGCCCGCCATCCCAGCCCCAACGCCGGTGTGGTGGAGGCGGCGTTCGCCGGTGCGCTCGGGGTGCGGCTCGGCGGGCCGACCCAGTACGCCCACCAGCTGGAGATCCGTCCGACCCTCGGCGACGGCCGCCGCCGGAGGTCGCCGACCTCGCGCGGGCGGTGCGGTTGTCGCGGGCGGTGCAGGTGGCGGCCGCGATGCTGGCGGTGGTGCTCAGCGCCGCCGGCCGTAGCGGTCGGCGAGTTTCTCCTCGGTGGTGAGCGGCGCGTCGGGCGCCGGCGCCGGCGGCGTGCTGGCGGCCTTCTCCCGGCGGCGCTGCCGGATCTCGGCGTACACGAAGTAGCCCACCCCGATCGGGGCGATGATGCCGAACGCGATCCACTGGATGCCGTAGGACAGGAACGGGCCGGCGTCGAGGTGGGGCAGCGCGATCACGCCGAGGCCGCCGGGCTGGTCCTCGACCAGCTGCAGGTACGAGCCCGCCAGCGGCACCCCGGTGACCGTGGCGATCTGCGCGGTGTTGATCGAGTACACCTGCTGCGCGCCGTCGGCGGAACGGTTCCTTGCCCGGCGGCGACGGTTCGGAGTCACGCAGCCGCGCGGTGATGGTCACCGGTCCCGTCGGCGGCGCGGCGAATCGGCGGCACCTGCGTGCCCTGCTCGGGGCGCACATAGCCGCGGTCGACGAGCACGGTCGGCCCGCCGTCGACCGCGAACGGCACCAGCACCTCGAAGGCGGGGTCGCCCTCGACCACCCGCAGCCGGGCCAGCACCTGAGCCTCGGGCAGGTAGCGGCCGGTGGCGGTCACCCGCCGCCACTGATCGTCCGGCGCCGACGAATCCTGTTGCGGCAGAAGCGTTGTCACCGGCACCGGGTCGGCGGTCAGCGAGTTCGAGATCTGGGTGTTCTCCCGCGAGGTCTTGGTGTTCTTGCCGAGCTGCCACGGCGCCAGCACGGTGAAGCACAGGTAGGCGAACGCGACCACCACGACGAACAGCGCCAGCCAGTGCGGCCGCAGCAGGAACGCCCAGCGCCGCATCAGCTTGCGATTCCCCGGTCGGCGAGCTGCTCGTCGACCCAGTCGTGCAGGCCGGGCAGCGACGCCTCGATCACCGCGAAGACATCCTCGAAGTCGTCGTGGTCGCCGTAGTAGGGGTCCTCGACGTCGAGCGCATGCGCGCCCGAGCGCGGGTCGAAGGACCGCAGCATCCGGAGCCGGTCCGCCTGGACGCCCATCTCGCGAGCATCCGCACGTGGTTGCGGCCCAGCGCGACGACCAGGTCGGCGGCCAGATGGTCGTCGTCGATCTGCGCGGCGCGGTGCGTGGTCGGGTAGCCGTGTGCGCGCAGCACGTGGCTGGCCCGGCGGTCGGCGGGGTCGCCCGCATGCCAGCCGCCGGTGCCCGCGCTGGTCACCCGGACCGCGTCGGCCAGCCCGCGCTCGCTGATCTGGTGGGCGAACATCTTCTCCGCCATCGGCGACCGGCAGATGTTGCCCGAGCAGACGAACGTGACGTGCAGCGGTCTGAGTCAGACACCCAGCACCTCGCGCAGATCGTCGACGGTGGCAGACGTGGTGCGCAGGGCGCGCGGCGCGCGGTCGGGGCCGTCGAAATCCGCGCCGCCGTAACCCCAGCCGACCACCACGGTGTCGATGCCGTGCTCGGCGGCGCCCTCGACGTCGTGGGAACGGTCGCCGACCATCAGCACCCGCTCCGGCAGCGGCTCCAGCTGGGCCAGCGCGTGCGCGACCACGTCGGCCTTGGCGGCGCGCGAGCCGTCGAGGCTGGCGCCCGCGATGACCTCGAAATGGTCGTCCAGGCCGAAGTGGGCGAGGATCCGCTGCGCCGTCGGCTCCGCCTTGGAGGTGGCCACCGCCAGCCGCACGCCCGCGGCCCGCAGGTCGGCGAGCAGCGCGGGGATGCCGTCGAACAGGCTGTTCATCGCCCAGCCGCGGGTCGGTGTAGTCGGCGCGATAGGCGGCGATCGCGGCGTCGGCGCGCTCGCCGAGGCCCATGTCGCGCAGCGTGTGATGCATCGGCGGGCCGACGACCATGCCGGCCAGGTCGCCGTCGGGAACGACGGCGCCGACCGAGCCGAGCGCGTGGCGGAAGCTGGACACGATGCCCTGCGCCGAGTCGGTCAGGGTGCCGTCGAGGTCGAAGAGCACCAGCTGCGGGCAGGCCGTCACGCACTCATTGTCCCCGACGGCGCACTACTGTCGTGATGTGGCAAGCCAATCTCGTGCGGGCGCGCGCTATCACGGCGACCAGGCCGCGGGTCCCGGCATGCTCGACTTCGCCGTCAACGTCCGCGCCGACGAACCGCCGTCGTGGCTGGTCGACCGGCTGGCTGCCCGGCTGACCGACCTCGGCACGGTACCCGAGCGCGGCCGACGAGAAGTCGCGCGCGGCGCCGCGGTGGCCGCCCGGCATGGCGCGCGGCGCCGACGAGGTGGCGCTGCTGGCCGGCGCGGCCGAGGGGTTCGCGCTGCTGGCCAACCTGCGGCCGCGGCTGGCCGCGCTGATCGCGCCGTCGTTCACCGAGCCCGAGGCGGCGCTGACCGCGGCCGGGGTGCCGTTCCAGCACGTCGTGCTGGCCCCGCCGTTCGGGCTGACCGGCGCCGTCGTGCCCGACGAGGCCGACCTCGTCGTCGTCGGCAATCCGACCAACCCGACCTCGGTGCTGCACACCCGCGAGCAGATCCTCGCGCTGCGCAGGCCGGGCCGGATCGTCGTGGTCGACGAGGCGTTCGCCGACGCGGTCCCCGGCGAGGCCGGAATCGCTGGCCGGCCGAAGCGCTGCCCGACGTGGTGGTGCTGCGCAGCCTCACCAAGACGTGGTCGCTGGCCGGGCTGCGGGTCGGCTATGCGCTCGGCGCCGCCGAGGTGCTGGCCCGGATGACGGCGCGGCGCCCGCACTGGCCGCTGGGCACGCTGCAGCTCGAGGCGATCGCCGCCTGCAGCGCGCCGGAGGCGGTGGCCGAGGCCGACGCGCGGCGCGCAGCGGCTGCGCCGGGTGCGTGCCGAGATGGTCGCCGGCCTGACTAGCATCGGAGTCGATGTCGTCGACGGATGCGCACCGTTCGTGCTGTTCGCCGTCGCGGACGCCGAGCTGATGCGAAAACACCTGGACGGCAAGGGTATTGCGGTGCGACGGTGCGACACGTTCGTCGGACTGGACGGCCAGTTCCTGCGTGCCGCGGTGCGGCGCCGAGTGGCCGGTGCTGGTCGACGCGATGGCCGAGGTGATGCGGTGAGCGCGCGGCTGTCCGACATCATCGAGGTGCTCGACGCGGCGTACCCGCCGCGGCTGGCGCAGGACTGGGATTCGGTGGGCCTGGTCTGCGGCGACCCGTCGGAGACCGTCGAGACGGTGACGGTCGCGGTCGACGCCACCGCCGCCGTCGTCGCCGAGGTGCCCGACCGCGGGCTGCTGCTGGCGCATCATCCGCTGCTGCTGCGCGGGGTCGACACCGTCGCCGCCAGCACCGCCAAGGGCGCGCTGCTCCACCAGATGATCCGTACCGGGCGGGCGTTGTTCACCGCGCACACCAACGCCGACGCCGCGTCGCCGGGAGTGTCCGACGCGCTCGCCGACGCGCTGGGGCTGGCGTCGAAGAGGTCCTCGCGCCGATGTCGTCGGGACCGGACCTGGACAAGTGGGTGGTGTTCGTGCCCCGCCGAAAACGCCGACGCCGTCCGGGAGGCGATGTTCGCCGCGGGCGCCGGGCGGATCGGCGACTACTCGCACTGCAGCTGGAGCGCGACGGGCACCGGCCAGTTCCTGCCGCACGACGGCGCGACGCCGGCCATCGGCAGCGTGGGCACCGTCGAGCAGGTGTCCGAGGACCGGGTCGAGGTGATCGCGCCGTCGCGGCTGCGCGGCTCATGTGCTCGCCGCGATGCGCGCCGCGCATCCCTACGAGGAACCCGCATTCGACATCTTCGCGCTGGCGCCCCTGCCCGGCGACGTCGGGCTGGGCCGCGTCGGCTCGCTGGCGAGGCCGGAGTCGTTGTCGGCCTTCGTCTCCCGGGTGCACGACGCGCTGCCCGGCACCTCGTGGGGGGTGCGCGCCTCCGGCGATTCCGAGGCGACGGTGTCGCGGGTTGCGGTGTGCGGCGGAGCGGGCGACTCGCTGCTCGGCGCCGTCGCGGGCGCCGACGTGCAGGCCTACGTCACCGCCGACCTGCGGCACCATCCCGCCGACGAGCACCGGCGGGCATCCGAGGTGGCGCTCGTCGACGTCGCGCACTGGGCCAGCGAATTCCCGTGGTGCACGCAGGCGGCCGACGTGCTGCGCGGCCATTTCGGCGACTCATTGCCGGTGCGGGTGTCGGCGGTCCGTACCGATCCATGGAACGTCGAGAGAAACGAGGACATGAAAGCTGAAGTAGTCCAACAACGTTCGTTGCTCGAGCTGGCCGAACTCGATGCCGAGCTGCGGCCGCATCGAGCACCGGGCCAAGCACCTCGCCGAGCAGCAGCGGCTCGAAGAGGTCCAGGCGACGCACCGCGAGGCCAACGACCGGCTGGCCGCGCTGCAGATCGCGCTCGAGGACCTCGACGAGCAGGTCGCGAAGTTCGAAACCGAGATCGACGCGGTCCGCCAGCGCGAGGACCGTGACCGGTCGCTGCTTGACGCGGGGGCCGCGGACGCCAAGCAGCTCACCGAGTTGCAACACGAGCTGGAGACGTTGGAACGCCGGCAGTCCCGTCTGGAGGACTCGCTGCTGGAGGTGATGGAGCGCCGCGAGGAGCTGCAGAGCGAGCAGGCCGGCGAGCTGGCGAAGATCGACGAGCTGCAGAACGAGCTCGCAGAGGCGCAGCAGGCGTGCGACGCGGCGCGTGCCGAACTCGACCAGCTGCGCCACCAATCTCTTTCGCGGCGCGACGAACTCGTCGCCGGGCTGGACGCGGATCTGGTTGCGCTGTACGAGCGCCAGCGGGCCCGCGGCGGCGCCGGGGCCGGGCTGCTGCAGGGCCGCCGGTGCGGCGCCTGCCGGATCGAGATCGACCGCGGCGAGCTGGCGCGGATCTCGGCCGCCGCCGAGGACGACGTGCTGCGCTGCCCGGAATGCGGGGCAATCCTGTTGCGGGTCAAGGGGACCGGCGCGTGAAGGTCATCGTCGAGGCCGACGGGGGGTCGCGCGGCAACCCGGGGCCTGCGGGCTACGGCGCGGTGGTGTGGACGGCCGATCGCAGCACGGTGCTCGCCGAGAGCAAGCAGGCGATCGGCCGCGCCACCAACAACGTCGCCGAGTACGCGGGCTGATCGCCGGCTTGGAGGAGGCCGCGAAGCTGGGCGCCTCCGAGGTCGACGTCAACATGGACTCCAAGCTGGTGGTGGAGCAGATGTCGGGCCGCTGGAGGGTCAAGCATCCGGATCTGGCGCCGCTGCATCAGCAGGCCACCGCGCTGTCGACGCGGTTCGACCGCATCACCTACAGGTGGATTCCGCGGGCCGAGAACAGCCACGCCGACCGGCTGGCCAACGAGGCGATGGACGCCGCCGCCGAACTGGAGACGCCCGCGGCCGGAAGCCAAGCCGGAACAGCCGTCCAACCCGCGGGCTGGACCGGCGCGCGCGGCGCGCCGACCCGGTTCCTGCTGCTGCGGCACGGGCAGACCGAATTGTCCGTGGAGCGGAGGTATTCGGGCCGCGGCAATCCGGCGCTGACCGAGCTGGGCCGCCGCCAGGCCGAGGCGGCCGCGCAGTATCGTGGCCGAAAAGGGCGGCATCGCCGCCGTCATCACGTCGCCGCTGCAGCGGGCCTACGACACCGCCGCGGCGGCGGCCAAGGCGCTGGGCCTCGACGTCACCGTCGACGACGATCTGATCGAAACCGACTTCGGCGCCTGGGAGGGGCTGACGTTCGGCGAGGCCGCCGAACGGGATCCGGAGTTGCACAGGCGCTGGCTGCGCGACACCAGTGTCGCGCCGCCCGGCGGCGAGAGCTTCGACACCGCGGCCGAACGGGTCGGCAGGGCGCGGGCGCGGATCATCTCCGAGCATCCCGGCGAGACGGTGCTGGTGGTGTCGCACGTGACGCCGATCAAGACGCTGCTGCGGCTGGCGCTCGATGCGGGCCCGAGCATCCTGTACCGGCTGCACCTCGACCTCGCGTCGTTGTCGATCGCCGAGTTCTATCCCGACGGCGCGGCGTCGGTGCGGCTGGTGAATCAGACGGCCTACCTGGATTAGGTACGGATTTTTTTTTTTTTTTTTTTTTTTTTTTTTTTTTTTTTTTTTTTTTTTTTTTTTTTTTTTTTTTTTTTTTTTTTTTTTTTTTTTTTTTTTTTTTTTTTTTTTTTTTTTTTTTTTTTTTTTTTTTTTTTTGCGGCTGATCGAAGTCGGCCAAGTATTCCGGATGGCGATGCTCCACGAGAACTACGGAGGTATGCAATACGAAATCGCCAACCGGGTCGAGGTCTTTGCGCCGCCGCACGCGATTGCGTGGCTGCCGGGTCTAGGCACTGACGACGCCAACCTCGACTTCGGTGGCTGGATCTGGCGCTACGACCTCGAGCCGGTCGCCGACGACCGGACGGAGGTCACGCTGACGTATGACTGGTCTGCGGTGCCGCCCGCCATTCGTGAAGAGATCAGGTTCCCGCTGTTCGACCGGCAGCACCTCGACAACTCGCTCAAGCACCTCGCCGAGCTGGCGCAAGACCGGGTCTGAGTCGGCGGTCATGTCAACTCTAACCGTGCAGATGCAGCCGTTCGCCGTGCGCCCCGAAGATCGTGATCGCCTCGACCGGACCGTCGACCACACCGAACCAGTGCGGCGTCCACGTCGAGAACTCAACGGCCTCACCGGGTTTGACGGTGAAGTCGCGGTCGCCGAGGATCAGCCGCAGCTGGCCGGACAGCACATACATCCAGTCCTGACCCTCGTGTACGGGTAGCTCGTCGGGCGGCGTGCGGCGCCGCGCACTGATCCGGATCTTGAACGCGTGCAACCGCCTGCCGCCTGGCGGGTCAGCGGCCAGTAGGTGATTCCGTGGCGGGTGTGCGAGCTTGCCCGCACGCGCGGATCCTCCGCTTCGGGTGCGCGCAGCAGTTCGTCGGTGCTGACCGAGAGCGCCGCGGCGAGGCGGGGGAGATGGTCGAGTGCCAGCCGTCGCTTACCGGACTCGAGGCGACTCAGTGTCGACACATCGATGCTCGACCGGCCCGCGACCTCTTCCAGTGTGAGACCACGCTGCATGCGCAGGTCACGGAGCCGCCGGCGCACCCGCTGATCGACGCTGTCCTCGTCATTTGCCTGCATGGCAAGTAAGCTTGGCACTTTCGGCATGGTGCCTGCAAGGTGGAGGCATGGACAACTTGTGGGACTGCATCATCGTCGGAGGCGGTGCGGCCGGCCTGAGCGCGGGACTGGTGCTGGGCCGCGCGCGGCGGAACACGCTGCTGGTCGACGCCGGAGCACAGAGCAATCTGGCTGCTCACGGCATCGGCGGCCTCCTCGGACACGACGGCCGCAGCCCGGCCGAGCTCTACGCCATCGGACGCCGTGAGCTCTCGGTGTATCCGAGCGTGGAGGTGCGCACCGGCGAGGTGGTGGCAGGCGAACGGCTGGAGGGTGAATTCGTCCTCGAACTCGCCGACGGCAGGCGCGAGCGCACGCGGCGAGTGCTGCTGGCTACAGGAATGGACTATCGGCCGCCGGAGCTGCCCGGGCTGGACCAGCTGTGGGGCGGATCGGCGTTCCATTGCCCGTTCTGTCACGGATGGGAGATGCGGGACCAACCACTGGCCGTACTGGCGCGGGGTCAGCGTGCAGTGCATACGGCACTGCTGTTGCGGGGCTGGAGCGATGACATCGTCGTGTTGACTGACGGACCCGACGACTTGGAGGACGACGACCGTGCCCGACTGGCTGCGGCGGATATCGCCGTCGACGAGCGAAGCGTGGTCGAACTCGCCTCCGAGAACGGAGAACTGACCGCTGTCGTGTTCGGCGACGGAAACCTGCTGCCGCGCACAGGCATGCTCGTGGCCACCACGCTTCATCAGCGGTCGCCGTTGGCCGAGCAATTGGGGGCTGATCCCGCCGAGCCGACTCCGGTCGCCGAGAATCCGATCGCGGTGGATGGCTTTTACCGGACGACGGCACCCGGGGTATTCGCCGCAGGCGACCTCTGCGCGCAGATGCCACAGGTGGCGGCGGCGATCGCGAGCGGTTCACACGCAGCCGCCGCAGTGGTGCAGAGCCTGATGGCCGAAGAGTATGGTCTTGCCGTTCCTGAAGGGAGACAACATGTCAACGCCTGATGCCAAGGAGTACTGGGAGCAGCGTTACGAACGACCGGGTGTGGAGCGGGCGAGCCAACGCCATTTTCGCCGAGATCGTCGAACCGCTGAAGCCAGGCACCGCGCTCGACATCGGGTGCGGCGAGGGCGGCGACGCGATGTGGCTGGCCGAGCACGGATGGCAGGTCGTCGCGGTCGACCTCTCCGAAACCGCGCTGAAGCGTGCGGCGGAGGATGCCGACGCGCGTGGGGTGGGGGACCGGATCGAGTTCCAGGCGCACGACCTGTCCGAGGGGTTCCCGGACGGAGTCTTCGATCTCGTTTCTGCTCAGTTCCTGCACTCCACCTTCCCGCTCGACCGGACGCGGATCTTCACGCGAGCCGCCGAAGCGATCCGGCCCGGCGGGGTGCTGCTGATCGTCGACCACGGTGGGGCTCCGCCGTGGGCATCGAAACTGCACCAGGACCACGAGTTTCCCAGCGCCGACGAAGTCGTCGCGGCGCTGAATCTTCCCGAGGAGGAATGGGAACGAGTGCGGGTCGGCTCGGTCGAAAGAGAGGCGACGGGGCCAGACGGTGAAACCGGATCGCTTACCGACAACGTGATCGTGCTACGGCGGCACTAGCTTTCCACTTGCGGTAGCGGCCGGGCAGGCAGCGCGCGCACGGCCGGTAGCCGGCCGCAAGCGCGGTCGGTTCGTCGGCGAAGAAGACTCGCTGACTCACGTAGCCGCCGTTGTCGATTGCACGCCGTGCCGACCGACAATCGAGCAGACCGTAGATCCGTGTCGCGCGGTGCCCGCCCAGGGTGCCCGGCAACGAGGATGCATACGGCGTGCCGCGCGGCCCGATCAGTGTGTAGCGGGCCATGTTTCACGTTGCATCGTGGAAGACCAGGCCGAGTGTGAACCGCTGGCCCGAGCGGACCGCGGAAACGCCGTGGCGTACCGGCGACGCCGACCAGCCGCGTGCCGATCGCACCGGCCGCTCGCGGGTGGTGAACACGAATCCATGTCCTCGTGGCAGTTGGTTTGACGTGCCGCGGGACTGGGCCCGGGGCCGTTGTTCGACGAGCAGGAATTCACCGCCGGTGTGGTCGACATTCGGCTCGCTCAGGTTGATGACGACCTGCAGCGGGAATACCAACTCGCCGTAGAGATCTCGATGGAGTGCGTTCCAATCGCCGGCGCCGTACTTCAGCAGTATCGCGGTCGATTTCTTCTGACCCGCCACGTGACACATGTCCAGCCACTCGTCGAGGGTGTCGGGCCACGGGCACTCCCTGCCGAGCTTGGTCCACCAGTCCCGCGCGATGGGCAGCAGCCGGGGGTACAGCGACTGCTTGAGCGCTTCGATCGGCTCGGGGTAGGGCTGGTGAAAGTATCGGTACTCACCTTCGCCGAAGCGGTATCTGCGCATATCGATGGTGGCACGGAACATGCGATCGGCGGAGTAGAGCCGCTGGATCGCCTCGGCCTCGTCGTCGGTGAGCAGCCGGGGCAGCATCGCACCTCCGAAATCGTTGAGCTCAGCGGTGATTGCGTCCCAGTCGCCCGAGTCGACGCGATTCTGCCAACCTGACATCAGAACAGCCTCGCCGCCTTCACGTCGGCGGGTTCCTCGAGGTCGAGCAGGAACTGCTTGCGCTTGAGCCCGCCCGCGTAGCCGGTCAGTTGACCGTTGCTCCCGACCACACGATGGCACGGGATGACGATGCACAGCGGATTGCGGCCGACGGCCTGGCCGACCTGCTGCGCCGTCGTTCCGTCGGCGAGTGCGGTGGCGAGTTCTCCGTAGGTGACGGTGCCGCCGTAGGGGATGGCGGTCAGCATTGCCCAGATGCGCTGCTGCAATTGGTCGCCGTGTGGGTTCGCAGGCAGGTCGAATTCGGCGCGGTCGCCGGCGAGGTAGTCGGTGAGTTGGACGCTCGCCTCGGTCAGCACGACGTCGGACTGTGCGTCGACCCGCGGGCCGAAGGTGGTCTCCTGCGGCCGACGCCAGTGGTGCCGGAAGTAGACGCCGGTGAGTGCGCTGCCCTCGGCGACGACGGTGAGCTCGCCGAGTGGGCTGTCGATGACGCAGTGTCGGGTGTTCATACCCCGTAGACGTTCAGGACCGGCCGGATGTGAGATCGGATTTCTGAGCTAACTCACAATTGCTGACGAGTACGTCAAATATCGGCTGGCGCTGTGCTTTTGGATGAGAGATTGACCGTTTCGGGGATTGATGGCAAACAAGCATGCGACGATTCTCGGTGATGCGTAGCGCAACGATCCGAATAGTGATGGCCATAGCCTTCGCCGTTATCGCGGCATTGGGTTCGACCATTGCGGCGAGCGCCCAGAGTTCAGAGCCCACCGGCCCGGAGGATCCCAGGTGCATCGCGGAGCCCTATGTGGCCCAGTGCATGGGCGGCCCGTATGGCCTCCCCAGCGCGGACCCGGAATGTGCCATCCAGCCAAATGACCCGACGTGTGTCGGACCCAAGCCGCCGCCGTGCGAGATAAACGCCGGCGGGCCATGTGTCGGACCACCCGCGCCACCACCGCCGCCGTCGCCTCCGCTTCTTCCTCCGCCACCACCTCCGCCGGTCGCGCCTCCGCCGGTCGCCCCGCCACCCATGGCGCCGATCGCGCCTCCACCGATAGCGCCGCCACCGATGGCTCCGATGGCTCCGATAGCGCCGCCGCCGATGGCTCCGATCGCGCCGCCGCCGATGGCTCCGATCGCACCGATCGCGCCGCCGCCGATGGCGCCCACGCCGATGGGCGGCGGAATGAGCGGTATGCCGGGAGTATCTAGTGCGACGAGAGACGATCAAAGCGCCAAGCTATGAGCGACAAAGTCGTTGAACCTCGTTGTGCTGGTAGTACTTCAGCGAAAATGTCGCGCATAGGTTGGCACACGTCACAGTGGGTGGGCGGGTCCGACGCAAGCAGTCTGTGTACCGCAATCGGTGAGATCGCGATCTGGCCTGTATTCAGGCGGATTCGCGATCTGATCGCACACTGGGCCCGCGCCACG
Source organism: uncultured Actinomycetota bacterium (assembly GCA_963720345.1). GTDB lineage: Bacteria > Actinomycetota > Actinomycetes > Mycobacteriales > Mycobacteriaceae > Mycobacterium. Next base: position 182,344 of record CAVRFN010000049.1, read on the forward strand.
GCGTCAGCCGCGGCGTCCACGCGGGCACATTGCGGCGGTACTCCTCGTACTGCTCGCCGTAGGTGCGAACCAGCGTGGGTTCTTCGTACCAGTGCACGAACGACGCCGTGACGATCCACCCGATGACGGCGTAGAGCACCAGCCACAGGCTGTCGAAGAGCAGGGCCTGGCCGAGGATCGCGGTGAGCAGCCCGACGTACATCGGGTTGCGGACGAAGCGGTTGAAACCCGTGACGACCAGCCGCTCGGTCGGCGCGACGGGCATCGGCGTTCCGCCTGCCTTGACGAACTGGATGAACGCGTGCACCGGCGGGATCAGGCCCGACGCACGATGAACACCACACCCAGCACCACCCGCAACGGCGGACTGGACCCGGGGATCTCCCAATGGGTGATCAGCCACGGGCCCAGCCCGACGAAGGTGCCCGGGGCGACGACGAAGAATGCGGCCGAGCTCAGCGCGGCGGTGGAGGTTCGCACCTACCCAGTATTGGGCTAGGACTGCGCGCCAGTTGGGTCAGTCGCACACTGTTGCCGGACGGATCGCGGAAACCGGAGTCGATGCCGTACGGCATCTGGTTCGGCGGCTCGGTGAACTCGACGCCGCGGGCAGTCATCTCCTCGTACGCGCTCTGGATGTCGTCGGTGATGAGGAACACCGTGCCCGCGAAGCCCTTCGCGGTGAGGTCCAGCACCTGCTTGCTGGGTGGCCTCGTCCATCACCGGTTCGCCCGGCACGGCCATCAGCACCAGGTTGACGTCGTCCTGTCCCGGCGGCCCGACTGTAAGCCAGCGGAAGTCGCCCATCTCCTCCGGGAACGACACATCTTCTCGCACTTCCATGCCGACCTTCTCGGTCCAGAACTTCAGTGCGACTTCTTGATCATGGACCCACAGGTGGGCGCTGCCGATTTTCATCATGGGCACGACGCTACGGTCGGCGCGCCGCCTCGTCTTCTCCCCATGTGCTGTCTTGGAACCGGCTGTCGGCGGGCGGGCGGGTGTCGCGCGCCAGGATGCAACTCGGCACCCGTGCGTAGATCGCTGCGGGCGGCATGCTGGCCCGGTAGGCGGCCGGCGGCATCCCGTACACGCGGGCGAAGCTGGTGGTGAACGAGCCGACGCTCTGCAGGCCGACCATCACGCAGATATCGGCGACCGAGCGGTCGGTGTGGCGCAGCAGCGACGCCGCACGCTCCAGCCGCCGCGTTTGCAGATAGGCCCGTGGCGATTCGCCGAACGTGCGGGTGAACATCCGGCTGAAATGCGCCCGCGACAGCCCCGCCGCGGCGGCCAGATCGTCGACCGTGATCGCCTCCGCATAGCGGGCGTCGACCAGATCCTTGGCCCGCAGCAGATAGCGGGCCGGGGGCACCTGCGGCATGAGCTAAGTTTATTGGGCGGATGAGTTGGCTGGGCGGCCGCGGATCACCACTAAGGTGATTCGAGGAAAGTCCGGACTTCACAGAGCAGGGTGATTGCTAACGGCAATCCGAGGTGACTCGCGGGACAGTGCCACAGAAAACAGACCGCCACCCTCGCGGTGGTAAGGGTGAAACGGTGCGGTAAGAGCGCACCAGCATTCCGGGTGACCGGAATGGCTAGGCAAACCCCACCCGAAGCAAGGCCAAGAAGGCCGCACCTGGTGCGGTCGCGCAGGCGCTTGAGGGCTGCTCGCCCGAGCCTGCGGGTAGGCCGCTCGAGGCACCCGGCAACGGTGTGTCCAGATGGATGGTCGCCGCCTCGCCGCCGCGATGATTCGCGGCGGCGAGGAACAGAATCCGGCTTACAGGCCAACTCATCCGTTCTCCATGCCTCCTCACAGGCCAGACGTCTGTATACAGGAATTGCAGAGATCGTAGACAGGAGGCGCGATGGCATCCGAAAGCGCGGCGGCGCGGATCGCCTCGCAGCTGCGTGACTGAGATCCTGCACGGCGATATCGCGCCCGGTTCGAAGCTCGCCCAGGTCGGTCTCGCCGAACGGTTCGGCGTCAGCCGGATCCCGGTGCGCGACGCGCTGGCGATCCTCGCCGGTGAAGGCTGGTCGCAGCCGCTGTCGAACGCCACCGCGGTGGTCACCCGCATGTCGGTCGAAGAGCTGCAGGAGCTGTACGACCTGCGCGAGGCGATCGAGCCGATGGCCACCCAGATCGCGCGTCCCGAACGTCGGCCGCGCCGACATCCTCTACATGCGCAAGCAGATGGCGATCATGGCGCGAACACCGTCGATGCCCGAACATGGCTGGCGGCCAACACCGAGTTCCACGCCGCCGTCTACCGGCGGGCCAACCGCCCGCGCACGATCGAACTCATCGAGCAATTGCGACGTCTGACCGACCGCTACGTCTACCTGCATCTCGAGGTGATCGGCCAGGACCGGACACATCGAGACAGAGCACGACGACGATCCTCGCCGCTGTCGAACGCGGGGACGCCGCCACTGACCGCGCGTCTCACCCGCGAGCACTTGGCGAACGGCGCACGACCACATCCTCACCTATCTCGTCGACAACCCGTCGGTGCTCGACATGCACGCGGTGCTCTCGCCATGACCGACCGCACGATGATCCGACAGGCCATGGCGAAGCTGTCGAATCCGCACCGCGCCATGATCTATCGGGCGTACTACCTGAAGCGCACGACCGCGCAGATCGCCGCCGAGGTCGATACCTCCGAACATGTCGTGCGAGTGCCAGCTGCACGACGCGATGCACGAGCTGCGGCGCATCCTGCGTGAAGTGCACGTGGCCGTCTGAGCGGTCACAGCTGCCTTGCGCACCGACTTGCGCAGCTTTTTCAGCGCGTCGTCGAGCTGCGTCGCTTGAGCGACGCGCCAGGTCGTCCTCGAGCTGATAGAGCAGGCCGTAGGTGAAGGTGTCTTCGCCGGCGGCGTGCGCGGCCTCGGCCTGCTCGCTCAAGTGTGTGCGGCTGACCACGCTGTCCTGGTGATCGCCAAGCAGCGACTGGATCGTCTTCGCGCGATCGGACGACCTTGTCGGCACCCGTCGCCGCCGCGGTGTAGCGAAGTCGCTTGGCGCCCTTGCGGATTCGGTGCAGCGCCTCGTCCTGGTCGGCTTCGTCGGCGTCGGCGGCGGCTTTGGCCGCCTTGCGGACCCGCTTGTACGCCGAGTCGATCGTCACCGGCCCGCGTTCGTCCTCGCCCGGCTGCGGCGGCGGCGGTTCGGCGGCCACCAGCCCCTCGAGCGCGTCGAGCAGCCGGAAGTAGCGCTGCGAGCGCATCGCGATCAGCGACCGCCGCAGCCCCGACTGCGTAGCGCCGCTTCGCACCGTCGACCAGCCGCTCCCGCACCGGTCCGCGGATCAGCTCGGCGGGCAGTTCGTCGAGCGCGCGCTCGTACCGCTCGGCCAGCACCTCGGCGTCGCGCGCCACGCCGAGCACCGCCGGCCAACTGCCGCAGCTCGTCGAGGATCCAGGCATCGTCGGAGATCCCGAACGCCCCCTCCGACGACTGCAGCAGGCTGCGGATCTTGCGTGTGCGTCACCCGCATCTGGTGCACCGAGTCGTAGACGTCGGCCCGGACCGCGCGATCCCACACCAGCAGCTCGTCGACCTGTTCGGCGACCGCCCGGTGGATCGGGGTCGTCGGGCGGCTCGGGTCGGCGTCCGGCTCGGGTCGCCGCCTCGAGCACCCGGGCCAGCTTGGAGCCGTGCCCGGCCGGGTACCGCGCCGGCGTCGAGCAGCCGGTTCGCCAACCGGTCCAGCAGGTCGCGGTCGCCGCCCTCGGCCAGCTCCAACTCCCATTCGCGCCACTGCTGCTGCGGACCGTCCTGATCGGCCTGGGCGGTCACCTGGTCGTCGCAGAACTCGGCGAGGGCAGCGCCGTCGGCGCCGTGGAGCACGTCGACGGTGCGGCTGGTCGAGATCCGCGCAACCGGGGCGAGCGGGCGGTCGCGGACGATGGCCAACACGACGTCGCGCAGCGCGCTCCGGCACGTCGTCGGTGGCCGCGTCGCCGAGCGGTTCGCGGACCTCGGTGCGGGCGTCCGGTCCCGCGGGCAGCTTGAGATGCCAGCCGGCGTCGGGGCCGCCGGTGCGCCTGCGCAGCGTGACGTGGTGGGCGGCCAGATCGCGGTCGGGCGTGTCGAAGTAGACGGCGTCGAGCTGCTGGGACGGCGAGCGCTCCACCCGGGCGACCGACGACAGGCCGTCGAACGACGGTGAGACAGTCGATTCGACGACGTCGAACTTGCGCTCGACCTCCAGGTACTCGAGGCTGCCTGGTCAGTGGATTTGCCCATGGTGCAAGCAGTGTCCCTTCTCGCGGCTCTCCGATGGTTAACAAGCGGTGGACAGACTGCCACACGCAGGTGAACGAGCTGGCCGGGGGCGCGCTGGCGGGCGGCGCGCGGCGATAAGGTCCAGGGTGTGACCGAATACGAGACCATCAACTTCGAGCAGTCCGGCCCCATCACCCGGATCACCCTCAACCGGCCCGATGCCGCAAACGGCATGAACGACACCATGACTCGGGAACTCGCCGACGCCGCCGCGCGCTGCGACACCGCGGCGACGAAGGTCGTCGTGCTCACCGGGTCGGGACGATTCTTCTGCGCCGGAGGCGATCTGAAGTCGTTCGCGACGGCGCCCGACCGCGGGCGCCACATCAAGGGCGTCGCCGACGACCTGCATCGCGCCGTCTCGACGTTCGCGCGGATGGACGCCGTGCTGATCACCGCGGTCAACGGCATCGCGGCGGGCGCGGGATTCTCCATCGCGGTCACCGGCGATCTGGTGCTGGCCGCGGAGTCGGCGTCGTTCACGATGGCCTACACCAGGGCCGGCCTGAGCCCGGACGGCAGCTCGTCGTACTACCTGCCGCGGCTGGTCGGCATCACCAGGACCAAGGAACTGATGCTGACCAACCGGACCCTGTCGGCGCAGGAGGCGTCGCAGTGGGGCCTGGTCACCGAGGTCGTGCCCGACGCCGAACTGGCCGACACGCGCCGATGCGCTGGCCGACCAAATGGCAGCCACCGCAAGCGGATCCAACGGCGGCGTCAAGTCGCTGCTGCTCGCGCACGTTCGCCAACGGCCTCGAGGAGCAGATGGAACTCGAAGGCCGGCTGATCGCCGACCGCGCCGACTCCGCCGACGGCCGCGAAGGCGTCGACGCCTTCATGGCCAAGCGCAAGCCCGAGTTCGCCTAGACGTCAGAACGAGTGCTCCTCGGCGGGGAACACCCCGCTGGCCACCTCGTCGGCGTACTGCGTTGCGGCGCGGCGCAATTCACCGCCGACATCGCCGAACCGCTTGACGAACTTGGCGGTCTTGCCGCTGGTGAGACCGGCCATGTCCTGCCACACCAGCACCTGCGCGTCGCAGTTCGGTCCGGCGCCGATGCCGACGGTGGGGATGGTCAGCTTGCCGGTGATCTGGGTGGCCAGTTCGGCGGGCACCATCTCCATCACCACGGCGAACGCGCCGGCCTCCTGCACCGCGATCGCGTCGTGGACGGTCTGCTCGGCGGCGTCGCCGCGGCCCTGGACCCGGAAGCCGCCCAGCCCGTTGACGCTCTGCGGGGTGAACCCGATGTGGGCCATCACCGGGATGCCGGCCGGCGTCAGCGTCGCGATCTGATCGGCGACGCGCTCGCCGCCCTCCAGCTTGACCGCGTGCGCGCCGGTCTCCTTCAGGAACCGGGTCGCGGTGGCCAGCGCCTGCTCGGGGCCGGCCTCGTAGCTGCCGAACGGCAGGTCGGCGACCACCAGCGCGTGCGGGGCACCGCGCACCACGCCGCGCACCAGCGGGATGAGCTCGTCGACGGTCACCGGCACGGTGGTGTCGTAGCCGTAGACCACGTTGGCCGCCGAATCGCCGACCAGGAGCACGGGATGCCCGCGTCGTCGAAGATGCGGGCGGTGGAGTAGTCGTAGGCCGTGAGCATGGCCCACTTGTGGCCCTCGGCCTTCCACTTCTGCAGGTGGAGGGTGCGAACCTTGGTGCGCGGGCTTTGGTCTGCCTCGGCAGCACCGTAGACAGTCTGCTCAGACATCGTTGTCCCTCATGGGTTGGTCGGGTCGATCCTCGAGGCCCATACGGGTCCCCGGGTTCGTCTGACTTGTCCAGTCTGCCACTGCGGCGGCCGAAAGTGAAAAGCCGCGTTGAGTGGATTTCCTCACACCTGGCCCGCGCCGCGCCTAACATCGGCGACATGCAACGGCTCAGCGGACTCGACGCCAGTTTCCTGTACCTCGAAACCGCACAGCAGCCCCTGCACGTGTGCTCGATCCTCGAGCTCGACACCTCGACCATGCCCGGCGGCTACACCTTCGACCGGTTTCGCGACGCGTTCGGCCTGCGGATCAAGGCGATGCCGCAGTTCCGGGAGAAGCTCGCCGACAGCCGGTTCAACCTCGACCATCCGGTGTGGGTGGACGACAAGGATTTCGACGTCGACCGGCACCTGCACCGCATCGGCCTGCCGTCGCCGGGAGGCCGTCGCGAGTTGGCCGAGATCTGCGGGCACATCGCGTCGTTGCCGCTCGACCGCAGCCGGCCGCTGTGGGAGAAGTGGGTGATCGAGAACGTCGCAGGCACCGACCCGCAGCGAGGGCGGCCGCCTCGTCGTGATGACCAAGGTGCACCACGCCGGTGTCGACGGTGTGACGGGGGCCAACCTGATGTCGCAGCTGTGCAGCACCGAACCCGATGCGCCGCCGCCGGACCCGGTCGACGGCCCCGGCGACGCGAGCTCAGCTGGAGATCGCGGTCACCGGCGCGGTCAAGTTCGCCACCCGGCCGCTGAAGCTGGTCAACGCGCTGCCGTCGACGCTGTCGACGGTGGTGGACACCGTCCGGCGGGCGCGCAGGGGGCACCGCCATGGCGGCGCCGTTCGCCGCGCCGAAGACCGCGTTCAACGCCAACGTCACCGGCCACCGCAACGTCGCGTTCGCCCAGCTCGACCTCGAGGACATCAAGACGGTGAAGAACCACTTCGGGGTCAAGGTCAACGACGTGGTGATGGCGCTGGTGTCCGGTGTGCTGCGCAAGTTCCTGGCCGACCGCGGTGAACTGCCGGACAGACTCGCTGGTGGCCATGGTGCCGGTGTCGGTGCACGACAAGTCGGACCGGCCCGGCCGCAATCAGGTGTCGGGCATGTTCTCCCGGCTGGAGACCCAGATCGACGATCCCGCCGAGCGGCTGAAGTCCATCGCCGAAGCGAATTCGGTTGCCAAACAACATAGTTCGGCGATCGGCGCGACGCTGCTGCAGGACTGGACGCAGTTCGCCGCGCCCGCGGTGTTCGGTGTCGCGATGCGGGTCTACGCCGCCAGCCGGCTGAGCGGGGCCAGGCCGGTGCACAACCTCGTCATCTCCAACGTCCCCGGCCCGCAGGTGCCGCTGTACTACCTGGGCTGCGAGGTGAAGGCGATGTATCCGCTCGGGCCGATCTTCCACGGCTCGGGGCTGAACATCACCGTGATGTCGCTGAACGGCAAGCTGGACGTCGGCATCGTGTCGTGCCCGGAGTTGCTGCCCGACCTGTGGGACATGGCCGACGACTTCAAGGCCGCCCTCGACGAGTTGCTCGACGCCACGCAGATGAGCCCGCGAAGCCGCCTAGCCAGCGCCGATGCGTGGTCATGGCAGCATGTGGTGCCATGAGCCTCAAGATCGGCGTCCTCGTGACCGCGCTGATGCTGCTGGTCGCCGGTTGCACCAAGATGGTCGACGGCCGCGGCGTGGTCGCCGTGCCCCCGCCGGGATCGCCGATCCAGTGGGGGGAGTGCGAGACCGCGTCCTCCGACGGTGAGCCCGCGTCCGGCCGGCGCCGAGTGCGGGATGCTGTCGGTGCCCGTGGACTACGCCAAGCCCGACGGCGAGGTCGCGCGGCTCGCGATGATCCGGTTCAAGGCGACCGGCGACAAGATCGGCTCGCTGATCATCAACCCCGGCGGTCCGGGGGAGTCGGGCGTCGAGGCGGCGGCGACGCTGGTGGGGACGCTGCCCGACTCGGTCCGCGAACGCTTCGACCTGGTCGGCTTCGACCCGCGCGGCGTGCGCGAACTCCACGCCTGCGGTGTGGTGCAACTCCGACGCCGACAACGATCGGCTGCGCGCCGACCCGCAGGTCGACTACACCCCGGAGGGCGTCGAGCACATCGAGAAGGAAACCAAGGAGTTCGTCCAGCGCTGCGTCGACAAGATGGGCGAGGAGTTCCTGGCCAACGTCGGAACCGCCAACGTCGTCAAGGATCTCGACGCGATGCGCGCCGCCCTCGGCGACGAGAAGCTGACCTATCTGGGCTACTCGTACGGCACCCGGATCGGGGCGTTGTACGCCGAGGCCTATCCGGACAAGGTGCGGGCGATGATCCTCGACGGGGCCGTCGACCCCAACGCCGACCCGATCGAGGCCAACATCCGCCAGGCCGCCGCATTCCAGACAGGCGTTCAACGACTACGCCGCCGACTGTGCCGCCAAGGACCCGGACTGCCCGCTCGGCACCGATCCCGCCAAGGCCGTCGACGTCTACCGCAACATGGTCGACCCGCTGGTCGAAACGCCGCTCAAGACCCGGGATCCGCGCGGGCTGAGCTACTCCGACGCGATCGTCGGCACGATTCTGCCGCTGTACTCGCCGAACCTGTGGCGACACCTCACCCAGGCGCTCACCGAGATCAAGGACGGCGAGGGCGACACGATGCTGGCCCTGGCGGATCTCTACATGGGCCGCGACGAGAAGGGCCACTACAACAACTCGACCGATGTCCGGGTGGCGGTCAACTGCGTCGACAAGCCGGCGGTCACCGACCGCGCGAAGGTCGTCGAGGAGGACCGGCGGGCACGCGAGGTGGCGCCGTTCATGAGCTACGGCGAGTTCACCGGACACGCGCCACTGGGTACCTGCGCGTTCTGGCCGGTGCCGCCGACGACCGAGCCGCACGAGATCAAGGTCAACGGGCTGCCGCCGATCCTGGTGATCTCGACGACCAACGACCCCGCCACGCCGTACGAGGCGGGCGTCGACCTGGCCCAGCCAACTCGGCGGCACGCTGCTCACCTTCGACGGCACCCAGCACACCGTCGGCGTTCCAGGGCGACGGTGCGTCGACGACATCGCGGCCGCTACCTGATCGACGTCACAGTGCCACCGCCGGACACCCGATGCGAGCTGAACATCGACACCGGTCGCCGTTTCGGACCTGCCGGAGCTGATGCCGATGATGCGGGCCTACTGCGATTTCTATCGCGTGGACCCGCCCGATGACCGCCTGCTGGCGCTGGCGACCGCGCTGATCGAGAATCCCGACGAGGGGGTGCAGCTGATCGCGCGGCGGGACGGACGCCGTTGGGATTCGCGACGATCTACTGGAGCATGGCAGACCTTGTACGCCGCTCGGGTGGGAGTGCTCAACGACCTGTACGTGGAGTCGGCGGCTCGCGGGTACGGGTACCGGGCGGGCGTTGATCGAGCGCGGTCTCGCAACTGTGCCGCGAGCGCGGCGCCGAGAAACTGGTGTGGGAGACGGCGCCGGACAACGCCACGGCGCAACGGCTTTACGACGGAATCGGCGCGGCGAAGTCGACCTGGCTGAGCTACGAACTCGACGCCTGAGCGCGCCTGCCCGCGGAGGGTGATCGCAGTCGCCGTGTAACACAGAATTAACAGCCGGTGCATACGCTGCGGACATGGACCGGCAGAAGGAATTCGTGCTGCGCACGCTGGAGGAACGCGATATCCGCTTCGTCCGGTTGTGGTTCACCGACGTGCTCGGATACCTGCAAATCCGTCGCCATCGCGCCCGCCGAACTGGAGGGCGCATTCGAGGAGGGCATCGGCTTCGACGGGTCGGCGATCGAGGGCTTCGCCCGCGTCTCGGAGGCCGACATGGTCGCGCGGCCCGATCCGTCGACGTTCCAGGTGCTGCCGTGGACGTCCAGCGCCGGCGACCACCACTCGGCGCGGATGTTCTGCGACATCACGATGCCGGACGGTTCGCCGTCATGGGCGGACTCCCGGCACGTGCTGCGTCGCCAGCTGTCCAAGGCCAGCGACCTCGGCTTCTCCTGCTACGTGCACCCCGAGATCGAGTTCTTCCTTCTCAAGCCCGGGGAGTACGACGGTTCGGTTCCGGTGCCCGCCGACAACGGCGGCTATTTCGACCAGGCCGTGCACGACGCCGCGCCGAACTTCCGCCGCCACGCCATCGACGCGCTCGAGCAGATGGGCATCTCGGTGGAGTTCAGCCACCACGAGGGCGCGCCGGGCCAGCAGGAGATCGACCTGCGCTACGCCGATGCGCTCTCGATGGCCGACAACGTCATGACCTTCCGTTACGTCGTCAAAGAGGTCGCACTCGCCGATGGCGTGCGGGCGTCGTTCATGCCCAAGCCGTTCTCCGAGCATCCCGGGTCGGCGATGCACACCCACATGAGCCTGTTCGAGGGTGACACCAACGCGTTCCACAGTCCGGAAGACGTGTTGCAGCTCTCCGACGTCGCCAAGTCGTTCATCGCAGGCATCCTCGAGCACGCCAACGAGATCAGCGCCGTCACCAACCAGTGGGTGAACTCCTACAAGCGGCTGGTCCACGGCGGCGAGGCGCCGACCGCGGCGTCCTGGGGAGCAGCGAACCGTTCGGCGCTGGTGCGGGTGCCGATGTACACGCCGCGCAAGGCGTCGTCGCGACGCGTCGAGGTGCGCAGTCCCGACTCGGCGTGCAATCCGTATCTGACCTTCGCCGTGCTGCTCGCTGCGGGACTGCGCGGCATCGAGAAGAACTACGTACTCGGCCCGCAGGCCGAGGACAACGTATGGAACCTCACCCCCGAGGAACGCCGCGCGATGGGCTACAAGGAGCTGCCCGGCAGCCTCGGTGTGGCGCTGACGCGAGATGGAGAACTCCGAACTCGTGGCAGAAGCATTGGGGGAGCACGTCTTCGACTACTTCCTGCGCAACAAGCGAGCCGAGTGGGAGAACTACCGCAGCAGCGTCACGCCGTTCGAGCTCAAGGCCTACCTGTCTCTGTAGACGTCCGTGCTGTCGTAATCCGACCCGTACCGGCGGTGCGCTAACGTCGAGCCGTGGCCAAACCCGCGACGCAGCGACCGAAGCTGCCCAGCGTAGGACGGCTCGGGCTGGTCGAACCCTCCGCGCCCGCCGACCTGGATCGGCTGGGCTGGAACACCGACGCCCACGTCGAGTTGTTGTGGTCACTGTCGCGCGCTCCGGACGCCGACACCGCGCTGGCGGCGATGGTGCGCCTGGTCGACGCGTTGGGCGACGGCTGGGGTGACCTCAACCGGGAACTGGTCACCGACCGCGGCCTGCGGGGCCGGCTGTTCGGTGTGCTCGGCTCGTCGCTGGCACTCGGTGACCACCTGGTCGCACACCCGCGAGAGCTGGCGGCTGTTGGCGGGGAAGTGTGACGCTGCCTTCGGCCGACGAGCTGCGCGCGACGTTTCGTGACCTAGCCGAAAAGGCAACGGACGCAACGGATGCGTTGCAGCCGCTGCAAAGCCTCTACCGCGACCGGCTGTTGGTGCTCGCGGGTCTGGACCTGGCGTCGACCGTCGAGAACGAACCCGTCCTGCCGTTCACGACCGTCGGCGAGCATCTGTCCGACCTCGCCGACGCCGCGCTCGGTGCCGCGATGACCGTCGCGCACAAGTCGGTGGGGTGCGATCGAGCCGCCACGGCTGGCCGTCATCGCGATGGGCAAGTGCGGCGCGCGCGAGCTGAACTACGTCAGCGACGTCGACGTGATCTTCGTGGCGGAGGGCTCCCAGGACAATCTCGCGATCGCGACCCGGGTGGCGGGCGAGATGATGCGGTTCGCCGGCGACGCGTTCTTCGAAGTGGACGCGGCGTTGCGCCCCGAGGGCAAACAGGGTCAGCTGGTGCGCACGCTGGACTCCCATGTCGCCTACTACCAGCGCTGGGCCAAGACATGGGAGTTCCAGGCGTTGATGAAGGCACGGCCCGCGGTCGGTGACGCCGAGCTCGGCAAGCAGTACATCGATGCGCTGATGCCGATGGTGTGGACGGCGTGCGAGCGGGAGGACTTCGTTCCCGAGGTGCAGGCGATGCGCCGGCGCGTCGTCGAGAACGTGCCCGCAGGCATGCGGACCCGCGAGATCAAACTCGGCACCGGCGGGCTGCGCGACGTCGAGTTCGCGGTCCAGCTGCTGCAGTTGGTGCACGGCCGCAACGACGAATCGCTGCATGTGGCGTCGACGGTCGACGCGCTGGCCGCGCTCGGCGATGGCGGCTACATCGGCCGCGACGACACGGCGAACCTGACGGCGTCGTACGAGTTCCTGCGCCTACTCGAGCACCGGTTGCAACTGCAGCGGCTCAAGCGCACGCACATGCTTCCCGACGAAGACGACGACGAGGCGCTGCGCTGGTTGGCGCGGGCCGCCCATGTCCGCCCCGACGGCACACACGACGCCCTCGGCGTGCTGCGCGAAGAGCTGAAGCGGCAGAACATGCGGGTGTCGCGGCTGCACGCCAAACTCTTCTATCAACCGCTGCTGGAATCGGTTGGTGCATTCGGGATTCCGGAGGGGTTGAGCGCCGACGCCGCCGAACGCCAGCTGGCCGCGCTGGGCTACGAAGGCCCGCAGAGCGCGCTGACACACCTGAGGGCGTTGACGGGCGAGGGCGGCCGTCGCGGGCAGGTGCAGCGGGTCCTGCTGCCAACCCTGCTCGACTGGCTCTCCGACACGCCCGACCCGGACGCGGGTCTGCTGTCGTACCGGCGCATCAGCGAGGCGCTGTCCGATGCGCGGTGGTATCTGTCGACGCTGCGCGACGAGGGCGCGGTGGCCAAGCGGCTGATGCGGGTGCTGGGTATCTCCGCGTACGTGCCCGAGCTGCTGATGAGGGCTCCGGAGGTCATCCAGCTCTACGCCGATGGCCCGAGTGGTCCCAAGCTGCTCGAAGTCGAGCCCGACGGAGTCGCTCGCGCGCTGGTCGCATCGGCGGGCCGGCACGCCGATCCGGTGCGGGCGATCGCCGCGGCGCGCACCCTGCGCAGGCGGGAGCTGGCGCGCATCGCGTCGGCCGACCTGCTGGGCATGCTCGAGGTCACCGACGTGTGCTACGCGCTGACGTCGGTGTGGGTGGCGGTGCTGCAAGCCGCGCTCGAAGCGGTGATCCGGGACAACACCGGCGAGGACGGCGCGCCCGCCCGCATCGCGGTGATCGGGATGGGTCGCCTCGGCGGCGCCGAACTGGGCTACGGGTCGGACGCCGATGTGATGTTCGTGTGCGAACCGAACGAGGGTGTCGAGGAATCGGTGGCGGTGAAGTGGTCGGTATCGGTGGCGGAGAAGGTGCGCACGCTGCTGGGCACACCGTCCGCGGATCCGCCGTTGGAGGTTGACGCCAATCTGCGGCCGGAAGGCCGCAACGGTCCGTTGGTGAGAACGCTCGCCTCGTATGAGGCGTACTACGAGAAGTACGTCCAGACGTGGGAGGTGCAGGCGCTGCTGCGCGCGCATCGGGTGGCCGGCGATCCGGACTTGGGGGAGCGCTTCCTGTTGATGATCGACAAGACGCGCTACCCATCGGGTGGGGTCTCGCAGCAGGCGGTGCAGGAGATCAGGCGGATCAAGGCTCGCGTCGACGCCGAGCGGCTGCCGCGCGGCGCCGACCCGAACACCCACACCAAGCTCGGCCGCGGCGGACTGGCCGACATCGAGTGGACGGTGCAGCTGTTACAGCTGCGGCATGCGGACAAAGTGCCTGCGCTGCACTGCACTTCGACGTTGAATGCGTTGAACGCCATCGGTGCCGCTGAGCTGATCGCGGAGGGCGACGTCGAGTTGCTTCGGCAGGCCTGGCTGACTGCGACCCGGGCGCGCAATGCGCTGGTGCTGGTGCGCGGTAAGCCCACCGATCAGCTACCGGGACCGGGCCGTCAGCTCAACGCGGTGGCGTTGGCCGCCGGCTGGGACAGCGATGACGGCGGCGAGTTCCTCGACAACTACCTGCGGGTGACTCGACGGGCAAAGGCAGTGGTACGAAAGGTTTTCGGTGAATGAACGTGGTGCGTGGGGGGGGAATGAGCATGGATTTCGGGTTCGACGTCATCAGCGATGCGGAGTACGAGCGGCAGCGTGCGCTCTACGGACCGCTGACGGAATCGTTGCGCAGGCTCATCGAGGCCGGTCTGCACACCGAGGTCGACGAGGACACTGTTCGCGACGCTCAGGACAGGATCGCGGCGCTGACCGAGCTGCTCGAAAGCAAGCAGCGTTCCGTCACGACGACTCTGCGCCATGAGGCCACTGGGCGGCCGCTGGCATGGGCCAATCCCGCTGTGGGGCTGCGCAATGCGATCGCACCGCCGATGGTCATCCATCACGAGGACGACGGGCAGTGCTGGAGCGAGTTCACATTGTCCGGCGCCTACGAGGGGCCACCCGGATGGGTGCACGGCGGCATCTGTGCCCTGGTGCTCGACCACCTCCTCGGCGAGGCGGCCAGTGAAGGGCTGACGCAGCCGAAGTTCACCGGCACCATCTCGCTGCGGTACCTGCGTGGCACGCCGCTGGGGCCGCTGCGCGCGGAGGCCTTCGTGGAGCGGTCCGAGGGTGTGAAGACGTTCGCGCGAGGATATTTGAAGGATGCCAACGGCCCGACGGTCGAGGCTGAAGGCGTGTTCATCCGGCCGGCGTGGGCGCGTGACGCCGGATGAAGGTCTACGTCGAGCGCGCTTTTCTCGATACGAGTGAAGTCGTCGAGATCGCCAAGGCTGCAGACGAACTCGGCTATGACGGACTGGGCATTCCGGACCATGTGATCAACCTCGAAACGCTGAAAACGCCGTATCCGTATACGAAGGACGGCAAGCGGCGGTGGGAGGCCTTCACCGACTGGCCGGACCCCTGGGTGCTGATCGGCGCCCTCGCGACGGTCACGACGCGGTTGCGCTTCGTCACGACGGTTTATCTGCCCGCCATGCGCGACCCGTACTCGGCGGCGAAATCCATCGGGACGGCGGCGGTATTGGCCGGCGGGCGGCTGGAACTCGGTATCGGCGTGGGCTGGTGCGAGGAAGAGTTCACCCTGATGGGGCAGCGGTTCGACCGCCGCGGCAAGCGCACCGACGAGATGCTCGAGCTGATGAAGGAACTCTGGAAGCCGGGCTGGACGGAGTTCGACGGCGAGTTCTATCAGACGCCGCGGCTGGAGATGGAGCCGACGCCACCACACATCCCGATCTACGTCGGCGGGCTCTCCGACATCGCACTGCGTCGCGCCGCGCGCCACGACGGGTGGATCGGCGACCTGATCACCACCGACCACGCGCTCGAAAGCGATCGAGAAGCTACGCGAACTGCGTGCCGCGCAAGGGTTGTCGATGGACGACTTCATCGTCATCACGCCGCTGACCGATGCGTTCACCCCCGAGCATTACGACCGTGCGCAGGCGGGCGGCATCGACGGCATCATCACCATGCCGTGGATGTTCTATTCGGGACCGCAGGCCACACTCGACGAGAAGATCGACGGCATGCGCAAGTTCCGCAAAGACATGGCGCTCGACTAGCTAGCGACGGCGGAACCGGCTCAGCAATCCGCCCCGCGCACGTGGCGCCGCTTCACCGGTGACCAGGGGGCGGCTGGCCGTTGCACCCGTTCGGCCCACCCGGCCGCGTCGTCGGGTGTCGGCGGCCCAGGCGCCGGCCCCGGTCGTGGCCAGCAGCAGGAACGCGAAGCAGAACATGACGGCCAGCTCGCCGCCGTTGGCGATCGGCCAGAAGGGCGCCGTCGCGTCGCCCTTGAGGATGGGCCAGTGCTGATAGAAGTACGCGAACGCCATCTCTCCTGAGGCGACGAACGCCGCAATGCGGGTGAAGAGTCCGATCGTGATCAGGATGCCCAGCACGAACTCGATCAGGCCGGCCCACCAGAACGGGAATGACCCGGTCTCGACCGGCGCCGCCGCGGGGATCGGCCAGTCGAACAGCTTCTGCGAGCCGTGCATCATGAACAGCAGTCCGAAGATGATGCGGAAGACGCTCAGGACGGGAGAGTGGTAGCCCGCGAGGCGGGCGTCCAGATTGGTCGTCATGCCCTTCGACCCTACGCGCAGACCGACAGAATTTTCACAGCCGAATTGCGAAGGGCCGGATAGCGCGAACGCCACCCGGCCCTTCGGTCAGAGCTCTTTACACGCCGACTAGACGTCGTAGTACAGGGCGATCTCGTACGGGTGAGGCCGGATCTGCACGGGCAGGATCTCGTTCTCCCGCTTGTAGGAGATCCAGGTCTCGATCAGGTCCTCGGTGAAAACGCCGCCCTCGGTGAGGTATTCGTGATCCTCCTCGAGCTTGTCGATGACCGCGGACAGCGAGGTCGGCGCCTGCGGGATGCTGGCGGCTTCGTCCGGCGGCAACTCGTAGAGGTCCTTGTCGACCGGGCTCTGCGGCTCGATCTTCTTCTTGATGCCGTCCAGGCCGGCCATCATCATCGCCGCGAACGCCAGGTACGGGTTGCCCGAGCTGTCCGGGCAACGGAACTCGAGGCGCTTGGCCTTCGGGTTGTTGCCGGTAATCGGGATTCGGACGCACGCACTCCTATTGCGCTGGCTGTACACCAGGTTGATCGGTGCCTCATAGCCCGGCACCAGACGCTTGTAGGAGTTCACCGTCGGGTTGGTGAACGCCAGCAGCGACGGTGCGTGGTGCAGGATGCCGCCGATGTAGTGGCGTGCGGTGTCCGAAAGGCCCGCGTAGCCGGACTCGTCGTGGAACAGCGGCTGGCCGTCTTTCCACAGCGACTGGTGGGCGTGCATACCGGAGCCGTTGTCGCCGAACAGCGGCTTGGGCATGAACGTCACGGTCTTGCCGGCCTGCCATGCCGTGTTCTTGATGATGTATTTGAACAGCAGCAGGTCGTCGGCCGCGTGCAGCAGCGTATTGAACTTGTAGTTGATCTCCGCCTGTCCGGCGGTGCCCACCTCGTGGTGACCGCGCTCCAGGATGAAGCCCGCGTTCTGCAGGTTGGTGCACATCTGGTCGCGCAGGTCGACGTAGTGGTCATACGGTGCGACGGGGAAGTAACCGCCCTTGGGGCGCACCTTGTAACCACGGTTGGGGGATCCGTCGGCCTCGAACGGCTCGCCCGAGTTCCACCAACCTGACTCGGAGTCGATCTCGTAGAAGGTGCCGTTCATCTTCGAGTCGAAGCTCACCGAGTCGAAGATGTAGAACTCCGCCTCGGCGCCGAAGAAGCAGGTGTCGGCGATGCCGGTGCTCGTGAGGTAGTTCTCGGCCTTGCGGGCCACGTTGCGCGGGTCGCGAGAGTAGGCCTCACGGGTGAACGGATCGTGCACGAAGAAGTTGAGGTTCACCGTCTTTGCCGAGCGGAACGGATCGATGCGCGCAGTCTCGGGGTCGGGCAAGCAGCATCATGTCGGATTCGTGGATCGACTGGAAGCCGCGCACCGACGAACCGTCGAATGCCAAACCGTCCTCGAAGACACTCTCGTCGAACGCGGACGCCGGGATCGAGAAGTGCTGGACCACGCCGGGCAGATCGCAGAACCGGATGTCGACGTACTCGACTTCCTCGTCCTTGATCAACTTGATGACGTCGTCAGCCGTCTTTTCTGCCACTGAGAACTCTCCTTATATCTGGTAACCCGCGCGTTGACGCTATGGATTTGATGTTGCACCGTCATCAACCGCATGTTGCGCCGAAGTTACGCAATGTCGCTGCGGCGGCTGATGGGCCGGTCTGTGCTCGTCCAGTTCCCGCATATCCTGACAGTATGGCCCGCGCATTGGGGTCCTGGCTGTCGGGGTCCGAACCGGGCAGCGAATCAGGACTCAACGAATATCCCGGTCAGCGCCTTGGTTTGCCCGAATCCGGCCCCGGCTCGATTGCCGGGTTCGGTAGGCGCATCGCCGCGTTGCTGATCGACTGGTTCATCGCCTACGGGCTCGTCGGGCTTCTTGTCGCACTCGGGCTGATGGACCAGCAGACGTTCCTGTACAGCCCGATGGGCTCCACCTCCATCGCGGTGGTCTGGGTCGTGCTCGGCATCATTTCGGTGCGACTCTTCGGCTTCACACCGGGTCAGCTGGCACTCGGGCTGCGCGTCGCATCCGTGGACAACCGGATTCACGTCGGGCTCGGCCGCGCGACGGTGCGGGGGATTCTGGTGTTTTTCGTCATCCCGGCACTGTTCACCGACAGCGATCTGCGCGGCTATCAGGACCGCTTCACGAACACCGCCGTCGTCAGGCGCTGATGAGCCTTGAACGTGAGCTTGTGCTCGATGTCGTCGTGAAAATTCGCTCATGAGTTCACGTTGGACCCGACGTCCGCACCGGCCGCCCGTAGCGCGGCGGCCGCACGCGCGACGATGAGCCACGATCGGTAGCGCAACATGTCGGCGTTCACTCTGACGATCCGCCAGCCCAGCGACTCGAGTTCGGCTTGGCGCTCGATGTCGCGGTTGCGTACGTCCGGGTCTGTCCAGTGTTGAGGGCCGTCGTACTCAACACCGACCTTCCAATGGGGCCATCCCATGTCGACCCGCCCCACGAAGTCGTAGCGGTTGAACACCTCGATCTGGGTGTGCGATGGCCGCAGACCGGCAGACGTCAAGACGAGGCGAGTGCGGGTCTCCTGTGGCGACTCCGCTCCGGGATCGGACAGATCAATCGCCTCGCGTAGCTGCACGAGGCCTCGCGCGCCGCGATGACGATCGATCAGCAGCTCGATCTCCTTCGGCACTAGATCAGTCGCCTGCATCAGCGCGTCCAACCGAATGACGGCCGTGGTGATGCCCCGGTGACGGCCGATGTCGAACGCCGTGCGCGCGGGCGTGGTCACCGAAACGCCGTGGGCGAGACAGATCTCGTCCTCGTCCAAAGCGTCGCTGTGCAGCACAATGCCGTTGGTCTTGTGCCGACTCGGTTGATTGAGTTCGGCAGGCAACTTTGCGTCGATCCATTTCGATCCATGCAGCGCCGCGGCGGAAAGTCCCGCCGCGACTGCGCGCCTGCCTGACCAGAGCCAGGCGCCGATCGCCTTGTCCACCGACGTGACTTGCTGTCCCCTTCGCACATAGACGTTGCGAAACAGCGCGTCGAACCGCGTCGCGAGCTGGTATCGGTTGACAATGCCGGCGGCCACGGCCTCGGTGCCGATGAATGGTCGCTCCACATTCGTTCGACGGCGGCACGGGACGACCCGTTCCATCCATCGAACGTGAAGTTGTGGTCGATATTCAGGCAGGAGTTCGAACGCAAGCTCACGTTCGCCGGCAAGGAGTGTCTGGGGTTACTTCCGTCGGACCGTGCGCTGCACGCCGCGCATCTTGGCCTGCGTGGGGAGCGGCCCCTTGGGCATCGCGGCGGGCCCGATCTTGGTGCCGAGCGCGGCCAGGCGCGACTCCAGCGAGTCCATCTGCTTGACCGTGATGTTGGCGGGCAGCTTGTTGAGGTGGCGCTCGAGCTTGGCCAGCGGAACCTCGTCTTCGCCGTTGCCGATGACGATGTCGTAGATCGGTACGTCGCCGACCAGTCGGGCGGTGCGCTTCTTCTCCTGCGCCAGCAGCGGCTTGACCCGGCTCGCCGAGCCTTCACCCACGAAGATCACGCCGGGGCGCCCGATCACCCGGTGCACCGCGTCGAAATGACCGGTGGCCGCTACGCCGGGAGTAACCCGCCACTTGCCGCGAAGGTTATCCAGCGCCCACGCGGCCGCACCGGTCTGGCCCTCGGCCTTGCGGTAGACCGATTTCTGCGCACGACGCCCGAAGATGATGAACGCGACGAGCGCGCCGAGCACGACGCCGAGCGGAATCATCATGTACGTCGTGAACCCGCCGGCGAAGATACCGAGCACCACCGAAGCCGCCACGATCAGCACGAACGCACCGATCATGTAGGGCAGCAGCCGCTTGTCCTCTTTGCGCTGAATCTGGAACGCCTGCCACAGCTGACTGCGGCGCTGCTTGGAGGCTTCCTTGCGGGCCGCCTTGGCCTCGGCCTTGGCTGCCTTGTTCGCAGCGGGATTGCGGGGTTTCGCCATTTGTTCAGGATACGGAGTGCTGATGTCGCCGCCGCGGCGGCTCCGGCGTCGGATGTCGCCGCTCCTAAAGGCCGGGCCGCAACCGCCTGCGCATACAGCCGTCCTGCGCGGTAGGACGACCGCACCAGCGGGCCCGCGAGCACGCCCGCGAAGCCGAGTTCGGTCGCGAAACGCTCGTGCTCGACGAACTCCTCGGGCCTGACCCAGCGCTCCACCGGGTGATGCCGCACCGACGGCCGCAGGTACTGGGTGATGGTGACGAGGTCGCAACCCGCCTCGAGAAGATCGGTCAGTGCCGTGCGGACCTCGTCGGGTGTCTCACCCATGCCGAGGATGAGGTTGGACTTGGTGACCAGCCCGTCGGCACGCGCCGCGGTCAGCACCGAAAGGCTGCGCTCGTAACGGAAGCCCGGCCGGATCCGTTTGAAGATGCGCGGCACCGTTTCGACGTTGTGCGCCAACACTTCTGGGCGGGCCTCGAACACCTGCGCCAGTAGATCCGGGTCGGCGTTGAAATCCGGGATCAGTAACTCCACCCCGGTGTTCGGGTTGAGTTCCTTGATTGCGCGCACAGTCTCGGCGTACAGCCAGGCGCCGCCGTCGGGAAGGTCGTCGCGGGCAACGCCGGTGACCGTCGAATAGCGCAACCCCATCGCCTGCACGCTTTCGGCGACGCGGCGCGGCTCGTCGCGATCGAGTTCAGCGGGCTTGCCAGTGTCGATCTGGCAGAAGTCGCAGCGGCGGGTGCACTGTTCGCCGCCGATGAGGAAGGTGGCCTCGCGGTCCTCCCAGCATTCGAAGATGTTCGGGCAGCCCGCCTCCTCGCAGACGGTGTGCAGGCCTTCGCGCCGGACCAGGGCCTTGAGCTCTTTGTACTCCGGACCCATCTTCGCGCGGGTCTTGATCCACGGCGGCTTACGCTCGATCGGCGTCTCGGCATTGCGCACCTCGAGACGCAGCAGCTTTCGGCCTTCCGGAGCGACTGTCACTGCGTCAATGCTACCGATAGGCGGCCGTCGAGCGCGTCACCGACGGCCGCGGCCACCGGTTCGACGACGTCCTCGACGCGGACCTGCCGGCCCAACTCGGCGGTCAGCGATGTGACGCCGGCATCGGAGATGCCACACGGCACGATCGCGGAGAACGCCGAGAGGTCGCAGTCGCAGTTCAGCGCGAACCCGTGCAGCGTCGTCGACCGCGATACCCGGATGCCGACGGCGGCCACCTTGCGGGCCGGACGCCCACCGTCCGCCGGCACCCACACCCCGGAGCGGCCGTCGATCCGGCTGGTCTCCAAGCCGAGATGCGCGCACACCTTGATGAGCGATTCCTCAAGGCGCCGAACGAAATTCACCACATCCAGCGGTTCAGCCAGGCCGATGACGGGATAGCCGACCAACTGTCCGGGGCCGTGCCAGGTGATCTTGCCGCCACGATCGGTATCGATGACGGGAGTGTCGTCGAGCGGGCGTTCCTCGGGCAGCGTGCGCCTGCCTGCGGTGTAGACCGACGGATGCTCGAGCAGCAGCAGTGTGTCGGGGCCGCCGGCGATGCGCGCATCGGCCAGTTCGCGCTGCAGCTGCCAGGCCTGCAGGTAGTCGACGGTGCCGAGTCGCCGCACGTCGATGGGCGAGGTCACCGACCGAATGGACACTGCCATGGTTTCGACGCTACCTGTGCGAGTTCGCGAGCACCGAAGCGCCTTTCATGCGAGATTGGTCGGATGGTCGCGAAAGGCCAGGAGCCGGATATCGCAGGCGTGCGTTCGGCGCGCAGCATCATCGCTGTCCTACTCATGGTGAGCCCGCTCGACCAGATCGGTTTCGACATCTACGCGCCTGCGCTGCCGTTGATGAGCGACGAGTTCGGGGCATCCAACGTCCTGATGCAGAACACCGTGACTACCTACATGCTGGGGATGAGTCTGGTGGTTCTGCCTGCCGGGTTGGTCGCCGATTCCATTGGCCGCAAACGGATTCTGCTGGGCGGGCTCGGGCTCATCGCGTTGACGAGCATCGGCTGCGCCCTGGCCAACAGCCTGACGCTCCTGCTGGTTCTTCGGTTTCTCCAGGGCTTGGGCGGGGGCATCTGCCTGCTGCTGGCGGCCACCATCGCCGCCGACTGCTTCCGCGGCGCCAAGCTGGTGTCGGTGCTCGGCCTGCTCGGCGCGGCCTGGGGCGCCGCACCGGTGCTGGCCCCCGCGCTCGGCGGCGTCGTGGTGCAGGTGAGTTCGTGGCGTTGGGTTTTCGTCCTTCTCGCCGTGTTCGCCACAGCGGTGGCGTTGCTGGCCGCGACGATGCTGCCCGAGACTCTCGAGGTTCATCGCCGGACGCCGGTGAACCTTCGGTCGGCGGCAGGTGTCGTCGCCGCAGCGCTGCGCAACCGGCTGTTCGTCGGCTTTGCCGTGATGTTTTCGCTGATCGCGGCCGCACAGTCAATGTTCGGCGTGGTCGCACCGTTTCTCTACCAGGACGCGCTGGGCTTTGAGCCCGCTGCGTACGGCGGTGTGGCGCTGGTGGTCGGGGTGGCGAACCTGGCGGGCGCCAGCGCGTGCGGGGCCCTTGCTCAACGCACGGGGATCCGCACCCTCGGCCTGGTGGCGTGCGCGCTGTTCGCCCTCGGCGCGGTGGTTTTGGTGCTGTCGGCCGCAACTCTCGGAGTCAATTCATGGGCCATCGCGGTGGGCGGCGCGCTTGCGATGCTGGCGATCGGTGTGCTCGATCCGATGAGCAAGGGCCTGGCGATGGGCGTGTTCACCCACAATGTCGGCCTCATCACGGGTCTGATCACGACCGCCTGCTACCTGTTCATCACGGCGGGTATTGCCTTGATGGCGTACTTGCCGGAGAGTTCCTCAGCGCCGCTGGGCTGGACGTATCTCGTCGTGGTCACGCTGTTCGCGGCCATACTGTTGTCGTTGGTGTCACGAGGCCGGCAGCCAATCTGAAATTACTCCCGGGGTGCGGTCGCGAAGGCCAGCGCCTCGCCGATCGTGTTGTGGTGGAACTCAAATCCGGCCCGCTCCAGGGCGGCGGGGATGGCCCGCTGGCCGCCGAGCAGGCCTTCGTCTGCGAACTCGCCGAAAGCGGCCCGCAGTGCGAAGCCGGGCACCATCAGCGGAGTGGGGCGATTTACCGCGCGGCCCATGGCTGCGGTGAACTCCGCGTTGGTGACCGGCGCGGGCCCGGTGAGATTCACCGGCCCCGACAACGTCTCGTGGGTGATCGCGAAGAGCACCGCGCGCACCTGATCCTCCAGGCTGATCCACGGCATGTACTGGCGTCCGCTGCCGAGCCGGGCACCCAGGCCCAGCGCGAACAGTCTCTTGAGGCGGCCGAGCACCCCGCCTGCCTCGGTCAGCACCAGTCCGGTGCGCAGCAACACCACGCGGGCGCCGTCATTTGCCGCCGGGGCCGCCGCTGTCTCCCAGTCCCAGCACAGCTGGGCCAGGAATCCCGCGCCCGCCGGTGCGGTCTCGTCGACGGTACGGCTGCCGGTGTCGCCGTAGTAGCCGACTGCACTGGCGTTGACCAGCACCGGGACACCGGCCTCGACGACGGCCGAGGCCAGCACCTCGGTCGGCCCGATGCGGCTGTCGCGCAGGCTCTGTTTGAACGCACCCGACCACCGCTTGTCGCCGACGTTGACGCCGCACATGTTCACCACGGCGTCGACCCCCGCCAGTGCACTCGGGTCGAATTCGCCGGTGTCCGGATTCCAGAACACCTCGTCGGCGCTGGACGGCGCCCGGCGCACGATCCGCAGCACCCGGCGATCGGTAGCCCTCAGGGCATACACCAATGCGGAGCCGATCAGCCCGGAGGATCCGGCGATCGCGATGACGGTCGGACACGACAGGCGCCAGTCCTTTCCGGTCTTGTCCCTACAGGCCGAGATCGGCCTCGAATGCGCCGTCCTCGAGACGGCGCTTGATGGTGGTCACGAATCGCCCGGCGTCGGCACCGTCGATCAGCCGGTGGTCGTAGGTCAGCGGCAGGTAGCAGACGGACCGCACACCGATCGACTCGTTGCCCGAGGCGTCGACGATCACCCGCGGCCGCTTCACGATCGCTCCGGTGCCCAGCATCGCCGCCTGCGGTGGGACCAGGATCGGCGTGTCGAAGAGTGCGCCCTGGCTGCCGATGTTGGTGATGGTGAACGTGCCGCCGGACAGTTCGTCGGGCTTGAGGTTTCCCGAGCGTGCGCGCTCGGCGATGTCAGCGATCGCACGCGCCAGCCCGGCCAGCGACAGGTCACCGGCGTTCTTGACCACCGGTGAGAGCAGGCCCTGCTCGGTGTCGACCGCGAAGCCGAGATGCTCGGCGTCGTAGTAGGTGATCTCCTTGGACTCTTCGTTGTAGCTGGCGTTGACGTTCGGATGGGTCTTCAGCGCGTCGATGACCGCGCGGGCGATGAACGGCAGGTACGTCAGGTTGACGCCTTCGCGCTCTGCGAAGTCGTTCTTCGCGCGGGCCCGCAGCGCCACGATCTTGGTCATGTCGACCTCGTGGGTCTGCGTCAATTGCGCTGTGGCCTGCAGGGATTCGCGCGTCTTCTTCGCGGTGATCTGACGGATCCGGTTGGCCTTCTGAGTGGTGCCGCGCAGATGCGCCAGGGCGGGCGCAGGTGCGGGCGCCTCCTTCGGCGAGGCAGCGCGCCTTCGCGGGCGCCTGTGCGCCGGCTCGGCCGCCGGGGCCTTCTTGGCTTCCGCTGCCGCGACGACGTCCTGCTTGCGGATCCGCCCGCCGACACCGGTTCCCTTCACCGACGCCAGGTCGATGTCGTTCTCCGCGGCCAGCTTCCGTACCAGCGGAGTGACATACGGCGAGCCGTCACCGACGGCGCCTCGGCCGCGGGCTCCGATTTCGGCTCGGGCTTGGGCTCCGGCTTGGGCTCGGGCTTGGGTTCGGGCTTGGATTCCTGCTTCGGTTCGGGCTTGGGCTCCGGCTTCGGGCTCGGGCTCCGGCTTGGCTTCCTTGGCTCGGGCTCGGGTTCCTTCTCGGTTCCGGTTCGGGCTCCGGTTCGGACTCGGCTGCGGCATCGGCGTCGCCGATCTTGGCCAGCTCGCCACCGACCTCGACGGTGTCGTCCTCTTCGGCGGTGATCGACACCAGCGTTCCGGCCACCGGCGAGGGGATCTCGGTGTCGACCTTGTCCGTGGACACCTCGACCAGCGGCTCATCGACCTCGACCGTGTCGCCGACCTTCTTCAGCCACCGGGTCACCGTGCCCTCGGTCACCGACTCGCCCAGCTCCGGCATCTTCACCGATGTCGCCGAACCCGACGACTTGGCGGCCGGCTTGGATTCGGGTTCCTTCTCGGGCTCGGGTTCTGCCTCCTGCTCCTCGGCGGCGGGCTCCTCCTGCGCGGCAGGCTCTTCGGCCGGCTTCTCGTCCTCGGCCGGCTCCTCGTCGGACTTCTCGTCGGTCCGAGTCGTCGCCGAGTCGTCGTCCGCTCGGACTTCGCCCGCCTCACCGATGACCCCGAGTTCACCGCCCACCTCGACGGTGTCGTCCTCCTGGGCGACGATCTTCTGCAGCACACCGGCCGCGGGCGAGGGGATCTCGGTGTCGACCTTGTCGGTGGATACCTCGAGCAGCGGCTCGTCGACCTCGACCGTGTCTCCCTCCTGCTTGAGCCAGCGGGTGACAGTCCCCTCGGTAACGCTCTCTCCGAGTGCGGGCATCTGAACGGAGATGGCCATGCTTTTGGGCTCCCTCGAACGGTCTGTCGCAGGTGGTCGATTCATCTGTTCCCATCCTGTCACGTCTGTACCAAGCTTTCGTCGCAGAGTCGGTGAGCCGATGCTCTGGCACTATCGAAGGAGGTAGACGAAGGGAGTGCGACCCGAGGTGGGTTTGTTCGACAGAATCTCGCGCGGTGCGCGCAAGGGCAAAAGCGGCGGAAACGACCCAGCCGCGGATCTGAAATACCTCCGGCAGTGGGTGGCCGACCACCACGGCGTCGAAGCCTTCGTCGAGCCGAGAACCACCGTCACCGACGTCACGGTCGTGCTGGTGGCCGCCGACGGCGAGTGGACGAGGCGGCGCGCCGGGGGAGATGCCGGAGCTCGCCGGCTCTCGGACCGGCTCAACATCCCGGTCTACGACGTCCAGAAGGTCGGATATCCGCAGCGGATGCGCGACTACGACGCTCGACGCCGGATCGAACGCAAACGTGCCGCCCGCGAGGAGCTCGAAGGCTGATACGGTACCAGCGGTCCCACTAACTCGCGGGAGGTGCCATGACAGCGACGGCGCAGGCTACCGAGCGGTTCGTCGACAGCAGCGGCGGAGTTCAGATCGCGGTCTACGAAGAAGGTAACCCCGACGGACCCACGATCGTGCTGGTGCATGGCTGGCCCGATTCCCATGTGCTGTGGGACGGCGTCGCCCCGTTGTTGGCGGACCGGTTCCGCATACTGCGTTACGACAACCGCGGCGCCGGTCGGTCATCGGTACCGAAGCCGGTTTCGGACTACACGATGTCGTGTTTCGCAGACGACTTCGCCGCGGTGATCGGCGCCGCTGCACCCGGGGAACCGGTGCACGTGCTGGCCCACGACTGGGGTTCCGCCGGCGATGTGGGAGTACCTTTCCCGTCCGGACGCGCGCGATCATGTCGCGTCATTCACCTCACTGTCCGGTCCGAGCGGCGACCACATGAATCGATACGTCCTCGGCAGCCTCAGACGGCCCGTATCACCCTCGGCGTTTCGTGCGGGCGCTCCGCCAGCTGCTGCGCCTGTCCTATATGGCCGGGTTCTCGATACCCGGATTAGCGCCGTTGGTTGTCCGAAATTTCCTCGTCGATGGCTTGATTCGCCTACTGCAAGTTCGCGACGGCATCCCACCTGCGCAGCTGCACCACGCGCAGACTCTCAAGACCGATGCCGCCAACGGTCTGAAGGTGTACCGCGCCAACTATTTCCGCACGATCGCAGCCGCGAGGACCGACCACTACGTCGACGTACCGGTTCAGGTCATCGTGAACACCGAGGATCAGTTCGTGCTGCCCGGCGTGTACGACGACACCCACAAGTGGGTTTCGCGCCTGTGGCGCCGCGACATCCACGCCGGCCACTGGTCGCCAATGTCGCACCCCGCGGCGATCGCGCGTTCGGTGCATCAGCTCGTCGACTTCCTCGAGGGCAAGCCGCCGAGCAGAGAGCTGTTACGGGCGCAGGTCGGCCGGCCGCGCGAGGAATTCGGTGACACGCTGGTTTCCGTCACCGGAGCCGGCAGCGGTATCGGTCGCGCTACTGCACTCGAATTCGCCCGGCTGGGGGCCGAGTTGGTAGTCAGTGATATCGACGAGGCGGGCGTGAAGGAAACCGCCGCCACGATCGCGTCACGGGGCGGAGTGGCCCATGCGTACACGCTCGACGTCGCCGATGCCGACGCCGTCGAGCAGTTCGCCGAGACGGTGTGTGCCGAGCACGGTGTCCCTGACGTCGTCGTGAACAACGCGGGCGTCGGCCATACCGGCATGTTCCTCGATACGCCACGCGACCAGTACGACCGCGTGCTGAACATCAACTTCGGCGGAGTCGTCAACTGCTGCAGGTCATTCGGCCGCCGACTGGTCGATCGCGGAGCAGGTGGGCACGTCGTGAACGTGTCGTCGATGGCGGCGTACTCGCCGCAGCAGTCGATGAACGCCTACGCCACCAGCAAGGCAGCCGTCTTCATGTTCGGCGACTGTCTGCGCGCTGAACTGGACCAGGCCGGTATCGGGCTGACGACGATCTGTCCCGGGGTGATTGATACGAACATCGTGCACACCACGCGGTTCGACGTGCCCGCCAACAAGGCGGGGAAGGTCGAGCTGCGGCGCGAGCAGATCGAAAAGGCGTTCTCCGCAAGGCGTTACGGTGCGGATAAAGTCGCCAAGGCCATCGTGTCGTCGGTCAAGAAGAACAAGGCGATCCGGCCCGTCGCGCCCGAGGCGTACCTCCTCTACGGCGTCTCCCGGATGCTGCCGCAGGTGATGCGCAGCACCGCCCGCGGCAAGGTCCTCTGACTAGCCGCTCGCGGCTTCTACTTGACTAGCCGCTCGCGGCTATGTCCTCCAGAACGGCGAACATCGTCCGCGTCGGCACACCGGTGCCGCCTTTGCCGGTGTAACCCCACGGTCCGCCGGTGTTGTATGCCGGCGCCGCAATGTCGATGTGCGCCCACTGGATTCCGTCGGCGACGAACTCGCGCAAGTACGTACCGGCGACCAGCATTCCGGCGTAGCGCGAACCGCTCACGTTGGCCAGATCGGCCACCGTCGACTTCAGGTCGTCCTTGAGTTCCTCGGGCAGCGGCATGGCCCACGCATTTTCGCCAACCTGCTGGCTGCGCTCGGCCACCCGATCACGGAACTCCTCACTGCCCATTACGCCGGGGGTGCGCGCGCCGAGCGCCACGGTCTGCGCGCCGGTCAGCGTCGACGTCTCGATCAGGTAGTCGGGGTCGTCCTCGCAGGCCCGCACGATGCCGTCGGCCAGGATCAGCCTGCCCTCGGCGTCGGTGTTGAGTACCTCGACCGTGATTCCGCCGTACTGGGTGAGCACGTCGCCGGGCCGCTGGGCGGTCGCCGAGGGCATGTTCTCCGCCATCGGCACCGTCGCGATGACGTCGATCGGGAGCTTCTGCTTGGCGGCCAGCACCACGGTGGCGATGACAGCGGCCGCCCCGCCCATATCCGAGGTCATGTGGTGCATGTTGGCGGCCGGCTTGATCGAGATGCCGCCGGTGTCGAACGTGATGCCCTTGCCGACCAGCGCCACCTTCTTGGACTTTCTGCCCTTGCCCCCGCGGTAAGCGAGCCGGACCAGCCGGGGCGGGCGCGATGAGCCCTTGCCGACGCCGACGATCCCGCCATAGCCGTCCTTGGAGAGCGCCTTCTCGTCGAGCACCTCGACTTCGAGGCCCGCGGATTCGCCCAAAGCCTTTGCACGATTGGCGAATTCGGCGGGGTAGAGGTGACTCGGCGGAGTGTTCACGAAATCGCGCGCGGTCGCCACCGCGGTCGCGATGTCCGCGGCTCTGACTGCCGCATCCTTCGTCTTCGCTTTCGTATCGACCACCAGCGCGGTGATGGCGCGCAGCCCGTTGTCCTTGGGTGCGGTCTTCTCACTGCGGAACTCGCTGAACCGGTATGCGCCAAGGATCAGCCCTTCGATCGCGGCGCCCAGGTCTATGTCCGACAGCGTCGTGATGACCGTCTCGACACCGTTCAGCGATCGCGCGGCCGCCCCCGCGGCGCGGCGGATCGTGTCGGCGGGCCAATCGCCGCGGTCCTTGCCCAGCCCGACGGCCACCACGCTGGTCACCGGGAGCGACGGCGCGACGACACGGGTGACCTGGTCTGACCCGCCCTTGGCGCCGAGTGCTTCGAGGGCCACCTCGATCTCGCCGACGGCCTCGGCGTCGAGGAAGGGATTCGCGACGACCGTCGCCCTGCCGTCATCGTCGGACCCGCTGACCACGGGGACGATCAGCACGGCGTCGACCGTGCGTTTGGGCAGCGACGAGCTGACGGTGACGGTGGGGGCCTGATAACCGGAATTTGCTGGACTCACGAGCGATAACCCTAGCTGTCAGCGGGACATGTGCAGGTCGTAGGCCATTACCGGATCGTCGAAACCTTTGACTGTCAACGGTTCCTGCGGGATCGCCGGCCATTCGGGCAATTGGTTGCGGACGTCGGCCGACGCCAGGATCTGCCCGGGCGCCGCGGCTCCCACCAGGCGGGCGGCCAGGTTCACGGCATCGCCGAAGTAGTCGCCGCCGACGGCGAGGACGTCGCCGTAGCTAAGACCCGCCCGTACTTGCAGTCCGGCTTCGTGTGTCCGCGGGTCTCCGACGATGTCGGCCGCCGTTTGCACCAGACGCTCCGGTGTGGGGCTTACCCACATCACGGCGTCGCCGATGAATTTCACAAGTCGACCGCCGTCGGTGCGCAGCACATCGGTGACGGCTGCGCTGAACCCGTTCAGCAGACTCGACAACGCCTGTGGGGAAAGCACATGAGTCAATGCGGTGAACCCCGACAGATCCGCGAAGCCGATGCCGCACTCCACGCTTGTGGACGGATTTGTCACGATGTTCTCGAATAGGTTCGGGCGCGTCAATTGGTGTCGGTGAACGGTGTCGATCATCGATCCGACGCGGGGAATCAACTCGGCCAGTTCGCGCCAGGCCCGCGCGGTGGTGAGTTCGTCGTGGCTGCGAGTGATCCAGAAGTCGGGACGCGAAGTCCGCAGCAGTGTGGTTTCGGCCTCCGCGAGCCGGGTCATGGCGGCGCCGATGAGTCGCAATAGGCCACCGTCGTCGCCTATTTGTGCCTTCATGGCGGCGCAGGTGGCGAGTGCGTCGACGTCGGCTTGGCTCAGCGCGATGTCGTCCTCGCCGGGAACGCTCAAGCCGAGCATCGCCCAATAGTGGGTGACCTCGTCAAGTGGTAGTCCGAGTGTCTCCGCAGCGGTCCGGAGACTGTATGTCGGTGGCCCGGACCGTCTGAGGGCGTCGCCCGCGAGTCCGAACAGGCGCCCCCGACGTTCGGCTTCCACCATCTCGTCGGTGGTGAAACCGATGTCGGCCAAGTACTCGATCAGGCCCGATCGCTGTCTCGCGTCGGCGATGCCTGCGGCCTCCAGGGCGACCAGATCGACCATATGCACTCCTTCTCAGCGGGACATGTGCAGGTCGTAGGCCATCACCGGATCGTCGAAACCTTTGAGAGTCAACGGTTCCTGTGGGATCGCCGGCCAGTCGGGGAGTTGGTCGCGGAGATCGGTCGACGCCAGGATCTGGCCGGGCGCCGCCGCCGCAACGAGGCGGGCCGCAAGGTTCACCGGATTTCCGAAATAGTCGCCGCCGATGGCCAGTACCGAGCCGAAGCCGAGCCCGGCGCGCACCTTCAGGCCGGTCTCGCGGGCTCGCGGGTGCTCGACGAGGTCCATCGCCACCTTGACCAGCAGTTCGGGCGTCGAGGTCACCCACATCACCTCATCGCCGATGAACTTCACCACGCGGCCGCCGTCGGTGTGCACCATGTCCGAAACCGAGCCGCCGAAGTCGGTGAGCATGTCGAACAAGTCGGTCGGGTCCATCACCTGGGTGAGTTGGGTGAAACCGGTGAGATCGGCGAATCCGACGCCACACGTGACATTCGCCGACGCGTCGGTGATGACACCCTCGAAATGTGTTCGGGCGCTGACGATGTGCTGCCGGAACACCGCATCGATCAGCGCTCCGAAGGTGTGGGTGATCTCGGTGATTTCGCGGTATGCCATCGCCGTGGTGAGTTCGTCGCCGCTGATCGCGATCAGCAGGTCGGGTTGCGCCATTCGCACCATGGTCCCGCCCGCCTCGGCGACCCGGGACATCGCGTTCCCCAGGATCCGCAGAAACGCCAGCGCCGGTTCGTCGCCGACCAGTTCTTTGACGGCCACCCACGTCGCGAGTCCGTCGACATCCAGCTGACTCAGCGTGAGCGCGTCCGGGTCGGCGATCGTCAGTCCCATCGCTGTCCACGCTGTCGCCACCTCCGGCAGGGTCACCCCGAGCGCCTCGGCCGTCGTCCGCAGGCTGTAGGTCGGGCGGCCGGGCCCTTGCAGCGCGTCACCGGCCAGGCCGAACAGCCGACCTCGGCGCTCAGCGTCGACCATGTCCTCGGCGGAGAACCCCAGTTTGTCCAGGTAATCGATCAAAGCCGCCCTGGCGCGCGCATTCGCGATTCCGGCTGCCTCCAGGGCATCGAAATCGACCACGCCCCGAGTCTGCCAGCGTCGAGGATCCGATTAGGGTGGATTTCCGTGGAGAAGGCGCAGTCGAGCGAAGTCCTGCAGGGCCCCCTCGAGGAACGTCATCGCCAGCTCGGTGCCAGCTTCGCCGAGTTCGGCGGCTGGCTGATGCCGGTCTCCTACGCGGGCACGGTCACCGAGCACACCGCGACGCGAGACGCCGTCGGTCTTTTCGACGTGAGTCACCTCGGCAAGGCGCTGGTGCGCGGCCCCGGCGCGGCCGCCTACGTCAACTCCGCACTGACCAACGACCTGCGTCGCATCGGGCCCGGCAAGGCGCAATACACCTTGTGCTGCACCGACTCCGGCGGGGTCATAGACGACCTGATCGCGTACTACGTGTCCGACGATGAGATCTTCCTGGTGCCCAATGCGGCCAACACCGCCGCCGTCGTCGCCGCGCTGGCCGAACGTGCCCCCGCCGGGCTCACGATCACCGACGAGCACCGGTCCTATGCAGTCCTGGCGGTGCAGGGGCCGAAGTCGCCCGACGTCCTCGGTGCACTGGGGCTGGCGACCGACATGGACTACATGGGCTACGTCGACGCCGAATTCAGCGGTGTCCCGGTGCGTGTGTGCCGCACCGGCTACACCGGCGAGCACGGCTATGAACTGCTGCCGCCGTGGGATCAGGCTGGTGTGGTGTTCGACGCACTCGTCGACGCCGTCGGTTCGGCCGGGGGAGAGCTGGCGGGCCTGGGTGCCCGCGACACCCTGCGCACCGAGATGGGCTATCCGTTGCACGGCCACGAACTGTCCCTCGAATTGTCGCCGCTGCAGGCGCGGTGCGGCTGGGCCATCGGCTGGAAGAAGGACGCATTCTGGGGCCGCGAGGCGCTGCTGGCCGAGAAGGAGGCCGGACCGCGACGGCTGCTGCGCGGGTTGAAGGCCGTCGGTCGCGGAGTGCTGCGGCCCGACCTCACCGTGCTCGACGGGGACCGTCAGGTCGGCGTCACGACATCGGGAACCTTCTCTCCGACTTTGAAAGTCGGCATCGCGCTCGCGCTGATCGACACCGACTAAACGGCACAGATATCGCCGACGGGCAACGCGTGTCGGTCGACGTCCGCGGCCGCGCCGTCGAATGTGAGGTCGTCAAGCCCCCATTCGTCGAGCCGAAAACTCGGTAGTCAGCGGATATACAATCGCTGCATGACTGACGGCCCCCTCGAGTTCACCGTTGAGCGCAACGCAACTCCGGCGAGCGACGAGGTACGGGCATCGATCCTGGCCAATCCCGGATTCGGCCAGTTCCACACCGACCACATGGTGTCGATCGACTACATCGAGGGCAAGGGCTGGCACGACGCGCGGGTGACCCCGTACGGCCCGATCGAACTCGACCCGTCGGCGATCGTGCTGCACTACGCCCAGGAGATCTTCGAGGGGCTGAAGGCCTACCGCTGGGCCGACGGATCCATCGTGTCGTTCCGGCCGGAGTCGAATGCCCGGCGGCTGAGGACCTCGGCGCAGCGCCTCGCGATTCCCGAACTGCCCGAAGAGGTGTTCATCGAGTCGCTGCGCCAACTGATCGCCGTCGACGAGCCGTGGGTGCCGTCGGCCGGAGGTGAAGAGTCGCTGTACCTGCGCCCGTTCACCATCGCCACCGAACCGGGCCTCGGCGTGCGACCGGCCAACGAATACCGCTACATGGTCATCGCTTCGCCGGCGGGCGCGTACTTCAAGGGCGGCATCAAGCCGGTCAGCGTGTGGCTGTCGACCGAGTACGTGCGCGCCTGTCCCGGCGGCACGGGTGCGGCCAAGTTCGGTGGCAACTACGCCGCATCGCTGCTCGCGCAGGCGCAGGCAACCGAGAACGACTGCGATCAGGTGGTGTGGCTCGATGCCGCGGAGCGTCGCTATGTCGAAGAGATGGGTGGCATGAACCTGTTCTTCGTGTTCGGCAGCGGCGGCTCGGCACGCTTGGTCACCCCGGAGCTGAGCGGCTCGATACTGCCCGGTGTCACACGAGATTCTCTGCTGCAGTTGGCAACCGACGCCGGATTCGCCGTCGAGGAACGCAAGATCGACGTCGACGAATGGCAGAAGAAGGCGGCGGCGGGCGAGATCACCGAGGTGTTCGCATGCGGTACCGCCGCGGTCATCACACCCGTCGCCCGCGTCAAGCACGCCGACGGCGAATTCACCATCGCTGACGGCGGCCCGGGCGAAATCACCATGGCCCTGCGCGACACACTGACCGGAATTCAGCGCGGCACGTTCGCCGACACGCACGGCTGGATGGCGCGGCTGAGCTGAAACGACCGGGGACCCCACCGCAGTGGGGTCCCCGTTCGTGAGAATGCGTGTAGCCGAGCGCGGCCTCGTGCTCGGGGCAGTAGGTGGCGACGGACTGCGCCGACGAAGAACGCGGAGTCTTCCTGCACCAGATCGGTGGTGGTGGAGACCGAGTCGACGGCGTCGTACAGCGACTGGCCCTTGTCGAACATCGAGCAGACGTCGAAGGCGAGGCTGACTGCGTCCTGGGTCGAGGGCGGCGTGATGCCCTCGTCGGCCAGCACGCTGACGAACACGTCGTCGGTGGTGGTGGCGCCTGCGGTGCCGGCGCTGACGAGCGCGGCGATGCCCAGGGTGGACGCGACGGCGGCGGCGCCGATGAAAGCGGTGAGGTGGCGGAAGGTGGGCATTGCGGTTCCTCTCGGTTGTCGATCCCCCTTGTGGGTTAGGAAGAGACTCCGATGCCGCCCTTGACGAATTCTTGACAGATTCTTGGGACCTCGCGTTCCGGGGCCAGCGCGCACGTCAGCGGGATGCCTAGTGCGAGCCGATCGCCAGCCCGACAGCGGCCACCGTCGTCGTGATTTCGACCGCCGCACCCAGCACATCGCCGGTGATGCCACCGAATCGGCGCACGCAGTGCGCCACCAGCGCGGCGCCGCAAGCCAGCGCGACGAGGACGGCCAGCGGTCCCTGCCACGGTCGCGGACCCGCCACCACTGCCGCGGTCGCGACCACGACTACCCACATCCCCACCACCGCGATCGGTTGGGTGCCTGCGACCCTGCCCCCGAGCGAACTCCCCACCGCGGCGGGCACCGAGCGGCGACAGGCCAGCACCGCGGCTACCCGGCCTGCGGTCACCGCGACGATCACACCGACGGCGCTGCATGCCGTGAACGCGAACGCCTGCGCCAGCAGCACGACCACCAACGCCGCGACGCCGAACGGCCCGGCCGACCCGTCGCGCATCACCTCCAGCGCGCGGGATGGTGGCCCGTAGCAGCCGAGGCCGTCAGCGGTATCCGACAGTCCGTCGGCATGCAGGCCACGGGTGGCGAGCAGGAGTACAGCGACCGCGAGCACGCCGCCCAACGGGTTCGCCCGCCCGAAGGCCCACTCCGACGCCCACAGTGTCGCGGCCGCCGCGGCTCCCAACGCCAGGCCTACCAGCGGAAGCGCGGTCAGCGCGCCCCGGCCGAACGGCGCTGACGAGCGCACCGGCAGCACGGTCCCGAACGCCAGCGCACCAGCGACCGAGCGGATCACGAACGGTTCACCGCTTATCGGGTGAGCTGGTGATACCGGCCTCGTCGAAGGTCGCCATCGACGACAGCGTCGCCACCGCGGCCCGCACGACGGACAGTGCGACCGCGGCGCCGGTGCCCTCGCCGAGTCGCATCTGCAGATCGACGATGGGTTCGAGGTCCAGTCGCCGCAGCGCCAGCGCATGCGCCGGTTCGGTGGACCGGTGGCCCGCCTGCCACCACTGCTTGGCACCCGGCGCGAGCTCCTCGGCCACCAACGCCGCGGCCGTCACGACCACGCCGTCGAGCAGCAGCGGTGTGCGCCGGATCGCGGCTTGGGCACAGAATCCCGCCATCGCCGCCAGATCGGCCCCACCGCAGACCCGCAGCAGCGCAACGGGATCGCCCGCTGATCCGCGGCTCCGAAAAAGTGCGTCCCTGATGGCGGCGGTCTTGCGTGCCCATCCCGCGTCGTCGACGCCGGTGCCGCGACCGACCGCCGCGACCGGCTCGGAATCGGTCAGCGCGGCGATCAGAGTCGTTGCGGGCGTGGTGTTTCCGATGCCCATATCGCCGACGATCAGGATGTCTGCACCCGAGTCGACCTCTTCGTCGGCGATACGCCGTCCGGCATCGAGCGCCGCGGCAACCTCGTCGTCGGTCAACGCGTCCTCGACGGCGATGTTGCCGCTGCTGCGGCGGACCTTGTGCGCACCGATCGACGCCGTGAGGGGTTCCTCGGTATCGACGGCGATATCGACCACGCGCACTGTCGCGCCCGCCGCTTCGGCGAGGACGTTGATCGCAGCGCCGCCCGCGTCGAAATTGGCGACCATCGCAGCGGTGACCTCCGCCGGATAGGCAGACACCCCGGCCGCGGTGACGCCGTGGTCGCCGGCGAACACCACCGCCCGTGCCCGCTCGAACTGGCGGGGCGGACAAACGCCCTGACACGACGACACCCAGACCGACAGGGCCTCCAGCCTGCCCAGCGAGCCCGGCGGTTTGGTCAACTGCGCCTGCCGGGCGCGTGCCGCGACGGCGATGTCCGGATCGGGCGGCGAGACGGCCTCGAAGTCGGTCACCGCACTCGCGTCCTTGACGGTGACGGGCTGACCGGCGACGACGAGCACCACGCGGTCGCACACCTGGGCCAGCCGCTGGTTGAGGGTGCCCAGTTCGTCGGCGAACCGTCGCCCCGACTCCGTTGCAGGCACCACGGTCAGCCCGACCTCAGGAGAGACGAGGGCCAGCGCAGCACCGAACGAACCCACCGCGTCGACCAGGTCGTCGACGTCGGCCGACACGGATCCGTCGGTCCACGCGTTCGTCCGATCCATCGCCGCGGTCAGCCATCCGCCGATGTCGTCGACCACGGTCGCCGTGGCGTCATCTGAGCGCAACTGCATTGCTATGTCAGCGGTTTCGACTGTGGACCAGCTCGCCGGCCGGCGTCGGCGGTGTGCCTCGACCCGCGCCGACCATTCGGCATCCGCAGCCGCGATGGGTCCGGTGGCCAGGTAGCGCACGGCTGTGCCGGCGAGCGACCCGGCGATCTCGGCGATCGTCGACTCTGCCCATTGCGATTTGCCCGACCGGATGCCACCGAGCACCAGGATGCGCACCGGGCTCAGGTGACCTTGTTGCCGCGCTCCACCTGCGGCCGGGGCGCCCGCATCCGGCGCAGCTGCGAGGCGCGGCTGGCCGCGTAAAAGCCCAATTTCCAACCACTCTCGGTGTTATCGGGGAACTTCTCGTCGACCAGGCGGTTGGCCTTGCGGCCGAGGATGAACCCGTCGATCACCATGATGAGGACCAGCACCAGCATGGCGGGGGAGATGAGCTGCTGCACCGCGACCGACGGCACCGAGAGCATCACGAAGATCAGAACGAGCGCGGCGGGCATGAACAAGCCGAGCACGTTGCGGCGGGAGTCGACCACGTCGCGCACATAGCGGCGCACCGGACCCTTGTCCCGCGGCAGCAGGTAGGCGTCGTCGCCGGCCATCATCTTCTCGCGGCGTGTCTGCCATGTCCGCGCGGCGCGTGACCTTGTCGGCTTTGCGCTCTTCGCGGCTCAGCTTGGTGCGCGCTTCCTTGCGGCGTTTCCGCGCCTCGGAGGTGGTCATCGGCGCGGGCGCCACCGGGCCCCGCTTGCGGGTCGGCCTCGCTGCGTTTGGGTGTCGGCCTGCCCTTCGGGGCGGTCCCGGGACTGCCCGGATTCCAGCAGTCGCCCTCGAGGCCGGTTTCGGCGGTGTCTTCGGACACATTGGATTCCGGTGTCCGCGCGTTGTCTTTCTTTCGGCCCAGCAGGTTCACGCCTGTCAGGTTACTTCCGGCAGCCGAAGCGCCCGGCGGGACCTGGGGACAAAGTCGGGAATAGGGCCGGGACAAGGTACCGTTGACGTAGTACGCCGCACATTTGATGAGGCTTTACAGGAGACGTAATGACTGTTCAGGAAGAGTCGGCCACCGGGACCGCCACCCATGGCGCGAAGCTGACCGATGCCGCCGCCGCCAAGGCCAAGGCGCTGCTGGACCAGGAGGGCCGTGACGATCTGGCCCTGCGTATCGCCGTGCAGCCGGGTGGCTGCGCCGGGCTGCGCTACAACTTGTTCTTCGACGACCGGTCTCTGGACGGGGACGTGAGCGCCGAGTTCGGCGGCGTCGCGCTGACGATTGACCGGATGAGCGCGCCCTATGTCAGGGTGCCGTCATCGACTTCGTCGACACCATCGAGAAGCAGGGCTTCACGATCGACAACCCGAACGCCACGGGCTCGTGCGCCTGCGGCGATTCGTTCAACTGATTCAGTACTGACCGGCCGTCCGCGGCAGGTAAGAGCAGACCAGTACCTCGTTGTCCTGGTTGAGCAGCTGTGCGACGCCCTGTTGTTCGCCTTCAGTCCGCGGCTGGCCGCGGCGGGAGCTACCAGACGGCTCGACCTGCATGGTGAACAGCACCTGCGCTTGATGCGGCGACCACATCACGATCTTGTCGATCGAGGTCACTTCGGCGTGCCCGTACTGCTGGCGGAAGGCGTCGCTGGCCAGGCCGGCCAGCGCCAGGTCGGAACGGCGTTCCTTGACCGCGTCGAACATCCCGCACAACGTGTGCCTGGCGACCGTCTCGTCGTCACCGTTGGTCATGGCATCCAGATACTCCTGGATCGCTGCCTTGGCCGACGCGTCGGTCAGCGTGCCGGATCCCGACGCTCGTCGCCGCCGCGGGTGGCGAACACGATCCCCGCCACGGTCGCCGCGACCACGAGGACCGCCAGCAGCGCGCCTGCGATCAAGTGGCCAGCGCCGCTTCTTCGGATACTGCACCGGCGGCGGCAGCATTCCCGGATACGGCGAGGCCGACGTTCTCCGGATAGGGCTCCGGAAAGGGCTGCGCAGGAAACGGTTGCGGACCCGTGCCCGGATACATTTGCGGGCCGGTCGGTCCGACGCCGTATTCGGGCGGGTACGGACCGGACATGTATTTGCTCCCCAGAAGTGTGTGTCGGAATTGGTCTGTCTACAGTGGCCCAACGGGTACTCGTACGCAGGTTAGCGCACCTCGCGGGTGGCGCCCGCTGAGTAAGGTTTATCTAGACGGCTTAATAAATGAAGGGTGATGTTTCGTGACCATTGCGGTGACCGGGTCAATTGCGACCGACCATCTGATGCGGTTCCCCGGGAAATTCTCCGAACAACTCCTGCCCGAGCATCTTCAGAAGGTGTCGCTGAGTTTCCTGGTCGACGATCTGGTCGTGCATCGTGGCGGCGTCGCGGGCAACATGGCCTTCGCAATCGGCGTTTTGGGCGGGGATGTCGCACTGGTCGGCGCTGTGGGCAGGGACTTCGACGACTACCGCACATGGCTCGAGGCGGTAGGCGTGGACACCGACAGCGTGCTCGTCTCCGAGACTGCGTACACCGCGCGGTTCGTGTGCACGACCGACGAGGCCATGGCGCAGATCGCGTCCTTTTATCCCGGTGCCATGTCCGAGGCGCGCAACATCTCCCTGGCTGACGTCGTGAAGCGGGTCGGCACACCGGAATTGGTGATCGTCGGCGCAAACGACCCCGAGGCGATGTTCCTGCACACCGAGGAGTGCCGCAAGCTCGGCCTGGCATTCGCCGCCGATCCGTCGCAGCAACTGGCCCGGCTGTCCGGTGAGGAGATTCGCAAGCTCATCGACGGCGCGACGTATCTGTTCACCAACGACTACGAGTGGGATCTGCTGCTGCAGAAGTCCGGCTGGAGCGAGGCTCAGGTGATGAGCCAGATCGGGATGCGGGTCACGACGCTGGGGCCCAAGGGCGTCGACCTGGTCAGCTCGAGTGGCACCTTCATCCATGTCGACGTCGTGCCGGAGAAGCATCAGGCGGATCCGACCGGAATCGGCGACGCGTTCCGAGCCGGTTTCCTCACCGGTCGCAGCGCCGGGCTAAGCGACTGAACGGTCGGCGCAGCTGGCGTCGCTGGTCGCCGTTCTCGTGTTCGAGGCGCCCGGGCCGCAGGAGTGGAGCTGGGACCGCGAGGAAGCCGTGCAGCGGCTGACGGACGCCTACGGCGCCGAGGCGGGCACCGAAATCTCAGAGGCGCTTGGCGCCGACAGATAGCGGCGTCGCGCTTCCTTACAGCTGGACGGGGTAGG
Organism: uncultured Actinomycetota bacterium; assembly: GCA_963720345.1. Taxonomy (GTDB): domain Bacteria; phylum Actinomycetota; class Actinomycetes; order Mycobacteriales; family Mycobacteriaceae; genus Mycobacterium. Next base: position 222,310 of record CAVRFN010000049.1, read on the forward strand.
TCGGCTCGCTGATCTGCGGGGTCACGCTGTGCTCGACGAAGATGGCGTGCCACAGCATGAAGATCAGCACCGTCCACAGTCGTCGGCTGTGATCGCTTACGCCACTTCGGTGTTCGTCGAGCATCCGGGTGACCGCGCTGCAGATCGATCAGCTCGCCGGCCTGGGATGCGGCGACCGTCCGATATGCCCAGTCCTGCAGTTCGCCGGCCTGCAGCCAGTGCCGGATCGGTACCGGGAAGCCCAGCTTCGGGCGGTTGAGCACGTGCGCGGGCACGATCGGCTCCAAGGCCCGGCGCAGCGCGAACTTCGTGGTGGTCCTGGTGATCTTCTGGTCCAGCGGAAGCCGTGACGCCACCGCGAAAACCTCGGGATCGAGGAACGGCACGCGCAACTCCAGCGAGTTGGCCATCGTCATCTTGTCGGCCTTGACCAGGATGTCGCCGCGCAGCCAGGTGAACAGGTCGATGTGCTGCATGCGGGCCACCGGATCCCAGCCCTCGGACGCGGCGTAGACCGGTGCGGTGACGTCGGTGTGGGTCCATTCCGGCCGGAAGCCAGGCAGTACCGCGCGCAGCTGCGCATCGGAGAAGCTGCGCGCGTTGCCGTAGTAGCGCTCTTCGAGCGTCAGCGATCCCCGGTGCAGCAGGCTCTTGCCGCGCAGACCGTCGGGCAGCGGCCGCGACGCGCGGCCCAGTGACCGCCGCACCGGCCGCGGCAGATAGTCAAACGGACGCAGGGACAACGGTTCCCGGTAGATGGTGTAGCCGCCGAACAGCTCGTCGGCGCCCTCGCCCGACAGCACCACCTTGACGTGCTTGCGCGCCTCGCGGGCGATGAAGAAGAGCGGGACCAACGCCGGGTCGGCGACGGGTTCGTCGAGATACCAGACGATTTCGGGCAGCGCCGCGACGAACTCGGCTTGGCTTACCACCTTCGTCACGTGTCGTGCGCCGATGGCTTCGGCCGACGCGACGGCGACGTCGACCTCGGAGTAGCCCTCGCGTTCGAAGCCCGTGGTGAACGTGATCAGCCGTGGGTTGTGCCGCATGGCCAGCGCGGCGATCGCGGTGGAGTCGATGCCGCCGGACAGGAACGCGCCCACCGTGACGTCGGCGCGCATGTGCTTGGCCACCGAGTCCTCCAGGACCGCGGTGATCTCGTCGTAGCGCGCGCGCTCGTCGCTGGACGCAAAAGGAACCGCGGCGAACCGCGGGGTGAAATACCGCGTCACCTGGGGCGGCTGTCCCGGCCGCACGCGGGCATAGCTGCCCGATTCGAGCCTGCGCACGCCGCGGTGCAGCGTCTCGGGTTCGGGCACGTACTGCAGCACCGTGTAGTGCTGCGTGGCGCGCTCGTCGATGCCGAGGTCGATTCCGATGATCCCGGCGAGATCCAGCAGGCATTTCTTCTCGCTGCCGAACACAGTTCCGCCCGCGCCGGTCGCCATGTACAGCGGCTTGATGCCGAATGGGTCTCGGGCGCAGAACAATTCACCTTCGACGGTGTCCCACAGGGCGAAGGCGAACATGCCGCGCAGCCGGGTCAGCGCCTCGGTGCCCCAGTAGTGATAGGCGGCGACGATCGCCTCGCTGTCGCCGTCGGTGGCGAATACGGCGCCGTGCTCGGCGCTCAGCTGCTCGCGCAACTCCAGGTAGTTGTAGATCTCGCCGTTGAACACCAGGACATACCGGTCGGGGGACTCCGGCGGGCCCCAGCGCAGCGGCTGGTGGCTGTGGGCGATGTCGATGATCGAGAGCCGGTTGAACCCCAGCACCGTGGTTGGCTCGTGCGTCGTCGTCCGACCATGTGCCCGGCTCATCGGGACCACGGTGGCGCATCAGGTGCGACGCGCCCGAAACCGCGGCTACGAGGTCTGCGGAGACCTCAGCGGACGGGTCGGTAACCAGGGCCAGCAGTCCGCACACCGCGCCAGTATGCCTAATCGTCGAGGTGTGTCGAGACCTGCGTCCGGAGGTGGTCTACGCTGCGTAGTATTCGGCTTTCTGTTCCGACTTCTAGGAGGCGCCAGCGTGACACCTCGCGGTGTGAAGGTGGTGGCGTTATCAGTCGTACTCGGCAGCATGACGGTGCTGCTCAGCGGGTGTGACTGGTCGGAGGTTCTCGGCCTCGGTTGGCCCCGCGGCATCACCCCCGAGGCGCATCTCAACCGCGAGCTGTGGATCGGCTCGGTGATCGCCTCGCTGGTCGTCGGCGTGATCGTGTGGGGCCTGATCTTCTGGACCTCGGCGTTTCACCGGCACAAGAAGGGTGACACCGAGTTGCCCCGCCAGTTCGGCTACAACATGCCGCTGGAGCTGGTGCTCACCGTCGTGCCCTTCCTGATCATCTCGGTGCTGTTCTACTTCACCGTCGTGGTGCAGGAACGGATGCTGCACAAGGAGCCCAACCCCGAGGTCGTCATCGACGTCACCGCATTCCAGTGGAACTGGAAATTCGGCTATCAGAAGGTCGACTTTCGAGGACGGCACGTTCAGCTATCAGGGCGCCGACCCGGAGCGCAAGGAGGCCGTCGCGTCCGGACCCGAGGGTGTGGAGGGTGCGCACGGCGGCGAGTTCGGCGTCGATCGGGGACAAGAACCCCGAAGACCGCTCCTATCTGAACTTCGACAAGGTCGAGACGCTCGGCACGTCGACCGAGATCCCGGTTCTGGTCGTCCCCTCGGGTAAGCGCATCGAGTTCCAGATCGCCTCAGCCGACGTCATCCACGGCTTCTGGGTGCCGGAGTTCCTGTTCAAGCGCGACGTGATGCCGAACCCCGAGGCGAACAACTCCGACAACGTCTTCCAGATCAGCGAGATCAACCAGAACGGCGCGTTCGTCGGCCGGTGCACGGAGATGTGCGGCACCTATCACTCGATGATGAACTTCGAGCTGCGGGTGGTGTCGCCCAACGACTTCAAGGCGTACCTGGAGCAGCGCATCGACGGCAAGACCAACGCCGAGGCGCTGCAGGCCATCGACCAGAACGCCGCTGGCAGTCACCACGCAGCCGTTCGACACCCGCCGCGGTGAGCAGGCGCCACAGCTCACGCAGGCCAGCAAGTAGGGGACACCAGATGCATATCGAAGCCAGGCTGTTCGAGTTCCTGACCGCGTTCTTCGTCCTGTCCGCCATCGTCTACGGCGTGCTGACGGCGATGTTCCAGTACGGCGGCATCGAGTGGGCGGGTGTCACGGCGCTGGTGTTGACGGCCGGGCTGACGATGATCACGGGTACGTTCTTCCGGTTCGTCGCCCGTCGCCTGGACACCCGGCCCGAGGACTACGAGGACGCCGAGGTCAGTGATGGCGCCGGCGAGCTGGGCTTTTTCAGCCCGCACAGCTGGTGGCCGATCTTCATCGCGCTGTCGGCGTCCGTCACGGCCGTCGGCGTCGCACTCTGGCTCCCGTGGCTGATCGTGGCCGGCGCCTGTTTCGTGCTGACGACGGTGGGCGGCTTGGTGTTCGAGTACTACACCGGACCGAGAAGCACTGACGCCGGCCGGGGCGGACACCATCCCCGCACAAGGTCACAATCGGGCCACTACTTCGTCGGTTATCCGTGCTGCGAGATTCATCCGGATCAGGTGTTTGGGTAGTGTTGCCGGGGCACGGTCAGCCGCTTGTCGCGCACACGCGGCCGATTACGCCACAGGTGTGAGTCGAGAAGGATAGGCGTAAATGAGCGGGCCGAACCCCCCGGGCGGGATCACGAAGGGGACGATCTTCCTGGTCAGGAGCCGGGCAGCAGCTCCGGTAGGCCGGAGAGCAGCGAGACCGATGCCTATTCGCAGGCCTACTCGGCCCCGGAGTCCGAACAGTTCACCAGCGGTCCCTACGTACCTGCCAACTCAGGTCTGTACGACTACGACAGCTACGAGACCGGCGAGCACGTCGAACCGACCGAACCGCCGCGGTGGCCCTGGGTGGTCGGGGTGGTGGCCATCGTCGCGGCTATCGCGCTGGTGGTGTCGGTTTCGGTGCTGGTGACCCGGACCGATACCGAGCAACCTCGCGAAGCCGGAGACCACGACCAGCACCTCCGCCTCCGCCGCCGGTGCAGGACGAGATCACCACGACGACTCCGCCTCCGCCGCCACCACCGCCCCCGCCGACAGAGCCGCCGCCGCCACCGGAGACCGTGACCGTCACCCAGGAGCCGTCACCGCCTCCGCCGCCGCCGCCCGCAGGCAGAGGCGCCACCGCCACCACCGGAGACCGCGGCGCCGCCACCGCCGGCCACGACTCGCGCAGGGCCACGCCAGGTCACGTACTCGGTGACTGGGACCAAGGCGCCGGGAGACATCATCACGGTCACCTACATCGACGCGTCGGGTCGCAGTCGCACTCAGCGAAACGTCTACATCCCGTGGTCTCTGACCGTCACGCCCATTTCGCAGTCCGAGGTGGGATCCGTGCAGGCGTCGAGCCTGTTCCTGGTGAGCAGGCTCAACTGCTCGATCACGACCAGCGACGGCACCGTGTTGTCGTCGAACACCAACAACTCCGCACAGACGGCCTGCTGATGCCATATACGGAAACGACTCCGCGGCGGGCCTGCGCGTGCGCGCGGGCCTTGACCCCGGCGAGTTCGATCGCACCGACCGAATACTGCTTGGCGCCTGCGCGGCGATATGGCTCGTGGCGCTGGGTGCCGCGGTCGCGGCCACCGTGGCCCTGGTCGACCTCGGAAGCGGCACAGCAGGAATCGTCGGGCGAGTTCGGACACGCCGTGGCTGCTGTACATCGTCATCGCGATCTCGGCTGCGGTGATCATCGGCGCAGTGCCGCTTCTGATTCGCGCTCGCCGCGACGCGATGTCCGATGCCGAACCGCCCGCCCGAACCCGCACCGCGACAACCGCCGGGGCGACGGCAGGAAACGGCCGCGGCGATGCGACGCAGACCGAAAAGCTGCGGATCTCTGGGACAACGGCGGGCCGGATCCACGCAGGCCCGGGTTATGCGGCAGCGGTCACGCACAGCACGTCGCTTCCGGCCCCACTCGTGGCCGCCATCGACCAGGTATGGCTGCGCTGCGCGGTCTTGATCGCGTGTGCGATCGGCATCGCCATGGTGGCGATAGGCGTGGCGACCTACCTGATGGCCGTCGAGAGCGACGTGGCGGCATGGGTGCTTCTTCGTGCTGAGCGGCCTCGTCACGCTGGCGATGCCGGCGATCCCGTGGTTCTACCTGCGTGAGTTACGCGCCCTGCTGGAGGACCAGAGCGCATAACCCGCTCCGCTCAGTGATGCCCGTTCGTCTGTCCGTTCGACGACCCGTTTGAGGAGCCGTTGCCGGTCCTGGTGCTCGCGCAATGCGGTGAGCGACTTGCGTTCCGCGGCGTGAGCGGCCTCGACAAGCTGCCTCGTTCTCCGACAACGGGTCGGCGGTGAGGAAGCTGCCCGAGCCGGGAGCGCCGGCAAAGCCGAGCTTGTTCATCCGCTTCGGAACCGCTGCACCCTGGTACTCCAACGGAAGTGGGTGACCGTGATCGTCGACCGGGCCGAGCGGCTGGTGCAGCTCGATGTAGGCACCGTGCGGCAGCCGCTTGATGATGCCGGTCTCGATGCCGTGCTCGAGCACCGCGCGGTCGCTGCGCTGCAACCCGATGGCCCACCGGTAGGCGATGTAGTAGACGATCGCAGGCAAGACCACCATGCCGATGCGGCCGATCCACGTCGTCGCATTGAGCGAGATGTGGAACTTCAGGGCGATGACGTCGTTCATCGCCGACAGCGTCAGCACCATGTAGAACGCGATCGCCATCGAGCCCCGATTGCGGTGCGCACCGGTGCATCTCGAGGGACGCTGCAGCAGATTGTGGTGCGCGTTATCGCCGGTGAACCTCTTCTCGAGGAACGGCCAGGCGGGCAGCAGCATGAAGACCACGCCCATGAGCAGCGCCACCCAGACCGGCGCAGGCACGGTATGGCCGAGGAAGTACAACTCCCAGGCGGGGAAGATACGCGCCAGGCCTTCCGTCCACATCATGTAGAAGTCCGGCTGACTGCCTGCCGACACATGTGACGGTTTGTACGGTCCCAATTGCCATATCGGGTTGATCTGTAGCAAGCCGCCCATCAGGCCCAGGATGCCGACCGTCATCGCGAAGAACGCGCCGGACTTGACCGCGAACACCGGCATGACCCGCACACCGACGACGTTCGTCTCGGTCCGCCCCGGTCCGGGGAACTGGGTGTGCTTCTGGAACCACACGAACGCGAGGTGAATTCCGATGAGCGCCAGGATGATTCCCGGGATCAACAGGATGTGCAGCGAATACATTCGAGGAAGCCAGTAGCCGTCCTGCGAGCACTGGTATCCGACTCCGCCGCAAGGGAAGTCGCCGCCGAACAGCGCCCAGTGCAGCCACGTGCCGATCACCGGCATGCCAAGGGTGATGGAGCTCAGGGCCGCCCGCAGGCCGATGCCCGAGAGCAGATCGTCGGGCAGCGAGTAGCCGAAGTAGCCCTCGAACATCGCCAGGATCAGAAGCAGGGAGCCGATGATCCAGTTCGCCTCGCGCGGACGGCGGAACGCGCCGGTGAAGAAGATGCGGGCCAGGTGCACCATGATCGACGCGGCGAACAACAGCGCCGCCCAGTGGTGGACCTGACGGACGAACAGGCCGCCGCGCACCTCGAAGCTGATGTCGAGAGTCGATGCGTAGGCCTTGGACATCTCGATACCGCGCAGCGGTTGATACACGCCGTCGTAGAGGATTTCGGCCATCGACGGATCGAAGAACAGGGCTCAGGTACACGCCGGTGAGCAACAGCACGATGAAGCTGTAGAGGGCGATTTCACCCAGCAGGAACGACCAGTGGGTCGGGAAGACCTTGTTCAGCTGCCGGCGTACGGCCGCCGACGGGTGATAGCGCGAATCGATTGCTTCGCCCTGGCTGGCCGCGATCTCGGCCAAGCTTGGCGGTTTTGGCAGTTTCGGACTCAATTTGTTTGCTCCCAGAATGCCGGGCCGACGGGTTGGATGAAGTCGCCGTTGGCGACCAGGTAGCCGTCCTGATCAATCGTGATGGGCAACTGCGCAAGCGCGCGCGCAGCCGGGCCGAATATGGGTTTCGCAAAGTGCAGCGCGTCGAACTGCGACTGGTGGCACGGGCAGAGGATGCGATAGCTCTGCTGCTCGTAAAGCGATGAGGGGCAACCCAGGTGCGAGCACACCTTGGTGAACGCGAACAGGTCGCCGAAGTTGAAGCTCTCTTGGTTCTTGCGCTTGACGACCCTCGTGCAAGTCGGTGGGCTTGATGCGGATCAGCATGACGGGATTGCGCACCCCCATGGTGATCTCGGAAAGCCTGTGGTGTGACTCGATGGTCGTACCGTCGCCATCGGATTCGCGCCACGGGAAGACGGTCTCCATGCCGCCGGCGTCGATGTCCTCGGGGCGCATCTTGGCGTAGGTTCCGTTGCCGGTCGCGCGGGCAACGTAGATGGTCTCGCCGTCGAAGCGCGGAGTCCAACCGGATGTCCACAGCACGGCCTTCTTGCCGTCGGCGGTCTGCACCACCGGCTTCCACGGATTCTTGATCAGACCACCGGCGAACGCCACCAGCGTGCCGAGTCCGAACGCGCCGAGCCCCACTCCGAGCGAAAGGCCAATCAGCTTGCGCCGCTTGAGCGTCGACGATTCCAGCGCATCGGAGAGGTTGGCCACCACCGTCTTTCGCTGGAGTCTCGGGTGAGCTGCCGTCGTGGCGGTCCTGTATCGAGATCTCCTCGGGGATGAACTTCTTCTGATACAGCACCGCGCCGATTCCGATGGCCAGGATCGACAACCCGAACGTCAACCCGTACATCGGTGTGGCGAGGTCGTACCAGAGGTGGTCGGGTGCGGCTGCCGCCCCTGTACTCCCACGGCCAGAACAGGAAGACGACCAGCAGCGCCAGCCCCGAAATGCCGCCCAGCATCAGCCAATACGCCACCACGCGTTCGGCGCGCTTCTCGGCCTTGGTGTCGGGGACGGGCCAGCGCTCGTCCTTGTAGACGATCTCGACTCCGTCGAGCTTGCCGCCGAGCTCCAGCAGTTCCTCACGCGACATCGCGGCGAGCTCGGCGTCGGTCGGCTGACCGGGTACGCCTTCCTGTCCCGGGGTGTCGGTTCCCTTGACGTCTGCCGTCGCTGCCGTCGCTCATGTTCGCGCTCCGATCCACAGGGCCACGACGACGACGGCCACTATGCCGATAATCCAAGTCGCCATGCCCTCGGACGTCGGGCCGAAGCCGCCGAGTCCGTAGCCGCCGGGGTCGGGGGCCGTGGTCGCCATCCGGACGTAGGCGACGATGTCCCGCTTCTCCTCCGGTGACAGCTGACGGTCGGAGAACTTGGGCATGTTCTGGGGTCCGGTCAGCATCGCTGTGTAGATCTGCGCCGGATTGGCCCCTGCCAGGTCGGGTGCGTACTTGCCGGACGACAACGCACCGCCCTTGCCGGTGAAGTTGTGGCACGACGAGCAGTTCAGCCGGAACAGGTCGCCGCCACGGGCGACGTCGCTGCCCAGCAGCGATTCGTTGGCGACGCCGCCGTTCTCATCGCGCGGGACGACCGGTCCGCCACCGTTGGCCTGCACAAAGGCGCCGAGTGCGTCGATCTGCGACTCGTCGAACTGCGGGGGCTTCTGCGGGGCCTGCGCCTCGCCGCGCATGGCGGGCATGCGGCCGGTGGACACCTGGAAGTAGACGGCGGCCTCGCCGACGCCGATGAGGCTGGGTCCGCGGTCGGCCACGCCCTGCAGGTTCGCGCCGTGGCACGTGATGCACGACGTGTCGAAAAGTTCCTTGCCGGTGCGCAGCAGCGCCGATTGCGACTCGTCGGCGACTGCCACCTGGGGGGTCGGGGTCAGCGTGGCGGCCAGGCCACCGGCGATTCCCAGTCCGACGAGCAGGAGCATCGCCGCTGACAGGCGGCGGCGCAGTCGGCGGCGCTTCACTGTCGCCGGCTTGCCGGTTCCGGTGGCCTTCTCGGTCATCGAACCCCTTCTCTTCGGACGCATCGGCAAGCCGATCATCGGACGAAGTAAATAACGGCGAACAGGGCGATCCACACGATGTCGACGAAGTGCCAGTAGTACGAGACGACGATCGCGGCGGTGGCCTGAGCAGGGGTGAACTTGCTCATCGTGGTGCGGGCCAGCAGGAAGATGAAGGCGACGAGCCCGCCGATGACGTGCAGGCCGTGGAATCCGGTGGCCAGGTAGAACACCGAGCCGTACGCGCTGCTGGACAACGTGGTGCCGTGCTCGACGAGGTGGATGTACTCGTAGCCCTGGCCGAGGACGAAGAACAGGCCCATCAGGAACGTGATGACATACCAGCGCCGCAGCCCGAACACGTCGCCGCGTTCGGCGGCGAACACGCCCATCTGGCAGGTGAACGACGAGGCGATCAGCACCATCGTGACCGGGACCGCCTGGACCAGATTCAGTTCGGTGGGCTCCGGAGGCCAGTTGCCGCCGGCCTGCGAGCGCGCGGTGAAGTACATCGCAAAGAGTCCGGCAAAGAACATCAGCTCGCTGGAGAGCCATACGATCGTGCCGACACTGACCATGTTCGGCCGGTTCAGGGAATGAACTCGCGACGTGATAGCGGTCCCCGAGGTGCCTACAGCGCTCGTCACAGGAGCAAGTATGACGCTTTGTAGTTGTTGAACTCCACCCGGGTGAGCAATTCGTCATAATCAGCGCGTGACTTCCGGTGAATCCCCAACGTGGCCCCAGGTCCTCGGTCGCCTTACCACAGGTCAGGCGCTTGCTCCGGGCAGGCCGGCTGGGCGATGGACCAGATCATGACCGGCACGGCGACTCCGGCCCAGATCGCCGCCTTCGGCGTGTCGATGAAGATGAAGCGCCCGACGCCCGCCGAGGTGACCGAGTTGGCCGACACCATGCTCAAACACGCCCGGCGGGTGCCGACCGAGACGATCGGCAACGAGACCGTCGACGTGGTCGGTACCGGTGGCGACGGAGCCAACACGGTGAACCTGTCCACGATGGCGGCGATCGTCGTGGCCGCCGCAGGCGTGCCGGTGGTCAAGCACGGCAACCGGGCCGCGTCGTCGCTGTCGGGCGGTGCCGACACGCTCGAGGCGCTCGGGGTGCGCATCGATCTGGGTCCCGACGATGTCGCGCGCAGCGTCGCCGAGGTCGGCATCGGATTCTGTTTCGCGCCGCAGTTCCATCCGTCGTATCGGCACGCGGGTGCGGTGCGCCGCGAGATCGGGGTGCCGACGGTATTCAATCTGCTTGGCCCACTGACGAATCCGGCCTCACCGCGGGCCGGTCTGATCGGCTGTGCATGGGCGGACCTGGCCGAGGTGATGGCCGGTGTGTTCGCCAAGCGCCGATCCAGCGTCCTGGTCGTGCACGGCGACGACGGACTCGACGAGTTGACGACCACCACGACGAGCACCATCTGGCGTGTCCAGGCTGGCACCGTCGAGCGGCTGACATTCGACCCGGCGGCGTTCGGGTTCGCGCGCGCCGAACTGTCCGAGTTGGTGGGCGGTGACGCGGAGGCGAATGCCGCGTCGGTGCGAGCGGTGCTCGGCGGCGCCAAGGGGCCGGTGCGGGATGCGGTGGTGCTCAATGCCGCCGGCGCGATGGTGGCTCATGCCGGGCTAGCCAGCGACGCCAAGTGGGTGCCTGCGTGGGAGTCGGGTCTGGCCAGGGCCGCCGAGACCATCGACTCCGGGGCCGCCGAAAAGCTGCTCGCGCGTTGGGTGGGGTTCGGTCAGAAGCTCTGAGTCGGAACGGGTTTCGGCCAGCTGTTCGGCCGCGACCCGCGCCGACCGGGCCGACGCGGCCCAGTCCGCGAACCGGCCCGCAGAGCCTACCGGTGAGGCGTAACCGGATTCCGCGCGCACGATCCGCACGCCCGGCTGGGTGAGCCAACGCGCGATCAGCGCGGTCTCCTCGACGAGTGCGCCGCCGAGAGGTGCCTGACTCGGCAGAACCGCTTGTGCGCCAGCGCATATCGCGTCGACGACCGGCATCGGGGGCACGCCGCGCGGCGCGTTTCCCGCAGCCGCCAGCTGGCCGTTGCGGATCACCGCAAGGTGCCAGCCGCCCGCGCCGTCGGGACGTGCGGCGACCATCTCGTCGACAGCGGCCAGCGCGCGCAACCGCTGGCCGCGCCAGAGCACGTCGATTGCGGTGGTGGCGTGATCCCGCAGCCGCGCCGCGGTTTCGTAGCGGGCGCGGCCCGCCAGATCGGCGATGTGCGCCAGCACGTCGGCCAGCGCCCGGCTGTCGGCGCCGTCGATCAGGTCCCTGGCGCGCTGCGGCGCGTCGGCGTAGTCGGCGGCGCCGATGTCGCGCGGCGCGGGGCATGGCGAGACTTCGCGTTCGGGGCACCGCGGGCCGTGCAACGCGTGACCGGCCCAGCCGTGCCGAGCATGTCCGCACGCCGGTGAACCGGGCCAGCAGCGCGGCCGTCTGCACGGCGTCGGCGCGGGAGCGAAACGGGCCGACCGCGCAGTCGTGCTTCGGTGCCCGGACCGTGGAGAACCGCGGAAACGCCTCGTCGGTCAGCACCACCCACCACCACCGGTGCGGAAATTTCGAGCGCCGGTTGTAGGGCGGCGCGTGTGCGGCGAGCAGCCGTAGCTCGCGCACGCCCGCCTCGAGGTCGTGCGCGCACTCGACGTGGTCGACCGCGGTGGCCAGCGACGCCATCTCCTTGATGCGAGTGCGCGGGTCTGCGCCGTTGAAGTACTGGCCGACACGGCGGCGCAGATCGACGGCCGTGCCTACGTAGAGCACCTCGGCCGCGGGTCCGCGAAACAGGTACACGCCGGGCCGGTGGGGCAGGGGCGCGGCGAGATGCCGGTTGCGGCGCTGCGCCGGCGTCACGTCGGGCAGATACGAACGCAGCTCGGTGTAGGTGTGCACGCCCTGGTTGCCGACGCGCTCGATGAGCCCGTGCAGCACGTCGACGGTGGCGCGGGCGTCGTCGAGGGCGCGGTGCGTCGGGGTGGTCGACGCGCCGAACAGCTCGGGCCAGCGCCGACAGTCGCACGCTGGGCGCCTCGTCTCGGGTGAGCACCCGGCGCGCCAGGCGCACAGTGCACAGCACGGGCGGCCGCGGCCAGGGGAGGTGAGCGCGTTCCGCGGCCGCACGCAGGAATCCGATGTCGAAACCGGCGTTGTGGGCGACCAGTACCGCGCCGCGGGAGAACTCCAGAAACGACGGGAAGCACCGACTCGATCGTCGGCGCATCGCACACCATCGCCGTGGTGATCCCGGTGAGCGCGACGATCTGCGGCGGGATGCTGCGGCCCGGGTCCACCAGGGTGGCGAGCTCGCCGAGGATCTCGCCGCCGCGCACCTTGACGGCGCCGATCTCGGTGATGGCGTCGTGGTTCTCGCCGCTCGGCGCGCCCGCCAGTGGTCTCCAGGTCCACGACGACGAAGGTGGTCTCGCGCAACGTCACGTCAGCCAGCGGATCGACATCCGCGAAGCTGAGCTGGCCCATGCGCTGACGGTAGGGAACTGGACCGACAAAATACCGGCAGGCTGCGGTGTTGCCACGCCGCAGGAAGTTGGTTGTCGGTGCCCGGCGATACCGTGCGGGCAACACCGAGCAGGAGGACTGCGGAATGACACACGACGATCCGCCCGACACGGGCACGGTCACCATCGACTGCGACGACTGCGCGGTGCGGGGCCCCGGATGTCAGGACTGCGTTGTCAGCGTGCTGCTCGGTGTTCCCGAGACGTTGCTCGTCGACGAACGTCGGGCGCTCGAGGTGCTCGCTGACGTGGGATTGGCGCCCCGGCTTCGGCTCGTTCCGATCCACCGCCACAATGACTCTGGCGTTGCGTGACGACACGCTATGACGCGGGCCGCATGTTGCAGTTGCTGCGTCGACTGTTAAATTTGCGTCTTCTGTTGGACAAGGCCGATGCCGTTTCGTAACCTGTCTGAGACCTAAGAGCAGTTCGACACGGCTTCGTTACGGCAGTTGAAGGACGCAAATCTTGAGGTTCGACCGCATCCGATCGGTTCACTCGTGTTCTTAAGCGACCCGCAATCGGTGCGATAGCGCGGTCTGATGCTGTTCGGAGGGATCCTCGCCTCCGGTGTGCAGGCCGACCCCGCCGACGACGCGCTGGCGAAGCTCAATGAATTGTCCCGGCAGGCCGAGCAGACCACCGAGGCGATGCATTCCGCGCAGCTGGATCTGAACGACAAGCTGGCAGTTCAAGAGGCCGCGGAAGCCAAGCACGCCGCTGACGCCGGTGCGCTGGATGCGGCCAGGTCGCAGCTGGCAACGTTCCAGACCAAGGTCAACAAGGTTGCCGCCGCGCAGTACATGGGTGGTCGGCCGGACGGCATGAATGCGTTGCTGACCGCCTCGTCGCCGCAGGGACTGATCGACCAGATGTCGATGCAGCGGGTGATGGCCGCCGAGATGTCGTCACAGATGAAGAGCTTCCGCGAGGCCAGCGCGCAGGCCGCGGTCGCCGAACAGGCGTCGGCGAAGTCGGCCGCCGAGGCGAAGACCGCCGCCGAGCAGGCCGCCGCGGTACGCGCAGACCTACAGTCCAAGCAGAGCAAGCTGCAGGTGGAGATCGCGATCGTCAAGTCGCAGTACGAGGCGCTGACTCCCAACCAGCGCGAGGCCCTGGCCGCCATGCCGCCCGCGCCTCCGATTCCGGGTCCGCCCGCCGCCGGCATCCGCTGCCGCCGAATGACCCCGCGATTCTTGCCGCGGCGCCTCCCGGCATCGCTCCGCCGCCCGCCGGCGCCTCCCGCCGCCTCCCGGATTCCGCCAGGTGACATGGCGACCGCCGCTCGGCGGCCACGGCACCACCGTGATCCAGGCCGCGCTGAGCCGTATCGGATCGCCGTACTCATGGGGCGGGTCGGGCCCGAACGCGTTCGACTGCTCCGGACTGGTGATGTGGTCGTTCCAGCAGGCCGGCATCTCGCTGCCGCACTCCAGCCAGGCGCTGGCCAACGGGGGAGCACCGGTCTCGGTGGACCAGATGCAGCCGGGCGACGTCGTCAACTACTACTCCGACGCGTCGCACACGGCGATCTACATCGGCAACGGAATGATGGTGCACGCGTCGACCTACGGCACGCCGGTGCGCGTCGCCCCGGTGGACAACGCGCCGATCTACAACGTCCGCCGCTACTGACCGTCGACGGAACAGCGCTCGCACCGGCAGATCGACTCTCGCACGCGAAGAGCAGAACCACTCTCGCCGCGCTTCTGATCGCCGAGCTGGTCTGCGCGCTCCTTCTGGTTGGCAGAACCGGATCCGCTGCCCGACCGGTCCGCCCGTCGCCACGCCGGCGTCGCTGACCACACCCACATCGGTCGTCGACCTCGCAGACGCTGCAGGACGGCCGCACCGTGCGCCTGGTCGGTCTCGGCGAGCGCACGGCACCGCTGCTGCGCCGAATCTCCGCACAACTCGACGACGCGGCCGACGCCGTCACCTCGTTCTGGGGGCCTGACTGGCCGCGCGAGATCGTCGTCGTGGCGGCCGGTACCGACGCGCAGTTCGCCGCGGTGGGCGGCGGCGATTCCCACACCGCGGCCACCACCACCGGCGAGCGCATCATGTTCGCCCCCGGCGCCGCGCAGATGAACGACGACGTCGCTACGAATCGTGTTGCGCCACGAGCTTTTCCACTACGCGGCGCGCGCCGAGACCGCCGCCGACGCGCCGCGGTGGCTCACCGAGGGTGTCGCCGACTTCGTCGCCCGCCCACCGACACCCCTGCCTGCGAACGCGGCCGTGATGGCGCAGCGGGGACTCCCGACCGACGCCGAGTTGAGCGGACCTGAACGCTCGCTGGCCTACGACCGCGCCTGGTGGTTCAGCCGGTTCGTGGCCGAGCGCGTACGGCACCGCGGCCTTGCGGGCGCTGTACGTCCGGGCGTGCGGCCACGGCCACCCCGACCTGGCTGCCGCGGTGCGGGACACCCTCGGAACCGACCTCGCCGGGGTGCTGGCCGAGTGGCGGCAGTGGCTTTCGGGCTAACCTGACGGGCGATGAGCCGGGTCCTGCTGGTTACCAACGATTTTCCGCCCCGACGCGGCGGCATCCAGTCCTACCTGCAGGAACTGGTGGGCCACCTGGTCGATACGGGCGCTCACACGCTGACCGTGTACGCGCCCAAGTGGAAGGGGTCCGACGAGTTCGACCGGGCCGCCGCCTACGAGGTGGTGCGACATCCCGAGCACGTTGATGCTGCCCGAACCGTCTGTCGCCAAGCGGATGCGGCGACTCATCGAACGTCACAGCGCCGAGACCGTGTGGTTCGGGGCGGCCGCACCGCTGGCACTGATGGCGCCGCTCGCTCGCGACGCGGGCGCCGGCCGGGTGATCGCGAGCACGCACGGGCACGAGGTGGGCTGGTCGATGCTGCCGCTGGCCCGGACGGCGTTGCGCCGCATCGGATCCGGGACAGACGCGGTGACCTACGTCAGCAACTACACCCGACGGCGGTTCGCCTCGGCGTTCGGTCCGCGCGCGGCGCTCGAGCACCTGCCGGCCGGCGTGGACACCGAGCGGTTCGCGCCCGACGAGGTCGCGCGCGCCGAGCTGCGCGCCCGCTACCGGTTGGGCGATCGCCCCGTCGTGGTCTGTCGTGTCGCGCCTGGTGCCGCGCAAGGGTCAGGACATGTTGATCCGGGCGTTGCCCGCGATCCGGCAGCGCGTGCACGGTGCCGCGCTGGTGATCGTCGGCGGCGGCCCGTACGGATCGTCCCTGCGCCGGCTGGCGCACAACTTCGGAGTCTCCGACCACGTGGTGTTCACCGATGCGCGTGCCGGGCGACGAACTGCCCGCCCATCACGCGATGGCCGACGTGTTCGCGATGCCGTGCCGCACCCGCGGTGCGGGCCTGGACGTCGAAGGGCTGGGCATCGTCTACCTGGAGGCATCGGCTTCCGGGGTGCCGGTGGTGGCCGGCCGCTCGGGCGGAGCGCCGGAAACCGTTCTCGACGACGAGACCGGGCTGGTGGTCGACGGCTGGGACGTCGGCGCCATCGCGGCGACCGTCAGTGACCTGCTCGCCGATCCCGACCGGGCGGCGCGGATGGGCGCGGCCGGGCGGCGCTGGGTGGTCGACAACTGGCAGTGGAAGGACGCAGGCCGCCAGGCTGGCCGACCTGCTCTAGTCCTTCTGCGTAGAGCCCCTCGATATCGGTGGCGAACTTCTCGGCCACCACCTTGCGCTTGACCTTCATCGTCGGTGTCAGCTCGCCGGTGTCCTCGGTGAAATCGACCGGCAGGATTGCGGAACTTGCGGATCGCCTCGGCCTTGGACACCGCCTGATTGGCCTCCTTGACCGCGAGATCGATCTCGGCGACGAGGTCTGGGTCGGCGGCAAGGTCGCCCACCGACGCGGCGGCGTTCTTGCCGTTGCGTTCCTTCCAGCCGCCGAACGCCTCGGGGTCGATCGTGATCAGCGCCGCGATGAACGGTTTGGCGTCGCCGACCGCCATCGCCTGACTGATCAGCGGGTGGGCGCGCAGCCGGTCTTCGAGGATCGCGGGCGCGACGTTCTTACCGCCCGCGGTGACGATGATCTCCTTCTTGCGGCCGATGATGGTCAGGAAGCCGTCGTCGTCGATGGCGCCCAGGTCACCGGTGTGGAACCAGCCGTCGGAGAACACGGCATTGGTCTCGGCCTCGTTGCCCCAGTAGCCGCTGAACACCACGCCGCCCTTGACCAGCAGCTCACCGTCGTCGCCCAGTTTCATGCTGTTGCCGGGCAACAGCTTGCCGACCGAACCCACGCGCAGGTCGCCGACCCGGTTCACGGTGATCGCCGCACTGGTCTCGGTGAGCCCGTAGCCCTCGTAGATGGACAGCCCGACACCGCGGTAGAAGTGGCCGAGGCGCGCGCCCAGCGGGGCGCCGCCCGAGATCGCGGCGTGGCAGTTGCCGCCGAGCGCAGCCCGAAGCTTGCCGTAGACGAGCCTGTCGAACAGCGCGTGCTTTGCCCTTGAGCACGAGCCCGGCGCCGCCGCTGTCCTGGGCCTTGCTCCATTCGATCGCCGTCTCGGCCGCGGCCGCGAAAATCTTGCCCTTGCCGCCGCTTTCGGCGTTCTGTTCGGCGGTGTTGTACACCTTCTCGAATACCCGCGGTACCGACACCACCAACGTCGGCTTGAAGACTCCGAATGTCGGAACGAGGTTCTTGATGTCGCTGGTGAACCCGAGCGTGACCTTGTTGGTGAACGCCGCGACGGTGATCGCGCGGGCCAGCACGTGCGCGAGCGGCAGAAACACCAGCATCCGTTCGCCCTTGGCCAGCATGCGTCGGGAAGCAATCCTTGGCGCCGCGGATCTCATAGAGCAGGTTGGAATGGGTGAGCTGGCAGCCCTTGGGCCTGCCGGTGGTGCCCGACGTATAGATCAGGGTCGCGGGGTCGGTGGACTTCACGCCGGCCAGCCGGTCGTCGAGTTGCTTGCTGTCTACCGACTTGCCGGCCTCGGATAGCGCGTCGAGCGCCGGCGTGCCCGACCCGTCGATCCGCAGCACTTTGCGCAACGCGGGTAGCATCGTCTGTGAAGTGCTCGATGTTGTCGGCGTGCGCGTCGGTCTCGGCGAAGATCAGCACCGCGCCGGAATCCTGGAGCACGAACTTCACCTGCTCGGCGGAACTGGTCTCGTAGATCGGCACCGTGACCGCGCCCGCGGCCAGAATGGCGAAGTCCAGGATCGGCCATTCGTAGCGGGTCGCCGACAATACGGCGACGCGATCACCGGGAGCCACGCCCTCGGCGATCAACCCCAGTGCCGCTGAACGGATCTGGTCGGCGGCCTCCTTGCACGTGACATCCGTCCATACGCCGTCGACGAGGCGCTGGAAGATCACATGGTCGGGATCGTCGCGCTCGTGACTGAAAACGCGAGCTGACGACGTTGTCGTGCTCGCCCACGGTGAACGAGGCGGGGACACTGAACTCACGCACGATCATGGCCTCTCGACTAGCGGCTTTGCCGTTCACCAGCGTAGTCGGCCACCTGCGGCGGCGGTCGGGGCATATGTGAAGCTGGTAGCCCATGAACAGCATCCAGATCGCGGACGAGACGTTCGTCGCCGCCGACCCCGTCGAGGTCGGCATGGCCGTCGGCGATCCTGCAAGCTGGCGCCGCTGGTGGCCCGATCTGAATTTGACCGTGGTCGAGGACCGTGGGGAGGTCGGGCACCGGTGGACGGTGACCGGCTCGCTCACCGGAACCATGGAAATTTGGCTGCAGCCCGTCCTCGACGGGGCCATCCTGCACTATTTCCTGCACGCCGAACCATCCGGTGTGGCGGCCCATCAGTTGGCCAAGATGAACCTCGCCAAAATGAACCACCAGCGCAGGGTGGCGGGCAAGAACATGGCGTTCGAGGTGAAGCGGCGCCTGGAGGCGACGCGCCCGGTCGGGGTGTCCCGGCTGGCATGAGACGTTGGGCCCAAGACCGCGCAGCGGAGTAGATTTTCTGCCATCGGCAGATAGACGGGGAAGAAGGCAGTGGCGGACAAGACGGCGCAGACCATCTACATCGATGCCGACCCTACGACGGTGATGGGTGTCATCGCCGACATCGCGTCCTATCCGGAGTGGGTCAACGAGTACAAGGACTGTGAGGTCCTCGAGGCGGGCCCGGAGGGGTATCCGAAGACGGCGCGGCTGGTGCTGGACGCCGCCGTGCTCAAGGACACGATGGTGCTGGCATACGACTGGAAGCAGGTCGATCGCGGATCGGTGGAGTGGACGTTGGTGTCCAGCTCGCTGCTGAGGGCGCTAAACGGTGCATATCGATTGTCGCCCAAGGGGTCCGGCACCGATGTCACCTATGAACTTTCGGTCGACCTGATCATCCCGATGATCGGACTGCTGAAACGGAAGGCTGAACGGCGCCTCACGGATACCGCGTTGAAGGACCTCAAGAAACGAGCCGAGGCTGAGTGATCTCCCGCCACCCCAGCGCGGTGTGAAGCCGGGTCCGCCCACGGCCCGGATCAGTCTTTTCGTCGGTAAGGGCGGCGTCGGGAAGTCAACGTTGGCGACGGCGACCGCCGTACGCGACGCACTGGCGGGGATGCGGGTGCTGATCGTGTCGACGGATCAGGCGCACTCGATCGGCGACGTGCTCGGCACGCCGGTCACCCCGACCGGGCGTCGTGCACCCACCCGGGTATTCGCCGACCTCGACAGTGGGCGCGACGGCGGTGGCGGGTTCTTGGACGCGCTGGCGCTCGACACACTTGCGCTACTGGAGACCCATTGGCGTGACATCGCCGGCCTGCTTGTCAGCCGATTCCCCGAATCTGATCTGGGAAGCGTTGCCCCGGAAGAACTTTCGGCGCTGCCGGGCATCCAGGAAGTGCTCGGGTTGCACGAAGTCGGCGAGCTGGCGACTTCCGGTGAGTGGGACCACGTCGTGGTGGACTGCGCATCGACCGCCGATGCATTGCGCATGCTCACGCTGCCCGCGACGTTCGGGCTGTATCTCGAGCGGGCCTGGCCGCGGCATCGCCGGCTGTCCGGCATTGAAGATGCACGCTCCGCCGCGGTCGTCGGGCTACTCGAACGCATCGGTGCGGGCACCGAGCGGTTGAGCGTCCTGCTCACCGACGGATCCGTGCTGAGCGCGCATCTGGTGATGACCGCCGAGCGGGTGGTCGCCGCCGAGGCGGCGCGCACGTTGGGCTCGCTGGCCCTGATGGGGGTTCGGGTCGACGAGTTGATCGTCAACCAGATTCTGCTGCAAGACGATTCGTATGAGTATCGCAACCTGCCCGAACATCCCGCCTTCGACTGGTACGCGGAGCGGATTTCTGAGCAGCGGGCTGTACTCGACGAGCTGGACACCATGATCGGTGACGTGCAACTCGTGCTGGTTCCGCACTTGGCCGGCGAGCCGATCGGCGCCAAGGCTCTCGGCGAGCTGCTCGACGCCGCACGCAGGCGCGACGGGTCGCCACCGCCGGGACCGTTGCGGCCGATAGTTGACAGGGAATCCGGATCCGGTCTCGAAGCCGTCTACCGAATGCGGCTAGAGTTGCCGCAGGTCGACTCCGCGGCGCTGTCACTCGGGCGGGTCGACGATGACTTGATCATCGGTGCCGGTGGAATGCGGCGCCGCGTTCGGTTGGCTTCCGTGCTGCGTCGCTGCATCGTGATGGATGCGCAGCTGCGAGGTAGTGAACTGACAGTACGGTTCCGACCAAATCCGGAGGTGTGGCCTAAATGAGTGGCGAACACTCCGACATCGGTCCGGAGCTGAGGCAGCTGGCGCAGACCATTCTGGACCGGCTCGATCCCATGGTTCGGCTGGCCGCGGCCCGCGCGGCGGCCGCTGGTGCCGGCCCCGGCAGGTGCCAGCAGGTGTGGTGTCCTGTGTGCGCGCTCGCGGCGCTGACGTCGGGAGAACAGCATCCGCTGCTGGCGGTCATCGCTGATCACAGCGTCGCACTGCTGACGGTGGTCAGGAGGATCATCGAGGACACAGTGGATGCGGCGCAGTCGGCCGACGCAGCGCAGTCAGCCGCGACTTCTGGGGACGAACCGCCGGACGGGTCGCCGCCTCCGCCGGATCCGCCCGACGGGGACCAGCCTCCGCCGCCGGGACCGGGGCGATATCAGCACATTCCGGTAACGGTCGAGGAGTAGCCGGATTCAATTCGGCACCGCCCAGGCTGTGTTGTGGTCGCATCCGGGGTGCGTGGGTACAGTTGTCGCAGAACACCGCGGTGTGTTCGATCATCAGGAGGGGCCCATGTGGTATTGGCTGTTCAAGTACATCTTCATGGGTCCCTTGCTGTCGCTGCTGGGTCGGCCGAAAGTCGAAGGGCTGGACTATGTTCCACGCTCGGGGCCCGCGATCCTGGCCAGTAACCACCTCGCGGTTGCCGATAGCTTCTACAAGCCTCTCGTGGTCCGCCGCAGGATCACCTTCCTGGCCAAGGCCGAGTACTTCAACGGACCGGGGATCAAAGGGTGGTTCCAGCGGTGGTTCTACACCGCCGCGGGCCAGGTGCCCATCGACCGCGCCGACGCCGACAGTGCCCAGGCCGCGTTGACCACAGCCGCCCGCGTCCTCGGTGAGGGCAAGCTGCTCGGCATGTATCCGGAGGGCACGCGCTCGCCCGACGGACGGCTGTATAAGGGCAAGACGGGTCTGGCTCGACTGGCGCTGGAGACGGGCGTCCCGGTGATTCCGGTCGCGATGATCGGAACCGACGTCGTCAATCCGCCCGGCAAAAAGGGGTGGCGCTTCGGCCGGGTGACGGTGAAGTTCGGCAAGCCGATGGATTTCAGCCGGTTCGAAGGCCTGGCGGGTAACAGGTTCATCGAACGCGCGGTGATCGACGAGGTGATGTACGAGCTCATGCGGCTGTCCGGGCAGGAATATGTCGACCTGTACGCCGCCGATGTCAAGGACGGCAAGGCAGAGCATCACGGCCAAACCGTCGGCCCGCATGCCCGAAGTGGCAGCCGGTTAACTGACGGCGGGGACG
This sequence comes from uncultured Actinomycetota bacterium, assembly GCA_963720345.1. Classification (GTDB taxonomy): domain Bacteria; phylum Actinomycetota; class Actinomycetes; order Mycobacteriales; family Mycobacteriaceae; genus Mycobacterium. The sequence continues at coordinate 243,824 of CAVRFN010000049.1, forward strand.
CGCGCCTTGTCAACTGCCGGATCGCTGCGAAGTCGCAGGGCGCAACGACACCGTGCCCGCGACGATGATCACCGCAATCGCCCACCACACGTAGGAACCGCCGGCCAGCTGCCGCCACAGCGAGGCCGAGGTCTCCTGGTGTTCGGGCATCAGCGAGATCGGCGTCCAGATCATCAGTGCGATGCCCGCCGCGGAGACGACAGCCAGCGCCGCATGCCGCTGGCGGTAGGCCACGATGCCGGTGACCAGAACCGTGGGCAGTACCCACACCCAGTGATGGGACCAGGACACCGGCGAGACCACCAGTCCGAACATCGCCACACAGATCAGCGCGAGCACCGGCTGCCCGGCTTTCAAGACCCGTCGCACAGCCCAGACCGTCAGCGCGAGCACCGCGAAGCACGCAACCGTCCACAGCACGAACCGCAGCACCCTCGCCAAGGCCCAGCCGGGCCAGGGCTCCCGCGATGTTCTGGTTGGTGTTCAGCGTCGCGGTGCCGATGCGGTCGGTGTTGCGCACCGTCTCCGTCCAATATTCGAGCGAATCGCGCCAGGTGAACGCCAACCCGGCCAGCGTGGCGACCACAGCCGATGCCGCGGTGACGATGAGCGCGCGGGTGTCTCGGCGGAGCACGAAGTACAGCAGGAACACCGCAGGGGTGAGCTTGAGTGCGATCGCCAGCCCCAGCAGCATGCCCCGGGGCCACGGCGTCTTTCGCGGCACGCAGTCGGCGATGACCAGCGTCATCAACACCACGTTGATCTGGCCGAAGTCGAAGTTCGACCGAATCGGCTCGAAATAGATCACCGCGGGCGCCACGATCGCCGCAGCCAGCCAGGCCCGGCGCAGCCACGCCGGCTCGCCGGTCACAGCGCTCTTGCCATGCGCCGGATCCGGCCACACGTCCAGCCGGGTCAGCAGGATGGTCGTCGCGACGATCAGCAGGAGCAGCGTGGTGAGCGTGATGGCGATGCTGGCGCCTTCCAGCGACAACAGTGCGAACGGGGAGAACAGGACGGCCGCCAGCGGCGGATAGGTGAACGGCAGATCGAGGCCGCCGCGGGTGTGGAACATGACGCCGTCGGCATACAGCGGCCGACCGTCGAGCCAGGCCTGCCCGCCCATCCGGTAGACGTCGATATCGATGCGGTACGGAATGTGTCCCAGCAGCCGCCAGCCCGCCCAGACCAACGCCGCCACGGTCAGCAGCTGAAAAAGCCGCCAAGCGAGCATTCGTCCCCAATCAGGCCTGCCAGGCGACCGCCGAATACTCATTTCGCGACCAGACTATCGGTGGCCATCGGCGCGTCGAAGGGTATCCCGGGCGTGCCACGCGCAGGTCGGCGTAAGTTTTCGACCGTGCGCGCGACCTTCGATCTTGACTTCGGCATCCCGCATGGCCGAATGCCGCTGGTGTTCTGCCTGGTCGCGTTCATTCTCACGTTCTTTGTGACACGCACCATCGTCCGGTACATCCGCAGCCATGCGGACTCCGACGCGCCGCGCAAGTGGTGGCAGCCGCGCAACATTTCCGCGGGCGGTGGGCTGCACATCCACCATGTGGTTATCGGTGTGATCCTCGTCATGATTTCCGGTGTGTCGATGGTGACTTTGGGGGTCAACGGGGGAGTACCCGAATTCACGGTCGCGGCAACCTTTTTCGGTGTCGGTGCTGCACTGGTACTGGATGAGTTCGCGCTGATCCTGCATTTGCAGGACGTGTACTGGGCCGAGGACGGGCGAACTTCTGTCGATGCGGTGTTCGCCGCCGTCGCCGTCGCCGGACTGCTGGTTCTCGGTTTCAACCCGCTGTCGTTCTTCGACATCGGGATCTGGCGCAACGATCATTCGTTCGCGGCGCGTGCCAGCGTGATCGCCCTGGCGGTGCTGACCCTGCTGCTCGCCGTCATCGTGCTCCTGAAAGGCAAGGTGTGGACGGGTCTGGTGGGGATGTTCATCACCCCGCTGCTCTTCATCGGCGCGATCCGGCTGTCCCGTCCGCACGCACCCTGGGCCCGCTGGCGGTACGGTGACCGGCCCAAGAAGATGCACAGGGCACTGGAGCGCGAACGGCGGTTGCGCAGGCCGGTCGTGCAGGCGAAGCTTTGGCTCCAGCACGTCGTCGCGGGTGAGCCGCGCTTCCCCGAAGACAGCGAAGTCGATCAGGAACTCGACCGCGAGATCCATGCCGCTCCAGCGCCGGGGCGAACGGCGGCAGGAGTGTCGGGGGCGTGAGGTATTTCTACGACACCGAGTTCATCGACAACGGCCGGACGATCGAACTGATCTCGATTGGCGTCGCAGCCGAGGACGGCCGCGAATATTACGGTATTTCAACGGAATTCAATCCAGACCAGGCGGGCAGCTGGGTGCGCAAGCACGTGCTGCCCAAACTTCCGTCGCCGTCGTCGCAGCTGTGGCGCTCTCGGCGGCAGATCCGGTCGGACCTCGAGGACTTCTTCGGCGTCGACGGTGACGAGCCGATCGAGCTATGGGCGTGGGTCGGGGCCTACGACCATGTCGTGCTGTGTCAGTTGTGGGGCCCGATGACGGACCTGCCACCTGCGATTCCACGGTTCACCCGCGAGCTGCGGCAGTTCTGGGAAGAACGCGGATCGCCCAGAATGCCGCCGCGGCCGCGCGATGCCCACGATGCCCTTGTCGACGCACGTCACAACCTGTTGCGCTTCCAGCTGATGACCACTGGGGAAGTGCCAGTCCAGCGGTAAAAACCGGTATCGGCGTCCAGTTACCATTGACGGGTGAACTGGACCGTCGACGTACCCATCGACCAGCTGCCTGCGCTGCCGCCGCTGCCTGATGAGCTGCGGCAACGCCTGGACACCGCACTCGCCAGGCCGGCCGCGCAACAGCCCAGCTGGGATGCCGAACAGGCCAAGGCGATGCGGACGGTGCTCGAGAGCGTTCCGCCCATCACTGTTGCTTCCGAGGTTGAGCGGCTCAAGGGCCTGCTGGCCGACGTCGCCCGCGGTGAAGCCTTCCTGCTGCAGGGCGGCGACTGCGCCGAGACGTTCGCCGACAACACCGAACCTCACATTCGGGGCAACATCCGGACGCTGCTACAGATGGCCGTGGTGCTGACCTACGGCTCGAGCATGCCGGTGATCAAGGTCGCGCGAATCGCCGGGCAGTACGCCAAACCGCGCTCGTCGGACACCGACGCGCTCGGGTTGAAGTCCTACCGCGGCGACATGATCAACGGTTTCGCTCCCGACGCCGCGGTGCGCGAGCACGATGCATCACGGCTCGTGCGCGCGTACGCCAACGCGAGCGCGGCGATGAACCTGACTCGGGCCCTGACGGCAGGGCGGCCTCGCGTCACTGGATCTCGTGCACGACTGGAACCGCGAGTTCGTCCGGACGTCACCGGCGGGCGCCAGGTACGAGGCGCTCGCGGGTGAGATCGATCGTGGCTTGCGCTTCATGAACGCGTGCGGGGTCAATGATCCGAATCTGCAGACCGCCGAGATCTACGCCTCGCACGAGGCTTTGGTGCTCGACTACGAGCGCGCGATGCTGAGGCTGGGCGAGAACGGCGAGGGTGAGTCCGCGCTGTTCGACCTGTCCGCGCACTATGTGTGGGTGGGCGAGCGCACCCGCCAACTCGACGGAGCGCACATCGCGTTCGCCGAGGTCATCGCGAACCCGATCGGCGTCAAGCTCGGTCCGACGATGACGCCGGAGCTCGCCGTCGAATACGTCGAGCGGCTCGATCCGAACAACGAGCCGGGCCGGTTGACGCTGGTGACCCGCTTCGGCAACAACAAGATTCGCGACCTGCTGCCGCCGATCATCGAGAAGGTGCAGGCCACCGGCCATCAGGTGATCTGGCAGTGCGATCCGATGCACGGGAACACTCACGAGTCGTCGACCGGCTACAAGACGCGACATTTCGATCGGATCGTCGACGAGGTGCAGGGCTTCTTCGAGGTGCACCGCGCGCTCGGCACGCATCCGGGTGGCATCCACGTCGAGATCACCGGTGAGAACGTCACCGAGTGCCTCGGCGGTGCACAGGACATCTCCGATTCGGATCTGGCCGGTCGCTACGAAACCACGTGTGACCCGCGGCTGAACACCCAGCAGTCGCTGGAGTTGGCCTTCCTGGTCGCCGAAATGCTGCGCGACTAGCTAGAGCAGCGCGCCGATATTGCTGCCGACCGTCCATGCGCCGGCCGCCACGAGCCCGGTCAGCGTGAGGACGGCGATCACCCAGAACAGCAGCACGCGCTTCGCGCGTTGCCGCGCCCAGTAGAACTCGTCGAGATCCACGCCGGCGAATTGTCCTGATACCGGCTGATATTCGGGCTCCTGCGGCGAGATGTCGTCGCGGGTGAGCTCGCGGGTGTGCTGAGGCGGTACCTGCGGCACGGGCGGGGGTTTCCTGGCTTCGGTGGCGGCGGTGATCGCCGCGGCATGCTGGGCCGAATTGCTGGGCGCCGGGACGCGGAAGGCGGGCAGACCGAGATCGTCGACGATCTCGGGGAGATCGTCGGCCATGTCCCGGGCGTCTGCATACCGCCGCTGTGGATCGCGAGCGGTCGCGTGCAGCACCAGCTCGTCGAATTGTGTTGGTACACCGGCGATCACCGTGCCCGGCGCGGGTACATCGTGGTCCATCCGTTGGTATGCCACCGACAGCGCGCTGTCACCGGTGAACGGGGTGACCCCCGTCAGGAGCTCGTAAGCGAGGATGCCCACCGCGTACACATCGCTGCGGGGGTCGGCGTCACCGGTGCTGACCTGTTCGGGCGACAGGTAGGCCGCGGTGCCCAGAATGACGCTGGTGGAGGTGATCTTGGCTTCGGCGACCGCGCGAACCAGTCCGAAGTCGGCGATCTTGACCTCACCGCTGTCCGAGATCAACACGTTCTCCGGCTTGATGTCGCGGTGCACCAGGCCCGCCGCGTGTGCCACCGCCAGACCGCCGAGCACGGGTGCGAGTACCGCGGCGACGGCGTGTGGCGGCATCGGGCCGCGCTCGCGCAGCAGTTCCCGCAGGGTGCCGCCCTCGACGAGTTCCATCACCAGGTAACGGATGCCTGCCGTTCGATGCCCTGGTCATAGACGGCGACCAGGCCGGGATCGTTGAGCCGGGCGACCGCGCGCGCCTCTCGCTGAAACCGCGTGAGGAACTGTTGGTCACCCGCGTACCGGGATTCCATGACCTTGAGCGCCACGGGTCGGTCAAGGCGAAGGTCGAGCCCGCGGTACACCGAACTCATCCCGCCGGTGGCGATCATGGTGTCGACGCGGTACCGACCGTCCAGGACGGTCCCGACGAGCGGGCCCGACTGCTGGTAGGTCTCCACAAAGACATGTTACGAGTCGGCACTCGCGACCTAGACTCGATGGGGTGAGCAGCATTCCGGTCGCCGATGATGTTCTTGAACCCGGCGAGGCCGTCTACGACCTGTCCGCTGTCGCCGATCTACTCGGTGTCCCGGTCACCAAGGTGCACCAGCAGCTGAGGGAGGGACACTTGATCGGTGTGCGACGCGACGGTGCGGTGGTGGTGCCGAAGATCTTCTTCGACGACAGCGGTCACGTGGTGAAGAGCCTGCACGGCCTGCTCGTGGTGCTGCATGACGGCGGGTACCGCGAGACCGAGATCGTGCGCTGGTTGTTCACACCGGACTCATCGCTGACCATCAGCCGCGACGGGGCGACGGACAAGCAGGCTAATGCCCGGCCGGTTGACGCGCTGCACTCGCATCAGGCTCGTGAGGTGGTGCGTCGGGCCCAGGCGATGGCTTATTGACCACATCGCGGTCGGGCGCATTGAGTTCGGGCGTTTTATACAGCGAGTACCACGCCCCGGCGGCACAGTGCCGTGGCCAGCAACACATGCGGCCACGAGTACATGCCGTGCGCTCCGTCGGGTTTCCAGATCACCGTGATCCACGTCGATAGGCCGGCAATGATCGCGATGGAACCCCTGCTCTGCGTGAGCGCCGCGATGACCGCCAGCGGCCAGGTGTAATACCAGGGCAGCGCCGCGGGGACGAACAGCACCACGACGCCCATCACCAGTGCGATACCGACCAGTGCCTCACGATCGGTATGACGGAACCTCCACCACAACAACGGAAGTGAGATCGCGATGACGGCGATGCCGATGATCCGGGCGATATCGAGCACGGCGTAGAAGTTCACCGGCATGAAGAGGCTGCCGATGACGTTGATGAGGTTGGCCGCCGCGGTCGGCAGCGTCAGCCAGTTGATGATCTTCACCGAACCGGCCAGTGCCGTCAGCCAGCCCAGGCCGACCCCGGCGGCCAGCGACAGCACCGCGAACACCGCGACGAAAATCAGTGCCGAGGCCGCGGTAGCCGCCGTGAAAGCCTTGACGGATCCATAGCCGCGCCGTTGCCGCAGGTCTCGAGTCCACACCCAGACCATGAACGGAAGCGCAAGGCCCGCCGTGGCTTTCACGGCAACCGCGACTGCGATGAGGCTGACGCCCCAGACATGGTGGCCACTGAAGGTCAGCGCGATCGCGGCCATCATCAGCCCGACCATCAGCATCTCGTTGTGCACGCCACCCATCAGATGGATGATCACCAGAGGATTCAACACGCATATCCACAGCGCGGCAGCGCCGTTGGCGCCGACATGACGGGCCACCCTCGGCGCCGCCCAGATCAGCAGGGCCAATCCCGGCAGCATGCACAGCCGCAGACAGCATCGTGCCCGCCACGACGTCCTCGCCGACCAGCAGGGTGACGAACTTCGCGACCAGGATGAAGGCGGGACCGTACGGTGCGGTTGTGGTGGTCCAGATCGGACTCACGTTCTCCAGCAACGAGTTCGGATTATCGATGGGTCCCACCACGTACGGGTCGAAGCCGTCGCGCAGCAGCGCGCCCTGTGCCAGATACGAATAGGTATCGCGGCTGAACACCGGAACGCTCAACAGCAGCGGCGCCAACCAGAATCCCGTCGTGGCGATCATGGTGTATTCGGTCGCGGTGCGGTCGATCACGCTGCGGCCCAGCCGCAGCCAGGCCAGCAGCATCAAGGCCACGCCGACCCACAGCAGCACCGACGACAGCACCAGTCCGTGACCGAAGCGCAGCCATGACAGGTGCAGCGATTCCAGCAGCGGGTCGTGCAGCCGCGTGCTGCCCGCGCCGAGTCCACCCGCGGCGATCAGGACGGCGCCAAGGGCGCCTAGTCGCGCCGGTTTGGCCTCCGGTGACACCGCGAACGCGGTGAATCGCGAAATGCGTTGCGCCATAGCTGATTTCTTCGACGGAAGCGCCGGTGATGAGGTTGTCATTCTCAGGCGGACCGGTTGGCGGCCAATCTGGCGAGCTCGGAGAGGCCGATCTTGGCCTGCGTGTCGATCTTTGCCGCGTTGAGGATTGCCAGCGCTCTGCGGGTCAGCGCATCGATACGGTCCTCGACGGCGGCCAGTGCACCGACCGATTCGATGATCAGGCACAGATCTTTCACCTGTGCGTCGGACAGCTCGGTGCCAATGGACATGCGCAGCATTTTGGCCCCCACCGGATCGTGCTTCTCGGCCAGTTCGACCGCCTCGGCCAGCAGCACGGTCCGCTTCCCGGAGCGCAGGTCGTCACCTGAGGGCTTGCCGGTGACCGCGGGGTCGCCGAACACGCCGAGCACGTCGTCGCGCAGTTGAAACGCCACGCCCAGGTTGGTGCCAAGCTCGTGGAAGGTCGCCTGCACATCCGGACGGTCCGCCGCCGCCGCGACGCCCAGCTGCAACGGGCGCGAAATCGTGTACGACGCAGTCTTATAGACGTTCACCGTCATCGCCGATGCCACCGATTCGGCGCCGCTGGCCTCGGCCACGATGTCGAGATACTGGCCGCCGAGGACCTCGGTGCGGATTGCGCCCCAGATCCGGTGCACGCGGTGGTGTGCCTCGATCGGCAGATTGACCGTCGCGACGATGTCGTCGGCCCACACCAGGGCGAGGTCGCCCAGCAGGATCGCCGCCGATATACCGAACTGGTCCGGGTGCCCGTGCCAGTCGTGGGTGCGGTGCTTTTCCGAGAACAACCGATGCACCGTGGGCAGGCCGCGACGGGTCGCCGAAGCGTCGATGACGTCGTCGTGGACGAGGGCACATGCGTGCAACAACTCGAGCGCGGAGAACAGGCGCAGCGCCTGCTCCTCATCGGAGTCATCGGGGTTTTCGGCGACGGCTCGCCACCCCCAGTACGCGAACGCCGGCCGCAGTCGCTTGCCTCCGCGAAGCACGAATTCTTCGAGCGCCGCGGTCAGTTCGCCGTAATCGGCGCCCATATAGGCACACTCGCTGCGGCGCTCGGCGAGATAGGCGCGCAGTTGCTCGGTGACGGCTTTGGTCAACTCGACGGCTGACGGTGCCGCCGCATACACGCTCAGCGGGCGCCCCTTTCTCTGTGCACTATTCGCCCCGAGTGCATTCAGAGTAGAGCCTGCGCCTGCTGGTTTAGCAAGTCAGAGCCCGGCGCAACTAGGAGGCGCGGCGCTCGCCGACGCCGGGGGACTGGTCGCGGTTGTAGTAGGCGAGTCCGCCGATGATCCCGGCGACCAGGAACGACCCCACCGCGAGCCAGATCGCTGCACCGGTGAACGATCGCGCGCTGGGATCGGTGTAGCGGGCCTGCGCGTTCATCGTGCTGACCACGCCGGGGCGCAGTTTCCACTCAACGATCTCCGCGGACACCTGGTCGCCATTGGTCGATGTCACCTCGCCGGGGAACGACACCGACAGCGTCACGTCGGCTTCGGAGTCGCTCAGCGAGGTCAGGTCGACACGGCCCTCGAGAATCACCAGGTCGCCTGCGCGCCGTAGCGCGATATCAACCCCTGCGGCGTCGCGATTCATATTGGCCAGCTGAGGAAGTTCGGCGAAGGTGAGGTCGGAGAACACCGCCTGCGAACCCACGTAGTCGTCGCGGCTGTACTCCGACACGGCCACCTTGTTGGCGAAGGTCAGGTTGTTAAGCAGCTGCGGGCCCTTGTCGTCGGCGTTACGCGGCTTGGCCGCCGCGACGATCTGCCCCGACACCCTGTCGTCCGGCGACACCGTCATCGACGCCCTGACGCGTACGCATCCGACGAGCGACGGCAGGACGACGAGGAACAGCAACACCACGGCGAGCAGCCGACGGTTACGGGAATGCTGGGCGCGCACGTGGTCATCGTGCCAGAACGCGCGCAAGCGTCACAGGGGCAAGTGCCCGCCCGAGGATGGCAAAGGCTCGTGGGTCGCCCGCGAAGTGGTAGCCGCGGATGATGTCGGCGAAGCCGAGCCTGCGATACAGCCGCCAGGCCCGGTTCGCTTCGCCGTTGATCTCGGGTGTGGACAGCAGCACATGCGATTCGGCGCGGTCCGCGAGCAGCCGGCGGGCGAGTGCCTCACCGAGTCCGCGGCCCTGGGCGCGGGGATGGATGTGCAACTCGGTCAGCTCGAAGTAACTCGTCATCAGCTCGGCGATACGCGTGGCGTCCGCGCCGACGCGGTGCAGGCCGGCGACCACCTGCTGCTGCCACCACTGGTCCGGCGCGCCGCAGTAGCCGTACGCGACGCCGAGCAGGGACGCCGACGCCAACTCCATGTCGGTAAACGTGGGCCCATCGGGTTCTTCCCGGTCGGGGGCTTCGACGGCGGCAACCGCCTTCCAGCCGACCCGCTGCGTGTGCTCGAGCCACATCGATGCCCGTTGGTCTTCGGTGCCACGCGGATATCGCATTGCGTCTACGTAGACGGCGAGCGCGTCACCGAGCCGGCGTTGCATATCGCTCGGCGACAGATCGATCAGAAATGTCGCCAAATTGCTCCTGTTCCTGAACAGCGTCGTGGGTTCACGTGCACACCATTATCGAACCGAGCGTCCTGTTGCTCACCGATGGCGGTGCACGTCATACAATCGGGGGTCGAACTAGGTGGTACCGCTCAGATTGACCTCGTATCATGACTGTTAGGCGTCCGTGTATGCGGGCAGACATCAGTTTGAACGATTGAGACCGGTCGCATCGGCTCCAGGGCCCCGAGGGAGGGACGAATGCCACTCTCCGATCATGAGCAGCGCATGCTCGATCAGATCGAGAGCGCGCTGTATGCCGAGGACCCGAAGTTCGCTTCGAGCGTCCGCGGCGGGACGCTGCGCGCGCCATCTACCCGGCGTCGACTGCAGGGTGCAGCGCTTTTCGTGATCGGGCTGGCGATGCTGGTGGCCGGTATCGCGATCCCGGCCACCCGGATCGGAGACTTCGCGATCCTGTCCGTGATCGGGTTCATCGTGATGTTCGGCGGCGTTGTCTTCGCGATCACCGGCCCGCGTGTGGCCGGCGGCCGTGACCGTTCGGCCACCGACGAAGTCGGACAGCAGCGTCAGAAGCGGGCCAAGGGCTCCGGCGGTTCGTTCACGAGTCGTATGGAGGACCGATTCCGCCGCCGTTTCGACGAGTAGAACCGCACCGAATCCAGGGGTAGCCCAATCGGGCTACCCCTTTTTTGTGCCGCGGCGCAGAACGCCAGCCCCACCGATGCCCCCACACCGCCCCACCTGCCCATTCCACCCCTTCTAGCTGCAGTTTTGTTGTTGCTGTCTGGCTCGGGATCTTCAAAATGCTGTTTGTTTAGCGGTCATTGCCCTGATAGGTGGGGACGCGCGAACAAAACTTGCTAACAAATGGAGTGATGTGGGGGATTGTGGGGTAAAGTGGCGGCAACGGAGCAACCGGGGCTCCGGAGTGGCGCGGGAGGTGGCGGGATGTTTCTCGGCACCTACACGCCGAAGCTCGACGACAAAGGGCGGCTCACGCTGCCCGCCAAGTTCCGCGACGCACTGGCAGGAGGGTTGATGGTCACCAAAGGCCAAGATCACAGCCTTGCCGTCTATCCGCGCGCGGAGTTCGAAAAGCTGGCACGACGGGCGTCGCAGGCATCGCGGAGCAATCCGGAGGCTCGGGCATTCCTGCGAAATCTCGCCGCAGCCACTGACGAACAGCACCCCGACACACAAGGCCGGATCACGTTGTCGGCCGATCATCGCCGCTACGCCAACCTCTCGAAGGACTGCGTGGTGATCGGATCGGTTGACTACCTGGAGATCTGGGATTCGGCGGCGTGGCAGGAATACCAGCAGTCCCACGAAGAGAACTTCTCCGCGGCCACAGATGAAGCTCTGCACGACATCATCTGACGCGGCCGCCGACCGGCACGTTGCTCGTGCATCGTGGCCTCTGTCCGAATCGGCCCTGGCGTACTTCCCCGACGCCAGGTCCGCGATCTCGGACAGGGACCTCGATGCAGGGGCCTTCACCGGAGGCAATGCGATGCCTGACGAAACCAAAGATTCCGGCAATCACGGGCACATTCCCGTCCTGCTCGACCGCTGCGTCGAACTCTTGGGCCCGGCGCTGACCCGCAACGATTCCGATGGCAACGGCGCAGTGCTCCTCGACGCCACCCTCGGCGCCGGCGGGCACTCCGAGCGGTTCCTCACCGAGTTTCCCGCCTTGCGGCTGATCGGCCTGGATCGCGATCCGAATGCCCTCTGGATCGCCGGCGAGCGGTTGTCCAGATTCGGCGACCGCGTCCTGCTGGTACGTACCCGCTACGACGGGATCGAAGGAGCGCTCGCGCAAACCGATTACTGGGCAGGCGAAGACGCCTTCTCTGTCCACGGCATCCTCTTCGACCTCGGCGTGTCCTCGATGCAACTCGACCGCACCGAGCGCGGCTTCTCCTACGCCTCGGACGCACCCCTTGATATGAGGATGGACCCCGACGCACCGCTGACCGCGGCTGATGTCCTCAACACCTACGACGAGCGGGCGCTGGCACGCCTGCTGCGTGAGTTCGGCGAGGAGCGGTTCGCCAGCCGCATCGCGTCACAGATCGCCCGCCGGCGCGCCAGCCGGCCGTTCTCGACCACCGGCTGAGCTGGTGGAACTGCTGTACCAGGCGATTCCAGCACCAGCCCGCCGGACCGGCGGCCACCCGGCCAAGCGGACATTCCAGGCGTTACGCATCGCCGTCAATGGCGAGCTGGACTCGCTACGTGACGCGCTGCCCGCCGCGCTCGAGGCGCTGACCCCGGGCGGCCGGATCGTGGTGATGGCCTACCAATCTTTGGAGGACCGCATCGTGAAGAACCAGTTCGCCGCGGCCACCGCCTCCAAGACGCCACCCGGCCTTCCGGTCGAATTGCCCGGGCACGAACCCGAATTCGTCGCCTTGACCCGCGGTGCCGAGCGCGCCGGGGCCGAGGAGATCGCATTGAACCCACGTAGCGCATCTGTGCGGCTACGGGCGCTGGAAAAGGTGGGGGAGCCACGATGAAGGCCAAGCAAACCAAGCAGGCCAAGCAAAGCAAGCAGGCCAAGCAGGGCAAGCAGGTTAAACGGTCGGCGCCGGCACGCGGGAACGACGAGCGCCGCCGCAATGCCCGAAACGGTGGTCGCCCGAGTGAGGCACCGTCGCGGCGCAAGCCCACCCGCGACCAGCGTCCGCGGCGGTCAGCGCCACAGACCAGTCCGATTCCGCGGCCAACGAACGTTCCCGCGCGGCCGAAGAACGCGGGCCAGGCCAAGGCGCGCGCTAAGGCACGTAAAGCCAAGGCGCCCAAGGTCGTGCGGCCTCCGCTACGTGAGCGCATTATCGTCAAACTGGCATCGATCGACCTACGTCCTCGCGCTCTGATCGCCAGGGTGCCGTTCGTCGTCCTCGTCATCGGATCGCTTGGGGCAGGTCTGGGGACAACCCTATGGCTGTCGACCGATGCCGCTGAGCGGTCATACCAGCTCGGCACCGCCCGTGAGACGAATCAGGCTCTGCTGCAACAGAAAGAAGCGCTGGAACGTGACGTCCTCGAGGCGCAGGCCGCGCCCGCGTTGGCCGAGGCGGCGCGCGGCCTCGGCATGATTCCGTCCCGCGACACCGCGCACCTCGTGCAGGACCCCACAGGCAACTGGATCGTGGTGGGCACCCCCAAACCCGCCGAAGGCGTTCCGCCGCCCCCGCTGAACTCGCCGCTGCCCGAGGAGGCGCCGCCCGCGCCACCGCCTGCGCCGGCAGCGCGTGTCACGGATCCGCGTGAGCTCACCGTGCGTCTTCCCCAGCGACCTGCACTGGTGCCCGCGCCCGGCGCCGGCCAGCCGCTGCCAGGCGCAGGCCAGCCGGTGCCGATCATGCCCGCAGTTCCGCCGGTGGCCGCACCCGGCGCCGAGGTGCCGCACGCCGCGCCAGGAACTTTGCCCGCACTGGGACCGATGCCCGCCACACCGGCCGCACCGTCGGCACCCCTGCTGCAACAGCCGCTGCAAGTGCCGCCCGCCGCGGCGCCACCGCAGGCGCCCGGCCAGGCGGCGCTGCCCGGACCCGCCGGCGCGCCAGCACCCGGCGCCCCGGCATGAGCCGCGGCAAGGGCTCCGCGGCCGGCGCCGGTAAGTCGAAGACGCGTGGCGCCGTGAAGACGCAGGAACGGTCCGCACGGTCCCGGCGTACCCGCACGCCGGCGTCCGACGGCGGCCTGCGCAGCGCGTCGTTCGTGTTCCGGCACCGGGTCGGCAACGCCGCCATCTTTCTGGTGCTGATCGTCGCCGCGGCGCAGTTGTTCAACCTCCAGGTGCCGCGCGCCGAAGGCCTGCGCGCCGAGGCGGCGAGCCAGCTCAAGGTCACCGATGTCGACCAGGCCGTACGCGGTGCGATCGTCGACCGCAACAACGACAAGTTGGCGTTCACCATCGAGGCCCGCGCACTGACGTTCCAGCCGGTCAAGGTGCGCAAGCAACTGGCAGAGGCGCAGGCGAAGACGTCTGAGGCGCCGGATCCGGAAGCCAGAATGCGCGACATCGCCGCCGAGGTCGCCCTGCGGCTGAACAACAAGCCCAATGCCGCCACGGTGATGAAGAAGCTCAGGAGTAATGAGTCATTCGTCTACCTCGCCCGCGCGGTCGATCCGGCCATCGCAGACGCCATCACCTCCAAATTCCCCGAAGTCGGCTCGGAGCGCCAGGATCTGCGCCAGTACCCGGGTGGTTCGCTCGCGGCCAACATCGTCGGCGGAATCGACTGGGACGGCCACGGTCTACTGGGAATGGAGGACTCGCTGGATGCCATCCTGGCCGGGACCGACGGTTCGGTCACCTATGACCGCGGCTCCGACGGTGTCGTGATCCCGGGGAGCTATCGCAATCGCCACGATGCGGTCGACGGGTCGACCGTCATGCTGACCCTCGACGACGACATCCAGTTCTATGTGCAGCAGCAAGTCCAGCAGGCCAAAGACCTGTCCGGTGCGAAGAACGCGTCAGCCGTGGTGCTGGACGCGAAAACCGGTGAGGTGCTTGCGATGGCGAACGACAGCACCTTCGATCCGAGCCAGGACATCGGGAGGCAGGAACACCGGCAACTGGGCAATCCGGCGGTGTCATCGCCGTTCGAACCCGGCTCGGTCAACAAGATCATCACCGCCGCCTCCGTGATCGAGTTCGGACTGTCCAACCCCGACGAGGTACTGCAGGTGCCGGGCTCGATCGACATGGGCGGCGTCACCGTCGGCGATGCCTGGGAGCACGGCACCATGCCGTACACGACCACCGGCATCTTCGGGAAGTCCTCCAACGTCGGCACGCTGATGCTGGCCCAGCGGCTCGGGCCGGAGCGCTACGCCGAGATGGTCCGCAAGTTCGGCCTCGGTCAGCGCACCGGTGTCGGACTGCCAGGCGAGAGCGCGGGCCTGGTCCCGCCGATCGATCAGTGGTCGGGTAGCACGTTCTCCAACTTGCCTATCGGGCAAGGTCTTTCGATGTCGCTGCTGCAGATGACGGGCATGTACCAGGCGATCGCCAACGACGGTGTGCGCATTCCGCCGCGCATCCTCAAGACCACCATCGCTCCCGACGGCACCCGCACCGACGAACCCCGGCCGGAAGGGGTGCGGGTGGTGTCGGCGCAGACCGCGCAGACGGTGCGGCAGATGCTGCGGGCGACGTTGCAACGCGATCCGATGGGCGTACCAGCAGGGCACCGGATCGCAGGGTGCCGTCGAGGGCTATCAGCTCTCCGGCAAGACGGGTACCGCCCAGCAGATCAACCCGGGGTGCGGCTGCTACTACGACGATGTCTACTGGATCACCTTCGCGGGCATCGCCACGACCGACGATCCGCGCTATGTCATCGGCGTGATGATGGACAACCCGCACCGCACGGCCGACGGCCAGCCCGGCACGACGGCTGCGCCGCTGTTCCACAACATCGCCGCCTGGTTGCTTCAGCGGGAGAACGTGCCGCTCTCACCCGAGGGCCCGCGGCTGACGCTGCAAGCCGACTGAGCGCCTGGGCCCACAGCTAGCTAGGGGAGGGACGCCCGGTAGTCGGCCGGTACCGTGTCATGGCCATGAACCTGCGTCCCAGCCACCCTGTCGGCAGCGCGCTCGGACTGCTTGCCGAGCAGGTGGCGGCGGTGCCGGCCCGCGGTGTCCGGGTCGCCGACATCCGGATCACCGGGGTGACGCTGCGCAGCCAGGACGTGGTGGCCTCCGACCTGTTCGCCGCCCTGCCGGGCGCGTCGTCGCACGGCGCCCGCCACGCCGCTGAGGCCGTTTCGCGCGGGGCCTCTGCGATCCTCACCGACGCCGCCGGAGTCGCCGAGATCGGCGGCGATATCGACGTTCCGGTCCTCATTCACCCGGCTCCGCGCTCGGTGCTTGGCGAGGTCGCCGCCACGGTCTACGGGCATCCGTCGGAAAAGCTACGAGTCATCGGCATCACCGGGACATCGGGCAAGACGACCACCACATATCTCGTCGAGGCCGGCCTGCGTTCGGCTGACCGGATGCCGGGGCTCGTCGGCACGGTCGGCATCCGCATCGACGGCCGCGATCAGCCCAGCGCGTTGACCACGCCGGAAGCCCCTGATCTGCAGGCGTTGCTCGCCGTGATGGTCGAACAGGGAGTCGACACCGTGGTCATGGAGGTGTCGAGCCATGCGCTGACCCTGGGTCGTGTCGACGGGGTGCGGTTCGCGGTCGGCGGATTCACCAATCTGTCCCGAGACCATCTGGACTTCCATCCGACGATGCAGGACTACTTCGACGCCAAGGCGCAATTGTTCGACCCCGAATCTGCAACGCACGCAAGCATTTCGGTGGTGTGCGTCGACGACGAGGCCGGCCGCGCGATCGCCGCGCTCGCGCACCGCCCGGTGTCCGTCAGCGCGACCGGGACAGGACGCCGACTGGCGGGTCGAAGATGTGCGCATACTCGGCGCGGGCTCTGGCGGCGGTGCCCAGGAATTCGTTGCCGTTGATCCCGCGGGCGTGCACCACGGGCTGAGCATCGCCTTGCCGGGCCGCTACAACGTGGCCAACTGTCTGCTGGCGGTGGCTCTACTGGACGCCGTCGGGGTGTCGCCGGAGCAGGCGGCGCTCGGTCTGCGGACGGCGAGCGTTCCCGGGCGCCTGGAAACCGTCGACCGCGGGCAGCCGTTTCTCGCGCTGGTCGACTACGCGCACAAGCCCGGCGCGTTGGAAGCGGTGCTGCAGACGCTGCGTGAGCAGGGCCCTGGGCGGCTGGCCGTGGTGTTCGGCGCCGGCGGCAATCGGGACGCGGGCAAGCGCGAACCGATGGGCCGGGTCGCGGCCGAACTGGCCGACCTCGTCGTGGTCACCGACGACAATCCCCGGGACGAGGAGCCCGCCGGCGATCCGTGCGGCGATCGTCGCGGGCGCCGGGCCGCGCAGAAGGCCGGGCTGGCCGCGCAGAAGTCGTCGAGTTCGGAGACCGTCGCGAGGCCATCGACTACGCGGTCGCCTGGGCACAACCCGGTGACGTCGTGCTCGTCGCGGGCAAAGGCCACGAGCCAGGACAAACCAGCCACGGCGTGACCCGGCCGTTCGACGACCGCGACGAGCTCACCAAAGCGCTCGAGGCGTTGGGGCACCGCCCGTGATCGACCTGACCATCGCCGAGATCGCCCATATCGTCGGTGGACGACTGGCCGACATCAGCCCCGAACAGGCGGCCGCCACCCGGGTCACCGGGACTGTCGAGTTCGACTCGCGGGCCGTAGGACCTGGCGGGCTGTTCCTTGCGCTGCCCGGCGCCCGTTCCGACGGACACGACTTCGCCGCGGCGGCGGTCGAACAAGGAGCGGTCGCGGTGCTGGCCGCGCGGCCCGTCGGAGTGCCTGCGATCGTCGTCGATCCCAGTGCCCTGCCGACGGGCGAGGAAACCGCCAGCGTGCTCGAACACGACATCGACGGCTCCGGTGCGGCGGTGTTGGCCGCCCTGGCACGCCTGGCCGCAGCCGTCGCCGCGAAGCTGGTGGACGGCGGGCTGACGATCGTCGGTGTCACCGGCTCCTCGGGTAAGACCTCGACCAAGGATCTGCTTGCGGCGGTGCTCACCCCGCTGGGTGAGGTCATCGCACCGCCGGGCTCGTTCAACAACGAACTCGGCCATCCGTGGACGGTTCTGCGGGCCACCGAAGCCACCGACTATCTGGTGCTGGAGATGTCCGCACGGCACCGAGGCAACATCGCGGCACTGGCGGCAATCGCGCCGCCTTCGATCGCGGTCGTGCTCAACGTCGGCACCGCACACCTCGGAGAGTTCGGTTCCCGGGAGGCGATCGCGGCGACGAAAGCGGAACTGCCCCAGGCCGTTCCGGCATCGGGCGCGGTGATCCTCAACGTCGACGATCCGACGGTGGCCGCGATGGCCGAGGCGACTGCGGCGCGCGTCGTACGTGTGTCCAGGTCGCCAGGAGTAGACGTGTGGGCAGACGCGGTGACGCTCGATGAGCTGGCGCGTCCGCGGTTCGCACTGCATGCCGGCGGCCAACAGGTCGACGTCGCGCTGGCGGTGCACGGCGACCATCAGGTGTCCAACGCGCTGTGCGCGGCAGCCGTCGCGCTGGAATGCGGCGCGACGCTCGAGCAGGTGGCCGCTGCGCTGGCGGCCGCGGGCCCGGCGTCGCGACACCGCATGCAGGTCGCCACCCGTCCCGACGGTGTCACGATCGTCAACGACGCCTACAACGCCAACCCAGACTCCATGCGTGCCGGGCTCAAGGCGCTGGCCTGGATGGCGCGCGGGGCCGGCGAGCTGGGCCCACCCCCGGTGGGCCCACGCGCGCAGCGCAGGGGAGGCAGAGGACGTCGCAGCTGGGCGGTTTTGGGCGAGATGGCCGAACTCGGTGACGACGCGATATCGGAGCATGACAACATCGGCCGGTTGGCCGTGCGATTAGATGTGTCACGACTGATAGTCATCGGAACCGGGAGGGCTATGAGCGCCATGCACCACGGCGCGGTGATGGAGGGGTCGTGGGGCTCTGAGGCCACCATGGTCGCCGACGCCGACGCCGCGCTGGCTGTGCTCCGGTCCGAGCTGCAGGCCGGCGACGTGGTGCTGGTGAAAGGGTCCAACTCCGCCGGGCTGGGCGCACTCGCCGATGTCCTGATCGCTGATCGCGGGGACTCCACCCCATGAGGCAGATCCTCATCGCTGTCGGAATCGCACTGACGGTTTCGATCCTGCTTACCCCGGTGCTGATCCGGCTGTTCACCAAGCAGGGCTTCGGTCACGAGATCCGCGAGGACGGCCCGCCGAGCCATCACAAGAAGCGGGGCACGCCGTCGATGGGCGGGGTGGCCATCGTCGCGGGCATCTGGGCCTCGTATCTCGGCACCCACCTGGTGGGTGTCGTGATCGACGGCAAAGGACCGTCGGCGTCGGGCCTGCTCGTACTCGGGCTGGCGACCGCGCTGGGTTTCGTCGGGTTCGTGGACGACCTGATCAAGATCCGGCGGTCCCGCAACCTGGGCCTGAACAAGACGGCCAAGACCGTCGGCATCCTTTCTGCTGCGGTCATGTTCGGTGTGCTCGCGCTGCAGTTCCGCAACTCCGACGGGCTTACGCCGGGCAGCCCGGATTTGTCGTACGTCCGCGAGATCGCCACGGTCACAATGCCACCCGCGCTGTTCATCTTGTTCTGCGTCACGATGATCTACGCGTGGTCCAATGCGGTGAACTTCACCGACGGTCTGGACGGGCTGGCTGCCGGTGCGATGGCGATGGTGTGCGCGGCGTACGTGTTGATCACCTTCTGGCAGTTCCGCAACGCGTGCGCGATCAGTCCCGGGCTGGGCTGCTATAACGTGCGCGACCCGCTGGACCTGGCGATCGTCGCCGCGGCGACAGCGGGTGCCTGCATCGGGTTCCTGTGGTGGAATGCCGCGCCCGCCAAGATCTTCATGGGCGACACCGGGTCGCTCGCGCTGGGTGGCATCATCGCCGGGCTGTCGGTGACGAGCCGCACCGAGATGCTTGCGGTTGTGCTCGGTGCGCTGTTCGTCGCCGAGGTCACCTCGGTTGTCGTTCAGATCTTGGCGTTCCGCACGACCGGGCGCCGGGTGTTCCGCATGGCGCCGTTCCATCACCACTTCGAATTGGTGGGGTGGGCCGAAACCACGGTGATCATCCGCTTCTGGCTGTTGACCGCGATCGCCTGCGGGCTCGGTGTCGCACTGTTCTACAGCGAGTGGTTCACCACCGTCGGTGCCTGACGTGAGCGACCTTGATCTATTGGTGCCGGGGGCGCGCATTCTGGTGACGGGCGCAGGCATCACCGGCCGTTCTGTGAGCGCCGTGCTGGAGCCGACGGGCGTGCGGCTGACGATCTGCGACGACGATCCGCTGGCGCTGCAACGGCTCATCACACCCGCGAAAGTGGTCACCGCCGCCGAAGCGCAGACGCATATCGCCGATTACGACCTCGTGGTGACGAGCCCCGGATTTCCGCCGACGTCGCCCGTGCTGGCCGCCGCCGCCAAAGCTGGCGTGCCGATCTGGGGAGACGTCGAATTAGCATGGCGGCTGGACAGTTCCGGTCACTTCGGTCCGCCGCGGCAATGGCTCGTCGTCACCGGAACGAACGGCAAGACCACCACGACCTCGATGCTGCACGCGATGCTGATCGCCGCGGGTCGTCGCGCGGTGCTGTGCGGCAACATCGGGAACCCGGTGCTCGACGTGCTCGCCGAACCGTCCGAAGTGTTGGCCGTCGAGCTGTCCAGCTTCCAACTGCACTGGGCGCCGTCACTGCGACCGGAGGCGGGTGTGGTGCTCAATGTCGCCGAGGACCACCTGGACTGGCACGGCAGCATGACGGCCTACGCGAGTGACAAGGCCCGCGCGCTCCGCGGACGGGTCGCGGTCGCCGGCCTCGACGATCCGGTCGCCGCCGGTCTGCTGGAAACGTCGCAAGCCCCGCTGCGGGTCGGATTCCGGCTCGGCGAACCAGAAGCGGGTGAGCTCGGCGTCGTGGACGGCATGCTCGTGGACAACGCGTTCGGGGATCCGCCGCTCGGGGGCCGGCAACTGGCTCCGGTCGCGTCGATCCCGGTGGCCGGGCCGGTCGGGGTGCTCGACGCACTGGCCGCGGCGGCCCTGGCCCGTGCGGTCGGGGTGCCACCCGCGCCCATTGCGGAGGCGCTCGCGGGGTTTCGGGTGGGCAGCCACCGCGCCGAGGTCATCGGCGTGCATGACGGCGTGACCTACATCGACGATTCCAAGGCCACAAACCCGCATGCGGCGCAGGCCTCGATCTCCGCGTATCCGACGCGTCGTCTGGATCGCCGGCGGCCTGCTCAAAGGCGCCTCGGTCGAAGAACTCGTGGCGACGGTGGCGAATCGGCTGGTTGGAGCGGTGCTGATCGGGCGTGACCGCGAGCTGGTCGCCAATGCTTTATCGCGACACGCCCCGGATGTCCCCGTCGTTCAGCCTGTGACGGGGGAGGATTTTGGGGTGCATGGGAAAGATGAGACTGGTGTGACTGGCGAGGCGGTGATGACGGCCGTCATCGAGGCCGCGTCACGTCTCGCCGGACCTGGGGACACCGTCCTGCTGGCACCGGCCGGGGCATCCTTCGACCAGTTCAGCGGCTACGGCCATCGCGGCGACGCGTTCGCCGCCGCCGTGCGCGCCCTGTCCCGGTAGCAGCGATGAGCAACATCCTGACCCGATTGCGGCTCCGCAGGACGGGCGACGACAAACCGGCCGACACCGCGTCGGCGGACCAGGCACCCCGCACCCGCTTCGGCGCGTGGCTCGGTAGGCCGATGACGTCATTCCATCTGATCATCGCCGTGGCGGCACTGCTCGTCATGCTGGGCCTGACGATGGTGCTGTCTGCCTCGGGCGTGTACTCCTATGACACCGACGGGTCGCCGTGGATGGTGTTCGCGCGGC
Source organism: uncultured Actinomycetota bacterium (assembly GCA_963720345.1). Classification (GTDB taxonomy): domain Bacteria; phylum Actinomycetota; class Actinomycetes; order Mycobacteriales; family Mycobacteriaceae; genus Mycobacterium. Next base: position 265,073 of record CAVRFN010000049.1, read on the forward strand.
AGGTGCTGTGGACGGTGATCGGCCTGTTCGCGTTCTACGTCGCGATGCGGATGCCCATCCACCTGATGCGCAGCATGGCGTTCACCGGCTTCGGCATCTCGATCATCCTGCTGATCCTGGTGCTGATCCCGGGAATCGGCAAGGTGGCCAACGGTTCTCGAGGCTGGTTCGTCATCCACGGCTTTTCGATGCAGCCGTCGGAGCTGGCCAAGATCGCGTTCCTGCTCTGGGGTTCGCACCTGCTGGCCACCCGCCGTTTGGAGCGGGCCTCGCTTGCGTGAGATGTTGATCCCGCTGGTGCCTGCGGCCGTCATCGCGCTGGCGCTCATCGTCGCCCAGCCCGACCTCGGGCAGACGGTGTCGCTGGGCATCATTCTTCTCGGTCTGCTCTGGTATGCCGGCCTTCCGCTGCGGGTGTTCGTGTCCTCGCTGTTGGCGGTCGTCGTATCGGCGGCCGCACTGGCCATGGCCGAGGGCTACCGCTCCGACCGGGTGATGTCGTGGCTGAATCCCGGCGCCGACTCCCAGGGGTCGGGTTACCAGGCCCGCCAGGCGCGATTCGCGCTGGCCAACGGCGGTTTTTTCGGCGACGGACTCGGGCAGGGCACCGCGAAATGGAACTATCTGCCCAACGCGCACAACGACTTCATCTTCGCGATCATCGGTGAGGAACTCGGGTTCATCGGGGCGGCCGGCCTGCTGTGTCTGTTCGGCCTGTTCGCCTACACCGGCATGCGGATCGCCCGTCGCTCGGCAGATCCGTTCCTGCGACTGCTGACCGCCACCGCAACGCTGTGGGTCATGGGTCAGGTGTTCATCAACGTCGGCTACGTGGTGGGGCTGCTGCCGGTGACCGGGCTGCAGCTACCGCTCATCTCCGCTGGCGGAACATCAACGGCGACAACGCTCTTGATGATCGGGATCATGGCAAACGCGGCGCGACACGAACCCGAGGCGGTGGCTGCCCTGCGCGCGGGTCGGGACGACCGAGTCAACCGCCTGCTGCGACTGCCCCTGCCTGCGCCGTATGTGCCGACCCGCACCGAGGCGCTGCGCGACCGCTTGCGCACCAGGGGAGCGAAGGGCGCGGGAAGCGAACAAACCAAGAAAGAACCGCGGCCGCGCGCGAAGCGCGCAAGCGAAAGCGCCCAAGGCCGCCACCAGCAGGAGCCGTAAGCCCGTCGCTGAGAATCGGCGCCAAACCGCCACAGCCGCCAGGGCCGTGCGAGCCCCAAGGCATCATGGAGACGGTCGAGATCGCAAGGGCCGACGGGGTCGCACATTGGAAGGTCAGCATTACGGGTGAACAAGACGGTATCCGTGGTACTCGCGGGTGGTGGTACCGCGGGCCATGTCGAACCGGCGATGGCGGTGGCCGACGCGCTGCGAGCGATCGACCCTGACGTGCGGATCACCGCATTGGGCACCGAGCGCGGTCTGGAGACCCGGCTGGTGCCTGAACGCGGATATCACCTGGAACTGATCACGCCGGTCCCGCTTCCGCGCAAACTATCCGCTGACCTTGTCCGACTGCCGATGCGGATCCGACGGGCTGTGCGGCAGACCCGCGCCGTGCTTGTCGACGTCGACGCCGACGTCGTCATCGGATTCGGCGGCTACGTTGCACTGCCGGCGTATCTGGCTGCCCGCGGCGGGCTGGGCCGGCGCCGGCGGGTGCCGGTGGTGATCCACGAGGCCAACGCCAGCGCGGGTTGGGCGAACAAGGTCGGCGCCCGATCTGCGCGACGGGTGCTTTCGGCGGTGCCGAATCCGGGACTGCGCGACGTCGAGGTCGTCGGGGTGCCGGTGCGTGCCGCGATCACATCGCTGGATCGCATGGCGCTGCGTGCCGAGGCGCGCGCCCACTTCGGGTTTGACGACGACGCCAAGGTGCTGCTGGTTTTCGGCGGGTCGCAGGGCGCGCAGTCGCTCAACCGGGCAGTCTCTGCCGCCGCCAAAGATCTTGCTGCGTCGGGAATCTCGGTGCTGCACGCGCACGGTCCCAAGAACACCCTCGAATTGCGTGAGCCCGCGGATGGCGATCCGCCCTACGTCGCCGTTCCGTATCTGGACCGGATGGACCTCGCCTACGCCGCCGCTGACCTCGCGATCTGCCGATCCGGGGCGATGACGGTCGCCGAGCTGACGGCGATCGGCCTGCCCGCGGTATATGTGCCGCTGCCGATCGGCAATGGTGAGCAGCGACTCAACGCGCTGCCCGTTGTCAACGCCGGCGGCGGCGTCCTCGTCGACGATGCGGACCTGTCACCGCAATTCGTCGCCGAGACAGTCACCGGGTTGTTCACCGAGACGGGACGACTGCAGGCGATGACGGTGGCCGCGGCGCTGGCAGGCCACCGCGATGCTGCGCAGAGGGTCGCCGAAGTAGCCCTCGACGTCGCCCGTGAATCCCGAAAAGGTGCTGCGGTGAACGCGAAGTCGCTGCCTGAGGAGTTGCAGCGGGTGCACATGGTCGGCATCGGCGGAGCCGGTATGTCCGGTATCGCCCGCATCCTGCTGGACCGGGGCGGGTTGGTGTCCGGTTCGGATGCCAAGGAGTCGCGCGGCGTGGTGGCGCTGCAGGCGCGGGGCGCGTCGATCCGCATCGGCCACGACGAGTCCTCGCTCGACCTGCTGCCCGGTGGACCGACAGCCGTCGTCACCACGCATGCCGCGATCCCCAAGACCAATCCCGAACTGGTCGAGGCGCGCAGACGTGGCATCCCGGTGATCCTGCGGCCGGTCGTCCTGGCCAAGCTGATGGCCGGGCACACCACGCTGATGGTGACCGGCACCCACGGCAAGACGACCACCACCTCGATGCTGATAGTTGCCCTGCAGCACTGCGGATTCGACCCGTCGTTCGCGGTCGGCGGGGACCTCGGGGAGGCCGGCACCAACGCCCATCATGGCAGCGGCGACTGCTTCGTCGCGGAGGCGGACGAGAGCGACGGGTCGCTGCTCGAGTACAGCCCCGACATCGCGGTGGTGACCAATATCGACGCCGATCACCTCGATTTCTACGGCAGCGTGGAGGCCTACCGCGCGGTGTTCGATGATTTCGTCGAACGCATCAAACCCGGTGGCGCACTTGTGGTGTGCGTCGACGACCCGGGTGCGGCCGCACTCGCCGAACGCACGGCGGCGCTGGGCATCCGCGTCCTGCGCTACGGCAGCGATCCGAGCCTGGCGACCGACGCCGCGCTGGTGAGCTGGGAACAACACGACACCGGCGCCGTCGCGCACGTACGGTTGGCCGGCGATCAGCAGCCGTGGGTGATGCGGCTGGCGGTGCCGGGCAGACATATGGCGCTCAATGCGCTGGCCGCCTTGCTCGCCGCGGTGAATGCCGGCGCACCTGTCGACGCCGTGCTCGACGGCCTGGCCGGCTTCGAAGGTGTGCGCCGCCGTTTGGAGCTGGTCGGCAACGTCAACGGTGTGCGTGTCTTCGACGACTACGCGCACCACCCGACCGAGGTTCATGCCAATCTGAGCACATTGCGAACGGTGGCGCGGACGGGCCGTTCGGTCGTGGTGTTCCAACCCCACTTATATTCGCGGACAGAGGCTTTCGCGCGAGAGTTCGGACAGGCGCTGGATACAGCGGACGAGGTTTTCGTGCTCGACGTCTACGCGGCACGTGAACAGCCGATAGCGGGAGTCAGCGGCGCGAGCGTCGCCGAACATGTGACCGTTCCGGTGAGCTATATCCCGGACTTCTCGGCCGTCGCCGAACGCGTGGCCGGTGCTCTGCAGCCGGGCGATGTCGTCGTCACCATGGGCGCCGGCGACGTCACCATGCTCGGTAAGGAAATCCTGGCGGCGCTCCAGGCCAAGGCCAACCGCAGTGCGCCCGGCGGGCCGGGCACGGTGTCGCGATGACCGAGCCGACCGACCCCGCCGACGGCGCGGCCGAGACGCCGGCGGCCGAATCGACGAATCCGAGGCGGCCGGCATCGACGGCGAGTCGGCCGAGGAGGCAGAGCCGACACCATCGACAGCCGCGGAAACCGATTTCGAGGGACCGCGGCGCCGGGCACGCCGTGAGCGCGAGGAACGACGCGCCGCCCAGGCCCGCGCCACCGCCATCGAAGAGGCCCGCCGCGAGGCCAAGCGGCGCGTCATCGGCACCCCCAATACGAAAAAGATTGGGCGCGGCACGGTTCGGGGACTGAAGGTGCTGATGTGGACGGCGCTGGTCAGTGTGATCGTCGTCGGGCTCGGACTGCTGCTGTACTTCACGCCGGTCATGTCGGCGCGCAACATCGTCGTCGTCGGGCTGGGCGCGGTGACGCAGGACGAGGTGACCAGCGCGGTGGCCGTCGAGCCGGGAACGCCGCTGCTGCAGATCGACACCGACACCGTCGCCGAGCGAGTGGCCGCGATCCGGCGCGTCGCCAGCGTCCGGGTCCAGCGCGAGTATCCGTCCGACGCTGCGGGTCACCGTGGTCGAGCGGGTGCCGGTGGTGGTCAAGGACTACCCGGACGGACCGCATCTGTTCGACCGCGACGGCGTGGATTTCGCGATCGCGCCGCCGCCGCCGGGCGTGCCGTACCTCGATACCCAGAATCCCGGGCCAACCGATCCGCCGACGAAAGCCGCGCTCGAGGTCATGACGTCGCTGCGCCCGGAGGTGGCCGCCCAGGTCGCGCGCGTCGACGCACCCTCGGTCGCCGCAATCACGCTGCAGCTCACCGATGGACGCCAGGTCGTGTGGGGGACCACCGATCGCACGGAGGAGAAGGCGCTCAAACTCGGGGCGCTGCTCACCCAGCCGGGCAAGACGTACGACGTGTCCAGTCCGGACCTGCCGACCGTCAAGTAATTGCGCAGAAATCTTTGCGTGCGTGTCGGCGCGCCTGCACGGATCGCCCGCGGACGCGCCCTACCGTTCTGGTTGCGCGGAACAACTTGACATAACTATAACCCTCTGGTTGAGGTTGAGAGTTTGCCAAGGCGTTCTGCGTGTCGACAACCAACCTGGGAGGAAAGGGCGATCCGATGACCCCCCCGCATAACTACCTCGCCGTGATCAAGGTCGTCGGCATCGGCGGCGGCGGCGTCAACGCCGTCAACCGGATGATCGAGCAGGGCCTCAAAGGCGTTGAGTTCATCGCCATCAACACCGACGCGCAAGCGCTGTTGATGAGCGATGCCGACGTCAAGCTCGACGTCGGCCGCGACTCCACCCGCGGACTCGGCGCCGGCGCCGATCCTGAGGTCGGACGTAAAGCCGCCGAAGACGCCAAGGATGACATCGAGGAACTGCTGCGCGGCGCCGACATGGTGTTCGTCACCGCGGGCGAAGGCGGTGGCACCGGTACCGGTGGCGCGCCCGTCGTGGCGACGATCGCCCGCAAGCTCGGTGCGCTGACCGTCGGTGTGGTGACGCGACCGTTCTCCTTCGAGGGCAAGCGGCGAAGTAATCAGGCCGAGACCGGCATCACCTCGCTGCGCGAGAGCTGCGACACGCTGATCGTGATCCCCAACGACCGGCTCCTGCAGATGGGCGACGCCGCGGTGTCGTTGATGGACGCGTTCCGCAGCGCCGACGAGGTGCTCCTCAACGGCGTGCAGGGCATCACCGATTTGATCACCACGCCCGGTCTGATCAACGTCGACTTCGCCGACGTCAAGGGCGTCATGAGCGGAGCGGGCACCGCATTGATGGGCATCGGGTCGGCGCGCGGCGATGGCCGCGCACTCAAGGCAGCCGAGATCGCCATCAATTCGCCGCTGCTCGAGGCGTCCATGGAGGGCGCCCAGGGCGTGCTGCTGTCGGTCGCCGGCGGCAGTGACCTCGGACTGTTCGAGATCAACGAGGCGGCTTCGCTGGTGCAGGAGGCGGCTCACGCCGAGGCCAACATCATCTTCGGCACCGTCATCGACGACTCGCTTGGCGACGAGGTCCGCGTCACGGTCATCGCCGCGGGATTCGATTCGGCCGGGCCGGGACGCAAGCCGGTGGTCGGCGCCGGGCAGGCGATCGCGGCCGGAACGGCGGGCAAGGTGACCTCGCAGCTGTTCGAGCCCGCCGACGCCGTCAGTGTGCCGGTGCACACCAATGGCGCGACGGTCAGCATCGGCGGCGACGACGACGACGACGTCGACGTGCCGCCGTTCATGCGCCACTGATATCGCAGCGATACTGGCGAACGTGACGGTTCGTATACGGCGCGTGACCACGACCCGTGCCGGCGGCGTCTCTGCGCCGCCGTTCGACACCTTCAATCTCGGCGACCATGTCGGCGACGACCCCGCTGCTGTGGCCGCCAACCGCAAACGGCTCGCCGCGGCAGTCGGGCTGGCCGATGACGGTGTCGTGTGGATGAACCAGGTGCACAGCGATCGCGTCGTGGTGGTCGACGAACACCCTCCCGCGCCAGTCGACAAAACCGACGCGTTGGTTACCACCAGGCGGCGTTTGGCTTTGGCCGTGGTGACCGCCGATTGTGTTCCCGTTTTATTGGGTGACGCGCGCGCCGGCGTGGTGGCGGCAGCGCACGCCGGTCGGGTCGGGGCACAGAACGGTGTCGTGGCGCGCACGGTGGAGGCGATGCTCGAAGTCGGTGCGCACGTCGGGGACATCTCGGTGCTGCTGGGCCCCTCGGTCAGCGGACGCAATTACGAGGTTCCCGCAGCGATGGCCGCCGAGGTGGAGGCCACCCTGCCGGGCAGTCGCACGACGACCGCTCAGAAGACCCCCGGACTGGATCTGCGGGCCGGAATCGCCCGGCAACTAACGGATTTGGGAATCACGGCCATCGATGTCGACCCGCGCTGCACGGTGGAGGATCGCAACCTGTTCAGCCACCGGCGGGACGCGCCGACGGGACGGCTGGCGTCCCTGGTGTGGATGGAATGACCCTCACCATGGCAGACGAAAAGCGCGGGACTCGTGAAGCTGAACTTGCCGAGGCGCTGACTGCCGTCCGAGCGCGGCTCACCGCCGCAGCCGAGGCCGCCGGACGCAATTCTGACGAAATTGAATTGCTGCCTATTACCAAATTCTTCCCGGCCACCGACGTATCAATTCTGCACCATTTAGGGTGCGAGGATTTCGGCGAATCTCGCGAACAGGAAGCGGCCAATAAAGCGGCGGAAGTCGCCAATAGTGTGGGCGGCGCACCCATTCGCTGGCACATGGTCGGGCGGATCCAGCGCAATAAAGCGCGGTCGATCGCCGGGTGGGCGTATGCCGCGCACTCCGTCGACAGCGTGCGGGTAATCGAGGCGCTGAACCGCGCCGCGGTGCAGGCGCTGGCCGACGGCGAGCGGTCCGCGCCGCTTCGCGTCTACATACAGATAAGCCTCGACGGGGACACGAAGCGCGGGGGTGTCGGATGTCAACGACCCCGAAGCGGTCGACGCACTCTGCGCCGCGGCCCAGGCCGGCGAGGGCCTGGAGTTCGTCGGGCTCATGGCGATTCCGCCGTTGGGAGCGGACCCCGGCGCAGCCTTCGGACGTTTGCAATCCGAGCTCGCGCGGGTACAGCGGAACTATCCGCAGCGCCTCGAACTGTCGGCAGGGATGTCCAGCGACCTCGAGGTGGCGGTCGAACACGGCTCAACGTGTGTGCGTGTCGGTACCGCGCTATTGGGACAACGTCCTCTAACGTCACCAGGAGTAGTCACTCCAGTCACATCTTCATCACAGACACCAGAGCGATCATGAGAAGGGTCGAGCGATGAGCACACTCCACAAGGTCAAGGCCTACTTCGGGATGGCCCCTATGGACGACTACGACGACGAGTACTACGAAGACGACGACCGCGGCACCGCGCGCGGCGGGTACTCGCGCCGTCCGCGGGAGGACCGCTTCGAAGACGACGGCTATGGTCGCGGCTACGAAGACCGCGAGTACGACGACGCACCGGCCGGGTACCGCGGTGGATTCCGCGACGACGATCGTTTCGAGCCGAGGATGCGCGGTCCGCGCGACTTCGAGCGCGCATCGACGCGACTGGGCGCGCTGCGTGGTTCCACCCGCGGTGCCCTCGCGATGGATCCGCGCCGGATGGCCGAACTGTTCGAGGCGGGCAGCCCGCTGTCGAAGATCACCACGCTGCGCCCGAAGGACTACGGCGAGGCCCGCACCATCGGCGAGCGGTTCCGCGACGGGACGCCGGTCATCATGGATCTCGTCACCATGGACAACGCCGACGCCAAGCGGCTGGTCGACTTCGCTGCCGGGTTGGCATTCGCACTGCGCGGCTCGTTCGACAAGGTCGCGACCAAAGTGTTCCTGCTGTCGCCCGCCGATATAGACGTGACGGCCGAGGAACGCCGCCGCATCGCCGAGGCCGGCTTCTACGCCTATCAGTAGGTTCGATCTCCCAGCTGTTCTCAGCGGTAGCGTCGTCGCCGAACGTGCCAGGTAGGCTGGCGGCGTCGCGCCGGCGCTCCGGCTTCAAGCGTGCGCGGCCTCGTGCCTGTATCAAATGTCACACCTGTAGTGAGGTCGGCTCCGTTGTCGCAATTCTTCTCGATCCTGGGCTTCGCCCTGTTCGTGTTCTGGCTGCTGCTGATCGCCCGGGTCGTCGTCGAATTCATCCGCTCGTTCTCCCGGGACTGGCAGCCCAAGGGCGTGACGGTGGTGATCCTGGAACTGATCATGACCGTGACGGACCCGCCTGTGAAGCTGTTGCGTCGGCTCATTCCGCAGCTCACGATAGGTGCCGTGCGGTTCGACCTGTCCATCATGGTGCTGCTGCTGCTGGCTTTTATCGGCATGCAGCTGGCATTCGGCGCAGCGGCCTGAGATCTACCCGCCCGCCGCATTTTTGGAGTTAGCGACGGACGTCACCGGGGTTTGCCGAGGTCGATATTGGATGACTGAATCGCGGCTACCGTGACCGGGGAAGATTGAAATTCGCTCTTAATATTGGGCTCTACTGCAACCGCCGGGTCTGGTGTGACAGGATGGGCGCCAGTTACGTTCAAGCGAGGCTTTACACTTTGAGATCGGTTTACGGTCCAGACTCCAAGGGGGCAGACAATGCCGCTTACACCTGCCGACGTTCACAACGTTGCGTTCAGCAAGCCACCCATCGGCAAGCGCGGCTACAACGAGGACGAGGTCGACGCCTTCCTCGATCTGGTTGAGAACGAGCTGACCCGACTCATCGAGGAGAACGCCGACCTCCGTCAGCGTGTCGCCGAGCTGGATCAGGAGCTGGCCTCCGGCGGTGGCGGTGGCGCGCAGTCGACTCAGTCGATTCCGCATTACGAGCCCGCTCCCACGCCCCCGCCCGCACCCGAACCCGAGCCCACCCCGCAGCCGGTGTACGAGGCGGCCCCGACCTCATCGACCACCGAGGAGCAGTCGATGAAGGCGGCACGGGTGCTGGCCTTGGCCCAGGACACCGCCGACCGGTTGACGGGTACCGCCAAGGCCGAGTCCGACAAGATGCTCGCCGACGCGCGTGCACAGGCCGATGCGATGGTCAGCGAGGCGCGGCAGACCGCCGAGACCACGGTCGCGGAGGCCAAGCAGCGTGCCGACGCACTTCTGCTCGACGCTCAGACCCGTTCGGAAGCGCAGCTGCGGCAGGCCCAGGAGAAGGCCGACGCCCTGCAGGCCGACGCCGAGCGCAAGCATTCCGAGATCATGGGCACCATCAACCAGCAGCGCACAGTGCTGGAAGGTCGCCTCGAACAGCTGCGCACCTTCGAGCGGGAGTACCGCACCAGGCTCAAGACCTACCTGGAATCGCAGCTCGAAGAGCTCGGCCAGCGCGGCTCCGCCGCTCCGGTGGACTCCAGTGCCAACAATGAGGCCGGCGGTTTCAACCAATTCAACCGCGGGAACAACTAGTCGTCGGCGATTCCGCCTTCCTTGTCCCGTCGACCGAGGGTTGATCAATGTTGATCGTCGCGCTCGTGCTTGCAGTCATCGGCCTTGCCGCGTTGGTGACCGCCGTCGTCACCAGCAATGAGGTGATCGCATGGGTGTGCATCGCGGCCAGCGTGATCGGCGTGGTGCTGCTTATCGTTGATGCGATCCGGGATCGCTCCCGGGACAACGTCGGCGAAGTCGACGACGACCGCGAGAATGAACCAGTCGTCGAGTTCGACGAGGAGTACCCGGAGGAGTCCGCTGCGCCCGCAGTCGAGCCCGAATACGAAGCGGAGACGACAGTCGTCGAGCAGGCCGACGATGTCACCAACGAGGACCGCAACCGCTAAACCGTTGGGGCCGTATGAATTCGCGGCTCAGCCGCGCGCTAACAATTCGCGTACCTCGTCGTCGGTGACCTGATGGAAATCCTCGTACACCTGACCGACGGCTTCGAATCCGGGCGGCATCGTCGCACAGACCACGTCGTCGGCTTCGGTCGCGAGCTCGCGGCATGTCGATGGCGGTCCGACGGGCACCGCGACCACCACCGCGGAAGGGGCGTCGGCCCGCACGGCACGTACCGCGGCGAGCATGCTGGCGCCGGTGGCGATACCGTCGTCGACCAGGATCACGGTCTTGTTGGCCATGTCGACCGGTGGCCGGTCTCCGCGGTAGGCACGTTCCCGCCGGTGTAGTTCGTCGGTTTCTCGCTCGATCGCGTCCTGCACCTGGTCGTCGCTGATGCCGAGGCTGCGCACCAGGCTGTCGTTGATGACGACGCCGCCGCCGGAGGCCAACGCGCCCATCGCGAGCTCCTGCCACTGCGGGACGCCCAGTTTGCGAACCAGGAACACGTCCAGCGGAGCCCCCAAGGCGCGGGCGACCGGCCAACCAACCGGGACGCCGCCCCTCGCCAGTCCCAGCACCAGCACGTCGTCCCTGTCGCGGTAGGACGTCAGCTTCTGCGCCAGGACGTCGCCGGCCTCCCGGCGGTCCCGGAACACACGACCCGCACTTCGGCGGGTCAGTCCGCGCATGCCGCTCATCGATTTCTCCGAAATTTCAGCCTACGACTGTGGATACCCAGCCTGGGGGGCAATCCGTCACCGCCGCGGCTGCGAATATCCATATATGGGCATCGAGCTTGAAACCGTCGTCAACCATCCGCTGATCGAGGTCTTCGAATGGCACACGCGCCCCGGCGCAATGCGGCGCCTGGTGCCGCCGTGGCAGCCGATGAAGGTGGTGGCCGAGGCCGACTCGCTGGCCGACGGTCGTGCCGTACTCGGTCTGCCGGGAGGGTTGCGCTGGGTGGCGCAGCACGACCCGACCAGATTCGATGCGCCGCACCGATTCGTCGACGTGCTCTCCTCTGAAGGTCTGCGATCGTGGCCTCCGCGGATCGTCGGACGCTGGACCCACACGCACGAGTTCGAAGTGGCTTCCTCGGGTGCCACGCGGGTGTACGACCGCATCGACGCGCCGGTGCCCGCGGCCGCGCTGCGACCGATGTTCACCTACCGGCACCGGCAGCTCGCCGACGATCTGGAGGCCCACCGGGACGCCCATGACGCGGGGCTGAACCCGCTGGTCGTGGCCGTCACCGGCGCGACCGGCCTGGTCGGCACCGCGTTGACGGCGTTTCTCAGCACCGGCGGGCACCGAGTGATCCGGTTGGTACGGCGTCCGGCGCAATCCCCGGATGAGCGGCAGTGGCATCCCGACCGCCCCGCGCCCGATCTGCTGTCCGGGGTCGACGCGGTGGTGCATCTCGCCGGGACGTCGATCGCCGGGCGATTCACCGCCGCGCACAAGAAGGGCATCCGCGACAGCCGGATCGGGCCCACCCGCCGCCTGGCCGAGGTCGCTGCCAACGGTGACTTCCACGGGCCGTTCGTCAGCGCCTCGGCGATCGGTATCTACGGGTACGACCGCGGTGATGCCGTGCTGTGCGAGGAAAGTGTGCGCGGCGACGGCTTTCTCGCCGACGTCGTCGCGGAATGGGAGGCCGCCACGGCGCCGGCCGCCGAAGCCGGCCTTCGGGTCGTCAACGTGCGGACCGGAATCGTGCAGTCCGCCAACGGTGGCACGCTGCGTCTGCTGCGTCCGCTCTTCGCCGCGGGACTTGGCGGGCGCGTCGGCGACGGCCGCCAGTGGCTTTCGTGGATCGCGTTGGACGACCTACTCGACGTCTATTACCGAGCGCTGTACGACGCCCGGTTGTCCGGACCTGTCAACGCCGTTGCGCCGACGCCGGTGCGCAACGCCGACTACACCAAGGCACTCGCCGGGGTACTGCACCGTCCGGCTCTGCTCCCCGTTCCGGCGCTGGGCCCGCGGCTTCTGCTGGGGCAGCAGGGGTCACGAGAGCTCGCCGAAGCCGACCAGCGAGTGGCGCCCACGAAGCTCGAGACCCTGCACCACCGATTCCGGCACCCGCGCGTCGACGGCGCCCTCGCTCACGAGCTGGGGCACGGCTGACGGACGACGTGCGTCACGAAACCACGCACCAGATCGCGCACCCTCGATGACGCGCTCTGGGCAAGTTCCGTTGTGCGGGAACGTAATTCATCGTGGGTGAGCCCGAATCCCGCGACTTCGCCGTCGCGTGTCGTCGGCCAGCCAGCGCGTCCAGCAGATCGGCGTCGACCTCCGGGTGGAACTGCAGCGCGAGCGCACGGCCGAGCACGAACGCCTGTGATGCGTCTGGGGTTCGGGCGACCTCAGTGGCGCCGGGGGGCAGGGTCCACCGGTCGAAGTGCCACTGGAACCACGGTCCGCCGGGGATCAGATCGGGTTTGTCGCTCGTGACGTCATACCAGCCGATCTCAGGGGCCGATGAACGCGCGACCGAGCCGCCGAACGCCTGGGCCAGCAGTTGGCCGCCGAAGCACACGCCGAGCAGCGCCACCCCGGCGTCGGCGGCGTCGCGCACCAGCTGCATTTCGGTGCTCACCCAACTGCGGCGCAGCGCATCGTCGTAGACGGGCCACCGGGCACCCAGCGGCACGATGACGTCGTAGCCGGTGGGATCGGGGAAGGTCACGTCGCCGGCCGGATCGTCGATGCGATGTGCGGGCACGACCTCGAACACCTCGACGTCGAAGCCCTGATCGGCGAACGCCTCGCCGAGCAGCGCTTCGGTCGCGAGATGCTCGTTGCGGAGGAACAGAACCTTGGACGCCACGCCTGCGATTATTTCGCCGGAGGCATGGGCGGCGCATCATCGGGGGCCAGCTCGGCCCCGATCTTGCGGAACAACATCTCCGCCGCGTTCGGGTAGTCGCCGTCGTCGTCGAACGCTTCCGGGCCATAGGTCACGGCGACCGCGATCGCGACCTTTTGCGATGGCAGGTACGCCTCGGCGGCGGCGTAGCCGGCGAACAACGGGTTCTGCAGCAGCCAGTTTCCGGAGATGACGACCCCGAGCCCATAGGTGTAGCCCTCGTCCTGCTCGAAGCAGGTGGTGCAGCCGGGCTGTTTGCGGGTCTTGCCGCGAAGATCGGTGGACACCATCTTCCGGTATGACTCCGGCGAGAGGAGCCGGCCCGAACCGATACCGACCGCTGTTGCCTCCATGTCGTAGATGTTGGTCGTCTGGATCGCACCGTGGGTGATGGTCCAGGACGGATCCCAGTAGCTGGTCTCCTCGTAGAACGGTGTGCCGGCGGGAATCTTGAGGAACGCGCGGCGCTCCGAGCTGAACGCATGCAATGCCGGAGCCGGAATCTCGGGGGTCAGCGAGTTGGCGGTGTTCATCAGCCCGAGAGGGCGAAGCACCTTCTCGGACAGCAACTTCGGCATCTGTTGGCCGGTCGCCTTCTCCAGCGCGAGCCCGAGCAACAGGTAGTTGGTGTGCGCGTAGTTCCAGTTGGTACCGGGTTCGTAGAGCAGCGGCTGATCGACGGCGAACTGCAGCAGCTCGTGAACCGTCCAGCGCCGGAACGGATCGGCGTAGAGGGCGTCGTTCATCTTGGTGTTGCCGATGACGTAATCGACGTAGCCCGAGGTCATCTGGGCAAGCTGGCCCAACGTCACCTTCTCGGCGTGGGGAATTTCGGGCAGGAACTTCGACAGCTTGTCGTCGAGACTCACCTTCTGTTCGTCGACGAGCTTGAGCAGCAGCGTGGAGACATAGGAGATGGCGACGGCGCCATTGCGGAAGTGCATGTTGGTGGTGGCGGGCACGCCGGTCATGGATTCGCCAAGGGCCTCGGTGACGACTTCCTGGCCGTCTATCGTCACGCGGACGATGACCGACTTCAGGTGTTCGGACGCCATCGTGTCGCGGACCACCCGCATCACCGCGTCGGCCTTGGCGTTATCGGAGCTGGCGCTCGTTGCGGTCGGTTCGTCGGGTAGGGCGCCGGGAGTGCAACCGGCGGTCAGGGCAAGGACGCAAAGAGCCAGCAGCAGGCGCCGCATAACGAGCATGCCCGGATCTTCGCATATGCGCGGCTGTGCGTAAATAACCGTGGAAACGGGCATCCCACGGCGTGTCTGTGCTGGCCGAATGGTTCCTCACGTCAGGTGAGCGTGGTAATCCCGATTGGGATCTGCCGGCGTGGAGTGAGGGCAACGAGGCGGAGGCGCTGATCCACGGGGCGTCCTACTTCGATCGCCTCGTCACCGAAGTGGAGCAGCTGGGCCCCGGTGATCACCTGTTCTTCGCCGACTGGCGAGGCGACGCCGATCAGCGGCTGCGCGAGGACGGGCCGACAGTGGCCGAACTGTTCCGTTCTGCGGCCGAGCGCGGTGTGCTCGTCAAGGGCCTCATGTGGCGGTCGTACCCGAACAGGCTGCAGTTCAACGAGGAGCAGAACCGCCATCTCGCCGAGACCATCGAGCGAGCGGGCGGGGAGGTGCTGCTGGACCAACGGGTGCTGCTCGGCGGCTCGCACCACCAGCGGCTGGTCCTGCTTCGTCATCCCGAGGAGCCGCGATCGCGACGTCGCATTCATCGGTGGCATCGATCTGTGCCACTCCCGCCGCGACGACGAGTCACATCGCGGCGATCCGCAGGCGGTCTCGATGTCGCGTCGCTACGGTGAGCGCCCGCCATGGCATGACGTGCAGTTGCAGGTGCGCGGTCCCGTCGTGGGCGCGCTTGGACACCACGTTCCGCGAGCGCTGGACGGCAAGGGCACCGTTGGATCTCTTCAATCCGCTGGCCTGGCTGCGCGACAGGTTCGCGGGCACATCCGAACGGCACCCATTGCCGGAGCAGCCACCGGATCCGCCATCGTGCGGATCGCATGCGGTGCAGGTGCTGCGGACCTACGGCGACGCCCTGATCGAGTACGAGTTCGCCAAGGACGGTGAGCGCACCATCGCCCGCGGCTACACCAAGGCGCATCCGCCGCGCCCGGCAACTGATTTACCTCGAGGACCAGTATCTGTGGTCGGAGGAGATCGCAGCGCTGCTCGTCGAGGCGCTGACCGCGAATCAGGATCTGCATCTGGTGGCGGTCGTCCCACGGCATTTCGATCTCGAGGGCGGCCTCGGCCGCCCACCGACACTGGTCGGCCGTCAGCTCGCTGTCGAGGCGTGCCGACGCGCCGCCCCGGATCGGGTGCACCTCTTCGATGCCGAAAACCACGAGGGCACACCGGTGTACGTGCATTCCAAGGTGTGCATCATCGACGACGCCTGGGCCTGTGTCGGCAGTGCCAACTTCAATCGGCGGTCCTGGACGCACGACAGCGAGTTGGCGTGCGCTGTGCTGGATGCCGACGATGTGTTCGCGCGCGACGTCCGGCTGCGGCTGCTGCGCGAGCATCTCGACCGTGCCGCCGATGGCAGCGAGGACGGTGCGCTCGCCGATCCGGCTACCGCAGTGGGCGAAATCATCGCCTCTGCACAGGCTTTGGAGGACTGGCACCAAGACGGATGCGAAGGACCACGTCCGCCGGGCCGGCTGCGACCGCACGAGATCGAGCGTGTCGATCCGTTGACTCGGCTCTGGGCAGAACCGGCTTACCGCGTGATCTTCGACCCGGACGGCCGGTCCTATGCCGATCGGCTGCTGGGGCGTGGGCCGTGAACCTCACGGACTGGTTCCTGACCGACGCCGAACGCGGCAATCCGGACTCCGCAATACCCACCTGGTGCGAAGGCAATCGGGCGGAGCCGCTGATCCACGGCTCGACATACTTCGATGCTCTCGTCACCGAAGTGGAAGCGCTGGCAGCGGGCGACCATCTGTTCTTCACGGACTGGCGGGGCGACCCCGACCAGAAGATGCGCGACGGATGGTCCGACCATCCGTGAATTGTTCTGCCGCGCCGCCGAACGCGGTGTCGTCGTCAAGGGTCTGGTGTGGCGGTCCCACCTGGACAAGCTCGCATACAGCGAGGAGGAGAACCGGCACCTCGGCGAGGCCATCGAGGACGCAGGCGGCGAGGTGCTGCTCGATCAGCGCGTCCGCATCGGCGGGTCGCATCACCAGAAGCTGGTCGTCATCAGACATCCCGGTGCGCCGGAGAAAGACGTCGCGTTCGCCGGCGGTATCGATCTGTGTCATTCGCGCCGTGACGACGCCTCACACCGCGGCGACCCGCAGGCCGTGCAGATGGCCAAGCAGTACGGCGAGCATCCGCCGTGGCATGACGTGCAACTGCGAGTTCAGGGACCTGCGGTCGGTGCGCTCGATGCGACATTCCGTGAGCGCTGGAACGATCCCGCTTCCCTGGACATGCTGAACCCGCTCGCGTGGCTGCGGGACAAGTTCGGTGGCGCGGATATGAACGCGGATCCGCTGCCCGAGCAGCCGCCCGATCCGCCACCGTGTGGACCGCATGCGATTCAGGTGTTGCGCACCTATCCCGATGCACACTTCGCGTACGACTTCGCGCCCAGCGGTGAGCGCAGCATCGCGCGGGCCTACAACAAGGTGGTGCCGCGAGCACGGAGGCTGATCTACGTCGAGGATCAGTACCTGTGGTCGAAACGGGTCGCGCAGCTGTTCGCCAAGGCGCTGCGGGACAACCCCGATCTGCACTTGGTCGCAATCATTCCGCGCCACCCCGACGTCGACGGCCGGCTGTCTCTGCCGCCCAACAAGATTGGCCGTAGCCAGGCATTGGAGACGTGTTTCGAGGCCAGTCCCGACCGGGTGCATGTGTTCGATGTCGAGAACCACGAGGGCACACCGGTGTACGTACACGCGAAGGCGTGTGTCATCGACGATGTGTGGGCATGCGTCGGCAGCGACAACCTCAATCGGCGGTCGTGGACGCATGACAGTGAGCTGTCCTGTGCCGTCCTCGATTCCGAGGGCGAGTTCGCCCGCGACTTGAGGCTACGGCTGCTGCGCGAGCACCTTGATCGCGCCGCCGACGGCAGCGAAGACAGCGGTCTGGCCGATCCGAGCAGTGCAGTGGATGAAATCGTGTCAGCGGCAGAGGCGTTGGATGACTGGCACACGTCAGGCCGGAAGGGGCCACGCCCGCCGGGTCGACTGCGCCCGCACAAGGCCGAGAAATTGAGCCTGTTCACGCGGCTGTGGGCCGAACCCGTGTACCGGTTGACGTACGACCCGGACGGACGGTCCTACCGTGACCGGCTCAGGGGCAGGCTGTGAACTCGACAGGCAGGCTCGCGGGTCCGGTGCGGACAGACTTGAGGGGCCGGACTGGTCCGGATTACGGCATGTCCGCCCACCAGGCGTCGGTGGTGCTTGCCCGCACGTCGCGGGTGAGACAAATCGAGTGGTGGTAAGACAGCCAGCTGGACGTCAGTCGGAGGCAGGCCATCACCGGCGGTGACCGCGCAAGACCCACCTCACCCGAACCCGGTTATCAGAATCAATGTCGGGTGCGTGTGGCATTATCGAACATGTGTTCGAGTGTGATCGGGATTGGGATCTCATCGAGTTGATGGGTGAGGCCACGCGCTATGAGTCGATGTCCACCGCGCAGCGGTTGTTGGCGGTGGCGGAGTTGTATGAGCGGCGTCAGGGGGCGTTGGCCGATCTGGATTGGTATGTGGTCGATTACTGTGCCGCGGTGGCTGCTGAGGTGTCGGCGGTGCAGAACATCAGCCATGCCCGCGCGGTGGGGCAGGTGCAGTTCGCGTGTGCGCTGGCGCATCGGCTGCCGACGGTGGCCAAGGTGTTCTTGCGGGGCACTATCGATTTGCGGATGGTGTCGATGATCATCGCGCGCACCGACAATGTCGAGGACGCGCTGATGGGTGAGTTGGATGAGGCGATCGCGCGGCATTGTGAGAAGTGGATGAAGCTGTCCAAGCCGAAGTTGCGTGATCGGGTGGATCAGTGGGTGGCCAAGTTCGATCCGGCCGGGGTGCGGGTTGCGCCGAAGGTGGAGGACAAGCGGTATTTCGATGTTGAGCCGGCCGGTCCGGGGATGGCGTGGGCCTCGGGTCATCTACGGGCCACTGATGGGGCGGCGCTGACGGCGCGGTTGGATGCGTTGGCGGCCACGGTGTGTGAGCACGATCCGCGCTCTCAGTCTCAGCGCCGCGCTGATGCGTGCGGGGCGCTTGGGCCGTGGGGAGGCGACGCTGGCGTGTGAGTGCGGGCGCGAGGACTGCACGGCCGGCGGCAGGGCTGGCCGCCGTCTCATCGGCGGTGATCCATGTGCTCGCCGAACAGTGCACCCTTGACGGCACGAGCGACGCGCCGGGTTATCTGCGCGGGTTCGGAGTTCTGCCCGCCGAGTCGGTACGGAAGCTGGCCACCACCGCCACCCTCACACCGCTCACCGTGCCGACGGGTGCAACCCAGGATCCGGGGTATCGCCCGACGGCCAAACACAAGGAATTTCTGATGTGGCGGGATCTGACGTGTCGCTGGCCGGGCTGCGACAAGCCGGTCGAGAAGTCCGATGTCGACCACACCGTGCCCTACCCGTGGGGTCCGACGCATCCGTCGAACACCAAGCATTACTGCCGGATGCACCATCTGATCAAGACGTTCCACACCGGTGCCGGCGGCTGGGCCGACCGACAACTGTCTGACGGCACCATTGTGTTGACCGCCCCGAGCGGGCACATCTACACCACCCAACCCCACGGCGCGGCGATGTTTCCCGTACTCGGGCAGTCCACCGGTGAGCTCGACCTCCCGGCGCATGTGGCCGACCCCGGCACGGACCGCCGCGCGATGATGCCGCGGCGCAAACAAACCCGCGCCCAGGACCGCCGCGACCGGATCAACGCCGAACGACGCGAACGCACCGAACTCATCGCCGAAGAAGAACGCCAACGCCAAGCCTGGCTCGCCGCCAACTACCAACCACCACCATTCTGAATGTGGTAGTCGCGATCATCGGGTCGACTCAGCATTGCGGTCATCGTCTTACGGTCGTATGGCCATAGGTCGACATTGCCCTCATCGGTGAGGTACCAAGAGTTGCAACCGGTATTCCACACTGTGGGGCCCAGCGCCTGTCCGACGTCATCGTTGAACTTTGCGGTGGCTTCCTCGGTCACCTCGACGGTGTCGATGTCCCCATCGCGAAATCGCCTCAGCCAGTGGGTGATGTAGCGGGCGGTCAGCTCCGCCGAGTACTGCAGTGACACCGAACCGGTCGGGGAGTTCGGTCCGAGCACGGTGAAGAAATTGGGGAATCCGGGGATCGCCGTCATCCGGTATCCACGTGGGCCTTTGGCCCAGACGTCGTCGATCGACACTCCGTCCCGGCCGCGCAAGTTCATCGGCCGCATGTAGTTGTGCGCCTGGAATCCAGTGGCGAGGATCAACAGGTCCACGTCGGTCTCGCGGCCGTCGGCGGTCCGGATCCCACGTGGCGTGATCTCCTCGATCGCCGACGTGTTTACCTCGGCGTTGGGTGCCTTGACCGCTTGGTAGTACGAGCTCGAGATGACTTGGCGTTTGCAGAAGGGCTGGTAGTCCGGGGTGAGACTGTCACGCAGCTCGCGATCGCGAACTTGTATGCGCAGGCACAATCGCGCGTAACTCTGTGCCAGCCGACGCTGCACACTCGGTCGCAGGGCGATGTCGGTCAAGATGCGTGAGCCTCTGAGCAGTACGCCGTAAAGCCGACGATGCAACGCAGGCGCCCTTTGCAGCAGCGAGCCCACCAGCGTCGGCTGGGACAGCCGCATCGGCGCCCAGATCACCCATTGCGGGGTCCGCACGAAGTGGGTGATGTGGTCGGCGCCGGCGCTGAAGTGCGGACACGATCTGCACCCCAGTCGAGCCGTTGCCGATGACGGCGATACGCCGACCTTCGGTCTCGAGGCTGTCGTCCCACCGCGCGGTGTGCACGACGTCCCCAGCGAACGAATCGAGCCCGGGGATGTCCGGGGTGAAGGGGTGGTGCAGAACGCCGGTCGCCGCGAGTAGGAAGTCCGCCTCGAGTTCGGCGCCGTCGGCCGTCGTGATCGTCCACAACGATCCGGTGAACTCGGCGTCGACGACCTCGGTGTTCAACCGAAGGTGTCGGTCGAGCCCGAACTGATCGACCACGTCGCGCAGATAATTCTGAATCTCGCGCCCCGGCGCGAAGAGACCCGACCAGTCCGCCTTCGGTGCGAACCCGAACTGGTACAGCTGCGAGGGCACATCGCAGGTGAGGCCGGGGTAGCGGTTCCAATGCCACACCCCGCCGACGTCAGAACCCTTCTCCAGGATCGTGAAGTCGTTGAAACCTGCGCGCTGCAGCGTCACTGCGGTAGCAATGCCGGCGACGCCCGCACCAATGATGACAACCCGAGGTTCGCGGTTCATCGGCCGGACTTCTGAGCCTGGGCCGCGATCGTCTCCTCATACGCGGCACGCACGTCGCGCTGAACCGACGTCAACGCCCTGCGGTCGCCGATCAGCCTGCGCCCCAACCGCATCGCCGGTTCTGGCACTGTCGCATTCACCAGATCCCATCCCGACAGGTACCGGGGGACGGCGATCTCGGCGCGTCGGCGGCGGACGCTACCGACGATCGCCTGCGCGACGTCGTCGGCGTCGACCGTCGGCATCCCGTGTCCCAGTGGCACGCCCGACGCAAGACGGGTCCGCACCGCGCTCGGCAGCACCGCGCTGACGCTGACACCGGAATCGCGGTATTCCGCCCGTACCGCAGCAGACAGTCCCACAGCCGCGAACTTACTGGCGTTGTAGACCGCCATGCCCGGAACCACCAACTTGCCCGCCATGGACGCGACGTTCACCACATGTCCGCGACCCCGCCCGATCATGTGCGGCAGCACTGCTCGCATGCCGTGGATCAGACCCCAGACATTGACGTCGAGCGTCGTCCTGCTGATCGCGTCGTCCTCCGACAGAAAATCGCCAAGCGGCATCACGCCCGCGTTGTTGACGAGGATGTCGATGCGACCGTGGCGGGCGATCACCGCGTCCACGAACGCGCCGAACGAGTCGCGCGAGGTGACATCGACGACGTAAGCGGACGGCGAGTCCACCGGATCGAGATCGCCGATGCAGACCGCCGCACCCTTCGAGGTGAAAAGGTCTGCGGTCGCCTTACCGATTCCGCGAGCGCCTCCTGTCACGGCGACGACGGCGCCATCCAGCGCGATCTTCGGATAGGGCATACCGTGCTCCCTCCATTCAAAAACCGACGGTATTTAGAGACCGATGGAATGTCAATGGGATAGGATGACGCCGTGCCTCGGATGACTCGTGCCGAAAGCCAGGCTCAGACCAGGTCGCAACTGGTCAAGACCGCCAGGCAGCTCTTCTTCGAGGACGGCTATCACCCGACATCGCTGGAAAAGGTCGCCGACGCCGCGGGCTTCTCGAAGGGTGCGGTCTACTCGAACTTCCGCAACAAGGACGAACTGTGCATCGCCGTACTCGACGAGGTCAGGGCGGAGCGACTCGCGGAGATTCTCGACATCATGGCCAAACCCGACACCTCGTCACGCGTCGAGGGGCTGCAGGTATGGGCCGAACGGGTCATCGGCGATCCGGCGTGGACGTCGTTGGAGGTCGAGTTCGCCGCGCATGCCCGTCACAATGAGTCGCTGCGCCACGATCTGGCCTCGCGGCTCACCGCGATTCTCCAAATGCTCACCGGTGCAGTCGAATCCGCCGACGGCACCCACTCGCCGCTGCCGGGCGGTGAAACAGCGATCGTGATGCTCGCGCTCGGTGTCGGCCTTGGGTTGCTGCGCTCGATTGATCCGTCCATCCCGGTCAACGGTCTCGTCGACGTCCTGCGCCTGGTCAGCGGCCAAACCTGAAGTAATCACGGCTCCGTCTGGCATGCTGTCACTCATGACTGAGCCGCAGTTCGGTGGCAGCGAATTTGGAAGCCAACCGACGCCCCCGCCCCCGCCGCAGTCTGGCTATCCACCGCCGTATCCGCCGCCTGCGGGCCAGTACCCTGCCGGCCTACAAGGATCCGGCCGCGCCGTTCGGCCGCCAACCGATGACGGGTGAGCCGTACTCGGACAAATCCAAGATCGTCGCCGGCCTGCTGCAATTGCTGGGGCTTTTCGGGATCGTCGGCATCGGCCGGATGTATCTCGGCTAAGTCGGTCTCGGCGTCGCCCAGCTCGTCGTCGGCCTCGTGACCTGCGGCATCGGTGCGGTCATCTGGGGCATCATCGACGCGATTCTGATCCTCACCGACAAGGTGCGCGATCCGCAGGGACGTCCTCTGCGCGATGGCACTTAGCACGGCCCCCAGCCGAGGACGGCTGTACACCGCGCTCGGGACGGGCGCCGTGTTGGTGGGCGGCCTGGCCTACATCGGAATCGGCGACCCCCATCGACCGAATTTTCTGTTCCCCGCGTGCCCGTTTCACGCGGCCACGGGTCTGTATTGCCCGGGCTGCGGCGGCCTGCGGATGACTCACGACGTTCTCCACGGCGACTTCGCCGCCGCCGTCGTCGACAATGTCTTCGCCCTGATCGGTCTGCCGCTACTGCTGGCATGGATTCTGTTGCGCCGGCGCAGCGGACGGCCATGGATGACACCGATCTCCGCCGCCGTCATCGTCACCATCGCCCTCACCTGGACGGTGGTACGTAATCTGCCCGGGTTCCCGCTGGTCCCGACGCTTCTCGACGGGTAGCTCCGCGCTTTGCGCTGATACAATCGCTATTCGGGCCGGTGCAGTCCCGGGACATGATTTTCCCGGACTGCGGAGGTGCCTTCCTCGATGCTTTATTCGGCATTCCCCGAACCCCAGGGGCTTGTACGACCCGGACAACGAGTCGGACTCCTGTGGCGTCGCCATGATCACCGATATCCAGGGCCGCCGCTCGCACGCCATCGTCGTCGACGGGCTGGTCGCCTTGGAGCATCTCGAACACCGTGGAGCCGCGGGTGCCGAGCCCAACAGCGGCGACGGGGCCGGCATCCTGATCCAGCTGCCCGTCGAACTGTTGCGCGATGTCGTCGGCTTCGAGCTGCCGCCGCCCGCCGCCGACGGCGCCAACACCTTCGCCGCAGGCATCTGCTTCCTGCCGCAGGACGCTGTCGCCCGCGCCGCCGCACGCGAAGACGTCGAAGCCATCGCCGTCGACGAAGGGCTCACCGTGCTCGGCTGGCGTGAGGTGCCCATCGACCCGGACGGAGCGGAGGTCGGAGCGACGGCACTCGGCTGTATGCCGCACATGGAGCAGCTGTTCGTCGCCTCACCGCACCACCTCGGCGGCATCGACCTCGATCGTCGCGTCTATCCCGCTCCGCAAGCGTGCCGAGCGCAACGGCGTCTACTTCCCGTCGCTGTCCAGCCGCACCATGGTGTACAAGGGCATGCTCACCACAATGCAACTGCCCCAATACTTTCCGGATCTGCGCGACGAGCGCTGCCGCAGCGCCATCGCGATCGTGCACAGCCGCTTCTCGACCAACACCTTCCCGTCGTGGCCGTTGGCGCATCCGTTCCGTTTCGTCGCGCACAACGGCGAGATCAACACCGTGCGGGGCAACCGCAACCGGATGCACGCCCGCGAGGCCATGCTCGCCAGCGCCAAGATCCCCGGCGACCTGTCCCGGCTCTCACCGATCTGCACGCCGGAGGCATCCGATTCGGCGTCGTTCGACGAAGTACTCGAACTCCTGCACCTGGGCGGGCGCAGCCTGCCGCACGCCGTGCTGATGATGATCCCCGAGGCGTGGGAGAACAACACCACCATGGACCCGGCCGAGCGGGCGTTCTGGCAGTTCCACGCCTCGCTGATGGAGCCGTGGGACGGCCCGGCCTGCGTGACGTTCACCGATGGCACGCTCGTGGGAGCGGTGTTGGACCGCAACGGTTTACGGCCCGGGCGCTGGTGGCGCACCCTCGACGACCGCCTCATCCTCGCCAGCGAGAGCGGCGTGCTCGACGTGCCGTCCGCGCAGATCGTCGCCAAGGGCCGGCTGCAGCCGGGCAAGATGCTGCTCGATCGACACCGCCGCCGGCCGCATCGTCGGCGACGACGAGATCAAGGAGTCCCTCGCCGGACACGAGCCCTACGGTGAGTGGCTGCACGCCGGGCTGCTCGACATCAAGACGCTGCCCGACCGTGCCCGCGTTCAGCCCAACCACGAGTCGGTCGTGCGCAGGCAGATCGCCTTCGGCTACACCGAAGAAGAGCTGCGCATCCTGCTCACCCCGATGGCCGCCTCTGGCGCCGAACCGCTGGGCTCGATGGGCACCGACACCCCGACAGCGGTGCTGTCCCAACGGTCCCGGCTGCTCTACGACTACTTCGTCGAACTCTTCGCGCAGGTGACCAACCCGCCGCTGGACGCCATCCGCGAGGAGGTCGTCACCTCGATGGCCCGCGTCATGGGGCCCGAGCAGAACCTCCTCGAGCCGACCGCGGCATCCTGCCGCCAGATCGTGCTGCGCTGGCCGGTTCTCGACAACGACGAACTCAACAAGATCGTCCACATCAACGACGACGGCGAGCACCCCGGTCTGAGGACCGCCGTCCTGAAAGCGCTCTACGACGTCGAGCGGGGCGGCGAGGGCCTCGCCGACGCCGTTGGAGGAGCTGCGCGACCGAGCGTGCGACGCCATCGCGAAAGGCGCACGCACACTGGTCATCTCCGACCGCGACTCCGACCACACCAGGGCGCCCATTCCGTCGCTGCTGGCTGTCTCGGCCGTGCACCATCACCTGGTCCGCACGAAGGAACGCACGACCGTCGCCCTGGTCGTCGAGAGCGGCGACGCCCGCGAGGTGCACCACATCGCGATGCTCATCGGCTTCGGCGCCGCCGCGGTCAACCCGTACCTGGCGTTCGAGTCGATCGAAGACCTCATCCGCGAAGGCGAACTCACCGGCATCGAACCCGCTGCGGCCGTGCGCAACTACCTCAAGGCGCTCGGCAAGGGCGTGACGAAGGTGATGAGCAAGATGGGCATCTCGACCGTCGCCTCCTACACCGCCGCACAGGCCTTCGAGGCCGTCGGCATCGACAAGCACGTCATCGACGAGTACTTCACCGGCACGCCGAGCCAACTCGGCGGCGTCGCACTGGACGTCATCGCAGAAGAGGTCAAAGTCAGGCACCGGCGGGCCTATCCGGAGAATCCGACCGAGCGCGTGCACCGGCGGCTCGAGGTCGGTGGCGAATACGCGTTCCGCCGCGAAGGCGAACTGCACCTGTTCACCCCCGAAGTGGTGTTCCTGCTGCAGCATTCGACCCGCACCGGCCGCTACGACATCTTCAAGCAGTACTCCGACGAGGTGAACCGCCTCTCCAGGGAAGGCGGCACGCTGCGCGGCCTGTTCGACTTCAAGAAGCCTGAGGCCGCCCGTCCCGCTGGACGAAGTCGAGTCTGTCGATTCGATCGTCACCCGGTTCAACACCGGCGCAATGAGTTACGGCTCCATCTCGGCCGAGGCCCACGAGACCATGGCCATCGCCATGAACAACCTCGGCGGCCGGTCGAACTCCGGCGAGGGCGGCGAGGACACCGACCGTCTCTACGATCCGCGACGTCGCAGCGCGGTCAAACAGGTCGCCTCCGGCCGCTTCGGCGTCACCAGCGACTATCTGGTGAACGCCACCGACATCCAGATCAAGATGGCCCAGGGCGCCAAACCCGGTGAGGGTGGCCAACTCCCGGGCTACAAGGTGTATCCGAACATCGCCAGGACCCGGCACTCGACGCCCGGCGTCGGGCTGATCTCGCCGCCGCCGCACCACGACATCTATTCGATCGAGGACCTCGCCCAGCTCATCCACGACCTGAAGAACGCCAACGCCGATGCCCGCATCCACGTCAAGCTCGTCAGCAGTGTCGGCGTCGGCACCGTCGCGGCGGGCGTCTCCAAGGCGCATGCCGACGTCGTGCTGATCTCCGGATACGACGGCGGCACCGGCGCCGCTCCGCTGACCAGCCTCAAGCATGCGGGCGTGCCGTGGGAGATCGGGCTGGCCGACACCCAGCAGACGCTGATGCTCAACGGTCTGCGCGACCGCATCACCGTGCAGTGCGACGGCGGCATGCGCACCGCCCGCGACGTCATGGTCGCCGCGCTGCTCGGTGCCGAGGAGTTCGGCTTCGCCACCGCGCCGCTGGTGGTTTCGGGCTGCATCATGATGCGGGTCTGCCACCTCGACACCTGTCCCGTCGGCGTCGCCACCCAGAACCCCGAACTGCGGGCACGATTCAACGGCAAGCCGGAGTTCGTCGAGAACTACTTCCGGTTCATCGCCGAGGACATCCGCGCACTACCTCGCCGAACTCGGCTTCCGCAGCATCGACGAGGCCGTCGGCCACGCCGAGATGCTCGACACCGACGAGGGCGTCGCGCACTGGAAGAGCAGGGGTCTGGACCTGACGCCGGTGTTCGCGGTGCCGGACCCGAGCGGAGAGCGCCGCCGCACCAGGGCGCAGGAGCACGGCCTCGAAGAAGCCTTGGACCGCACGCTCATCCAACTCGCCGAGGGCGCGCTGGAAGACGCGCATCCCGTCAGGCTCGAACTGCCGGTACGCAACGTCAACCGCACCGTCGGCACCCTGCTCGGTTCCGAGGTCACCCGTCGCTACGGCGCGCAGGGCCTGCCCGACAACACGATTCACGTCACGCTGACCGGGTCGGCAGGCCAGTCCATCGGCGCTTTCCTGCCGCCCGGCATCACGCTGGAGCTGATCGGTGACGCCAACGACTACGTCGGCAAGGGGTTGTCCGGCGGGCGGGTCATCGTCAGGCCGCCCGATGACGTGCTGTTCCTGCCCGAGGACAACGTAATCGCGGGAAACACTCTGCTTTTCGGCGCCACCTCCGGCGAGCTCTACCTGCGCGGCCGGGTCGGGGAGCGGTTCGCCGCGCGCAACTCCGGCGCGCTGACCGTCGTCGAGGGGGTCGGCGACCACGCCTGCGAGTACATGACCGGCGGCCGCGTGGTGGTGCTCGGCAAGACGGGCCGCAACATGGCGGCCGGAATGTCCGGCGGCATCGCGTTCGTGCTCGGCCTCGACCCCAAGAAGGTCAACACCGAGATGGTCGAGTTGCAGCGCCTCGAACCCGAGGACCTGACGTGGCTGCGCGATGTCATCGCCACGCACGCGAAACTCACCGGAAGCACCTTGGCGGCCAGCGTGCTGTCCGACTGGCCCAGGCGCAGCGCGCAGTTCACCAAGGTCATGCCCCGCGACTACCAGCGCGTGCTGGAGGCGACGCTGGTCGCCAAGCGCGAGGGCCGCGACGTCGACACCGCGATCATGGAGGCAAGCCGTGGCTGATCCGACAGGATTTCTCAAGGTTCCCAAGGTCGAAGCCGCCAAGCGAGCCGTCGACGAGCGGGTCGGCGACTGGCGCGAGGTCTACGAACAACAGGATCCCCACCAGCGTGCGGGCGAGGTCTCTCAGCAGGCCCGTCGATGTATGGACTGCGGAATCCCGTTCTGCCACTCCGGAACCGCGGGCTGCCCGCTGGGCAATCTGATCCCGGAATGGAACGACCTGGTGCGGCGCGGCCGCTGGGACGCGGCGAGCGACCGCCTGCACGCGACCAACAACTTCCCGGAGTTCACCGGACGGTTGTGCCCGGCGCCGTGTGAAGCCGCGTGCGTGCTGTCCATCGGCGAGGAGCAGACGGGCGGCAGCGTCACGATCAAGCGCATCGAGCAGACCATCGCCGACCAGGCCTGGATGGACGGAATCGTCGAACCCCAGCCCGCGGCCATCGCCACGGGCAGGCGGGTGGCCGTCGTCGGATCGGGTCCCGCCGGACTCGCTGCGGCACAACAACTCACGCGTGCCGGCCACGACGTCACCGTGTACGAGCGCGACGACCGCATCGGTGGACTGATGCGCTACGGCATCCCGGAGTACAAGCTCGAAAAGGCCACGCTGAACCAGCGACTGGCCCAGATGCGCGCCGAGGGAACGCGTTTCGTCACCGAATGCGAAGTCGGCGTGGACCTTCCCGTCGAGCAGCTCAGGGACCAGTACGACGCCGTGGTGCTGGCGGTCGGCGCCTTGCGGGCGCGGGACAGCGACGTGGAGGGCCGGCATCTCAAGGGTGTGCACCTCGCGATGGACCATCTGGTGCCCGCCAACAAGGAGTGCGAAGGCGACGGCCCGAGTCCGATCTCCGCGGCAGGGCAAGCACGTCGTGATCATCGGCGGCGGCGACACCGGAGCGGACTGTCTGGGCACCGCGCATCGGCAGGGCGCGAAATCGGTGACCCAATTGGACTACAACCCCGAGCCGCCGGAGTATCGCGACGAATCCCGCTCGCCGTGGCCGATGTGGCCGATCGTGCTGCGCACGCGCCTGTCGCCGGCCCACGCCGAAGGCGGCGACCGCCGCTACGAGGTGGCGGTTCAACGCTTCCTCGGCGACGACCACGGCAACCTGCGCGCGATCGAGGTCGCTGAGGTGAAGGTCGAACGTGACGCAGACGGACGCCGAGTCATCACACCCGTCGGGGAGCCGCTGGAACTTCCCTGTGAACTGGCACTCCTGGCGATCGGGTTCGACGGTGTCGAGCACATGCCGCTGCTGGATGCGACTCGGCCTACAACTCAACCGTCGCGGCGCTTTGCCCTGCGGATCGGATTGGCAGACGGACGCACCCGGCGTGTTTGTCTGCGGCGACGCTCACCGCGGCGCCTCGCTGATCGTTTGGGCCATCGCCGAGGGCCGCAGCGCAGCGCATGCCGTCGACAAATACCTGATGGGGGAGTCCGACCTGCCCGCACCGGTGATCCCGGGCGCGCTGCCGCTGGCCGTCGTCTGAATCGATTAACGACTATGCTCAGTAGTCGTGAATAGACGCGGAAAGATCGTCTGCACCCTGGGTCCGGCCACCGCTACCGAAGAAGCCGTCAGGGCACTGGTCGAGGCCGGAATGGACGTCGCGCGGCTCAACTTCAGCCACGGCGACTACTCCGATCACGAAGCCAATTACAAGCGGGTTCGGGCCGCTTCCGACTCGACCGGACGCGCCGTCGGCATCCTCGCCGACCTGCAGGGCCCCAAGATCCGTCTGGGCCGGTTCGCCGACGGACCCACCGTACTGGGCCGAGGGCGAGACGGTGCGGATCACCGTCGACGACTGCGAGGGCACCCACGACCGGGTGTCGACGACCTACAAGCGGCTCGCCGAGGACGCCACAGAAGGCGACCGGGTGCTGGTCGACGACGGCAACGTCGGTCTCGTCGTCGACAACATCGACGGCAACGACGTGGTGTGCACCGTCACCGAGGGCGGCGCGGTCAGCAACAACAAAGGGATGTCGCTGCCCGGAATGAACGTGTCGGCTCCCGCATTGTCGGAGAAGGACATCGAGGACCTCGAGTTCGCGCTGCAGCTCGGCGTCGACCTGGTCGCGCTGTCGTTCGTGCGCTCGCCCGCCGATATCGAACTCGTGCACGAGATCATGGATCGCGTGGGCAGGCGGGTGCCCGTCATCGCCAAGCTCGAGAAGCCCGAAGCCATCGACAATCTCGAGGCCATCGTGCTGGCATTCGACGCGATCATGGTCGCCCGCGGCGACCTCGGCGTCGAGCTGCCGCTCGAAGAGGTTCCGCTGGTGCAGAAGCGCGCCATCCAAATGGCAAGGGAGAACGCCAAACCCGTCATCGTCGCCACCCAGATGCTCGAGTCGATGATCGAGAACTCCCAGGCCCACCCGCGCCGAGGCGTCCGATGTCGCCAACGCGGTGCTCGACGGCGCGGATGCCGTGATGCTCTCGGGTGAGACGTCGGTGGGCAAGTACCCGCTCGAGGCCGTCAAGACGATGGCCCGCATCATCTCGGCGGTCGAGGAGAACTCGGTCGTGGTCCCCCCGCTGACACATGTGCCCCGCACCAAACGCGGCGTCATCTCTTACGCGGCCCGCGACATCGGCGAGCGTCTGGATGCCAAGGCGCTGGTGGCCTACACGCAGTCCGGCGACACCGTCCGCCGGCTCGCGCGGCTGCACACCCCGCTGCCGTTGCTGGCCTTCACGTCGCTGCCCGAGGTCCGCAGCCAACTCGCGCTGAGCTGGGGCACCGAGACGTTCATCGTGCCGCACATCCAGACCACCGACGGAATGATCAAGCAGGTCGACAAGTCGCTGCTCGAACTCGGCCGCTACAAGCGCGGCGACCTGGTGGTCATCATCGCGGGCGCTCCGCCTGGCACAGTAGGCTCCACGAACCTGATCCACGTGCACCGGATCGGGGAGGACGACGTCTAGAGAAGGGAGGCCATGAGTGTCGACGGCAGACTTCGACGAGCTGCTGGCGATACTCGACCTCCGCCAGATAGACGACGACACCTACGTCGGTTCGCACCCGAGCAAGAATCCGGTGCGCACGTTCGGCGGCCAGATGATGGCGCAGTCGCTGGTGGCGGCAACGCCGCAGCCTCAAGCACGAGTTGCCGCCCAGCGCGTTGTCGGTGCACTTCATCGCGGGCGGCGACCCGGATAAGGACCTCGAGTTCCACATCGCGCGGCTGCGCGACGAGCGCCGTTTCGCCAACCGCCGGGTCGACGTGATGCAGGACGGTGTGGTGCTGACCACCGCGTTGGTGTCCTACCTGTCCGGTGGCCGCAGCCTCGAGCACGGCATCGAACCGCCCGAGCTGCCGGACCCGCTGTCGGTGCCGCCGATCGATGACCTGCTGCGCGGATACGAGGAGGTCGTCCCGCATTTCGCCGACGCGCTTCGACCGATCGACTGGCGCTATACCAACGACCCGACCTGGGTGATGCGCGACAAGGGGGAGAAGCTCACCTACAACCGGGTCTGGATGAAGGCGCGCGGCGAGATGCCCGACGATCCCGCCGTGCAACGCCGCGGCGCTGGCGTACGCATCGGACACCACCGTGCTGGACTCGATCATCACCACCCACGGGCTGTCGTGGGGGTTCGACCGCATTTTCGCGGTCACCACGAACCATTCGGTGTGGTTTCACCGTCCGGTGCGGTTCGACGAGTGGGTGCTGTACTCGACGTCATCGCCGGTGGCCGCCGATTCACGCGGGCTGGGCACCGGGCATTTCTTCGACCGGTCGGGTCAGTTGCTGGCCACCGTGGTGCAGGAGGGCATCGTCAAGCACTTCCCGCGCTAAGGCGTGGGAGTGGTGACGGTGATCGAGAACTGGTCTTCGAGGTTCTCGCTGAACTGGTCGGCGCACTGCTGTTGACGGCTTCCTCGATCGTTGCCGGCTCGGGACAGGCAGTCGACGTAGTCGGTCCCGCCCACCTCGCCGAATCCCCAGATGAACAGCCCGATGACGACGACGGCCTCGATGATGCTGAGGAATCCGAGGACGATTCCGGCGACTGCGACACCTCCGTTGGTCGCCTGGCCACGCTTGGCCTTACCCCATCCCAGGAAGCCGAGAATCACTGCGACGACGCCGAGTACGACGCCGCCGACGACGCTCAGCAGCGCGATGATCGCGGTCACCAACGACGCGATGCCCAAGCCGTTTTGGGGAGCGGCCGGCGGCGGTGCGTACCCGCCGTACGGCGATGCCTGCGGTGGCGGGGGATAGCTCCCCGGGTACGGCCCATACGACGGTGGCGGGGGCGCGCCCGGCGGAGGCGGGGGTGGCGGCGCACTCGGCGGAGGCGGCGGTGGCGGGGGCGGCGTTTCGGGGTTGTCCGGCTCGCTCATGGTGGTTGAGGTTACTCGCAGGCAGGGAGCTTCACGATGGGACAGGCAAAGTCGGCGGGCAGGTGATGGGTGGCGACGACGACGGTGCGCCCGGCCGGGAAGAAACCGCCGGGCGTCAGTAGTTCGGTGAGAAATAGGCTGCCGTCAGCGGCGTCGAGATGTTCGGTCGGTTCATCGAGCAGCACAGTGGGAGCAGTCGAAATCAGCGCGCGGGCGAGCAGGAGTCTTCTGCGCTGGCCGGCCGAGACGGCGGCATTGCCGCCGATGAGGATGGTGGCCAGCCCCTCGGGCAACGAATCGAGCCAATCACCAAGACCAACGCGGTCCAGCGCGTCGCGGAGCTCATCGTCGACCGCATCGCCGCGGGCGACCAGAAGATTGTCGCGAACCGTCGTGGAGAACAGATGCGCATCCTCGGCGAAGAACGCCGCGTCCGAAGCGATCTCCTCGGGCAGCAGACCGGCGAGGTTCATCAGCAGCGTCGTCTTGCCGGAGCCGCTGGGCCCGGTGACGGCGAGTCTGGCGCCCCTGTTCGAGGTCGACCGAGGGGACTGCCGGTCGTCGTAAGTCGTCGCCGCCGGCGTTCGTCAGGATGTGCAGGCGGCGTGCGGCGACGCGAGAACGCGCAAGTTGCACACCGGCACCCGGCAACGCCGTCGTCGCCTCAAAAGCGGACAGCGGCAACAGCATCAGTATCGCGAGCGTGGTCGGTGCCAAAGTCGGCGCCAATGCGACACCGCACACGACGGCACCCAGCACACTCGCGCCGATCGCCGCGATCGGAGCGGCCGACGCCAATGCCGCGGGCGCCGCCGCTCGGTCGATGGCGTGCCCCCAATCGCGTTGCTGGCGGTCGGCGTCGGCGAGCAGCTCGTCGAGGCGGCCGCTGACGCGAAGTTCGGGCGCGTGTTCGAGTGCGATCATCGCCGCGGTGTCACGCTGTGAACGATGCTGTGCGGCAAGCTGTTCAGCGGCCACCGCGGCACGGGCGGTCAGGGCGGGCGCCGCAACGCCGGAAACCAGCAGGCACAACGCAAGCACCAGGGCCGCCGCGGGCGAGATGACCGCGATGGCGATGGTGGCGGCCGACCCGAGGATGACGGCGACCGAAATCGGAACCACCGCGCGCACGAGCACGTCGGCCAATTCGTCGACCGACGTGCCGATGTCACTCACCAGCTCACCGGTGTGTCGCCGCATCACAGCGTCGACCGGTCCGGCTGCGAGCCGGGTGTACAGCCGCTCACGGACGTCGGCGGCAGCACGTAGCGCGGTGTCATGGGAGGCCAGTCTTTCGCAGTAGCCCAGCACTCCGCGCGAGATGCCGAGCGCGCGGACCGCCACCACCGCCACCGTCAGGTGCAGCACGGGCGGCATCTCCCACGCCCTCGTGATCAGCCATGCCGCGACACCCGCCAGCGCAAGCGCACTGCCAAGCGACAGCACCCCGAACAGGATGGCAATCAGCAGCCGGGGCAGGCGGGGCCGCAGCAACTCAAACATCGACAAGGCTCCCCAACCGCAAAACGCAATCTCCGATGGCGAGCACCGGCGCTCGGTGGCCGACCACGATCACCGTCGCGCCGGCAGCCGCGCGCGCAGTGATGGCTTGAAGGACCCGGTGTTCGGCCTCCGCATCGAGGTGAGCCGTCGGCTCGTCGAGAAGCAGCACGGGAGCGGTCGATCCGAGCACCCGCGCCAATCCCAGTCGCTGTCGCTGACCGAGCGAGAGACCGACGCCTCCGCTTCCCAGCATCGTGGCCAGCCCATCGGGTAGGTCGGCCAGCACTTGGTCGAAACATGCCATCTGACAGGCTGTCTCGATATCGTCGAGCGGTCCGAAAAGCTCGAGATTCTGCAGCACCGTTCCCGGAATGATGGCGGGTCGATGCGCGAGCCAGGCGACCTGTGCCCACCATGCAGGCAGGTCCAGATCGGCCACGTCGATGCCGTCGATCCGTATCCGGCCGGGTGCGGGTTCGTCGAGGCCGAGAACGGTCTGCAGCAGGGTGGTCTTGCCGGCGCCGTTGGGCCCGGCGATCACGGTCACCCGGCCGGGTTCGGCGGCGGCGTCGAATGCGGTGATGTCGATGGTCGCGCCCGCCGCCGTGACCTCGCGGGTGCCGCCGGGTGGCGGCGGCAGAGCATCGACCAGACGGAAGGCGTTGTCGGCGGCCGCCTTTCCGTCCTGTGCGGCATGGAATGCCGCGCCGACGCGGCGCAGTGGCCAGAACACCTCGGGCGCGAGGAGCAGCGCGGTGAGTCCCGCGGTCAGCGTCATTTCGCCGTAGACCAGTCGTAGGCCCACACTCACCGCGACGAGCGCGACGCCGAGGGTGGCCAGCAGTTCCAACACGAGGGAGGACAGGAATGCGATGCGCAACGTGGCCATCGTGGAACGGCGATGGGCGGCACCGAGTTCGGCGATCCTTGTCGCAGAGCCACCCACGCGCCGCAGGGCGCGCAGCGTCGGCAGGCCCGCGACCAGGTCCAGCAGCCGGGACTGCAGCGTGGCCATCGCGCGAAGCGCCGCAGCCGAACGCTCGGAGGTGGTGAGGCCGATCAGAATCATGAAAATCGGGATGAGCGGCAGTGCGATCGAGACGATCAGCGCGGACCGCCAGTCGTACAGGGCGATCACGGCGACGGTGGCGGGGGTCAGTATCGCGGCGACGAGGAGTGCGGGCAGGTATGCGGTGAAGTACAGCCGCAGGCCGTCCAGTCCGCGCGTGACCAGGATGGCGGCGTCATCGCGGCGCTCGGCGAGTTGGCGTGGTGACAACGACGTCGTCGCCGTCAGCACCGAGCGGCTGAGGTCGGCGATCACCGCGCTCGCGCCGCGCTGAGCAAGGCGGCCCTGCTGCCATGTGACAAGCGTTCGGAATGTCCACAGCAGCAGCAGAATCGACAGCGGTGCCAGCAGGCGGTCCAGGCTGCGCTCGTCGGGATCGGTGATCACGCGAGCCACGATGTCGGCGAGCACCACCGCGGAGGCGATCGTGGCGCCGGCGATCAGGACTCCGCATGCGGTCGACGACACGAGGAAGCGGCGCATCGCGGTCGATGCGCGCCACAGGCGCGGGTCGACGGGCCCGCTCACGTGCGTCGCCGCGACAATCCGATCGAGGCCGGAATGCCGTCGGCGGTGATCCTGCGGCGAAACACCCAATACGTCCACGCCTGGTATCCGAGCACCAGCGGCAGCAGCGTCAGCGACGCCCACGACATGATCGCCAGCGTGTACGGGGTCGACGAGCCGTTGTAGATCGTCACGCTCCAGTCCGGATTGAGGGTGGAGGGCAACAGATTCGGATACATCGATCCGAACAGCAGCACCACGACGGCGGCGATGACCACCATCATCGCCGCGAACGCCCAGCCCTCGCGGCGGCGGGTCCACATCAACGCCACCGCCGTCAACAGAGCGATCACGGCGACTCCCAGCGGCAGCCACGTCCATGTCCTGCCGTGCGCCAGTTGGGTCCACAGCCCGAATCCGCCGGCGAACACGACGACGGGTAGCGACAAGACGCGGGCGAAGCGAAATGCGTCGTCGCGCACCGGCCCTGCGGTCTTCAGCGCCACGAACACCGCCCCGTAGAACGCGAACAGGGACGCCGTCGCCAGACCGCCGAGAATCGTATAGCCGTTGAGCACATCGCTGATCGCCAGGTGCGCCTGACCGTCGGCATCGATCGGCAGGCCCTGAACCAGGATCGCGAACGCAACACCCCACAGGATGGCGGGCAGCCACGATCCGGCAGCGATTCCGGTGTCGGCCCATGCGCGCCACCGCGGATCGTCGATCTTGCCGCGCCATTCGATGCCGACGACGCGCGCGATCATTCCGACCAGGATGACCAGCAGGGGCAGGTACAGCGCCGAGAACAGCGTGGCGTACCAGTTGGGGAACGCGGCGAACATCGCTGCGCCGGCGGTGATCAGCCAGACCTCGTTGGCATCCCACACCGGGCCGATGGTGTTCAGTGCGGCGCGCCGACGCTGTTCGGGATCCGCGCCACTTGCCCTGCCCGCCATTCCGAATGGAGCCATCAGCATGCCGACTCCGAAGTCGAATCCCTCGAGGAGTACGAAGCCGAGAAAAAGCGCGGCGATGATGAAGAACCACAACTCTTGTAGACCCATCACGATCTCCTAGTACGCGAAGGACAGGGGAGCGACGTCCTCGTCGTCGGGCGAGGGCGGTGGCACGGGTTCGGAGTCATGCTCCAGCGGGCCCTCGATCACATACCGGCGCATCAACCAGAACCAGATCACCGCCGAGCGCGCCGTACAGCAGCGTGAAGACGGTCAGTGAGAGCACCACCATGCCGGCCGCGTGACCGGACACGCCCTCCTGCACGGTCATTCGCACCAACTGGTCACCGGTGGGGTTGGGCACCACCACCCAGGGTTGTCGACCCATCTCGGTGAAGATCCAGCCCGCCGAGTTGGCCAGGAACGGCGTGGGAAGCGTGATCAGGGCGAGCCAGCTGAACCACCGCTGGTCTGGAATCCGGCCGCGACGCGTCAGCCACAGTGCGGCCAGTGCGAATACGACGGGCACGAGCAACAGCCCGATCATGGCCCGAAACGCCCAGTAGGTGACGAACAGGTTGGGCCGATAGTCGCCGGGACCGAACTTCGCTTCGGCTTCCTGCTGCAGATCGTTGACGCCCTGCAGGGTGACACCGCTGAACTTGGACTCTGCCAGGAAGGGCAGGACGTAGGGCACCTCGATGAGGTGCGTGACGCTGTCACAGTTGTTGTGGGTGCCGATGGTCAGGATCGAGAAGTCCGGATCGGTTGCGGTGTCGCACAACGACTCTGCCGACGCCATCTTCATCGGTTGCTGGACGAACATCAGCTTGCCCTGGAAGTCGCCGGTGATGAACAAGCCCCCGGCGGCCACAAGTGCGACCAGGCTGCCCGCGATCGTCGCGGGCCGGTACATACTGCGTGCCTCGTCGGTCTCGTCGGCGCGCTTGTGGGACCGGACCATCAGCCAGGCACTCACCGCTGCGACGAAGACACTTGCGGTGAGCAATGATCCCGCCACCGCGTGCAGGAACGCCCAGATCGCGGTGTTGTTGGTCAACAGTGCGCCGAAGTCGACGAGTTCTGCGCGCCCGGTGTCCGGGTTGTACTTGGCACCGACGGGATGCTGCATGAACGAGTTCGCGGCGATGATGAAGAAGGCCGAGGCGTTGACCGCGAACGCGACAATCCAGATGCACGCGAGGTGGACGAGACGCGGCAGGCGGGTCCAGCCGAAGATCCACAGCCCGATGAACGTCGACTCGAAGAAGAACGCGATCAGGCCCTCGAATGCCAGCGGCGCCCCGAAGATGTCGCCGACGAAACGGGAGTACTCGCTCCAGTTCATGCCGAACTGGAATTCCTGCACGATGCCGGTAGCGACGCCGAGCGCGAAATTGATCAGGAACAGCTTGCCGAAGAACCGGGTCAGCCGGTACCACGCCGGATTGCCGGTGACGACCCAGGCCGTCTGCATGGCGGCGATGAGTGGAGCCAGCCCGATGGTGAGGGGGACGAGGATGAAGTGATAGACGGTGGTCGTTCCGAACTGCCACCGCGACACGTCGAGTGCGTCCATGTGAACCTCTCCCGTGGCTGTTCCTAAAGCCTACGACAGAGCGTAGTAGAAATCAGTGTGCGTTAGCTCACCGGCGCTTCTGTTGCAGGTGCGGGCGTCGTGCCGCCGAGGCCTTTCGACGCTTTGCGGATGCCGAACGCCGACACGACCTCGAACACTCCGATGACGATCAGCCAGATTCCGACGACCCTGGTGAGGGTTTCGAGGGACTCCAGCGGCCAGGCCAGCATGAAAATGCCGGCCACCAGGCTGAGCAGACCGATGAAGATCTCCCACGCCCGGCCGGGAAGTGTGCTGTCGCTGATGGCGGAGACGGCCGTCGCGACGCCGCGGAAGATGAAGCCGATGCCGATCCAGATGGACAGCAGCAGAATCGATTCCTGCAGACTGCGGAAGCACAGCAGCGCCAGGATCAGCGCGGCGGCGCCGCTGATGAACAGCAGCACCCGACCTCCCGCCGAGACGTGCAGGCTGAAAGCGAACACCACCTGCGTGATGCCGGTGATCAGAAGGTAGGCGCCGAAAAAGATCGCCGTCACGATGATCGTGACGGTCGGCCACGTCCACGCCAGCACGCCGAGGATGACGGCCAGAACTCCGGACAGCAAGGTGGACATCCACAGATGCTTCAACAGGCTCGGAGGAGCAGGACTTTCCATGCGCGCAGTTTGGCATAAAGGGCATATGGGAGCCCGGCTATTCCCTTTTCCGTGTGCAAACCGTGTCATTGGCGCCACTGGAATTCGTCGGCCGTTCGTGTTCCCCTGCCGCTGCCCTAGGTCTCCATTACTGTTCCCCTACCGGCGCTTCGCGCTGGATCCACGAGGCAGAAAGTAGAGGCAACTGTGCTACGTGAATGTCAAGACCGTCGAGGGAAACTCGTGGCGCATCGCGGCGGTGTTTGCTGCGACTGGCGCGCTGCTCCTGTCGGGCTGCGCGAGCGGTACCAACACGAGCGAAGACGACGACCGGTAACACGACAGCAGCGGCCGACAAGGTCGAGGAGATCGCGAACACCGTTCC
Organism: uncultured Actinomycetota bacterium; assembly: GCA_963720345.1. Classification (GTDB taxonomy): domain Bacteria; phylum Actinomycetota; class Actinomycetes; order Mycobacteriales; family Mycobacteriaceae; genus Mycobacterium. Next base: position 303,581 of record CAVRFN010000049.1, read on the forward strand.
GGAAGCGATCAAGTCGTCCGGGAAGCTGATCGTCGGCGTCAACATTCCGTACGCGCCGAACGAATTCAAGGACCCAGCGGCAAGATCGTCGGCTTCGACGTGGACCTGATGAACGCGATCGCGGGCACTCTGGGCCTGACGGCCGAGTACCGCGAGTCGGACTTCGCCAAGATCATCCCGTCGATTCAGGGCGGCACGTACAACGTCGGAATGTCGTCGTTCACCGATACCAAGGAGCGCGAGGAGTCCGTCGACTTCGTCACCTATTTCAGCGCGGGCATCCTGTGGGCCCAGCGGCCCGGGTCGCCGATCGATCCAAACAACGCGTGCGGCAAGAAGGTTGCGGTGCAGGCCACCACGACCGAGGAGACCGAAGAGCTGCCTGCCAAGAGCAAGGCATGCGTCGACGCGGGCAAGCCGCCGATCGAGATCGTGTCGTTCGACGGGCAGGATGCGGCGACCAATGCCGTGGTGCTCGGTCAGGTGGACGCAATGTCCGCCGATTCGCCCGTGACCGCGTATGCGATCAAGCAGAGCAACGGAAAGCTCGAAGCCGCCGGGGAGATCTTCGACTCGGCACCGTACGGCTGGCCGGTGCAGAAGGGTTCGCCGCTGGCGCAGTCTCTGCAGAAGGCGCTCGAGCATCTGATCGAGTCGGGCAAGTACGAGGAGATCGCGAAGAACTGGGGCGTCGAGAACGGGATGATCGACAAGCCAGTGATCAACGGCGCCATCAGCTAAGAAGGCGCCCGAAATGACTGATGTCGACACGTCGCCACCTACCGCTCCGGCCGCAATCGATGCCGTTCCACTGCGTCATCCGTGGCGGTGGGTGGCGGCGGTCGTCATCATCATCCTGGTCGCCCTGTTCCTGTACGGCGCGGCTACGAATCCCGCATACCGCTGGTCCGTCTTCCGCGAGTACCTCTTCAACGAGCGGGTGCTGACGGTCGGTCTGCTCAACACCCTGCAGTTGACCGTCTACTCGATGGTGCTGGCGATCGTGCTCGGCGTCATCTTGGCGGTGATGCGGCTGTCATCGAATCCCATCTTCAAGGCGGTGTCGTGGGTGTACCTGTGGATCTTCCGCGGTACGCCGATCTACGTGCAGCTCGTCTTCTGGGGCCTGATCCCGACGATTTACCAGAACATTCGGCTCGGGGTTCCGTTCGGGCCGACGTTCTTCGAGCTCAACCTGCAGATGCTGTCCATCCCGTTCCTGTTGGCGATTCTCGGCCTGGCTCTCAACGAGGCGGCCTACATGGCCGAGATCATCCGTGCCGGAATCAGTTCGGTGCCCGAAGGCCAGCTGGAGGCGTCGACCGCACTGGGCATGTCGTGGGGAATGGCGATGCGCCGCACGGTGTTACCTCAGGCGATGCGAGTGATCATCCCACCGACCGGTAACGAGGTCATCAGCATGCTGAAGACCACATCGCTGGTGACCGCGGTGCCGTTTACTCTTGACCTGTACGGCATCACATCGCGTGAGATCGCCGCGCGGACCTTCGAACCGGTGCCGCTTCTGCTCGTTGCCGCGTTCTGGTATCTCGTCGTCACCAGCATCCTGATGGTCGGGCAGTACTACCTGGAGAGGTACTTCGCCCGCGGCGCGTCGCGGAAGTTGACCACCAAACAGCTCGAAGCGCTGGCCAAGGCGCAGATTGCGAGAGGCCCGGAGTGACTATGACACCGATGGTGAAGGCCGAACAGGTCTGCAAAAGCTTTGGTGCCCTGCGACGTCCTCAAGGGCATCACGCTCGAGATCGGCAAGGGCGAGGTGCTGGTTATGGTCGGCCCGTCCGGCTCGGGCAAGTCGACGTTCCTGCGCTGCATCAACCATCTGGAGCAGGTCAATGCCGGCCGGCTCTATGTCGACGGCGATTTGATCGGCTACCGCGACAGGGGCGACCAAGCTGCTACGAGATGTCACCCCGCGACGCCGCTAAACAGCGCCGCGACATCGGCATGGTGTTCCAGCACTTCAATCTGTTCCCCCACCGCACGGCGCTGGAGAACGTCATCGAGGCGCCGATCCACGTCAAGGGCGTCAAGAAGGCGATGCTGTGGCACGGGGCAATGGATCTGCTGCACCAAGTGGGGATGGCGGAAAAGGCCGAGCGCGTATCCGGCGCAGCTCTCCGGCGGACAGCAGCAGCGTGTCGCGATTGCGCGCGCCCTGGCGATGAACCCCAAGCTGATGCTGTTCGACGAACCGACCTCGGCGCTGGATCCGGAGCTGGTCGGCGAGGTGCTCGAGGTGATGAAAAAGCTTGCCTCCGAGGGTATGACGATGGTGGTGGTGACCCACGAGATGGGATTCGCCCGCGAGGTCGCCAACCACCTGGTCTTCATGGACGAGGGCGTGGTCGTGGAAAGCGGGCCTCCCCGGGAGGTGCTGAGCAACCCGCAACACGAACGGACGAAGGCGTTTCTGTCAAAGGTGCTGTAGCTCCCATGCCGGCGCGCCCACCGGATCCGGCCACGCCGCTGTGGCGGGCGGCGCAGGTGTTCCGTCTGCTGAGTTGCATTTACGCTCTGGGTTTTCAGATCGCCGTAAACGGCGAACTCGAGCGCCCGGCGATCGGCTGGACGCTGTTCGCCGTGCTGCTCGCATGGAGCGCGTTGTGTGCTTTCGCATACCTCCGTGGGTTCGGCAGGCGCCCGTCTTGGGTGGCCGCGGAAATCCTTGTCGTCGTCGCACTGATCCTGTCCACCGAGTTCGTCGCCTCAGACCAGTGGGCGTTCGACAACCAGTCGTGGCCGACGACATTGTGGGCGACGAACGCCACGATCTCCGCGGCGATCCTGTCCGGGCCGATCGCCGGGATGCTGGCCGGGGTGGCGGTGATGATTGCCAGCACGATCGTGAAGGGCTTCATCAACTACGACCTGGGCCGCAACGCGACGATCGTCATCGAACTCGCGGTCGGGCTCGCGGTCGGCATGGCCGCGCAGACCGCGCGGCGCGCTCACGCCGAACTCGAACAGGCGGCGCGGCTGGCCGCATCGCACCAGGAGCGGGAGAGACTGTCGCGCCAGGTTCACGACGGCGCCATTCAGGTGCTGGCGCTGGTGTCCCGTCGTGGCCGCGAAATCGGTGGAGATACCGCTGAATTGGCCGAGTTGGCGGGGGAGCAGGAACGCGCCCTGCGGCGTCTTGTCAGCTCGGCCGACACCGAGACGCCGGCAGGGGAAATGACCGATGTCGGCGCCCTGTTACGCAAGCGCGCCTCGGACCTGGTGTCGGTGAGCGTGCCCGCTGACCCGGTGCTGCTGGACACGGGCACGGCTACTGAGCTGTACGCCGCTGCCGTGAACGCATTGGACAATGTCGCCGCGCATGCGCGGCGCCGATGCGCACACCTACGTGCTGCTCGAGGATCTGGGTGAGTCGGTCACGGTGAGCATCCGCGACGACGGCGTCGGAATCGCGGAGGGTCGGCTGGACGAAGCGGTCGGCGAGGGCCGCGTCGGTGTGGCTAAATCGATTGTCGGACGGATGGATTGGCTCGGTGGGAGCGCGAAGCTCAATACCGCGCCGGGATGTGGGACGGAATGGGAGCTGACAGTACCCCGACGGTGATGGTGGTCGACGACCATCCGATTTGGCGCGACGCGGTGGCTCGCGATCTCGCCGAGGACGGCTTCAGTGTCGTCGCCACGGCCGACGGCGTTGCCGCGGCGCGTCGTCGTGCCGCAGTGGTCCTACCGGACGTGGTCGTGATGGACATGCGACTCTCCGACGGTGACGGTGCGCAGGCGACCGCGGAAGTGCTGACGGTCTCACCATCCTCACGAATCCTCGTGCTTTCGGCATCCGACGAACGTGAGGACGTGTTGGAGGCGGTAAAGGCCGGCGCGACAGGCTATCTCGTGAAGAGCGCGTCGAAACAGGAACTCGGCGATGCGGTGCGGGCAACCGCCGATGGCCGCGCCGTGTTCACTCCCGGACTCGCAGGGCTGGTGCTTGGTGAGTACCGGCGCATTGCGCAATCCGGCACGACGAGCCCGACTGGGACGCCGATGCCGAGCCTGACCGAGCGGGAGACGGAGATACTGCGTCACGTCGCAAAGGGGCTGACGGCCAAGCAGATCGCGACCCGGCTGTCATTGAGCCACCGAACCGTGGAGAACCACGTCCAGGCCACATTCCGCAAGCTTCAGGTCGCAAATCGGGTCGAATTGGCCCGGTACGCGATCGAACACGGCCTGGACGAGTAGTCCTACTCATCCAGAAACGTGACATGGCTGCCACGATGTCACCCATGACCGAACCCCATCGCGCCATCATCGCCCGCGTGAACGCCGACTTTTCGGCGATAACGCAGTACATGGCGAGGGTATCGGCCGATCTCAGCACCCTGGACCGCTTGCTGTCCGAACAGCCGCAGCCTTCCGCAGTGGCCCAATTGGTTCCGCAGCCGCAGCCCTATTCGGTGCCGTATTGGCCGCAGTACCAGCCCCAGCACCAACCACCACAAGCTGCGCCACCCGCGCCGCAGCACGCGGTGCCGTCACCCGTAGTGCAGAAGCCGCCGCGTGACCAGGGTTGGATCGGCAAGCTGCTCGCCGTCGCCGGCGTGGCCGTCACCCTGATCGGCGTCGTGCTGCTGGTCGTACTGGCCGCCCAGGCAGGCATTTTGCGCCCGGAGATACGCGCTGCAGGCGGCGCGGCATTGGCTGTCGCGCTGGTGGCGGTGGGCGCATGGCTCTATAGGCGGCCCGGTGGCCGGGTCGGTGCGATCGCGCTGGCCGCGACCGGGATCGCCGCGGCGTATATCGACATCATCGCGGTCACGACCATCTATGGGTGGGTGTCCGCGCCCATCGGCCTGGTTCTCGCCGCCGTCATCGGTGGCGGCGGCCTGACGTTGGCCCGTCGCTGGGACTCACAACAGCTCGGCGTCTTGGTGCTGGTTCCGCTCATCGTGCTGGCACCTGTGGTCACCGATGGCATCACGCTGCTCCTCGTCGGGTTCATGTTGGCGCTTGCCGCCGTATCGCTGCCGGTGCAGCTGGGCAAGGACTGGATCTGGCTGCATTGCGCCCGCATCGCGGCCAGCACGTTTCCGCTGCTCATCGCCCTGCTAGCGCTGAATTTCAACGAACGGTCCGACCTGTGGCTGGTTGGCGCGTGCGCTATCGGGGCGGGGCTGGCGATCGTCGCCGCGCTGATCCTTCTGCCGCGGACCTCCAATCGCGTGCTGATGGCGCTGGTGACCGGTGCCGGTGTGCTGCCCGTGCTGTGCGTGGCACTGGTCGCCGACCGAGTGGTCGCCGCGCTGATGGCGGTGGTCCTCGCCGCGGTACTGCTGGCGATCGTGTTCATCGGTGACCGCCTGGCCGGCGTCGACGGCGCCGTGCGGCCGATCTGGGCGGCGTTGTCGGCCATCTCCGCGACCGTTGCAGTGCTGGTCGCGTTCGACGGCCACGTCGCGGGCCCGGTCCTGCTGGCGATGGCGATCGTCGTGGCCGTCGCGGCGCGCCGCGAGGCGATCGCGAGATGGGTTGCGCTCGGTCTGGCTGTCGTCGGCGCCGCCTTCTATCTGAGCTACGCACCGCCGAGCTTGCTGATCTATGCCACCGAAACCACCACCGCGACAGCGGTTTCCACGTTGATCGCCAGCCTGCTGTTGATTGCGTTCGCCGCGGTGATCGTGTGGACCACCGACGATCACGATTCAGCGATGTGGGCGGGCGCGGCTGTGGTGGCCACCTATGCGATCACCACCTTCACCGTCACCGCCGGCGTGCTGATCGGCGGCGAGGAGCGCGGCTTCTTCGCGGGGCATATGGCCGCGACGATCTGCTGGATCGTGATGGCCGCTGCGTTGTTCATCTACGCGGCGCGCATACCGAAGGCCGACCGGTCCTTGCCGATTGGTGGGGGATTGGCCCTGGTGGGGGCCGCGATGGCCAAGCTGTTCCTGTTCGACCTCGGCACGTTGGACGGCATCTTCCGGGTCGCGGTCTTCATCGTCGTCGGGCTGATCCTGCTGGGCATGGGTGCGGGTTACGCACGCCTGCTCGAGAAGCAGGACCAGCAAAAAGACAGCAAAGTATGACCGTAGTCACAAGCTAATTTGGAGTCATTCCAGATTATGGTTCGTTGAACATGGCATGGGTACAAATCGACGCAACGAAATAGACGTACACGGATTCCAAGCCTCAGCGGACCTCAGCAAGAACCTCCAGCGAGTCTTGGTCGACTTGATTGAGCTGCACCTGCAGGGTAAGCAGGCGCACTGGAACGTTGTCGGCACCAACTTTCGCGATCTTCACCTGCAGCTCGACGAGGTGGTCGACTTCGCGCGCGAGGCCAGCGACACCGTCGCCGAGCGGATGCGGGCCCTCGATGCCTGGCCGGACGGTCGGTCGGACACCGTCGTAGCCAGCACCACGCTGCCGCAGTTCCCGGAATACGAACACAGCACCGGCGAGGTCGTCGACCTGATCACCGGACGTATCTACGCGACCGTTGACACCCTGCGGACGGTGCACGATGCGGTGGACGCCGAGGATCCCAGCACGGCCGACATCCTGCATCAGCTCATCGATGGCCTGGAGAAGCTGGCCTGGCTGATCAAGTCGGAGAACCGCAAGGTCTAGACGGACCGGGTTTCGCGCGCGGGTCGCCTATGAGCGGCCCGCGCGCGCGCCCTGTTCCACGGCGCTACGAACGGCGTGGTCGTCGCGACGCGCGACCAGGTACCAGGTGTGCATCATGCCCTTGCCCTTGACGTCCACCTCGCCGCGCTCTTCGAGCACGAATGCGTGGTTCAGGCGTTCGTAGACGTCGTGGGGCACCTGAATCCGGCCCTCGACGTCCGTCGTCTCCATGCGCGACGCGACATTCACGGCGTCGCCCCAAACGTCGTAGAAGAACTTTCGGGCGCCGACGACACCAGCCACCACCGGACCCGCCGCCAGGCCGATACGCAGCGGCACCGCGCGGCCGTTCGGATCCTTGAGGTCGGCGACGGCGTCCGCCATATCCAGTGCCAGGCAGGCCAATGCCTCGATGTGGTCGGGCCGAGGCTCCGGCACCCCGCTGACCACCATGTACGAGTCGCCACTGGTCTTGACCTTCTCCAGACCATGTTCGTCGACCAGCAGATCGAGGTCGGTGTAGAGCCGGTCAAGGAAACGCACGAGATCGGTCGGTGTGGTGTCGCTCGCACGCTTGGTGTAGCCGGCGATATCGGCGAACAGAATCGAGGCGTCGTCGTACTTGTCGGCGATGATGTTTCGCGAAGGGTCCTTGAGTCGCTCGGCGATCGTCGCGGGCAGGATGTTGGCCAGCAGCCGCTCGGATCTTTCGTACTCCGCCTCCATTGCCTCTCTGGTGCGACGGATCTCGCGTAGCGCGAACCAGATGGTCGCGATGACAAGGAGCCATGCGGTGATGACCGTCATCGCGAACGAGATCTTGAACGCCCATGGCGGTTGCGTACCGGTGTCGTTCGGCACGAAGTATTCGAGCAGGATCACCGTGGCGGCGCCGATAGCGGCAAGCGTTGAGGCCAGGACGATGTGGTCTGGGCCGAGAACCACCAGCACGATCGCTGCGGCCACCACGAAATAGAACTGCAGCCCCGAACCCGTGCCCAGATAGATGCACAGCACCGTGATGGTGCAGTAGGAAACCACGAAAAACACTACGGGAGCGACGAGTTCGCCCATCCCGCACAGCCGCGGAATCATCACGAAAGCGGCCGCACTGCTGAGGTTGATGGCAGTGACCCACCAGTCCTGGCCGATGAAGAATCCCTGGATGCCGAAGAACGCGGTGATGGCGGCGCTGATCATGGCGGTCACGTTCAGCACGCGTCGGTGCCGGGCGGCTCGCTCGGAGAGAAGGCGGGTGCGGCCGGGGCCGCGGCTTTCCACCGCGACGTCTGGCACGCACACCGGCCGGACCTTCATCGCCACGGGGAAAGCGTAGCGCCGAAGTGGCGGCTACCTGCGGTTTTTGTGGCGTGACGGGGAGGCGTGGTGGCTGATTCGTTTTCTGGACTCTTGCTTTTGCTTCCCGGACGGGCTGCCGCAATGCCGCCGATGCTATGCGTTTGCTTCTGTGCGAAGTTTTCCGGCGAAGACGGTGCGTTCGTTCGCCGCCGCTCGACACCACGGGATCCGAAGCCGACGCGGCCGCTGGACGCAAGGTGAACGCCGCGAAGTCGGGGCGCTAGTGAAACCGGAATTCACACCTATAGGCCGACTTATCGTTACACCGCGTACCGAAAACATCGCCCCGCGGATATAGATACTTCGGTATATGTTGCCAGTTTTAAATATGATGTTAGGCAACGGGACGATAGCACCGGGGTCGCAGTGGTTGAGACGCGGAATACGTTTATTTACAGTGGATTTGGTGCTGCCGATCATGTTTGTCACTTTTGACAAAGGCGATCGATGTGCGTTTCGTAATTTGCTAAATCCGCACCGGATTGCACGATACTTCGGCGCGGCAACTTTACCGCCCTTCAGTGCGTAAGAGGTGGTCAATAGGTTCTTCGACTTCTCTGTCAGTTACCGGGACGGGATTCGCACCGATGAGCTAATTTCAATCCATTGTCCGTCGATGTGCTCGAAGCGAGATTGGACTAGGAGCGGTCATGAGGCCCGTCGGGAAACGCCGACTGCTGCGATGTGAGGTTGCCGTCAAGCCGATGACTGTAGCGCGTGTGCCTGTCAGCAGTTTGCTCGCGCCGGACGAGCATTTGAATGAGCTCATCGAATATATGGGGACGTCAGGCGTCAGCACGCCCCGCCTGATGATCCCGCCCGACTGGGACGACTCGGCCAGTAGCGGTGGCTCCGGGGGATGCCGCAACGTGTCGTTCGGCCCAGAACCCTTCAGCGGCGCAGCATAGAACGAGGGGTACCTGCTGCGGACCACAACTGTGGTCCGCAGCAGGGCTGCGCAGCTGATGCGGAAGAAGGCGCGGATCTCGATCCTGACGCCTGGACCATTAGCGGGACGGACGATTACGCGGCTGCTTCATATAGTCGGTGGCCGCCAAGGATATTCACAGCCATCCTGGTGCCCTCGGTGAGACTCGAACTCACACTGGACGGGTTTTGAATCCGTTTCCTCTGCCAATTGGGATACGAGGGCGTTCGCGCGTCGACAACGCAGCGGCCTTCAACCATAGAGGATGCCCCCGAGGTCGCTGATCGCGGCCGCAACCGCCACAATGTCTTCCATGGCAGCTGCTCCTGGGGCATCGACCGGCGATGAGAAGCCACGCCGCGTTCTCATCGCCGAAGACGAAGCGCTCATCCGGATGGACTTGGCCGAGATGCTGCGTGAGGAAGGCTACGAGATCGTCGGTGAGGCCGGCGACGGGCAGGAGGCCGTCGACCTTGCCGAGCGTCTGACGCCGGACCTGGTGATCATGGACGTGAAGATGCCGCGTCGCGACGGAATCGACGCGGCGTCGGAGATCGCGGGCAAGCGGATCGCACCGATCGTCATCCTGACCGCGTTCAGCCAGCGCGAGCTCGTCGAACGGGCTCGCGATGCCGGTGCCATGGCGTACCTGGTCAAGCCGTTCAACATCAACGACCTCATTCCCGCGATCGAAGTGGCGGTGAGCCGCTTCAGCGAAATCGCTGCTCTCGAGCAGGAAGTTGCCGAGTTGTCGGACCGGTTGGAGACGCGAAAGCTCGTCGAGCGGGCCAAGGGTTTGCTGCAGGCCAAGCAGGAGATGTCCGAACCCGAGGCTTTCAAGTGGATTCAGCGCGCAGCCATGGACCGCCGGACAACCATGAAGCGGGTCGCTGAGGTGGTAGTGGAAACCCTCGACACGCCCAAGGACGCGTCACCGTCGAACTAGCGATTTGCCCGGTCAACTGTTAAATGTGCGTTTCCGACGCCGCAGTTTGGTTCGATCGCGCACCCAATTGACGCGGTCCCTTTGTCAACGTGGCGCACCACCGCGATGTGTTGGCTATGGTCGTCCCGAAGCATCGCCGCCCCCGCCGACCTGCGCAGGGGCGCCGGCGCCGACGAAACCACTGACCCGGAGGTGAAGCGTGCGCGGTAGCGTGGCACGGAAAGCATTTGCTATCGGTAGCGCAAGCTTGGTTGTGCTCGGCATAGCCGGCTGCCAACAACAATCCGAGACCAGTGAGGGCGGTGCGGCGCCGACTGACCTGAAGATTGTCGAACAGGTGCAGATCGACGAGAACGGCACTGAGGTCAAACCACCCGAAGGTGTGACGCCTCTTGATCCCGCGGGCGACGGTAACGCCCAATGCCCGCCGGTGTCCCTGGCGATGGCGGGCGCGCTCAACGGGCCCGACGCTGCGCTCGGTATCAACATCAAGAACGGCATTCAGCTGGCAGTCGACCAGCACAACGCCGCCAATCCGGGCTGCCAGGTGCAGTTGAAGACGTTCGACACCGAGGGTGACCCGCAGAAGGCCACTCAGGTCGCACCGCAGATCATCAACGACGCCTTCACGATCGGCCTGATCGGACCCGCGTTCTCCGGCGAGACGAACGCCACCGGCGACGTCTTCAACCAGGCCGGCCTCGTCGCCGCCACCGCGTCGGCCACCAACGTCACGCTCTCGGAGAAGGGATGGAAGACCTTCTTCCGCGGTCTGGCCAACGACGGCGTACAAGGGCCCGTCGGTCGCCAACTATCTGAAGAACACGCTGGAGCACAAGAAGGTGTGCGTGGTCGACGACAGCACCGACTACGGTCTCGGCCTCGCCCAGGCGGTGCGCGAAACCCTCGGCCCGGTCGCCGATTCGGCATGCAACATCTCGGTGAAGAAGGGCGACAAGGACTTCTCAGCCGCGGTGACCCAGGTGAAGGGCGCCAGCCCCGACTCGGTGTTCTTCGCTGGCTACTACGCCGAGGCCGCACCGTTCGTCCAGCAGCTCAAGGACGGTGGCTTCGAGGGCACCTTCGTCAGCGCCGACGGCACCAAGGATCCGGAGTTCGTCAAGCAGGCGGGTGAAGCGTCCAAGGGCGCGATCCTGGCCTGCCCCTGCGGCCCGGCCACCGGCACCTTCGCCGAGGAGTACAAGAAGGCGTTCAACCAGGAGCCAGGCACTTACAGCGTCGAGGGCTACGACCTCGGCGCGATCATGCTGAAGGGCATCGACTCGGGCAAGATCACGCGGCCCGACCTGCTGGAGTTCGTGCGCACCTACGACGGCCAGGGGGTTGGCCGCAAGTACCAGTGGACCCCAGAGGGCGAGCTGACCACCACATTGATCTGGATCTACAAGGTCCAGTAGGAAGCTGATCGAGACGCGTCCGAGACCTCAACGGCTCGGGCGCGTTCTCGTGAGTACAGTGATTTTGCGAGGAGCCGCCCCCGGATGATTCACCAGTGCGTGGATCAGTACGCCTGCCTGGCCGCGAACATCAACTTCAACCTCGAAGGCCTGCGAAACGGCTTCTGGCAGTTGACGATCGACGGTCTTTCATGGGGCGCGATCTACGCATTGGTGGCGGTCGGCTACACGCTGGTGTTCGGTGTCCTGCGGCTGATCAACTTCGCGCATTCCGAGATCTTCATGCTCGGCATGTTCGGTGCCTACTTCTGCCTCGACGTCATCTTGGGCTTCACGCCGAGCGGCAACGCCTACAACAAGGGCATCGCGCTGACGGTGCTCTACCTCGGTGTCGCAATGCTTTTCGCGATGCTGGTGTCGGGTCGGCGGCGGTCGGGTTGGAGTTCATCGCCTATCGGCCACTGCGAAAACGCGGGGCACGGTCGTTGACGTTCCTGATCACGGCGATCGGCATGTCATTCGTGCTGCAGGAGTTCGTGCACTTCGTGCTGCCGAAGCTGCTCAAGGGATACGGCGGAAGCAACGCCCAGCAGCCGATCATCTTGATGCAGCCCAAGACTCAGTTCACCATCTTCGGTGCGACGGTCTCCAACGTCACGCTGGTGATCGTGGCTTCCGCACTGACCTTCGCCCTGCTGACCGACATGGCGATCAACCGGACCAAGTTCGGCCGCGGTATCCGTGCGGTGGCTCAGGACCCCACCACGGCCACGCTGATGGGCGTCTCACGTGAGCGCATCATCATGACTACGTTCCTGCTCGGTGGCCTGCTGGCCGGTGCGGCCGCGCTGCTGTACACGCTCAAGGTGCCTCAGGGCATCATCTACTCCGGCGGCTTCCTGCTCGGCATCAAGGCATTTTCCGCCGCGGTGCTCGGTGGCATCGGCAACCTGCGCGGCGCACTTCTCGGTGGCCTGCTGCTCGGAATCATGGAGAACTACGGGCAGGCGGTGTTCGGCACCCAGTGGCGCGACGTGGTCGCGTTCGTGCTCCTCGTTCTGGTGCTGCTGATCCGTCCGACCGGAATACTCGGTGAAAGCCTCGGGAAGGCAAGAGCATGAGCGCCAACGAGAAGCCGAAGGCGGACGCGCATCGTCGTGGTCCGACAAGTTGATGGCGCCCGGCGACGGGTTGCGCCAGTGGTGGGATCGCCTGTCCCGGGTGCAGAAGTGGGGTTTCGGCGTCGTCGGCTTCGGGCTGTTGGCCCTGCTGCCGTTGTTCCCGCCGCCGTTCCTGAACACGCCGAACATCAGCTTCGGCGGCACGATGGCCCAGTTCGCGATGGTGGCGATCATCGCGATCGGCCTCAACGTCGTGGTGGGCCAGACCGGTCTGCTCGACCTCGGCTACGTCGGGTTCTACGCCGTCGGCGCCTACACCGTCGCGCTGCTGACCAGCCCGAACAGTCCGTGGAACCAGGTCGGCCCCGGCGGCTGGTTCAGCGAGGACTGGGCGTGGCTGGCGTGCGTGCCGCTGGCGATGGCCATCACAGCGTTGAGCGGCCTGATCCTGGGCTCGCCGACGCTGCGGCTTCGCGGCGACTACCTGGCCATCGTCACGCTGGGATTCGGCGAGATCATCCGGCTGCTGGCCGACAACCTCGCCGACGTCACCAACGGCCCCCGCGGCCTCAACGAGGTCGCCTATCCGCGGCTGGGGCAGACCGAACGGTTGCCCGAAGGGGTCTTCTCCAGCGGGAACTCGATGGGCGACGCCAACTACGGCACCTGGTGGTTCTGGCTGGGCATCGTGATGATCGTCGTCATCCTGCTGTTCGTCGGCAACCTGGAGCGCAGCCGAGTCGGACGGGCTTGGGTGGCCATCCGCGAAGACGAGGACGCCGCAGAAGTGATGGGCGTCAACACGTTCAAGTTCAAGCTGTGGGCGTTCGTGATCGGCGCGGCCATCGGCGGGTTGTCCGGAGCGCTCTACGCCGGCCAGGTGCAGTTCGTCGCGCCGCCGACGTTCAACATCATCAACTCGATGCTGTTTCTCTGCGCGGTGGTGCTCGGCGGGCAGGGCAACAAACTGGGCGTGGTGTTCGGCGCGTTCATCATCGTCTACCTGCCGAACCGCCTACTGGGCGTGGAGTTCCTCGGGATCAACCTCGGCGACCTCAAGTACCTGTTCTTCGGGATGGCGCTCGTGGCGCTGATGATCTTCCGGCCCCAGGGCCTGTTCCCGGCGCGCCAGCAGCTGCTCGCCTACGGTAAGGCCGCTCGCGACTTCCTGCGGTCGCCGGAGAAGGAGTCGGCGAAATGAGTATCGAAGAACTGGCAGGCGTCCACCGCGAGATCGAGGCGGCCGAGGGCGAAATCACTGCTGCAGACAAAGGATTTGACGGTCAAGTTCGGCGGTCTGACCGCGCTGGACTCGGTCACGTTCGACATTCGGCGCGGCGAGATCCTCGGCATGATCGGCCCGAACGGCGCGGGCAAGACAACGTGCTTCAACGCCATCACCGGGGTGTACCGGCCGACGTCCGGCACGGTGACGTTCGACGGCGCCCCGTTGGGCCGCATCAAACGTCACCAGATCACCCGTCGCGGTATCGCCCGCACCTTCCAGAACATCCGGCTGTGGGGCGAGATGACCGCGCTGGAGAACGTCATGGTCGGCACGGACGCACGGCACTTCACTCGGTGCCGGGTGCGCTTGTGCGTACACCGCGCCATCGCAGGGAGGAGCGGTCGGCGATCGAACGTTCGGCGGCCCTACTGCATTTCGTGGGCATCGCTCATCGCGGCGAGGAGAAGGCGAAGAACCTGCCCTACGGCGACCAGCGGCGGCTGGAGATTGCCCGCGCGCTGGCCACCGAGCCGAAGCTGCTGTGCCTCGACGAGCCTGCCGCGGGATTCAACCCACGCGAGAAGGCTGCGTTGATCGAGCTGATCCAGAAGATCCGAGACGACGGCTACACGGTGTTGCTGATCGAGCACGACATGCGGCTGGTCATGGGAGTGACCGACCGAATCGTGGTGCTGGAGTTCGGCCGCAAGATCGCCGACGGCCTGCCGGCCGAGATCCGCGAGGACCCCAAGGTCATCGCGGCGTATTTGGGAGTGCCCGATGACGACATCGAATGAGGACAAGCCGAGTACTGCTCGAGGTGCGCGACCTCGTCGTGCAATACGGACGGATCCGTGCGCTGCATGGCATTTCGCTGCAGGTGCGTGAGGGCGAGCTGGTGACGCTGCTTGGCTCCAACGGGGCGGGCAAGACGACGACGATGCGCGCGATCTCGGGTCTGCTGCCGTTGACGTCGGGGTCGGTGTGGTTCGAGGGTGCCGACATCTCCAAGGTCAAGGCCCACCAGCGGGCCACCCAAGGCTTGGTGCAGGCGCCGGAGGGCCGCGGCGTGTTTCCGGGCATGACGGTGATCGAGAACCTCGAAATGGGCTGCTACGGAAGAAAGTTCGCCTCCAAGGCCGAACACAAGCAACGGCTTGACTGGATTCTGGAGACTTTCCCGCGGCTGGCGGAACGGCGCAGTCAGGTCGGGGGAACACTGTCGGGCGGTGAGCAGCAGATGCTGGCGATCGGCCGTGCGCTGATGGCCCGACCACGAGTCCTGCTGCTCGACGAGCCGTCCATGGGCTTGGCGCCGATGGTCATATCGCAGATCTTCAAGATCATCGCCGAGATCAACGCCGGAGGCACCACGGTGTTGCTGGTGGAACAGAACGCACAGCAGGCGTTGAGTCGATCCGACCGCGCCTACATCCTGGAGACCGGCGAGGTCACCCGCACGGGTGATGCGCGGGAACTGTTGGCCGACGACAGTATTCGTGCCGCCTACCTCGGCGTCGCATGAGGTTCGAATCTGAACTTGTGCAGGAAGTCCTGCTGGAAATTCAGCAATTTGTTCAGTTTCGACGCCGGTTCAACCCGTCCTGACGCGCGCCTCGATCGCGTCGAGCACGGAGACCTGCTCTGACGGGACGTTGATGTGCAACACCACGTCGTGGCCTGCCGAGTCGAACTCGAAAGCGAAGAATGAGCAGCATTCGCTCTCGCGCCGGGCCAGATCACGCGCAGCGGATTCGTGATCGCGACAGAACACCAACGTCAACAGCGTCGGTTTGGGACGAGCTGACTGCAGAACATACCCGAACAGGTCGTCGAATTCCGCAATCCGCAAAGGACGTTCCGACGTCGGCAAGGTGCACGCGTCCGGGGACCAGTCCTGAGGAACCGTCACGAATGCAGGTTATCTCATGGCGATCCGGCGCCCGGCACGTCGACCCGTGCCTGCATGAGCCACCCCGTCGTGGTCACCGCGCGAATCTAGCGCGCGACGACCACCGACGAGCCGTGTCCGAACAATCCCTGGTTGGCGGTGACGCCGACCTTGGCGCCTTCGACCTGGCGGCCGGTGGCCTGGCCCTTGAGCTGCCAGGTGAGCTCGCAGACCTGCGCGATCGCCTGGGCCGGGATGGCTTCGCCGAAGCAGGCCAGGCCGCCCGATGCGTTGACCGGAATCTTGCCGCCGATGGTGGTCGCGCCACTGCGCAGCAGTTTCTCGGCCTCACCCTTGGGGCACAGCCCGAGGTGCTCGTACCAGTCCAACTCCAGCGCGGTGGACAGGTCGTAGACCTCCGCGAGGCTCAGGTCCTCGGGTCCGATGCCGGCTTCGGCGTAGGCCGCGTCGAGGATCTGATCCTTGAACACCCGATCGGGTGCGGGCACCGCCGCGGTGGAATCCGTTGCGATGTCCGGCAATTCGGGCAGGTGCTGAGGATACTGCGGCGTTTGAAGGCTCACGGCACGCACCGACGGCACGCCCTCGAGCGATCCGAGATGCTTCTCGGCGAACGACTTGCTGGCCACGATCAGCGCGGCCGCACCGTCGGAGGTGGCGCAGATGTCCAGCAGCCGAAGAGGATCGGAGACCACCGGGCTGGCCAGCACGTCCTCGACCGAGCTCTCTTTGCGGTACCGGGCATTCGGGTTGTCCAGCCCGTGCTTGGCGTTCTTGACCTTCACCTGGGCGAAATCCTCGAGCGTGGCGCCGTAGAGGTCCATCCGCCTGCGTGCCAGCAGCGCGAAGTACACCGTGTTCGTCGCACCGATCAGATGGAAGCGCTGCCAGTCCGGGTCGTTCTTGCGTTCGCCGCCCACCGGGGCGAAGAAGCCCTTGGGCGTGGTGTCCGCACCGATCACCAGCGCGACGTCGCAGAATCCCGCCAGGATCTGAGCCCGCGCGCTCTGCAACGCCTGCGAGCCGCTGGCGCATGCCGCGTAGCTCGAGGTGACGGGCACGCCGTTCCAGCCCAGCTTCTGCGCGAACGTCGCCCCGGCGACGAACCCCGGATATCCGTTGCGGATGGTGTCGGCGCCCGCGACGAGCTGGATCTGGCGCCAGTCCAGGCCTGCCTCCGCGAGTGCGGCGCGCGCGGCGACGACGCCGTACTCGGTGAAGTCACGGCCCCATTTGCCCCATGGGTGCATGCCCGCACCCAGGATGTACACCGGTTCTGGACTCATGACGCGATCCTCCAGGCGTGCACGACGCGCTCGACGCCGTCGTCGTCGACATACAGCGGCATGGTGGTCAATTCCATCTCGATGCCGACCTTCAGATCGGCCGCCAAGCGTGCCCTCGACGACCTTGCCCAACACGATCACACCTTCGTCGGCCAACTGCACGGCGGCAACGGCGAACGGCTCGAACGGGATCCGGCGACGGATACGGAGGCGGTGGGGCATAACGGTTTTCGGTGTAGCTCCACAGCGTTCCCCGCCGCGACAGCGGCACCTGGGCCAAGCTCGTCGCCGTCACAGGCGGGATTGGGGCAGTTGTTGGCGCGCGGCGGGAACACGAACGTCCCGCACAGATGGCACTTGCTGCCGATCAGATACGCGGCGCCCGATTCGTCGGTGGCGAACCACCCGTCGACCGCGGGCTGAGTAGATGCTGACACGCGGTCAGCCTAACCGACTCCGGTCGACAGAACTGAAACGTGTTCCAGTTTGGGTGATCCCGCAGCCGCACGATCTGGGGTAGCTCGATTAGCCCATCGCACCCGTGTGTACCCGGACGAAGATCTGCCTGATTGTTGGGATCGGTAGCCGCGGCCACGGTCTGTACTCATCTGCACCGGCGATGCCACCGGGGCGGCGCCCGGAAGATTGGAGACAGTGATGGGATTCTTCGACAAGGCAAAGCAAGCTGCGCAGCAGGCCAGCCAGGCATTCGCCCCGCCGCAGAATGACGGGCAGGTGCACGTCCAGGGCGCCGGAGCATGATCGACCCGGCCATTCTGGGTGGCCCGTCGACGCGCTCGGTGGCCGAACGACGACCCGATCTGGCAGCCCATCAACGGCATCTCGCTGCAGGACTACGCCGAGCTGGCCCGCGACGCGCAGGCCCGCGGCATCAATGACGAGGCCGGCATGATCACGCTCGTCCCAGGAGCGCGGATGGAATCCGGCGGACACCAAGGCGGCGCTCGACGGCTGGGTGCAGCGGATGGGCCAGTCGATGGCCGTCGGCCAGCAGTTCCGCAAGTTCATGGGCTACTGAGCGGGCTTGACGCCATGCCCAACCCATTCAACGACTGGGCGCGAATGTACGGCGCCAACAAGCAGTACCTGGAGTCGCAGGGTCGCCCGTCGTCGTTCTTCGGCCAGATCGGGGACATCCCCAACCGCATTCACGAGGCGGCCGATGCCGAGTGAGATCGGCATGAAGATGATGCGGCATTCGCAGCTGACGAACGGTGGCGGCCTGCCCGCCACCGTCACCGTCGACGGCGTGTGGCAGGTCGGGTCGTACATGAACATGTCGCCCGTCCTGCGGGTCCAGGTGCGGGTGCAACGCGAGGACGGCACCCCGCCTTACGGCGCGGTCTTCGATGAGGTCGTCGCGCAGATGCATACCGCACGGGTGCAGCCGGGCATGACACTTGCGGTGTACGTCGATCCGCAGAATCCGGTCGACATGGCGATCGACTGGATCCGCACCGGTCAGCTCGGTCCGCCGCCGCCTGGCTCGACGCCCGGGGCCGGAGAGCCGGGAGCGCGTCACGATTTAGGGGCTCGGCGAGTACAGCGTGTCAGCGGCCGTGCATAGAGTAGGGCCGTGACCGCGAGCGCAACGACTGAGAAGGCAACCGAAAAGCCGACATTGATGCTGCTGGACGGCAATTCGCTGGCGTTCCGGGCGTTCTACGCGCTGCCCGCCGAGAACTTCAAGACCCAGGGCGGCCTGACCACCAACGCGGTCTACGGGTTCACCGCGATGCTGATCAACCTGCTGCGCGACGAGCAGCCCACCCACATCGCGGCCGCGTTCGACGTGTCCCGCCAGACCTTCCGCAAGGAGAAGTACCCGGAGTACAAGGCGGGCCGGTCGGCGACGCCCGACGAGTTCCGCGGCCAGATCGACATCACCAAGGAGGTCCTCGGCGCGCTCGGCATCACGGTGCTGGCCGAGGCCGGGTTCGAGGCCGACGACATCATCGCCACGCTGGCGACCCAGGCCGAGAATGAGGGCTACCGGGTGCTGGTGGTGACCGGTGACCGGGACGCGCTGCAGCTGGTCAGCGACGACGTCACGGTGCTCTACCCGCGCAAGGGCGTCAGCGAGCTGACCCGGTTCACCCCGGAGGCCGTGCTGGAGAAGTACGGGCTCACCCCGCGGCAGTATCCCGACTTCGCCGCGCTGCGCGGCGACCCGAGCGACAACCTGCCCGGCATCCCGGGCGTGGGGGAGAAGACGGCCACCAAGTGGATCGCCGAGTACGGGTCGCTGCAGGCACTGGTCGACAAGGTCGACACGGTGAAGGGCAAGGTCGGCGACGCGCTGCGGGCCAACCTGTCCGAGCGTCGTGCTCAACCGCGAGCTCACCGAACTGGTCAAGGACGTGCCGCTGGCCCAGACGCCGGACACGCTGCGGATGCAGCCCTGGGACCGCGACCAGATCCATCGCCTGTTCGACGACCTCGAGTTCCGGGTGCTGCGCGACCGGCTGTTCGACACGCTGGCCTCGGCGGACCCCGAGGTCGACCAGGGCTTCGACGTCCGCGGCGGCGCGCTCGAGCCCGGCGAACTGGCGGCGTGGCTGTCCGAGCACGGATCCGGCAAGCGGTTCGGGATGGCCGTCGTCGGCACGCATCTGGCGTTCGACGCCGACGCCACCGCGTTGGCGATCGTCGCGTCCGACGGCGACGGCCGCTACCTCGACACCGCGACCCTGCACGCCGACGACGAGGCCGCGCTGGCGTCGTGGCTGGCCGACCCGAGCCAGCCGAAGGCGCTGCACGAGGCCAAGCTGGCGATGCACGACCTCGAGGGCCGCGGCTGGAAGCTCGCCGGCGTCACCTCCGACACCGCGCTGGCCGCCTACCTGGTGCGGCCGGGTCAGCGCAGCTTCGCGCTCGACGACCTGTCGCTGCGGTATCTGAAGCGCGAGCTGCGTGCGGATAACCCTGAGCAGCAACAGCTTTCGCTGCTCGACGACAGCGACGGCGTCGACGACCAGGCGGTGCAGACGGTGATCCTGCGCGCCAGCGCGGTGATGGACCTCGCCGACGCGCTCGACGAGGAGCTGGCCCGCATCGACTCGTCGTCGCTGCTGGGCAACATGGAGCTGCCGGTGCAGCGTGCGCTGGCCGAGATGGAGACCGCGGGCATCGCCGTCGACCTGGAACAGCTGGCCGAACTGCAGAGCGAGTTCGCCGACCAGATCCGCGACGCCGCCGAGGCGGCGTACGCGGTGATCGGCAAGCAGATCAACCTCGGCTCGCCCAAACAGCTGCAGGTCGTGCTGTTCGACGAGCTGGAGATGCCGAAGACCAAGCGCACCAAGACCGGCTACACCACCGACGCCGACGCGCTGCAGTCGCTGTTCGACAAGACCGGGCATCCGTTCCTGCAGCACCTGCTGGCGCACCGCGACGCGACCCGGCTCAAGGTCACCGTCGACGGGCTGCTGAACTCGGTGGCCTCCGACGGCCGTATCCACACCACGTTCAACCAGACCATCGCCGCCACCGGCCGGCTGTCGTCGACCGAGCCGAACCTGCAGAACATCCCGATCCGCACCGAAGCGGGCCGGCGGATCCGCGACGCGTTTCGTGGTCGGGCGCAGGGCTACTGCCGAGCTGATGACGGCGGACTACAGCCAGATCGAGATGCGGATCATGGCGCATCTGTCGCAGGACGAGGGCCTGATCGAGGCGTTCAACACCGGCGAGGACCTGCACTCGTTCGTCGCGTCGCGGGCGTTCGGCGTGCCGATCGACGAGGTCACCGCGGAGCTGCGGCGCCGGGTCAAGGCGATGTCGTACGGGCTGGCGTACGGGCTGAGCGCCTACGGTCTGGCCGCGCAGCTGAAGATCTCCACCGAGGAAGCCAAGGTGCAGATGGACCAGTACTTCGCCCGGTTCGGCGGGGTGCGCGACTATCTGCGCGACGTCGTCGATCAGGCGCGCAAGGACGGCTACACGTCGACGGTGTTCGGCAGGCGCCGCTATCTGCCCGAGCTGGACAGCAGCAACCGCAACGTGCGCGAGGCCGCCGAGCGGGCCGCGCTGAACGCGCCGATCCAGGGCAGCGCCGCCGACATCATCAAGGTCGCGATGATCAACGTCGACACCGCGCTCAAGGAGGCCGGGCTGAAGTCGCGGATGCTGCTGCAGGTGCACGACGAGCTGCTGTTCGAGGTCGCCGACGGCGAGCGCGACGCCGTCGAGACGCTGGTCCGCGAGCAGATGGGCAACGCCTATCCGCTCGACGTGCCGCTGGAGGTGTCGGTCGGCTACGGCCGCAGCTGGGACAGCGCCGCCCACTGAGTCAGCGCGCGTCGGCGGCCAGACCAAGACCCAACGCCATCAGCGCGGCGCCGATGACGCGTTCGATGCGGCGACGAATGTGCGCTCGGCTCAACACATCTCGGGCCCGGTCGGCGGCGAGCACCACACCGGCGCACCACGTGGTGTCGACGACAAGCTGAATGACCGCCAGCACCAGAAGGGTCGGCAGCACCGGGCCGCTGGACGGCAGGAACTGTGGCACGACGGCGATCCCGAACGCGGCCGCTTTCGGGTTGGCCGCAATGGAGATCAACGACGCCCGAAACGCCGCGGCAGGCGTCCTGCCGCGGGCGGCGCAGGTAGCTCGATCTCCGCTCCGAGCTTTGCCTGACGCCATGCGCTGATCGCCGAGCCAGATCAGGATCACCGCACCGATGACGTGCAACGCCAGTCGACAGCGCCCGGTTGGCGGTCAGCAGCACCGACAGCCCGGCGCCACCGGCGAGCGTCCAGCCGAAGATCCCGATCTCATTGCCGACGACGGCGGCCAGCCCGGCCGCGCGGCCGTCCCGGACCGAGCGGTGCAGGAACAGCGCCGTCGCCGGCCCGGGGAGGGCGGCGAGGATCACGCACGCGATCAGGAACGCGGGCATGACGTCGATCAGATGGTGCACCTGCATGGGAGCAGTATCTCCGAGCCGGCAAGCCGTTTACTTCGCAGGCGGAGCCTGAAACCCGACGAGTCCCTGCAGGGCGGGCGTCTCCATGCGGGCGGCGTGCACCCTGTAGGCCTCGTCGGTCTGCATCGCATGAACCCGGTCGTCGCCGAAACCGCGGTCGATGCGGTCGCGCACGAACGCCAGCTCCACGACCTGGGCGGCGAAGGCCTTGACCGCCTTGCCGGCCGGCTTTCCACCGGTACGGCTGGCCGCAGCGATCGCCAACTTGCGGTTCTTGATCGAATTCAGCCAGGTCGCCTCGCTCGGGGTGACGAGCTGGGCGGCCACCATGCCCGGCAGCTTCTCGGCGACGATCCGCTGCTCCTTCTTGCGGCTTCGAACCCCGAGCACGATCGCGAACACGAAGACCGGCACCATCCAGAAGACGTAGACCGCGAAGATACGTCTCCGGCCCGATCACCGACGACCCGTTCCACAGCCCGTGCATGATCACCGCCCCGAGATATCCGAGCAGGATGCAGAACGGCCTTCACGACGGCGTTGCGGTTCTGGAGGGCGAACCACACGCCGATGCGCGAACATGCGTGGTGAACAGCGAATGCGCGAACGGCCCCATGATCAGCCGGACGCCGGCCGTCAGCAGCGAGTCGCCCAGCGTCTCGCCGCCGGCGATGTAGAGGATGTCCTCCAGCCAGGCGAAACCGGCGCCGACGAGCCCCGCGTACACCAGGCAGTCGGTCAGTGAATTGAGCTCGTTGCGGCGCCGGCCGGTCATCATGAGCAGCAGGAACGCACCCTTGGCGGCCTCCTCGATGACGGGCGCGCCGATGGCGATCGACACCCAGCTGACGTCCTCCGACCCGCCCTGCGCGATCAGCGAGTCCACGAAGAGGCCGATGATCACCGACAGGATCACGGCAACCGAGGCTCCCCAGAGAAACGCGAAGATCAGCAGGCGGGGCGGCTCCGGCTCCCACCGGTCGAGCCAGATGTAGGCGAGCACGACGACCGCGATCGCCACCCCGGACAGCACGAATCCGACCGACGCCCCGACCGGGTTCAGCGCGGTCAGGCCGATGACGATCAGCCCGGCGACGATGCCGAGCAGGATGAGCACGCCCAACGGCGCACCGACTTGCCGGATTTTGCGCTCGAAAGGGGGTCGAGACGGCCATGACTGCTGCGGAGCACCGGCGTATGCCACGTAGGCAGGGTAATCAAGGTTGCGGACCGTTTGCGGGCTTCCTGGACCGGGTTTGTCCAGCATGTACCCAGTCGAGTAACCTCTACGAGGTACCTGTCTGTGCTTTTTCGTGGGCTTGGGCTCGATCAAGTTCCTCGATGGCGGGTATCACCAATAACAACTGTCCATCAGTCCCTACGACCCAACCTGTCCGGAGCAACCCACCACATGCCAAGTCCCTCCGTCACCTCGCCGCAAGTAGCCGTCAACGACATCGGCTCGGCCGAGGACTTTCTCGCCGCCATCGACAAAACAATCAAATACTTCAACGATGGCGACATCGTCGAGGGAACCATCGTCAAGGTTGACCGTGACGAAGTCCTGCTCGACATCGGTTACAAGACCGAAGGCGTCATCCCTTCCCGTGAGCTCTC
This sequence comes from uncultured Actinomycetota bacterium, assembly GCA_963720345.1. Lineage (GTDB taxonomy): Bacteria > Actinomycetota > Actinomycetes > Mycobacteriales > Mycobacteriaceae > Mycobacterium. Next base: position 326,960 of record CAVRFN010000049.1, read on the forward strand.
CATCAAGCACGACGTCGACCCCAACGAGGTCGTATCCGTCGGCGATGAGGTCGAAGCCCTGGTCCTCACCAAGGAGGACAAGGAAGGCCGCCTGATCCTGTCCAAGAAGCGCGCTCAGTACGAGCGGGCCTGGGGCACCATCGAAGAGCTCAAGGAAAAGGACGAGGCCGTCAAGGGCACCGTCATCGAGGTCGTCAAGGGCGGCCTGATCCTCGACATCGGCCTGCGCGGCTTCCTGCCCGCGTCGCTGGTCGAGATGCGTCGCGTCCGCGATCTGCAGCCGTACATCGGCAAGGAGATCGAGGCCAAGATCATCGAGCTCGACAAGAACCGCAACAACGTGGTGCTGAGCCGCCGCGCCTGGCTGGAGCAGACCCAGTCCGAGGTGCGCAGCGAGTTCCTCAACCAGCTGCAGAAGGGCGCCATCCGCAAGGGTGTCGTGTCCTCGATCGTCAACTTCGGCGCCTTCGTCGATCTCGGCGGTGTCGACGGCCTGGTGCACGTTTCCGAGCTGTCCTGGAAGCACATCGACCATCCGTCCGAGGTCGTCCAGGTCGGCGACGAGGTCACCGTCGAGGTGCTCGACGTCGACATGGACCGCGAGCGGGTTTCGTTGTCGCTCAAGGCGACTCAGGAAGATCCGTGGCGCCACTTCGCCCGCACCCACGCGATCGGCCAGATCGTGCCGGGCAAGGTCACCAAGCTGGTGCCGTTCGGTGCGTTCGTCCGCGTCGAGGAGGGCATCGAGGGTCTGGTGCACATCTCCGAGCTGTCCGAGCGCCACGTCGAGGTCCCGGACCAGGTGGTCCAGGTCGGCGACGACGCGATGGTCAAGGTCATCGACATCGACCTGGAGCGTCGCCGCATCTCGCTGAGCCTCAAGCAGGCCAACGAGGACTACACCGAGGAGTTCGACCCGTCGAAGTACGGCATGGCCGACAGCTACGACGAGCAGGGCAACTACATCTTCCCCGAGGGCTTCGACTCCGAGACCAACGAATGGCTCGAGGGTTTCGAGAAGCAGCGTGAGGAGTGGGAGTCCCGCTACGCCGAGGCGGAGCGCCGGCACAAGATGCACACCGCGCAGATGGAGAAGTTCGCCGCTGCCGAGGCCGAGGAGGCTGCCGAGCCCGCGATCGGCCAACGGCTCGTCGCGCTCCGACGAGCCCGCCTCCGCCGGCGGATCGCTCGCCAGCGACGCCCAGCTCGCGGCGCTGCGGGAGAAGCTCGCAGGCAACGCCTGATCCTTCGAACACGACGAACGCCCCGGCTCATTCGAGTCGGGGCGTTCGTTGCTTTTCGCGCTCCTGACAGACTGGTGCGGTGCTGCGCATTGGCCTGTCCGGCGGTATCGGCGCCGGAAAGTCGACGGTGTCCTCGACGTTCAGTGAGCTCGGCGGGATCGTCGTCGACGGCGACGTGATCGCCCGCGAGGTGGTCGAACCGGGGACCGAGGGGCTGGGCAAGCTCGTCGACGCGTTCGGCAACGACATCCTGCACGACGACGGCTCGTTGAATCGGCCCGCACTGGCCGCGATCGCCTTCAGCGACGACGAGAAGCGCAAGACCCTGAATGGGATCGTGCATCCGCTGGTGGCGCACCGCCGCTCGGAACTGATCGCCGCCGCGGCCGACGATGCCGTGATCGTCGAGGACATTCCGCTGCTCGTGGAATCCGGTATGGCGCCGATGTTTCCGTTGGTGGTGATCGTCCACGCCGACGAGGACCTACGGGTGAAACGGCTGATCGAGTACCGCGGCTTCACCGAGGAGGATGCCCGCGCCCGGATCGCCGCGCAGGCCACCGAGGAACAGCGCCGCGCCGTCGCCGATGTGTGGCTCGACAACTCAGGCAGCGCGGGGGCGTTGGTCGAGCAGGCCCGCGAGTTGTGGCATCAGCGGATCCTGCCGTTCGCGCACAACCTCGACAACGGTCAACCCGCACGCTCCGCACCGGTTCTGGTGCCCAGCGACCCGTCGTGGCCGGATCAAGGCCGTCGGATCGCGGCGCGGCTCAACACCGCGTGCGGGCATCGGGCCGTCCGCATCGACCACATCGGATCGACGGCCGTTCCCGGGGTGGACGCCAAGGATGTGATCGACATGCAGGTGACGGTTGCCTCGCTCGAGCTGGCCGACGAACTGGCCGACGCGTTGACCTCCGCGGGATACGTGCGCAGGCCGATCACCGCCGACGTCGGCAAGCCCGACGCCCGCAGCACGGTCGCGGAGTTCGACCACACGGACGATGAGTCGTTGTGGCACAAGCGACTTCACTGCTCGGCCGATCCCGGCCGGCCGACGAATGTCCATATCAGGGTCGACGGTTGGCCCGGGCAGCAGTTCGCCCTGCTGTTCGTCGACTGGCTACGTGCCAACCCGTCGGTGCAGGCCGACTACCTCGCGCTCAAGCGGCGGGTCGCGGCCGAGGCGCACGCCGACACCGGCGCATACGCCGATGCCAAGGAGCCGTGGTTTCTCGACGCCTACCGGCGGGCCTGGGAATGGGCGGACACCACTGGTTGGCGGCCGTAGCGATCAGGCGGCAGGCGGCGGGTGGCGCGGCCTCAGGCGGCGCGGCGTTTGGATCCTCGGGTCCGGCGCCCTGGTCTGGGACGCCGGCGACCGGAATGTCCAGAGGGGCACCGCACTGCAGCGTGCCGTACAGCGGATCGTCCTTGACGCGGAAGAACCTCGGCGCGATGAACTGGTCGGCCTGAGCGACGATCTGGTCGTCGACCAGGATCTCGCAGTGCAGGTTCGATCCGTACGGCCATCCGATGGACACCTCCATGCCTGCCAGCTTGGGATCTGCCAGCACCGCGTTGACCTCGAATGTCTGGCCGGGAAGCATCGTCGGCGTAGCGCTGTTGATGTTCTGGTCATCCATCTTGTACGCGACCACCGCGTCACGGGACGTGCCGTCGGCCCGCGCCCGGTAGATGACGTTGTGCAGCACCTCTGGGGCGGCGGCTCGGTGCAGGCTGGGCATCGGTCTCGGTGACCGGGTTGAGCGAGCGCCGTCGCCGGAGAACCCAGCATGCCGATACCGACTGCGGCGAGAGCGGCGATTGCCGACCATCGGCGCTTGGTGGAACTCATGGCAGCCGACTTTACCGGCTGTGCCCATGTCAGAGCCAAGCCGTTGACCTGCGGTGTTGCCCTCATCACAGGGGAAATCGACCAGGGCCGAACAGTGCGTTACGCGCACATTCCGCCAGGTCAGGGCCATGCCGTGGCCCGCAAGCCAGCGTTCGAGGTCGTAGTCGTGCCGTGGACAGTCCCTCGATCGTGGAGACCGCCGTCTGAACCGCCTGTTCAGCGGCTTCCGGCGATAGCAAGCGGTGCCTGACCGCGGTGAGCAGCTCATCGACGTCGGCCAGCTCGACCCCGGTACCCGTACGCAGCACCAGATCGAGGTAGTGATCCTCGGCGTGCCACACCGTCTGACCCGGCGTGAATAGGCCGACGTCGAGGTAAAAGTCCTGGTCGCGTTCATGACCTGGGTTGAAATGGAACACGGTGGCCCGCAGTCTCAACGTCGGCAGCAGCCACGATTCGAGGTAGTGGAACTGTGCTCGGCCGGGGGTGGGGCGGGCCATATACAGGCCCCACGGTTGGACGGTGTAGACGTCCACGGCACGCACGATGCCCTTCGGATCGGTGTTGGTGCGGGCCAGCAGGTCGAACGTCTCATGCTTGGGAGGGTGGATAGGTCAAGCTAATAGGACCGGCGCCGACGGGAATGAAGTTGTCGGAGTCCGCGCTTACCCTGGTGAATTATGGCTTTCGCAACCGAACATCCCGTGCTGGCGCACTCGGAGTACCGCCCTGTCGACGCCGTTGTGCGCGCTGGCGGCCGGTTCGAGGTCGTCAGCGACCACCAGCCCGCGGGCGATCAGCCGACGCGCGATCCAGGACCTCGAGCGCCGGATCGAGGCGGGGGAGCGCGACGTCGTGCTGCTGGGCGCCACCGGTACCGGTAAGTCGGCGACGACGGCGTGGCTCATCGAGCGGCTTCAGCGGCCCACCTTGGTGATGGCGCCCAACAAGACACTTGCCGCGCAGCTCGCCAATGAGCTGCGGGAGATGTTGCCGCACAACGCTGTTGAGTACTTCGTTTCGTATTACGACTACTACCAGCCCGAGGCGTACATCGCGCAGACAGACACCTACATCGAGAAGGACAGCTCGATCAACGACGACGTGGAGCGGTTGCGGCACTCGGCGACGTCGAGCCTGCTGTCGCGTCGCGATGTGGTGGTGGTTGCTTCGGTGTCGTGCATCTACGGTCTGGGCACTCCGCAGTCCTACCTGGACCGGTCGGTGGAACTGCAGGTCGGTCAAGAGGTTCCGCGTGACGCGCTGCTGCGTCTGCTGGTCGACGTGCAGTACACCCGCAACGACATGGCGTTCACCAGGGGCTCGTTCCGGGTCAGGGGAGACACCGTCGAGATCATCCCGTCGTACGAGGAATTGGCGGTGCGCATCGAGTTCTTCGGCGACGAGATCGAGTCGTTGTACTACATGCACCCGCTGACCGGCGACGTCGTGCGCCAGGTCGACTCGCTGCGCGTCTTTCCGGCCACGCACTACGTGGCGGGCCCAGAGCGCATGGCGCACGCAATCTCCACCATCGAGCAGGAACTCGAGGAGCGGTTGGCCGAATTGGAAGGCCAGGGCAAGCTCCTCGAGGCCCAGCGGCTGCGGATGCGCACCAACTACGACGTCGAGATGATGCGCCAGGTCGGCTTCTGTTCGGGCATCGAGAACTACTCGCGCCACATCGACGCTCGGCCGGCGGGTTCGGCGCCCGCCACGCTGCTGGATTACTTTCCCGAGGACTTCCTGCTCGTCATCGACGAGTCGCATGTCACTGTGCCCCAGATCGGTGGGATGTACGAGGGCGACATGTCACGCAAGCGCAACCTCGTCGACTTCGGCTTCCGGCTGCCGTCGGCGGTGGACAACAGGCCGCTCACGTGGGAAGAGTTCGCGGACCGGATCGGGCAGACGGTCTACCTCTCTGCGACACCCGGGCCGTACGAGCTGAGCCAGACCGGTGGTGAGTTCGTCGAACAGGTGATCCGGCCGACCGGCCTCGTCGATCCCCAAGTGGTGCTGAAGCCGACGAAGGGCCAAATCGACGACCTGATCGGCGAGATCCGCAAGCGCACCGAACTCGACGAGCGCGTCCTCGTCACCACGCTGACCAAGAAGATGGCCGAGGACCTCACCGATTATCTGCTCGAGATGGGGATCCGGGTTCGCTATCTGCACTCCGAAGTCGACACGCTCCGCCGAGTCGAGCTGTTGCGGCAACTGCGGCTCGGCGATTACGACGTGCTGGTCGGCATCAACCTCCTCCGGGAGGGCCTCGACCTGCCGGAGGTCTCGCTGGTGTCGATCCTCGACGCCGACAAGGAGGGCTTCCTGCGGTCGACCCGCAGCTTGATCCAGACCATCGGCCGCGCCGCCCGCAACGTGTCCGGCGAAGTGCACATGTACGCCGACAAGATCACCGACTCGATGCGTGAGGCCATCGACGAGACCGACCGCCGCCGGGCCAAGCAGGTCGCGTACAACACCGAACACGGCATCGACCCGCAGCCGTTGCGCAAGAAGATCGCCGACATCCTCGACCAGGTCTACCGTGAGGCCGACGACGTCGAAATCGGCGGCTCAGGCCGTAACGCGTCGCGCGGCCGTCGCGCACAGGGGGAGCCGGGACGCGCGGTAAGCGCAGGAATCTTCGAGGGTCGCGACACCACAAACATGCCGCGCGCCGAATTAGCCGACCTGATCAGGGATCTGACCGAGCAGATGATGACCGCGGCACGGGATCTTCAGTTCGAGTTGGCGGCGCGGATCCGCGACGAGATTCACGACCTGAAGAAGGAACTGCGCGGTATGGACGCCGCAGGTTTGAAATAACTTGACCTCAAGAGCGGTTGAGCTCTTAGCGTGGGCGACGTGACCGCAACCGCAGCGACTGCCGCCGGCGGCTGGCGTGAACTGTTGGGCCCGAAGTACCTCGGAGCCTCGACGGTCTTGGCCGGCGGTGTCGCGTTGTACGCCACCAATGAGTTCCTGACCATCAGCCTGCTGCCGAGCACGGTCGCCGACATTGGTGGGCAGCTGCTCTACGTCTGGGTCACGACTGTGTACCTGGTCGCCTCGGTGGTGACGGCGACCACCGTGAGCGCTGTGCTGGCGCGGGTGGGGCCTCGGTGGGCCTACCTTTGCGGCCTCGCCGTGTTCGCACTGGGCAGCTTGTTCTGCGCGCTGGCGCCGACGATGGAGCTGCTGCTGGTCGGCCGTGTGGTCCAGGGCTCAGCGGGCGGACTGCTCGCGGGGCTTGGCTACGCAGTGATCAATTCCACGCTGCCCCAGTCCCTCTGGACCAAGGCGTCAGCCCTCGTTTCGGCAATGTGGGGCGTAGGCACGCTACTCGGTCCTGCCGCCGGTGGTCTGTTCGCGCAATACGGTTCGTGGCGTTGGGCATTCGGTGTACTCGTCGTACTGGCCGTGGCGATCGCTGTGCTGGTGCCGTTCGCGCTGCCTGCTCGGCCCGGCGTCCCGCCGGTGCGTGACCGCATCCCGGTGTGGTCACTGCTGCTGCTTGGTTCGGCGGCGTTGGCGATCAGCGTCGCGGGTGTCCCGCGAAACGTGGTGTGGACCATCGCTCTGGTCGCGCTGGGCGCGGGTCTGGTCGCAGTGTTCTTGATTGTCGATCGCAGCGCGAGCGCGGCGGTCCTGCCGCCCACGGCCTTTCGGCCCGGTCCGCTCAAGTGGATCTATCTCACCCTCGGCATGTTGATGGCCGCCACGATGGCCGACCTGTACGTGCCGTTCTTCGGTCAGCGGCTGGCGCACCTGGCACCCGTGGCGGCCGGCTTCCTCGGTGTGGCACTGGCGGTCGGGTGGACGATGAGCGAGATCGCGAGCGCATCGGTGACCAGGACCAAGGTGGTTGTGCGCATCGTCGCCGTCGCACCGCTGGTGATGGCAGTCGGTCTGGCGCTGGCGTCGGTCAGTCAGTTCGAGGACGCGTCGGGCTGGCTGATCGCGATCTGGGTGCTGGCGCTGGCGCTGACGGGTATGGGGGTCGGAATGGCATGGCCACACCTGTCGGCATGGGCGATGGGCTCCGTCGACGATTCGAGCGAGGGAGGCCGCGCGGCAGCCGCGATCAACACCGTGCAGCTGATCTTCGGAGCTTTCGGGGCCGGGCTTGCGGGCATCGTGGTCAACGCCACCGATCGCGGGGATGCGTCGGCGGCGCGCTGGATGTTCGCAACGTTCGCGGTGCTGGCCGTGGTCGGTTTTGTGGCGTCTACGAGAAGTGGTAGTCGGACAGCATCACAGGACGGGTAGCAGTCGCCTCAGGATAGTGGCCGACGTCGCCGATGCCTGTTCGACGAATGCGGTGAAGTCGAAGAGCGCATTTCCGCCTGCGAGGTCGGACAAGGCGCGGATGACCAGCCAGGGGAGACCGAAGGCCTCGCATACCTGTGCGACCGCGCCGCCCTCCATCTCGATCGCCTTGCCGTCCAGTTCCGACAGTAGACGCTCGCGGGTGGAGTCGCAGTTCAGGTACTGATCGCCGGTAAGGACTGTGCCGTAGACGATTTGGCCCGGAACGGGCATACCCTCGAGCCGGTCCTTGACGCGGGCGAGCAGTTCGGGATCAACCGGGTAGCCGAGTCGATCGGTGGGGTTGATGATCGGCGCGTGGCCGGGCTGGTAGGTGCGGACCCTCTCGTTCTCGAGGATACCGGCGTCGTGCTGGACAATCCGGTCGGCCACGACGACGTCGCCGATCGACAGCGCCGGATCAAGTCCGCCCGCCACACCGGAGAAAACGATTGTGCGGCAACCGAACCGATCGGCCAGTAGCGTGGTGACGATCGCGGCGTTGACCTTGCCCATCCCGGATCCGGCCAGGACCACGTCGTGGCCGTCGAGGACCCCGGTGATGACTCGTGAATGCGCCACCGCCTCGGTGTGGGTCTCCGTGAGGACACTCTGCAGGGCGGCGAGCTCCTGCGGGATGGCGCAGATCAGTCCAATGGTCACAAGGCATTATCCGGCGGACTAGTCGGGGTCGTCGTCGAGCTGGTGGATTCCGATCACGCCGTCGATGCCCGCCAGCACCATCGGTGCATTCACGATCGCTCTGCCTGACAGCGTCAGCAACACACCGGACTGTCCTGCGCCCCGTGGCCTGTTCTGCGGTGTCATTCGCGATATCGGTGAGTTGCCATTGGCGTCGTTCACATGCTTGCAGAAGGCGTGTCATCACACCCCGGCCTTCCATGTAGCTGATGTGCATGGTGACCGATCCGCTCAAGCGGGATGTGAGCCAGCGCGCCAGCGGCAGGAAGCCGACCACGACGAGGAAGTGCATCGCCGTCACGGTGACGGCGAGCAGGAGCAGACCGGACCCCGCGGCCATACCGATGGCCGCGGACTCCCACACTGCGGCCGCCGTGGTCAGTCCGTGGACAGAGCCGCGCCGGAAGATGATGATGCCCGCGCCGAGAAAGCCGATACCCGAGACGATCTGGGCGGCAACGCGGGAGGGGTCGACGACGACGAGCCCGTCCTGCAGGACGTCGTTGAAGCCGTACTTGCTGACCAGCAGGATCAGTGCCGCTGCTGTGCCGACGATCGTCTGGGTTCGTACTCCGGCGCTCTTGCCCTGGAGTTCGCGCTCGAGGCCGATCAGCGCTGTGAGCCCGAACGCGACGAACAGCTCGACGATCTGGCGGGTGCCCTGTCCGGGACCGCCGAAGAATTGCGGATCCGCGGCCAACAAGACGTCCATGCGGACAAATTAACCCTGGGACCAGCGCGATGACGTTCGGCGCGCCGTTCGTTCGCATCACGACGATCCGAACGGTGGGCCTGGGTCGGTCCTCGTGGCATTGTCATCTCCGCTGCGGGTGTGGCTGAGTGGCTAGGCACCGGCCTGCAAAGCCGTCTACACGGGTTCGAATCCCGTCACTCGCTCCAGCTCAGAGTTGTATCAGCGCCGCCAGGTCGACGTGCTGATGCACCGCTCAGCATGACCTGAGCATACGAGAGGCGCGAGCGGCTGGTGCAGCACAAATGACGGCAGCGCAGGGAATCACGGTTAACATCTGGCGATGGCCAAGCTTGAACTGTCCCGCGACCTGTCGTTGAGCCCCGAGGACGCGTGGGCGCACGTATCGGACCTGTCTACGCTCGGCGACTGGCTCTCGATGCACGAAGGTTGGCGCGGCGAGTTGCCGTCAGAACTGGAGGTCGGGACGACGATCGTCGGCGTCGCAGGTGCGAAGGGGATGCGCAACCGCGTCAAGTGGACCATCCGTGAGTTGGATCCGCCGCGACTGATCGCCATCACCGGCGACGGCGTCGGCGGGACCAAGTACGCGCTGAAGATGACGGTGACGCCGACGAAGAAAGGATGCTCGTTCACGATGAAGATGGAACTCGGCGGTGCGCCGCTGTTCGGGCCTATCGGTTCCGTCGCCGTCCGGGCCGTCAAGGGCGACATCGAACGCTCGATCCGCAAGTTCGAGTCGTTGTACGCCTGAGTCGTCCAGAACTTTGCAGTGGGCTTGACGCACTGATCCGGCCGCAAACCATTCGAGTCAATACTCCTGCACCAGAACCACGTTCAGCGCACTCGCCAGTGCTGCGCCATCGTCTTTGCTGAAAATTTCGACGCGCGTAGACCACAGGGCGGGCGTCACGGCCGACTTGTTGACCGGCTAGGGTTGGGTCGGTCGGATAGCCGATTTGCAGAGGTTTGATCGTGAATATGAAGAAGTTTGGCGCCGGTGTGGCGTTTGTTGTGGGCTTCACCGCCCTGGGGTTAGGTGCAGGTGTAGCCAATGCCGAACCGGCAGTGCCGAATTCACCGGGAATAGCGTGGAAGCTGAACAAGCCCCGCTGGCATGACCGGCGCCACGATGACCACGATTGGCGTGAAGCCAGGTGGGACGGTCCTCGCTACGGCGGCCCCTGTGTATGGGTACCGCCGGCCGTGTCGGGGTGGGTGCCGCCGGCCGTCTGCTAGCGGCGCAGCGAGTCGAAGATCTCTCGGTAGTGCAGGTGCGCGACGAAGTGTCCGCCGTCGCGAATGTTCAACGTGGCATTCGGGATTCGTGACGCGAGTCGCTGCGGCCAGCTCGGGTCGACCAATTGGTCATCCGCGCCTGCCCACACGTCGACGGGAATGTCGAGGTCTTCGGGTGCAAAACCCCACGGCCTCATCCACGCGCGGTACTCCTCGACGGCACCTGCCGGCTGGCGCATCGCTTCGCGTGACATCCGCGCAAACGTGCGGAATCCTTCCCCGCGGATAACGGCGCCGTCGGCCGGACCCAGGTCGCGGGCGGCCAGGCGGCCGTACAGCACTGGGGCGACTCGTGGCGCAAGGCCCATGAATCCGAAACCATTGCTGCGCCAGCCACGGTGCACGCTCGGACATGCGGGTGAAGTATCGATCCATCGCGGGCAGTTGGTCGAACACCCCGGATTCGGTCAGCGGCAGCGCCCCGGCGACGATCGCCACCCGGGTGACTCGGTGACGCAGGGCGTGCCCCACGGCCGCCGCGTACTGTCCACCCATCGACCAGCCCATGACGGCGAACCGCTCGACCCCGATCCGGTCAAGCAACTCCTCGACATCGGATGCCCAGCTCAATATCGTGCGCCCGGGATCGGGATCTGACAGCCCGACGCCCGGCCGGTCGGGTGAAATCAGCCGAACCCCGGCTTCAACGGCCACGTCATCCGCCGCTGCGACATCGAGGCGACACGCCAGCCCGCCGTGCGCGTTGACGACCACTAGGCCGTCAGGCTGGCCGTATTCGGCGTAGGCCATCGATCGTCCGTCTCGCAACCGGACGAGACGGTCAACCGTGACCTCCACACGCCTGATCATGTCCTACGACGACAGAAGGCCGGCCGCTAATCGCAGATCCGACACCAGAGCGTTGAATGCCTCGTCGCGGTCCTCTGGACGGCCGCGCAGCACGGATGAGGGGTGTGCGGTCACCACAATCTGCGGATTGAACGCGAGATCGTCGGGTTCCGGCAGGTGCAACACCTCGCCACGATGTGCCGTGAGCCGAAATGCGCTGCCCATCAGCGATTTTGCCGCTGTGGCGCCCAGGAGCATCACCACTTCGGGCTGCACGGACATCAACTCGGCGAAGAGCCATGGCCGACAAGCCACCACTTCGGTGCGGCTGGGCGTCTTGTGGATGCGGCGCTTGCCGCGCTCCGGAAGCGTGAACTTGAAATGTTTCACCGCATTGGTGACGTAAACGCGGTCTCTGTCGACACTCGCCGCCAAGAGCGCTTTGTCGAGCAGCCTGCCGGCAGGCCCGACGAACGGCGTGCCGGCCTTGTCCTCTTGATCGCCCGGTTGTTCGCCGACCAACACAAGACCGGCTTTGGCCGCGCCCGCGCCGAATACCGTCTGGGTCGCGTCCAGGTACAGGTCGCAGCCCTTACAGGCTGAGTGCGGCCGCCGCGAGTTCGTCGATGTCCAGGCTGTCCGGAACGAATTCGGCCGCGGTTTGCGCTGCCATGGCAGGCGATTACCCGGCAACCGGCGCTGCTACTCGGACCTGTCCACTTCGATTCCCGGCACGGTATGTAGGCGGGGTCACGTCGGGCGGACTTCAGTGATGTTGCTAGCGCAAGAAGCCGCGAAAGACCAGGCTAATGCCATTCATGTGTGGTGATTCGCACCCATGTTCGCCGGAGAACGGGTTACTGTCTCGGGTGGCGCTGCAACCTACATTGGGAGGGCACGAATGAGCGGCTACACGACCATCTTGGTCGGCACGGACGGTTCGGATTCGTCGCTGCGCGCGGTGGAGAAAGCCGGCCAGATCGCCGCCGGGTCAGGCGCGACGGTGGTCGTCGCGACGGCGTACTTCCCCCAGAGCGAAGATCAGCGCGCGGCCGACGTGCTCAAGGACGAGGGCTACAAGATGGCGGGCAACGCCCCCATCTACGCGATTCTGCGTGAGGCCAAGGAACGTGCGCTGCAGGCCGGCGCCAAGTCTGTCGAGGAGAAGGCGATCGTCGGCGCACCCGTCGACGCCCTGGTCGACCTCGCTGAAGAGGTCAAGGCGGACCTCCTCGTTGTCGGCAACGTCGGCCTCTCCACGATCGCGGGCCGACTGCTCGGCTCCGTACCCGCCAACGTCGCGCGCCGGTCCAAGACCGACGTGCTGATCGTGCACACCACGCCGTAGTCATCAGCGGCATCACCGACGTCGCCGTTGCGCGACGCGGCAGACACCCTGCTGCACGCACCACGCGCCGAATATCAACAGCGACAACAGGATCGGCCAATCGCCGAGCCGATCGTAGACGGTGACGCGCGACGCCAGCGGCACATCGACCACCAGCACACCGCGGTCCGACGCGGGCAGCCGGCCGAGTTCACGACCGCGCGCGTCGAATGCCGAACTGACTCCTGATGTCCCGGCATGCACAGCGGGATGGCCGGTCTCGGCGGCGTGGACCGCAGCCATGCTCGCCAATTGTGGTTGCGCCCAGCTGCCTTGATAGCTCGACGTCGAACTCTGGTATGCCAGCATCTCGGCCCCCAGGCGCACCACGCGCCGCGGCAGATCCGAGAAAGTGGTCTCGAAGCTGATCAGCGGTCCGATGGCCAGGGACCCCGTGTTCAGCACGACCGGTCCGTCGCCGCGTCGGCGGTCCTCGCCGGCCGCCTTGGTATGACGAGTGGCCCAACCCAGCAGCGGCCGCAGCGGCACGTACTCGCCGAACGGCACCAGCCGCGTCTTCGCATACGAACCGCGCGGGCCGTCGGCGCCGATGAGCACCGACGATTTGTAGATCCCGCCGTCGCGGGCCCGTGCGTCGACATTGACCAACACGTCCGCCCCGACCAGTCGGCGCAATTCGACCAGGCGAGCCAGCGCGTCAGGGTGGTCCGTCAGATCGACGCCCACGCTGCTCTCACCCCACACCACGAGGTCGATCCGCTGGCCCACCAAACCTTCGGTGAGGGATTCGCTCGCCCTCTGCCGCGCCGCCCCGTCGTCGATGTCGCCGGGCTGAACGAGCGCGACCCGCACCGACGATCCCGGCACGGGCGCCGGACCCCACCAGAACCACGCCGGACCGAGGATCGCGAGGACGACCGCGAGCGCGACCGCATGCCACGAGCGCCGCAGGATGGCCCCCACGAGTGCGGTGTTGACGGCGACCACCAGGAAGCCGACGAGCCAAACGCCGCCCACCGAGGCGGGTGCGAGCGTCGCCGGCTGATTCCATTGCGAGCCGCCGAGCAGCGCCCACGGTCCGCCGAGGCGGTGCCACGACCGCACACCCTCGGCGAGCACCCAGGCCGCAGGGAGTACGGCGACCGCGGTGAGCATCCGCTGGACCGTCGGCTCACCGGCGAGCAGTCGATGCGCGGCCCATCCCCATGGAAACCACAGCGCGCCGATGACGACCGCGAACACGGCCAGCAGCGGCCCCGCACTCGGAAACAGCCAATATTGGTTCGCCAGCAGGAAACCGGCCATACCGAACCAGGCCCGTCCGCCGCCCTGCACCGCGGTCGGTGCCGCGCGGACGACGAACAGCAGCGGAATCAGCCCGACCCACGCCAGCCACCACCACGATGGGGCGGGAAAGGCCAGAGCAGGCAGGGCGCCGGCGACCAGCGCCGCCGCGGCCCCGCGAATCAGCTCAGCTGGCGGAGGCCTTGGCAATGCTTGCGATCGCCTGATCCAACGTGGCGTTGAATTCCTCATCGCTCTGCTGTGCGGTCAGACCCTCGGTCAGCGCACGCGAGAAGCTTGCGATGACGCCGGTGTTGCGGGCCAGCCGCTCGCAGGCCTCGTCGCGGTTGTAGCCGCCGGACAGGGCCACCACCCGCAGCACCTTCGGGTGATCGACGAGTTCTTTGTAGAGGTTGTCGGTGTCGGGCAGCGTCAGCTTGAGCATGACCTTCTGGTCGTCGCCGAGGTCGTTGACGCCGGCGAGCAGGGCGGCGTTGAGCTGATCCTCGGCCTCGGCCTTCTTCGGGCTGTTGATGTCGACCTCGGGCTCGATGATCGGCACCAGACCCTTCGCGAGGACCTGCTGACCGACCTCGAACTGCTGGGCGACCACGGCGTCCAGGCCCGCACCCGGCAGCTTGATGACCGAGCGCTCCTTGGTGCCGAACACGCCGTTGGCCACCGCGCGGTCAAGCAGATCATCAAGGCCCGGCATCGGCTTCATGGTCTGCGCGCCGTCCTGCTCGTCGTTCAGACCCTTGTCGATCTTGAGGAACGGAACGATGTTCTTGACGTTCCACAGGTAGTCGGCGGTCGGGCGACCCTCGATCTGGCGGTCCATCGTCATCTCGAAGAGGATCGCGCCCATGATGCGATCGCCGTTGAAGGCCGGGCTGGTGATGATGCGGGTCCGCATCTCGTGCACCAGGTCGAACATCTGCTCGTCGCCGGAGTAGGCGTCCTCGGAAATGCCGTAGAGCTTCAGCGCCTTGGGGGTGCTGCCGCCACTCTGGTCAAGTGCGGCGATGAAACCGGCGCCGCTTTGAGCCTTCTTCAACTGATCCTGATTCACCTGATCTCCTGACTATCTCCTCGACGAGTTCTGCGCATCAGAGTAGGACAGCGCATTCACAGCTTGGCCGGGCCCACTTGCATGTGTCCCTCGAAACCCAGTGATGCCGCCATTACGCGATACCGGTCGCGTAGATCGCGGTGCGCGGCGTCCTCGCCGCGGGCATATGCCATCAGCGCCGCATTCGTAGTAGCCAGATGTCACGGATCGCGGACCCTTCGGCAGGCGCGGTGTCAATCATGGCGATGACGGACTCGGCCTCGGCCAGGTCACCGTCCGCGCCACGCTCCAACAGCGATTCGACCAAACGGCAGGCGCCGGGATGTAGTAGCCGGTCTGGCTCCAACGCGTCATGTCGTCCAGGGATTTCCGGATCACCGCGGATGCCGGTGTCAATGTCGCCGCATCTGACCCGTTCGCGTCCAGATAGACAGTCGATAGATCGGCGAGTTCCGAGTTGAGAATCCGCACGCGGACGCAATGGTCACGGACCTCGGTGAGCAACTCGACTCCGCGGGACGCATCTCCTGCGCGCCTCGTAGCAGCAACATGCAGCCCAGCAAGTACTTGACCATGACGACTGCGTAGCTGTCGCCCGATGATTCGGTGGCGTGCAGCGCACGTTCGGTCGTCGACCGACGGCATTGTCGGCCGTGAGTCGTTCCGTTCATCGCGCCCACGCCCGAAATTCCACGAGCAGGTCATGGCGAGAGTCAGCGGCTCTTTGCTTTCCTCGGCGAATGTCATTGCATTGTCGAGGTCCTGGCGCCATCCGGGCCGCCCGAACCACGCACTGGCGCACCCGCGCAGTCCCAGTGCCACGGCCAACGGTGAGCCCACGACGAGGCTGCCCTTCGTCACGTCTCCGTCGGCCCAGTCGATGGTGGTCTGTGCCAGCCGCGTCACTTCGTCCATCTCGCCTGCCTGGAACTTGATGCCGATCGCGCCGAACGCTGCCTCCGCGGTCAGCGCCGGATCATTGATCGAATCGAGAAGAGCAATAAGCTCGGACGCCAGCCGCTGTGCCTTGAACACCTCGCCCTGCTGTGCGTGCACGGACATCGGCCCCATGATGGCCAGAGCCAGCGAGGTCTTGTCATCGGCGAGCGCACACAGCTCCCGCAGCTCCTCGAAACGCACACTGGAGTCATCGGCGTGCACGCGCCAGTCGGTTGCGCAGATTGCGGTGCGAGGTGAAATCCGCATCGCCAGGCCACCGGGATGATCCTGAGGCAATGCATCGGCAACCTGGCGGGCGCGCTCCCAGCTGATCCGCGCCGCGGCGATATCGCGGTTGTTCGACCAGGCGCCCGGCGCGCATGTGCCAGTCGAAGGCGGCCACAAGATCGCCCGCGGACTCGAGGTGCTCGGCGATCAATGCGCTTTCTCGTCGAGCACCTGTTCCGCTGTGTTGTTCGATTGCGGCCGCGACTCGGCGATGCAGGTCAGCGCGATCGGACTTGAGCTGGGTCTCGTAGGCCACGGTGCGAATCAGAGGGTTGATGAAAGACGTACTCGGGGTGCCGCGGCTGAAGGTGACCTGATCGATGAGTTGTGCCACCAATAGGTCGTCGACGGCGGGTTCGACGCCCAACGCGGTCAGCAGACTCGCTGCCGAATCGGGAGCCCGACCACCGCTGCCGCGCCCAGAGTTCGCTTGGCCTTGGGGTCGAGCCGGTCGATGCGGGAGGCGATGGTCGCTTGCAAGGTCGCGGGCACTGTAACGTCGGCGACATCGGTTGACGTTGTGTACGAACCGGGGTTACCTTGCAGCACACCGCGTTCCGCGAGTTCGAGGACGATCTCCTCGGCGAAGAACGGCGTGCCCGCCACTCTTTCGACGATTGTCTGGGCGAGCGGGCGGACGGAGGGATCGGTGCCTAGGAGATCGGAAACCAGCACGGATGTCTCGGATTCGCTCAGCGGCGCGAGGGCGAACGTCTGTGCACCCGGGACCTGAGCGAGTGCGCCCCGGTATTCCGGCCGATAGGTGATCACCGTCAGCAAGGGCGTCTGCGGAACCACGGTGAGAAAGTCGGCGAACATCGACTCGCTGGACTCATCGATCCAATGCGCGTCTTCGATCACATAAACCGCAGAGGCTTCAGACGCCAGCGAGGCGCCATTGACCCAGGCCGTCAATCGACGCCTTCGGGTGTCCGGATCGACAGCGAGCGGCGGCCCATCGGGGTCGGCGATACCCAGAAGGTCCTCGACGATGGCTAAATCCTCGGCGCCGGCCTCGCGCGACTGCGCCCGAAGGAGGGCGCGGGCGCTGGCCGCATCTAGGCCTTCTACGCCGGTGGCTCCCCGGAACAGCCTCTTGACGACGTGGAATGGCACCTGGCTGGTGTGCGACTCGCAGAAGGTGGTGAACACCTCAACCCCACGACGGCGAGCCAGCGACGTGAGTTCGCGGGTGAGCCGACTCTTCCCGATTCCTGCCGGTCCGGACACGCCGACGACGGCGCCGTGGCCGTCGATCGCTCTGTCCAACAGACCGTCGAGGGCCGACATCTCCCACCGCCTGCCGACCAGATTCGACTCGGCACGTCCTCCGGCCCGACGAGGTGCCGATACCGAGCAGTCGGCGCGCTAGAACCGGCTCGTCGGCTCCCTTGATCTGAACGAACTCCGGCTCACCGAGAGCAGCCGAGGCATCGACGAGGCGCGCAGTGGACGCGCTGAGCATGACGCCGCCAGGGGGAGCGGCCGACTCCATCCGCTGCGCCATGCCAACATGTTCGCCTATCGCGGTGTAACCCAAAGCGCCGGAACCGATCTCACCAGCTATCACCTGACCGGAATTGAGGCCGATTCGCAGTTGTAGCTCGAGGCTGCCCAACGTCTCGACTGGCCGTCCTGGATACCCAACGCCGCTAGGCACGCACGCAGCGCGTGATCCTCGAGCGCGACCGGCGCGCCGAAGACCGCCATGATCCCGTCGCCGGTGAACTTGTCGACGGTGCCGCCACAACGCTGCACAACGGAACTGGCGGAGTCCACCAGGTTGGCCATGATCTCCCGCAAACGCTCGGGACCGACCGTGCTTGGCAATGTCCATCGAGTGGACGACATCGGCGAACAACACGGTCACCTGCTTGTACTCCGCTGACGGTGCCGAACGCGTCAGCGACGTTCCGCACTCGCTGCAGAACTTGGCGGTTGCGCCTACTTCAGCGCCACACGACCCGCAGCGTGCGTCGTCCACCTAGTAAGTGTCACCGCAAGATGCGGGTGAATTGCCTGATCGGGTGAATTCCGTGCAGGTCGCGATGAGAAGGGCTGGCGGTCGCCGTCGTCCTCGACCGCCAGTTGCGCACCGATCGTGTCTGGTGCGATTTCTCCATCAGGGGGATCGTTGAAGGGCCCAGATGAGATATCCCGCCGCGCCCGGCGCCGCTGACGACGGCGACCGGTGTCGTGCTGATCACCAGCCGCGTTCTTTCCATTCGCCCAGGTGTGGGCGTTCGGTGCCAAGGGTCGTGTCGTCGCCGTGGCCCGGGTAGACGACCGTCGAGTCGCCGTAGACGTCGAACACCCGGCTGGTCACATCGGCGAGCAGCTTCTCGAAGTCGCCTTCCTGCCAGGTCTTGCCGACGCCGCCGGGGAACAGGCAATCGCCGGTGAACAGGTGGGTCGCGTCGGGGTCGGCGCCGACGAGTGCCAGTGCCACCGATCCTGGGGTGTGGCCCGTGAGGTGGATGACGTCGAAAGACAGCTCGCCGATCGTGACGGTGTCGCCGTGGGCCAGGATCCGGTCGGGCTTGACAGGCAGAGCCTCGGCGTCGAGTTGATGCGCCGCGGTCGGGGCGCCGGTGTGTTCGGCGACCTCCTCGAGCGCCTGCACGTGGTCGAAGTGCTGGTGGCTGGTGACAATCAGGGACAGTTTCGGCGCGAAGCGCTCGATCAGTTCGAGCAGAATCTCGGGGTCGTTGGCCGCGTCGATGAGTAGCGTCTCGCCGGTCTGGGAACACGTCACCAGGTACGCGTTGTTATCCATCGGGCCCACCGAGACCTTGACGATCGATGCACCAGGAATGGTGCGCCGAGCTGCGGTCTGCGCTTCGACGTGGCCGGTGTAGTTGTCGTCGACGACGGTCATGTCCCCACGGTATCTGGCTCGGCCCAGCCTCGACCCGGGACTTGGCGCGGGCTCGACCCGGGACTTGTCGGTGGCGGCACCTAGCATGGGTTTCAACTATGTCTTCGGGAGGACTTCGTCGTTGAAAGAGAACGTCGCGTGGCTGATCGCCTGATAGTCAAGGGTGCGCGCGAACACAACCTGCAAAGCGTCGATCTCGACCTGCCACGCGACGCGCTGATCGTGTTCACCGGCCTGTCCGGTTCGGGCAAGTCGTCGCTGGCTTTCGACACGATCTTCGCCGAGGGACAGCGCCGCTACGTCGAGTCGCTGTCCGCTTACGCGCGCCAGTTCCTCGGCCAGATGGACAAACCCGACGTCGACTTCATCGAGGGCCTGTCGCCTGCGGTGTCCATCGACCAGAAGTCGACCAACCGCAATCCGCGGTCGACCGTCGGCACGATCACCGAGGTGTACGACTACCTGCGTCTGCTCTACGCGCGCGCCGGCACCCCGCACTGCCCGGTGTGCGGTGAGCGCATCGCCCGCCAGACGCCGCAGCAGATCGTCGACCAGGTCCTCGCGATGGACGAGGGCCTGCGCTTCCAGGTGCTCGCACCGGTGGTGCGCACCCGCAAGGGTGAGTTCGTCGACCTGTTCGACAAGCTGAACACCCAGGGCTACAGCCGCGTACGCGTCGACGGAGTGGTCTATCCGCTGACCGATCCGCCCACGCTGAAGAAGCAGGAAAAGCACGACATCGAGGTCGTCGTCGACCGGTTGACGGTCAAGTCCACCGCCAAGCAGCGGCTGACCGACTCGGTGGAGACGGCCCTGAACCTGGCTGACGGCATCGTGGTGCTGGAGTTCGTGGATCGAGAGGACGACCACCCGCACCGCGAGCAGCGGTTCTCCGAGAAGCTGGCATGCCCGAACGGGCACCCGCTCGCCGTCGACGACCTCGAGCCACGGTCGTTCTCCTTCAACTCGCCATACGGCGCCTGTCCGGAATGCGTCGGCCTGGGCATTCGCAAGGAGGTCGACCCCGAACTCGTCATCCCGGACCCGGACCTGACGCTCGCCGAGGGCGCCATCGCGCCGTGGTCCATGGGGCAGACCGCCGAGTACTTCACCCGGATGCTGTCGGGGCTCGGCGACTCAACTCGGGTTCGACGTGGACACACCGTGGAAGAAGTTGCCCGCCAAGGCGCGCAAGGCGATTCTCGAAGGCTGCGACGAGCAGGTGCACGTCCGGTACAAGAACCGCTACGGCCGAACCCGTTCGTACTACGCCGATTTCGAAGGCGTGATGGCGTTCCTGCAACGTCGCATGGAGCAGACCGACTCCGAGCAGATGAAGGAGCGCTACGAGGGATTCATGCGCGACGTGCCGTGCCCGGAGTGCGAGGGCACCAGGCTCAAGCCAGAGATCCTGGCGGTGACGATGACGGCGGGGGAGTACGGCGCCAAGTCGATCGCCGAGGTGGCCGAACTGTCGATCGCCGATTGCTCGCAGTTCCTCAACGCGTTGACCCTCGGATCGCGGGAACAGGCCATCGCCGGTCAGGTGCTCAAGGAGATCCAGTCGCGGCTCGGGTTCCTGCTCGACGTCGGGCTCGACTATCTATCGTTGTCGCGGGCGGCAGGCACGCTGTCCGGCGGTGAGGCGCAACGCATTCGGTTGGCCACGCAGATCGGCTCCGGGCTCGTCGGGGTGCTGTACGTACTCGACGAACCGTCGATCGGACTGCATCAGCGCGACAACAGGCGGCTTATCGAAACGCTGATCCGGTTGCGGGACCTCGGCAACACGCTGATCGTCGTCGAGCACGACCTCGACACCATCGCCCATGCCGACTGGGTCGTCGACATCGGCCCGGCGGCAGGCGAACACGGCGGTCAGATCGTGCACAGCGGCACGTACGAAGAACTGCTGACCAACACGAATTCGATTACCGGCGCCTATCTTTCGGGCAAGGAAGAGATCGAGGTCCCCGCCATCCGGCGGCCGACCGACCGTAAGCGGCAGCTGACCGTCGTCGGTGCGCGCGAGCACAACCTGCGCGAGATCGACGTGGCGTTCCCGCTGGGCGTGCTGACGTCGGTCACCGGCGTCTCCGGCTCGGGCAAGTCGACGCTGGTCAACGACATCCTGGCGTCGGTGCTGGCCAACAAGCTCAACGGCGCCCGACAGGTGCCGGGCCGGCATACCCGCGTGACGGGTCTGGACAAGCTGGACAAGCTCGTCCGCGTCGACCAGTCACCGATCGGCCGGACGCCGCGGTCCAACCCGGCCACCTACACCGGCGTCTTCGACAAGATCCGCACGCTGTTCGCGGCCACCACGGAGGCGAAGGTCCGCGGATACCAGCCCGGCCGGTTCTCGTTCAACGTCAAAGGTGGCCGCTGCGAGGCGTGCTCGGGTGACGGCACCATCAAGATCGAGATGAACTTCCTGCCGGATGTGTACGTGCCGTGCGAGGTGTGCCAGGGCGCCCGCTACAACCGCGAGACCCTCGAGGTGCACTACAAGGGCAAGACCATCGCCGAGGTTCTCGACATGTCGATCGAGGAAGCGGCGGAGTTCTTCAAGCCGATCACGTCGATCCATCGATACCTGGCGACGCTGGTCGACGTCGGGCTCGGCTACGTCCGGCTCGGGCAGCCCGCGCCGACGCTCTCCGGCGGCGAGGCGCAACGCGTCAAGCTGGCGTCCGAACTGCAGAAGCGGTCCACCGGCCGCACCATCTACATCCTCGACGAGCCGACCACCGGGCTGCATTTCGAAGACATCCGCAAGCTGCTCGCCGTCATCAACGGCCTTGTCGACAAGGGCAATACGGTCATCGTCATCGAGCACAACCTCGACGTGATCAAGACCTCCGACTGGATCGTCGATATGGGCCCCGAGGGCGGAGCCGGCGGTGGCGGGGTGGTCGCGACGGGCACACCCGAGGACGTCGCCGTCAACACCGACAGCTACACGGGCCACTTCCTGGCCGAGTCGCTCGGCGTGTCGCGGCCGACCCCGAAGGCACGCAAGCGCAGCAAGGTCAGCGCGTAGCTCTGCCGAAACTGAGCTTATGCAGGAGATTTCACCGAAATTCGCGTGCATAGCTTCAGTTTCGAGCCTTCGATAGCGGGGAGGGGAAGCGCGGGCTGACCCGAACGCCGGCCAGCCATTCGGTCAGCTCGTCGGCGCGCCGCTGCAATGCCTTCTGTGCCGTGCGGCCGACGTCCTCGAGCAATCGCAATTCGACCCGGCCCTCGGCATCCTGGCCCCACGCGCCGACGATGCGACCGTCGCACCATGCCGTCGGGCCGCCGTTGCCGTTCGTGTCGAAGACCTGACTGCGGTGCCCGCCGAGATACCAGTCGCGGTCGAACCATCCCATCGTCGTGACGTCGAGGCCGGGCAGCAGCGCACACCACGGTTCGGCGTCCGGTTCGACCTCCAGATCGTCGGGCAGCACGAAACCCGGTGTGCCATCGAGATCCACCTCGACGGCCTCGAGGTCGAGCAGCGCCTGGCGCGCCCACGTCAGCGTGTTGCCGAACCACCATTTGATGTCGGTGACCGTCGCCGGGCCGAACGCCCGCAGCCACCGTCGCACCAATGCGGTGCGCGCAACGTCGGGCGAAACGGCGTCTGGCGTCGAGGGCAGCCAGTCGGACATCGGGGCCCATCGCGGCCGCGACACCGTCCAGCGATCCATCGTTCGGCCCGCGGACGATGTCGCCGCGCACCGAAAGCACGGTCAGAATCCGTGGTGCCAACGGTGTTTCGCCGCCCCATCGCTTGCCCGGCGCCGGGTCGTGTTGTCCCGCCAGCTCCGGCAGTGCGGCACGCAAGTCCCTGGCGCTGGTCGGCCCGTGCTCGCCGAGGTGAGTCAGTACTGCGGCGCACGCGGTATCCAACCACGCATCGCCGTCGACGCAGACGCCGGCCTTCTGCGCATCGGCGACCACCTTTCGGCGCTCGTTGCCTGCGACCCGGTCGCTGGCCGCCGGACTGGATCAGCGGCAGATCCTCGGTGCGGATGATCCACAACGTCCGCCGCATCGCGAGGTGCTTCATCAGGCCCCGGCGCTGGTAGAGCTCGTCGTCCAGATCGGCGAGGGTGAAGCCGGGCACCCGTGCCCACAGCGATAGATATGGCGTGGCCGGGTCGGTGGCGTGCAGGCCGACGACATCGCCTGCAACGTCGGCCGGGGACTGTGCGTGGTCGTTGAGGAAGTGACGGCGTGCGAGCCGGGCCCGCCGCTCGGCAACCGTGAATGACCGCATCGCCTGCGAACGCTACCTGCGGATACCGACAAAGTTTGGGATCGGTAGCCGCACCCGCCGCCTTGACTGACCTCACGACGACGCCAGCGGGGCGGCGTATGACGAAGGGAAGATCGATGAATCGAGTTGTCACGGGTGTGGTCGGGCTGGCTCTCGGCGCGGCCGTGCTGGTGGGCTGTTCGGATGACAAGCCGGCAGCCGCGCCCAGCAGCCCGGCAGCCGGAAACACGCAGGTGAGCACGAGCGGCTCAACCGAGGTCAAGGTCGGCGGCAGTGACCTGTCCGGTCTCGATCTCAACTCGGTGACCTGCGTCAAGCAGGGCGGAAAGATCAACGTCGCCAGCGCGGCCATCAACGGCCAGGCCGGGCTCGCCGTCGTCATGACCGACGAGGCCACCCCGACCGTCGAGTCGCTGGGCATGACGGTGGACGGCAACGCGCTCGCCGTCACCAACATGATGGGCGCCAAGACCGGCTCGGCCGAGGTGAAGGTCGATGGCAGCACCTACACCATCACCGGTGAAGCCGCCGGCGCCGATATGGCGAACCCGATGGCGGGCATGATCACCAAGCCGTTCACGATCAAGGTGACCTGCAGCTGATCGGCCGCATACCGGAAGCGGCGGACGTACCCTCCACGTCCGCCGCTTCCTATGATTCAGAAATGACCATCGTGGCCGACCTCGAGCGGGCGCGCCATTTGGTGTTCGCCGCCGACGAGGACGCGGCCAAGGATCTGCTGCTGTCGCTCGTTCCCGCGATCGAAGCAGCTGACCGCGACGACTGGCTGCTGGAGGTCTACGCGCAACTCGGCCAGCTCTACCTCGTCCGCACCGCCTACGACGGGACCGAGGAGTCGGTCCGCCGCATCCGCGAATGCCTGGCCACCTACGCGGAGATCCGGGCAGGCACCCGGCCAGATTTGGCGTCGCAGGTGACGATGTCCGATGCCGAGGTCGACCATATGATCTGCCGGTACTCGCGCCGG
Source organism: uncultured Actinomycetota bacterium (assembly GCA_963720345.1). Taxonomy (GTDB): domain Bacteria; phylum Actinomycetota; class Actinomycetes; order Mycobacteriales; family Mycobacteriaceae; genus Mycobacterium. The sequence goes on from CAVRFN010000049.1 coordinate 350,942, forward strand.
GCGCAGTTCCTCCAGACCGGCCTGGCTGCGGCGCACGGCGACCACGAAGCCGCCGAGGCTGCGCTGCTGGTGCTGACGGACGACACGACCGACTATCCGGATCTCGCGGACGAGCACGGGCGCTTCATCACGTTCGCGCGGATCCTGTGCGCCAACGCGCTCTGCGACGACGATCTGCACGTGCAGTCGGTTCACTTGTGGGAGAAAGTGATCGACACGATCGACGGAACGCACGGCAGCGATGAGTTCGACGACTACCTCCTCGTGTTCGGTGCGACGTCATACGGCAGGTTCTGCATCGAGACGGGCCGGCTGCCCGAGGCCGAGCCGTGGCTGCGACGGGCGGGTGCCCGCGCCGAAGCCCGCGGCTGGGCGTTGGGTACGGCGAGAACGAAATTCGAACGGGCGACAGCGGCCTGGGCGGTGGGCGATCGGGCGCAGGCGCAAGACCTGGCGCACGAGTCCTATCCGGCGATCGCGGAGGGCATGCGGGCGCACGATGTGTCGCGATGCTGGCTGTACTTCGGCCTGATCGCCCTGTCGATCGAGAAGCTCGACGACGCCGACGAGCGTTTCGGCCACGCCGAGCGGCACTGGCGGGAGATCGAGAAGCCGCTGCACATCCATCGCATCCTGTTGCAGCGCAGCTGGGTTGACATCTTCCGAGGTGATTTCGACGCTGCGCGCCGGCGCACGGAAGAGGCGCAGGAACTCCTCGATTCGTGGCCACGACACAGCTGGCTGCAATACGCCCGCCTGCACGACCACATCGGCAGTATCTGGCGGGCGGACGCATTGGCCGACCCGCAGAACGCGGCGGTCAAGCTCGAGCGGGCCGCCGAGCTGAAGGTGCCCGCCGCACTTGCCGTTGACTCGGTACGACATGCGATCGCCGACGCCGACGCCAGAATGCGGTGGGCCACGCATGTGTCCGCTCGCATGCTGGCCGGCGCGTTCGCCGTCGCCTGGGAGTGGGGAAACACCGAACTGGTCAGCGAGCTGGTCGAGTATCACAGTGCGCGAGGAACATTCAGCGCGGAGCCGGACTGCGAGACCGTCGAGTTGACGGGCACCGCGACCGCCGCGGTGCCGCTGGAGACCATCGACGAGTACGCCTTGGTCGCCGCGGGTGAGTCGGCGTCGGGTTGGACGTGCGGGGCTGACGCGGCTGGGCCCGCTGCCGCCGCTGCAGATGGACCCGAACTCCGGTCCGATCCTGACTCGCTATCGCGCGCTCGCCGCCGAACGGTACGGCCGCGACGTGACCGCCCGGGGTGCGACATGGGCGACATGGCCGTGACGGAAGCCGAAACAGCCACCCTGGTACTGCGATTCGCCGATGTCGGAATCGCCACCTACGTCAGCCTGCGCGTCGTGGGGGAGCCGTCCAAGACGGTGACGTGGGTGATCGAGGAGGCGGCGCTGCGCGCTGCACTGGACGAATTGACCGCCGCATTGCCGGATCCGATAGATGGCGAGACCCGGCGCGACGCACTCGAACGTGCGATCACCAAGGGCGCCTTCGCCTCGCCTGCAACCGAATTGACGATCGCGCGCACAATGGGCACGCATCTGATCGCACCCGACGCCTGGCAGTTGCTGCTCGACTCCGTCTCCTCGCCCAGGGCGGCGTTGTTCGTATCACCGAGCGCACGACTGGCCCGGGTGCCGTGGGGCCTCATCGCGATGCCCGGCGACGACGGCCACCGACTCATCGAGCTGGTCGACGTCCTGATGGCGGCTCCGCCGAACATCGTCCATTCGCCGCGCGAACCCGCAGGTTGGGGCGGCCGGCGAAATGAGCCACCACTATTGGTTCTTGATCCCCGAGTGCCCGGTCAGCGGCCGGACTCAGCGCTCGGGTCCGTGCTCGGACGCCCGTCATCAGATACGCCGTTGGCCAAGCACTTCGGCGAGCTGATGCACGCCCGGGACGTGCTTCCCGACGTCGCGACATCCGTCGACCTGTTCCGGCGCGCCGACGCCGATCGGGCCTGGCTGACGGGCCCTGCTGGCGCAGGGCCCCAGTCGGCTGCTCTACGTCGGCCACGCGACCGCGGCGGACGGCGACGTCGGCCACGCCGACCGGGCCGCACTTCACTTGGCTGACGATCGCCCGCTCACCGCGTCGGATCTGATGTCACAGAGGCTGCCGTTGCCCCCACGCGTCGGCCTGCTGGCCTGTGCATCCGGCGGCGACTACCGATTCGACGAGGCGACCGGACTGGTGGCCGCGATGATTCTCGGAGGTGCGGAGTTGGTGACGGCCACGCTGTGGTCACTTCCCACCGCTGCCGGCTATCGCTTGTTCGCGCCGACGACCGCGGACGTCGATCCGATGGCTGATGCGATCCTCGCCGTCGACCGCGCACACGAAGCCGGCGAGGCCGGACGCGCGGTGAACAGCTGGCAGCGGGAACAGGATGCGTCGGTGGAGTGACGGCGACCTGACCGCGAGCCCGCTCTACTGGGCCGCGCTGGCAACGTTCGCCGTCGACGGTGCCCGGTGATCAGCGTGGCGACACACAGACGGCGACCGCGGACTCGTCACTGGATCGGTAATAGGTATCGACGATGCTGCCAGGAGCGACCTTCGTGATCGCCGATTCGGGAATCAGCGCCCTCTCATGAGCCGCGAACTGTCCGCCGCCGGGCCGATTCACCATCACATCGAGTTCGACCTCGCGAAAATCCTCGCGCGCATGGCCGGTCGTTCGCATGCCGGTGACGACGGCGCGGGATTTGGTGCCGTGCCGGATCAGGTCGATCTGTCCGTTTGTGACCAGGCCCTTGGCGACCAGCATCCGGTCGAACTCGGCCCGGATCGCCACCATGTCGTCGTCGGTGACGAGCCGCTCAGCGGCTTCGTCGACGTCAGCGTCGGTAGGGGCGGCCACTGGGCCGTCGCGGTCGGGAATTAGGTAGGCCAAGGACATGGCGACGAGCAGGAACATCACGAAAGCGATCGAATACGCGCTGGACATGCCACAAGGGTCTGACGCCTCATCGGCTACCGAACCCAACTTTTCCCCGATGCCCGCCTCCTATCCTGTTCCCATGAGCACCGCCGAGACGGCCATCGCCGTCACACATCCGCGCCGGGCGGTGATCGACCGTGCGTGGCGCGCGATCGGGCCCGGAGTGGAGGTGCTCAGCGGTGACGACGGTGGCCCATTGCGGCGCACCGTGAAGCGGATCCTCGACCCGTTGGTGTTGCGGTTGCGCTCGAACACCCAGTTCTCGGCACCGTTCGTGGCGGCCGAAGTGGCCGAAGCCATGCATGACGTCATCGTCGGCCGAGCCGCCGAGTTGCGCGCGGCGGCAGCGTGGTTCGAGCTGCTCAAGCGTGAGCGCCGCCGGCTGCGGATCACCAGTGGGAACGCCCAGGAGCTGTACTTCCCGGTCTGTTTCGAGCTTGCGGTCACGAAAGGTCTACCCGCCCAGCCTGATTCCGGCGCGGCCGAATCGGTGCTGCGTGATATCCACGCCGACCGGGACCGCACCGCGATCGAGGTGCTGAACACGTATTCGTCCGACCACCTCGTCATCGCGGAACTGTCGGATCAGCTTCGGTCCAGCTGGAGCGATGTCCGGGCCGGAAACGAGATCACCCGTCCGTTCCTGTCTGGGCTGACCACTGTGCTCGGCTCGGCCGACTCTCACGGCGCCGCAGCGGCGCGACAGCGGGTCTGGCACGCGTTGATCGCCGACGTGACGCCGTACAACCTCGGAGCCGCGGCGCATCAAGACGGCACGCGGCTGCCGTGGTCGATCGTGCGACTGGGTCTCAGTTCTGCTGAACCCCAGAATCCGCCGGCTGTCATCGGCGGCACCGATAGCGAGCGACCGCTCAACCGGTCCGTGATCGACCGCGTGCGCGCGACACTTCGCCGCGCGATGGATCGCGAAGAACTGCCCGATGTCCCGATGCTGTGCGAGGAGGAGGTCGATCGGTGCTGCGCACCGTGGGGGCTGATGGCCGAGGACAAACAGGCGACCCTCGTCGCCGGGATCGAGGTCGCCGTCGACCTGGCTCCGCTGTCCGAAACCGCGACGACCCGCTACGACCTGGCCCGCCAGATCCAGGCACGGCTGCGCAAGGAGGCGTATGTGCTCCACGCGCGACGCTACCTCGCCGAGGGCGGCCCCATCCATCCGCGTCAGCAGCAGGTGATCGACGATCTTGCGGTATTCGCCCGGCCGTATCTGAGCCGCCTGTGGGCGCGTCTGCACGGCCGCGACGTATGGCAGGAGCCGTGTTCCGACGTCGATGACGTCCGGGGGCTGTTGGAGGGCGTCGCGCGCTCGGTGAGTCTCGATCACCGGCAGCGCATCAAGACGATGCTGGAACTGCAGGTGGCCGGATGAAGTTGATGTCAGATTCCGGGCTGTGGAGTACGGGCCCCTTCGTGGCGCCCTCGCCTCTGCAGGCCGTGCTCGAGATCAGCGGCGCAGTGCTGTCGTGGACCGTTGACGATCCTGCCGCCGATCCTCAGATCACGTTCACCGATCCGTCCAGGGCGGACTGGCTTTGGCGGGTGCTCGGCGAGGCCGGGCATCGTGCGGTCGCATCCGCGGTCGATCATGCCCCACCCGATGAGGCTCACGCCGTCGACCTGACCGGCGTCGATGTGCTTCCTGGATCGCTGGACCCGCTTGCGGCGGTTGGCATTCGGGCATTGGCTCCGGCGGTGGTGGCCGGCGAGTGAGCGAGACGGGATCGCGACGCTCGACGCCGCGTTGTTGGATGCGGAGATCGCGATCCTCACCGCGGGCGCGGAGGACTTCTTCACCGACGACACCTTCGACTCGGACGTGGCCGAGGTGCTGAGGCCGCATGTCGCGGCCCTGGGCGCCCATGTGCAGGAGGGCGATCCGCGCATCGTCGAGCTTGTCGAGAAGTGCACCGATCTCGCCGACGAGGTGGGCATCGTGTTCGAACGCACCGGCGCAATCCGTCCGCCGTGACGATTTCGCACTGGCCGCGGGTGGCGATATCGGTCGAACCACCTCGACGACTGTTGCGACGGGTATCGGCTCTGTTCAGTGGTCCGCCGTTCCTTCCGGAATCTTCGACGCCGCCGAGAACACCGTCGGACTGGAGCGTCGAGTCCGTCGACAAGACGGTGACAGCGATTGTGCGAGTGGCGTTGTCGGGGCTGGGGTCACCAAACGGCGTCTCCGTTCGGCTGCGCTCCGGCCCCTTCGGAGGTGAGGGCGTGCTGGGTGCCGACGGGCGGGCGGCGTTCCCCGTCGTCGACTCCGATCAGCAACCGATATCGGAATCGGCTGCGTGGGGCCATGATTGGCGCACGACCACGCTGACCATCGGCGCGGACGTCGGGGAGCCTGCGCAGACTCGCGATCGCATCCGGGATTTCGCGCGGTCGCGGCTGGCCGCGCCCGCGGCCGACGCATATCTGGCCGAGATCCTGGCCGCCGAATCCGACTACTGAGACTCGGGCTTGCGCATCGATTCGCGTATCTGCGCCAGCCGTTCGGCGGCGGCGCGCTGTCGGGCTTCGTACTGCTCCTCGACGGTGCGGCCTTCCGGTGTTTCGGCATCGAGTTCCGCCGCGCCGATCGCCGTGCCGTAGCGGGTTTCGATCTTCTCTCGCACCGAATCGAACGTCGGGACACCGCTCGCGGTATAGCCCGTGTCGACCGGCTCTGCGGGTGCCGTCGCCGGCTCAGGATCGACAACCAGTTCCGCTTCGACGACAGGTTCGACGGTTGCTTCCGGCTCCTTGGCGGGTTCGTCCGGCATGCCGCCCACGCTACCCGCTACTTCGCGGCCACCTGGACGATCGGCGGCGGCGGCGGTCTTGTGGGCAACGGCGTCGGCGGAACCCCTGGAGTGCGGAGTTGACCTGCCATCCAGGGCAGCGCGGTCGCGAAGGCCTGCGATGCGAAGGTCCAGTCGTGCATACCGGGTGCAGCGACGACGGCGCAGGTGATCCCGTTCGCGTTGCCCAGCGCGCACAGCGAGTTCGCGGCCGAACTCTGCTCCGGGGTCGCTCCGCTGTTGATGGCGAACCAGCCGGCGACACCGCTGTAGGCGCCGTGCCTCGTGATGACGCTGGTGGGATCGAACGATGCATATGCCGCGACATTGCCGCCGAACAGCCGTGAGATGGTCTCGTCCTTCGTCCCCGCGTTGGGGGCGATGTCACCCGCGATGTCCTCGAACGCGCTGAACATATCGGGATGCATCACAGCGAGGTCGACGGCGCACGTACCACCCATCGAGAAGCCCACGACACCCCAGTTGTCCCGGTGCGCACTCACGCCGAACTTCGAAATCATGAACGGGACAACATCTTTGGTGAGGTGATCGGCGCTGTTGCCGCGACTGCCGTTGACGCATTCGGTGTCGTTGTTGAATGTGCCGCCCGCATCGACGAATACGAGCACCGGCGCATTGCCACCGTGGGCGGCCGCGAAGTTGTCCGCGATCGCGACCGCGTTGCCGATCCGCACCCAGTCGGCCGGGGTGTTGAACTCCCCACCGACCATCATGATCGTTGGCATAGGTGGTGGAGGGTCGGTCGCATACCAGGCAGGTGGTAGGTAGACGAGCTCATCGCGATGCTTGAAGCCCGAGGCCGAGTCGCCGATCTGCACAGGCACCACCGTGCCTTTCGCGGGAATCTGGTGGCGGTGCTGCAATGCCAACACGGTCACCTGATCCGTCTGATCGGGGAGCGGGCCGGCGGTGAACTGATTCCACGCGGTCTGGACGCTGGGGAAGTACCCGGTCCATAGGTTCAGCGCCAACGCGGCAGACAACAGGCACAGTGGCACCGCCGAGGCCGCCACCAGCCGCCGCCACCACGTCGCCCCGCGCCAGCCGACGACCAGCACGCCTGCTGCGGTGCCCGTCAGCCCAATCCAGACCCAGAGCCCGTCGGGCGCGGGGTTTCCCGCGAGACCTTCCGATTCGACGTACCAGTACGCGGCGGCCGTTAGCGCGATCCCGCACAGCGCGGCCCACGGCACCCAGACGTATCGCCAGCGCTGGATGCCCCAGCAGACCGCCGCCACCAGCGCAACGCTGGCCAGGACCTGGACCGTGATGGGGATCCAGCCGTGCAGCAGCGACAAATGATGGCGCAGCATCTCGCGAAGCGTCACGGCCACAAGAGTGACCGCCGATCCTTGGCCCCCGCTGTGGATCAGCTGCTAACGCGGTTTGGCCAGGGGGAAGGGCAGCGTCTCGCGGATGCTGCGGCCGGTGATCAGCATGACGACACGGTCCACACCCATGCCAAGGCCACCAGTCGGGGGCATCGCGTACTCCATGGCCTGCAGGAAGTCCTCGTCGAGCTCCATGGCCTCCGGATCGCCGCCGGCCGCAAGCAGCGACTGTTCCTGCAGCCGCCTGCGCTGCTCGACGGGATCGGTCAACTCGCTGTAGGCCGTGCCCAGTTCGACGCCCCACGCCACCAGGTCCCAGCGCTCGGCGACACCCGGGATGCTGCGGTGTGGTCTCGTCAGCGGTGACACCGAGGTGGGGAAGTCCTTGTAGAAGGTCGGGGCCTCGGTGCGGTCCTCGACCAGATGCTCGTACAGCTCGAGCACTACGGCACCGGTGTCCCAGTGCGTCAGGTAAGGGATCTTCGCGCCGTCGCACAGCCGGCGCAGCGTCGTCAGGTCCGTTTCGGGACCGATCTCTTCTCCCAGCGCCTCCGACACCGCGTCGTGCACGGTCTTGACCGTCCAGGCGCCCGAGATGTCGACGGGTTCCAGAGTGCCGTCATCGCGGGGACGCATGAACACGTGCGCCCCGTTGGCGGCCAGCGCGGCGTTCTGGATCAACTCCCGGCAGCCGTCGATCCACACGTTGTAGTCCGCATGGGCCTGATAGGCCTCCAGCAGCGTGAACTCGGGGTTGTGGCTGAAGTCGACGCCCTCGTTGCGAAATGCCCTGCCCAGCTCGAAGACCCGCTCGACACCGCCCACGCACAGGCGCTTCAGGTACAGCTCAGGTGCGATCCGCAGGTACAGGTCGAGGTCATAGGCGTTGATGTGGGTCAGGAACGGCCTGGCGTTGGCGCCGCCGTGGATCTGCTGCAGAATCGGCGTCTCGACCTCCAAAAACCCCTTTGCCGAACAGGGTTTCGCGGATCGCATGCAGAACACCGCTGCGTGCCCGGATCAGATCGCGGGCCTCGGAGTTGATCGCCAGGTCGACATATCGGGCGCGCACCCGTGCCTCCTGATCGGTCAGTCCCTTCCACTTGTCCGGCAGCGGGCGCAGGCATTTGCCGATCATCCGCCAGCTCAGCACGATCAGCGAACGGGTGCCCTTCTTGCTGAAGCCCATCGTTCCGGACACCTGGATCAGGTCACCCAGATCGATGGCGTGCGTGAAATCCACCGTCGTGCCCTCTTCGAGCAGCGAATTGTCCAGCAGCAGTTGAACTTCCCCGGACCAGTCGCGCAGCTGCGCGAACAGCACGCCACCGTAGTCGCGGATGCGCAGTACCCGCCCGGCCACGGTCACCGTGCCCGCGCCCTCGGATTCGATCGCGGCAAGGATGGTGTGGCTGGGTTCCTCGCCGACGGGGTAGGCGTCGATTCCGCTGTCCTGCAACGTCTTGAGCTTGGCCATCCGGACCCGAACCTGTTCGGGCAGCCGAGACCGTTCCTCCTCGTCCAGTCCGACTTCCAGTTCGTCGACATCAGGGGCGGTGCCGTCATGGTGCAACAGGCCACGATCGACGATGCTCTGCGGCACCGCGGTGTGATGTCCGGTGTGCGGCTGCTCATGCCGGCGGGAGAACGGCAGCACCAGGAAGCCTTCTGCGATCACCGATGCCACCCCGACGCGGGGGACCAGCCGCGCGTCGTCGTAGCACGCATAGCGCGGAACCCACTCGGGCTGATACTTCATGTTCGAGCGGTACAGCGTCTCCAGCTGCCACCAGCGGGAGAAGAACACCAGCAGGGCGCGCCACAGCCGCGCGACCGGACCGGCGCCGAGCTGGGCACCTTGTTCGAACGCCGAGCGGAACATCGCGAAGTTCAGCGAGATACGGCTCACCCCAATGCCTTCGGCCTGCAAACACAGTTCGCTGACCATCAGCTCGATGGTGCCGTTGGGGGATTGCGGGGAGCGGCGCATGAGATCCAGCGACGCTCCGTTGGCGCCCCACGGCACGAGCGAGAGCATGGCGACGACCTGGTCACCGCCGGCCCCGGGCTGAACAGCCTCGACGAGCATGCAGTCGCCGTCGGCCGGGTCGCCCAGTCGGCCCAGTGCCATGGAGAAGCCGCGCTCGTCGTCGGTGTCGCGCCAGGTATCGGCTCGCTCGACCACCCTGGCCATCTCGTCGGTGTCCAGATCGCGATGCCTGCGGATCCGCACCGTCGGCACCCGCGCGTCGCGCCCGGGTCACCGCCTGCCGCACCGCACGCATGTCCGGGCCCGACAACCGGAAGTTGTCCGGGTACAGGATCGCCTCGTCGCCGAGCTGCAAGGCGTTGAGACCGGCTGCGCGGAATGCCTCGGCCGCAGTCGAACTCGCGCCCATCACCCCGGGCGCCCAGCCGTAGGCCTGGCATAGCGACAGCCACGCCTCGATGGCCTGGGGCCAGGCTTTGGGATCGCCGATGGGATCGCCGCTGGCGAGGCAGACACCGACCTCGACGCGGTAGGTGATGGCGGCGCGGCCGTTCGGCGCGAACACCACGGACTTGTCGCGACGCGTCGCGAAGTAGCCCAATGAGTCGTTCTTGCCGTACAACTCGAGCAGTCCGCGGATCGCCGACTCGTCTTCACCGGTGAGCGCATTCTCCGCACGCTGGGATTGGAACAACACGATCGCCGCCACCATCAGTGCCAGCGCGCCGAATAGGCCGAGCAGCGCATTGACGAAGACGTGCGGGTGACCGGTGAACGAGTCCGAGCTGGCGCCTGCGAACGCGCCCACCCGGTTCAGTGCGTAGAAGAAGCGGTCCTCACGGGCCAAGCTTCCAGGGAAGAGCTCGATCAGGCCCCACCCGATCAGGGTGCCGACGATCAACGCGGCGACAAGAGTTGCGCCGCTTTGATCAGCGCGCCCCGGCGTACCTTGGCCCAGAACTCCTTGCGCGCCAGGACAAGGAACGCGATGGCGGCGACGTGGAAGGCGAGGCCGATGATCTCGCCGCTTTCCTCGCAGCCACGATTCCTCGCCGGAGACCAGGTCGCCGACGTTCCAGCCGACCGCCGCGACCATGTATCCGACGAGGATCCACCACGCGATGCTCTTGCGCGCCGCCAGCGCCGCCGCCAGCAGCGCCAGCACGAACGCCCACGCGAAGCTGGTGTCGGGGAAGTTGAAGATGTAGTCGTTGACGAACTCGCGGGGCACCTTGATCAGCGACCGGAAGAACGGCGAGACGCTCGCGAGCAGCGACAGCGTGGCGATGATGCCGACGGTCCAGCCGGCCGCGGCGGGCACCCACCTGAACGCGGAGGTGCGGCGGGCCTTCGCGGTGCTCGCTGAGCCGGCCGGGCTAGTGACGGTCATAAGGCGCGAGGATATTCGCTCGGCCGGTCAAATTGGTGGTGAGTGGCTACCAGACGGGGCCGGTGTATTTCTCCCCGGGACCGTGACCCGGTTCGTCCGGTGCGGCGCTGGCCTCGCGGAACGCGAGCTGCAGGCTCTTCAGCCCGTCGCGGACCGGTCCGGCGTGCGGCCCGAGGTATTCCGCGGAGGCCGTCACCAGCCCGGCGAGCGCGGTGATCAGCCGGCGCGCCTCGTCGAGATCGCGGTGCGGGCTCTCGTCGGGATCCTCGGCCGACAGTCCGAGCTTCTCGGCCGCCGCGCTCATCAGCATGACCGCCGACCGGGTGATCACCTCGACGGCGGGGATATCGGCCAGCTCGCGGGTCGGCAGCTCAGCCGCCTGTTCAGGCGATGCGGGATCCTGCGTCATGGCTGATAGACTCGCATGCGCGACCGTCCCGGCGTACGCCAGGGACAGCAAGTGGAGTCCCACTCCCACCGCTGACCATACCGGTACAGCGGTCCGGTCACAGGCATCCGATGCCTGTCCTGGTCGGCTATGGGCCCTGCTTTGAGCAGGGCTTTTCTGTTCATTGAACAGAGTGCTGATGGGTGGGGCTCCTAGACTGCACGACAACATAGGAGGCCCCATCAGCACTGAGACCCGCGTCAACGAGCGCATTCGCGTACCTGAAGTCCGTCTGATCGGACCAGGCGGCGAGCAAGTAGGCATTGTGCGCATCGAAGACGCTCTCCGCGTCGCCGCGGATGCCGATCTCGACCTTGTCGAAGTAGCCCCGGACGCCAAACCCCCGGTTTGCAAGATCATGGACTACGGCAAGTTCAAATACGAGACGGCGCAGAAGGCGCGCGAGTCTCGCAAGAACCAGCAGCAGACCGTCGTCAAGGAACAGAAGCTCCGACCCAAGATCGACCCGCACGACTACGAGACCAAAAAGGGCCACGTGGTCCGCTTCCTGCAAGCGGGGTCGAAGGTCAAGGTGACCATCATGTTCCGCGGACGCGAGCAGTCGAGGCCCGAGCTGGGCTACCGACTCCTGCAGCGGCTGGGCGCCGACGTCGCCGATTACGGCTTCGTCGAGACGTCGGCCAAGCAGGACGGCCGCAACATGACGATGGTGCTGGCACCGCACCGCGGCGCGAAGACTCGTGCCAAGGCGGCGCACGATGCCGACGCTCCGGCCGCGCAACGCGCACAGCCCGCCGAGAGCGCACCGACCGAAACACCACAGAACTGAACTGAGGACACATGCCAAAGGCGAAGACCCACAGCGGCGCTTCCAAGCGGTTCCGGGCCACCGGAACCGGAAAGATCGTGCGCCAGAAGGCCAACAAGCGGCACTTGCTCGAGCACAAGTCGAGCAAGCGCACCCGTCGGCTCGACGGCCGCACCGAGGTGGCGGCCAATGACGTCAAGCGCATCAAGAAATTGCTGAACGGCTGACAGCCCCACACCCCGTACGACCTGAACGAAGAGGAATACCCCCATGGCACGCGTAAAGCGCGCAGTGAATGCGCAGAAGAAGCGGCGCACAATACTCAAGGCATCCAAGGGCTACCGCGGTCAGCGGTCGCGGCTGTATCGCAAAGCCAAAGAGCAGCAGCTGCATTCGTTGACCTATGCCTACCGTGACCGGCGTGCCCGCAAGGGCGAGTTCCGCAAGCTGTGGATCTCCCGGATCAACGCGGCGGCCCGCGCCAACGACATCACCTACAACCGGTTGATCCAGGGCCTGAAGGCCGCCGGTGTCGAGGTGGACCGCAAGAACCTTGCCGAGATCGCCGTCAGCGATCCCGCCGCGTTCACCGCGCTGGTCGAGGTCGCCAAGGGTGCGCTGCCCAGTGATGTCAACGCACCATCGGGCGAGGCTGCCTGACGCTCACCGAACGCTCTGCCCGCGTGGCGGCAGCGATCAAGCTGCACCGCCACGTCGGACGACGCCGCGCCGCACGCTTTCTCGCCGAGGGACCTAATCTCGTCGAGGCCGCGTTGCGGCGCGGACTCGTCTCCGAGGTCTTCGCCACCGAAGCCGCGCATGGCCCGATTCGGTTCGCTTCTGACCGACGCGCAGGTGCATCTGGTGACCGAGCGTGCCGCAAAGGCGTTGTCGGAGACGGTTACTCCGGTCGGACTGGTCGCGGTGTGCTCGGTGCCCGAGACCTCACTTGACGACGTGCTCGCCGATTCGCCACGGCTGCTGGCCGTCGCGGCGGAGATCTCCGAGCCGGGCAATGCAGGAACCCTGATTCGTGTCGCCGATGCGATGGGCGCCGACGCAGTCGTGCTTGCCGGCCACAGTGTCGATCCGTACAACGGCAAATGCCTGCGCGCCTCGGCGGGAAGCATCTTCTCGATCCCGGTGGTGTCCGAGGCGGACGCCGCCGCGGCGGTGTCGGCGATCGGTGCGGCCGGTCTCGCGGTTCTGGCCACCACGGTCGACGGCGAAATATCGCTCGAAGATGCGGAACTCGGCGTTCCGACGGCATGGCTGTTCGGGCCGGAGGCCCACGGCTTGGCGGCCGATCTGGCCGAGATGGCCACCCATCGGGTGCGAATTCCGATGCCGGGCAACGCCGAAAGCCTCAACGTCGCATCGGCGGCGGCAATCTGCCTGTACCAAAGCGCGCGCGCCCACCGGTTGTAACGGCATGGCGAAGAATGCGCCCGAATCTCGCCATGGCGTTACATCCGACGCTAAACCCCGGCTAGTTGGCTTTCAGAGCTGCTCGGAGATCTGAACCATCAGCTTGCGTGGGGTGAGCCGGTAACCGGTGGCGAGCAGAGCGTTCCGCCAACCCGAGACCACGGTCGGGGTGGACTTGTCCAGCGCCGCCAGCGCGGTGTCTACCACCTGTTTCGGTGTCTGCCTGCCGTCGGTGAGGAATTCTTCTCCGGTTCGTGTGAAGAACTCCGTCTCGGTGGCGCCCGGGCACAGCGCGAGCACCCTCACCCCGGTTCCCTTGCACTCCTGCCACAGTGCCTCGGTGAACGACAGCACAAATGCCTTCGTGGCGCCGTAGACCGCCATGCCGGGTGTCGGCTGAAAAGCCGCGGTCGACGCCACGTTGATCACCACGCCGTGGCCGGCTGTCGTCATGGCGGGGAGATAGCACGCCGTCAGGTCGACCAGGGTGCCGCAGTTCAGCTGGATCTGCGCCGAATTCGCGGCCGCGTCCTGCCCGATGAACTTGCCGTGCAGGCCGACGCCCGCGTTGTTCACGAGAATGTCGATCGTCCTGCCCAGGTCACTGACTTTCGACGCCAGGTCGGGGCCGGATCCCGGCACGGCGAGATCGGCTGCGATCACGTCGACCGTGAGGTCGGGATGCCGCTCGGTCAGCGTTTTGCGCAGCTCAGCGAGTTTCTCGGCGCGCCGTGCGACCAGCACGAGGTTCACCCCGCGCTTCGCGAACTGAACGGCGAACTCCTCGCCGATTCCTCCGCTGGATCCGGTGATCAACGCTGTCTTGCTTTTCAGGTCCACGCGGTCCTCCTCGGTGTTAGCCGACGACATCAGGCTAGTCGGCATCCCTGCCGGGCGGCACGGCGTCAACCGTGGTTGTCGTACCTCCGTGCCATTCTCTGCGCATGACCGACTCGCTCGAGGTGAGCGGTACCGACCTGCGGTACCTGCTCACGGCGTACCTGTTCGACCACGGGGGTTCCACAATCGACGAACTGGTCGACGCGCTGACGTACCACGGCTTCCACACCGTGGGACGTCCGTCGAAGGCGGTGTCGGACGCGCTGCGGTGGGAGATGGGCCAAGGCAGGGTTATCCGACTGCGGCGCGGTCGTTACCGTGCCGCGATCGATGCCGCGGGCAACCGAGCACCGGATCCATATGCGCGTGCTTGCTTTACATGACCGAGTCGCTGAGATGTCCCCGCGCAGAGCCGGGCAAACGCAACACCAGCCGGGCGAGCCGGCCGCTTAGTTGCCGTTGAGCAGCCCACGCGGCAACGTGGGTGATCTGCATCTCGTTGCTGCCGGCGTAGATCATCAACGACTTCGCGTCGCGTGCCAACTGCTCGACGCGATACTCGGTCATGTAGCCGTTGCCGCCGAACAACTGCACGGCCTCCATCGCCACATCGGTGGCGGCCTGCGAGCAGTACCACTTGATCGCCGATGCCTCGGACAACGAGATCGTCTTACCCTTCTCGGCCGACTCGATCACGCGAAACAGGATGTTGCGCACGTTCATTCGGGCGACTTCCATGTTCGCCAGCTTGAGCTGAATCAGCTGGAACTGGCCGATCTCCTGACCCCACAGCTTTCGGGTCTTCGCATAGTCGACGCACAGCCGGAGGCATTCCTCGATGACTCCCAGCGACATCGCCGCGACGCCGATGCGTTCGGCCGAGAAGTTGGACTCGCGCGCTGGCGCGTCCGTCGGCGGCCGAGTCTTGGGTCTCCTTCGGTCTCGCCGAGCAGCCGATCGCGCCCGAGCCGAACGTTGTTGAAGAACAGTTCGCCCGTGCGAGAGCTGTGAATACCCATCTTGCGGAACGGCTTTGACTGAACGAAGCCCTCCATGCCGCGGTCCAGGACAAACGTCAGCACCTTGCGGTCACGCTTGATTCGAAGAGGAGTCGCCGCTCCATTTCATTGAGTTTCGCGTAGACGACCACGACGTCGGCGTCGGGGCCGTTGGTGATGAAAGTCTTCTGGCCGTTGAGGATGTAGTCGTCGCCGTCACGGACGACATAGGATTTCATGCCGCCGAACGCATCCGAGCCCGAGTCGGGTTCGGTGATCGCCCACGCGCCGATCTTGTCGTAGGTGACGAGATCGGGCAGCCAGCGCTCCTGTTGGGCCAGCGTGCCGCGGCCCATGATGGTCGGCACCGTCAGCCCGAGGCTGACTCCCATGCCGGTGACGATGCCCATATTGACCCGGCACAGCTCGCTGACCACGACGAAGCCCATACCGCCCGAGCCACTCGCCGAACATGCCGCCGCCCCCGAGGACTTCTCGAGACGACCCGCCGCCCTCGCGCAGTCTGGCGAGCCGCTTGTCCAGGGACTCGCGGGACATCTCGGCGATACCGAACGTCGCGAACAGCTTGCGGATGATGGGGTAGGGCTCCATCTCGCCGCTTTCGAGATCATCGACATGGGGGCGAATCTCTTTGTCCACGAACTCGCGCACGGCGTCGCGCACGGCAAGATCAACGTCTGTCCATTCCAGCATGCGCTCTAGGCTGCCTTACCGAGGCGCCCACGCGCTG
This sequence comes from uncultured Actinomycetota bacterium, assembly GCA_963720345.1. Lineage (GTDB taxonomy): Bacteria > Actinomycetota > Actinomycetes > Mycobacteriales > Mycobacteriaceae > Mycobacterium. The sequence continues at coordinate 366,693 of CAVRFN010000049.1, forward strand.
GACGCAGCCCCGCCAACGAGAACGTGGTGTGCACCAAAGACCCAGCTCGGTCAAGCAGTGACTTGCGCGGCGGCACATAGTGCATGGGCATGCTCATGGCGGTCACGCGGTGGCGCCATGAACGCGGGCGCCTCCACCAACGGCGCGTCTTCGCGGCAGCTTCCCCTGTGCGCGGCGGTACGCGGACAGCGCGCGCGGATGGAGCCGGATCTCGTCGGGCACCGCGACGAACGCCAACTCGACGAGCTTTCCGAAGACCCGCAGCAGAACCTCGTCGCCCGGCGTCCACCGCATGCCGGCCTTCTCGCGCACCGCCGGGTCGAACAGGCCCGCGGCAATCCATCGCTGCGCGCCGACCATCGGCTTGAAAAGCTGATCCCAGATCGGCGTCGGCATCAGCACGAACCACGGCTTGGGGATGCGGATCGTGAAGATGTCGAGCGTCGCGCGGTTGATCTCCAACTCGTCGCGGCACTTGGCGTCCCAGTACTCGCAGAACTCTTCCCAGGTGTCCGGAACCGGCCGCATGCTCATGCCGTACATCCGGTACCACTGCACGTGTTCGTCGAACAGTTGGCGCTTCTCGGCGTCGGTGAGTCCGCCGCAGAAGTATTCGGCGGTCTTGATGATCAACATGAAGAAGGTCGCGTGCGCCCAGTAGAACGTCTCGGGATTCAGCGCGTGGTAGCGCCGGCCTTCGCCGTCAACGCCCTTGATGGTGTTGTGGTAGCTCTTGATCTGCTGGCCGGTCTGCGCGGCGCGATCGCCGTCGTAGACGACGCCCATGATCGGGTAGACCGAGCGCGCGACGCGCTGCAGCGGCTCACGCAGCAGGATCGAGTGATCTTCGACGCCGCGCCGAGTTCGGGATACATGTTCTGGATCGCGCCGATCCAGACACCGAGCATGCCGGTCCGCAGGTCGCCGAAGTACTTCCACGTCAATGAATCGGGGCCGAGCGGGTCGGCGTCGTGATCGAAAGGCCGTTTCGCGTCGTCGCGTCGATGTCGATCTCAGGGTCATCGGTTCTCGCACATTCCTGCTCCTCGCGTGCGCGGCGTAAATCCCAACCCGCAGTTAGACCATCACGATAATGTTGACAACGCGCGTTGTCTACGATTTGCGGGGCGTGGCGGCACAGTGTTACTCACGCCTCCACTTGCCCTCCACTCGCGCTGTGACCAGCCGGTTTGTCGGCCATATCGACGCTCAAACTAGGCTGGCGCCTGTGGATGAGGTCGAGTCGATCGACGACCGATCTGGCACGACAGTCATCCGGGCCCGTGGCGTGGCTGAAGAGCACCAACCACAGCCCGTCCGTCATCGCCTTCCTGCGCCGCGCCCGACGCGCGCTTCCCGGTGATCCCGAGTTCGGCGATCCGCTGTCGGCGTCCGGCGACGGTGGCCCCAGCGCCGCTGCCCGCGCCGCCGATCGACTGCTGCATCGCGAGGCCGCCTCGCGGGAAGTCAGCCTGGGCGCTCTGCAGGTGTGGCAGGCGCTGACCGAGCGGGTGTCCGGCAAGCCTGCCTACCAGGAGGCGACGATCGTCTTCACCGACCTGGTGGGCTTCTCGTCGTGGTCGCTGAGTGCGGGCGACGATGCCACGCTCAAACTCCTTCGCCGCGTCTCGCAGGTTGTCGAGCCACCGCTGTTGGAGGCGGGCGGCCAGATCGTCAAGCGAATGGGCGACGGCATCATGGCGGTGTTCTCCCAGCCGGTCGACGGCGGTTGCCGCCGCGATCAAGGCTCGGGAAGCGAGTGAAATCCCTTGACGTGGACGGCTACACGCCGCGGATGCGGGTTGGGATCCACACCGGCAGGCCGCAGCGGATCGGCTCGGACTGGCTGGGCATCGATGTGAATATCGCCGCGCGGGTGATGGACCGGGCGACCAGGGGTGAGCTGGTGGTGTCTGCGGCGACATTGGACGGTATCGCTGACGAAGACTTCGAATTGCTCGGCGTGGAGGTCAAACGGCTTCGCAAGCAGGTCTTCGCGGCCAAACAGGACGGCGTGCCAGCCGATCTCGTGATGTACCGGTTGAAATCTCGCAGGCCATCGCCGGGTGACGTCGACCAGGATCGCGATCCGTCAGGGGAGTAGCCGAAGCGCGCTCGTCAAAAGGCCGATCCCGACGCACCATGCCCTGCAGAATTGCGGCTACATGGACGCAAAGCGCGGTTCACAGAGCCTCACTCGGCGCGAGTTCATCGGCGCCACGGCCACCGCGGCAGGCGGTTTGGCGCTCTCCGGCTGCGGGGCGGGCGCAGAAAACCCCGGTGCACTACCCGATCCCGAGAATTCCGGTATCGATCACATCGTCGTGGTGATGATGGAGAACCGGTCATTCGACCACTTCCTGGGCTGGGTGCCCGGTGCGCAGGGCAGGCAGGAGCGCGTACAGCTCGTCGACTCGGACGGCATGACTCAGGAGTCCTACGACCTGGCTCCCAACTTCCAAAACTGCCGCTTCGCCGATCCGGACCACAGTTACGAGGGTGGGCGCCGCCAGATCAACGACGGAGCGATGGACGGGTTCCTGCTCACACAGCCTCCCGGCGACACGTTTCCCCTGGGCTACTACACGGCCGACAGCCTGCCGTTCTTCAAAGGATGCGCCGAGCATTGGACCGTATGCGATCGATACTTCAGCGGCATCCTCTCGTCGACGACACCGAACCGCATTTACATGCACGCCGGGCAGACCGACCGGTTGTCGAACTCTGTGGACATCTCCACGTTGCCGACGGTCTGGGACCGCATGCTGGACAAGGGCCGCAGCGTTGCCTATTACTACGTCGACGTGCCGTACACCGCGTTCTGGGGCGACAAGTACAGGGACTTTTCGCGGAATTACTCGATGCCCGACCTTGCCGCAGACATCGCTGCAGGCAAGTTGGCGAATCTGACCTTCATCGACAATGTCGGCACCGACTTCGAGGAGATGTTCGGCCTCTCCCGAGACGACCATCCCGTCGCCGACATCCGCGACGGTCAGGCGTTCCTCAACGAGGTCTACAACGCGGTGCGCGAGGGCCCGCAGTGGGACCGCACGCTTCTCGTCATCAACTACGACGAATGGGGCGGCTTCTACGACCACGTACCGCCGCCGCTCGCGCCGGTGTCCAAAGCCGAGGCCGCACTTGGCAACGACGGGCGCCTCGGCTGCCGGGTCCCATGCGTGATCATCGGTCCCCGCTCGCGCCGAGGTCACGTCGAGCACATGCAGTTCGACCCCAACTCGATCCTCAACCTGCTTTCCTGGAGGTTCGGCTTCGAGCCCTTGGGATGCGCGGCGATTCAAACAACCTCGCGCTTGCGCTCGACTTCGATTCATCACCGAAGCTGGACACGCCCGCGTTCGACGTGCCGCCGGGTCACTTTGGGGGCCTCTGCATGCCGTTGCAGACCCTGACCGAAGCAGCAGGCATTCCGCCACCGACGGCACCAATGGACATCGAGCCGTTGCCGTTGCCGTTGCAGATCCAGCTGCCGCCGATTCCGGGCCAGGATGTGCCCGAATCGCTCCGTCGGCTGATTGACCACGAACGAGAACTGGACGGCTTGCGCGTGCTTGCGCGCAGCTTTGGTCTCTAGGCCGAAACGCATGAAAGGGCGCGTAGCCGCGTCGCCTATGATCGCCGGGTGGCTGATCAGCCAATAGACCTATCCGAAGAAGCGTTGACCGAGGCTGTCAGCGCGGCTCGGCATGCCTTCGACGCAGCGGCTGACCTCGAGTCGCTGGCCCGCGCCAAGACCGAGCAATTAGGCGATCGCTCGCCCGATCGCGCTCGCTCGACAGGCTCTCGGGTCCTTGCCCAAGACCGATCGCGCCGACGCGGGCAAGCGAGTGAACGTGGCGCGCACCGCTGCGCAGCAGGCCTACGACGAACGCCTCGCGGTACTGCGCGCCGAACGCGACGCCGAAGTGCTGATCGCCGAGCGCATCGACGTGACGCTGCCGTCGACCCGTCAGCCCGTCGGCGCCCGCCACCCGATCACGATCCTGGCCGAGCATGTCGCCGACACATTCGTCGCGATGGGCTGGGAGCTCGCCGAGGGACCCGAGGTCGAGACCGAGCAGTTCAACTTCGACGCACTGAACTTCCCGCCCGACCATCCGGCGCGCAGCGAGCAGGACACCTTCTACGTCGCCCCCGACGGGTCCCGGCAGGTGCTGCGCACCCATACCTCACCGGTGCAGATCCGTGCGCTGCTGGAGCGCGACTTGCCGGTCTACATCATTTCGATCGGCCGAACCTTCCGCACCGACGAACTCGACTCCACCCACACGCCGGTCTTCCATCAGGTGGAGGGACTGGCCGTCGACAAGGGCCTGACCATGGCCCACCTGCGCGGAACGCTGGACGCGTTCGCCCGCTCCGAATTCGGCCCGCAGGGTCGAACCCGATTCCGTCCGCACTTCTTCCCGTTCACCGAACCGTCGGCCGAAGTCGATATCTGGTTCGAGAACAAGAAGGGCGGCCCGGGCTGGGTCGAATGGGGCGGTTGCGGCATGGTCAACCCGAATGTGTTGCGCGCGTGTGGTATCGATCCCGAGGTGTACTCCGGTTTCGCGTTCGGGATGGGTCTGGAGCGCACTTTGCAGTTCCGCAACGGCATTCCCGACATGCGCGACATGGTCGAGGGCGATGTCCGCTTCTCGCTGCCGTTCGGGGTGGGAGCCTGATGCGCCTGCCCTACAGCTGGCTGCGCGAAGTCGTTCAAGCCGGCGCTCCCGGCTGGGACGTGTCAGCCGATGAACTCGAGCAGACCCTGATCCGGATCGGCCACGAGGTCGAAGAGGTCATCCCGGTGGGACCCGTCAGCGGTCCGTTGACCGTCGGCCGGGTTGCGGAGATCGAGGAGCTGACCGAGTTCAAGAAGCCCATCCGCGCGGTCAAGGTCGATGTCGGCGAAGCCGAGCTCACGTGACATCGTCTGCGGAGCAACGAACTTCGCTGTCGACGACCTCGTCGTGGTGGCGCTGCCCGGTTCGGTGCTACCGGGCGACTTCGCCATCGCCACCCGCAAGACCTACGGCCGCACCAGCGACGGCATGATCTGTTCGACCGCGGAACTCAACCTCGGCACAGACCATTCCGGCATCCTGGTGCTGCCGCCAGGGACCGCGGAACCGGGCACGCCCGCCGCCGAGTTGCTCGGCCTCGACGACATCGTGTTCAACCTGGCGATCACGCCGGACCGCGGCTACTGCCTCTCGGTACGCGGTATGGCCCGCGAGATCGCCAACGCGTATGACCTCGACTACGTCGATCCGGCCGACATCGCGCCTCTGCCCGTCGAGGGCGAGGCGCTGCCGGTGACGATCGATCCCGGCACCGGGGTCTTGCGCTTCGGGCTACGTCCGGTCACCGGCATCGATCCAAAAGCGGTGTCGCCGTGGTGGATGCAACGCCGGTTGCTGCTGTCGGGCATCCGGGCCATCTCACCGGCCGTCGACGTGACCAACTACGTGATGCTCGAGATCGGGCATCCGATGCACGCACACGATCGCAGCCTGATCACCGGCGGCTTCCGGGTGCGGTTCGCCGAACCGGGCGAGACGGTGGTCACCCTCGACGACATCGAGCGCCGCCTCGATCCAGCCGACGTCCTCATCGTCGACGATGTCGCCACCGCGGCGATCGGTGGCGTGATGGGCGCGGGCACCACCGAGGTTCGCGACAGCACCACCGATGTGTTGCTCGAGGCCGCGGTCTGGGATCCCGCCGCCGTGTCGCGCACGCAACGGCGCCTGCATCTGGCCAGCGAGGCGGGCCGTCGCTACGAACGCACCGTCGATCCGGCGATATCCGTCGCCGCGCTCGATCGCTGCAGCGCGCTGCTGGCCGAGATTTCCGGTGGCACAGTCGAACCCACGCTGACCGACTGGCGTGGCGATCCGCCGCGCGATGACTGGTCGCACGCGCCGGTCAGCATGGCGATCGATCTGCCCGATCGCATGGCCGGCGTCGACTACGCGAAGGGCACCACAGAGAAACGCCTCACCCAGATCGGCGCCGACGTCGTCGTGACCGACGGTCAGGTGACCGCGACGCCGCCGAGTTGGCGCCCCGACCTTCGTCAGCCTGCGGATCTCGTCGAAGAGGTATTGCGACTGGAAGGCCTCGAGATCATCCCTTCGGTGCTGCCGCTCGCCCCTCCGGGCCGCGGCCTGAGCCCGACGCAGAAGCGGCGGCGCGCGATCGGAAAGTCGCTGGCGCTCAGCGGCTACGTGGAGATCCTGCCAACGCCGTTCCTGCCCGCGGGTGTCTTCGACCAGTGGGGGCTGCCGGCCGACGACGAGCGGCGATCCACGACGAACGTGATGAATCCGTTGGAAGCCGACCGGCCCCAATTGGCCACCACGCTGCTGCCGGGACTACTGGAGGCCTTGGGGCGCAACGTGTCCCGCGGAGCCGTCGATACCGCGTTGTTCGCGATCGCCCAGGTGGTCGAGCCGACGACGGAAACCCGCGCCGTGGAACGCATTCCGACCGACCGTCGCCCCACCTCAGAAGAGATCGCGACGCTCGATGCGTCGCTGCCGCATCAGCCACAGCATGTCGGCGCGGTGCTGACCGGCCTGCGGGAACCCGCGGGTCCGTGGGGTAAGGGCAGGCCCGTCCATGCCAGCGATGCGTTCGAGGCGGTCCGTGTCATCGGCCGCGCCGCCGGCGTGGAGCTGACATTGCGGCCCGCCCAGCACCTGCCGTGGCATCCCGGCCGTTGCGCCGAGGTGGCCGTCGGCGACACCGTCGTCGGATATGCGGGTCAGCTTCATCCTGCCGTCGTCGAGCGCTCGGGTCTGCCCGCGGGCACGTGCGCCGTCGAACTGAACCTCGACGCCATCCCGCTCACCGAGTCGCTTCCCGCGCCCGCGGTGTCGCCGTTCCCCGCGGTGTTCCAGGACATCGCCCTGATCGTCGGCGAGGACGTCGCTGCGCAGGACGTGGTCGACGCTGTCCGCGAGGGCGCGGGAGACCTGCTCGAGGATGTCCGGTTGTTCGACGTCTACACCGGGCCGCAGATCGGCGAAGGGCGCAAATCCCTCGCGCTGGCGCTGCGGTTCCGGGCCATCGATCGCACGCTCACCGAGGACGAGGCCAGTGCCGCCCGAGACGCGGCGGTTCAGGCGGCGGCCGATCGGGTCGGGGCTGAGCAGCGTCGCTGATTTCGGAGTAGGACGGTAGGCATGATCGAGGTATTGCAAGACATGCCCGCAGGAGTTGCAGGCATTCGCGTTTCAGGCAAGGTGACCGGCGACGAGATCAGCCAATTCAAGCCCGAGATGGAGAAGCTGCTCGGATCCGAGGAAGTCCGGATCGTCGAGGTCATCGCACCCGACTACGAGGGTTTCGGGCGCGGAGGTCTGGTCGAGGATCTCAAGGCTGGCTTCGGCACGCTCATCCAGCATCATTCGGCCTTCAAGCGCATCGCGATCGTCACCGACAAGGAGTGGGTCGCACACACGGTGCATGCGATCGGCTGGATGGTGCCGGGTGAGCTCGAGGTGTTCGGTCTCGATGACCTCGAGCGCGCCAAGCAGTGGGCCGCCGGCTGACCCCGAATAATGGATTTGCATCACTCTGCATAACCATGCAGAATCGCCTGCATGACTTCTGTGGCAGTGGCCGGTGCCAGCGGATACGCAGGTGGAGAGATCCTGCGGCTGCTCTTGGGCCACCCCGCATATGCCGACGGACGGCTGACGATCGGCGCACTCACCGCGGCCGCCAGCGCGGGCACTCTGCTGGGTGAACATCACCCCCACCTGCTGCCGCTGGCCAATCGGGCGCTGGACGCCACCGATGCCGACACTCTCAAGGGCCATGACGTGGTCTTTCTGGCGCTTCCGCACGGTCATTCTGCGGCGCTGGCCGATCAACTGGGCGCCGACACCGTCATCGTCGACTGCGGTGCGGACTTCCGCCTCACCGACTCGGGCGCATGGGAACGCTTCTACGGGTCGTCACACGCGGGCAGTTGGCCGTACGGGCTGCCCGAGCTGCCGGGTGCGCGCGACCGGCTTCGCGGTGCCACCCGCATCGCCGTCCCCGGCTGTTATCCGACCGCGGCCCTGTTGGCGCTGTGGCCCGCGATCGCCGAGGAGCTCATCGAGCCCGCGGTCACCGTCGTCGCAATCAGTGGTACGTCTGGCGCCGGACGCGCCGCGAAGACCGACCTGCTCGGCTCGGAGGTCATCGGGTCGGCGCGGGCCTACAACGTCGGCGGGCAAGCATCGGCATACTCCGGAGATCGCGCAGGGTCTGAAGGCCGTCACCGACAAGGACGTCACGGTGTCGTTCACCCCGGTGCTGATCCCGATGTCCCGCGGCATCCTGGCCACCTGCACCGCCACGGACCACCGCGCCGCTGTCGCAGATCCGCGCGGCCTACGAGAAGGCTTATGACGCTGAACCTTTCATCCATCTGCTGCCCGAAGACCAGCTGCCCAAGACCGGCGCGGTGATCGGTAGCAACGCCGCTCAGCTCGCGGTCGCTGTCGACGAGGACGCCTCGACCTTCATCGGCATCGCCGCGATCGACAACCTCGTCAAGGGCACCGGCGGTGCGGCGGTGCAGTCGATGAACCTCGCGCTGGGTTGGCCGGAGACCGAAGGGCTTTCGATCGTGGGAGTGGCGCCGTGACCGATCACGAATACGGCACCGAGACTGGGCGGCTCATCCGCACCCAGGGTGTGACCGCGCCCGCCGGTTTCCGGGCCACCGGAATCGCCGCGGGCATCAAGGCTTCCGGTGCGCTCGACCTCGCGCTGGTGTTCAACGAGGGCCCCGACCACGCCGCCGCGGCCGTATTCACCCGCAACAAGGTCAAGGCCGCGCCGGTGCTGTGGTCGCAGCAGGTGCTCACCACCGGGCGTCTGCGCGCGGTCGTGCTCAACTCCGGCGGTGCCAACGCCTGCACCGGGCCGCAGGGCTTTCAGGACACCCACGCCACCGCAGAGGCCGTCGCTGCGGCGCTCTCCGACTGGGGCACCGAGACCGGGGCGATCGAGGTCGCGGTGTGTTCCACCGGGCTCATCGGCGACCGGCTGCCGATGGACAAGGTGCTGGCAGGTGTCACCGAGATCGTCCACGAGATGGCCGGCGGGCTGACCGGTGGCGAAGAGGCCGCACGGGCCATCATGACCACCGACACCGTGCCGAAACAGGTTGCGCTGCATCACAGTGACAACTGGACGGTGGGCGGCATGGCCAAGGGTGCCGGGATGCTGGCGCCGTCGCTGGCGACGATGTTGTGCGTCATCACCACCGACGCCGTCGCCAGTTCGGATGCTCTGCGACAGCGCGCTGCGCAAGGCGACGCGCGATGACATTCGATCGGCTCGATGTCGACGGCAGCTGTTCCACCAACGACACCGTGTTGCTGCTGGCCTCGGGAGCCAGCGAGATCGCACCGAGCCAAAGCGATCTCGACGATGCGGTGCTGCGGGTCTGCGACGATCTGTGCGCACAGCTGCAGGCCGATGCCGAAGGTGTCACCAAACGTGTCGTCGTCACGGTGACGGGCGCCGCATCCGAGGACGACGCACTCACCGCGGCCCGGGTGGTGGCCCGCGACAGCCTCGTCAAGACCGCGCTGTTCGGGTCCGATCCCAACTGGGGCCGCGTGCTGGCCGCGGTGGGCATGGCGCCGGTCGCGCTGGAACCCGACCGAATCAGCGTGTCGTTCAACGGCTCTGCGGTGTGCGTGGACGGTGTCGGCGCTCCGGGCGCCCGCGATGTGGACCTGTCCGGCGAGGAGATCGACGTCACCATCGACCTGGGCGTCGGCAACGACCGGGCGTCGATCCGGACGACCGACTTGTCCCACGCCTACGTCGAAGAGAACTCGGCGTACAGCTCATGACACTCGCGACGCCGCTCAAGGCGCAGGTACTCGCCGCGGCGCTGCCGTGGCTCAAGCAGCTGCACGACAAGATCGTCGTGGTGAAGTACGGCGGCAACGCGATGACCGATGACACCCTCAAGGCCGCGTTCGCCGCCGACATGGTGTTCCTGCGCAACTGCGGTATCCACCCCGTCGTCGTGCACGGCGGCGGCCCGCAGATCAGCGCGATGCTCAAAAAGCTCGGCATCGCAGGCGATTTCAAGGGTGGCTTCCGCGTCACCACGCCCGAGGTTCTCGACGTGGCCCGGATGGTGCTGTTCGGACAGGTCGGCCGCGAACTGGTCAACCTGATCAATGCGCACGGTCCGTACGCCGTCGGTGTGACGGGGGAGGACGCGCACCTGTTCACCGCCGTGCGGCGCGACGTGACCGTCGACGGGGTGGCGACCGACATCGGCCTGGTCGGTGATGTCGAGCGGGTCGACGCGGATTCGCTGCTCGATCTCATTGACGCGGGCCGTATCCCGGTGGTCTCGACCATCGCACCCGACGCCGACGGTGTGGTGCACAACATCAACGCCGACACTGCGGCGGCCGCGCTGGCGGAGGCGCTGGGCGCCGAGAAGCTGGTGATGCTCACCGATGTGGAGGGCCTCTACACCGACTGGCCGGACCGCAATTCGTTGGTCAGCGAGATCGACGCCGCCGCACTGACTCAGCTGCTGCCCAAGCTGGAAACCGGCATGGTGCCCAAGATCGAGGCCTGCCTGCGCGCGGTGTCGGGAGGTGTGCCGAGCGCACATGTCATCGACGGGCGCGTCGAACACTGTGTATTGGCCGAATTGTTCACCGACGAGGGGACGGGAACGAAGGTGGTTGGCGCATGAGTCTCGCGCAGCGCTGGGAAGCCGTGATGATGGACAACTACGGCACCCCGCCACTCGCATTGGTCAGCGGTGACGGCGCCGTGGTGACCGACGTCGACGGCAAGTCGTATCTCGATCTGGTGGGCGGTATCGCGGTCAACATCCTTGGCCATCGCCACCCCGCTGTCATCGAGGCCGTCACCCGGCAGCTCAACACGCTGGGCCACACGTCGAACCTGTACGCCACCGAGCCGGGCATCGCACTGGCCGAAGCATTGGTCGGTCTGCTCGGCGTCGACGGTGCGCGAGTGTTCTTCTGCAACTCGGGTGCGGAGGCCAACGAGGTCGCGTTCAAAATCACGCGGCTCACCGGACGCACGAAACTCGTTGCGGCCCAGAATGCATTCCACGGTCGCACGATGGGATCGCTGGCCTTGACCGGTCAGCCGTCGAAGCAGGAGCCGTTCGCCCCGCTGCCCGGCGACGTCACGCATGTCCCGTACGGCGACGTCGAAGCGCTCAGAGCTCGCGGTCGACGACCAGACCGCGGCAGTGTTCCTCGAGCCGATCATGGGGGAGGGCGGCGTGGTGACGCCGCCCGCGGGCTACCTGGTGGCGGCCCGCGAGATCACCGCGGAGCACGGCGCACTGCTGGTGCTCGACGAGGTGCAGACCGGAATGGGCCGCACCGGAGCGTTTTTCGCCCATCAGCACGACGGCATCACGCCCGACGTCGTCACCCTGGCCAAGGGGCTCGGCGGCGGGCTGCCCATCGGTGCCTGCATCGCGACCGGCGAGGCGGCCGGGCTGCTGACTCCCGGCCTGCATGGCAGCACCTTCGGCGGCAATCCCGTCTGCACGGCCGCGGCACTCGCGGTATTGCAGGTGCTGGCCGACGACGACCTTGTCGGCCATGCCGGCGTTCTCGGCAAGACGCTGCACCACGGCATCGAGTCACTGGGTCATCCGCTCGTCGACCACGTTCGCGGTCGCGGGCTCATGCTCGGCGTCGTCCTCACCTCCGATGTCGCCAAGCCGGTCGAGATCGCGGCCAGGGACGCCGGGTTCCTCGTCAACGCCCCAGCCCCGAACGTGATTCGCCTGGTTCCGCCGTTGATCCTCACCGATGCGCAGGTCGACGACTTCCTCGGCGCGCTTCCCGGCGTGCTCGAACGGGGCCACGGGTCTTCACAATGACACGTCACTTCCTGCGCGACGATGACCTCACACCGGACGAGCAGGCCGAGGTGCTGGCGCTGGCCGCGGAGCTGAAGAAGGCACCATTCAGCCGCCGCCCGCTCGACGGTCCACGTGGCGTCGCCGTGATCTTCGACAAGAACTCGACGCGCACACGGTTCTCGTTCGAGATGGGCATCGCTCAACTCGGCGGCCACGCGGTCGTGGTCGACGGCCGCAGCACGCAGCTCGGTCGCGACGAAACGCTTGAGGACACCGGGCGGGTCCTGTCGCGATACGTCGAGGCGGTCGTCTGGCGGACGTTCGGGCAGGACCGGTTGACCGCCATGGCTTCCGGGGCGACCGTGCCGATCGTCAATGCGCTCTCCGACGAGTTCCACCCGTGCCAGGTGCTGGCCGATCTGCAAACGCTCGACGAGCGCGTCGGCACCCTGAACGGCTTGCGGCTGACGTACCTCGGCGACGGTGCCAACAACATGGCGCACTCGTTGATGTTGGGCGGGGTCACCGCCGGCGTTCATGTCACCGTCGCCGCCCCCGCCGGTTTCGAGCCCGACCCGCGGTTTGTCACGGCCGCCAAGAAACGCGCCTCCGACACGGGCGCCTCGGTGACGGTCACGGCCGATGCGGAAGCGGCCGTTGACGGCGCCGACGTGCTCGTCACCGACACGTGGACGTCGATGGGTCAGGAGAACGACGGGCTGGACCGGGTGGGCCCGTTCAAACCCTTCCAGATCAACACCAGGCTGCGTCGACCGAGCGCAGCCGAATGTGATTGTTCTGCACTGCCTTCCGGCGCACCGAGGAGACGAGATCACCGATGACGTGATCGACGGGCCGCACAGCGCGGTATGGGACGAAGCCGAGAACCGGCTGCACGCGCAGAAGGCGCTGCTGGTGTGGTTGTTGGAGCGATCGGGAGTCGAGGCATGACTTCCGCGGCTACCCGAGCCGGTCGGCAGGCCCGCATCGTGTCGATCCTGTCGTCGCAATCGATCCACAGCCAGGGCGAGCTGGCCACGATGCTCGCCGACGAGGGCATCGACGTCACCCAGGCGACGCTGTCGCGCGACCTCGAGGAACTCGGCGCGGTCAAGCTGCGCGGCGCCGACGGCGGCGTCGGCGTGTACGTCGTCCCCGAAGACGGCAGCCCGGTACGCGGCGTCTCCGGTGGCACCGAGCGGATGTCGCGGCTGCTGGCCGAACTCCTGGTCTCCACCGACGCCAGCGCCAACCTCGCGGTGCTGCGGACACCGCCGGGAGCCGCGCATTACCTCGCCAGCGCGATGGACCGCGCTGCGCTGCCGTATGTGGTCGGCACCGTCGCCGGCGACGACACCATCTTGGTGATCGCACGCGAGCCGATGACGGGTGCCGAACTGGCGGCGAAACTCGAAAGCATCCAACAAAAGGAGATTGGTTAATGTCCGAGCGCGTCATCCTGGCGTATTCCGGCGGTCTGGACACCTCGGTAGCCATCAGCTGGATCGGCAAGGAGACCGGCCAAGAGGTGGTCGCGGTCGCCATCGATCTCGGGCAGGGCGGCGAGGACATGGAGGTCGTCCGCCAGCGGGCCATCGACTGCGGCGCGGTCGAGGCGGTCGTCGTCGACGCCAAGGACGAGTTCGCCGAGCAGTACTGCCTTCCCGCCATTCAGTCCAATGCGCTGTACATGGATCGCTACCCGCTGGTGTCGGCGCTGAGTCGGCCCCTGATCGTCAAACATCTCGTGTCGGCTGCGCGGGAGCACGGTGGCGGCATCGTCGCGCACGGCTGCACCGGCAAGGGCAACGATCAGGTGCGTTTCGAGGTGGGATTCGCCTCGCTGGCACCGGATCTCGAGGTGCTCGCGCCGGTCCGCGACTACGCGTGGACGCGGGAGAAGGCCATCGCGTTCGCCGAGGAGAACGCGATCCCGATCAACGTCACGAAACGGTCCCCGTTCTCCATCGACCAGAACGTCTGGGGCCGTGCGGTGGAGACCGGGTTCCTCGAGCACCTGTGGAATGCGCCGACCAAGGATGTCTACGACTACACCGAGGATCCGACGGTCAACTGGAATACGCCCGACGAGGTCATCGTCGGATTCGAACGCGGCGTTCCGGTTTCGATCGACGGCCGTGACGTGAGCGTGCTGCAGGCCATCGAGGAGCTCAATCGTCGCGCAGGCGAACAGGGCGTCGGCCGCCTCGACGTCGTCGAGGACCGGCTCGTCGGCATCAAGAGCCGCGAGATCTACGAAGCCCCGGGCGCCATGGTGCTCATCACCGCGCACACCGAACTCGAGCACGTCACGCTGGAGCGCGAACTCGGGCGGTTCAAGCGTGGCACCGACCAGAAGTGGGGCGAGCTGGTGTACGACGGCCTCTGGTACTCGCCGTTGAAGGCGGCCCTGGAGTCGTTCGTCGCCAAGACTCAGGAGCACGTGTCGGGCGAGATCCGGATGGTGCTGCACGGCGGGCACATTGCGGTCAACGGCCGACGCAGTGCCGAGTCGTTGTACGACTTCAACCTCGCGACCTACGACGAGGGCGACACCTTCGACCAGTCGTCGGCCAAGGGGTTCGTGCATGTGCACGGCCTGTCGTCGAAGATCTCCGCCCAGCGGGACCTGGCAGGTCAGTAAGCATGAGCACCAGCTCGGAGTTCGCGCTCGCTCGCTCGGCAGTGAGTGTGCGTTTTCGTACGCAACCGCGGCGTGTCGCGGATGAAACCGCACGCTCGGCCGGACGGGGGCGAGCATGAGCACCAACGAGGGCTCGCTGTGGGGCGGCCGGTTCGCCGACGGACCGTCGGACGCGCTTGCCGCGCTGAGCAAGTCGACCCACTTCGACTGGGTGCTGGCGCCGTACGACGTCGCCGCGTCAAAGGCGCACGCGCGAGTGCTCTTTCGGGCGGGGCTGCTCACCGAGGAGCAGCGCGACGGCCTTCTTGTGGGCCTGGACAGCCTGGCCTCCGATGTCGCCGACGGCAGCTTTGCACCGCTGGTGACCGACGAGGACGTCCACGGCGCGCTGGAGCGTGGCCTGATCGACCGCGTGGGGGAGGATCTCGGCGGACGACTGCGGGCGGGCCGATCACGAAATGATCAGGTGGCCACGCAGTTTCGGATGTGGCTGCGCGACGCGATCAGGCGGGTCGCCGACGGAGCGCTCGACGTGGTGTCCGCATTGGCAACGCAGGCCGCCGCGCATCCGACGGCGATCATGCCGGGCAAGACGCATCTGCAGTCGGCGCAGCCGATCCTGCTGGCGCATCACCTGCTCGCCCACGCGCATCCGCTGCTCCGCGACGTCGACCGGCTGGCCGACTTCGACAAGCGAGCCGCGGTGTCGCCGTACGGATCCGGGGCACTGGCAGGGTCGTCGCTCGGGCTCGATCCCGAGGCGATCGCCGAGGAACTCGGGCTTCGACGCGGCGGCCGACAACTCCGTCGACGCCACCGCGTCGCGTGATTTCGCCGCCGAGGCGGCGTTCGTGTTCTCGATGATCGGCGTCGATCTGTCGCGGCTCGCCGAGGACATCATTCTCTGGAGCACAACCGAATTCGGCTATGTGACCCTGCACGACTCCTGGTCGACGGGCAGCTCGATCATGCCGCAGAAGAAGAACCCCGACATCGCGGAGTTGGCGCGCGGCAAGTCGGGCCGGCTGATCGGCAATCTCACCGGCCTGCTGGCGACGCTCAAGGCGCAGCCGCTGGCGTACAACCGGGACCTGCAGGAGGACAAGGAGCCGGTATTCGACTCGGTGCTCCAACTGGAGCTGCTGCTGCCTGCGATGGCGGGCCTGGTCGCGACACTGCGATTCGACGTCGACCGGATGGCCGAACTGGCTCCGCTCGGCTACACCTTGGCCACCGACGTCGCCGAGTGGCTGGTGCAGAGGGGCGTGCCGTTCCGGGTGGCGCACGAGGCCGCGGGCGCCGCGGTGCGCGCGGCGGAGGCCCGCGGCGTCGGCCTCGAGGATCTCGAGGACGCCGAGCTGACGCGGCATCCACCCGGAGCTGACGCCGCAGGTGCGTGAGGTGCTCACCATCGACGGATCGGTGAACTCCCGGGACGCCAGGGGCGGCACTGCCCCGATCCAGGTCGCCAAACAGCTCGGCGTCGTGCGCGACACCGCCGACCGGCTCCGGCTGCGGCTACGGCGGCTAGGGACGTCTCAGTCCTCGGCGGCGGCCAGCCAGGCTTCTTCGAGAGATTCCTTGCGCGTCAGCAGTTCGTTGCAGTTCGGCGTTGAGCTTCACCGACCCGCACGTGATCGGCGGCCGCCTCGGCCATCGAGTCGTGCAGCGCGGCGATCTGCTTGTCGAGCTTGGCGAGCTGACCCTCGATGCGCGCCATCTCCTTGCCCGCCCGCCGTTCCCGCGCCGACGCCGACTCGCCGCGCTGCGGTTCGACCCGCGCGGGTTCGGGGGCGGCTGCGGCCGCCCGGTCCGGCAGGTACTGCTCGATACCGCCCGGCAGCATGTCGCACCGCCCGCCGCCGGTGAGCGCGTACGTGACATCGGAGACCCGCTCGAGGAAGTACCTGTCGTGGGTGACGACGATCAGCGTGCCTGGCCAGCCGTCGAGGTAATCCTCGATCACCGTGAGGGTGTCGATGTCCAGATCGTTGGTCGGCTCGTCGAGCAGCAGCACATTGGGCTCGTCGAGCAGCAGTCGCAGGAACTGGAATCGCCGTCGCTCGCCGCCTGACAGGTCGCGCCAGCCGCGTCGTCAGCTTGTCTCCGGTGAAGCCGAAGTCCTCGAGCAGTGTCGACGTACTGACCTCTCTGCCACCCGCCAGTTCGGTGATCCGACGGGCCCTCTCGACGGCGTCGAGCACTCGGTCGGTGGGGTCCAGCTCGACCAGCGCCTGACTCAGGTAGCCGATCTTCAGCGTCTTGCCTCGCTTGAAGGTTCCCGGCGACGGGGTGAGCTCGCCGGCGAACAGCTTCAGCACCGCTCGTCTTGCCGGTGCCGTTCACCCCGACGAGCCCGATGCGATCGCCCGGCCCGATCGACCAGTCCAGCTTGTCGAGGATCGACTTTCTCGCCGGCCTCAAGGCGGACGCGGTGCAGATCGAAGACGTCCTTGCCCAGCCTGGCTGTCGCGAAGCGTTGCAGGGCAAGGGAATCCCGCGGTTCCGGCTCGTTGGCGATCAGGTCGTTGGCGGCCTGGATCCGGAACTTCGGCTTCGACGTCCGCGCCGGCGGTCCGCGTCTCAGCCACGCCAGCTCCTTGCGCATCAGATTGCGCCGACGAGCCTCGGTTCCGGCGGCGACCCGCATCCGTTCCGCGCGGGCCAGGACGTACGCCGCGTATCCGCCGTCATAGGCGTCGACGGCGCCGTCGTGCACTTCCCATGTCTTGGTGCACACCGCGTCGAGGAACCAGCGATCGTGGCTGACGACCACGAGCGCCTTGGCTCGCTGCTGCGGCAAGGTGGCCGGCCAGCCAGCCGATCACCTCGACGTCGAGGTGGTTGGTCGGCTCGTCGAGCACCAGCACGTCGTGACCGGCGAGCAGCACCGCAGCGAGCGCGACGCGGCGCCGCTCACCGCCGCTCAGATTGCTCACCTCACGGTCGAGCGAAACTTCGGTCAGCAGGTTCTCGACTACGGACCGAGTGTCTGCCTCCGCCGCCCAGATGTGGTCGGCACGCCCTCCGACGATCACGTCGCGCACCGTGGCGTCCGCGGCGAAGTCGTCGGCCTGGTGCAGGTAGCCCACCGACAGCCCCGAGGTGTGGGTAACCCGGCCGGAGTCGGGCTCGCGAGTGCCGGTCAGCATCTGCAACAGCGTGGTCTTGCCGTCGCCGTTACGTCCCACGACCCCGATCGCATCGCCCTCGTCGACCCCGAGGCTGACGGCGTTGAGCAGCGTGCGGGTGCCGTATGCGACGCTCGCGCGCTCCACATTGATCAGATTCGCCATCGCGCCCGATGATAGGTGGCTCGGAATGCGGCCAGCTGTTCCGTGAGCGCACCCCGTCGATCGTGACGGCCGCCGACCAGGCCGCTATGCCATGATCAAGACAGCAATCGGGGGATTGGCAGCTAGGGGAGCGTGCGTTGGACCTATCGGGATTGACCAGGCCAGTCGAGCGGTTGGTGGCAACCGCGCAGAACGGGCTGGAAGTGCTGCGCTACGGCGGCCTGGAGACCGGTGCCGTGCCGTCACCGTTCCAGCTCATCCAGAGCGTGCCGATGTACCGGCTGCGGCGGTACTTCCCACCTGACTCCAGGCCAGGAGCAAAGCAGCCCGGACCGCCCGTGCTGATGGTGCACCCCATGATGATGTCGGCCGACATGTGGGACGTCACCCGCGACGAAGGCGCGGTCGGCATCCTGCACAAGGCGGGAATCGATCCGTGGGTCATCGACTTCGGCTCCCCCGACAAGGTCGAAGGCGGCATGGACCGCAACCTCGCCGATCACGTCGTCGCGCTGAGTGAAGCCATCGACACCGTGAAAGAGGTGACCGGCCGGGACGTCCATCTGACCGGCTACTCACAAGGCGGCATGTTCGCCTACCAAACCGCCGCCTACCGCAGGTCGAAGGATCTGGCGAGCATCGTCGCGTTCGGCTCGCCGGTCGATACCCTCGCCGGCCTGCCGATGAACATGCCGGCCAGCATCGCGCCCGCCGCCGCGGACTTCATGGCGGACCACGTGTTCAGCCGAATGGACATCCCCGGCTGGCTGGCGCGCACCGGTTTCCAGATGCTCGATCCGATCAAGACCGCGCAGTCCCGCATCGATTTCCTGCGTCAGTTGCACGACCGCGAGGCCTTGTTGCCCCGCGAACAACAACGGCGATTCCTTCAGTCAGAAGGCTGGATCGCGTGGTCGGGTCCTGCGATCGCCGAACTGCTCAAGCAGTTCATCGCGCACAACCGCATGATGAGTGGCGGCTTCTCGATTCACGGCGATCTGGTCACGCTGTCGGACATCGACTGCCCTGTGCTGGCCGTCATCGGTGAGGTCGACGATATCGGGCAGCCGGCGTCGGTTCGCGGGATCAAGCGCGCCGCACCGAAGGCAGATGTCTACGAATTCCTCATTCGCGCAGGGCATTTCGGCCTGGTCGTCGGCTCCAAGGCATCGACGCAGACCTGGCCTGCGGTCGCTCAGTGGGTCAAGTGGATCGACAGCACCGGGGATATGCCCGAGGGCGTCACGCCGATGCCGCTACAGCCCGAGGAGCGCAGCGAAAGCGGCGTCTCGTTGAGCTCACGACTGGCCCACGGCACCAACGCCGCGACGGAAATGGCGTTCAGCCTGGCCCGGTCGGCAGCCGACGCGCTGGTCGCGGCCAACAAGTCCGCGCGCGCAATGGTTGTCGAGACGTATCGCACCCTGCCCCGCCTTGCTCGGCTCGGTCAGATCAACGACCACACCCGGATCTCGCTCGGCCGGCTCATGTCAGAACAGGCCCGCGATCTCCCCAACGGCGAGGCCCTGCTGTTCGACGGTCGCGTCCACACCTATGAGGCGGTGGATCGCCGCGTCAACAATGTCGTCCGCGGCCTGATCGAGGTCGGCGTGCGGCAGGGCGCGCACGTCGGGGTGCTGATGGAGACCCGCCCCAGCGCGCTCGTCGCGATCGCCGCGCTGTCGCGCCTCGGCGCGGTGGCGGTGCTGATGCCGCCGGACGCCGACCTGGTGGCCGCCGCCCGGCTGGGCGCGGTGTCCGACATCATCGCCGACCCGAGCCACCTCGAGGCGGCGCGCAAGCTCGACATGCGTGTGCTGGTGCTCGGCGGTGGTGAATCGCGCGACCTGGATCTGCCCGAAGACGGCCGAAGTCATCGACATGGAGAAGATCGACCCCGACGTCGTCGATCTTCCCGGCTGGTACCGAGCCAACCCGGGACTAGCCCGCGACCTGGCATTCATCGGCTTCACCTCGATCGGTGGCGAGCTCGTCGCCCGGCAGATCACCAACTACCGCTGGGCATTGTCGGCGTTCGGCACCGCATCGGCCGCCAACCTCGGGCGCGGCGACACGGTGTACTGCCTGACCCCGCTGCACCATCAATCCGGGCTGCTGGTCGCACTCGGCGGCGCAGTGGTGGGCGGATCTCGCATCGCGCTGTCTCGGGGCCTGCGTCCGGACCGGTTCCTTCAGGAGATCCGCCAGTACGGCGTGACCGTCGTCTCGTACACGTGGGCGATGTTGCGTGACGTCATCGACGACCCGTCGTTCTCGCTGACGGGAAGCCACCCGGTCCGGCTGTTCATCGGCTCCGGCATGCCGACCGGCCTGTGGAAACGCGTCGTCGAGGTGTTCGAACCCGCCCACGTCGTCGAATTCTTCGCGACCTCGGACGGGCAGGCGGTGCTGGCCAACGTGTCGGGGGCCAAGATCGGCAGCAAGGGCAGGCCATTGCCCGGCAGCGGCGAGATCGCGTTGGCCGCCTACGACCCCGAGGACGACCTGATCCTCGAGGACGAGCGCGGATTCGTGCGCCGCGCAGAGGCCAACGAGGTGGGGGTTCTGCTCGCCCATCCGCGCGGGCCGGTCGACCCGACGGCGTCGGTCAAGCGCGGTGTCTTCGCACCCGCGGACACGTGGGTGTCCACCGAATACCTCTTCCGACGCGACGACGACGGCGACTACTGGCTCGTCGACAACCGCGGGCAGCTCATCCATTCGCCGCGCGGTGTCGTCTACGCCTCGCCGGTGAACGACGCCGTCAGCCGTCTCGACGCGGTGGATCTCGCGGTCACCTACGGGGTGGATGCCGACGGCCAGCGCCTCGCCGTGACGGCGCTGGCGCTGCGACCCGGCGGCACCATTGCGTCGGCGGACCTGTCCGAAGCGCTCGCCGATCTGCCGGTCGGCAGCCCGCCCGACATCGTGCACGTGGTGCCCGAGATGGCCCTCAGCGCGTCGTGCCGGCCACTCGTCAGCCCACTTCGCGACGCCGGGGTGCCTAAACCGTCCCGTAACGCCTGGTACCTCGATCGTCGATACGAATCGGTACAAGCGTTTGACCGTCGCGGTTCGCGCCGAGATCGCTGGTGGGTGAATGTGACGACCGTGCCGTGCGGTCGCCACGCTGTTAGGCTCCCGCTGGCGGCAAGTCGCCGACCGGGTCGGGCAGTCAGATGGTTTATCGCGCTGGAGGGTTGATGACATCGCAGACCGGTAAAGCTCGCGTTGACTGGCGTCGCGCCATTATCGGCGGGGTGCTCGCTGTTGGCCTCATGTCCGGATTCGGTGCGTCGACGGCGTTCGCCCAGCCCGCGGAACCGGCAGGTCCAGGCAGCTGCACCGGCGACGATTGCGCCAGACAGGCCGAAGCGGCCGCAGCCGCAGCGGCCGGCTGTGCGCCGGACGATGCGAAGTGCTCCGCCGCGGCGAACGCCCCGAAAAGGGTGACCGCCGATCAGGTCGCTCATGGCGATCATCAACAGCAGTACAGCCAGGGTGACGGTGGCGGCCAGATCTCGATCCTGATCGATGACGTGATGAAATTGCGTCAGGCGGGCTTCACGTCCGTCCAACGCGAAACGCGCAGGCAATCCTGGATGCTCTGGATAAGCGGCCCAACCAGACTCCGCTGGTCGACGCTCTGAGAGCGACGCTCGCATACCAGCGCAAATTGCAGACGCAGTCGGCGATGGCCGAAAGCGGTCAGGGCGGCTCAACGCCTCAGGCGCCGGCCTGGGCGCCGGTACCGGGTCAGGACAACAACCCATTCCTCCCGCCGCAGTGGGACATCAACCCCTGGAACTGAGGGTCGACCTCCTGATGCTCGACGAAAAGCTTCTGTCCATCCTGGTCTGCCCGGAGGACCGCGGACCGCTTCTCCTGGTGGGCGACGAACTTCTGTACAACCCGCGACTGCGGCGTGCATATCGCATCGAGGACGGCGTTCCGGTCCTGCTGATCGACGAAGCCGTCACCGTGACCGACGACGCCGAACACAACCGGCTGCTCGAGCGGGCGTCAGGGGAATCCGGGTAGCTCGCCGGTGAGGTAGCGCTGCAGGTTCGGGGCGATCGTTTCGGCGATCTGTTCGACCGGCAGCGATTTGAACGGATCCAACTCGAGGATGTAACGCGCCATCACGACGCCGACCAATTGGGAGGCGACGAACTGCACGCGGATGGGCCCGCTGCCGGGCGGATTGTCCACGCGGGAGCCGACTTCCTTGGCGATGACCTCCTGCAGGAACGAGCGAACGAGCGAGGGGTCATTGCCGGCGAGAATCGATCGCAAAGTGGCGATGAACCCCTTACCCATCTCGGAGTCCCACAGCGGCAGCAGAAGCAACGGAAGCGTGTGAGCCGATCTCCTCGACGGGGATCTGCTGCAGCGGACCGATGACCTGCATCGGGTCGATCGGGATGTGGATCGCCGCAGCGAACAGCTGGGTCTTGGTGCCGTAGTAGTGGTGTACCAACGCGGGATCCACATCGGCGCCCGCCGCGATCGCGCGGATCGAGGTCTTGTCGATCCCATTGCGGGCGAACAACTCCCGCGCGCTCGTCAGGATGCGCTCGCGGGTGTCAGACGTCCCGGGCGGTCGCCCGGGACGCTTGCGTTCTGCGTTGGTGGTCAAAGCCGTTACGGTGTCCTTCGTCGTAGCGTTGCCGCGGCCAGGCACAGCGCCACGATGGCGAACCCGATGACCACGGCGATATCTCGCACCGCGATGAACGTCGGCTCCGCGTACGCACCAACCTGTTGCAGCGCTTCCAGAGCGTAGCTGGCGGGCAAGCACGTTGCTGATCCATTGCAGCCAATCGGGCAACACGTCGCGGGGCACGATGATGCCGCACAGCAGCAGCTGCGGAGCGATCACCAGCGGCATGAACTGCACCGCCTGAAACTCCGTGCGGGCGAACGCACTACACAGCAAGCCCAGTCCGACACCGAGTACGGCGTTGATGATCGCAATGGCGAACACCAGGATCGGGCTGCCCGCGGTGTCCAGGCCGAGGAACCAGAACGACACGACGCAGGCCAGCGTCGCCTGCGCGGCGGCGGCGATCGAGAACGCGGTGCCGTAGGCGGCAAGCAGGTCCAGGCGGCGCAGGGGAGTCGTCAGAATCCGCTCCAACGTCCCCGAAACCCGTTCCCGCTGCATGGTGATCGACGTGATCAGGAACATCACGATGAGCGGGAAGACGCCGAGCATGATCAGGCATGCGTTGTTGAACGGCGAGGGTGCGCCTGGAGGGTGCGGTGCGTTCTGAAACATGAAGTACATCAGCGTGATGATCAGGCTCGGCACGACGAGGATCATCGCGACGCTGCGGTGGTCGGCGGCAAGCTGGCGCAGGATTCGCGTCGTGGTGGCCAGGTACGCCTGCGGGCTCAGCGGGCTTCGATTTTGTCAGGCTGCGGTGCTGTGCCGGATGACGGACAGAAACGCTTCCTCCAGTGACTGACATCCCGTGTCCTCTCGTAGCTGTGTCGGGTGTGGTGTGCGCGAGAAGGTGGCCCTCGCGCATGAGCAGCAGGTCGCCGCAGTGATCGGCCTCGTCCATGACGTGGCTCGACACCAGCAGCGTCGTGCCGCGTCGGGCGAGTTGATGGAACTGTTCCCAAAGGTCGACGCGCAGCACGGGATCGAGGCCGACGGTGGGCTCGTCGAGCACCAGCAGGTCGGGGTGCGACACCAGCGCGCAGGCCAGTGAGGCGCGGGTGCGTTGGCCGCCGGAAAGATTGCCGCACAACGCGGTTCGGTGATCGTCGAGGCCGACGGTGGCGACCGCTTCGTCGGCGGCCGCGGCGTCTGCGCCGGTCAATGCCGCGAAGTAGCGGACGTTGTCGATGACTCTCAGGTCGTCGTAGATCGTCGGATTCTGCGTGACATAGCCGACCCGGTGCCGCAGGTCGGCCGAACCCGCCGGGTGCCCCAGCACCGTCACCGGTGCCCGTCCGCGATGATCTGCGTGCCGACGATGCTGCGCATCAGGGTGGTCTTGCCGCACCCGGACGGGCCGAGCAGTCCGGTGATGGTGCCGCGTGCGATCTGGACCGAGACGTCGTCGAGTGCGACTCGGTTACCGCGGACAACCCGCAGATTGTCGGACGTCGATCGCGACCTCGGCGCCAGTGCCGCAGT
Organism: uncultured Actinomycetota bacterium; assembly: GCA_963720345.1. Lineage (GTDB taxonomy): Bacteria > Actinomycetota > Actinomycetes > Mycobacteriales > Mycobacteriaceae > Mycobacterium. The sequence continues at coordinate 390,689 of CAVRFN010000049.1, forward strand.
AATTCATCGCTCGATGAACTCATCATGCGATGAATAATGCTCCCCGCTGGTGTGCGTGTCAAGGCGTGGCGGGCAGAATCGCTGCGGTGAGCGCGCGCCGGTTGTCCGTGGACCCGCTCAGCGCCGCGCGGCGACTGCTGGGAGCGGCTCTGGTCGGTCGCGGCGTGAGCGCGATGATCGTCGAGGTCGAGGCATACGGCGGTCCCGACGGCCGGCCCGTGGCCCGACGCGGCGTCGCATTCGTATCGCGGCCTCGGGAGGGCGCAACGCCGTGATGTTCGGTCCGGCCGGGCGGCTCTACACCTACCGCAGCCACGGCATACACGTCTGCGCGAACGTCGTGTGCGCGACCGACGATGTCGCGGGCGCCGTGCTGCTGCGGGCGGCGGCCATCGAGTCCGGGCTGGATGTCGCCCAAGGTCGCCGCGGCGACTCGGTCCGCCCGGCGGCGCTGGCGCGCGGGCCCGGAAATCTGTGCTCGGCACTGGGAATCACCATGGAGGACAACGGGATTGATCTGTTCGATGCCAAGAGTCCGATCCGGCTGATGCTCGGCGAGAAGCACGACGGTGTCGTCCGGCCCGCGCGTCGGCGTCAGCAAGGCGGCCGATCGGCCTTGGCGGATTGTGGCTGGCCGGGCGTCCCGAGGTGTCGCTCTATCGCCGCAGCCCGCGGGCACCGGCTCCCGGCGAAAGCGACTAGATGCGAGAAGATCGGTGCTGTGACTTCTACGGGCGCATCCATCCTCGATGAGCTGGAGTGGCGCGGACTGATCGCGCAGTCCACCGACCGCGACGCACTGGCGGCGGCATTGGCCGCAGGACCCGTCACCGTCTACTCGGGGTTCGACCCGACGGCGCCGAGCCTGCACGCGGGGCACCTCATTCCGCTTCTGACGCTGCGACGGTTTCAGCAGGCCGGTCATCGTCCGATCGTGCTGGCCGGGGGAGCGACGGGCATGATCGGCGATCCGCGCGACATCGGCGAGCGCACGCTGAACAACGCCGACACGGTCGCCGAGTGGGCCGATCGGATCCGTGGCCAGCTCGAGCGCTTCGTCGAGTTCGACGACTCGCCTACCGGCGCGGTGGTGGAGAACAACCTGACCTGGACCGCGGAGATGCCCGCAATCGAGTTCCTTCGCGATGTCGGCAAGCACTTCTCGGTCAACGTGATGCTCGACCGGGACACGGTGCGGCGTCGCCTCGAGGGCGAGGGCATCTCCTACACCGAGTTCAGCTACATGCTGTTGCAGGCCAACGATTACGTGGAGCTTCACCAGCGCTACGGATGCGCATTGCAGATCGGCGGGTCCGATCAGTGGGGCAACATCATCGCCGGCGTCCGGCTGGTCCGTCAGAAGACGGGTGCGACCGTGCACGCACTGACGACCCCGCTGGTCACCGATTCGGAAGGCCAGAAGTTCGGCAAGTCGACCGGCGGCGGCAGCCTCTGGCTCGACCCGGAGATGACGAGTCCGTACGCCTGGTACCAGTACTTCGTGAACACCGCCGATGCCGACGTGGTCCGTTATCTGCGCTGGTTCACCTTCCTGTCGCCGGACGAGCTGGCGGAGCTGGAGGAGGCGACGGCGGAACGCCCGCACGAACGCGCAGGTCAGCGCCGGCTGGCGCGCGAACTGACGAATCTGGTGCACGGGGAGGCGGCGACGGAGTCGGTCGAGCACGCCAGCCAGGCCCTGTTCGGCCGCGGCGAACTCGACGCAGCTGGATGAGCCGACGTTGGCCGCTGCGCTGCGCGAGGCGTCGGTCGCCGAGCTCGCGCCCGGCGGACCCGATGCGATCACCGACCTGTTGGTGGCCAGCGGCCTGTCGGCGAGCAAGGGCGCGGCCCGCCGCACGATCGGCGAGGGCGGGGCGTACGTCAACAACGTCCGCATCGAGAGCGAAGAGTGGGCGCCGCAGCCGTCGGACTTCCTGCACGGCCGCTGGCTGGTGCTGCGCCGGGGCAAGCGGAATATCGCCGGCGTCGAACGCGTTGGATGAGATGTCGGTGTCTATACGGCACCGGCTGATGATTGGCGTCTGAGGTCCGGGAACAAAGTCTCCGGACCGCGGCGTTGACCATCTATGTACGGAGTCGACGCACCCTGGTGCGCACGATGGGATGCGGAGTCGAAAGACACGCCCCATCAGCCCATTTGACTCCGAGTTTTCCCTCACGTAACTTGTTGATTCGTCGCCGCGACACGGGCCAAGCCCGGTGAGCGCGGCGGCGTCCCAGAGGGAAATCCCACTTCGGTGGGTTCCTGACCGTCCGCACTACGAGTACGCGGCTTTTTGCCGCGGGCTAGTTGCGCGGCCGGGCGGGTGTGTTGTTTGAGAACTCAATAGTGTGTTTGGTGGTTTTTGTTTGTTGTTTGTTTTTGTTCACCTCTTTTTCCCGTTTAGGGGTGGATGTTTTTTGATGCCAGTTTTTGGTGTCTTGATGGTTTCAGGCTTGTTCTGATTCGAATTCCACCTGTCTTTTGGTATGGGTTGTTTTTGTTTGGAGAGTTTGATTCTGGCTCAGGACGAACGCTGGCGGCGTGCTTAACACATGCAAGTCGAACGGAAAGGCCCTTCGGGGTACTCGAGTGGCGAACGGGTGAGTAACACGTGGGTGATCTGCCCTGCACTTTGGGATAAGCCTGGGAAACTGGGTCTAATACCGGATATACCTCATGGACTGCATGGTTTGTGGGGGAAAGCTTTTGCGGTGTGGGATGGGCCCGCGGCCTATCAGCTTGTTGGTGGGGTTATGGCTTACCAAGGCGACGACGGGTAGCCGGCCTGAGAGGGTGACCGGCCACACTGGGACTGAGATACGGCCCAGACTCCTACGGGAGGCAGCAGTGGGGAATATTGCACAATGGGCGCAAGCCTGATGCAGCGACGCCGCGTGAGGGATGACGGCCTTCGGGTTGTAAACCTCTTTCAGCAGGGACGAAGCGAAAGTGACGGTACCTGTAGAAGAAGGACCGGCCAACTACGTGCCAGCAGCCGCGGTAATACGTAGGGTCCGAGCGTTGTCCGGAATTACTGGGCGTAAAGAGCTCGTAGGTGGTTTGTCGCGTTGTTCGTGAAAACTCACAGCTCAACTGTGGGCGTGCGGGCGATACGGGCAGACTTGAGTACTGCAGGGGAGACTGGAATTCCTGGTGTAGCGGTGGAATGCGCAGATATCAGGAGGAACACCGGTGGCGAAGGCGGGTCTCTGGGCAGTAACTGACGCTGAGGAGCGAAAGCGTGGGGAGCGAACAGGATTAGATACCCTGGTAGTCCACGCCGTAAACGGTGGGTACTAGGTGTGGGTTTCCTTCCTTGGGATCCGTGCCGTAGCTAACGCATTAAGTACCCCGCCTGGGGAGTACGGCCGCAAGGCTAAAACTCAAAGAAATTGACGGGGGCCCGCACAAGCGGCGGAGCATGTGGATTAATTCGATGCAACGCGAAGAACCTTACCTGGGTTTGACATGCACAGGACGTGCCTAGAGATAGGTATTCCCTTGTGGCCTGTGTGCAGGTGGTGCATGGCTGTCGTCAGCTCGTGTCGTGAGATGTTGGGTTAAGTCCCGCAACGAGCGCAACCCTTATCTTATGTTGCCAGCGCGTAATGGCGGGGACTCGTGAGAGACTGCCGGGGTCAACTCGGAGGAAGGTGGGGATGACGTCAAGTCATCATGCCCCTTATGTCCAGGGCTTCACACATGCTACAATGGCCGGTACAAAGGGCTGCGATGCCGTGAGGTGGAGCGAATCCTTTCAAAGCCGGTCTCAGTTCGGATCGGGGTCTGCAACTCGACCCCGTGAAGTCGGAGTCGCTAGTAATCGCAGATCAGCAACGCTGCGGTGAATACGTTCCCGGGCCTTGTACACACCGCCCGTCACGTCATGAAAGTCGGTAACACCCGAAGCCGGTGGCCTAACCCCTTGTGGGAGGGAGCCGTCGAAGGTGGGATCGGCGATTGGGACGAAGTCGTAACAAGGTAGCCGTACCGGAAGGTGCGGCTGGATCACCTCCTTTCTAAGGAGCACCACGAGACTGGGCCCGCCCACATTGTGTGGGATTCGGTGACCTGAGGCGATTCTGTGGATGGCCCTTTCACCTGTAGTGGGTGGGGGTCTGGTGCACAACAAACGTTGAGCCGCAACGGGATTCGGTCTTCGGGCTGGATTTTGCGGTGATGGAATCGCCAGACACACTATTGGGCTTTGAGACAACAGGCCCGCTATCTCTTCGTCCCGATTGTGGGAAACCGGAGGTAGGTCAGACTCCTGAGGTTTGGGGTCGGCTTCCTGCGAGGAAGTTTGGTTGTTGTTGCCCTGCTTTGGTGGTGGGGTGTGGTGTTTGATTTGTGGATAGTGGTTGCGAGCATCTCGCATACGAGAGTGCCGGCTCCTCTCTTGTGGGGGGTGGGTGTTGTTGTGTGTGTTGATAATGCAATTTTTGATTCTTCCGAGAATTTTTAACTGTTTTGTGTTGTAAGTGTTTAAGGGCGCATGGTGGATGCCTTGGCACTGGGAGCCGATGAAGGACGTGGGAGGCTGCGTTATGCCTCGGGGAGCTGTCAACCGAGCGTTGATCCGAGGATGTCCGAATGGGGAAACCCGGCACGAGTGATGTCGTGTCACCCGTATCTGAATACATAGGTGTGCGGGAGGGAACGCGGGGAAGTGAAACATCTCAGTACCCGTAGGAAGAGAAAACAAGTGTGATTCCGTGAGTAGTGGCGAGCGAAAGCGGAGGATGGCTAAACCGTGTGCATGTGATACCCGGCGGGGGTTGTGTGTGCGGTGTTGTGGGGCGTTTCTTCTCTGGTCCGCCGATCAGGGCGAAAGTGATAAACCGTTGGGTTAGGTGAAGTGGCCTGGGATGGCCTGTCCGTAGAGGGTGAGAGCCCCGTAACCGAAAACTCAGCGGCTTTCGTGGAACTGTCCCCGAGTAGCAGCGGGCCCGTGGAATCTGCTGTGAATCTGCCGGGACCACCCGGTAAGCCTGAATACTTCCCAGTGACCGATAGCGGATTAGTACCGTGAGGGAATGGTGAAAAGTACCCCGGGAGGGGAGTGAAATAGTACCTGAAACCGTGTGCCTACAATCCGTCAGAGCCCTCGACTTTGTTGTGGGGTGATGGCGTGCCTTTTGAAGAATGAGCCTGCGAGTCAGGGACATGTCGCGAGGTTAACCCGGGTGGGGTAGCCGCAGCGAAAGCGAGTCTGAATAGGGCGTATCCAATTCATAGGGATTGGTGTAGTGGTGTGTTCTGGACCCGAAGCGGAGTGATCTACCCATGGCCAGGGTGAAGCAGCAGTAAGATGTTGTGGAGGCCCGAACCCACTTAGGTTGAAGACTGAGGGGATGAGTTGTGGGTAGGGGTGAAAGGCCAATCAAACTCCGTGATAGCTGGTTCTCCCCGAAATGCATTTAGGTGCAGCGTTACATGTTTCTTGTTGGAGGTAGAGCTACTGGATGGCCGATGGGCCCTACAAGGTTACTGACGTCAGCCAAACTCCGAATGCCGACAAGTCAAAGAGTGTGGCAGTGAGACGGCGGGGGATAAGCTCCGTGCGTCGAGAGGGAAACAGCCCAGATCGCCGGCTAAGGCCCCTAAGCGTGTGCTAAGTGGAAAAGGATGTGCAGTCGCGAAGACAACCAGGAGGTTGGCTTAGAAGCAGCCACCCTTGAAAGAGTGCGTAATAGCTCACTGGTCAAGTGATTGTGCGCCGATAATGTAGCGGGGCTCAAGCACACCGCCGAAGCCGCGGCAACGACGACCTTGTGTTGACGTTGGGTAGGGGAGCGTCCTGCATCCGGTGAAGCCACAGAGTGATCTAGTGGTGGAGGGTGTGGGAGTGAGAATGCAGGCATGAGTAGCGATAAGGCAAGTGAGAACCTTGCCCGCCGAAAGACCAAGGGTTCCTGGGCCAGGCCAGTCCGCCCAGGGTGAGTCGGGACCTAAGGCGAGGCCGACAGGCGTAGTCGATGGACAACGGGTTGATATTCCCGTACCCGTGTATAAGCGTCCCTGATGAATCCAATCTGCTAACCACCCAAAAGGCGGACCACCGATCACCTTCGGGTGTGATGGGGTTTGCCGGCTGCGTGGGACCCGGTTGGGTAGTAGTCAAGCGATGGGGTGACGCAGGAAGGTAGCCGTACCAGTCAGTGGTAATACTGGGGCAAACCTGTAGGGAGAGACCTAGGTAAATCCGGGTTCCATTAATCCTGAGAGGTGATGCATAGCCGAGTGAGGCGAATTCGGTGATCCTATGCTGTCGAGAAAAGCCTCTAGCGAGCAGATACACGGCCCGTACCCCAAACCAACACAGGTGGTCAGGTAGAGAATACCAAGGCGTACGAGTGAACTATGGTTAAGGAACTCGGCAAAATGCCCCCGTAACTTCGGGAGAAGGGGGACCCCTCACCGTCAAGGCATCCTTGCGGTCGGCAGCGGTGGGGGGTGGCACAAACCAGTGAGAAGCGACTGTTTACTAAAAACACAGGTCCGTGCGAAGTCGCAAGACGATGTATACGGACTGACGCCTGCCCGGTGCTGGAAGGTTAAGAGGACCTGTTAACCCCTCGGGGTGAAGCGGAGAATTTAAGCCCCAGTAAACGGCGGTGGTAACTATAACCATCCTAAGGTAGCGAAATTCCTTGTCGGGTAAGTTCCGACCTGCACGAATGGCGTAACGACTTCTCAGCTGTCTCAACCATAGACTCGGCGAAATTGCATTACGAGTAAAGATGCTCGTTACGCGCGGCAGGACGAAAAGACCCCGGGACCTTCACTACAACTTGGTATTGGTGCTCGATACGGTTTGTGTAGGATAGGTGGGAGACTATGAAGCGCACACGCCAGTGTGTGTGGAGTCGTTGTTGAAATACCACTCTGATCGTATTGGGCCTCTAACCTCGAACCGTATATCCGGTTCAGGGACAGTGCCTGGCGGGTAGTTTAACTGGGGCGGTTGCCTCCTAAAATGTAACGGAGGCGCCCAAAGGTTCCCTCAACCTGGACGGCAATCAGGTGTTGAGTGTAAGTGCACAAGGGAGCTTGACTGCGAGACCTACACGTCAAGCAGGGACGAAAGTCGGGACTAGTGATCCGGCACCCCCGAGTGGAAGGGGTGTCGCTCAACGGATAAAAGGTACCCCGGGGATAACAGGCTGATCTTCCCCAAGAGTCCATATCGACGGGATGGTTTGGCACCTCGATGTCGGCTCGTCGCATCCTGGGGCTGGAGCAGGTCCCAAGGGTTGGGCTGTTCGCCCATTAAAGCGGCACGCGAGCTGGGTTTAGAACGTCGTGAGACAGTTCGGTCTCTATCCGCCGCGCGCGTCAGAAGCTTGAGGAAACCTGTCCCTAGTACGAGAGGACCGGGACGGACGAACCTCTGGTCCACCAGTTGTCCCACCAGGGGCACCGCTGGATAGCCACGTTCGGACAGGATAACCGCTGAAAGCATCTAAGCGGGAAACCCCCTCCAAGACCAGGCTTCTCACCCATTAAGTGGGATAAGGCCCCCCGCAGACCACGGGATCAATAGACCAGACCTATAAACGCAGCAATGCGACAGGGAACTGGCACTAACCGGCCGAAAACTTACACACAAACTCGCAACCACACACATATCCACGAACGCATCAAACCACATGCACACCCCACCACCAAATAACAACCCCCCCACACACACGTGGGGCACTTTAAAAAGTGAATAAAGTTACGGCGGTCAATAGCGGCAGGGAAACGCCCGGACCCATCCCGAACCCGGAAGCTAAGCCTGCCAGCGCCGATGATACTACCCAACACGGGTGGAAAAGTAGGACACCGCCGAACACAAATTAGGATCACCCCCCACAATTGCGTGGGGGGTGATTCTATTTGTGACAAATTGATTCTCGAATTCTCAATTGTCGCGAGATCAGGTAGAAAGGCATACGTGGTCCAGGACGGAAACGGCGACAACCGCGGGCGCGACCCCCGTCGCTCGCCTCCGCGCTCGTCGGGTCCCAATCGGGCCCGCCGGGTCCAGCCGAGGCACGACGCCGAGACATCGCGCGACGACGGCCCGCCAATTGCCGCCGACATCGAAGCCAAGCAGCTGGCGCCCGAAATCCGCGGCGAACTCACGACTTTGGACAAGAGCACCGCCGACACGGTGGCACGCCATTTGGTGGCCGCCGGCCTGCTGCTCGACGAGGATCCCGAAACCGCACTGGCTCACGCACGCGCGGCACGCGCCCGCTCCGGACGCATCGCCGCGGTCCGCGAGGCCGTCGGAATCGCCGCCTACCACTGCGGAGACTGGACGCAGGCGTTGGCTGAACTGCGTGCGGCCCGCCGAATGGGCAGCAAGTCACCCTTGCTCCCGCTCATCGCCGACTGTGAGCGCGGCGTGGGACGCCCAGAACGAGCCATCGAGCTGGCCCGCAGCCCCGAAGCTGCCCAGCTCACCGGCGATGACGCCGACGAGTTGCGCATCGTCGCGGCGGGCGCCCGCTCCGACCTCGGTCAGCATGAGCAGGCCCTCGCGATTCTGTCCTCGCCGCAACTCGATAGGACGCGAACGGGCCAGACCGCCGCTCGACTCTTCTATGTCTACGCCGAGACGCTCCTGACGCTCGGGCGACGCGATGAGGCGCTGCAGTGGTTCATCAACGCCACTGCTGCGGATGTCGAGGGACTGACCGACGCCGAGGACCGCGTCACGGAGCTGAGCTGACGTGACTGCGCTTGTGCAGGAACATGATTGCCTGCTGCTCGATCTCGACGGCACCGTATTCCGTGGGCACGAAGCCACCGAAGGTGCGGTCGAAACCCTGTCCACCGTCAGCTCTCGCACGCTCTACGTCACCAATAACGCATCCCGCAGCCCGGCCGAGGTGGCTCAGCACCTGCAGGAGCTGGGTTTCCCGGCCGAACCGCAGGACGTCGTCACCAGCGCCCAAAGCGCGGCGAACCTACTGGCGGCCCAATTGCCCTCCGGCGCAGCGGTTCTCATCATCGGCACCGAGGCGTTGGCCGCCGAGGTGCGTGAGGCCGGACTCAAACCGGTGCGGCAGTGGTCCGACGAGCCGGTTGGCGTCGTCCAGGGCCATTCCCCGCAGACCGGCTGGTCCGACCTTTCCGAAGCGGCGTTGGCCATCCGAAGTGGTGCACTCTGGGTCGCGGCCAACGTCGACCTGACATTGCCGTCTGAGCGAGGCCTGCTACCCGGGAACGGGTCGATGGTCGCAGCGCTGCGTGCGGCGACCAACCAGGAACCCCAAGTCGCAGGCAAGCCCCACCCGACGCTGATGAACGATGCGTTGGCTCGCGGCACGTTCTCCACACCACTGGTCGTGGGGGATCGACTCGATACCGATATCGCCGGAGCTAAGGCCGCCGACCTGCCGAGTCTCATGGTGCTGACCGGTGTCAGCACCGCGGAGGACATGATCCGGGCGGAGGCATCTGAGCGGCCCGACTATCTCGGGCCCGATCTGCGCTCGCTCTATGCCCGCGCCGATATCCTTCGGATCGGACCGCACCCCGCCTGGCGCATCGACATCGGCCCTTCCGCGGTGACCGTTCACGCCACGGGAAGAGAGCTCGGCGACCCGCTCTCGGCCGTCCGCGCCACCGCCAGCGCAGTCTGGAATGCGAGCCTCGACGGCCGGCCCTTCACGATTTCCGCGGGCGACGACACCGCGCGACAGGCCCTGGAGCCATGGTCGGTACTCACACCTGCGGATCGGCTAGCGTGAACACCGACATGAGTACCGACCCGGACCAGATACGCGCCCAGATCGCGGAGCTGCTGGCAGATCTGCCCGACCCCGCACAGGAGGGTGTCGAGATCGCCGACTCCGAGATCGACGTCATCGCCGCGCGCCTCGAAGAGGCGCACGATCTGCTGGTCCGAGCGCTCGAATCGGTCGAGAAGGGCTGACCACTCGTGGCGCGGCGGGCACGTGTTGACGCCGAGCTGGTGCGACGCGGGCTGGCCCGCTCCCGCCAGCAGGCTGCCGAGCTGATCGGCGCAGGGAGAGTCACCATCGACGGCATGCCTGCTGCCAAACCCGCGACCGCGATCGCGGTGAGTGCCGCGCTCACCGTCGAGAACTCCGATGAACGCGGCTGGGTATCGCGCGGCGCCCACAAACTGATCGGCGCGCTGGACACCTTCGAGATCAACGTCGACGGACGGCGGTGTCTGGACGCCGGGGCCTCCACCGGCGGGTTCACCGAGGTCCTGCTCGATCGCGGCGCACGCGAGGTCGTCGCCGTCGACGTGGGCTACGGCCAGCTGGCATGGTCGCTGCGCAACGATCCACGCGTCAACGTGCTCGAACGGACCAACGTGCGCGAACTCACGCCCGACGCCATCGGCGGCCCGGTCGGCCTGGTGGTCGCCGACCTGTCGTTCATCTCACTGTCCACAGTGCTGCCGGCACTGACGTCGTGCGCGGATGCCGACGCCGATATCGTTCCCATGGTGAAGCCGCAATTCGAGGTCGGCAAGGGTCGTGTGGGCACAGGAGGCGTCGTCGCCGATCCGCAATTGCGCGCCGACGCGGTGCTCACCGTCGCACGCCGCGCCGCCGCACTCCGGTGGTACACGGTCGCCGTCACCGCCAGCCCGCTGCCCGGCCCGTCCGGCAATGTCGAGTACTTCCTGCGGCTGCGGTCGCGAACCGACCACCCTCTACAAGGGGAGTCGCTCGAACAGGCGGTGCTCCAGGCCGTTGAGGAGGGCCCGCAGTGAGTGCCGAGCGCAACATTTTGCTGGTGGTACACACCGGCCGGGGAGAAGCCGCCGAGGTGGCACGCCGCGTCCATAAAGTACTCGGCGACAACGGGATTCGAGTACGAGTGTTGTCGGCCGAGGCCGTCGACCGAGGACAGGTACATCTGTCCGCCGACGATATGCGTGGTCTCGGGGCCGAAATCGAAATCGTCGACGCCAACGATCAGGCCGCCGAAGGCTGCGAGCTGGTTCTGGTGCTCGGTGGCGACGGGAGCTTCCTGCGCGCCGCCGAGTTGGCTCGCAACGTTGAAATTCCAGTGCTGGGCGTGAATCTGGGCCGCATCGGCTTTCTCGCTGAGGCGGAGGCCGAGGCCATCGACTCCGTGCTCGACCACGTCATCAAGCGCGATTACCGCGTCGAGGAGCGGATGACGCTCGATGTCGTGGTTCGTGCCGAGGGCGAGATCATCGACCGCGGCTGGGCACTGAACGAAGCCAGCCTCGAGAAGGGGCCGCGGCTGGGAGTGCTCGAGGCAGTGCTCGAGGTGGACGGACGTCCCGTCTCCTCGTTCGGCTGCGACGGCGTGCTCGTGGCGACTCCGACGGGTTCGACGGCGTGGGCGTTTTCCGCGGGCGGGCCGATCGTATGGCCCGATCTGGAGGCAATCCTCGTGGTGCCCAACAATGCTCACGCGCTGTTCGCGCGTCCGATGGTGACCAGTCCCAACGCCTCCATCGCGATCGAGGTCGAGGCGAGTGGTCATGACGCCCTGGTGTTCTGCGACGGTCGCCGCGAGATGGTGGTACCTGCGGGCGGCCGGCTGGAAGTGACCCGGTGCGGTACACCACTGAAATGGGTGCGGCTGGACAGCGCCCCGTTCACCGACCGCCTGGTGCGCAAGTTCCGGTTGCCGGTCACGGGGTGGCGCGGGCAGTAGTGCTATCCGAGATCCGTATCGAGTCGCTGGGCGCGATCAGCACCGCGACCGCCGAGTTCGATCGCGGACTGACCGTGCTCACCGGCGAGACCGGCACCGGTAAGACCATGGTGGTCACGGGTCTGCACTTGCTCGGCGGTGCGCGCGCCGACGCCACGCGGGTGCGCTCCGGAGCCGCACGCGCCGTCGTCGAAGGCCGGTTCACCACCAGTGAGCTGGGAGAAGACGTCACCGCCCAGATCGATGAGATCCTCGATTCTTCGGGAGCGGAGCGTGACGACGACGGCAGCGTCATCGCCGCGCGTTCCGTCGCCCGCGACGGCCCGTCGCGGGCCTTCCTCGGTGGGCGCAGTGTGCCCGCGAAGTCGTTGGGCACCTTCACCACCGAACTGCTCACCCTGCACGGCCAGAACGATCAGCTTCGGCTGATGCGTCCCGACGAGCAGCGTGCGGCGCTGGACCGATTCGTCGACGTGGAGAAGCAGCTGAAGCGCTACCGGAAGCTGCGCGAAGACTGGTTGGCCGCGCGTCGTGACCTCGTCGACCGCACGCAGCGGGCGCGCGAGCTGGCGCAGGAGGCAGACCAACTCAAATTCGCGCTCAACGAGATCGACACCGTCGCACCGCAACCCGGTGAGGACGACGGACTCGTCGGCGACATCCACCGGCTGTCGGAGCTGGACTCGGTGCGGGAAGCGGCGCAAACCGCACGTGCCGCGCTGTCCGGCGACGACGACCCTTCACCAGAAACCGCGTCGGCAATCGGAGCTGTGGGGCAGGCGAAGTCGGCGATGGAGGCCACCGACGACTCCGCACTGCGCGCACTGGCCGCACAACTCGACGGCGCACTCGCCGTGATCGGTGATGTGGCAAGCGAACTCGGCGATTATCTGGCCGCGTTGCCCAGCGATGCGAGCACCCTCGAGGCGAAGCTGTTACGGCAGAGCGAGCTGCGCACACTGACACGCAAGTACGCCGCCAACATCGACGGTGTCCTGGAATGGGCGCAGCAGTCGCGGGACCGGCTGGCACAGCTCGACGTATCCGAGGAGGCGCTTGCCGATCTCGAACGCCAGGTCGTCGCGCTGCACGATGAAGTCGCCATCGCGGCCAATGACCTCACCAAGGCGCGGACCAAGGCGGCCAAGGGTTTGTCCAAGGCGGTGACCGCCGAGCTCTCGGGTCTGGCGATGGCCGACGCCGAGTTCACGGTGTCCGTGGCGCCGTTGGCCGCGCGGGTCGATGACACCGCTCCGCTGACTGTGTCCCGTGGCGTGACGGCGCACGCCGGCCAGTACGGCGTCGACGCCGTCGAGTTCGGCTTCGCGGCGCACCGCGGCACCGATGTGCTGCCACTGAACAAGAGCGCATCCGGCGGTGAGCTGTCGCGCGTGATGCTCGCGCTCGAAGTCGTGCTGGCCGCGTCGACCGAGGGCACGACGATGGTCTTCGACGAAGTCGACGCGGGAGTCGGCGGACGCGCGGCAGTGCAGATCGGCCGTCGACTGGCGCGGCTGGCCAGTACGCACCAGGTCATCGTTGTCACGCACCTGCCTCAGGTGGCCGCCTACGCCGACGTCCATCTGGTGGTCGACAGCGGCGGGCGGGGCAAGGCCAGCGGGGTACGCCGGCTCGACGACGACGACCGCGTGGCCGAGCTGGCCCGCATGCTGGCCGGCCTGGGTGAGTCCGACAGCGGGCGAGCGCATGCCCGTGAGCTGCTGGAGGCCGCGCAGCAACAACGAGGGGCTAGCGACTGAGTCGTCACTGTCCTAGGACGGTGTCGATCAGGTCATCGATGAACGCGGCATCGAGCGCGTCAGCCGTCATCAGTCGTCGATAGAACACCGCGCCGGACAGTGCTACCGACGCGGCCTCAGCGTTGACGCGGGCGGGAAACTGTCCGTCTTCGACGCCTGCGGCAATGGTGTCGGTCAGACGCCGGCGCCGCCCCGCCGAGTAGCGGTGAAAGAAATCGCGGACGGCCGAATCGGTTTCCGTCGCATGAATCAGTGCGGGGATACACGCTGCGACTGGCGAGTCGGTGAGCGCACGGACGAGATGGCTCAGTAGCAACTCGACCCGTTGCCGGGCCGTGCCGGAGACGAGTTCGCGATTCGGGTCCGGTTGCACGTTGAGGGTCTCCAGCGCATCGGCAATCAGCGCCGTCTTATCTCGCCAGTGCCGGTACAAGGTGCTGCGTCCGACTCCCGCCCGCGCAGCCACTGATTCCATCCGAAAGCCCGCGTATCCCACGCTCGCGAACTCCTCGAGGGCGGCGCGGCGTATCGCGCGGCGGGATTGGCCGACCCGAGGATCGGGCTGCGACTTTTGGGACATAGTTGTATCATAAAGGGCAGGAGGTGCACAGATGACTAACATCAGCGTTCGCTACATCGTCGACGATGTCGATGCTGCGGTGGACTTCTACACATCCCTATTGCAGTTCGAGGTGGCGATGCGGCCGGGGCCGGGGTTCGCGATGCTTCGCCGGGGAGAGTTACGGCTGCTGCTGAACTCGCCGGGCGGCGGTGGCGGCGCCGGCCAGACGCTCACCGACGGCACTCGACCAGAACCGGGTGGCTGGAACCGATTTCAGCTCCAAGTGGACGATCTGGATGAGGTCGTGGCCGACGTGCGAAAAGCCGGCGCGGAGTTGCGTGGCGACGTGATCACCGGCAGAGGTGGACGGCAGGCGCTCGTGCCGGACCCGGCGGGCAACCTGGTGGAGCTGTTCGAGCCCTTTACATGACCGTGTTGCAGTTGTGACAAAAGTCAACTTCTGAGGCTGATGTTACGGCGCGCCTCCGACAGGTTGAGGGCGCCTATCGACAGAATCGGCGCATGAAGATGTCAGCGCTGCTATCCCGTAATGCCAGCTCTCGACCGGGCATCACCGGCACAGCGCGTGTCGACCGCGACATCGATCGGCTGCTGCGACGCGTCAACCCGGGCGACATCGTCGTCCTCGATGCTCTCGATCTGGACCGGATCACCGCAGACGCCCTCGTCGAAGCCGGTGTCACCGCGGTTGTGAACGCGTCGCCGTCGATCTCGGGCCGATACCCCAACTTGGGCCCCGAGGTTCTGGTCGCCAACGGCGTCACCCTGATCGACGACACCGGCGACGAGGTGTTCAAGAAGGTCAAGGACGGGGCGCGGGTGCGCCTGCACGAAGGTGGCGTCTACTCCGGCGACCGGCGGCTGATCCTCGGCGCAGAGCGGACCGACCACGAGATCCACGAGCTGATGCACGAGGCCAAGAGCGGGCTCGTGGCACATCTCGAGGCTTTCGCGGGTAACACCATCGAGTTCATCCGCAGCGAGAGCCCGCTGCTGATTGACGGCATCGGCATTCCCGAGGTCGACATCGACATGAACCGACGCCACGTCGTCATCGTGGCCGAGGAGCCGAGTTCGGCCGTCGACCTCAAGGCGCTCAAGCCGTTCATCAAGGAGTACCAACCGGTGTTGGTGGGTGTCGGCACGGGAGCCGACGTGCTGCGCAAGGCCGGCTACCGCCCGCAGCTCATCGTCGGAGACCCCGACCGGATCAGCGCCGACGCGCTGCGATGCGGTGCGCAGGTCGTGCTGCCCGCCGACGCCGACGGACACGCTGCGGGTCTCGAGCGGATCCAGGACCTCGGTGTCGGGGCGATGACATTCCCGGCCGCCGGTTCGGCCGCCGATCTTGCCTTGCTGCTCTGCGATCACCACGGCGCGTCGCTGATCGTGACCGCCGGCCACACAGCGAGCATCGAGGAGTTCTTCGACCGGTCACGCCAGCAGAGCAATCCGTCGACCTTCCTCACCCGGCTGAAGGTCGGGGAGAAGCTGGTCGACGCCAAGGCTGTCGCCACGCTTTATCGCAGCAGGGTCTCCGGCGGAGCCATTGCATTGCTTGTGCTCGCCATGCTGGTTGCGGTGATCGTCGCGCTGTGGGTTTCACGCGCGGATACGGCACTGGTGGATTGGGTCGTCGACTACTGGAACCGGTTCGCGCTCTGGGTTCAGGGCTGGGTCACTTAGGGGTTGCGATGATTTCCCTGCGCTCACACGCGATTTCACTCGCGGCGGTGTTCCTTGCGTTGGCCATCGGCGTCGCGCTGGGTTCTGGTCTGCTGTCTGACACCGTGCTGTCCGGTCTCAAGGACGACAAGCACGAGTTGCAGAACCAGATCAACACGCTCACCGATGACAAGAACGCCGTCAATGAAAAGCTGAGTGCAGCAGGGGAGTTCGATTCCCAGATGGCGCCCCGGATCCTGCGTGACTCGCTCGCCGGGAAGTCGGTGGTGCTGTTTCGGACTCCGGACGCGGCAGTTGACGACGTTGAAGCGTTGACACGCCTGGTCAGCGAGGCCGGCGGAACGGTCACTGGGACCGTGGGGCTGACGCCCGAGTTCGTCAACGCCAATTCGTCCGAGAAGCTGCTGTCGGTGGTGAACTCGCCGATCGTGCCCGCGGGGAAACAGCTGAGCACCACTTCGGTGGACCAGGGCTCGCAGGCCGGCGATCTGCTCGGCATCAGCCTGCTGATCAACCGGGACCCGAAGGTGTCGGTCGTCGACGACACACAGCGTGACACCGTGCTGGCGACGCTGCGCGACACCGGCTTCATCACCTACGGCAACGAGCGCGTCGGCGCGGCCAACACCGCACTGATCGTGACGGGCGGTGCCCTGCCCGACGATGCCGGGAACCAGGGATCCACGGTCGCCAGGTTCGCGGCCGGCATGGCACCGCACGGCTCCGGGACCATTCTGGTGGGGCGCGACGGGTCGGCCTCCGGTACCGCCGCGGTGGCCGTGGCGAGGTCTGACGCCTCGCTGAGCACCGCGGTCAGCACCGTCGACGACATCGACTTGGAGTCCGGCCGGCTGACCTCGGTGCTGGCTCTCGGCGCCCTGGCCGCCGGTGGCAAGCCCGGTCCGTACGGCATCGGTCAAGGCGCCGCGTCGGTAACCATCCCGCAATAATCCCGTTGCACGCGGGGGCCCAACCGACGGCGCGCCAGCCACGGCTTGTCGGCGTCGGTGTTAGGGTTAAGTTCCGTGGGTCGGCAGGCCCCAGCTATTCACAGCGAGCCCCTGCCGCGTAGTCACGGAGGTTGCTCTTGCCAGCGCTACGCAAGCACCCGCAAGCCCCCACCAAGCACATGTTCGTCACGGGTGGCGTGGTTTCCTCCCTCGGGAAGGGCCTGACCGCATCCAGCCTCGGACAGTTGCTGACGGCGCGTGGCCTACAGGTGACGATGCAGAAGCTGGACCCCTACCTCAACGTCGACCCTGGAACCATGAACCCGTTCCAGCACGGCGAGGTGTTCGTGACCGAGGACGGCGCCGAGACCGACCTCGACGTCGGTCACTACGAGCGGTTCCTGGATCGCAATCTGTACGGGTCGGCGAATGTCACGACGGGGCAAGTGTATTCATCGGTGATCGCCAAGGAGCGCCGCGGCGAGTACCTCGGCGACACCGTGCAGGTCATCCCGCACATCACCGATGAGATCAAGCGCCGAATCCTGGAGATGGCCGAGCCGGATCCCGCCGGGCACCGCCCCGACGTGGTGATCACCGAGATCGGCGGCACCGTCGGCGACATCGAATCACTGCCGTTCTTGGAGGCCGCCCGCCAGGTGCGGCACGAGGTGGGCCGCGAGAACTGCTTCTTCCTGCACTGCTCACTGGTGCCGTACATGGCGCCGTCCGGCGAGCTGAAGACCAAGCCGACGCAGCACTCGGTGGCCGCCCTGCGCAGCATCGGCATCAGCCCGGACGCGTTGATTCTGCGCTGCGACCGCGATGTGCCCGAACCGTTGAAGAACAAGATCGCCCTGATGTGCGATGTGGACATCGACGGGGTGATTTCCACACCGGACGCGCCGTCGATCTACGACATCCCCAAGGTCCTGCACCGTGAGGAGTTGGACGCCTACGTGGTGCGTCGACTCAACCTGCCGTTCCGCGACGTGGACTGGACGCAGTGGAACGACCTGCTGCACCGCGTGCACGAACCCCGCGAGACGGTGCGAATCGCGCTGGTGGGCAAGTACATCGACCTCTCCGACGCCTACCTGTCGGTGGCCGAGGCGCTTCGCGCCGGCGGCTTCGCCCACCACGCCAAGGTCGAGATGAGGTGGGTGGCCTCCGACGACTGCGAAACCGAAAGCGGTGCGGCGGCCGCACTCGCCGACGTCCACGGCATCTTGATTCCGGGCGGGTTCGGCATCCGCGGCATCGAGGGCAAGATCGGCGCCATCCGCTACGCGCGCAAGCGGCGTCTGCCGGTCTTCGGGCTATGCCTCGGATTGCAGTGCATTGTCATCGAGGCGGCGCGCTCGGTGGGGATCACCGAGGCCAACTCCGCGGAGTTCGATCCGAAGACGCCCGATCCTGTCATCTCCACGATGGCCGATCAGCGTGATGCCGTCGCCGGCGAGGCCGACCTCGGCGGTACCATGCGCCTCGGTGCCTACCCGGCTGTGTTGGCGCCCAATTCCATTGTGGCGCAGGCGTACGGGGCGAGAGAGGTGTCCGAGCGGCACCGCCACCGCTACGAAGTCAACAATTCCTACCGCGACCGTATCGCAGAAAGCGGGCTGCGGTTCAGCGGGACGTCGCCCGACGGTCACCTCGTCGAGTTCGTCGAGTACGCCGCCGATGTTCACCCGTTCCTCGTCGGCACCCAGGCGCACCCGGAGCTGAAGAGCAGGCCCACCCGCCCGCATCCGCTGTTCGTCGCGTTCGTCGGCGCGGCGCTGAGCTACAAGGCCGAGGAGCGACTGCCGGGGATGGACATTCCTGAGCACGCCAACGGTTCAGAGCATGCCGAGGAGGTCGGGCAACCGCTGCGCGATACCGAGCTGCAAAAAACTGAAGCCCGTGGCTGAGCACGATTTCGAGACGGTTGACTCCGAAACCATTTACGTCGGAAGTATTTTCGCATTACGCACCGATTATGTGCGCATGCCCGGCGGTAACATCGCGAAGAGGGAAGTCCTCGAGCACTTCGGCGCGGTGGCCGTGCTGGCGATCGACGAAGAGGACAACGTCGCGTTGGTGTATCAATACCGGCAGCCCTTCGGCAGGCGACTGTGGGAACTTCCCGCGGGGCTGCTCGACGTCGGTGGCGAACCGCCGCACCTGACCGCCGCCCGTGAACTGCAGGAAGAAGCAGGTCTTGCCGCCCAGGACTGGCGGGTGCTGGTGGACCTAGACACTGCGCCGGGGTACAGCGACGAGAGCGTGCGGGTGTACCGGGCGACGGTACTGTCGGACGCCGGCAGGCCGGATGCCCACGACGAGGAAGCCGACATACGCCTGGAATGGTTCCCATTGGTCGACGCCGTCCGGATGGTTTTCAACGGTGAAATAGTGAATTCCATTGCGGTGGCTGGAATTCTGGCTGCGCACGCGATGCCGAACACGGACGCACTGAGACCCGTCGATGCGCGGTGGACCGACCGGCCGACATCCTTCCGAGACAGGAAGGATCACTGATGACGACTTTTCGGTCGGCCCTCGATGACCAGATCCAGGGCTACCTCGACCACCTGACCATCGAGCGCGGCGTCGCGGCCAACACGTTGAGCTCCTACCGGCGGGACCTGCGGCGCTACTCCGGACACCTCGCGCTGCGTGGCATCGACGACTTGGCGAAGGTGACCGAGTCCGACGTCAGCGACTTCCTGGTCGCCCTGCGTCGCGGTGATCCCGACGCAGGAACCGTCCCACTGTCGGCGGTATCGGCCGCGCGTGCCCTGATCGCGGTCCGTGGGCTGCACCGCTTCGCCGAGGCGGAGGGTCTCACCGCGCTCAACGTCGCTTCGGCGGTCAAACCGCCGACACCGAGCCGGCGGCTGCCCAAGAGCCTGACCATCGACGAGGTGCTGGCCCTGTTGGACGGGGCCGGTGGCGACAGCGAGGCCGACGGGCCGCTCACGCTGCGAAACCGGGCGCTGCTCGAATTGCTCTACTCGACCGGGGCGAGGATCTCGGAGGCCGTCGGCCTCGACGTCGACGACATCGATACCCGGGCACGGTCGGTGCTGTTGCGAGGTAAGGGCGGCAAGCAGCGGCTGGTGCCCGTCGGCCGACCAGCGGTCACCGCTTTGGACGCCTACTTCGTGCGCGGACGCCCTGAGCTGGCGCGCCGCGGGCGCGGGACCCCGGCGATATTCCTCAACGCCAGGGGCGGACGGCTCTCGCGCCAGAGCGCATGGCAGGTGCTTCAGGACTCCGCCGAACGGGCTGGCATCACGTCCGCGGTGTCGCCACACGTGCTGCGCCATTCGTTCGCCACGCATCTGCTCGACGGCGGCGCCGACGTCCGCGTGGTCCAGGAACTGCTCGGTCACGCGTCGGTCACCACGACGCAGATCTACACGATGGTGACCGTGACAGCCCTGCGAGAGGTCTGGGCCGGAGCCCATCCGCGGGCGCAGTGAACCTGAGTCAGTCGCCCAGATACTCCGACTCGAGGACGAGGTCGGGCGCCAGCGTCTGATACTCGCCATGCGTCTTGTGCTCGGAGGTGGCGAAGAGCTTGTCCTGCTGCTCGCGCATGTATGCGCGGTACTTGGGGGAGCCGGGGATCAGCATGTTGTCTGCGACCACGAGCGATCCCCGGTGCAGCCAGCCGCGGTCCAGGATGCTCAACAGGTCGGGCAGGTAGGCCGCTTTGTCGTGGTCGACGAACAGCACGTCCAGCTTTCCGGTAGCGAAGCCGTGCACGTCGGCCAGGGCATCGAGCGTCTTGCCGCCGTCGCCGATCGTGCCCACCACACACGTCACCCGATCCGAGATTCCCGCGTGGTCCCAGATGCGTTGTGCTATCTCGGCATTGGCAGCGGACAGCTCCACGGAGAACACTTTCGCCGCAGGTGCCGCGCGGGCGATCCGCAGCGAGCCGTAGCCGCAATAGGTGCCCAGCTCCAGCACCAGCGCAGCGTTGGCGCGACGCACCGCGGCGTCGAGCAGCTCGCCCTTCTCGTCGCCGATGTTGATCAGGAACGACTTCTCGTAGGCGAACTGGTCGATCTTGGCGATGACGTCGTCGATGTCGCCTCGACGGGCATTGGCCACCACATAGTCCGCGGCGGCCGCCTCTCGTCCGTCGCCGATCTGGCCGGTTTTGGTGATGTTGTGGGATCCGATCGCCAGCCGCCAGAACGACCAACGCAAGAAGGGGATGCGGCGCTTGAGGCTCACCTGCGCCAGCCTAGGCGGAATCACGTCGAAAAAGTTGCCCGCGGGTCTGGCAGACCAGGCAGTCACCTCCCGTTAAACTTGCCCGGATGTCTGCCATGCCTGCGCGTTGCCTGACCAGCGACGGTCTGGCATGACCGACGACGGTCATACCGCCGACCTGGGCCTTACCGGCCGTCAGCCACGAAAGATTCCCACGCCCGAACCCAAAACGACGCATGGTCCGGCCAAGGTCATCGCGATGTGCAATCAGAAGGGCGGGGTGGGCAAGACCACGTCGACCATCAACCTCGGCGCCAGCCTGGCCGAGTACGGGCGCCGCGTGCTGCTGGTCGACCTCGATCCGCAGGGTGCGCTGTCGGCGGGCCTCGGGGTGCCGCACTACGAACTCGAGCACACCGTCCACAACCTGCTGGTCGAACCGCGGGCGTCGATCGATGACGTGCTGATCAGCACCCGCGTCAAGAATCTGGACCTGGTGCCAAGCAATATCGACCTGTCGGCCGCCGAGATCCAACTGGTCAACGAGGTGGGCCGCGAACAGTCCCTGGCCCGCGCGATCTACCCGGTGCTGGACCGCTACGACTACGTTTTGATCGATTGCCAGCCGTCGCTGGGGCTGCTCACCGTGAACGGGTTGGCCTGCAGTGACGTGGTGATCATCCCGACAGAGTGCGAGTTCTTCTCGCTGCGTGGACTGGCGCTGCTGACCGATACCGTCGAAAAGGTGCACGACCGGCTGAACCCGAAGCTCTCCATCGGCGGCATCCTGATCACGCGTTACGACCCTCGCACCGTCAACTCCCGCGAAGTAATGGCCCGAGTTCTGGAGAGGTTCGGCGACCTCGTGTTCGACACTGTCATCACGCGGACGGTGCGCTTCCCCGAGACCAGCGTCGCCGGCGAGCCGATCACCTCCTGGGCGCCGAAATCTGTTGGCGCCGAAGCGTATCGGTCATTAGCACGCGAGGTCATTGACCGGTTCGGCGCGTGACCGAGGCAGTGACAGAGGCTGGGGCGGACGAAACTGCGACATCGGATTCAAACCAGTCGCAGCAGGCGGGCTTCCAGGTTCGGCTCAGCAATTTCGAGGGCCCGTTCGACCTGCTGCTGCAGCTGATCTTCGCGCATCGGCTCGACGTGACCGAAGTGGCGCTGCACCAGGTGACCGACGACTTCATCGCCTACACCAAGGAGGTCGGGCGCCAGCTCGAACTCGAAGAGACGACCACATTCCTGGTTATCGCGGCGACGTTGCTCGATCTCAAGGCGGCCCGGCTGCTGCCAGCAGGCGAGGTGCACGACGAGGAGGATCTCGCGCTGCTCGAGGTGCGCGACCTGCTGTTCGCCCGGCTGCTCCAGTACCGGGCGTTCAAGCATGTCGCGGAGATGTTCGCCGAACTCGAGGCCGCTGCGCTGCGTAGCTATCCGCGGGCGGTGGCGCTCGACGAGCGCTACCAGGAGCTTCTGCCCGAGGTCATGATCGGCGTCGACGCCGAAACGTTCGCCCAGATCGCGGCGGCGGCGTTCACACCGCGTCCGGTGCCGACCATCGGGCTCGAGCACCTGCACGAGGTGGCGGTATCGGTGCCCGAGCAGGTCAGTAACCTGATGGCGCTGCTGGAAGGCCGCGGGATCGGCCAATGGGCGTCGTTCCGCGACCTGGTGGCCGACTGCCAGGCACCGATCGAGATCGTCGGCCGTTTCCTGGCGCTGCTCGAGCTGTACCGGGCGAGGGCAGTAGCATTCGAACAACCAGAAGCGCTTGGTGTACTCCAGATTTCGTGGACCGGCGAACGGCCCAATGATCAACACCCGGCGGTGGAAGAAGACCACTATGAGTGACAACACCGGAACGGACGTCTGGACCGACGTCCCGGCCGAGACGCCACCGGAGAACGACGTTCCGGCAGACCTCGATGAGCAGTCGGACGATGACACCGATCTCGACTCAGGTTTCGGTCTGGGCATCGATGTCGCCAACGCGCCGGAGTTGGAGGACTCTGAACTCGGCTCGGTGCTCGAGGCGCTGCTGTTGGTGGTGGATACGCCGGTGACGGTCGAGCAGCTCGCCGCTGCGACCGAGCAGCCCGCCTACCGGGTGGGGGCCAAGCTGGCGCTGATGGCGGAGGAGCTCAAGGCGCGTGACAGCGGTATCGACCTGCGCGAGGCGGGCGGCGGCTGGCGGATGTACACCAGGGCCCGGTTCGCGCCATACGTGGAGCGCTTGCTGCTCGACGGATCGCGCTCCAAGCTGACGCGCGCGGCGCTCGAGACTCTGGCAGTGGTGGCCTATCGCCAGCCCGTCACGCGGGCACGCGTCAGCGCGGTGCGCGGCGTCAACGTCGACGCGGTCATCCGAACTCTGCTGGCACGCGGGCTGGTCACCGAGGCGGGTGTCGACCCCGACTCCGGCGCGGTGACTTTCGCGACCACCGAACTGTTCCTCGAGAGGCTCGGTTTGACGTCAGTGGCGGATCTTCCGGACATTGCGCCGCTGCTTCCGGATGTCGATGTGATCGACGACCTGAGCGAAACACTCAGCGAAGAGCCACGTTTCATGAAGCTCAGTGGCGCGCCGGCCGCAGAAGCCCCGATGAACTTCAACGTGGATCAGGACGCGGATGGCTGATTCCGAGGGCGTGCGACTCCAGAAGGTGTTGTCGCAGGCCGGAATTGCGTCGCGCCGGGTAGCCGAGAAGATGATTCTCGACGGCCGCGTAGAGGTTGACGACCGGATAGTGACCGAGCTGGGCACCCGCGTGGACCCCGACGTCTCCGTGATTCGGGTCGACGGCGCCCGGGTGACCGTCGATGACACGCTGGTACATCTGGCGATCAACAAGCCCAAGGGGATGCACTCCACGATGTCTGACGATCGGGGTCGGCCGTGTGTGGGGGATCTGGTCGAGCACCGGGTTCGCGGGAACAAGAAGCTGTTTCACGTCGGACGTCTGGATGCCGACACCGAAGGTCTGCTGCTGTTGACCAACGACGGTGAGCTCGCGCACCGCTTGATGCATCCGTCATACGAGGTGCCCAAGACCTACCTGGCGACGGTGCTCGGCGCCGTGCCGCGCGGGCTGGGCCGCAAGCTGCGCGACGGGATCGAGCTGGACGACGGCCCCGCACATCTCGACGACTTCGCAGTGGTGGACACCGTGCCGGGCAAGACGCTGGTGCGGGTGACGCTGCACGAGGGCCGCAAGCGGATCGTGCGACGGATGCTGGCCGCTGTCGGGTTTCCGGTGAAAGAGTTGGTGCGCACTGATATCGGCCCGGTGTCGTTGGGCGATCAGCGACCGGGCAGCATCCGGGTGCTGAGCCAGAAGGAGATCGGATCTTTGTACAAGGCGGTGGGCATGTGAGCACGTCGCTGGTGATCGCCGTCGATGGCCCTGCCGGAACCGGAAAGTCTTCGGTCTCGCGGGGTTTGGCACGATCACTGAGTGCGCGCTATCTGGACACCGGCGCGATGTACCGCATCGTCACCCTGGCGGTGGTGCGGGCGGGCGTCGACCTGGCCGACACGCCGGCGATCGAGATGGCTGCGGCGGATGTCCCGTTGTCGGTGGGCTACGACCCCGATGAGGACAAGGCTTACCTTGACGCAGAAGATGTTTCGCGTGAGATCCGTGGCGGCGAGGTGACCACGGCGGTGTCCGCGGTGTCGGCGGTGCCGGCGGTGCGGGCGCGGCTGGTCGGGCTTCAGCGTGAGCTCGCGGCGGGACCGGGCAGCGTCGTGGTCGAGGGCCGCGATATCGGCACAGTCGTGCTGCCCGATGCGGATCTGAAGATCTTTCTCACGGCGTCGGCCGAAGAGCGGGCGCGGCGACGTAACGACCAGAACGTCGCGTCCGGTCTAGATGACGACTACGAGGCGGTGCTCGCGGATGTGGAGCGACGGGACCACCTCGATTCCACCCGCGCGGTGTCACCGTTGCGAGCTGCGGACGACGCGGTGGTGGTCGACACCAGTGACATGACCGAGTCCGAGGTGATCGCGCACCTGACCGACCTTGCCCTGCAGCGCGCCGGTGCTTCGAGATGACGGATGGCACGTGGGCCGACGAGAGCGATTGGGAACTCGGGGCAGAGGACGTCGCGGAGGCGATCGAGGAGGCCGCCGCGCCGCCACCGGTGGTGGCAGTGGTCGGCCGGCCGAACGTCGGTAAGTCGACGCTGGTCAACCGGATTCTGGGTCGCCGCGAGGCGGTGGTGCAGGACGTTCCGGGTGTGACGCGGGATCGGGTGTCCTACGACGCGAACTGGCTGGGACGGCGCTTCGTCGTGCAGGACACCGGGGGTTGGGAGCCCGACGCCAAGGGACTGCAACAGCTCGTTGCCGAGCAGGCGTCGGTCGCGATGCGTACCGCGGACGCGATCATCTTCGTGGTCGACGCGGTGGTGGGGGCGACGGCGGCCGACGAGGCGGCGGCGCAAGCTGCTGCAGCGCTCCGGCAAGCCGGTGTTCTTGGCGGCCAACAAGGTTGACTCAGAGCGGGGAGAAGCCGAGGCCTCAGAGTTGTGGTCGCTGGGGCTGGGGGAACCGCATCCGGTCAGCGCGATACACGGCCGCGGAGTGGCCGACCTGCTGGACAAGTTGATCGACGTGATGCCGACGGTGTCGGAGATGTCGTCGGGCGGGGGAGGTCCGCGCCGCGTCGCACTGGTGGGCAAGCCGAATGTCGGCAAGAGCTCCCTGTTGAACCGCCTTGCCGCAGAAGAACGTTCGGTGGTCCATGATGTCGCTGGCACGACCGTGGATCCGGTCGACTCGCTGATCGAGATGGACGGCAAGGTCTGGCGATTCGTCGACACGGCCGGCCTGCGGCGCAAAGTGGGGCAGGCCAGCGGGCATGAGTTCTACGCCTC
Source organism: uncultured Actinomycetota bacterium (assembly GCA_963720345.1). Taxonomy (GTDB): domain Bacteria; phylum Actinomycetota; class Actinomycetes; order Mycobacteriales; family Mycobacteriaceae; genus Mycobacterium. The sequence goes on from CAVRFN010000049.1 coordinate 416,447, forward strand.
GGTGCGTACGCACGGTGCGATCGATGCCGCGGAGGTGGCGATCGTGTTGATCGACGCGTCGCAGCCACTGACCGAGCAGGACCAGCGCGTGCTGACGATGGTGATCGAGGCCGGCCGGGCGTTGGTGCTCGCGTTCAACAAGTGGGACCTGGTCGACGAGGACCGCCACTACCTGTTGGAGCGCGAGATCGACCGGGAGCTCGCCAACTTGAAGTGGGCGCCCCGGGTCAATATCTCGGCGATGACGGGCAGGGCGGTGCAGAAGCTGGTGCCGGCCCTGGAGACGGCGCTGGGATCGTGGGACACCCGGGTGCCCACGGGTCGGCTGAACACGTTCTTCAAGGAAATCGTGGCCGCCACCCCGCCGCCGGTGCGCGGCGGTAAGCAGCCAAGGATCCTGTTCGCCACCCAGGCGACCGCGAGGCCGCCGACGTTTGTGCTGTTCACCACCGGTTTCCTCGAGGCCGGCTACCGACGTTTCCTGGAGCGGCGGTTGCGTGAGACGTTCGGATTCGAAGGCAGTCCGATCCGGATCAACGTCCGGGTGCGCGAGAAGCGCGGGTCAAAATCACGCTGAGTGCAAACCTGCTCGGCACGTTGCTTCGTGGGCACCCGCCTTCGTGCCCGCCGAACTCTAGGAGTCAGAAGCCGAGACAGAACAAGCCGACCCGTCGACGAGGCGCGCTGATCAGGCATTGAGTCGCGGGCACTAGCGCTGAAAATTGCATACAGGGTCGTGACTGGGCGCTTGGTCAAAGCCCTGAGCGCAATAACCGGCTCCTATTCGGCCGAACGGTGGTGCGCGAAACGCCGCCAGGCACGGGGACCGTCACGGATTTGTGGCCGGATATCGTTGGTCAAGTGCCCGTTATCGACATGATCCTGATCGCGCTGGCGGGCGTCGGGGCAGGCGCGATCAACGCGGTCGTCGGGTCAGGAACCCTCATCACGTTCCCCACGCTGGTCGCGCTGGGCTATCCACCGGTGACCTCGACGATGTCCAATGCCGTCGGTCTGGTCGCGGGAAGCGCGTCGGGAACATGGGGTTACCGGCGCGAACTGCGTGGCCAGTGGAGTCGGCTGAGGTGGCAGCTTCCGGCCTCCTTCGTCGGCGCAGGACTGGGCGCGTGGCTACTGCTGCACCTGCCGGAGAAGGTGTTCCAGCAGGTCGTGCCAGTGCTGCTGATTCTCGCCCTGGTGCTGGTGGTGGTTGGCCCGCGGATTCAAGAATGGGCCCGCCGGCGGTCGGAGGCGGCCGGGGAATCGGCGGAGCATGTATCGCCTCGGAAGATGGTGATGCTCGTCGTCGCGACCTTCGCGGTCGGCGTCTACGGGGGATACTTCACCGCCGCACAGGGAATCATGCTGATCGCCGCGATGGGCGCGTTGCTTCCCGAGGATATGCAACGGATGAACGCGGCCAAGAATCTGCTGTCGCTAGTGGTGAATATCGTTGCGGCAGTGGCGTACACCGTTGTCGCGTTCGATCGGATCAGCTGGGCGGCCGCTGGATTGATCGCGGTGGGGTCGCTGATCGGCGGGTTCCTCGGCGCGCACTACGGGCGACGGTTGTCGCCGAATGCACTGCGTGCGGTGATCGTTGTGGTCGGCCTGATCGGGCTGTGGCGGCTGCTGACCGTTTAGAAGGAGACGCGGGGTCTGCGGTAGGCTTTCGACCTGCTGCCGGCGATCCCGGCAGCACCGCGGGCTGTGGCGCAGTTTGGTAGCGCACTTGACTGGGGGTCAAGTGGTCGCAGGTTCAAATCCTGTCAGCCCGACCAGATAAACGTCAGGTCAGAGGCGGTTTTCGGAGGAATCCAAAATCGCCTCGCCTGCGGTTTGGGGCTCCGTACGCAACGTACGCCAACCAGATTCCGTACCCCAATCACAGTCCGAGCCGTCCCGCCAGGCCCTCGACCGCCGCGCGGCTTCCGAAATTGACGCCCATTGACCAATTTGCTGTGGCCGATGTTTGACTCCCGAAATACTTTGTGGCCCTCCACGACACCCTGCACCATGCTGCGGCCAGGCAGTTGCGGAAGGTCACCCTCGGCGCGGTTTCTGCCGATGAGAAACACCCCGAGGGGTGATCGGGCCCGCCCCCTGGAGAGGTGAGGCGGGCCGACAACAGGTAGGAACGCGGTAGTGGGCTGTCAG